>CAVQJM010000013.1:0-7157 GCA_963712845.1 uncultured Acidobacteriaceae bacterium
AATCGCTTCCACACCGCAGAAGGCGCAGTCTGGTTTTAAGTTTCAGGTTTCGCACGGTCAACCAGAGAGCAAAGCCGTTGCTTCAAACACCGGCAGCGTTCCGGCTGCTGCCAACTCGCAGCCGAGAGCCAACCCTAATCCCGGCGGAGTACCGAGTGGCGTGAGTACGGGCACTGCTCCACCCGCCAACTGCGTCTACCTCAGCCCCTCTCAACCGTGCGTCCCGCTCGCCCAGTGGCAACAGATGCAAGCGAACCAGCCCATTCGGGTACCGGTAGAGGTGTGTCCCAAGTCCGGGTTTGTTCCTGGACTCATGCGAAAGGTGTCGAGCGACGTTTCGGAAGGCGTGCCCTGTACTCCAGGCCAGCCTATCGATCCGAGCGTGTTCGCCTCGGGCAGCTCGTCTGTCAGTAACTCAAGTTCTTTCGGTGGCAGCAGTGGCTCCAGCACATCGGGCGGCGGCAACAGTTCTGGCTCTGGCGTCTCAAATACAGCTGGCTCCTCTGACCCGATACTCAACGACTGCATCGGTCTGTCCTATAAAAACGATCCCATTACGGGCGATCACTTAATTATCCAGAACAACTGCTCTGTCCGCGCGCAAGTGTATTTCTACGCCAGCTCGCAGGTTAACGGCGGCGAGGTTCTCGATCCGGGCGAAGCCGGCAACACCTACGCCGGGCACGACAAGATCCTCGCCGCAGGTGGTGTATCGATCTATGCTTGTCCAGTCGGCGACGTACCGAGGCAGGCTGACGGAACGCTGGCCTACAACGGAGTCAACAACCGCTTCCTCTGCAGCCATAAGTAAATCAACCGCAACGCTGATTGCAACCGGCATCACGCTCAATCGATATCGGACGCTTATGGGAACGTTGCGCCGCGCCCAGGATATTCGGCTAGCACTTGCGCATCGGCAGCGTCCGTCTTAGAACGCCGGAGTGTCTGTGCGAACCGATTCGCAACTTTCGGGTTCAGAACCGCCAGTTCGATTCCATCTGCAGCATTCAATGGTCTTGCGTTAACTCAAAAACATTCTCGTGGAATTGACTTGTATCTAAAAGCGTTTTTCTGTGTCGAATTTCGCTCGAATGATTGGTTTTGAAGCGATGGTGGTGCGACCGCGCGGTCTCACAGCCATCGAACCTGATGTGCTGGGAAGTAGTGCAACCAGACACGAAAAACGTGGAGGGTAAAAATGAGTAATTCACACGCTGCAATCAAGCTACTTACAACTGTTCTCTTGACCGTGGCTACCGCCTTCGCTCAGTCGCCAGATCGATTGCCGGTGACTGACGCGGAGAAGATTGTGGACGCGCTGCGAGGCGGTCCCGCATTCATCACCAGGGACGCGACTGTGCGCGATTGGCCCTCGGCGCCTGGAGGTGAATACCGGCTACTTCGCAAAGGATCGAACGAATGGACCTGTCTTCCGACTATTCCTGGGTATTCGCACGATGAGCCAGGGTGCTTCGACCCGATATTCCTGCGCTGGATGCAGGACAGCCTTGCCGGCCGAACGCCGCAGATTGATCGCATCGGCATCTCGTACATGTATTTCGGCGCCTGGCAATCGAAAGATGGTTCCTCCGGCCATGAGTTCCACGTTGGCCCGCACCTGATGATTGTCAGTCCCCATCAAGACGATTTTCAGGGAATCAATCGTGATCCATCGAATGGTATGCCCTACGTGGCGCATTTGCCCCATCGCACCGAGCTATACCTGGTTATGCCAGTGCGGCAATGGAATGAATGACGGGCTTCGAATGGCAGAAACTCCGCCGCAAAACTGTGCTGGCGCGGGCGATGTGAACGACGACTCCGCCGAACATTCCGCAAATGAGAAGGGACAGGAGACATCAACAGACACTTGCGGCCTTGTTTCAAATCAGGAGATGTTGCCATCGTCGCGCTGAACACGCTCACCAACTACGCCAATCGCCTCGCCGACACGGAAATCGACTCCCCTGTGATTGGGACGAAATCATGAATTTGACTATCAGGGCCGGTGACAAGGGGCAGCTCACGGAATATCGCGATATGCTGGTTACCACGCGGGACAAGGTCACGGATCTGAAGAAACAAGGCAAGACACTCGAAGAAGTGATCTCAGCCAATGCCGGGTTCGACGCCAAATGGGGGCCTGTAACCGAGTTCCTCGCATACGTCTATCAAGGCGTATAACGCATTCATAGCATTCGGCTCTCGACAGATTGGAGATTCGCTGCATGCTCACAACCGTCAAGACGCTTTTGCTGCTTTCCCTGGCAGCGCTAACCGGGGTCCAGCAGGACACGGATATCCATGGTTTCCAACCGGAATATTCCAGTGACGCTCAACTCAAGTTTCCAGAACACTATCGAGAATGGGTGTATCTTTCCTCGGGCATCGATATGAGCTACACCGCCAAGGCAGCGGGGGATACGAACGACTTCCACACATTCGACAATGTCTTTGTTAACCTCGACGCCTATCACGCCTTTCTCAAGACAGGTACATGGCCAGACAAGACCATGCTTGTGCTCGAGAAACGCAAGGGGCAGCAGAAAGGTTCAATCAACCAGGAGGGCCGCTTTCAGACCGCGCTTCTGGGAGTGGAGGTTCATGTCAAGGATGAAGCGCACTTTCCGGGGAAGTGGGCCTTCTTTGGTTTTGGCGCTCACGACAAATCCAGCACCATGATTCCGACCACGGCTGCCTGTTATAGCTGCCACGCACAACACGCGGCCGTGGATACCACATTTACTCAGTTTTATCCGACCCTGCTGCCGATTGCCAAAAGCAAAGGCACACTGAGTGCCTTGTACCTGAAGGAGATTGACAAGGAAACGCCCGTGAAGAAATAACCGGTGATCATGTAATGAGCGCATTGCCCTGAAGTGACTCCCGCACAGGGCACCCGCGCTCTGGTCAAATGGGACACGCTTTATTCATAGCGGAGAGCTTCGGCGGGTGGGACGGCGATGGCGTGGCGGGCGGGCAACAGGCAGGCGAGGAGTGCGCTGAGAGCGAGGAGCGCGGCGGCTGCGAACAGACTGCCTGCGGCAAAGGCGCTTTGCATCCAGTGGGCGAGGACGGCGCCGAGAAAGCTGTCAAAGGCAAGACCGATGACAATGCCCGCGGCCGCGCTGACGAGCGCGATGCGCGCGGCGACCCACAGGACGTGCGCGCGCGGCGCGCCGAGCGCCAGGCGGACGCCGAACTCCGTAGTGCGCTGCGCGACGCTGTAAGCGACGACGCTGAAGATGCCGACCAGCGCGAGCGCGAGCGCCATGGCAGAGAAGACGCCAAACAATATGGAGAAGAGCCGCTGGCGGCTGTACTGTGCGTCGCGCTCGATGGCTTCGTTGAGGGTGAAGGTGCCGTTGAAGGTGCTGTTGGAGATCTGCTGGTCGGAAGCGACGGATGCGATAGCGGCGCGGATGGAGTGCAGGTAGGTGAGCGGATCGCCCTGGGTGCGGACGAAGAACTGCACGTAGGGCGGCATCACGGCGGTGTACGGAAGGTAGATGGCGGGGACGACGGGGCGATCGACGCCGTCGTTGCGCGCATCGCCGACGACGCCGATGATCTGACGCCAGGCGGTGCTTTGCGCAGAGGTGACCGCGAAGCGATTCTGAGGTGTGAGACCGGGAATGCGTAGCTGTCGGCCCAAGGCATTGGACGAGGAGAGATAGCGCGTCGCGAAAGCGCGATTGACGACCGCGATGAAGTCTCCGCGGGTGTTTTCATCCGTATTCCAGAGGCGACCCTGAAGCAGAGGGATGCGGAGCGCAGCGAAATATCGCTGGTCGACCAGCATCACACGGGCCTGCGGCTGCTCGCGATCGCGAGTTCCGTCGATGTTGAAGGAGCTCTCAGCGCCAGTATAGGGCGGCGTGGCATCGGTGCCGACAGCGACAGTGGAGACACCGGGGACGGATGCGATCTTCTCCCGGATCTGCTCGATGTAAGCGGTGCGCGCTTCGCGCGACTGAATGCGGCTCCACTCGCCTGGGTCATGGACGTGCAGCATGATGCCGAGCTTCATGACATTTGCGGGATCGTAGCCAAGCGGCATCTGCATGAGCTGCAAGAAAGCTGCGGATGGCGGTGCCCGCAGTGGCCATGAGAAGAAGCGTGAGCGCGACTTGCGCGGCGATGAGAACGCTCCAGCGATGCTTTGCGGGAGCAGCGACAACGCCAATCTGCCTGCCGGGGAGCATACGCGCGGAATCGTGACGCGAGAGACGCAATGCGGGGACAAGACCGAAGAGGATGCCGCAGAGCAGCGCGAGCGCGACGGAGAACGCGAGGATGGGAGCGTTGATGCGGATGACGGATTCGGCTGGAAAGGAATCCGGAGAAAGCAACAAGGGAAGCTTTGCCAGCCAGTAAGACGCAGCAACGCCAAGGACGGCGCCGGTCGAGGAGATGACGACGGCTTCGACGAGCAACTGGCGGACGATGCGCCAGCGACTGGCGCCGATCGCACTGCGGATGGCGAGCTCATGCTGGCGCGCGCGGCCACGGGCCAGCAGAAGGATGGAGCAGTTGGCGCAGCCGATGATGAGCAAGAGCACAACGCCTGCGAGAAGAAGCGTCAGGGTGCGGCCAGTTCCCTGCTGGTAAGGCACGATGATGGGCTGCAGCGCGAGATGCCAGTGATCGGGAAAGCGCTCGGGATGCTGTTGCGCAAACTGGCGCACGATGGGCTCGAGCGCAGCGTTGGCGGCGGCAAGTGTGACGTGGGGCCGGAGCTTGATCCACGGTATGTAGGCCAGGTAGGGAAGGTTGGAAACCCGGCATGAGACTGCCCGGCAGGTAGACATCGCCGACGCCGGTGGTGTCATTGAATGCGAAGCTGCGCGGCATGACCCCGATGATGGTGTAGGGGGCGTGATCGATTTCCAGCGTTCGCCCGATGACGTGGGGATCGCCGCCGAAGTGGCGCTGCCAGAAGCGGTAGTTGAGAACAACGACGGAGTGGCCGCCGTTCTCTGCATCGGATGGCTCGATGTTGCGGCCGAGAAGCGGGCGCACACCAAAGAAAGTTCCGGCATTCTCTGTGAGGTAGATGCCCTGGATGTCTTCCGGCAGTGCGCCGCCGGTGATCTCCATGTGCGAGTTGTTGAAGCCAAGCGCCGAATCAACCGGGGCTGCAAGGCGCAGGTCATCAAACTGTGCCTTGCTAAGGGGAAACCAGCTCGAGCTCGTCAGGATGTTGCTCGTCGATGATGACGGGGTTCATGATGCGGTCGGCGCCGGCGTAGGGAAACGGGTGCAGCAGGACGGCGTAGATGAGCGAGAACATCGCCGTGGTGGCGCCGATGCCGAGCGCGAGTGAGAGCACGGCGACGGCGGCGAAGCCAGGGTTGCGGCGCAGGGCGCGGAGGCCGTAGCGGATGTCTCCGCCTAACTCATCGAAGAGGCGGAGGCCGATGGCGTCGCGGTAAGTTTCGTTTTGGGCGGCGGGCTGGCCGAGGTCGATGCGGGCTTTGCGGCGGGCTTCTTCTTCGGGGAGGCCCTGGCGGATTAAATCTTCCTGGTAGGCGTCGAGGGTAGAACGAAACTCTTCTTCGACGTCGCTGTGGGTGCGTGGCGCGATGGAGTGCCAGAGCTTGCGAATTGCGGCGAGGAGACTCATATCTCGTCCGCCTTCTTGTCGAGAATGCCGGCGACGACAGCGGCCATGTCGGTCCATTTGGCGGTCTCGGCCTTGAGCTGACGCGTACCGGCAGCGGTGAGCGAGTAAAAGCGGGCGCGGCGATTGTTCTCCGACTCACCCCACTCGCCTTTGATCCAGCCCCGGCGCTCAAGACGATAGATGGCGGTGTAGAAGGAACCCTGCAGGATTTCGAGGCGCTCGCCGGAGATCTGCTGGATGCGCAGCAGGATGCCGTAGCCATGCAGCGGACCGAGCGAGACCGCCTTGAGGATGAGCATCTCGAGTGTGCCCTGCGGGAGTTCAACCGGTTTCGTCAAAGGCTCTCTCCTATCTGGGAAAGGAGAGTACGCGCTCTCTCCTTTCCCGTCAAGGAGACTGCCATCCGGGCGATTGCGTCTTCGGCGGGTTCAGCTGATTCGCTCTCGGGGTCTGCGATTCCTTCATGTCAAGTGTTGATAAATAGCCATATTACTCACCGAGAACGCCGGCCAACACACCGGTGCATAGACAAATCCGTAAACACTTGCCAACTTTAGCGGTACTAATCGATTCCTCGATGAGCGACTCGGCGATTCTGCGTCAACTGACGCGGATGCACGCTCCATTCACTTCCTCAGAATCTGGCAAACTCAGGGCGGCGGACTCAAATCGCCAATTGGGTCATGTGTAACGCGTCTTCTGTCGAATCGCAGGCAATTCTTCGTCTAGCAACTTGAGGAACAGCTTCAATGCAACTGAAGGTTCCTTCTTTTGCCATGTGGCGACAAAGTCGATGCGAACGTCGTCAGGTTGCAGCCGAAAGAAGGAGATGTTCTCCGCGCGCAGATTGCGGGCCGATGCGGTATATGGCCACCCCCTCCTCCGCTTCCACGGTAGACAATACCGAGTGCATATTGTTCAGCTGCGGACAAGATGCTTATCGAAGAACCTGGCCCAGTCGGTGAATACTTCTCTGGATTCAGGCGCGAAGGCAAGGATGGGTCACCCTAGATCCGCTTGAAGGATGGATCCAAAACCGCCGCCAATCGAGGGTGCCCCATATCTGGCGCGCTCTTTGCGCCAGATGTGGGAAACCGCAGATCTCTCCACTGCGCTTCGCTCTCTCGAAAATCATCCTGGGAGGCCTGCTCTGCCAACTGTTGTGGCGTCCCACCCTTGCTATGCAAGGATGGGGCACCCTAGATTCGCTTGAAGTATGGATCCAAAACCGCCACCAATCGAAGGGCGCCCCATATCTGGCGCGCCCTTTGCGCCAGATGTGGGAAACCGGAGATCTCTCCACTACGCTGCGCTCCGGTCGAGATGACAAAGGTAGGTGTAATTGCCGACCAAACCTTCCTCCACCCGATTTTCATCCCCTTGGGTGGGCCGCAGGCCCATGAACACTCCGGTCGAGATGACAAAGTTAAAGGGCAATTGCTGACCAACTCTTCCTCGATTTTCATCCTCTTGGGTGGGCTGCAGGCCATGAACACTCCGGTCGAGATGACAAAGGTAGGTGTAATTGCCG
>CAVQJM010000014.1:0-228756 GCA_963712845.1 uncultured Acidobacteriaceae bacterium
GGGCAATCTCAAGGAGGTCTACGGCATTCGCCGCATTGAGATCGACCAGCCGGGAAAGACCATTCGAGTGGAGTACGACGCCACCCGTCTGACCGGCGCAGTGGTGGCAAATTTGCTGCGCCGCGGTGGTATCAGCATCCTCGAACCGGTCGCGCTGGTAGCACCTCAGAATCCGGTGGAACACCCCGATGCGTCCCAGCCACCGGCGGCGGTAAAGTAGCTAGCCCTCCTTTGGCATCCATTGTGCTCGTTGTCGCGTAACCCTTGTGAGCGGTTCTGTGTCCCACACACGCGGCGCAAAGGAGCGATCACGATGTTTGACTCACAGCCAGCGAACGATCCTGCCTCAGAGCGCCTGACGCGCCGGGCCTTTCTCTTCACCTCGATTGCCGCGGCAGGCGGCGTGGGGCTGCTCACCATCCGGCACCCGCACCGGGCATTCGCAGAGGATGCGACATCCCATCCCGGCGAACCAGTGGTCGTCGTTCTCTTTTCGGATGATGGCAAGCGCCTCCGCAAGGCCACGATGCCGAAGGTAGCGAGGAGCGCCGACGAATGGCAGAAACAGCTCTCGCCGAACGTCTACGACATCACCCGTCTCGCCGACACGGAAGTCGCCTACTCGGGCAGTCTGTGGAACGAGCACAAGCGCGGCCTTTATCGATGCACCTGCTGTGACACGGCGCTGTTCAGTTCGGATACGAAGTTCGAGTCCGGCACCGGCTGGCCCAGCTTCTGGGCTCCCATCGCTAACCAAAACGTCGTCGAGCAGCGGGACACCACCCTCTCGGCATGATGCGCACCGCCGTAAGCTGCAAACTCTGCGACGCGCATCTCGGTCACGTCTTCAACGATGGCCATCAGTCGACCGGGCTTCGCTACTGCATGAACTCCGCCTCGCTGCGCTTCGTTCCCCACTCCGGCGTAACACGGCTGCATCAAGCCGCTGCAGACAGCGCCGGCGCAGGATCTTTCTGTCTCCGGCGCAGCAGCCGGTCCAGCGCAAACCGTCCGGGACCGAAGATCAGGATCATCAACGACGCAAAAGAGAAACGTGTAGGGATCCGCGTTATAGAACTTGCCCGGATCGGAGAAGATCGAGTGCGAAGCGCTTCCGGGTCCCCGGTAAGGTAGGCGACGATGATATCGCATGCCAGCAGTAGGCTGATAAACCGAGACCCAAGGCCGAGAATCAGCAGTATGCCGCCGACGAACTCCAGCCAGGAAATGAAGACGACGTTGGCGCCGGGAAACGGAATGTGGAGGCTGGCAAAGAACTCCGTCGCCTGCGAAACATGATGCAGCCTCCCCCAGCCGGATTGCGCGAATTGCCAGCCCCAATAAAGCCGCACCAGCAGCAGAAAGGGCGACTGCAGCGATGATGCGGCGCGCCGAAACTGCGCATAGGCGAGAAGAATGCGCTCCCGCATCCTAGTTGACTCGCTTTCCGGCACGCGCCGCGCCGCACCGGTGTGGCGGCAGAACCAGCCAAGTTCAGCCCAGTTCGCAAACCACGCCTGTACACGCACAGGCTGCTCCTCTTCCAGAAGCGCCGATGATATGAATGCCTGGTCAAGTGCCTCGCCAAGCGAATTCCCGGCGCCCAGTGCCCGCAACAGTAGGTACTCCTCACGCTCGAGGCGCTTGTAGTAAATCGCGTTCTCGAATCGGTGCACGCCGAGAAAAATGTCGCCACGCTTCAGCGAAGCTGGCAGTCGGCGGCTGCTCGAACGTTTCGTACCAGTAACCGCGTTGCTCGCAACGGTCTGCGATGCCTGCCGGCGATGCACGTCGATCACGAAGTCGTCGACCGAGTGCAGCAGCTGCAGCAAGCGCAGATGCGGCTGCAAGGAAGCCGGATTCGCCATCGAGCTGACTCAGATCGGCGAGGGTCAGCGCGCGTTCCGCCGCGTTGTCGAAGGCCTCGATATACGCCCATTCCAGACGTACGACATCCAGCGCAAGCTCGGGCTGTTTGCCTGCGTGCTCGGGATGCTCGCCCAGCCACGCCTCCAGCGCGGAGCCAAGATTGCGCAGCGTAAACGACTTCGAAGGATGATCCGCCAGATAGGCGCGCGTCAGCTTGTCGAAGGCCACCGGCCCAACCACCGCGGCGAGTCCCGGAAAGTCCTCTGCAAACGCCGAGAGAATACGAAACCAGTATTGCCGGTTGTAGATCTCCAGCCGTTCGAACGAAGTGAGCCGATCGTTCGGCTTGATGAACGCGGCAGCCTCCGCCTTCATCGAACGGCCATCCCGCGTCTTCCGCTGCATGGTGTCTGTGCGGGTCAGCGGGAGCATGACTGCCTCGGCCATCCTGCGTTGTAGCTCGAGCAGCGTCATCGCGTCTCCAGCGCTTGGCTCTTTTCGTCTAGCGCCACGGGCGGCATCGCTGGCAGCGAAGCACGCTTCAGATAGCGGTTCGCCTTCAGAGCCTCCGCGTGCACCTCGTCGAAAGAAGGAATGTTGTCGTCCCACTCCAGCAAGGTCGCCGTGGGGCCGCAGCGCTCGATGGCGCGCGCATAGAGCGCCCACACCGGATCGATCACCGGATGATCGTGCGTGTCCAGAATGTATTTGCGATATTTCGAATGCCCGGCAATGTGGATCTGCGCCACACGCCAGCTCGGAACGCTGTTCACGTAGGTCAGCGGGTCGAAATCGTGGTTCTGCGACGACACGTAAATGTTGTTCACATCCAGCAGAATGCCGCAGTCGGCCGTCTCGACGACCTCGTTGAGAAACTCCCACTCCGTCATCTCGCTCTCGTGGTATTCCGCATAGCTGCTCACGTTCTCGACCACTACGGGAATCTCAAGATAGTCCTGCACCTGCCGAATGCGCTTGCCGTCACCTTCACTGCCTCCCAGGTGTACGGGATCGGCAGCAGGTCATGCGTATAGCGTCCGTCCACGCTGCCCCAGCAGAGATGGTCGGAGAGCCACGGCGTCTTGGTGCGCCGAACCAGAGTCTTCAGCCGCTTCAGGTGTTCGCGGCTTAGCGGCTGCGCCGAGCCGAAGTACATCGAGACTCCATGCTGCACCACGCGATACTGATCCAGGATCTGGTCCAGCACCTGCAGCGGGCGGCCGCCATCCACCATGTAGTTCTCGGAGATGATCTCGAACCAGTCGACGACCGGCTTCTTTTCGAAGATGTGCTGGTAGTGCGGAATCCTCAGGCCAATCCCGACCCCATAATCCGTAAATCCATTGAAACGATTGGCAGGCATCTGTCGATTCCAGTCGAAGGCGCGCGGCTCAAGCAATATGCCGGGCAGTGGCGGTTGGATGGGGGAAACCTCGCGAGGGCTACCGTTCAGCAGGCGCCCTCGCGGCCAAGATTGCAGTACGTCTTAGTGCATCTTGGAGCCATCGGTTGCGCAGCCGCCCTTGCCCTTGCAACTGTTCTTGGCCTTGCAGCCGTTGTCGCTCGACTTGCATCCGCCCTGACCCTTACAGTCGTTTTTGCCTTTACAGGAGTGCTTGCCGGTGTCCTGGAAGTTGCTCTTCAGGTGCACGGCGGTGCCCACGTTCGAGCTTGCGCTCACGCTGGGCTGTCCGTTCGGCTGGGCAACTGGCTGTGCATTGAGGCGGGCGGAGGTGCCACCGAACAAGCCGGTTACAGCCGCAGTCAGAATGAGAGTCTTAACGCTATTGTTCATCGCAAGAACCTTCCTTATCGAGTTTCGAGTTTCTCAGATCGTTCAATCTGAGGGTGAGACCATCCGGATTACGTTGTATACCGCTTTCGCGGATTGCAACTCCTTCACAAAAGAGTCGGACGCAACCCGCAAGTGCCGTCGCCTCTTGAGGAGATCAACAGCCACCAGCACTCGGTTAGAGTCACCGGCAGGAGGGAGGTTACAGCGCCTCCACGGTCTTTGTATAGAAGATCCTCTAGCGGCTACCTGGAACCACCGTGCATCGGAACCGCTCGATGGTCGCCTCGTCATCCGCCACGCAATTCTCACCATGCTCGATCCGGGATTAGTCACTTTGCGCCAACGGCGGGCGCAGGCGCCGGGTGCATGAGTGCCCGGACAAGCTTTGCTGAGGCGAACAGCAGAGCGACCCCTGCGATCGCCCAGACGCCATAGAGGACATGGACCGCCC
Organism: uncultured Acidobacteriaceae bacterium; assembly: GCA_963712845.1. Lineage (GTDB taxonomy): Bacteria > Acidobacteriota > Terriglobia > Terriglobales > Acidobacteriaceae > KBS-83. The sequence goes on from CAVQJM010000014.1 coordinate 4,116, forward strand.
AAAGCGGCGCCTGGCCGATGTGGCGCAGCAGCGATGGCAGGAAGTTCCAGGTAGTGATGTGCGCCGCATCCCACGAGTCCTGAAACATGGCGAACGTGTCCAGCCCCCAGGCCGCGCGCTGGTGCAGCGCGAATGCGGCGACGTTCTTGAAGCGTAGGAAGACGACCCAGGTGGGATGGCCGAAGGTCTCCATCTGATAAATCTCCAGCGGAACCCAGAAGGCGAGCGACGCGCACTGGATAACGACGCTGATTCCTGTGATCGCGAGTCCGATAGACCAGATCGCTCGCCCCAGAGTCCGCCGGTATCGCAGCAGAAGCGGGATGGCAAGCAGCGTCGTGAGCTCCACCGCACTGGAGATATAGCGGTCACCCCAGGCAAAGTCCCCGGCCCACCAGTTGTAGCGGGCATAGAAGAGGACATAGGCGGCAAGCATGCCAAGTGTCGCGACGGCAAAGGCGCGGATCGCGGGTGAGAGCCGCCTCCACAGAAGCGCTGTGAGCAGAAGCGCGAGCGCGAACATCGGATCGAACAGGAAGATGGACTTTTCCGGCATGAAGAACGGGCCGAGAACGCCGGAGTGGAGCCCGCCCTCGAACCAGCCACGGTTAAACGGGAAATTGCCGGGCAGCGTCGGGTCTATCAGCCGCTGCTCGCGCGCGAAGACAGCCACGTAGGTGTTGGTCCACGAACCGAACCGGAGGTACTGATAGACCCGGTCGATCACCAGAAAAACTGCGTAGACTGGAAGCGCACCGCGCAAATATGTGCGCAGGATGGACAACTTCGGCACTTTCACCGTGACGTTCGCGCTCCGCTGCGCGCCGTCTCGGGAGAACAACGCCGCGAGCAGAATGAAGCACCCGGCCCCGAAGATATCGAGAGTCGTGGTGAGGCGTGTGAGCAGGTTAAGGCCGAGTGCCGCCGAACCCCAGAACAATGCGCGCCGATTGCCGGTTGTGAGCCATTTGTATTGCAGGGCGAAGCCGGTGATGGTCAGCAGCAGGATGTAGTTGTTCTCCTCCATATTCTGCGCGTAGTGGAGGTGCGTGGTAGCAAAGAGCAGCGCGAGGACGCCCGCGACGGATTCCCCTTCCGAAAAGCCGAAGAGTCCCAGCAGCCGGAATGCGGCGAGCGCCGTCAGGACATTCACGAGAATGTTGGTGCTGATGCTGACCAGGATGCTGCGGATGGCGGGATCTTCTTCGCTGTGGACATAGTTCCGCCAGATCGGCAGATGGGTGGCCGCGGAGCCGACGAGATCGGCCGGCAGCATCAGCAGGGACTGGCCGATCCCATACCAGGCATAAAGCCGCCCACCCCGTCCGTGCAGCCCAAATTCCGGATACTCGTTAGGAAAGACCTGCGGCTGGCCGGTCCAGAGAGAGTGCGTCACCTGCAACCGGTGCGTGGTGTCCGACGTACCCAGCTCACCCGATTGGACCAGAAAGGTGAAGAGGCCGGTAATCAGGAGCAACAGAAAGAGGGGACGGGAGAAGAGCCGTTGCGGCATTGGTCTGATAGTAAAGCGTGCAGACGCTTCAGAGCGGGACGACGGCATTCCCAGGACTCGTACTCCGAACGGTACGGATGCAAGTCGCTTATTTTGTGAACGGTGCGCCCCGGAGAGATTAGAACTCCCGACTCATTGATTCGTAGTTAGCTCGAAATTTCGTTTCACCCAGGGGCCGAAACAGCTTTACGAACTGCAGCCTATGCGCGACCCCCGCCGCACGAAAGCCTACCGGATCAATCGGGGAGTCTTCGCCTTTTGTTTTCCTTTCCATGCCTCTGGCGCTCGGCTGCCGGTATGTCAGTCCTGATCCGAACACTCCAAGCCCTGGTCAAATGCAAGGCCCGCGGAGCGCAGACACCGAGCCCCACGCGCGGCATTCCCGTCGTTCCTGCACGAGTACCCTGTGGCGCTGACAGGCTGAGCGCATCACCAACCAGGATAGACGGCGGTGTTCTCAGAGCTCGATCCAGTTGATCCGCAGCAGATTCCTCCTATTCGGCAGAAGGCGAAATGTGACTGCTCCCTGATCGGTTTGGCATCGTCTTGCGAGCTTCAGTCGCATAAGCAACCTATGCTTTCCAAAAGAATCCTTTTGTAAGGATATTCATCTATGTTCTGCATCAAGTTGAGACCGGAAGGCGGGTAGGAGATGCCAAGGCAGGCGAACAACGATGGAGCTGTTTCGAAAGGCAGCAAACAAGTCACTCCGGAACAGCTATGGATCGCGATCGCGCACTGCTATCGAGCCATGAGCTCTCTCATCGAGCGGAGCTTCCAGGATTCAGGATTGAGCCTGACCGATTTCATGCTGCTTGAGGGGCTATTGCACAAAGGCTCTATGACTATTACGGAGGTCCAAGCCAGCGCTTTGCTGGCAACGGGGTCAATGACGGCTGCCGTCGATCGGTTGGAATCGAAGGGCCTGATCGCTCGGACGCTGAGCAAGAGCGATCGCAGGGCTCGCGTGCTGCAATTAACGGGTGAGGGAAAGGCCGTGATTACCCTCGCTTACGAGGAGCACAGCAGGGACCTGAAGCGCTGGATGAGCGTGCTTTCGGCGGACGAGCGTGCAAATACCTTCACCAATCTTCGGAAGCTCGAGAGACAACTCAAGGGCATCGACATCGACACACCGCTGTAGCCAATACAACAGCCCTCATCGCAGCAGACGCTTGGCTTCGTGGCAAGCGTAGCCCTCTTTTGTTCCAGCAACCGACATTTACCTTTGAAAGGAACTCATCATGAGAACCCCCATCGTAGGCCTCCACCACGTCACCGCTATCGCATCCGATCCGCAGCGCAACCTCGACTTCTACACACAAGTCCTCGGTCTGCGCTTCGTCAAGCGGACTGTGAACTTTGACGACCCGGAAACCTATCACTTTTACTTTGGCGATGACATCGGTACCCCGGGTACTATCCTCACCTTCTTCCCCTGGCCCGGTACGCCTAAGGGTCGGCGCGGCGCAGGTGAGACCATCGCCACGGCGTTTTCGATCCCCGTCGGTTCCACGTCTTACTGGCGCGAGCGTTTGAGGGACAAGGGTATCTCTACAGAAGAGAACGTCTACTTCGGTGGAACGCACCTGAGTTTCTATGATCCAGACGGAATGGTGATCGAGCTGGTCGAGCACACGGAAGCACCCGCTGTCTCCGTGCCTCGTTATGCCGATGTGCCGGCAAACCACGCAATCCAGGGCTTCTTTGGAACAACGCTGTTGGAGCTAAGCCTGAAGCGCACGGAGGGTCTGCTTGGCATCATGGGCTATCGGAAGCTCAGCGAAGAAGGAAATCGCACCCGTTATGCGCCGGAAGGCGATGCTCGCGGCCGGTTTTTGGATGTTGTTGTCGACAAGAACGCGCAGACGGGGCGCATGGGCGCCGGCACGATGCATCACATCGCCTTTCGCGCCAGTGACGACTCCGCCCAGGTGGATTGGCAGCAGGAGCTTGGCCGTCATGTCAGCGTGACTCCGGTGCAGGATCGAACTTACTTTCATTCCATTTACTTTCGCGAGCCCGGAGGCGTGCTCTTTGAGATCGCAACGGATGCTCCCGGCTTCCTGATCGACGAGAGCGCCGAATTGCTAGGCGAGGCATTGCGCATCCCAGAGTGGTTCGAGCCGCAGCGGAAGTTGATCGAAGCACGCGTGCAACCGATCACGCTGCACAAGGCCAAAAGCGAAGCAACAAAGGAGAGCGAGGCCGTGCTATGACTTCGGATCCACATGGAACACAGGCCATTGTGTCTATGGGCACACCGCTTGCAGATGCAGCAGGCGTGCTTATCCTGCTGCATGGCCGCGGAGGAACGACTGAGGACATCCTCGGCTTGGGTGAAGCCATTGCTCCGGAAAAGTGGGCGATGCTCGCACCGCGAGCTTCTGGAAACTCCTGGTATCCCGTCTCGTTCCTTGCACCACGGGAACAGAATGAGCCCTATCTCACGTCGGCATTGGGAAGGGTCCAGGCTGCCGTAGACACGGCTTTAGCAGCGGGCGTCGCAGCGGAAGAGATCGCTATCGGGGGCTTCTCTCAAGGAGCCTGCCTTGCAACGGAGTTCGTCGGCCGAAACCCGCGCAGATATGCTGCGCTGCTGGCCTTCACGGGAGGTCTCATAGGACCACTGGGAGCACCGATCAAACTCACGGGAGACCTGGCCGGCACGCCAGTTCTTCTTAGCTCGGGCGACCCCGACCCTCACGTGCCCTGGGCGCGTGTCCAGCAGTCGGCCGACCTGTTGCAGGAGATTGGTGGCCGCGTCACAATCCGTCGCTATCCTGGCAAACCGCATTCAGTCGCAGGCGAAGAGCTGAGAAGTGCTATTGAGATACTCGCCGTGGCATAACTTTCTGCTCCCACGAGATTGAACCGCCGCGCCAGCATATTGGAGGCCTCTACAAGTTAGAAGGAGCAGTGAGTTCTTGTTGTATTCCGCAGCTAGACTCTTGACGTGGAGGCTCCATGAATATCAGCTTTTCGGAACGCGTGGTTGTAGTCGCTGGCGGCACTGGTGGCCTGGGCAAAGCCGTAAGCCTTGCATTTCTTGAAGAGGATGCCAAGGTGATTGTCACGTACCGCAAAGAAGAGGCATTCCGTGCGTTGAAAGACTCGGCTGGTCCAAAGGCATCTTCTCTCGTGGGAAGCCAGGTGGATGTTACTGACGAAGCCGCCGTCGTTCCATTCATCCATGGAGTGCTGACACAGTTCGGCGCTCTGGATGCACTCGTGAACACCGTTGGTGGTTATGTTGGCGGCGTGAAGCTATGGGGGGTGACAACAAAGGTTTTTGATCAGATGCTGGCTCTCAATTTGCGTTCAGGCTATGTGCTGGCGCATGCCGTCATGCCGGCTATGTTGAAGGCAGGGCATGGTTCCATCGCTAACGTAGCCGCGAAGGCGGCTCTGGATCACGGAGCAGGTATGGCGGCGTACGCTGCGTCAAAGGCCGGCGCAGTCGCCCTCATGGATTCGCTTGCGGCGGATGCCAGGGGCACCGGAGTGCGAGTGAACTCTATTCTTCCCAGCATCATTGATACGGAAGCAAACCGTTTAGCAATGCCGGGTTCTGAGTTCGCGGCATGGCCGAAGCCGCAGGACATTGCGCAAGTTGTCTTATTTCTGTCCAGCGACCTTGCCAAAACCATTCATGGTGCGGCCGTGCCGGTCTATGGCAATGCCTAACTCTTCGCAAAGGCCTGTTGGCGCCACTTCAGAGCAGAGGTCTCTAATGCCGAACACACCACTACGGTGTCAAGGTGCAAAGAAAATCCGTAAGTATTCGTTATCCCGCGGAGCTTTCAGCTCGTTTTAGGAGAGCAGCTGCCTCATCTGCTATGAGCAGCATTCCCTTCCCTCGTGCTTCATTTTCCAAAGAGCGCAGTTGCGCCTTGGCCGAGGGCGAGCCGGACAGCAGTCCTATCTCGCCCAACGCAAGGCGAGCTTGGAACTCGTAAGATAGGTATCCGTACTTGCGAGCCGACGCCAGCATCGCGTCCAGCTCTTTTCGTGCGCCCACCTCGTTTCCTGACTTCGCTTTGACTCGGGCGTCGGCGAGCACGGCCTCAAATCCAGTGGTGCGTCCCCCGTACTTCTGAGAGAGAGATACGGCCTTATCCGCCGCAGTGCGGGCTTCTTGAAGGTGCCCGGCGGAAAGCAGATTCCGCGCCAGGAAACTCTGTGCCCACGCAGAATTGTCGAGGGATTTAGACTTTTCGTAGACGACTTGGGCCCGCCGTGCTAATGCCTCTCCGTCGGAATAACGCTTCTCCGCCAAGGCGACCGCAGCTAGTGCAATCTCGACCCCTGCTGCGAAGTTATCATCCTGTAATTCGTTGCCAGCTGCCAGCGCGCTCTCGTATTGCCTGCGCGCCCCGGGCAGGTCGCCCTGACTGAAGAGAACATCACCGATCCCAGCAACCGCATAGAGTTCTCCGTGCCGGTAGCCAGTCGCCCGATGGACGGCCAACGCTCGCTCGAAGGACTGCCTGGCTTTCTCTAGATCGCCCATTTGGACAAACAAGTTGCCGATATTGGACTCGGTCGAGCCAGCACCGCGCCTATTTCCGATCTGATTAAAAGCAGCCAGAGCCTTTTGCTGCATCTGTAGAACGAGTTGCACGCTGGCTCGACCGTCGAGGGAGTTGGCGATGTTCCCGTAATCGCTGGCTAAACCTGCCGGATCATTGACTTCCTTGTCGAAGCGTAATGCCTTTTCGTAGTAAATCTGCGACTCGCGTAGCTCGCCTTGAGAGTAAAGCACATTGCCGATACGCTCCATCGTTGTGCGGATGTTGCTCTGCGATCCAATCTCCTGGAACACGGGGAGTGCTTCTTCAAACTCTTTTCTGGCTTGGAGGAAGTCACCTTGATCGTAGAGCACGTCACCCACACCCAGCAGACTCATGGCGGCGCCTCGCTTGTCGCCAGAAGCAAGAAACATCTCTCTCGCTTGGCGAAAGAGGTCGATTGCCTTTTGTGGCTGGCTCATCCTCTCCCAGCTGTTTGCCTGGAGTTGCAAGGCCTCAGCCACTAGTCGATTCGCACCAATAGCCTTACCCTGGCTCGCCGCACGTTCGGCCAGCGCCTGCTCCTGCCTGAAGTCGCTCAGCGAATATGCAATGCCGGCTTGCGCGAAATTGATGCGAGCCTCATCCGCCTCGGAAACTGTTAATTTCAGGAGGTCCGCAGCGGTCTTCTTCGCATCGATTGCACGACCCACTGCGATCTGGGTGTGGATAAATGAAAGACCATAGTCGATGTTATCCGGGAAAAACTCCCACAGTGCGCGGTAGCTTTCGTTGGCCTGCGCCATCTCCCCGGATAACTCGTGTGCGCGTGCTTCAATGAGCAGCCGCTCCTCCCTTGGCAGCCCCTGCGAGAGTTCCAGCCCACGTTGCGCCTCCGCCTTGGCACGGCTCTCGTAACCGAGAGCTGCCCATGCTTTCGCCAGAGCGGAGTAAGTTGGCGCGTATGCTGGATCGAGAAGCGCGGATTTCTGTAGAAGGTCAACCGCTGCAAGAGCGTCGAAGATACGCAACTTCTCCAGACCTTCTGCGTAAGAGCGTGCCGCCTCGGGATTTGAGGGAAGTGAGGCTTTGACGGTTGCAAGTTGAGTCGTAGACAAATCGGCGATGCCAAGCTTTGTCCGCAGTTCAGCACCCGCTCTACTTACCAGTTGGTCGATTTCGGACTCAGCTCCCTTTTCTGATACGGAGGCCAATGTATCCCCGAGAACGGCATCCTGAAGGCGAAAATCCATCCGCAACTGGCCATCGCCGAGCGGCAGATAGGATCCCAGCACGACATCATCGCTGCCAAGATTCTGGCGAATGCGGTTCAGCGTCTTTCGGCTGAAGCTGTCAGCATCAGGCAAAGAAAGATTGAGCTTCATTTGCGCAACGCTTTCTCCTGGGATCGTTCGTAATTGGTTTCCCTGGCTGAGCTCAGTGGTAAGCATTTCGGAGATCGCGGTTGAAACCCATGACTGCTCGGATCTTCCCGAGAGATTTTTGAAACCGAGCACGGCAACCGTACGCCGTCTGTGCGCAGTGGGTGCTAATTGCTCCTTGGACCTGCGCCACGATACGAAAAGGCCAGCCAGAATCAGAAGTCCGAAGAGAATCCCTATGGTTAAGGATATGACCCGGCCACGGGTTCCGACGAGAGCTGCCTTCCAACCTCTGGCCGGGATATTCGCAGCGTCAGTCCGTACTCGCTCAAGGTCTGCCCTAAGCTGAGCCGCTCGCTGATAGCGCAACTCCCTGTCCTTTACCAGGGCTTTCCGAATAATTTGGTCAACGCCGAACGGCACTTGAGGATTTACTTTCCTGGGTGGCGCCGGTTCATGATTCAAGATCGAGTCGAGAATTGCCGCCGCGCCGGTGCCACGAAAAGGCAGGACTCCCGTTGACATCTCGTAAAGAACCACACCAAACGAGAACAGATCGGTACGACAATCCAATTCTTTGGCCGCCGCTTGCTCAGGCGACATATATGCCAGCGTCCCCAGCACGTAGCCCGGAGCGGTCAGGTTGTCGTTCAACTGACGTAGCCCGCTGGGCGAGGTGCTCACAGCGTTGACACGCATCGCATCAAACTTGGCCAGACCGAAGTCGAGAATCTTCGCGTGGCCTCGATCAGTGATGAAAATATTCTCAGGCTTGATGTCGCGATGAATGATGCCCTTGGCATGCGCCGCCTCGAGAGCGTCTACAACTTCGACGGCAATATTCAAAAGTGCATTTGTCTCGACTTTTCGATTTGAGGCAAGGCTCCTGAGTGTCTCCCCACTGAGGAACTCCATCGAGATGAAAGTGCACTCGCTGGATCTGCCAATTTCGTAAATTGTGCAGATGTTTGGATGATTGAGCGATGAAGCGGCGCGTGCCTCTCGCTTCAGCCGGTCGAGCGCTTGCGGGTCATTTGCCAGGTCGTCCGGTAGGAATTTCAGTGCGACAAACCGACCCAACTCTTCATCTTTGGCCTTGTAGACCTCTCCCATTCCGCCGCCCCCAAGGCGTTCAACAATTGAGTAGCGGCCAAGCGTTGTCCCTGGACGAATGGGGACGGCAAGGGGGGACGTGGGCATCTCCAGCGCGATGATCGGCACATCTAGGAAGCTCCCTAGCGCGTCGTTGTCACTCAGGAGCCGCTCTACGCAGCGGCGCAAATCGGCATTTTCGCCGCATGCAAGATCGAGAAAGTTCGCTCTCTCAGCCGATGGGGTCTCGAGGGCCTCACAAAAGATCCGCTCTGCGTCGTCCGGGTCTGACATCGAATCCCTCAGAACGGTTCACGGATGAACAACTGGCAGGCGGCCCTCAGAATCCGCCGTTCGAGAGCATATGATACATAATTCCACAATGGTCGACGCCGAGACGTGCTATCTCCGTGAAACCTATAGATTTGACCGCGCTTGGAATCGGCTGTCGCGAAGTTTGCGTCCGCGCACTGCTCGGATATTTATGGCGTCCCTATCCCGCACAATTTCCGCGGCGCGTGGTCTATCTACATTGCTCGATAGAACCTCACCACGCTTCGCCGGTTCCAACTCGCTCCCTGGACCCATCAGTACAACGACAACCTCTTGAGACTTCACAACTACACAATTCATATATGAAATTGCAGAATAGATCGCAGCGGAAATCTGCATCTGCCAGAAATGGCAATCTCTGCCCGTGCCAAGAAAATGTCTGCATCATCTGTCTCAGCGGCGCCGACGCATTGGAGCACAGATCGAAAAACCTCCAGCCGGTCGCTCGACGGTTTGGATGATTTGCTCTCGCAGTCTCTGCAACTATCCGCGGGAGGCGATCGTCCCTAAAATGTCAAGTTGGCGAAAACAAACGTTCCGTTTATAGCCATGGTTGATCTGTGCCTACGCCAAACCCGGTGCTGAGCTGCAAACGTAATTATTTCGAATGGTAGCTTCTTAGAGTCGGCACTCTCAGCGAGGCTGTGACGAAAGGTGCAAGAAAACAAGATGGATCAAGAATCGCCTGAGCCAATCCCTTCCAAGCCGCCAACCACCACCGCCGAAACCGCGCCGCCTCCGCGCAGGCGGCGTCAATGGCTCTGGGTTCTACTCTTGCTGGTCTTTGCCCTCATCCTGGTATTCATCTTGCGGCACCATGACGACACCAAGAAGAGCGCGGCGGCTGGTGGCGGGCGCCGCGGCCTCGGAGGCCCTGTAACGCTGACCGTTACCACTGCCCAGAAGGGCGACATCGGCGTCTATCAGGATGCCATCGGCACGGTGACCCCCGTATATACCGCTTCCATCTATAACCAGGTCACCGGTGTCATCACGCAAGTGCATTATCGGGAGGGCCAGACGGTTCATAAGGGTGATCCGCTGGTCGACATTGATCCTCGCCAATATGCAGCACAAGTCGAGTCGGCCGAAGGCGCTCTCGAACGCGATACCGGCCTGTTGGCGCAGGCCAAAATGGATCTGGATCGCTATCAGAAGGCCTGGAGCCGCAATGCCATCGCGAAACAGCAGCTTGAGGATCAGGAAAAGATAGTTACCCAGAACCAAGGACTGGTCAGGTCGGATCAAGGCACTCTTGATTTCGACAAGGTGCAGCTTTCCTATTGCCACATCGTGGCGCCTTTCACCGGGCGAGTCGGCCTGCGCCTGGTCGACCCTGGCAATCTCGTGCAGTCCAGCGGCAGCACGGTCCTGGCCGTTGTCACCCAGATCCAGCCCATCACTGTGGTTTTCACCCTGGCCCAGGATTATCTCTCCAGCGTGCTCGACCAGCTTCATCACGCAGCGAAACTGACGGTGGATGTTTACGATCGGGAGCAGACCAAGAAGATCGCCACGGGCAAACTGCTTGCTCTGGACAACCAGATCGATACCACAACCGGCACGCTCAAACTCCGCGCCCTGTTTGACAACCGGGATACCAGCCTGTTTCCAAACCAGTTCGTGAATACCCGCCTGCTCGTCACCACGGAACATGGGATGGTACTGATTCCGTCCTCGGCTATCCAGCACAACGGACAGACATCCTTTGTTTATGTCATTCACAATGGCGTGGCGAAGGTCGCGAATGTCAAACCCGGCACCACCGATCATGGCGTCACTGCAGTGGTGGGCATCAACGCCGGCGACGAGTTGGCGACCAGCAGCTTTGAGAGGCTGCAGAGCGGCTCCAAGATCATCATCTCTAAGCAGCCGCTAGCCCAGGAAACTCCCGAGAGCAACGCCCCGTGAATCCGTCCCGCCCATTTATTCTGCGGCCGGTCGCAACTGCGTTGTTGATGGCCGCGATCCTGCTTGCAGGTCTGGTTGCGTTCACCCAGCTGCCCGTCTCCGCTCTGCCGGAAGTGGATTACCCCACCATTCAGGTACTAACTTTCTACCCCGGTGCCAGTCCGGATGTAGTTGCGACCACCGTCACAGCTCCTTTGGAGCGCCAGTTCGGCGAGATGCAGGGCCTGAGCCAGATGACCTCCACCAGCTCAGGAGGAACCTCGGTTGTCGTTCTGCAGTTCAATCTCGCACTCGATATCGATATCGCGGAAGAAGAGGTTCAGGCGGCCATCAACGCTGCGCAGAGCCTGCTGCCTTCCGTGCTGCCCGCGCCACCCGTTTACAGCAAGACGAATCCTGCCGACGCGCCCGTTCTGACTCTTGCGATCACATCGAAGTCCGTCGCGCTGCCCCAGGTGGAGGACCTGGTTGATACCCGCCTGGCTCCGAAGATCTCCCAGCTCAGCGGCGTGGGCTTAGTCAGCATCAGCGGGGGACAGAAGCCCGCTGTGCGCATCCAGGTCAATCCGGCCCAACTATCTTCCTACGGTATCAACATGGAGGATGTGCGGACAGCCCTGACCGAGACGAGCGTCAATGCAGCGAAGGGCAACTTTGACGGCCCGCGGCAGGATTACCAAATCGACGCGAACGATCAGCTTGAAACCAGTGATGACTATAAGAATGTTGTCGTCGCGTATCGCAATGGCGGCCCTGTCTTTTTGAAAGATGTCGCGGCTATCGTGAACGGCGTCGAAAACAGCAAGCAGGCCGCATGGATGAACCAGACGCCGGCGGTCATTTTGAATGTACAGCGCCAACCTGGTGCCAATACCATCAGTGTCGTCAAGAGTATCAAGCAGCTTCTGCCTCAACTCCAGGCAAATCTGCCGGCTGGCATTGAAGTCACTACCCTCACCGATCTCACCACCGCGATCCAGGCCTCTGTCGACGATGTTGAATTTGAGCTGATGCTCACCATCGCGCTCGTCGTGATGGTCATCTTCGTTTTTCTGCGTAATCTTTCAGCAACGATTATCCCCAGCGTCGCGGTACCGCTCTCGCTTGTCGGCACCTTCGGCGCAATGTACGCACTGGGCTATAGTCTCGACAATCTTTCGCTCATGGCGCTCACCATCTCCACCGGCTTTGTGGTGGATGATGCCATCGTCATGATCGAAAACATCTCCCGCTATCTTGAAGAGGGCGACACGCCAATGGAGGCGGCACTCAAAGGCGCTGGGCAAATCGGCTTTACCATTGTTTCACTTACCGTCTCGCTCATCGCCGTCCTCATTCCGCTACTCTTCATGGGCGATGTTGTCGGACGGCTCTTCCGGGAATTCGCGGTGACCTTGGCCGTGACCATTGTCATTTCAGCCGTGGTCTCCCTCACCCTCACGCCCATGATGTGTTCGCGCATTCTGCGCCATCATCCCGAGGCCCAGCAGGGACGCTTCTATCGCGCATCGGAGAAGGTCTTCGAGCGCATGATCGCCTTCTACGGCCGGACCCTCAAGTGGGTTCTGCAATACCAAACCATCACACTCCTGGTCGCTTTGGCGACGCTGGTTCTCACCATTCTGCTCTACATAGCCATTCCCAAAGGCTTTTTCCCTGTGCAGGACACAGGAGTTATCCAGGGCATCTCTCAGGCGCCACAATCGATATCCTTTTCGGCCATGGTGCAGCAGCAACAGCAGCTGGCAAAAATCATTCTTGCCGATCCCGCCGTGCAAAGCCTCTCATCCTTCATCGGCGCCGATGGAACCAACACTACCCTCAACAGTGGCCGGTTCTCCATCAATCTTAAGCCGCTCAATCAGAGAGACGGCAGCGCCTCGGATATCATCCGCAGGTTGCAAAAAAAGCTCAGTGATATCCACACCGTCAAGCTCTATATGCAGCCGGTGCAGAACATTACGGTGGACGATCGAGTCAGCCGGACCCAGTACCAGTACACCATCGAAGACCCCGACAGCAACGAGCTCAATGAATGGACGAATCGCTTCGTGGCTGAACTCAAGAAGCTACCCCAGCTCGAAGATGTCGCTACTGACCAGCAGACGGGAGCCAGCGCGGTCTCGCTCATGATCGACCGGGTCACTGCATCACGTTTAGGCATTGCCCCCGCTACCATTGACAACACACTGTACGATGCCTACGGTCAGCGCCAGATCAGTACGATGTACACGCAGTTGAATCAGTACCACGTGATCCTGGAAGCGCAGCCGCAATATCAGCAACATCCGAGCCAGCTCAACAACATCTATGTCCAGTCTGGAGCTTCTTCCGGAACCAGCGGCCCCGGTTCGTCCACTTCCTTCGCATCCTCTGCCTCTGTTTCGGCCGGATCGAACGCAACCACGACGTCCGTTCTCTATACGCCGTCCGCGAATACACTCGCTCCTCCGACGAAGATCCTTACTCCAACAGCCACCTCGAACACCGCCAGCTCATCGAGCGGGGCAAACGCTATTCCGCTGAGCGCTTTCACCAATTACAAGACCACCACGGAAGCGCTTTCTATCAACCATCAGGGGCAATTCCCATCCGTTACCATTTCGTTCAACCTTGCGTCCAGCGCCTCGCTTGGCCAAGCCATCACCGCCATCGACAAAGTTGCTGCGGATATGCATTTCCCGCCGAGCCTGCAGGCTGATTTTCAGGGAACGGCGGCTTCGTTCAACAACTCGCAATCAAACGAAGCTCTCCTGATTCTTGCTGCGCTGGTCACGGTTTACATTGTTCTCGGCGTCCTCTATGAAAGCTTTATCCACCCCATCACAATTCTCTCCACGCTACCCTCTGCTGGTGTCGGCGCATTGCTCGCGCTTATGCTTTTCAAGCAGGATCTTAGTGTTGTTGCCATCATCGGCATCATCCTGCTCATTGGTATTGTCAAGAAGAACGGCATCATGATCGTCGACTTCGCGCTGGAGGCGGAGCGAGAACATGGCTTGGACGCTACTGAGGCGATCTACCAGGCCAGCCTCCTGCGCTTCCGTCCCATCATGATGACGACCATGGCAGCGCTGCTCGCCGGCATCCCGCTTGCAGCGGGGCATGGCATCGGGTCCGAGATTCGCCGCCCGCTGGGAATCTCTATGGTGGGCGGGCTTCTTCTCAGCCAGATCCTCACGCTTTACACCACGCCCGTTATCTACATCTTTTTCGACCGCATCGGCGACAGGTTATCGGGCAAGCGCAGGAACAAGTCTGCTAAGAATTCAGAGCTTGGCAATGCAGAGAGTCAGGCATGAACATCTCTGAACCGTTCATCCGACGGCCAGTCGCCACCACACTCCTGACGATTGCTATAGCTATCGCCGGCGCCATCGGATTCGCTGTTCTACCCGTGTCTCCATTACCTCAGGTGGATTTTCCCACTATCTCTGTGCAGGCCAGCTTGCCCGGAGGCAGCGCGCAAATCATGGCCTCGTCCGTGGCCACTCCTCTGGAACGCCAATTCGGACACATCGCTGGTGTCAGCGAGATGACATCTTCGAGTTCGCTTGGTTCGACCTCGATCACTCTGCAATTTGATCTCAATCGAGATATCGATGGCGCGGCGCGTGATGTTCAGGCTGCCATCAACGCGGCACGCACCTATTTGCCAGCCAATTTACCCGGCAATCCTACCTATCGCAAGGTGAATCCGGCCGATGCCCCCATCATGATCATCGGTCTCACTTCCAATATCTACGAGCATTCCAAGCTGTATGACGAGGCTTCCACTGTCATGCAGCAGAAGCTCTCGCAGATTCAAGGTGTCGGCCAAGTGGTTGTGGGCGGGGGTGCATTGCCTTCGGTACGTGTTGAAGTCAATCCCACTCAATTGAATAGCTATGGACTGACTCTTTCCAACGTGCAGGGCGTACTCAGCACGCAAAATTCCGATCTTGCTCGCGGCCAGATCGCCGGAGCCACTTTCTCTTCGGACATTCTTGTTAACGGACAGATGTCCCATGCCGCGGAATACGCTCCGTTGATCATCGGGTACAAGAACGGTGCGGCGGTCCGTCTCTCCGATGTAGCGCAGGTCATCGATTCCACACAGAATATCCGCAACGCTGGCTACTTGAACGGCAAGCCGTCCATCGCCATCATTATCTTTCGCCAACCAGGCGCCAACATCATTCAAACCGTCGATCGCATTCGCGGCCAGTTGGGCTTCATCAAAGCCTCGGTCCCGCAGGGAATCGATATGACCGTGGTGATGGATCGCACGACGACAATTCGCGCGTCCGTCAGCGACGTCGAACGTAGCCTCGTCACCTCCATTGTCCTGGTCATTCTGGTTGTCTTTTTTTTCCTCCGCAGCCCGCGTTCCACGCTGATCCCCAGCGTCGCCGTTCCCGTTTCTCTCGTCGGCACCTTTGCCGTCATGTATCTATTCGGCTATAGCCTCGACAACCTCTCTCTAATGGCGCTCACCATTTCAACAGGGTTTGTTGTGGATGACGCCATTGTGGTGATGGAAAACATCACGCGCCATCTCGAGGCCGGCATGCTGCCTCTTGCTGCCGCACTCAAAGGCGCCAAGGAAATCAGCTTTACAGTTTTCTCCATCAGCATGTCGCTGGTTGCCGTCTTCATCCCGATTATTCTCATGGGTGGCATCGTCGGACGGCTCTTCCGCGAATTTGCCATCACCCTCTCGACTGCGATCATCGTTTCGATGATCATCTCGATCACCACGACGCCCATGATGTGCGCCCATCTTCTCAAGCCGCACAAGGAGGAAAAGCACGGGCGTCTTTACCGCCTGAGCGAGAAATTCTTTGATGGCATGTTGAGGGGCTATCGCCACAGCCTTGAATGGGTCCTTCAAAACCCTGCGCTCGTACTGGTGGTCCTGATCATGGTTGTGGCACTCAACGTGGTCTTCATCATCAAAATCCCCAAAGGCTTTTTCCCGCAGCAGGACACGGGCGCCTTAGTTGGGGGAGTGCAGGGTCCGCAGGATGCCTCGTTTCCGGTGATGAATGAGTCCATTCAAGCAATAGTCAACACCGTCAAAGCCGATCCTGCCGTGGCGAACGTTGTTGGTTATGTTGGCACGGGCAATGGCGGTTTCATTTACATTGCACTGAAGCCGCTCAACAAGCGCAAGATCGGAGCTCCGGCGATCATCAACCGGCTTCGACCCAAGCTCAACCGCCTGCCCGGGGCCTCCGTCTTTCTCCAGGCAGCCCAGGACCTTCGGATCGGCGGCAGAGGTTCTGCCGCTCTCTACCAATACACAATCCAGGCCGACAATGTTTCTGATCTCACTCACTGGGCTCCCATTCTGCTGGCGCAGGTAAAGAAGCTCCCTGGCCTCCAGGATGTCAATACTGATTTTCAAAATGCCGGCCTGTCTGAATACCTTACATACGATCGTGTTACTGCCGCGCGACTTGGCGTCAGTTCGCAGTCACTCGATTCATCTCTCTATTCGGCTTTTGGGCAGTCCGAAGTCTCGCTCATCTATACGCAGTTGAATCAGTACTATGTCGTGTTGGAGGTGGCTCCCCCCTATTGGCAATCTCCCGAGGGGCTGAAGAATATCTACCTGCATACCGGGACTGGAGTCATCCCTCTGGCCACCATGACCAAGGCTGCATCCACGACCACACCTATCTCCGTAGCGCACACTGGCATCTTCCCATCCACGACTATTTCTTTTAATCTCGCTCCAAACGTATCGCTGAGTCAGGCCACCCAACTTGTTGAGCAAATGCAGCAGCGGCTCGGCACCCCACAGACCATTCACGGATTCTTTGCGGGGACCCTCCAGGCCTATCAGGCGTCGCTCAGCACGGAGCCCTATCTCATCATCACTGCGCTGCTGGCCGTCTACATCGTTCTCGGCATTCTCTATGAAAGCCTGATGCACCCGCTCACCATTATCTCCACGCTGCCATCGGCCAGCGTCGGCGCCATCATCGCGCTCATGCTTTTCAAAACCGATCTCAATGTCATCTCCATCATCGGCATTGTGCTGCTCATAGGTATCGTCAAGAAGAATGCCATCATGATGATTGATTTCGCCCTTATGGCAGAGCGCGAACATGGAAAGAGTACCGCCGATGCCATTTTCGAGGCCTGCATGCTGCGCTTTCGCCCGATTCTGATGACTACGATGGCGGCCCTCTTTGGGGCGCTACCTCTGGCTTTCGGCACCGGCACTGGTTCTGAGCTGCGCCGTCCCCTCGGCATCACCATTGTCGGTGGACTTATCATGAGCCAATTGCTCACTCTCTACACAACGCCGGTGGTCTATCTCTATTTGGATCGCCTACGTCTTCGTGTGCTGCGCAAGCATCACGACACATTCAATCCTCAAGGAGAAGCCGCGCTATGATATCGCCTCTCCAAACAAAGCTTCGCTTGAAACTCCTGCATCTGTCCTCAGCCGGCAGTGGGCTCGTGCTCTGCTGCTTGTTCACCGCCTGCACTCCGGGACCGAAATATCATGCGCCGGCTCCTCCGCCCTTGGTTGCAAAGTCCTACAAGGAATCGACCGTCAACTTCCAGGACACCCCTGGCTGGAAAGTTGCCAATCCGCAAGACGCCATGCTGCGCGGCAAGTGGTGGGAGATCTTCCACGATCCCGAACTCAATGGGTATGAAGATCAACTGGAAATCAACAATCAGAACATCAAACAGTTTTTTGAGAACTTCATGGAGGCGCGCGCCCTTATCCGCGAAGCCCGCGCACAATACTGGCCGACCGTGACGACCAGCCCATCCTGGAGTCGCTCCAAAACTTCCGGAAATCTCGGCAAAAGCTCCACGGCCAACGCCGGATCTACCACCTCTATATGGTCCCTCCCTCTGGACGTCTCCTGGACTCCCGATTTCTTTGGAAAAATTCGCAGCGAAGTTCGCGAAGCACAATACGGAGCGCAGGTGAGCGCTGCCGATCTCGAAAACGAGAAGCTCGTCGAACAGGCCAGTCTCGCCGAATTTTTCTTCGAGCTTCGTGGACAGGATGCTTTGCAGAAAGTTCTCAACGACACTGTCGAAGCCGATACAAAAGACCTCGAGCTCACCAAGTCTCTCTATGACACTGGCATTAACGACTACCTTTCCGTTGCCGCCGCCCAGAGTACTCTCAAAAGCGCTGAATCTGCGGCGTTGAATGTCGGCGTTCTGCGTGCGCAGTACGAACATGCCATCGCGATGCTCCTCGGCAAGCCTGCCTCTGATTTCTCGATTGCCGTAAAGCCGCTTTTGATCACGCCTCCACCCATTCCCACCGGCGTGCCTTCACAACTGCTGGAACGCCGTCCTGATGTCGCCGCCGCCGAACGCACTCTGGCGGAGGCGAACGCCACCATCGGCATTGGCTATGGAGCATTTTTCCCCGATGTCACTCTTTCCGCTGCGGGTGGCTTCGAGGCATCATCCTTCGAACATTGGTTCGACTGGCCAAGCCGCTTCTGGTCCATAGGCCCATCTATCTCTCAAACCCTCTTCAATGGGGGACTCTACCGCGCCCAGCTTCAGCAGTACACCGCCACTTACAATGCGGATGTCGCCATCTATCGCCAGACCTCTCTCACTGCTTTCCAGCAAGTTGAGGACTATCTGGCGGCAACGCGCATTCTTTCACAGCAAGTCATCAAGCAGGCCGAAGCCGTCGACGCGGCCCAGACGACCCTCAATCTCGAAATGGGCCGCTTCGAAACCGGCCTCGATCCTTATATCGATGTCACAACCGCGCAGGTCACTCTGCTTTCTGACCAGGAGTCGCTCGTGACACTTCAAGTTCAGGAAGCCGTCGCCTCGATCGAATTGATCCAGGCTCTCGGTGGGGGATGGGACTTATCACAGTTACTCACGCCCGCGCAGGTGTCTAAGAAGCCAGCGAAGGCTGACACGGTCTTGCAGCGATAAGCCTTTGCAATCCGATAACTGCCGTCGCCTTTCGTACCTGTGCTTCAAGGTTCTGCGGATTGCTCGAACATCCCGGAATACTTCGTCTTGCCGGACGCGAAGTGCCTGCCGATCGAGTCCTCGCCCTTGAAAAACCTCTTCGCGAACGCCTTGTTGATGACCGCACGGACATGCTCGGCCGGACGGGCAACATAAAACTGGTCGGCGATCCCTGGGTCACGCGTCGCCGGTCACCACCGCTCGCTATCTGCACCCATCGTTGAAGGGCGTGGCGGAGATCATCAACGACGGAATATGACGCGGCAGGCAGAGGTTCTTGCCGCTCAATGTCATATTCCACGTCATAGCCAAGTGGTCCTGCAGTGACGTCTCAAGCTAAGTTATTGATTTTATGGTGCGCCCAGAGAGATTCGAACTCCCGACCTATTGATTCGTAGTCAATCGCTCTATCCAGCTGAGCTATGGGCGCACAAGGAGGGACTCACTGAGAATAGCAAGAGGAATGGGTGAAATCAAACGCGTGGGCTGCCCGTTCCGACCGCAGCCCACCATATCAATAGATATGGAAATTGACTTCGATGGTGATCTCGACCGGGACCGGTTTGCCCTGATAGGTGGAAGGCTTGAACTTATACTGGCGCACCGCTTCGACCGCCTTTTCATCCAGCCCCATGCCCAGCTTGCGCACCACCCGGATGCGCTGCGGCAGCCCGTGCGCGTCCACGATCAGCGACACCACCGACACGCCCTGGTACTTCGCGCGCCGCGCCTCGTCGGAAAACTCCGCATCGACGGAATAGATCAGCACCGGCGGCGATACTCCGCCACCCACGTGATACAGCCCGCCGCCGTAGCCGCCACCTTCGCCCGGTCCGTAGCCTGCACCGGAACCCGATCCAATCCCTCCGCCATCGCCGCTTCCTAAGCCCGCACCCGAGCCCGACCCATTCGACGCCGGACCCACAATGCTGGTCCGCGGATCGCCCAGGTTGGGCAGGTTGTTATTGGGCAGCACCACGTTCGGCGGCATCTTGATCGTCGGCTCTACCGCCAGCTTGGGATGCTCGTTCACCGCCAGCATGGGCGGCGTTATCGGGGTCTCGGAAAACTTGGGCAGCCGGCCCTTGGGCGCCGGCACCAGCTCGCGCGCGCCACCGCCGCCGCCACCACCCATCGCCGGACCCTTGGGCGCAATCGGTCGAAACGGTGTGATGTCCATCTGCACCGTCTGCACCTTCGGCACCGGCTTGGGATGCATCCGCGCCTCAATGATGAGGAAAATGATCAGCCCGATGATGGCCACGTGTGCGCCGACGGACAGCGCCGACGACATCGGACTGCGCGGCGCCCGGAACGGATCCGGCACCGCCACCGGCTGCGAGGTCAGAACCAGCGGCGGCAAATGCTCCCGCTGAAACATGCCACGCAGATCCGTCAGCCACGTCCGCCACACCGGCTCATCCACCACCGGATTCCACAACTGCGGCTCGTGCGGAGCGATGCGTGTCTCTTGATCTTCCATGTCGGGCGGGGGCAGGACCTGATTTGTCATAGGCTACTTCTTTGATCTAAGCCAGGCGGCAGTCTGCGGCGCACCGCCTGTAATGTGTTGATTATCTATGAATGCGCTTCGCTGTGTCTCCGGTTCTGCTGGATCCCCCACACCAAATGGCAACTGATGAGTAACCACAGTCACGTTGAAGGGCCCTGCCCAACGAAATACTTGACACGATACTTACTGAGACGACAGCCCGGCCGGATTGGTCACACACAAAAATGAACGGAGATAGCCGGTCTACAATAGAACATTCCAGATCATGACTTTGCATGACCAAAACCCCAATCCAGACCCCCAGGGCCGGCCGGAGCTGAAGTCGACTCTGCTGCTGCCTCGTACTGCCTTCCCTATGAAGGCAAACCTGCCCGAAAATGAGCCAAAACGGCTCGCCACCTGGACCCAAAATGGCCTCTACGAGCAAATCCGGGAGGCACGCAAGGGGGCTCCCAAGTACATCCTGCACGACGGGCCGCCCTACGCGAACGGGCCCATCCACCTGGGCCACGCTTTAAACAAGTGCCTCAAGGACTTCGTCGTCAAGTCGAAGACCATGGCGGGCTTCGACTCGCCCTACGTCCCAGGATGGGACTGCCACGGTCTGCCCATCGAAATCAAAGTGGACGAGCAGCTTGGCCGCAAAAAGCTGGAAATGGACCCCACCGCTGTCCGCGCCGCCTGCCGCGCCTACGCGCAAAAGTACATCGACCTGCAGCGTACCCAGTTTGAGCGCATCGGCGTCCTCGGCCGCTGGCAAGACCCGTACACCACGATGTCCAACCAGTACGAGGCCACCACCCTCAAGGCCTTCTACGAGCTATTCGAGCGCGGCTTCGTCTACCGCGGGCTCAAGCCGGTCTACTGGTGCTGGCACGACCGTACTGCGCTGGCCGAGGCTGAGGTGGAGTACGAGATGCACACCAGCCCCAGCATCTACGTGCGCTACGCGCTTACCAGCCCGGCCGCAGCGCTCGATCCGGCTCTCGCCGGCAAGCCGGTCTACGCCATCATCTGGACCACCACGCCGTGGACGCTGCCGGCGTCGCTCGCCATCGCCTTCCAGCCGAAGTTCGAATACGTTGCGCTCGAAAACGCTGATGGGAATGTCTACCTTGTCGCGGCCCCACTGGCCGACGCCGTCAAGCAGGCCTGCGATCTCGAATCTGCGCAGGAGATCGCCCGCTTTTCGGGCACGCAGCTCGAGCGCGTCACCTTCCAGCATCCGTTTCTGGAACGCTCTATCCTCGGCGTGCTAGCCGATTACGTCACTGCCGATCAGGGCACAGGCGCCGTTCACACGGCTCCGGCCCACGGCGTGGATGACTTCTACACCGGCGAACGCTACGGCCTCGACCAAGCCACCAAAGTGGACGCCGCCGGCCGCATCCAGGACGGACTGCCGGAATACAACGGCCTCCAGGTCTTCAAGGCCAATCCGGAAATCATCAAGCTGCTCGAAGCTCGCGGCGCGCTGCTCGCTCGCAACGACATCTATCACTCCTACCCGCATTGCTGGCGCTGCCACAATCCGGTCATCTACCGCGCTACCGAGCAGTGGTTCATCTCCATGGAGACGCCGATCCCGCGTCCGGACGGGAGCACTGTGACCTTCCGCCAGCGCGCGCTGGAAGAGATCAAGCAGGTGAAGTGGGATCCGGCGTGGGGCGAAGAGCGCATCTCCAACATGATCGCCACCCGGCCCGACTGGTGCATCTCCCGCCAGCGCATCTGGGGCGTGCCCATCGCGCTCTTCCTCTGCAAGAAATGCAACCAGCCGCTGCAGGCTCCTGACGTATACGCAAGTGTCGTTGAGCTCTTCCAGCAGCACGGCGCCGACGCCTGGTACGACGGCACGGCGGAGAGACTCCTGCCCGGCGGCGCGAAGTGTGCGACAACCGGCTGCGGCGGCACGGAGTTCCGCCGCGAGACTGACATTCTCGATGTCTGGATCGACTCCGGCACCAGTTGGGCGGCCGTTTTGGAAACGCAACCCGAGCTGCGCTTCCCCTGCGACCTCTATACCGAGGGCGGCGACCAGCACCGCGGCTGGTTCCACTCCTCCTTATTGTTCTCCGTCGGCCTGCGCGATACAGCGCCCTATCGCGTCGTCGCCACGTCCGGTTGGACGCTCGACGAGCAGGGCCGCGCCTTCTCGAAGTCGCTCGGCAATGGCGTCGATCCCGTCGATATCGCGAAGCGCCTTGGCGGCGAGATCGTGCGCCTGTGGGTCGCGTCGGTCGACTTCCGCGAAGATGTCTCTGCCAGCGAGAATCTGATGCAGCGCGTTGCCGACAACTACCGCAAGTTGCGCAACACCTTCCGCTTCCTGCTCGGCAACCTTCACGACTTCGATCCCGCGCAGCACGCGGTCGCCTGGGAGAAGCTCGAGCCCCTGGACCAGTACATGCTGGTGCGCGCCCGCGAGCTCACCACGAAAGTCCTGCGCTGGTACGAGGAGTTCGAGTTTCACCGCATCTACCATGCAGTGAACGAATTCGCGATCGTCGATCTGAGTTCGTTATACGCGGACGTGCTGAAGGACCGCCTCTACACCTTCGCGCCCAACAGCCCTGCACGCCGCGCCGCGCAGACGGTGCTGTGGAAGATCACCGAAGCTCTGGCGCGGCTGGTCGCGCCGATCCTCAGCTTCCTTGCCGATGAGGTCTGGCAGTATCTGCCGGCGGACGCAAAACGCGACGCGAGCGTGCACACGGCGCTCTTCCCTGCCGCTGATGAACTTGCGCCGGCCGGCCAGGAAGCATTCCTCGACCGACTGGGCGCAATTGCTCGCGATCCGTGATGAGGTGTTATCAAGCTCGAAGAGCAGCGCAAAGAGAAGACGGATTGGAAAGTCTCTGGAAGCCAAGGTTTTGATCGGGGCCGAGCCACGTACGTTCGCACCTCTTGGAGAAGTACGGAGCGACGGAATGAAAGAACTGCTGAATGTGTCGCAGGTGGAAATTGGCACCGTCGACCCACAAGACAAGCTCTATTACCTGCGCAACAGGGATCACGTGGATGCTCATTCGCACATGTATGGTCAGCCGATAGCGACGCATACGGTCAAGTTGTACATCGATTCCGCCGACGGCAGCCAAGTGCATCCGTTGCTGGAACTACCGCACCGACGTTGGCATCGATCCGCGCTGGTCCACGGTCTGCGGCCGCTGCGCTGGCGCACTCGACGAGATCGGCTTTCCCCCGCTGAACGACGAGGTCCCTGTCTGATGTCGGACGCAACCATCCCCGCGGCCCGTCCAGCCGACCGCCGCGGCATCCTCTTCCTCGTCTCCCTGCTCATCATCGCGCTCGACCGCATCACCAAGATCGCAGTCGCACGCGCCATCCCACTGGGCGATGCGCATGTTGTCATCCCGAAGGTCTTCCGCATCACGCATGTTCTCAATACCGGCGCGGCCTTCTCGCTCTTCGGCGATTCCGCCTCGCCGGAGCGCGTCCGCTGGCTGCTGGTCGGCTTCTCGCTCATCGCCGCCGCCATCGTAGCCATCGTGCTCGTGCGCATGGGCCGACGCATCACCGCAACCACCTTCGGTCTTGCGCTGATCCTCGGGGGCGCCATCGGCAATGCCTACGACCGCATCCGCACCGGCGCCGTCATCGACTTCTTCGAGGTCCACATCGTCCACTACCACTGGCCGGACTTCAACGTGGCCGACTCCTGCATCGTGGTCGGCGGCATCCTGCTGGTGCTGCATTCGTTGGTCGCGGCGCGCGAGCCGTAAAGCCGAATACGAGCCATAAGTAAATAACGGAAGCGGCCACCACAACACGCGCCGGAGTGCGTCTCGCCCGGGCGGCAAGCCCTATACTGAAGAGTGCATCCTCAGCCCCTGGAAGTCACTACGGACAAGCCCCCAGTGAACGACGCCATCGTGATCCGCGGCGCGCGGACCCACAACTTAAAAGGCATCGACTGCGAGATCCCGCATGGCAAGCTCACGGTCATTTCCGGTGTCTCCGGGTCGGGCAAGTCGTCGCTCGCCTTTGACACCATCTACGCCGAAGGCCAGCGCCGCTACGTCGAATCGCTCTCCGCCTACGCGCGGCAATTCCTGGAACGCATCGAGAAGCCGGATGTCGACCTGATCGACGGGCTCGCTCCGGCCATCGCCATCAAGCAGAAAAACACGACACGAAACCCGCGTTCCACCGTCGCCACAGCAACCGAGATCTACGACTACATGCGGTTGCTTTACGCCCGCTGTGGAACCATGCACTGCATCGTCTGCAACAACCTTGTCCGCCGCGATTCTGTGGACGAGATTGCTGCCGCCATCCTCGCGCTCGACGAGGGCACCCGCCTGCATGCACTCTTTCCGGTAGAGGCGCGCCGGCCGCCCGCCTCTGAAGACCTCGCCGTAAGCGAGCATCCCAAGGACGAACCGGCGAAGCCGAAACGCACTGCGAAAAAGACGAAGGCTGCGACGAAATCCGCACCTGAGCCGATCCGTGAGCCCATTTCGGATGCGCTTCGGCAGCGCCTGACAGACCTGCGCGCCCGCGGCTTCAACCGTCTCTACCAACAGAACCGTATCTACGAGTTCTCCTCGCCGGAATCGCTGCTCGAAATTGATTTCACGCAGTCCGTCTTCGTTCTCGTCGACCGCATCGCCGTCTCGCCGGAGAGCCGCGCCCGCATTGTCGACGCCGCCGAGATCGGCTATCGCGAGTCGGGCGAGATCGTCTATGAAATAGTTCCGCGCGAAGCGCAGGGGGAAGTGGTGCCGCGCGAACCGCGCGGGGAAGAAACTGCTCCGCGCGAAGAGGACGGCCCTCAGACGCGCCGGCGGCTCCGCTTCTCGCGCGAGTACGAATGCAAGCACTGCCATCGCCTCTACCGCGAGCCGGAGCCGCGCCTCTTCTCCTTCAACAATCCGTATGGCGCCTGCCCGCGCTGCCAGGGCTTCGGCAACACCATCGATTTCGATCTCGACCTCATCATCCCGGACAAGGGCAAGACACTCGACGATGGCGCGATCGATCCGTGGACGCGGCCGAAGTATCGCCCCTTTCAGACGGAGCTGCGACGCGCCTGCCGCGAGCAGGGCATTCCCTCAATGTGCCGTGGTTCGATCTGACCGCGGCACAGCAGGGCTTTGTGCTCGAAGGCAGCGGCAGCTTTCCCGGTGTATACGGCTTCTTCCGCTTGATGGAACGCAAGAAGTACAAGCTGCACGTGCGCGTGATGCTCTCGAAATATCGCGGCTATGCCCGTTGCCCGGAGTGCAAGGGCGAGCGCCTGCGCGCGGAGGCTCGTGCCGTGCTGCTCGATGGCCGCAACATCTGCCAGGCTGCTGCGCTCACCATCGCGGCGGCGCACCAGTTCTTCTCTGCCCTCACACTCACGCGGGAGCAGGAGGAGATTGCCGGCTCCATTTTGAAAGAGGTGCAGCAACGGTTACGTTTCCTCGATGCCGTGGGTCTTGACTACCTGACGCTCGACCGGCTCGCCTCCACGCTTTCCGGCGGCGAGGCGCAGCGTATCCAGCTTGCGACCTCGCTGGGCTCGCAGCTTGTGGGCGCGCTCTACGTGCTCGACGAGCCGTCCATCGGCCTGCACACGCGCGATACGGAAAAGCTCATCCGCATTCTCGAAAACCTGCGCGACCTCGGCAACACCATCCTGGTCGTCGAGCACGATCCAGATGTCCTGCGATCCGCCGACTACCTGATGGATCTGGGCCCCGGAGCCGGCGAATACGGAGGTAAGCTGCTCGCCGCTGGCACCGTGGAGGAGGTGGAGCGTAATCCCGACTCGCTCACGGGCCGCTATCTTTCCGGCGCGCTCACCATTCCCGTGCCCACGCGCCGTCGCGAGCCTGGTCGCGAAAAGCTCGTCCTGCGTGGTGCCCGGGTCCACAATCTGCGTGGCGTCGATGTCGAGATTCCGCTCGGCCTGCTGGTCTGCGTCACCGGGGTCTCCGGCTCGGGCAAGTCCACGCTGGTCCACCAGGTGCTTTATCGCGCTATCGCCCACGCGCTCGGCCAGACCGAGGGCGGCGACCCCACCGGGCTCTATCGCGAGCTCACCGGCGTGGAGCGGCTGAACGACATCGTCCTCGTCGATCAGAATCCCATCGGCCGCACCCCGCGCTCGAATCCGGTCACCTATATCAAAGCCTTCGACTCGATCCGCGAGCTCTTCGCCTCGCAGCCGGAAGCCGAGCGCCGCGGTTATGGCGCCGGCCATTTCTCCTTCAATGTTCCGGGTGGCCGCTGCGATGTCTGCGAAGGCGACGGCACTGTCACTGTCGAGATGCAGTTCCTCGCCGATGTCGAGCTGCCGTGCGAGGAGTGCAACGCCACTCGTTACAAAGCCTCCACGCTCGAAATTCGTTACAAGGGAAAGAACATCTCCGAAGTGCTGCAGCTCTCCGTCAAGGAAGCTCTGCGCTTTTTCGCCGGCCATCCCCGCATCCTGGACAAACTCGCCGTCCTCGACGAGGTGGGCCTCGGTTATGTGCGGCTGGGCCAGTCCGCCACCACGCTCTCCGGCGGAGAGGCCCAGCGCGTAAAGCTGGCAGCACACCTTGCCACAGTCCGCACGTCCAGCGGTAAAACGGGCCGCTCGCGCACACTCTACATTCTGGACGAGCCCACCACCGGCCTTCATTTCGACGACGTCGGCAAGCTCCTTCATGCCTTCCGCAAGCTGATCGATGGTGGCGGCTCATTGCTGGTGATCGAGCACAACTTGGATGTGATCAAATCTGCCGACTGGGTCATCGACATGGGTCCGGAGGGTGGCAACGCCGGCGGAGCGATCGTGGCGGCCGGGACGCCGGAAGAGATTGCGGCCACACCAGGCTCGCACACGGGTTACTGGCTTGGCCGGGTCCTGAAGAGCGTCCCTGAGCGTACAGAAGTAGCAGTCTAAGGACATCGAATGAAGTTGTTGCTGTTATGTGGTTTATCCATGTGCCTTTGTGCGACGGCACAGCAGACATCATTGCCTGCCGGAACTCACGATCCCGACCAACCGGCCACGCCGCCTTCCACGCTGTCGTCCGCTAAGCCGGCGGGCATCGCACCGGCACTTGCCGCAGCCGAGGACAAGATCGAATCGCACGACTACGACGCCGCCCGTCCCGGGTTGGTGGGCTACCTGCAGCAGCACCCCGCCGATGCTCGCGCACTCTTCGACCTGGGCTTCGTCGAGGATTCCACTGGCCAGCAGGAAGCTGCAGAGCGTGACTACCGCAGGGCCATCGCCGCCGATCCGAAGCAATTCGAATCTCACGCCGCGCTGGGACTGCTGTACGCCCAGACCAACCGGGCCGGCAAGGCGCAGCCGGAGCTTGAGACCGCCAGCCAGCTCGAACCTGCCAATCACGATCAGGCACCTAAGGCGCAGGTGTGGCGCAGCCTTGCCCAACTCCAGCTCGCTAGCGATCCAGCCGCGGCGAAGCAGTCGCTGCTCAAGGCATTGCAGCTTGTGCCAGGCAGCGACACGCCTGCCGACCTGGTGCTCACCGGACAGATTGCCGAAGCCAACGATGATCCAGATGACGCTATTACCGCCTACCAACGCGCCCTGGCGGCCGATCCCGGCTCTGCCGGCGCCACCTCTGGGCTGGCGCATGTGCTGTTGCGGCAAAAGAAGCCCCAGAAGGCGGAGCCGCTGCTACGCGCCGCGATCGCCAAGCACCCGGAGGACGCCGGACTGATCGCCCAGCTTGCCACGGCCCTGTCGGCGGAAGGCAACGACGTCGAGGCGATCACGACTCTGGAGAAGCTGCACCAGCTTCAGCCGGCAAATACTGCCGTCTCCGGCATGCTGGCGGACGCTTATCTGCGCACCGGCGCACCGGACAAGGCCGCTTCGCTGCTTGCGGAAGCCGTCCAGGCGGCGCCGAACAATGCCAGCCTGCTCACCGACTATGGCCAGAGCCTGATCTACACCAAACAGTTCGCGGCTGCCGTTCCCGTTCTGGAACGCGCCGCAGCGGCCGAACCAAAGAATGAGGAGGCGTGGGGTGGTCTCGCTTTTGCCCATTCCCAACTTCACCAGGACCAGCAGGTTTTGAAGGATCTTGCGGCTCGTCAAAAAATCGTCGCTGACACTCCAGAAACATTGTTTCTATGGGCAACTTCGTACGATAATCTGCACCAGATGAAACAAGCGGCTGAGTATTACGACAGATTCCTCGCGGCCGCCCAGGGGAAGTATCCAAACGAGGAATGGCAGGCGAAACACCGGCTGGTGGCTCTGGGACACGGTCACTAACCGCGCACGGAAAGTCCGAGGTGCGCTATGCGTCCAATCGGTCTGCTCCTGTTCATCGCGCTTCTACTCCCTCCGCTCAGCCACGCCTCCGGCATGGACGACAAACCCATTGATCCGGTTGCGCTCTCTGCTTTGGTCACCAAGGCGAGCCTTGCATCACCGAAGGATCAGTGCTTCCTGTATGCGGAGTTGGTACACCAGATGACTGTGCTTGCCGGCCACCAGGTAAGTCAGGGAGAGGATCCGTCGGCCACGCTCCGCGCGGTGCGTGACTACACGCAGAAGATCCACCTCGCCGAAGCAAGCAACAACAAGCGGCTCAAGAATGCGCAAATCCTTATGGAGCGCACTGCGTTTCGTCTCAACGAGCTGTTGCACTCGGCCGCGCTCGATGACCGCCCAGTCCTCGAATCGACGTTGAAAAATCTGAACCAGGTACAGAATGAGCTTATGATGCAGGTGTTTCGTCGCTGAATCCTTTGCCCATCCCTCTCCTAAGGCGCAGGTTTCGAGCAACTCCCCGCACCGCACTCCTGTTTGCGGTTGCGTTTCTCCTGGTTGTCTCTGTCGCACATGCACAGCGCTCCAAGGATCCGCTTACTCCGGACCAGGAGGAGCAGGTCCGTGCGGTTGCGGATCAGCCGAATGACCGCGTAAAGCTCTATATCAAGTTCATCGAGGACCGCACCGATGCCATTCACCACGCGGTGCTGCATCCGGTCATCCAACATCCGGGTATGGTGATCCACGATCGCATGGAGGAGTTCACGCGGCTGGTGGATGAACTCGAGGACAATCTGGACGCCTACGACGAGGCGCACAGCGATGTTCGCAAGTCGCTCAAGTTCCTGCTCGATCGCGTCGCAAAGTGGCAGTCTGTGTTGCAGGAGCCGCCGGGCTCTCCCGACTATGATTTCGCGCGCAAGACCGCGATGGATGCGGTCGACAACACAAGGCAGGCAGCAACTGAACTGTTGAAGTCTCAGGAAGAGTATTTCGGCAAGCACAAACCGGGGAAAGAGACGCCGAAGGCTCCTCCGGAATAGACCGCGATTGCGTCCTTCTCTCGGCCCGTGCATCTATCCAATCAACGGGAGATGGCATGGAAGCGGCACTCAGTTTTCTGGAGCGACTGGTGGCAATAGGCATCGGCGTCTTCGCCCTGTATCAGTGCTTTCAGATCGGAGACACTGGCCGCCTGGGCCGTCCTGCTCTCGGCTGGACAGTCCGCATCTGTCTCATCGCGGTCGCGGCAGTCTGTTTCTTTTCCGTAGCGCGGCTGCTCGGCACCCGCTGAACCAATCCCGCTGCGTTACATCCCCGTTTCCATATGGTCCACAGGACAAACGCTTGTCCTTGACACTCCTGATGGCTGGGTGGTAACTGTCTTACCGCCCAACGCTCCGGTCGCTGCGGCGCGTTGAAAATCCCGTTCTCAGGACCCTCCCCATGCACGCCTTTCCCGATGCCAGCACACTGCGCAGGTTTTGCCTGCACCTCCTTCTCCCCCTTGTGACCCTAACCTCCGCCGCAACGCTTTGCGGACAGACGGTGAGCGTGGTTCAGACCAATCCCGATCAGTCCGCACTGCTGAGCTCGCAGCCTGCCTTGAGCTTCGTCCCCGGCACCGGCGGCCAACTCGCCATCAACGTGGACGACACCGTCCGCTACCAGCGCCTGGAAGGCGTAGGCGCCTCCTTCACCGACTCGGGAGCGTATCTGGTCTGGAACAAGCTGACGCCGGCGCAGCGAAGCGACCTGATGCAGACCCTGTTCGGTGCGAACGGGATCCATCTGAGCTATCTGCGCCAGCCCATGGGCGCCACCGATCTCGCACTCAGCAACTACACCTATGACGATCTTCCTGCGGGCGACACCGATCCGCAAATGACGCAGTTCTCCATCGATCACGACAAGGCGTACATCATTCCGGTGCTGCAGGCGGCATTGGCAGCGAATCCGCAGATCAAGGTGCTGGCCCTTCCCTGGTCGCCGCCGGGGTGGATGAAGACCAGCGGCGTGACCGGCGGCGGATCGCTGAACACTGCCGACTTCGACGCTTTGGCGAAGTACTTCGTGAAGTTCGTGCAGGCTTATGAGTCCAATGGGATCCCTATCAACTACGTCTCGGTCCAGAACGAGCCGCTCTATGAGACCAGCGGCTATCCAACGATGTTCATGACGCCGCTCGATGAAGGCCGCTTCATCAGCCAGCATCTGGCGCCGGCGCTGCGCGCGCAGCACTTTCACAATCAGGGCTGGAATGGGCGCCCGTGGAACTTTAACTATCAGAACGCAAATCCGACCGACGCCACACCCGGCATCTTCGGCTATGAGCACAACTGGGACAATCCTCTTTACCCAGAGTTGCTGCTGCGCGATCCCGCAGTCCGGCAGGATCTCGCCGCGGTATCGTTTCACTGCTATGCGGGCAACGTCGCCGACGCGCAGAATGCGATCCACAATGCCTACCCGGAGATGCCGATATGGTTCACCGAATGCACCGGCGGCTACTACGCGCCGGACTTCGCAACAAATCTTCCCAACATGGTGGAGGGCGATGTCATTAACGTGCTCCGCAACTGGGCGAAGAGTGTCACGTTGTGGAACATGGCTCTGGATCAGACTGGTGGCCCCACGGTGCAGAATGGATGCACGGACTGTCGCGGTGTCGTCACGATAGACACCAGCACCACGCCTGCAACCGTGGAAAAGAATGTCGAGTATTACGTGCTCGGCCATCTCTCCAAATACGTGCAGACCGGCGCCTATCGCATCGCGTCGAACACCTTCGGCTCTGGCAACGTGGAAGACGTAGCGTTCAAGAATCCGGATGGATCGATTGCCGTCCTGGTCCTAAATGCAGCGTCATCGGCCAGCACCTTCACCATCAACTGGCATGATGAGAACTTTACCTACACTCTGCCCGCCGGCGCAGTCGCCACCTTCACCTGGCAGGGATATCCCGGCAACACCAACTTCGATGTGACCGCCGGGCCTGATGGGCAGATCATCGCTCCCGGCGCCAATACGGCGTTCGTCGTGAACGTCGATAAGTACGGCAGGGACAACGGCACCGTCCATCTGGACCTGAACGGGCTGCCCTCCGGCGTGTCAGGACAGCTTCTCCCCTCACCCACCACCGCGAACGAGTCGTGGCTCGCACTCGAGAGCACGAACAGCGCGACGCAAGGCGCCTATCCCATCACAGTCTCCGGCATTCGCGGCAATACGGAGCGCTCCTCGACAGTTCAGCTCACGGTGGGCGGGCATGAGACGCCGTTCGGCGGCAGCGCATGGCCGCTTCCCGGCATCGTGCAGGCGGAAAACTTCGACACCGGCGGCAAGGGCGTCGGCTACTTCAACACCGACTCTACGAACCAGGGCGGCGCAAACTATCGGCCTGGCGAAACCGTCGGGATCGAAAACACTGGCGATGTGGGCGGCGGCTATGACGTCGGCTACACCAAAGAGGGCCAGTGGCTGAAGTACACCGTCAACGTGGCGCAGACCGGGCTCTACAACCTGCAGGCTCGCGTCGCCTCACTGGGCGCGGGAGGCTACTGGCACGCGGAGTTCGACGGCAGAGATGTCACCGGCAACCTCTTCACTCCGGTAACCAACGGATGGCAGACCTGGACCACGATGATCTCGCCAGCCTTCCTGCTGCCAGCCGGGCAGCATGTGATGCGTGTCTCCTTCGACGGCAACGGTCCCACCGGCGGCATGGGGAACTTCAACTGGTTCGCGCTTGCGCTGTTCACGCCATCGACGCCCTTCGCCGGCAGTCCGGCAGCCATCCCTGGACAGATCGAGATGGAGAACTTCGACAACGGAGGCAAGAGTGTGGCCTATTGGAACGGCAACGCGCAGAACAACGGCGGAGCCAACTACAGGCCTGGCGAAACGGTTTACATCGAAACCTGCTCGGATAGTGGTGGAGGCTTCGACGTCGGCTCTACCAACCCAGGCGACTGGCTGAACTACACGGTCAACATTGCGCGCGCCGGCACCTACACGCTGCATGTGCGCGTGGCGACACAGGTAGCAGGCGGCGTCTTCCACCTTGCAGTGGATGGGCAGAATGTGAGCGGCCCCATCTCCGTTCCGGAGACCGAGGGCTGGCAGACCTGGCAGACGCTGGATATTCCCGGCGTCCGGTTGCCGGGCGGCATCCACACCCTGCAGATGGTGATGGACACCGGCGGCTACTACAACACGGTCAGCAACTTCAACTGGTTCTCACTGGATTAAGCACAGTACCTGATACGTAGTGGAGTGCCGGCTGTGCTTCCGGCACTCCACGGAGACCGGCGGAGGTGCTAGGCTAGCGTTGTCGTGAGTCCCGAGCTGCATCTGATATTTCAGGATGAGTATCGCGTGGTCCGTCCACGCGCTCCCATGCCACTTCTGCATGTGCGCTTCCGTCGCTTCACGACGCTCAACACCACCATCCGGCTGCGCGAGGGCAATCTGCACGTCTCGCTCTCCGATGTTTTGGAAGGCGCCCCCGAACCGGTGCTGCGCGCCATCGCGCATATCCTCATCGCCAAGCTCTATCGCAAACCGCTGGATGCGCGGCACACGCGGCGCTACCGGCATTTTTCTTCCAGCGAATCGGTGATGCGGCAGACGGAGCTGATACGCCAGACGCGCGGCCGCAAGACCATCCTCGGTCCCAAAGGCCAGTATTACGATCTTGACGAGGTCTTCGAAAGCCTGAACCAGCGCTTCTTTCATGGGCTTATGGGTCGCCCGCTGCTGACCTGGAGCAGCCACATGGCTCGGCGCAGCCTCGGCCACTACGATCCGGCACACAACACCATCGTGATCAGCCGGGTCTTCGACCGCCGTAACACGCCCCGCTGCGCGGTCGAATATCTCCTGTACCACGAGATGCTGCACCTGAAACATCCGGTGACGGTCCGCTCGGGGCGGCGCTGCGTTCACTCGCGTGCCTTCCAGCAGGACGAGCGGCTCTTCCCCGAACTTGCGGCGGCGAAGGTCTACCTGAAGCAGCTTTAGGTAGCTGCCGCTGTGCGCGCCGTGCGTGCCGCTGCGTGGCGTCTCGCCCAGACAATCAACACGACACCGACGACCATCGAGCCGATGCTCGCCACCTGCGCATTGCTCATGCCGAAGTAAATTCGCGGATTGATGCGGATGAATTCCACCAGGAAACGTGCTAGGCCGGAGAGCACCAGATACTCGCCAGTGATCTCACCGGTGTTGCGCCGGCCGCGCTTCCACAGCACGAACGCAATCAGCAGCGCGGCGATCAGCTCGTAGATCGGCGTCGGGTGCACGCGCTGCACCGTGGGCACCAGCCCATGCGGAAAGCTGACACCCCACGGCAGATTCGTGGGAATGCCATAGTCGCCGTCGCCTGAGGTGAAGCAGCCGATGCGGCCCACGCCGTAGCCCACGGCCGCGGCCGGGGCAGCCAGGTCCAGCATGCCAAGCCCGCCCACTTTCGCCGCGCGCCCCTGCCACATCAGCGTCAGGATGCCGGCAATCAAACCGCCGTACCAGGCGAAGCCCGCACGATCGAAGAGCGTCGCCGCCGGTGATTGCAATAGTGTCACCGGGTCTTCGAAGACGTGCCACAACTTGGCCCCGATGACGCCGACAACGGTGACGAAGGCCACAACGCTGACGGCGTCTGCCTCGACATGAAAGCGCCGGAAGTTCAGGTGCAGCACGTAACCGGCGCAGACTGCCGCTAGCCAGAGCATGAGACCGAAAGTACCGATGGTGAGCGGACCTAGATGAATATATGGATACATGCGCGAGGCTTCGTCATAAGTATAGCCAGCATGCCTATCTTTGGAGGACGACCTGGGCGAAGATAGGTTATGGCGACGCCGATTCGACACCCGTCCCTGCCGGCCCATCCTCCTGTTCTGATCAGCCGCGATGCCATTGCGCGCCGCGTTGCCGAAATCGGCGCGGAGATCGACCGCGATCTCGCCGGCGAGCCGGTGCTGCTCGTCGGTGTGCTCAAGGGCGCGGCGATTTTTCTCTCCGATCTTGCCCGGGCCATCAGCATCCAGTGCACCTTCGACTTCGTCGCCGTCTCCAGCTATGGCAAGGGCACGCGTTCCAGCGGCGCCGTCAAGCTCATCAAGGATCTCGACCATCCCATCGAGGGCCGCAATATCATTCTGGTGGAGGACATCCTCGACACCGGCCTCACCCTCAGCTTCCTCAAGCGCATGCTCATGCAGCACCGGCCACGATCGTTGCGAGTTGCCGCGCTTCTGGACAAGCCGGAGCGCCGCATCGAGCCCATTCAGGCCGAGTACGTCGGCTTCAGCATCCCCAATCACTTCGTCATCGGCTACGGCATGGATTATGCCGAACGCTTCCGGAACCTGCCCGACATCTGCGTATTTCCACCAGAGGCCGCCGACTAGCGTTCGACATACTTTCACGATCCTGTTGGCAACTCTGCCCTGCCGCCTGCGTCCATCAAGATGGTGGCATCCACATGATGCTCACCAGGGAGTGGAGTGCGAAAATGAGAGTGATGGAACCCAACACCTCCGACGAGATTGTCGTCGCTACCCGCGGCACGTTTGATGCCGCTGCCTTTTCCGTGAGTGCACTGGCGACGGCAGCCAGCCTGGCTGCCGTGCTGGACCATACATTGCTGAAGCCCGAGGCGACGCGCGATCAGGTGCTCGCGCTATGCCGGGAAGCGGCGGAACACCGCTTCGCCTGCGCCATGGTGAACCCCACGTGGGTGCCGCTTGCGACGTCGGTATTGGCCGGCACCGGTATACCGGTCGGCGTGGTCATCGGGTTTCCGCTCGGCGCCAATCTTTCGACCACCAAGCGCGACGAAGCACGCGAGATGGTAAAGCTGGGAGCGCGCGAGCTCGACATGGTGTTGAACGTGGGCATGTTGAAAAGCGGCTTGTACGACCAGGCTGAGGCAGACATCCATTCGGTTGTGGAGGTTGGCCGCGCTGCGGGCGCGGTGGTGAAAGTCATCCTGGAGACTTGCCTCCTCTCCATGCCGGAGAAGCTGCGCGCCGCCGAAATGGTCATCCATGCCGGTGCCAACTATCTGAAGACCAGCACCGGCTTTTCCACCGGAGGAGCCACCGCCGCCGATGTCGCCCTGCTCCGCGGGATAGCCGGGGACAGATGCGGCGTCAAGGCATCCGGCGGCATCCGCACCCTCAGCGACGCTCGCGCCATGCTCGAAGCCGGCGCCACCCGCATTGGCGCAAGCGCCGGTGTCCGCAT
The DNA here is from genome assembly GCA_963712845.1 of uncultured Acidobacteriaceae bacterium. Lineage (GTDB taxonomy): Bacteria > Acidobacteriota > Terriglobia > Terriglobales > Acidobacteriaceae > KBS-83. The sequence goes on from CAVQJM010000014.1 coordinate 39,841, forward strand.
CGTCGAAGAGCTGAACTCCATGCTTGCAGCCACTGCCACAACCGCACCCATCTAAGGCAGTTACAAGGCGACTTACAGCGGCTATGGCGATCGTCTCGCCGCTCGCCCGCTGCGCTATGATGACTCGATTGCCCGCCCCATCCCGGGGCGCAGGCAGTGGAGCAAATCTGTGAAGGATGACGGCCAGCCGGATCGGCCCCAAGAAAGGCCTCCCGAGAGGCCTTCGGACAGCTTCGAAGGAGATTACCGGCCCACCAGCGAGAGCGGTGCGGCGCGCGCGCGCGTGCGCGCGGAACCCGTCCAGCTCGCGTTCCTCATGCGGCTGGCGAATGCGCTCAACGCCACCCTGGACCTGCAGACCATCATGCACCAGACGGCAGAGATGGTCCGCGCCGTCATGGACTTCCGCATCTTCGCCATCCTGCTGCTGAACGACCGCACTAACGATCTGCGCATGCGCTTCCAGATCGGCCACACGCCGGAGACGGAGCGCCGCCGGTTTCGCATCGGCGAAGGCGTCATCGGCGAGGCCGCTGCGCGCAAGGAGCCGGTGCTGGTGAACGATGTGCGCACTGAGAAGAACTACGTCTCCGCCAACGACGCGGTGCGCTCGGAGCTAGCTGTGCCGCTCATCGTCAAGGGTCGCGTCATCGGCGTTATCGACATCGAAAGCGAGGAGGTCGGCTACTTCCAGGAAGAACAGCTTCGCCTGCTCGAACTCACGGCATCGCGCGTCGCCGTGGCCATCGAGAACGCCCGGCTCTACACGCGTGTCTCCCGCCAGGCGCAAACGCTCGCCGTGCTCACCGAGATCTCGCGCGATCTGAGCTCGATCCTTGACCTGGATGAACTGCTCGAACGCATCGGCCACCTGCTGCGCCGCCTCATCGACTACCAGATGTTCTCCATCCTGCTGCTCAACGAGCGCGACCAGGTGCTGGAGACGCAGTTCGCTGTCCGCTTCGGCGAGCGCTACGTCCCCATAGAGCGCGTTCCGCTCGGCCGCGGGCTGGTGGGCTTCGCTGTGCAGACGCAGGCGCCCGTCTACGCACCCGACGTGCGCCGCGATGCTCGCTACCACATGGTCAATCCGCTCACGCGTTCGGAGCTTGCTGTTCCGCTCATTTACAAGAAGAAGGTAATCGGCGTGCTCGACTTGGAGCACACGCGCGCCAACTACTTCAACGAAGACCATCAGCGCACCATCGTCACGCTGGCCGCGCAGATCGCCATCGCCATCGAAAATGCGCGGCTCTACCAGCGTGTCGCCCAGCAAGAGCAGCGGTTGGAGCACGATCTGGAGATGGCGCGCGAGGTGCAGCTTCGACTGCTGCCGCAATCGCACCCCAAGCACCAATCCGCTGAGTTCGCGGCGCGCTTTCTGCCGGCGCGCACCATCGGCGGCGACATGTACGATTTCCTGCGCTACGACAATCACCGCACCGGCATTGCGCTGGGAGACGCCAGCGGCAAGGCCGCGCCCGCCGCGCTCTACGCCGCTCTGGTCAGCGGTATCATGCGCGCCGCCGCCCCTCGAGCTTTGCATCCGGAGGAGATGTTGCGCCTACTGAACGATTCGCTGCAGGAGCGGCGGGTCGACGCGCAATACGTCACCATGGTCTACGCGGTGTGGAACGATGAAGACCAGACGCTGGAGATCTCGAACGCCGGTGCAGTCCAGCCGCTCATCTGCCGCAATGGCGAGGTGGAGACCATTCATGCCGAGGGCTTCCCTCTCGGACTCTTCCCCGATGTCTCCTATGAACAGTTCACGCTCTCGACGCGGCCCGGTGACTCCGTCATCTTCTTCAGCGACGGACTGGCCGACGCGCAGAATCCGGCCGGCGAAATGTTCGGCACCGAACAGTTGACCGAGATCGTGCAGCAGAATGCCGCGCTCAACGCAGGCGAACTGGCCGACCTCATCATGGCCGCGATCAGCGAGTTCCAGGCCGGCGCTGAACACTTCGACGACGAGACGCTGATCGTGCTGCGTGTGAACGACGTTCCGGCCGGCAATCCTGGGAACTAAGGCGCACGTTGTACCCTGAAGAGAACCTTTTTGACTGGAGCATTTCGCTTGTCTCAAGCAACAGCGACCCGCGTGATCGCGCCCGCCCGCAACCTGCTCGGCAGCCTGCGCCTGCCCGGCGATAAGAGCATCTCTCACCGCTACGCGCTGCTTGCCGGCCTGGCTCACGGCTCAACGCACCTCGAAAACTTTTCCACCGGTGCCGATCCGGCAAGCAGTCTAGGCTGCGTCGCGGCACTGGGGGCGAAGGTGGAGCGCGATGGTACGAGCATCACTATCCATGGATGTAACGGGCAATTTCAGCCCACAGGCGCGCCGCTGGACTGCGGCAACTCCGGCTCAACCATGCGCATGCTCGCCGGCCTGCTCGCGGCGCAGCGTGGCAGCTTCACGCTTATTGGCGACAGCTCGCTCAGCCGCCGCCCCATGGAGCGCATCCGCAAACCACTGGAAGCGATGGGCGCACGTATCACGCTGACCGATGGTCATGCGCCACTCACCATCGAAGGAGCGACACTCAAGGCCATCAACTACACAACCCCCGTGCCCAGCGCACAGGTGAAGACCGCTGTCCTCTTTGCCGGCCTGAATGCAAACGGCACCACAACGGTGACTGAATCCGTGCGCACCCGCGACCACGGCGAGATCGCACTGGAGGCCTTTGGCGTCAAGCTCTCACGCCAGCTTGATTCCGTCAGCATCGCCGGCGGGCAACAACTCCAGGGCGTGGACGCGGTCATACCCGGCGACATCTCCTCCGCGGCCTTCTTTCTCTGCGCTGCCGCGCTCTTCCCGGATTCCGGGCTGCTGCTGGACAACCTCGGCCTCAATCCGACGCGCGCCACGCTGCTCGATGTGCTGGCTACGCTGGGCGCAAAGACGTCAGTCCTCAATCTGGAGCAGCGCAATGGCGAACTTGCCGGCACCGTGCAATTGACCGCCCCCAAGGACGGCCTCGGCGGCGCCACCATCTCCGGCGCACTGGCGGCGCAGCTCATCGACGAGCTGCCCGTGCTCGCCGCGATCGCTCCCTACACGCGGAACGGCATCCGCATCCGTGATGCGAAGGAACTGCGCGTCAAAGAGTCTGATCGCATTGCACTGGTCGCTGAGAATCTGCGCCGCATGGGCGCGGAAGTGACCGAGGTCGAGGACGGGCTCGATGTGCCCGGTGGCCAGGCGCTGCATGGCGCGGATATCGATTCAGGCGGCGACCATCGCATCGCCATGGCCTTTGCCGTCGCCGCGCTGCGGGCTGAAGGCGAGTCGACGATCCAGGGCGCCGAATCGGCAGACATCTCCTTCCCGGAGTTCTTCAGTCTGCTCGATCAGGTCGCGGTACGGTAGCAGCAGGGAGATGATCTCTCCCTGCTGACTGCCGGCGACTACTGCTGCTGTGGCGCCTGTGGTTGCGGTGGTGTCTGCGGCAGAGGCGACGGCGGCGCCACCGGCGGAGTACGCAACTGCTGTTGTTGCGAGGGCAGGTTTGTCTCCGGATTCTTCGGGGCCGGCTCAAGTCCCGGAATCGCCACCTGCTGCGTCACCGTGCCGGAGACCCCATCGCCGATGCTGATGTTGTACTTCTGTAGAGTGTTGGCCAGGGTCTGCTCAAGCGAGGCACGATCTTTTGCGTACGTCGCCATTGCGGAGGTCACGGTGTTCTCCGCCGCAGCCAGGCTGCGTTCCTGCTGCAGCACCAGTGCTGTGGTTGAAGCGCCGTACTTGAACTTCTTCTTCTCCGCGTCGAGCGCCTGCAAGTTGTACTCCCGCGTCGCCGTCGCCGCCTGTACCGCAGCTCGATCGTTGGTCAGCGCATACTGCGCATTGATGACGCCAATACGGATCTGCGTATAGAGCTGCTGCAGCTTGAGCTGATCCTGACGAAACTCGAGCAGTGAACGCTCATGCAATGCCTGCGCAGGGCGGTTCCGCAGTGGAATGGAAATGTTTACGCCCACGCCACGGTTAGGCGTATCGCCCGTGAACAGCCCTTTGAACACGTCGCCATAGTTTCCAGGGGTGATCGCGCAACCCTCAGGTCCGTTCGCATCCAAGCTGCAATTCGGGTTCGCTGCCCCACCCAGTGCAGTCGATCCATAAAACCCGTAGACATCGACCACCGGCAGCAGGCCGTTCTTCACGCCTTTGAGCGTGATCTGATCGTTCTTCAAATTGAGAACAGCTTGCTCGATCTCCGGTCGATCCTGATCGGCCTCCTTCACCAGATCTTCCACTGCCGCGGTCTCTTCGGGCATTTCGATTAAGGAAACGCGGTCCGTCGGAATCACCGGCGCTTGCGATAGGCCGGGGTCGTCCAGGTTTCGGGCGATCGCCTGCTTGATAATCAGTTGCTGAAATTCCAGGGTGGTTTGGGCTGTAATGAGGGTCTGCTTGTCCTGCGCGACCTGGTTGTCCGCGTTCAGAACATCCAATGGCGCCAGCGTTCCAATTTGGAGTTGCTTACGGTTGTCCGAAGCGACCTGCGTCGACTGGTCGAGCGCACGTTGTGCGGACTGCACGCTTTCATACGCACTCACCAGGTTCCAGTAGATGTTTTCCACCTGATTGATCGTGAACAGCAACTGCTGACGGAATGCCGAATCCGTGATGCGCCGGTTGTTGATCGCCTGCGCCATGAACCGGGTATTCACCCCGATACCAAATCCGTTGAGGAGGTGTTGAGTGATCTGCGCATTGAAGGTGGAATTTAGCTCAGGACTGTAACCGCTGCGGAAGCTGTTGGTAGTCAGACGCGTGTTCTGAAAACCAACGGTAAGCGTGGCGCCCGTCCGAAAGCCTTGCTGGTACTGAAAGTTATACGAGTCGGTGTTTTGAATCAGCGTCGGGGCACCGGTAATGAACTGGTTCGGCTCCGGCGTCGTGGAACGCTGAAGTTGAGCCGTACCTGTCAACAGTGGATCTGAAATGGTCGGCGCAGGTCCTTGCCCATTTGCGGTCAACACCAGACCGCTCGCTCCGGCACCAGCACCTGAAGCACCAGCCGACGTGCCTCCGGGACCGCCGCCGGCGGAGATCGTCGTGCTGTTGCCGCTCTCCGTACCCGTCACCAGGCCCGCAGGAGAACCCAGCAGCGAAGCGCCCGCGCGGGAGCGCACGATGTCCGTGTCCGAGATGTTCAGGTTGTAGCGAGCGATCGCGATATCGAAGTTGTTCTCCAGCGCCAGCATGACGGCGTCGCTCAAACTCAAATAAATCCTTCCATTGCGCAGCAAGTCGTTGAGTCGCGGAGAATTAAAAATGCTCGGCGTATTGATCGAAGTCGCGCGATAAGGCGCAATCGGATTCGGAAAATGTGACGGCGTGTCTCGAAAGTCGCGCCCATTCGGCCGCATGTAGACGGGAAGGGTCGCATTGGGAACCGGCTCCGCAGGCAGGCCCTGCGTCGCTGAGCCGGGATTGATCTGCTGCTGTGCCTGGGCGAGCGGCGCCAGTGTGGACAGCATGGTGGCGGCAATCGCAGCCCATCCCGCCAGCCGCCGCGCCGCCTGATCCTCGCCCGTCCGCCATCCTTGGTGCTTCGGTTCTTCGCACTTCCGTGTTTCGTCTTTCCGTCTTTCGCGCTGCTTGGAGAAGTTCATTCGCCCCCACTGAAATCGAAAATGCCGCATCCTCACAGAGACGGCACACACTGCTCCCCGGACTCCGCACTCTCCGAATCCTTCGAAACAGCCCCGCCTCGACACCATGTCGAAGCATGGAGTGCAAGGCTTCTCGGACCGGTGCGGAATCGGCTGTATCCGTCTGCTGGTTCTTACGTTCGAGCGCTGCTGCACGTTCCCACAAAATCACCTGCGTGCGTGCGGGCCCGTCTGCGAGCGGCAGCAAAAGTATATCCCAGCGTCATTAAAACGCTGCGCTATCCTCAGGCTGCATATGGACTTGCTTCCGCGTCACGTCAATTCGTCACATGCGCAGATGTGGAAGCTCGTCCTTGCTTACGACGGCACTGACTTCCGAGGCTGGCAGGTGCAGCCCGGCCTTCCCACCATCCAGGGCGAGCTGGCCGCGGCCATCGAGCGTGTGTGCAGCGAGCGTACGCTGCCTCAAGGCTCAGGTCGGACGGACGCGGGGGTGCATGCGCTCGCGCAGGTCGCGTCTGTCGCGCTCGAGTCGCCCATCCCGGCGCCGAACCTGCTTCGCGCACTCAACCGCACTCTGCCGGCCTCCATCCGCGTGCTGGAGACTACACACGCGCCGTCCAGCTTCCACGCGCGACACTCCGCGGTCGCCAAACAGTATGAGTACCGCATCTATCGTGGCGAAATCTGCCCGCCAGAACTAGCGCGTTACGTCTATGACCTGGCGTGGCCGCTCGACATCGCCGCCATGCAGCAGGCCGCGCCGCTCGTGCTGGGCATGCACGACTTCTCCTCATTCGCTGCGGTCGACCCCGACCGCACCGCTCGCATGGCTGCGGACCCGGATATGGACAACGTCCGCACCCTCACCCACTCTTCGTGGCGCGAGGAGGGCAATATTCTCGTCTACACCGTGCGCGGCAACGGATTCCTGCACCACATGGTGCGCAACCTTGTGGGGACCTTTCTCGAAATCGGCCGCGGACAGCGCAGTGCCGCGGACCTGCCTGCACTGATCGCCTCGCGCAACCGCATGGCTGCAGGAGGGACGGCGCCAGCGCGCGGCCTGTTCCTGCACTCCGTCAGCTATGACGAGGCAGACATGCGCGATGCTACGCTTGCATAAAGGCACGCCATGCAGTCGTTTCTCTCTCTCAATCCGCTCGGACAGGTGCCCCAGCTTGCCGCGCAGCGGCGGGTTCACCAGGCCTTTCGCTGGCTTCATCTGCATGACGGGCTGCTCATGGACTGGCAGCGCACGCTGGTCGGCATTCCTGCGCCGCCATTCGGAGAAGCGCCGCGTGCTGCCTGGCTGCTGGAGCAGTTCGGGTCGCTCGGGCTCACCGGCACGACCATCGACGAAGAGGGCAACGTGCTCGGCCTGCTTCCTGCACCGGCCGCAACCGCGTCAACGCCCCCCGATGCCCAGCGTGCCGTTGTGCTCTCCGCCCATATCGACACCGTCTTTCCCGCAGGCACCGAAGTCGCCCCGCAGATCAGCGGAACGCGACTGACCGCGCCCGGCGCATGCGACAACGCTGCCGGGGTCACCGGCCTGCTCGCCATTGCCGCGGCTCTGATCGATGCATCGATCACTCTGCCGTGCCCCGTGCTCTTCGTCGGCAACGTAGGTGAGGAGGGCGAAGGCGACCTGCGCGGCATGCGCTACCTCTATCAGCGCTCGGCGTGGCGCGATCGCATCGCTGCTCACATCGTGCTCGACGGCGCAGGCCACGAGGTTGCTGTGACCGAGGCGCTCGGCAGCCGGCGCTTTCTCGCGACCGTCTCCGGTCCTGGCGGTCATTCGTGGACGGACGCGGGCTCGCCCAATCCCATCGCTATCCTCAGCCATGCCATTGCCGCCCTCACCACCGCCGGCCAGCCGCGCGAGACCCGCACTACGTTCAACATCGGTACCATCGAGGGCGGCAGCTCCGTCAATGCGATTCCGGAGCACGCCAGCGCGCGCTTCGATCTCCGATCCACGTCCTCCGAAGAACTGGTCTGCCTCGAGGTCGAACTGCATCGCGCCATTGAAGACGCGGTGCTGGCCGCGAATCGCGCCGCCGCAGAATTACGCATGCGGCGCCCCAATGCACAGGCTGCCTTCACCATCGAGCGCATTGGTGACCGTCCGGCCGGCAGGCTGGAAAACGCGTCGAACGGGCAGACGCTCTATGACGACCTGCTCGCTGTGGACCGCCATCTTGGCATCCGCACCGAACCGCGCATTGCTTCCACAGACGCGAATATCCCGCTCTCACTCGGAGTTGCCGCCGTCAGCATCGGCGCCGGCGGTGATGGCGGCGGCATCCACACGCGCAACGAGTGGTACGACGCCACACATCGCGAACAAGCACTGAAGCGCATCCTGCTGCTCCTGATGCTGACCGCCGAACGCCAGTAGTGAAAACAGAGAAAGGCCCGCCGGACCGGGACGAGCCTCTCTCTTCGCCAGCGAATCAGTTCATTAGCTGGATCAGTGAACGAACGGTGGAAGTGGCAGCGCGCGGATGCCAAGCTGGTTTGCGTCAAAACGCTCGGCCCCGCCGCTAGGCTTGTTCACGATCTTTGTGCCCCCGCGGCCGTTGTCTTCCACCAGGTCAGTCGAGCCACCGCCATCCAGATTGATCGCCGTGTATGCACCAAATGCGATCATGATGTCTGCCGTCTCCGTCGATGTGGTGCCCACGCTGTATCCGGGCTGCCGCCCATCAATGACGATTACGTAGAGGTAGCGGCCATCCTGCGAAAGGCCCACCGACGTGCGCGGGTTCGGGTCTGCACCGTCACCGTACGGAGTATCGCCGCCCACGTTCAGGCCGTCCTCGACGATGATTCCTGAGCCGGTAACCGCGTTGAAGACATTCGAAATGTCCGTAGTATTCGCGGTCTCAGCAATGGAGGCATGATTCTTCTGATCGATGAGCAGCGATGCATTCTGTCCCGGTGTGCCGTCTGGAGCGGACACGGTATTGCCGTCCGAGACGGCAAGCCCCAGCACCGTCTTTTCCTCATTGGCAGCATTGCAGCAGGGCGAGAAAAAGTTCGCGTTGATCGCAGCCTGCAATCCATACTTCTGCAGGAACTGACTAGTGGTGGAGGCTATTGTGTTGAGGCTCCCCTGGTGGGGCGCGGTGTAGAAGTGAATGCCGGGCGCATGAAGATCGACACGCAATGCGTAAGCCACACTCGCATCGGAGCCGTCGATCGATCCGCTGGCCTGGTCGATGCCGATAAAAACCGGACTCCAGCGTGTGGTCTTGACAGTGGTAGCGTTGGCGCTCGTGCAGACGGACACGGCGAAGAAAATGAAGAGCGAAAGGAGCCGCTTCATGGGGGATTTCTCCGGATGGGGATTTGGACCGCTTTCCGATCATGCTCCGCTCGACCGGAGTGTAGGTTGCACGTCGATGAAACTGCGATGACTTGACTGCTAAACTCCGAGCCATGCCCCGTTTGCTCGTTGCCGCCGCAGTGCTAGCCGTCACCCTTCCCCTCGCCGCGCAGCAAGCGCCGCCGGACGCCATCTACTACCACGGCCACATTCTGACCGGCGTAGGGCTGGGCCAGGGCAAGCTCGACTTCGTCAACGCGATTGCCATGCGCGGAGGAATCGTCACCGCTACGGGCACAGATGACGCTCTGCTCAAGACTAAGGGACCGGATACGCAGCTTGTCGATCTTGGCGGCTCCTTCGCCATGCCGGGTATCAACGACGCGCACACGCACCTGGCGAATGCCGGCCGCATCCAGTTAGCAGTCGATCTCACCGGCAGCAAGTCGCTCCAGGAGATGCTCGATCGCGTGGCACGCGCGGCGAAGGCGGCACCTACGGGCAAGTGGCTGCAGGGCGGAGGCTGGGATCACACGCTGTGGGCCGAGAAGACGCTGCCCACCCGGCAGGAACTGGATGCCGTGACGAACGGCCATCCCGCGATCTTTGAGCGCGTCGACGGCCACATCGCCATCGCGAACACAGCGGCGCTCGCAGCGGCCAGCATTACCCGCGCCACACCCGATCCGAAGGGCGGCAAGTTCGATCACGACAGCGCAGGCGAACTCACCGGCATCGTGCGCGAAGATCCCGCCATGGAGCTGGTCTTCCAGAAGATTCCGCCGCCGACGCCAGCGGAACGCAAGCGCGCTCTCTCGCTGGCGCTTGCCGATGCTTCCATTCACGGCATCACCAGCGTGCAGGACTACTCCGAATGGAACGACTTCCTGGTGATGGAGCAGCTCGAGCACGAAGACCATCTACCGGTGCGCATCTCCGAGTGGCTGACCTTCAACGACTCGATCGAGACGCTCAAAGAGCACCGCGCCCATCACTCCGCCGCTGACCGCATGCTGCACACTGGGATGCTCAAAGGCTTCATGGATGGCTCACTCGGCTCGCGCACGGCAGCGCTCAATGCGCCGTATAGCGACGATCCCGGCAACAGCGGCATTCCGCGTTACGACCAGGCGAAACTCGATGCGATGACGAAGGAGCGCGCCGCTGCTCAATTCCAGATGGGTTTTCACGCCATAGGCGATCGAGCAGTGGAGATGGCGCTCGATGCCTTTGCCACTATTAAGATACGCAACTGTGAATTTGGCAGCGGACCTTGCATTCCCCGCCCCCGCATCGAGCACTCGCAGGTCCTCGACGCTCCCGATTTCGCTCGCTACAAGCAGCTCGGCGTCATCGCCTCGATGCAGCCCAACCACCTGCTCACCGATATGGCCTGGGCGCAGCAGCGTCTCGGTCATGATCGCGCACGCTACTCCTACGCATGGAAGAGCTTTCTCGATCACGGTGTGCCGCTCGCCTTCGGCACTGACTATCCGGTCGAACCCATCACGCCCTTCCGCGGCATCTACGCCGCCGTGACGCGAGAGAATGAAGCCGGCACGCAAAGCTATTTTCCGGAGGAGAAGCTGACCATCGCGCAGGCGCTCTACGCCTACACCCAGGGCTCAGCCTACGCGGAGTTCAGTGAGGCCTACAAAGGAACGCTTGCACCCGGCAAGGTGGCTGACTTCGTTGTGCTCGATCGGGATCTCACCCGCGTCGCGCCGCACGACATTCTCGGCACCAAGGTGCTGCGCACGGTGGTCGCCGGTCATCCGACATACTTCGCCAACGTAGTCACGCGGTAAAACGAGGAGCACACTCATCGCGAAGCACACCCGCAGTGCCTCTTTTCTGCTCATCCTTATCTCCGCCATCTGGGGCTCGACCTTCGTGCTGGTCAAAGACGCGCTGCACGATGTCTCTCCGCTGCTCTTCAATTTGCTGCGCATGATCGTCGCCACCGTCGTGCTCGCGGCCATCTATCATCGCGATCTGCTCCGGCTCAAACGAAGTTATCTTGCCGGAGGCGCTATGGTCGGGCTCTGTCTCGCGGCCGGCTACAGCTTTCAGACTGCGGGCCTGGCCCGCACCACCCCGGCCAAATCCGCATTCATCACCGGGCTCATCGTCGTCATCGTGCCGCTACTCTGCGCTGTACCCATGATGCGCACCGCCAGCATGCGGAGGCCGTCGCTGTTCGCCTTCGCCGGCGCAGCCCTGGCCTTCGCCGGCATCCTGTTGTTGACCACACCGGCCGGCACGCCCTGGGCGGCGCTGTTCGTCAGCATCAACGCCGGCGACCTGCTTACGCTGCTCTGCGCGCTCGGCTTCGCGCTGCACGTGGTGGCTCTGGCGCACATCTCTCCTCGCCTGCCGCTGGGCGCGTTGGCCGTGTTGCAACTGGCATTCTGCACGCTCATCATGAGCCTCGCCCTGCCCCTGTTTGAGCATTCATGGATTCATGTGTCACCAAGGTTAGTCATCGCCCTGCTGGTGACCGGCGTGCTGGCTACTGCCGTGGCATTTACGGTGCAATCCTGGGCGCAGCAGCGGCTCTCAGCGACACATACTGCGTTGATCCTGGCACTCGAGCCAGTCTTCGCTTTCCTGACTTCGTTTCTTTTCTATGGTGAGCGGCTCTCCGGACGCGCCTCGCTTGGCGCGCTGCTGATCCTGGGCGGCATCGCCCTCACCGAATTACTGCCCCTCGGAGCCCACGCCACGGCGCACGAAGCTCCGGTTGCATAACGCATAAAAGCTGCAATCAGTTGCATTTCCGGGTAAAACCGATTGCCATTCATGGCGTCTAAGAACTCAGCGATGTAGCGATGTCTGGATAGAACCTGCGAACCATCTATACTGAATTGTCAAGACAATTCCACACATCCCCGGCGCACCCGCCGCACACCGACCGCGACAGCTATCGCGAAACTCACGAGGTTAGACCTGCATATGAATTCTTTACTGAGACGGATCAAGCTCAACCGTCTGGCTCCAACGTTTGTCGTACTGTCCACCCTCTCCGCCGGCATCCTCATCGGCTCGGTAGCCGTCCATGGCGTGAAAGGCAGCGAGAATCAGGTCAACAGCTCCGACGCCACTCCGCTGAAGATTCCTAGCCCGGTACAACTGGGCACGCAATTTACGCAGATCGCCAAAGATGTAGGTCCCGCGGTGGTGAATATCTACACCGAGACCCTGCCCCACGAGCGCCGCACCAGCCGTCGCCGCGGCCCGCAGGGGACGATCCCATTGCAGCCCAACAACCCTCAATCGCCCGACGACCAGCAGGGCGGCGGTGACGACGATCAGCAGCAGCAGGGTCCGGATAACAATTTCCAGGACTTCTTCAACCGCTTCTTCGGCGGGCCTGGCGGACAGGGACCGGATGACGGCGGCGGACCGGATGGCGGCGGTGTTCGTGAATCGCTCGGCTCCGGCTTCATCGTCGATTCGCGCGGCTACATCGTCACTAACAATCACGTCGTGGACAAAGCAGACAAAATTTTTGTCAAGCTCTCCACCGATCCCGAAAATCCGACCGACCACGGCCGCCCCGCTAAAGTCGTTGGCGTGGATCCCGACACCGACATCGCAGTCATCAAAATCGATGCACCGACCGCTCTGCCCACGGTAAAGCTGGGCAACTCTGACAGTACGCAGGTAGGGGAATGGGTGGTCGCCATCGGCGAGCCGTTCGAGCTTGCAAAGACCGTCACCGCCGGCATCATCTCGGCCAAGAACCGCAGCATCGAGCCGGGTGCGAAGGGCCAGTTCCAGCACTTCATCCAGACCGACGCCGCCATCAATCCGGGTAACTCCGGCGGCCCGCTGATCAACATGGATGGCCAGGTCATCGGCGTGAACACAGCGATCTACACGCAGTCCGCCGGCTACCAGGGCATCGGATTTGCGATGCCGTCCAATACAGTTATTCCCGTCTATAACGACCTGATCGGACCCGAACACAAGGTTGTCCGTGGCTCCATCGGCATCTCCTTCCAACAGGATCTTCCGGCTGCTGTGGGCCGCGTCTACGGCTTCAAGTCAGGCGTGCTGGTCTCGAGCGTCGCCAAAGGTGGACCGGCTGAGCAGGCCGGTATCAAGACGGGTGACATCATCACCTCCGTCGATGGCCAGCCCATCAAGGATGGCGACGATCTGGTGAACATCATCACCGCGCGTCACCCGGGCTCTACCGCGAAGATCGGCTATCTGCGCAATGGACAGCAGCAGAGTGCGACGGTCACGATTCAGGACCGCACCAAGACGGTTGGCTCACTCACCGGTCAGGACAACACACCGGACGAGAACGGGCCAGGCGAAGAACAGTCCGGTCCGGACAAGCTCGGCGTCACCGCCGTGAACCTGCCGCAGCAACTCACAGCCAAGGGCGTGCATGGTGTGTTTATCCAGCAGGTGAAGCCCGGATCGTTTGCGGACGAGATCGGCCTAGCCCAGGGAGCCGTTATCAATAAAATCAATAAGACTGACATTAACAACAAGAGCGACTACGCTGCGGCGGTCTCTGCCCTGAAGAGCGGAGAGGACGTTGTGGTCAGCATCATCGATCCACGTCAACCCGGCCGGGGCAATTTCTACCGCGGTGGAACACTGCCATAAGTAACACCTAGGTGTTACCAAGAGATCGGCACCCACGAAAGTTATGGGTGCCGACCCCTCTTGCGGTTGCAATCTCATGAATATGCCGCTAGTCTCACCAGAACGCGATCTTCCTACCCCCAACGAGGAATCCCGCATGTTTCGTTTTTCTGCCGCCAGCGCATTAATGCTGGCCCTCATGGCGACACCCGTATTCGCGGCAAGCTCCCATGCACCAACGCATAAGCGTGGCGCCGTGCGGCGCGTCAGTCATCGCATAGGACACCGCATCGCACATCCCTTGGGACAGCGCGCCATCGCGCCCGAGCGCGCAACGCAGATCCAGACCGCACTCATTCACCAGAATTATCTGACCGGCTCGCCCAGCGGCCAGTGGGACTCGCAGACCGAAGCCGCGATGCAGAAGTATCAGGCCGATCACGGCTGGCAGACCAAGCTGACGCCCGATTCCCGCGCACTGATCGCCCTGGGCCTTGGACCGAGCACCGCCAGCGGCCCGCAGACCTTGCCGGCGAACACCTACTCTGCTCCGTCAACTGAGCCTGCGGAAGCCGGCACGCTCGCCTCGGTACACTCCATCTCGCAGTAGAGCGACAGCAGACCGCATCCGATAAAAGCAGACAATGTTAAAAGGTCCGCGATGCGGGCCTTTTAGTTTTCTGATCTCAATTTTCCTGATCCCTGTTCCCTATTCCTCAAAGCGCAACTGATCCTCGATCGTCTCGCGCCGGCGCGCCAGCTTTACGCGTTTGCCATCCACCAGCACTTCGGCGGCGCGGTCACGTGAATTGTAGTTCGACGAAATCGACATCGCATACGCGCCCGTGTCCAGCAGCGCGATCAACGCTCCGGGTTGAACGTCGGGCATCGCCCGGTCGCGCGCGAAGAAATCGCCGGTCTCGCACACTGGCCCCACCACATCCATGATCGCGTTCTGCGAATCGTCCGCGGCCGGCCGCTCTACCGCGACGATCTCGTGATGCGCCCCATAGAGCGCGGGCCGGATGAGGTCGTTCATGCCTGCATCGGTGATCAGAAATTCCTTCGCGCCATTGCGCTTGCGATAGAGCACGCGCGTCACCAGCGCGCCTGCCTGCGCCACCAGGAAGCGTCCCGGCTCGAGTACCAGGCGAACTTGCATTCCGCGCAGTCCGTCGGTGAGGGCGGCCGCATAGTCAGCCACTTCTTTTGCCGCGTCAAACTCCTCGGCACCAAGAGGTGCGGCGTAATCAATGCCCAATCCTCCGCCCGCATCGACCGAGCGGATTCGGATGCCGTCTGCAGCCAGCTCCTCGACCAGCGCACGCACCCGGGCAAGCGCGGCGCCAAACGGAGCTGCGCTGCGAATCTGCGAGCCGATGTGCACACTCACGCCCTCCGGCGACAGCCACTTACTCTTCGCGGCACGCGCATAGACCTCGCGCGCGCGATCGATGTCGATGCCGAACTTGTGCTCGCGCAGGCCGGTCGAAATGTATGGGTGCGTCTCCGCGAAGACATCCGGATTCACCCGCAGCGCCACTCGCGCTTTCTTGCGCAGCTTCGCTGCCCGCTCCGCCAGCAATTCCAGCTCCTGCTCGCTCTCCACGTTGAACAGCAGAATGCCCGCGCGTAGCGCCAGGTCCATCTCGTCCGCGGTCTTCCCGACTCCCGAAAAGACCGTCCGGGCCACGGCCCGCTTGTCCGCGCGGCGCACCCGCTCGAGTTCCCCGCCGGAGACAATGTCAAAGCCCGCGCCCTCGCGCGCGAGCATTCGTAGCAGCGACAGGTTCGAATTCGCCTTTACCGCGTAGCAGATCAGGTGGTCGTGCCGCTTGAAGTGTTTGCCGAAGAGCGCGAGCCGCTCGCGCACTTGGGACGCACTGTAGCAATAGAACGGGGTGCCATAGCGGTCAGCCAGCTTCTCCAGCGGCACCGCATCGCATAGGAGTTGACCGTCGGGGTTGTAGCGGAAGGGCCGCGCTGCGACCGACTCAGACTTTCTGGGCAAGGGGAGATTCCTCGTGTGGGAATAGCGATGCTCCCATCTTCCCATAGGCGTCTGCCTGGACCGGCATGCGCCCAGGATGAACACAGTTAGCGCGGAATTACTCCGGAGTGTTCTCGTCGGCGAAGCGACGCAGCAACGCGCCCACCAGCCGTGGCTGCTCGTAGGGCGCGTAGTGGCCCATCTCCTGCAGCAGGTAAAACGTCGACCCGGAAACAGCGTTGGCCAGCTCCCGCATCTCTGCCGGGCTCGATCCGCGGTCGAGCGCCGCTGCCAGCACAGCCGTCGGTACGTGGATCGTCGCTGCCGTCGCCCTGGAGTCCGGCCGCGCAGCGAGCGCGCGCTGCACTGCAATCGCCGACTCGGTAGACATGCGCTCCATCATGGCGCACAGCCGGTGCAGAATGTCGGCATCCCGCTCCTTCGCCGGCGCCCCGACGAGCGAGTCCAGCATGGCATCGAAGAACCGCGGAGTGCCATGCCGCTCGATCTCTGCAATGGTGGCTTCGCGCGCGCGCCTTGTCTCCGGGGTGTCGGCGTGCGGCTTGGCGCTGCAGATGGCCAGTGCCTTCACCCGCTCCGGCGCCTGCCTCCACAGTTCGTACAACAGATAGCCGCCGATGGAGCAACCGCAGAAGATGGCACTCTCGATAGAGAGCGCGTCCAGCAGCCGGAGCACGGCGCTACCCATCGTCTCCATACTGGTGATCTCATCGCCGAGCGGCGAGAGCCCGTGACCGGGCAGGTCCGGCAGCAGTACGCGATACTCCGGCTCCAGCAGCGCAGCCGCGGGCCGCCAGAAGCAATGATCGACAGGAGTAGGGTGCAGAAAGACCACGCATGGCCCACGCCCGCGATCCTCATGGTGGAGGAGCTCGCTCATGCTGAAAGGCTCAACTCTCTTGACCGCATTGCGCGCCGACCGCATCCGACGGAGTTCGCGCTATGCCTGGGGATTCGCCGGCGGTGGATACGTAACGGCGGTCGGCAACAGCAACGGCTCCTCCGGCGCTGTCACCCACAGGACAATGTAAAGGATCAGGCCTGCTCCGCTAAAGCACGCCAGGAGAACGAACGCGATCCGCACCAGAGTCGGGTTCCACCCGTAAGTGACGGCGACTCCCTGACACACCCCGGCGATAATGCGGCCCAGGCGCGGACGGACCAGGCGCCGCTGGGACGCGGAAGGCGGAACTGCATTCGCACCGTCAAAAGCTCCGCCGACGGCGTGTCCGCAATTTGGACAGTGCCTCGCGTCCGTTGCTATTGGCTTGCCACAACTGCTGCAGTAGTACGCCATTGCCTTCTCTCCCGCAAATACATGATTTCCGGTTCTAAACGATAGGACGCAACTGCGTCACCCGAAGTTCCATGAAGTCAAACAGGCAGATCCTGTCATAACTCAACCCTTGTATGGCGCCTTCAGGTAACGGCGGGCGTCGGAGGCCTGCTCACTGTCTCCCAAAGCCAATACATCACGATACGCCGCTTCGGCCTGATTGCGCTTTCCAAGCAGATCGTATTCCATGCCTGCGCCAAGCTGGGCGCGGCGCCGCAGGTCCGGGCTTACCGTAGGCTGCGCCGATACATGCTCGAAGGCATCCGCGGCTCCGGCAGCGTCTCGCTGTCCGCGCAACGTATCGGCCAACCCGTACCATGCCAGCTCCAGACGTGCGTTGGTGAAGTAGCCCGTATGCCGCGACTGGTCCAGCAGAGCACGATAGAGCACGATCGCCGCCTGCGCGCGGCCTGCGTCCTTCTGCAGATTGGCTGCTTCGAGCCAGAACAGAAAGTTGTGCGGATATTGCCGCTTCAGTGAATCATTCCACTCCGCCGCCTCGTCGTACTTGGCCTCCCGGCGCAGGAAGAGGGCCAGCGCCGTCCGCGCTTCCACCGATGTCGTCACGCCATGCTCGCCGTCATCGCGCAGCATGGCGAGCCCCTTCTCTTTATTGCCATGGATGCCGGCCAATCCGGCCACCATTTTGATCGCCAGCGGCAAAGAGCCGACGACGTACTGGTGTATCCCCACCACCAGCTCTGCGTCGACATAATCCGGATCGATCTCCAGCACCCGATCGTTGTCGTTGCGTGCCCGCAGCGCCAGCCGCAACGCCGAAATAAACGACCGCTGGACCAGACCTACATAAGTCGCCCGCAGGCTCTTCGACCAGCCGCGCGCGTACAGCGCATCCACGTCCTTCGGGTTCTTCCGCAGCCGCTCCTCGGCCAGTTGAATGGCTTTGCCAGAGAGATCTTCGATGTATGCGGAAAGGGCTTTATCCTCGACTACCTGATGCTTGCCGGTCAGGAAGCCGTCGTGTGCGTAGAGCGTTGTGTCCAGCAGGTCCAGGTTGTAAAGCTCGTGGAAGAGGACCGTTTCGAGTACGTAGTCGGCCGCCATCGGATCGTCCGGGTGCGCCTGCTGAACCTTCCGAAAGCGGTTCAACGCGCCGTCGTAGTCAAGCGTATAGAAGCGCTCGTAAGCCGCGCGCACCTCCGGCTTCCGGTTCAGCGGATTGGTGTGGATCACCCGCTCCTCGGCGCGCATGGTCATCGGCCACGCAAGGGCAAACACCAGGCCCAGCAGGCAACAGCACCGCTGCATTCCAGCCGATCTGCCCCGAAGATGGTAAACATTCCTCAACTTGAGCTGCTCTCCCTGGATTGGGTCCGAACGGACACGATAAGTCAGAATTCCCGGCGGCCGTCCCGCGCATCCAAGTTACGCGTTCAGATAGGCCCTGCGAATGGCGGACCGGGCACTCACTATTCAAAGACGGAAAGTTCTGGCTACCGGACGCCGCGCATTTTATGCTTGCAAGAAATTTCGCTGTAGTCTCCAATCACTCAACGCCTAACCCGCACTCCACCCCAGGGGGACGGAATGACCCGGCAAGAGGTTCTTCGGCATATCGTTCTACAGGCCCGATCCAACGGATTCGACTTCCGTGCATGGTATCGGGCCTTTGCGGCACCGGAGTGGCTCGGCTTCGACGAGGCCATTGACCACCTGTGCCAGGGCCGCAACTGCTATTCGCTGCTTTTTTCCCATGAGTTTGCGCAGGCTTTCTGGAAGGCCGGCCTGCAGATGAGCTTCATGGTCCCGGCCGTCAGCTATCCGCAGCGCAGAAAAGACGGCCAGATCGTAACCGTCCACCGCCGCGCCTTCGCCCGCCGCATGCTCAAGGCCGATTCATGGCTCTACCATCTGCGCGAGATGGTGGAAGCCCCCCATCCCCTCAAATACATCCGCCGCTTCGTCGTGCTGCAGGAAGACATCGTCGCCGCCCGCCACACGCGACCCGATACTGCAGCGGATCTTCCCGTTCAAGATACGGCGCACAGCGGGAATTCGCAGGACGCCGACGCGACGCAGCGGAGGCCGACGCGACCCAATTAACACGCTATTTTCTGGAATAAGACGCTATTTCCTGGAAGGCTTGTATCCGAAGAGATGGTGCAGCGGACCTCGGCCCTGCCCTACCGGATAGGCAGCCCGCAAAGCATCAGCGACGTAGCGCTTCGCCGCCTCTACCGCGTCTCTACCATCCCGTCCCAGCACCAGCTCAGCCAGGAGCGCGCTGGAGAAAGGCGCAGCCGGTCCCATGGGTGGAGCGCGTCTCCACCCGCTCGCCAGGCAACCAGCTTCCCTGCCCATTCAGCAGCAGGTAGTCATCGGGCCGGTCGAGATGGCCGCCGGTCACGACGATGGCAAGCCCGGGATTGCCAATGCTCGCCGCTTGCCTGGCTAGCCGCTCGGCAGCGGCCGGCACCTGCTCCCGCGTCCGCACCTCTACACCTGTCAGCAGCGCCAGTTCATCGAGGTTGGGGGTAATCCAGCCCACCACCCCCAGCAGCCGTTCGCGCAGCAGCGCTGTGCCCTCGGCATCCAGCAGCGCTGCGCCTGAACTGGATCGCAACACGGGATCGAGCACTACTTTTCCCCGCAGTTCAGGTCGCGCCCGCAGGAAATGCTCCGCCTCCGCCACCAGCCCGGCGCCAGCCAGCATGCCCAGCTTGACTCCGGCCAATGGGATATCCGCCGCCAGGCACTCCAGGGTCTCGCGGAAAAGTGAGGGCCGTATCGGTTCGAGCGCGCGGACGCCCTGGGTCGACTGCACGGTCAACGCGGTGATTGCAGCCACGCCATAAACGCCGTGCGCGGCAAAGGTCTTGAGGTCGGCGGTGACGCCGGCACCGGACGAGGGATCGAATCCCGCGATGGTAAGACACACTGGAGGAGTCATTGGGACGTGGGCTGATGCGCGGCTCCGCACACCGCTTCGGGTCGTTCCGTCCGTTTATCCAACGGCAACGGAATCGATCTGAGCCTTCCCCTACTGTATCGGATGCAGGAGCATGTCCCGTAAACCCGCATGGCGACCAAAGCGCTCCCGCGGTTGCGCCCTCATGCCTCTACATCTACATCGCAATTCCCAACGTCTCTCGCGTCTCCATCGGTACGATTGTCGAAGGGCGTCCCTCACCGGCGATGGCGGTATGGGCAAGTGCCAGTTGTGCCGCGGGAATACGCGCCGGTGAACAGGAGACATAGTTCAGATCAAGCGTCTCCAGGAATTCGATGGACTCCGGATCGCCACCGTGTTCGCCACAGACGCCAATCTTGATCTCCGCATTTGCCTGACGGGCCTGCTCGATCGCCATCTGCATCAGCGCTCCCACTCCTTCGCGGTCGAGAGTAATGAACGGATCCTTTGTCAGAATCCCAGCCTCGATATACGCGTCGAGGTACTTTCCCGCGTCGTCCCGGGAGAAGCCGAAGGTCATCTGCGTTAAATCATTGGTGCCAAAGGAAAGGAAGTCGACCTCCTTGGCGATCGATCCCGCGCATACTGCCGCTCGCGGCAGCTCGATCATGGCGCCGAATTTATAGGTCGTGGACTGTCGCAGCTCGGCAAAGACAGCCTCCGCCGTCTCATCCACCAGCTTGCGCATCGCCCGAACTTCGTTGACTCCGGCGACCAGCGGGACCATGATCTCCGGCACCGTTCGCACGCCCTTTCTCTGCACCGCGATCGCAGCCTCCAGGATCGCCCTCACCTGCATCACGATGATCTCCGGATGCGTGATGCCCAGGCGGCAGCCGCGATGGCCCATCATCGGATTGGTCTCCTGCAGATCCCGCGTGCGCGCCCGCAGACGTTCCAGCGCCGCGATCTCTCCGAGGTGGTGACCGCGCTGACGGGCGCGGCGCAGGCGCTCGTCAATCTCTTCCAGTCGGGGCAGAAACTCGTGCAGCGGCGGATCGATCAGCCGGATGGTGACCGGCAGGCCATCCATGCTACGGAAGAGCGCTTCGAAATCCGCCTTCTGCATCGGCAGCAAATGATTCAGGGCCTGCTGTCGCTGGTCAGCGTCCTCGGTCAGGATCATGGCCCGGATCCACTCCAGCCGCTCGGGAGCAAAGAACATATGCTCTGTCCGGCACAGGCCGATGCCGGTAGCCCCAGCGCGCCGTGCGCGCTCCGCGTCGCTGGGCGTATCTGCGTTGGCGCGTATCGGTGTGATAGCGACGCACTTTGCCCAGCCCAGGAACTCATGCAGCATGGCGTTGTGCAACGAACCGGCACGCAACGGTACCTTGCACGCAAATACCTGACCGGAGAGACCGTCGAGCGACAGCCAGTCGCCTTCGCGCAGCAGCAGGTCGCCGATCTTCACCGTACGTGCCTGCTCATTCACCATCACAGCGTGGGCGCCGGTGATGCAGCACTTGCCCATGCCACGCGCGACCACCGCGGCATGACTGGTCGCTCCGCCATGCGCCGTCAGAAAACCAACCGAGGCCTCCATGCCGTGAATGTCGTCCGCCACCGTCTCCTGCCGAACCAGGATGATGGGCGTCGCGCGATGTTTGCCAGCCATGGTCACAGCACGGTCCGCTGTCAGGGCGATCTGTCCCACCGCCGAACCGGGCGACGCCGGAAGCCCATGCGTTACCGGCGCGACATCTACCTCCGAGAGATCGAGCTGCGGCGACAAAATCTCATTGACCTGCTCCGGCTTCACGCGCTCCAGTGCTTCGGTCCTGGAGATAAGCCCTTCATGGGCCATGTCGACCGCACAGCGCAACGCCGCGAGCGCGCTGCGCTTCGCAGTCCTGGTCTGCAGCAGGAAGAGTTCGCCGATCTGCACCGTAAACTCGAAGTCCTGCACCTCGTGCAGATGCTTTTCCAGTCGCTTGGTGATGGAGCGAAGCCGCGCATCGATCGCCGGCATCGTCTTCGCGAGTTCCGCGAGCGGCAGCGGCGTGCGAATGCCTGCGACGATATCTTCTCCCTGCGCATTGGGCAGGAACTCGCCAAAGATCGCCGGGTCGCCAGTGATGGGATTGCGCGTGAAGCCAACGCCGGTGCCGCTGTCCATGCCGGAGTTGCCGAAGACCATCGCCTGCACGGTCACGGCTGTCCCCGCCTCTTCTGGAATGCTGTACATGCGGCGGTAGTGCTGGGCACGCGCGTTGGTCCACGATTCAAACACTGCTTCAGTCGCCATCAGGAGCTGCTCCCGCGCATCCTCAGGAAATGGCCGTCCCGCATGCTGCAGCACGCACGCCTTGAATTCGGCAATCACGGTGCGCAGTGCGTCTTCGTTCAGCTCGAAGTCGAACGCAACCTTGCGTTCGCGTTTCACTCGCTCCAGAATCTCGTCAAACCGCGCCTTGGGCACCTCGAGGACGACGGCGCCGAACATCTGGATCAGCCGCCGGTAGGAATCGAGCGCGAACCGCAAGCCGCCATGTGCCGCCGCCAGTCCCTCCACATTGGCTCCGCTGAGCCCAACGTTCAGGATCGTATCCATCATTCCCGGCATCGATACCGCCGCACCGGAGCGCACGCTTACCAGCAAAGGCCGCTCGGTGCCGCCGAAGCGCTGCCTCTGCTTCCCTTCCAGCCATGCGACCGCCGTGTCCATCGCACGCTCCAACTCCTCCGGTAGCTGTTTGTGCTTCAGGTAATGGCGGCACGCGCTTGTCGGAATGGTGAAGCCCGGAGGCACCGGCACGCCAAGCCGCGCCATTACGGCCAGCCCAGCACCCTTGCCTCCCAGCAGAGCCTTCATGCTTCCTTCCCCGTCGGTGGTCTCTGCGCTGAAGCGATAAACGCTCGACTTGCTCACGGATGCGATCGACATTGCTGACTCCTGCTTGAAAGTGGCTCGCTGATCTGCGAGCGGCATAATGCCCGGCCATGCTCTGACCAACTCCCGGAGTAGACGCGATCTTCCGCCCCGGCAGCAAGCGTCGAAGGGCCAAATGGACGCTAGTCCGATTCGGACGAGTACCTTCCCATTTGTGAACAGTTAAGGCAATCTGCCGTTTTCTGCTCGACCGTTTCGGATGAGCGCCCTACAATGAGCGCCATGCCAGCCCGAGCGCCAGGCCTCCCCGCAATATCCGTGACGATTCAGCTTCTCGAGGAGTTGAACGATGCGATCGAGGCACGGCGGGTGCAGGAGGGCATCGCCAAGCTGGGCCACCTGGACTGCGAAGGGATCACCGTGAGCGCATTGGGTGCGGTGCAAGCGCCCTTCTTGCTATGTCTGGCGCAATGGGTGGACCTGGGCTACGAGTCTCCCCAGCTCGTCGACGACCTGTTGCAACAGATCCCTCCCGAAGCCCGGGCGCAAATGCCGCTGCGCGATTTCCTGATGGTCCGGATGGCCGAGGCATTCGCCGCCATGGCACACGAGGATACGGATCGTGCCATCGAGCTCCTCGGCTTCGTGTTGGTAGCGGAACGGGAACTGGGAAGTGAGCACCTGAGCGTGCTGGCGCACTTCTGGAAAGGACGCGCCCATCGCAAGAAGGGCGAATATCAGAAAGCCTCCGAAGACATCGTTGCCGCGCGTCAGTTGGCCCAGCATCTCGAACTCAAGAAGCTGGCCGCGGCCATCCAGATTCAGGAGGCCTGGCTGGCCTTTCAGCGCGCCGAGCCAAAGGAAGCGTGGTCCCTGCTCGATCAAGCCGAAGAACAACTGCGCACGACGGACGACGATATCTCGCTCGGCAACATCAGCTCCGCTCGCGGCCGAATCGTGCGCCGTACGGGTGAATATGCCGAGTCGCTGGCGCACTATCAGCGCGCGGTCGTCATCTATCAGCGGCACAATGCCGACCACCGCAACCTCGCCCGCACCCTGGTGAATGCCGCCTATGTAAAACGCCTGCTTGCGCTCAATCTACGCAAGCAGCTGGACACACGAGCCCAGCCGTCGCGCGGTGGACAGCGTGCATCGAACGGCAGCGGAAGCTTGAAGCGCCGCTACATGGCGCTCTGTCATCAGGCGCTGGCCGACCTGGACGAGGCGGGAAGGATCTACGCGCTGCATCAGCATCATGGCGGCACGGGCTCGGTGCTGGTTAACGGAGGGCATCTGCATCTCGATCTCGGCGACATCGAGCGTGCGGCGGTCGAAGGCGCGAAGGCATACGATCTGGCACACAGCAAGCACGACCTCATCCTGATGGCTCGTGCCCGCATTCTGGAGGCCTATGCGGAGAACGCGCGCGTGGAAGAGGAGCTCGGCGAGGATGCAAACATCGCAGCGCATGCGCACCAGGCACGCCGCTATGCGGAAGAGGCCGTGCAGCTCGCACTGCAGACCCAGAACCGGCGCCTGCTGGCGGGCGCGCACATCGTCTGTGGCATGGTGGCGGCCAGCGATTTTTTTCGCGAATGGGAAGAAGCACGCCGTTGCGAGATGGAGTCCACGGCACTGCTCCGTTCCTACGATCGCGATCATCTCGGAGAAGAGTTAGCAATTCTTAAATCGAAGATCATGCGCTCCATCGGCATTGATGAGACATTGCGCGCGTGGTCCCAGGGTATCGTCGGTCGCAAGACATTCCAGCAGATGACCGAGGAGTTCGCCGAAGTGGTGATCCCCCAGGTATGGCTGCGCGAGGGCAAGAAGGTCTCCCGTGTTGCCGCGCGGCTCTCCATCTCTCCCAAGAAAGTACGGCGCATCCTCCGCAGTGTCGGCCTGCGACATAGCACCTGAGCGCTTCCGCGCCGGCCCGATGACGGAATGCTGTCACGGGATGCCTTCTGTTGCCGCTCAACTTTGCTGGTACATTGCAAAGCGGTCATCCCGGCGACTACGTCGTTTGTCTTACCGCCGGTGTGGCGATCTTCGGATCCGCAACCCTCTGGCCGCTTCACTGAATAGACAGCACCGGCCACAGATTTTCATTTAGGCGCCTAGCAGTCGCAGCAGCAAGCCGGCAGCGGACGCGCCGATGATGGGACCGATGACCGGCACCCAGGCATAACTCCAATCCGAATGCCCCTTTCCGGCAATCGGCAGCACAGCGTGCGCGATACGCGGGCCGAGGTCGCGTGCTGGATTGATGGCATAACCGGTGGTGGCGCCGAGCGAAAGGCCGATGCCCCACACCAGACAGCTCACAAGATACGGGCTGAGACCTGCGGCGGCTCCCGTGGCGAACACAAGCTTTGAGCTCATGGAGCCGGCGACCAGGACAAGCACGAAGGTGGCGACGATCTCGCAAAAAAGGTTCGAGGCATAGGAGCGGATTGCCGGCGCAGTGCAGAAGATAAGGCGCTTGGCCTCTGGATCTTCAGTGACCCGCCAGTGCGGGAGATAGAAGAGCCATACCAGCACCGCGCCACAGAAGCCGCCGGCAAATTGAGCGACCGCGTAGGGAAGCAGTTTGGCAAAGCTGCCCGATTGAACAGCAAAGGCGAGTGTAATGGTGGGATTCACATGACCATCTTTGCTCCCAAACAGGATGGCGGTGAAGATGCCGCAGAGCACAGCGAAGGCCCATCCCGTGGTGATGACCATCCATCCGGAGTTCTCTGCCTTGGAGCGCTTGAGCAGGACGGCGGCGACCACGCCATCTCCCAGCAGGATCATCATCATCGTGCCCATGAATTCGCCCAGCATCGGTGATCGCATCGACGGCTCCTCTAGATTGGGTATTCGATCGGCTATGCCGCTGTAGCAGTAGCGATCTTCTGCAGTAAGTACTGCGCGGCAAGATCGCGGAAACGCGCGACCTCCTGCCCTGCCCATGCCTCATCGCGGCCGAGCAAGCGCGCGAGCAGAGTGGCGACAGCCGGCGCCATCTCTACCGCTGCGCGTGCGTTCAGGAACAAGGCTCGCGTGCGGCGCGCGAGAACGTCCTCGAGGGAGCGTGCCATCTCTTCGCGCGCGGCCCACGCAACTTGCGCGCCGATGTAAGGCAGAGCCGGATGAAGCTGCCGGGCCAGCTCGGGATCGCCGGCGGCGAGCGCCTGTATGGCGGCTGCATCCGCGCCGTATACCGAAAGCGCCCCGTATCGATCGCTGTCTTCACTGTAGCCGTGGATACGCAGATGCTGCGTTGCGCACGGCCGATCGTCGAGCCGGCCGAGCGTGATGGCGTGGTTCATCGCGTCTTCCGCCATGTGCCGGTAGGTTGTCCACTTACCGCCAACAATTGTGAGCAGTCCCGAGGCGTCAATATGGATGGTGTGATCGCGGGAGAGCGCGGAAGTTTTCCCGGCATCGGAACCGGAGGTCTTCACCAGCGGTCGAATGCCCACGTACACGCTCAGCACGTCCTCGCGTGTTGGCTTATGGCTCAGGTATTGACTCGCGGTTTCGAGCACGAATTCGATCTCCTGCTCGAACGGCAGCGGTTCGTAAGAAGGCGTGTCGATCGGTGTATCCGTGGTGCCGAGCAGAGTATGTTCATGCCAGGGAATGGCAAACATCACGCGGCCATCGCTGGTGTGGGGAACCATGATGGCCGTGTCGCCGCGCAGGAAGGAGCGGTCCAGCACCAGGTGGATGCCCTGGCTGGGCTCCACCATGGGGGCAACGCTCTCATCGGCGAGGTGACGCAGTTCATCGGTAAAGATACCGGTCGCGTTCACCACCACCCGCGCGCTAATCGCAAAGCTCTCACCCGTCTCGCTATCCTTAGCGGTCACTCCGTTGATGAATCCATCCGCGTCCTTGGATAGGGCCACCACCGGCGCATAGTTAATCGCGGTCGCGCCAAGATCGACGGCCGTGGCAATGAGATGAATCAGCAAACGGGAGTCGTCGAACTGGCCGTCATAATAAACGACTCCGCCACGCAGGCCATCTTCGCGAAGCGTCGGGATTTCCTTAATCGTCTCTTCGCGCGTGAGCACTTGCGATTTGCCGAAGCCATATTTGCCCGCCAGCATGTCGTAGATTTTCAGGCCGATGCCGTAGAACGGCGCCTCCCACCAGGAGTAGTTCGGCACAATGAATGCCAGATCGTGCACCAGATGGGGCGCATTCTGCCGCAGCAGCCCACGCTCCTTCAGCGCTTCCATCACTAGCGAAACGTTGCCCTGTTCCAGATAGCGCACGCCGCCATGGACCAGCTTGGTGCTCCGGCTAGAAGTTCCTTTGGCGAAATCTTCGCGCTCCAGAAGGAGCACCGCAAAGCCGCGAGATGCCGCGTCCACTGCAACTCCGGCGCCCGTCGCGCCTCCACCGATGACGACCACATCCCACGGATCTTTGCGGTCACGCACACGCTGCACCATCTGTTCGCGATTCATTCTGCTTCCTCGGTCCACTTGCGGGAACGCTGCACGGCATCTTTCCATTTGGCCTGCCGTTTTTCCATCTGCTTCGCGTCGGCCTTGGGCTGGAAGGTCGTATCCGGCTCGCGCAGCTTCGCGATCTCGTCAGTGCTCTTCCAGAAATCGACGGCGAGTCCAGCCAAATAGGCTGCGCCCAACGCCGTAGTCTCCAGCACGGCAGGCCGGCGCACCGGCAACTGCAGCAGATCTGCCTGGAACTGCATCAACATGTCGTTCGCGGCTGCGCCGCCATCCACGCGCAGCTCACGGAAGGAATTGCGTGTGTCCTGATCCATCGCATGAAGGACGTCTGCGACCTGGAACGCGATGCTCTCGAGAGCCGCCCGGGCTATGTGCCCGATCTCGGTGCCGCGCTGAATGCCGATGATCATGCCGCTGGCATAAGGATCCCAGTAGGGCGCACCCAGGCCGGTGAAGGCGGGCACGAAAACCACATTGCGCGAGGAATCGACCGATGCTGCCACGCTCTCCACATCTGGAGACGCCGGGAAGAATCGCATGTTGTCGCGCAACCACTGCACCACCGCGCCGCCTACAAAAATGCTGCCTTCCAGCGCGTACTCCAGCTTCTTTTCCGTTGAGCAGACCAGCGTCGTGATGAGGCGCTCGGCAGAGAGAGTGAACTTGCTGCCGATGTTCTGCAGCAGGAAGCATCCCGTGCCGTACGTGTTCTTTGCGTCGCCCGGTGCGGTGCACAATTGTCCGAAGAGAGCCGCCTGCTGGTCCCCCGCGATGCCCGCAATCTGCACCTCGCCCAGCCCCAGCGAAGTGGTGACTTGTCCCACAGGCTCGCTCGACCACACCACCTCCGGCATCATGCTCTCCGGAATGTTCAGGAGCTTCAGCAATTCCGTGTCCCATCGGTCCTGCACGATGTTGTAAAGCATGGTGCGGCTTGCGTTGGTCCGGTCGGTGATGTGGCGCTTGCCGCTGGTCAGGTTCCACACCAGCCAGCTATCCACCGTGCCGAAGGCCAGCTTGCCGCCCTCGGCGTCGGCCCGCGCGCCCTGCACATTGTCGAGGATCCACGCGATCTTGGTCGCAGAGAAATATGGATCGATCAGCAGTCCTGTCTTCTGCCGGATAGGATCTTCGGCCCCGTCCTGATTGAGCTTCGTGCACAACGGAGCGCCTCGACGGTCCTGCCAGACGATCGCGTTGTAGACCGGTTTTCCGCTCTTGCGATCCCATACCAGCGTTGTCTCACGCTGGTTTGTGATGCCCAGCGCAGCCAGATCGCGAGGCCGCACCTGGGCGCGGCCCAGCACTTCGACAGCAGATGTGAGCTGCGAAGTAAGAATGTCGTAGGGGTCGTGCTCCACCCAGCCATCGTCCGGGAAGATCTGTTTGAACTCGTGCTGAGCTACGTTGACGATGCGACCATCGTGTCCGAAAAGAATGGCGCGTGAACTGGTCGTTCCCTGATCGAGTGAGAGCACGTAGTCCATATCTGTTGAGATTCACCAGGTAAATCGACGATCTTTCGGATTCGGTAACGCTGTACCCGCAGAGCGAATCCTGCGCGAGCACAGCGAATCTATTTCTAGCAGAGTCTTCCGGTGCGCGGGGTCACTCAGGGCGCGATCACTCGAAACGTTGGTTGCATGTTTTCCCCTTGCGTCCTCCACTGCGCAAGCATGGTTCCGGTCTCCACTTGTCGTGCTTCTTCTAGTCCGCGGTGCGGCACACGCACAGACCGCGATAGCAACTTCCCCGCCGCACCAGTCGCTCGCGCAGATGTTTTGGCCAATGTATGGTTCTCACGCCGGCGAGAACAGCATCGCCCTCGGCGGCCCTCGGCTGGGCGCAGAACACCTGGTGGAGTTGAAGTACAAGAGCAACCTGACCCCTGGTTGCTGGTGCAGCCTGTTGGGCAGTGGTTCGTCCAGCCTGGGGCAATCCCACCCGCCAGACAGTCGTGGTCGCCGGCTTTCGCACGAAGATTACCTTCTAAGCCTGATCCAGCAAGCCTGAGTTCCAGCAGGCCTGAGCCTGATCCAGCAAGCGCGGTTCGCAGGAAAGGTCGCCATGGTCATACCCCACCCGATCTGTTCATGACCAATACACAAAGGAGAGCCAGCCTCCCCCTTCGCCCAGGTGTCAGGCCCTGGACTATCGCCAATAAGAGCGACACTTGGATCTCCTTTTTGGTGGCCGCCCCCGATCTCCGCAAAATCGGCCCTGCAAATCGTCTATATGGTTGCACCGACTATGCGAATTTCGTGACCGAAGTAACACAATCGCCATCGGATTGCAACCATTTTAAGGCAAATAAACAGCCTAATTTGTTTGCTTTGAAGATGCCCGCCTCCGTAAAATGTGAACAGCCGATGATGAAGACAGCCAACACCAATACGAATCGCTCTCTACGATTTCCTATCGTTGCGGCCGCTCTCATGGCGACGGCTTTCTGCTTCACGAGCGCTCCGACGGCCAACTCGGTCCATGCGGCGCAAGCGGCTGGCAATACCGCCGCAACGCCGACGGTCCATCGCCAGCACTGGTTCCAGTTCGGCCGCGCCTCCTGGTATGGCCACGCCCTGCAGGGCCTGCCGACTGCGACCGGCGAAGCCTATGACATGAATGCGATGACCTGCGCTCACCGCACCCTGCCTTTGGGCTCGCTGGTGCGGGTCACCAACCTGCGCAACCACCGTTCCCTGGTCCTTCGCGTGAACGACCGCGGCCCGATGATCGAGACCCGCGTAGTCGATCTCTCCTATGCTGCGGCCAAGCGTCTCGGCTTCAGCCATCGCGGCACGGTTCGGGTACGGATCGATCTGGTCGACGCCAGGCCCTCGTCCACCGAAGTCGCCATGTTGACCAAACCGGGCATGTAAACCCGGGAGCCGGGCATACATCACCCGGCTTCAGTCGCCATTTATCAGCGATATTCACTCCAGACCTGCCCCGTTCTTCACAGCCGTCGCGCCCGTAAGATGACAGCATGGTAACTACCATGCCGCCGACCTCTCCCGCGCCAACGGCCCCAGGGCAAGCAGCTAAGGACCGGCTGATCGTCGCTCTCGACTTTCCCGATGCAGCCGCTGCTCTAAGGTGTGTCGATCAGTTTGCCGGCTCCGTTTCATGGTTCAAAGTCGGTCTTGAGCTCTTTCTCGCGAGCGGCGACAGCGTCGTCCGCGAGCTCAAGCAGCGTGGCTACTCCATCTTCCTCGATCTCAAGCTCCACGACATCCCCAACACCGTCAGCTCCGCCATCCGCTCGCTGGCCAGGCTCGAGCCGGACCTGCTCACCGTCCACGCGGCCGGGGGCCGGGCGATGCTGAATGCTGCCGCCGAAGCCGCCCGTTCCCTGCCGCGCCCGCCACGTCTCGTCGCCGTTACCGTACTCACCAGCATGGATGCGGTGGCTCTCGCGGAGACCGGTGTCTCCGCCGCGCCTGTCGAACAGGTCCTGCGGCTCGCACGTCTCGCTGCGGAGTGCGGCATCGAAGGCATGGTCTGTTCTCCGGCCGAAGCCGCGGCGCTGCGCAGTGCGTTGCCCAAAGCATTGCTGGTTACGCCGGGCATCCGGCCCGCCGGCTCCGACCCGGGCGACCAAAAACGCATCGCAACCCCGCAATTTGCGCTCGCCGCCGGCGCCAGCATGCTGGTGATCGGACGGCCCATCACGGCAGCACCCGATCCAAAGGCCGCCGCGCAGGCCATCCTCAGCGACATGGCAAAGAGCAACCCTACGAAATGAAATGAGCCCGGCCGCATAGGCCAGGCTCACACATCTTTTCGAATTGCCGCGCCTATAGCTTCTCGTACGTTAGAGCTTCTCGTAAAAATCGCAAGCCGAGCAGGAGATGTACACTCCGCCGGGAACGCCGCGCTCGCGGTCCTTCACACGCTTCACAATGCGCGTGGGCTTGTTGCACTTGGGACAGTCCGTGCTCTTGGACGTATCCATCA
This sequence comes from uncultured Acidobacteriaceae bacterium, assembly GCA_963712845.1. Classification (GTDB taxonomy): domain Bacteria; phylum Acidobacteriota; class Terriglobia; order Terriglobales; family Acidobacteriaceae; genus KBS-83. The sequence continues at coordinate 70,958 of CAVQJM010000014.1, forward strand.
CCTTCTGCCGATCTGCGGTCTTTGCAATCTTGGCCATGACTCTCTATCGCTCCTCGAAACCTGATTCCGGCACGCAACTTCGAGCCGCATTCATGCGGCCGAATGTGGCCTTTTGACCCTGCAACTCTTCTCATCGATGAAGTTTGGAGTGAGGCAGAAGGCGGCGTCCCGCTCTCCTAAGTGTACATGAGGCTCCCGCGGTTGAGTTCTGGGGTTCAGCTCATAGTTCAGCTCGTCCGCCCCAGCCCTGCGGTCGTATTTTGCGCGTTCGTCCAGTGTCCCGTCGGTTCCGGCGCAGATCCGGGCGGCGGAGGTATCGGCTGCGGTTTGGTATCCGGCTGGACCGGCTGCTGGACCGGCTGCATGGTGCCTGGCAGTTCCTCGCCCGGCAAGCGCAGCGAGGGCGCCTTGCGCTTGTGGTCGCCCTCACCATCCGCGGAAGGCGTGGCATCGCCCATCTTTACCTCATGGGTGTCCCCGGTGCCCATGTAGCCGCCGGTCTCATCCTGGTTGCGAACCACCAGGTCCTGACCGACAGCGGCGACCTCCACCCTCACCACGCGAATGCCTTCAAAACGGACAAACTGCGTCGTCTGCGGCGCCTCGCCATAAATCCATTCTTCAAATGGAACCCCATTGTCCTGCTCCCGCACCTTATCGTGCGGCTGCCCCAGCGCGTAGATCACCATCTTGCGATCCATGCCCACCAGCACGTGATGGTTCAGGATGGCTTCCTTCAGCTTGGGTGGCAGCGTGTCCACATAGGCTTCGAGCGGCGTCTTTACGTTGAAGTCCATTACCGGCTGGATCAGCCCGCGAAGCTGATCGGGCGAGATGTCCGGCACGTATTTATCGAAGACCAGAGTGAGCCGCGAGCCCACCGGGTCCTGGCCATTGTCCTGCACTACGGGCGAGGTGCCCATCCCGGCGCCGATTTGAATGTGGCGCAGGTATTTATGCTTGTGGTCCGGGCCGCCGTTGAACTCGAGCACAACTTTCTCCGATTCGATCTTGATATCGGAGATCACCAGCCGGTCGCCCGCCTTCGAGCTGATGCCATGCTTCTGCAATTCCTCCTCGTAATCCATTCCATCCGGCTTCAGCGCACCGTTCGCGTGCAGCACCAGACCATGGGTATCCAGCGGCAACGGACGCCGGGCAAAGCCCTGCTCGGCGGTGAAAGCCACGATCAGCTCGCGACGTCCGCGCGGCGTCAGCTTCCGCTGATCAAACTTGACGTGAGTGGCTTGGAAGGGAGGAATGTTCTGCTGATGTTCGGTCTGCACGATGAAGACCTGGGTCTGTGAGAAAGCCAGCGGAGCGAGCAATGCAGACGCCACGGCAAAAACGGTCAGCGCGACTGGCTGACCAGCCTTCCGCAAACTGTGCCGATTGTCCATGGCGAACCCTCTATGCGGGCATGATGCGCCTCTCTGCATAGCCCTGACAAGGAGAGAGTGACGAGGGTATGTGTGCGAAGTCGAAACTACCTGCGGGACGGGGGAGCTAGCTATTCGTCCCTGGGAGGCATCTGCGCCTGCGGCCGTTCCGGCGGTGCTGCGGCCGGGGGCAAATCGCCGATCTGGACCAGCTTCGGCGCTGCCGGCTCGCTCGGTCCCATAGCCGCCTCATGCTGTCGCCGGGCTGCCGCGTCGATATCCACCGGGATGCCGCCCGGGATGATCTCCGGGTAGCCATAGCGGCCCGCATACTCCCGCGTCACCCGCATGATCAGCCAGAGGCCGAAGCACAACACGAGTACAGCGATGACGCTGCCCTCCGGTCCATAATCGGCGCCCGTCAGCCACTCCGGACCCGCCGGCGAGCTTTGCACGACCGGCGAAAAGCCATTGGCAAACCCGCTGTAGCCGCTGAGCGGCAGGCCGAAAAGAGGTCCCATCGCCGCGTTCCAGGCAAAGTGCAGGCCCCACGGCAGCCATAAGGCGCGCGTGCGCAAATAGGCGATGCACAGAATCAGACTCAACAGGAACAACGCGAAGACCGCGGCATGCGGCATCTCCGGCTGGTAGTGCACCACCACGAAGCAGATCGAAATCAGCACCGAGCCCAACGTTGTTCCGATCGCGTCTGTCAGCCGCTGGAAGGGATAGCCGCGAAAGATCAGCTCCTCGCACAGCGCGGCGATCGCCAGCACCAGCAGGTCGAGAATGAGCAGGAACCACTGGTGCGAGGCGCTCCATAACGTCACCCCCAGGCCGCCGATAAAGACTGAGGGCACAATAGTCAGCAGCAGCAACCCCCAGCCGACGGCGGAGCCTGTGCCGAACTCATGCAGCAGGCCAGGGCGCGACACCAGTCCCATCGCCTTCCGCGGCTCACGTTGGCGGGAAAAGGCCATCCCCAGCGCGCTGAAGCCCACCAGCAGCAGGAACAGCATCATCAGCCGGTCAACGAGCGGCACCCAGTCGCCGGAGCTCAGCCCATTCGCCGCGCGGTGGGCGATCGCACCCGCGACAAAGGCATACATCAGCGCCACTACGAAGATGCAAAAAGAGCGCAGACGCGTTGGCCTTGGTGGATGCGGGAACAGAGTTGGCGGCGTGGTGACCAAGTAAGTCTTAGGTGGAGTAGAACTGCGCAATGTTGCGGAACTTCGAGCGCCGCGCAGCCAGACGCGCATCCGCGGACATGTCCTTCAGCTCGTTGAGATGCCAGGTCAGCTTTTCATCGAGCATCCGCGCCGCCTCTTCCGGATCAAGATGCGCGCCACCCGGCGGCTCCGGCACCACATCGTCCACGCAGCCCATTGCCATTACGTCCGCGGAAGTGGTCTTCAGCGCCTCTGCCGCCTTCGCGCGTTTGCTGGCATCGCGCCACATGATCGACGCGCAGCCTTCCGGCGAGATGACCGAGTAGACCGCGTTCTCCAGCATCAGCACCCGATCCGCAACCGCCAGCGCGAGCGCGCCGCCGGATCCGCCTTCGCCGGTCACAGTCGCGATGGTCGGCACCGTCAGGCGCGACATCTCCAGCAAGTTGCGTGCAATCGCCTCGCCCTGTCCGCGCTCTTCCGCGCCCAGCCCCGGATTCGCGCCCAGCAGGTCGATGAAGGTGAAGATCGGCCTGCCGAACTTCTCGGCGATCTTCATCACGCGCAGCGCCTTCCGATAGCCCTCTGGGTTCGGCAGCCCGAAGTTGAACTTCACATTGTCCTTTGTAGTCCGGCCCTTCACATTGGAGACGACCAGCACCTCTTCCCCGTGAAAGCGCGCCATGCTGCACTGCAGAGCGGGATCGTCGGCGAAGTTGCGGTCGCCGTGGATCTCACTCAGATCGGTGAAGATCGACCGGATAAAGTCCATAGGGTATGGCCGCTGTCCATTCCGCGCCAGCTCCGTCCTCAGCCATGCGTCGGGCTGAGGCTCCTGGGCAGATATGTGCTTCGGCTCCGCCTTCCCTTCCGGCTGATCACTGCTCGGCTCTGTCGACGGTATCAAGGTTCCCTGGGCCACGCTTCGATTGTATGGAAGTGGAGATGCAGAGACAAATTAGCAGATACGCGAATAACGGTGCCTCAGGAAGCCACCGTTTCCGCGGAGCGCGGCGCCGGCATGCGATCTCCGGGCAGGAACCAGTCGCGGAGCCGATTGCGCATCGCATCTTTGAGGCGGTTCGTGGGAAATGCCAGCAGTACACCGAATGCGATTGCCGCCAGCAGCATCGCGATCTTGGCCATAGCATTTCCGCGGTCATAAGGAATCACCGACGCAACCAGCACATACAGCGGAAAATGCATCACGTACAGCGGGAAGGTTCCCTCTGCCAGAATCCGTGTGCTGCGGACCCAGCGGGACCGCGCCTCTACCCTCAGCCCGTGGACAGCAACCAGCAGCCACAACATAAGGAAAGCCGCCGGAATGCCGATGCGATAGTAATCCTGCATCCAGTGCAGATTCGGCGGCCGAAGATGATGCACCCACAGGAAGCGGGTCATGCCATTCTTCCATCCGAAGATCATCGCGACCACAGGCCGCCATAGCAGCACGCCCGCCGCTGCCAGGGCAGCGAAAGATAGATGAGTGCGCCAGCCCGTCCCGCGCAGCGTGAGCCGGACATAGATCTCGTAGACGACGCAGCCCAGCAGCCACAGCGGGAACAGCAACGCGATGTGAGCGCCGCCCAGCGCGATGAGCCCGAGGACGGTAATCCAGCGCCATGCGCCTCGCAGGTAAAAGGCGCAGCCATAGATCGCGTAGTAGACGCCCTCGTAGGAGATAGACCACAGGGGCGCATTGCAAAGAAAATTCACGGTTCTGGACCAGAGCTGCGAAGTCAAGGAGAGATTCAACGCGAGACGGGCCAGCAGATGATCTGAGAAGAGCCCCCAATTGGGCAAATAGTAGCCCGGATTGATGCGGATTGCGATCCAGTAAACAACCAGCGTAAAACCGATCGCCGGGAGAAACACCGAGTAGATACGGGACGCGCGGTCAATCCAGTACTCTCCGATCTTCCCGTATTTCAGGCGACTGACATATCGGATCACGAAACCCGAAAGAACGAAGAAGACGCCGACCGCCTCCACCGCGTGACCGGTGGAATCCCGCCATCCCTTGGAAAAATAGTGCTGCGTCAGATGTCCGAACGCCACCATGAGAGCGGCGCTGAAGCGGACCAGATCGAGGAGGAGAGAACACGAATTCGGCAGTCTGCGCATCGTGCGGGTTGGCGTCGGCATGGCGAGTCTATGCTACGATCTCGGGGCTACGATCTCGGGCGCATTTCGCGAATGCTACTGCGGTGTCACCTTAGTCGATAGCCTGTACGGCCCCGCGGCCCAGCAACTCCTCCGCACGCTCAATAAAGATCCGATCCGCGCCGACGGTCACACCATCAGGCTCCAGCATCACGACAAATTCGCCGCGCTGCTCCAGGTTGATCATCAGCTTCCCTGGCCCGGGCGCCTCCTGAATCATGGCGTGCAGCGAAAGCAGCGTCTGGTCCGTCGCGCGATCAAGCGTCACCTTGATACGCACATTCTGCGGCAGCCTTACCTTCACATCCTCGAGCGCCTGAATCGACGACACGGCAAGCTTCGGCGCAGCATCCTCCTCCGCGCGCAACTGCCCACGCACCAGCACCGGCACATCGATCTTCAGCAACTCCGCCAGCCGGGGATAGTCCTTAGGGAAGGCGATCAGGTCGATCTTGCCCATGGTGTCCTCCAGCGCAGCCTGCGCATAGAGCTCGCCCGAGCGCTTCGACTTCGCCACCTTCAGACCGACGATCACACCAGCGATGCCGATCTCGTTCTCCGGCCGCTGCTCGCCGCGACGCTGTGGCGGCGCCGGCTTCATCTCCAGTGCATCTGCCGTGCTCACGGCCTTCAGGTTTTTGAGCTTGTCCGCGTACTTATCCATCGGGTGCCCGGAGACGAAGAAGCCCAGCACCTCCTTCTCTGACTGGAGCCGCTGGTTCTCATCCCAATCGGGAACGTTGGGCAGGGGGTCGTTCGCATGGGTACCATTCACCGGCGCATCGTCGAAGATCGCGCCCAGGCCGCCGAAGAGTCCTGATTGCCCCGCCGCAATATCGCGTTGCGATTTCTGCGCACGTTCCATCGCCCTGTCCACGGCGGCCATCAGTTGTGCACGCGGCCCAAAGCTGTCCAGCGCGCCGGCCTTGATCAGCGACTCGATCACCCGCTTGTTCAGCAGGCGAAGGTCCACGACCTCGCAGAACTCCCACAATGACGCAAAGCCCCGCTGCTGCTCCTCGGCAAGCTTCGCGCGCGCGGCGAGGATCGAGTCAATCGCATTGCGGCCAACGTTCTTGATCGCCGTAAGTCCGAAGCGGATCACGTTGCCATCCGGCGTAAAGTCGGCATCGGAGACCTGCACGTTCGGCGGCTCGACCGCTATCTCCATCTCGCGGCACTCGCTGATGTACTTCACCACGTTCTCGGGCTTCGAGATTTCGCTGGTCAGGAGCGCCGCCATGAACTCGACCGGATAATGCGTCTTGAGATAGGCGGTGTGATACGCCAGCAGCGCGTATGCCGCGGAGTGCGACTTGTTGAAGCCGTACCCGGCAAACTTCTCCATCTGGTCGAAGATATGCGTCGCCTTGTCCTTCGGATGCTTGCGCGCCGCCGCGCCGGTCGCGAAGCGCTCGCGCTGCTTGGCCATCTCTTCGGCATTCTTCTTGCCCATGGCGCGGCGCAGCAGATCGGCTTCGCCCAGCGAGTAGCCTGCCAGCACGTTCGCGATCTGCATTACCTGCTCCTGATACACGATCACACCCAGCGTTTCCTTCAGGAGTGTTTCGAGCTCCGGCAGTTCGTACTCCACCTTGCGCCGGCCCCACTTGCGCTCGATGAAGTCGTCAATCATTCCGCCCTGGATCGGGCCGGGCCGATAGAGGGCGTTCAGCGCCGTTAAATCTTCCACCGTCGTCGGACGATAGCGCCGTAGCACATCGCGCATGCCGCCGGACTCGAACTGGAAGACGCCGGAGGTCAGCGCCTTGTGAAAGACATGCTCGTAAGTCGTCTGGTCATCCAGCGGCACCGTCGCCATATTCACTTCAACGTTCCGGTTGCGCCGGATCAGCTTCAGGGCATCATCGATGACCGTCAGCGTGGTCAGCCCAAGAAAATCCATCTTGAGCAGACCCATCTTCTCCACCGCCTTCATGTCGTAGGCGGTGACGATTTCATCGTTCTTCGAACGGCTCACCGGCACCAGCTCGGTGAGCGGCTGGGGCGCAATCACCACACCTGCCGCGTGCACACCGGCGCCGCGCACCAGCCCCTCCAGCTTCCGCGCGGTGTCCACCAGCTCGCGGACCGCGGGGTCTGCCTCGTACGCGGCCTGCAGTTGATGCGAATCCTTCAGCGCCTGCTCGATAGTGATGCCGATCGTCGCCGGCACCAGCTTCGCGATGCGGTCCACGTCGCCATACGGCATATCCAGCGCGCGGCCTACGTCCTTGATCGCCGCCTTTGCCGCCATGGTGTTGAAGGTGATGATCTGCGCCACCTGCTCGCGGCCATACTTGCGTGTCACGTACTCGATCACCTCGCCGCGGCGATTCATGCAGAAATCGATATCGATATCCGGCATCGACACGCGCTCCGGATTCAGAAAGCGCTCGAAGAGCAGCTCATTCTGCAGGGGGTCGATATCCGTGATCTCCATCACATAAGCCACCAGCGATCCCGCCGCCGAGCCGCGCCCCGGTCCCACCGGGATATCGTGCTCCTTCGCATAACGGATGAAGTCCCACACGATCAGGAAGTAGCCGGGAAACTTCATCTGCTTGATGCAGTCGATCTCGCGTTCCAGCCGCTCGCGATAATCAGCCTCGGTCTTGCGCAGCAGGCCGCGGTCCTTCAGGTGCTGGATCGCCATCTGCAGCCGCTTCTCGAATCCCGCGCGGCATACCTGCTCGAAGTAGCTGTCGATGCTGTGGCCGGCCGGCACTGCAAACTCAGGAAACGGATTGTCCACCTTGTTCAGCTTGAGCTGGCAGCGCTCGGCAAACTCCATCGTGCGCGAGACCACTTCCGGCGCGTGCGAGAAGAGCCGCTCCATCTCTTCGGCGGACTTTACATAGAACTGATCGGAGTCGAACTTGAAGCGCTTGGGATCATGTATGGAACCCGCAGTCTGCACGCACAACAGCACCTCGTGCGCGTGATGGTCGTCCTCGCATAGATAGTGGCTGTCGTTCGTCGCCACCAGCGGGATGCCAAGCTCCTTCTCCATCCGGAACATGTCCGCGTGAATCTTCTTTTCGAGCTCGAGGCCCTGGTCCTGTATTTCGAGGAAGAAGTTTCCCTTCCCGAAGATGTCCTGGTAGCCCGCGGCCACATTGCGCGCGGCCTCGTACTTCCCTGCCATCAGGTTCTCGCAAAACTCGCCCGCCAGGCATCCGGAGAAGCCGATCAGCCCCGCGGAATGTTCGGCCAGGTAGCGCTTCGAGATGCGCGGCTTGCGATAGAAGCCATGCAGCGAAGCCTCCGACGTGATGCGGACCAGGTTGCGATAGCCCTCTTCGTTTTCGGCCAGCACCAGCAGGTGGTTGTAGTCGTCGCCCTGCGGATCAGCGCGATGATCTTCCTTCTTGCACACGTAAAGCTCACAGCCCAGGATCGGCTTGATGCCCTTCGCCTTCGCCGCGTCGAAGAAGTGCACCGCGCCATAAATGTTGCCGTGGTCGGTGATGGCAACGGCTTTCTGGCCGATCGATTCCACACGCGTGACCAGCTTCTCCACGTCGCAGGCGCCATCCAGCAGTGAGTAGTCCGTGTGCAGATGAAGATGGGTAAACTCAGCCATGGTCTGCCTTCATTTTAGTTCTCTACACGCGCACATACGCGGGGCAGCGCCGCTGTGCGTTGCTACGCGCGACTGAGGAAAATAAGGTACGGAACCTCATCGCGCTCCTCGCACATGGGTGACTTCGCGCTCAGAGTCCCCCAGACATATGCCGATCCTGGAGAGGAAGGACAAGCAACAGTATGGATGTCCTGAGCAATGATGCGGAGTATTGTTCCGCAAAGTCAGACGACGGATGACCGTCCTCTGACCGGCACGCTCTAGATTGGGAGCACGAGAAAAGAGGCGAGCCTAGGGCTCGCCTCCTCGCGTGTGCGCTCTGACGAACTTCGTGTCAGCGCTTCTTCTTCGCTGCCGCTTTCTTTGCCGGAGCTTTCTTAGCAGCCGCCTTTTTCACCGCAGGCTTCTTTGCAGGAGCCGTCTTCTTCACGGCCTTATGCGCGGTCTTTGTCGGCTTCGCTTTCACTGCGGGCTTTTTGGCAGGGGCCTTCTTCGCCGCAGACTTGGCTGCCGGCTTTTTCTCCGGAGCCTTCTTGGTAGCTTTCTTCGGAGGCGCCGCTGCCTTGGGCTTGGCCTCGGCTTTGGTTGCCTTCGCTGGAGCTCTTGCAGGTGCAGCAACCTTTGCCGGCACCGCCTTGGCTGGCACGGTTTTCGCCGGCGCAACTTTCGCGGACGAGGCTTTCGCTGGAACGGATTTCTGCGGCACGGTTGCAGCCGCAGCCTTCGCCGGAGCAGTCGCCTTCCCTTTCGCCGCAGCTTCGGCACCGGCGGCTTGAGGCGCTGCTGCCGTTGATGGGGCAGCCTCTTCCTTCTTCGCCGACTTCTTTTTAGCGGCGCGAGGTTTCCGCAGGTTCACCGGCGGCGGAGGCGCCGGCGGCGAATAGGGCTCCAGGAACGCCCGCAGCGCGGCCTCGTCATTCAGCTTGTTATCCATGGTCTGGAAGAACAGCTCCTGCAGCAGCTCCGGATAGCGCTCGAGCTCGGGCGTGATGCGCATCTCCAGCATCAGTGCCGTCGGCACCTTCTGCCGCGCCTCTGGCCACACTGTGAAGAAGTTCTTGTACTTGTTCTGGATCGCCGCACCCTTGCCGGTCAGCCCCAGCCAGAGCACCGGCTCCGCGGCGGAGCGAGTGAGCAGCTTCCAGGTGGCGGATGGCGTGTTCGATTCCTTCGCCGTCAGCTTCGCCGCAAAGGCCTCTGCTTCCTTGTCCAGCCGCTCCCATTCCTTCACAAATCCCGGGCGCACAAACAGCTTCTTCAACCCGGCAATGTCCTTGGGCGGCATCCGAGCCGTCAGCAGTTCCATCGCCGCGGCGGAGATGTCGGGATAAATCCCTTCCATCTGCAGCCGGGTCTGCAACTCATGGAGCTGTCCCAGCCCCTGCGCGTCGGCCTTGTTCAGGGTCCATGCCGGGTAAAGCTGCTTCATCCAGCCCTGCTGCTCCAGGGTGCGCAGCATCTCCAGCGGGCTCTCTTCGTGGCCGATCTCTTCCAGCTCGTAGCCGCGCTGGTAAGCGGTGATCGCCGAGAAGACGTCTTCCCCGATTGCATTGTCGAAGCGCTGCTTGGTGCGCTCATCCATCAGCCAGCCCAACCGGGTGCCCAGCCGCACCGCCCGCAGGAGCCGGATGGGGTCTTCAAGGAAGCCGTAGTTGCTCACCAGCCGCAAGGTACGCATCTCGATGTCCGCGACGCCGTTGGTCGGGTCCATCAGCAGGCCGTAAGAGCCCTCGTTCAGCGAGATGGCCATCGCGTTTACCGTAAAGTCGCGACGGCGCAGGTCTTCCAGGATGCTGGCCCACTCGTAGGTGGGGTGCGCGGGCTTGGCGAAGGTCTCCTTGCGCGCACTGGAAATCTCCAGCCTCACGCCGCCGGGATAGCGAAGAAACAGCGTCTGCGATGGGGCGTGCGATCCCCAAAAGACAAAGCCAACGGACTCTAGTCTTTCCCGTAACTTAAGCGCATCCCCCTGGACCGTTACATCAAAGTCGCGGACGGGATGGCCGCTGGTAAGGTCGCGGACTGCGCCCCCCGTAAGAAAGCTGGTCATGCCCTCGGTACGAGCGGCATCGCGGATTAGGCTGAGGGCACTGCGCTGCGCCGGAGACAAGCGGCGCTCCAGCAAATAAACGTAGTCGGGCATGTTCGTGCCTTGAACCACCGCCACCACTTGGCCGGTCGGCTCTATGTCACTCTTTCTGGGAGACTTACCGTCTTCATGAGCTACTGCTCAACGCCTAACGGTATCATAGTGTGACTATCTTGGCTACCATTCTGCACAGTTTCCGCTGCAGGTGGAACCTGGTTGTGAGACAATCCCGCGAGCCTTTGGCTGAAGCATTTTCGGGAACACTGCATACCGAGAAAAATGCTTTGAGATGCTCTTGCTATGGCCAGCACACAGAAAAAAGCCGTCCTCCGCATGCACGATGGAAACTGGCTTGCCGGCTATCTGCCCGCCGCCGGTTTCATTCGCCGCGGTATCTCGCCGGGCCCCAACCCGGATGCGCTGGAGCTGCTGGACCTCTCCGCCCGCCGTCAGGTCATCCCGCTGGCAACCCTCAAGTGGGCCTGCTTCGTTCGCGACTTCAACTCCGGCGAACCTACCAATCCGGAGCGCCTGCTGCGCACCACCTTCTCCGGCCGCCCCCGTCTCGCCGGCATCTGGCTGCGCATGACCCTCAAGGACGAATCCGTTCTGGAAGGCGTAGCAGCAAACGACCTCACACTGCTCGATCCCGCCGGACTCCTCATTACCCCGCCGGATACGCGCTCGAACACCCAGCGCATCTTTCTACCGCGCGCTGGTATTACCGAGCTCACCATCGTCTCCGTGATCGGCGCCAGCAATGCAGCAGCGCCCAAGCGCAAGCCGCCGGTTTCGGCGCGCCAGCAAGGCGACCTCTTCCCCGCGGTTACGCCTCGCGCGCTGTAACTCTTCCCAGTGAACCCTACTGTCGCCCGGTCGCCCAAGAAAGCACGCGCGAACGACCAAAGGGAGTGAGCCCCGCTGCACGCGCCAAAGGCGCAGTTGCCCGGGACGGCGAGTCCCTCGGTTACCATGCGAAGCATGAGGCTTCGCGATCTGGCTGCGCATCTCGGCGCCACTCTCCACGGCGATGGCGAGACCGAGATCACCGGCGTAGCAGGCATTGAAGAGGCGGCCGCGGGCCAGATCACCTTTGTCTCCAATCCCCGCTATGCCGCCGCTGCCCGTACCACCCGCGCCAGCGCGGTACTGGTTGCGCCGGAGTTCCCGGAGATAGCTACGGCCACCCTCCGGCTGACCAATCCCTATCTCGCTTTCGCGCATGCCATCGGGCTGCTGCATCCCTCGCCTGTCTTTCCTCCTGGTATCCACCCCACAGCCGTTATCGATCCCACCGCCACCATTGGACCCGGCGCGCACATCGGCGCCTACGTAGTGGTCGGCGAGGGCGTCCGGATCGCCGACGGTGCGGTGATGCTGCCGCATGTCGTCATCTATCCGGGCGTGACAGTCGGCCGCGATTTCTTCGCTCACGCCCATGCCGTGGTTCGCGAGGGCTGCGTGCTCGGCGACCGCGTCATCCTGCAGAACGGGGTTGTGGTCGGCGGCGATGGATTCGGCTTCGCCAAGCGCGATGACGGCTCCTGGCACAAGATCCCGCAGTCCGGGCCGGTGCGCATCGGCAGCGATGTCGAGATCCAGGCCAACGCCTGCATCGATCGCGCCAGCGTCGGCGCAACGGTGATTGCCGACGGCGCAAAGATCGACAACCTGGTGCAGGTGGGCCACGGATCGAGCGTGGGCGAGAATACGCTGCTGTGCGCGCAGGTCGGGCTCGCTGGCTCGACGGAGATTGGGCGCAACGTGGTGCTCGCCGGACAGGTGGGTGTTGCCGGGCACTGCCGCATCGGCGACGGCGCGGTCGCCACCGCGCAATCCGGTATTCCGAACGATGTCGCCCCCGGCAAAATCGTCAGCGGTTACCCCGCAATCGACAATCGGCAGTGGCTGCGCGCTTCAGCCGTCTTCCAGCGCTTGCCGGAGCTGCTTCGCCGGTTCCCCAAAAAAAATCAGAACGAACGCTCCTCCGAGGAATAGGCTCAGACGACGGAACAAATAACTCGGTTCGCTCAGAAAGCCCGGCAGCGCCAGGGTGCATCTGCGCATCGTATCGCTCAAATGTCCGACATTGAGGAAATCAAACCCGCTGGCACGGTGGCCGAAGCCGTGCAGGAAGAACCGGTTCGCGTCCTGCTGTTGGACGATCATCCGGAGAACCTGCTCCTGCGCTCGACCATCCTGCGCAAGCACGGCTACATCACCGAGACCGCCGACTCGGTCGAAGGTGCTGAGCGACTGCTCGACCGCATCGACATCGCCGTCCTGGACTACCACCTCGGCCACGGACGCTTCGGCACCGATGTCGCCGCAGAACTGCGCGAGCGGCGTCCGGAGGTACCCATCATCATCCTCTCCGCCACGCTCGAGCGGCGCTTCGGCGGGGTTGAGGACATGCACCTGCTCAAAGGCTACAGCTCTATCGACGACCTGGTCACGGCACTGCGCGCCTTTGAAGCTAAGCGCCGCGGTAAGCCAGTGGTGGTCGATGCCCGCGACTTCTTCTATTCCCGTATCAACATGGCGATGGGCGACGATGTGGTGCTCGAGATCCTGGACGCCAATGGCAACTGGCAGTACGTGAACGACACCTGCGCCCGTCTTCTGGAGCAGCACCGCGACTGGTTTCCCGGTAAGAACATGTTCGTCGAGATGCCGGAGCTCGCCCCCGACTGGCGCGAGATCCTGCGCACGGTCGCAGTGCAGCGCGAGACCTACATTGACCGCACCTACCGTGGTCTTCTCAATCTTCCTCGCAAGGGCGAGGGCTGGGTCTGGAACGTGCTGGCCTTCCCCATCACCCTGCACAACAACCAGACCGGCGTGGTGCTGACGGCGCGCATCCTAGAACGTAAAAGCACACTGTGAGTGCAAACCGGCGCTGCAAGATCGCGCGGACGTCAGCCTGAAGGATCTGAAATAAATACTATGAAAGTTACATTTTCCCGCCTCGCCGCGCTCGCGCTTCCTCTGCTGCTGGCAGGCTGCCATGCCAGTCCCTACCTGGGACGGCCGGAGGCCGCATTCACCATTACCGTCAGGAACCAGGGCCCGGACATCCACCAGCTCGAAGTGGATTATCCCAACGCCAGCTTTGGCCGCGATGCCCTAGCCAGTGGCGCCAGCTTCAACTATCCACCCAAACTCATAGGCTCGGGCCCGGTGAAGGTGACCTTCAACGACGCCACCGGGAAGAGCCACACCGCTACCGGACCGGTGGTGCAGGAGGGAATGCGCAAGAATCTGGTCATCTCCATCGGTGAGGATGAGGGCATCGTCTTCCAGGCCTTGCCTGACCAGCCGAGCTGACGCGACCATCCCACCGCAGCCGCGTCTGTGAGATAGAGCATTTTCACTGTAGGTGTACAGGGGAGCGCCATGGGCCGCGTGGCTTTTCCGTCAAGAAAAGCCGCACTTCGCCGAACTTTGCTGGTTACAGTAACAGTGAAAACGCTCTAAGTTGAAATCACGGATGCGCACGCGGGAGCTTATCGCACTTCTGGCATTTACTTTGTCTGCGGCGGCTCAAACGCCTGCCACGCAGCAGTCCACCCCCTCGGTCACCGCTCCTCCAGCTGGGACCGTGGTCACGCAGGGTCCTGCTGGCGCAACCGTAGCGCCCGGGCCGGAAAAGCCACGCATTCCCGAGTTCGCCATTTCGTCTCCGGAACTCGAGACAAGCACCGCGTGGCGGTGGGAGCACGACAGCGACACCCAGGGCGGCTCCAACGGCATGTCCAGCTTTCCCATCTACCCGGACGGTCGCAATGGTCTCCCAGGCCGCCAGTTCGTCACCTGGTACTCCGGCAACGGCGGCGAACGATACCACCTGACCTTTGGGCATGACACGAACGCGACACACTTCATCTACGAAGCCAATGTCTATCTGGTCGATCCCACGCAGGTCGAAAACGTCGAGATGGACATGAACCAGGTCTTGGCTGATGGCCGCACCGTCATCTTCGGCACACAGTGCAGCGCTCATTCAAAGAGCTGGGAGTACACCTACGTGAACAACACGGGGACACACTGGCATGCGTCGAACATCCACTGCAACCCCCACGACTGGGGCGCAAAAAAATGGCATAAAGTGCAGATCGCGTATCACCGCGACGATGATGGAAACGTGACCTACGACTGGGTCGGCTTCGATGGCGTCTACACCGATTTCCAGAATGCGACCGTCGCCTCTGCCGAATCGCTGCGCTGGACGCCGGGCGAGCTGCTCCTGAATTTTCAGATCGACGGCGCTTACAAATCCGGCGTAATGGACGCCTACCTGAACAATCTGGCAATCTACCGCTGGTGAAGACATTTCCCGTTAGCGGCGTCAGGAACTAGCGGCGCCATCGCCGAACTGCGACGGTGATTTGCGTAAGTCGGATTTCGGAGATATGGAAATTAGCATCGGCATCGGCTACCCTTAGCGGACTGCTATGCGTAATTGTTTGCACATCTCGTCCGCAATTCTTCTGATCCATGCAGCTTGTTTCGCCTTACAAGCGCAAGACAACGCCAGCAACACTCTGGCACGGGTTGTAATCGCCGCCTCGAACCCGGGAAATGAGAGGTTAGTTGTGGTTCCTCCTGCAACCTCTTGGACGGGGACGATAGATTCCAGCGCTCCGAAGGCAGAAACTTCGCGAGAAGATGACATGCACTCCTGGGCGAAGCAACAAGGCGCACTGAATGGGCTACAAGATGTGAGCACTCCGTGGCGCATAGTCATCGCATATGACCAGTTCGACGAGGACGGTGACAATGTTCATAGCGGGACATATGAAGAGCTATGGGCAGGTCCGAAAAGGTACAGGATCACTTATAAAGCTGACGATTTGATTCAGACCGATTTCGCCACCGCTCAGGGTCTATTTCGCTTGGGAGACCAGCAGTGGCCTAATCGTGCTCAGACGCAGATTCCGAGAGAAGTGCTCAATCCCTTCTTCTATGCAGTCACATTGCGAGGAGTTCACATTCGCAATGTGCTTGAGAAATTCGCCGATCATACACTCAACTGCGCCGTGATCGAGAATGGACCGGGAAGGATCAGCGGCCCCACACAGTACTGCTTTGAACCTGGTGGATCTGAGCTTCGCTACAGTCGGGGAGCCGGGTGGTACCAAACGACCTATAACGACCTGACTTCGTTTTCTGGGCGTTCCATCGGTAGGACGGTAGACGTGTATGACGGCGGCAAGCCTTACTTAAAGTTGCAAGTACAGCGTCTGGAGGCAGTGACAGACACCACTGATACAGATTTCACTCCACCGCCTGAAGCAAAGAATCTGAGCGGTCAAATAGTGACGGGTATTACTCCCGTGCCTTTACATGAGAGCTTTCCCGAATGGCCGGACTCTCTAAGGCAACAGCACTTCTCAGTAACAGTGGCGATTGTGATCGGAAAGGATGGCCATGTGCGAAGCGCACACGCCCTATCTGGTCCACAGAATGCCTTCAAGTCCGCCGAGGTCACAGCCCGGAAATGGACATTTCAACCTTACTTGGTTTTGGACGAGCCTGCTGAAGTGAGTACGAAGATCACACTCGACAACAACTAGTAGGCCGAATAGGTCGAGAAATGGGTCCTGGCTTACGCCGATTATTCGCCGCCCGTCTCGCGCCTCATCTTCTACCAGACATTGAATACCAACAAAGGACCGCTCCGTAGAGCGGCCCTTTGTCTTTCGTAGCTACAATTGCTGGATCAATGCACCACGGTCTGGAACAGGTTCGATTGCAGCAACGTCGCGAACTGACTGTCCGACGACGAATAGCTCACAGTCAGCTTGCCCGAGTTGGAGTCGATCTTGGTTCCATCGATCGCCTGCTTTTCGATGTCCGTGCCGCTCAGCTTTTTGTAAAGCGCGGCGGCATTCAGCAGCGAAGCCATAGTGGCGGCGGTGAAGGTATCCGGTGTCAACACATTCAGGTTGAAGCTCACACCGTTCTGGAAATCCATGGTGTAGTACGAGGTCAGAATCCGCTTCTTGATGGTGTCATAATCGCCCATCTGCGAGGCCTCGCCCATCAAAGAGCGCATCATCGTCTGCGTGCCCTTCTGGTCGAGGATGCTCCATAGCGGCTCGTCCTGCACCGACGTCATCATGTCGGTCATCGCGCTGTTGGTGAGAAAGCTGGGCTGCAGCCCGTCGCGCGAGTCCAGCGCCTGCTTCAGCGAATCGGTCTGACCGAAGACCATGGTGGTGGGATTGAGAAAGACCACCTGCATGCCCGAGGAGCCCATCGGATAAATCCGGTTGTCGCGCAGCACCAGTGGCTTGACCTTCTTCTTCTTGAAGTTGGCCATGATGTCGTCGACCGAAAACTGTCCCTGCGCCAGGCCGATGATCCGCGTCATGTCGCCAGTCGCGCCCTTGGGCCGGAACGAGGCGAAGGCCAGCTCGTCCACGTCGTGGTTGTCGTTCATCCCGGAAACCTGCAGCGCCTTCTCCAGGCCCTTCAGCTCCGGAGGCATCACCTTGTTCTTCAACTGCATGGCCGCCGGCGAGTTCTGCATCGCCCGGTAGTCGATCACAATCAATTGCTGCACATCGTGGGGGATGGCGGCGCGCGCATCGCCGCTCAATTGAGCCGCCGATGCAGGCAACGCCGAGGCCAGGCAGAGAGCCGCGATGCCGCCGCTCAAATATTTCGCAAGGTTCTTCATCTACTTCACTTCCTTTTGGACAGGCAGGCACAGGAATCGGACACTGCCCGCTGGTTTCCATCTTAGTCTGCTCCACAGGAGCGTTCTATTTCACTTCTGGGTGACAACCCTGTAATCGATCGATTGTTACGAAATTCGTCACTATCGAGGGTACCTGACCAGCCATTATGGCCAATCGAGCGGCCGCTCCATCCGGCGTTCCAGGACCTTCGTCTCCGCAGAGAAGTCTTCCAACTGACGCACCCACTCGCTGTTTTGCTCGACCGCCGCCTCCGGAATCAGGCCGATCAGCTCGCCTTCGACGATGCGGGCGCCCCGGCCCTCCACCCTGCGCTGCAGGTCGGCATAGACCTCGCTCGGCGAGCTCACCCGGAAGTCCGTCAGATTCATCGAGATCTGGGCACGCCCGCGCACCAGCGCTCCCAATGCCTTGACCCCCTTCAGCCCGCCGCCAGAGTCGCGCACCTCTCTGGCCAGCGCCCGCGCCAGGGCCACGTCCGGCTTGTCCAGGAAGACATTCCAGGCGATCAGGAAGCGCCGCGCCCCAACCGCGCTCGCCCCAGCCGTGGGGTGCAGGTCCGGACCGCCCACATCCGGCCGCCGCGACGGATCGCGCCGCGCCGCCTCGCGCAGACCTTCGAACTGCCCCTGGCGGACGTCTTCCAGCCGCGCCCGGTCGGGGCGGGCTGCCGCCGCCTCGTAGAAGTACACAGGAACCCCGTAGCGCCGCCAGATCTCTTCGCCCGCCTGCCGCGCCAGCAGGGCGCAATGCTCCAGCGAAATATCGCGCACCGGCACGAACGGGATCACGTCCGCGGCCCCAATGCGCGGGTGCACGCCGGTCTGCCGCGTCAGGTCGATCACCTCTGCCGCCTTGCCCGCTGCCAGCACCGCGGCTTCCACCACAGCAGCGGGAGGGCCGGCGATGGTCACCACCGAGCGGTTGTGGTCCGGGTCCTGCGACCAGTCCAGCAGCGACACGCCCGGCACCTGCATCGCCCGCACAATGGCAAGCACACGCTCTCTGTCCACGCCCTCGGAAAAATTCGGGACGCACTCGATGATCGCCTTACTCATCCCTGTCCCTGCTTACTTCCACCAGCTATAGCCGATCTGGAATTGCACTGTCGCGTTCACGCCGGGGTTGGCATCGCCCAGCGATGCATTCGAGATGTGCACCGCGTTCGCATTGAAGGTAATCGAGCGGCGCGGTTTGAGGAAGTATTGAAAACCCACCCCGAACTGCGGCGTAAAGTTCCACACGCTGGTGCCCTGATGTCCCGGCAGCGGCAGCGGTCCGACCGGCGGAAACTTGTGGTTGGTCCAGACCAGCCCGCCGGCGCCCTGCACAAAGGGCAGGATGCGCCGGCTGCCAGTCATGTCCCAGCGCAGCACGATGGGCGTTATGCTGAAGCCGTTGTACGCGCCGCCAGTCTTGTAGGGTCCGGTTGCCGCGGCAATGTCGGGATTGTTGGTTGCGGTCAGGTTGTAGCGCTCGAAGGTTGCGGTGCGGCCCTGCCACCACGGCATCACTTCGGCGGAATACTCAAATTGTCCGCGCAGCCATCCCGGACCTGCCGGATCGGTCATCACCTTGCCGGCGCGCGCTCCAATGCTTAGGTAGGTCGAAGCGGGCGTCACGCCCGCGCTCGTACCGCCGTCGAAGAATGCGCCCCAGTTCCATGGATGGTGAGCCATCGTGTCGCGCACCGGAGAAAGCGGCAACACCGTCCCATTCGTCGATGGCGATGCCTGGCTGCTGCTCGTTTGCGCTGCTAAGGGAAGAGCGGCGCCCACCAGCAGGGCCGCGTGCATCAGGCGAAGGCGAAAAGAAAACATGCGTCCTATCAGGTGCCCGGGTCAGGTATCCAGACCCGCGCGGATTGTGCCAAACAGCGTCAGAGTGAACAGAAAGAAGGCCGCCAGTGGAGGAGCCGGCGGCCTGCGGGTAATTTCAGTTGCTGGTCAGCCGGCCACTTCTTCCAGTTGCTTCGCGTCCATGTCGAAGTTGGAGTAGACGTTCTGAACGTCGTCGTGATCCTCCAATACTTCGAGGAGGCGGAGCATCTGGTTTGCCGCGGCACCTTCAAGTTTGGTGTAGGTGGAAGCGATCATCGTGATCTCGGCTAGTGAGGTCTCGATCTTCGCCGTGCGAATTGCATCGAGTACCGCGTGGTACGCCGCAGGATCGGTCAGAATCTCCCAGGTGTCGCCTTCATCGTTCAGGTCGTCGCCGCCGCTTTCGAGCACCAGGTTCATCAGCTTCTCTTCGTCGGCGTTTTCTTTGGGAACGGCAATCAGCCCCTTCTTGGTGAACAGGAAGCGGACCGAACCTTCTGTCCCCAGATTCCCGCCATTCTTCGCGAAGGCGTGGCGAACCTCGCTCACCGTGCGGTTGCGGTTGTCGGTCGAAGTCTCGACCAGCAGTGCGACGCCGCCCGGCCCGTAGCCCTCGAAGGTGATCTCTTCATAGAGTGCGCCGGGCAGCTCACCGGTGCCGCGCTGGATGGCGCGCTTGATGTTGTCCTGCGGCATGTTCTCGGCCTTGGCCGCCAGGATCGCCGTGCGCAGCCGCGGATTGCCGTCCGGGTCGCCGCCGCCGCGTGCCGCCATGCTGATTTCCTTGATTAGGCGGGTAAAGATCTTGCCGCGCTTCGCGTCCAGCGCGCCTTTTTTGTGCTTGATTGTGGCCCATTTCGAATGGCCGGACATAGAACCTCTGCAACCTTCGGAAAGTATGTCAACCGACCGTCCGCCGCGCACACAGCAGCGGAGATAACCCTTGCCGGGACACTCGATTGTAGCACTCAGCGGCGGACGCAGGATCGCGCCACGGCCTACCTCGTGACCCGGTCAGGGACCGCAGATCGCTGAATTGATCTGCGACGACGCGGCCAAAGGCAACGATCGATTCGACGATATCGTGGGAGGCCGAAACCTGATTCGTCACCGGCTGGAATGAATGCAAAACAAGGCCGCCACTCCATTCGAGCGGCGGCCTTCGTGAACAGATAACCCGATCTATAGCTACCGACTACCAGTGATAGAAGGTCATCTTGTGGACATAGACAGTGACCGATCCACTGCCCTTGCTCAGGCCGTCGAGCTGGACATTGGTCAGCAGCGTCCCCTTCGCCCAACCCAGGCTCTCACTGGCAGGATTCGTGGTGTTGCTGAAGACGCTGTGAGTGTTGTCGAAATTCACCCAGTCGTGCGTCACATTGCCGCTGTTATCGCGATGATAGCCGATCTGAATGTGATGCCACGTGTTTGCCGCCCAGGTCAAAGTGTTGCAGGGAACATTCGACGGCTTCCAGTGATCCGAGCCATTGGTAATCACCGTGTATTCCCAGGTCTTCGAGTCGCTGGAGCACTGGGTGTCGAGAAAGATCGTTTTGCCGTCCGAAGTTACCTGGTTGAGATCCAACTCCAGATTTTGCAGCTGACTCGGATCGGTGACGTAGACGTAGGTATCGAGCGCGAAATTCATCGCCGTGGGATTGTTGTCGAAGGAAACGTGAAAGCGCTGACCCCCTCCACTCGAATAGGTCATATAAAACTCGCGCGCATCGTCATAGGAGGGTGTCTTTGCGGGATAGACCATGGAGCCGCTCGATGAGCCGGGCGTACCCGTGTCGTGTGTGTCTGCCCAAGCGCTCAGGCCATCCAGGTCCGCGGAAGCGACAGCGTTGGAGGGCAGCGACGACAATGCGCCCGAGCCAGTGGTGGTCCCACCGCCGCTGGACGGAGCACCACCGGTTATCGTGAACGTGGAGCTCACCACGGGGCAGATTGCGCCACCGTTTAGCCAGGACTTGAAGTGAATCGTGTGAGTTCCGGAGCCGATAGCAACCCCGGTAGCGTCAATTTCGGAAACAGACGATCCCGGGAAGAGGGTGGAATTGTTATCAATCGAATAGTCGAATGATACCGGCGCCTTGCCATCGCAGCCGGCGTTACGCGCCTCTACCGTGATAGGAGAGGAGAGGCTGGCTCCATTCGCAGGGCTCGTGACCGTGATGCCCGATCCACTTGGTGGAGGAGTTGAGGTTGTAGAACCTGAAGATCCACTGCTACTGCTACTTCCACCAGACACGGTAAACGTCGTGCTGACGGTCGGGCACTCGCCACCGTTGACCCACGATTTGTAATGGATCGTGTGCGTACCTGCGGACATTGCGGCCGTGGTGTCGATGTCGTTGAGGGTGACGCCGTTCACCAGCGTGGCGTTGTTGTCGACCGAGTAGACGAAGGAGACGGGCGCCAGTCCGTTGCAACCCACATTGTGTGCCCGAACCCACACCGGGGAAGGAACTGTAGTGCCATTCACCGGGCTTGCCACGGTGATGTCGGCTGCAAAGGTGGATGGAACCGACCCGAGCCCGAGTAGCGCAGTAGCGGATAACAGCACCAGTCGGGAACCCGACATCTGGCCTAAAAGGGAATAAAAGGAACCTTGCATGAACAACGTATTTCTCCTAGCTCTTAATCGATCCTTCGTTGCTAGCCCCGCGTGGAGGCCATCGAATATTGGCGCATGATCGAACAGCGGTTTCTGCCGCACTCCTGCGGACAGAAATCCATGCGACAAAGCAGAATGTCAGTTTTCGCACTTATCGAAGGCAGGGGCAGACGCTGACCGAATCTGCAAATCAGGGGCAGCGTGAATCGAAATGAGCAGAGCTCCGCCAGCAATGGCTGTGCGGCCACTTCTTACTCTCCGTTTCTTCAGGAAAATCATCCTCTGAAACGGGAGAATTAACGTTTGATTTCTTATTGCGAATAATACATATGTCGTTGCAATTGCAACGCGCTGAGACAAATTATTTTTCTAAATAAAATCCTCGCGCAAGAGTGCACGATATGTAGGTGCGCCATTTCTACCTGCCGCAGATAAAACAATTTCCGGCATGGACTGAGCTAACAATTTCTCCAGCATTTGAGAAACACACCGAAAGCCCCGACATAAGCACCCTCCTTCGATTCCTGGCAGGCTCTGAGCACTTGCAGGACGAATGTGAAAAAAAGACGAGTGCTTTCGCGACCTCCTAGATCCATCAACGATCCATCAATTCCCAATTCGGCACTGCTACACGCCATTTAGTGCGGTCCTTATCGATCCGAAATACAGGACAAAGCCGTCCGGAGCCGAGTTCGACCACCAGAACGGCCTTCCATTCTGCCGCAATCGACTTCCGGCGCCACAAGAAGCAGGCTGTCTCGGCCGCAAATATACTGGGCCTCATTCGAGAGATCTGGAGAAGACCACCGCATGTTCGCTTCCGTGCTGAGCGATCTTCGCTATGCCCTGCGTCAGATGCGCCGCGGGCCGGTATTGACGGTCACCGTCATGCTCACCCTCGGTCTCGGGATCGGCGCCACCACAGCCATCTTCTCGCTCATTCATGCCGTGATGCTGAAGTCCCTGCCGGTTGCCGATCCCAACCGCCTGTATCGCATCGGCACCGGGAAGACCTGCTGCTACTCCGGCGATCCCCAGGGCGAGTGGGGCATCTTCTCCTACGACTTCTATCAGCGTCTCCGGCGGTCCACACCCCAGTTTGAGCAGGTCGCGGCATTTCAGGCCGAGCCCAACATCCTCAGCGTGCGTTATGGCTCCCATCGCGAGCAGGCGCAGGCGATGATTGGCGAGTATGTCAGCGGCAACTACTTCCAGACGCTCGGAATCAATCCCTTCGCCGGCCGCCTGTTCACCTTCGCAGACGACACGCGCAACGCCCCTCCCGTCGCGGTGCTGAGCTACGACGCCTGGCAGCAGGAGTTCTCCGGCAATCCATCCATCATCGGCGCTACGGTTGCGATCGAAGGCTTTCCCTTCACCATCGTTGGCGTCACGCCGCCCGGCTTCTTCGGTGACACTCTCACCAGCAACCCGCCCGCGATCTGGGTCACGCTGCGTGCCGAATATCTGACCGACGGCAACGGCTCCTACAACGTAGTTCCATCCAGCGCATGGCTGCGCGTCATCGGCCGCCTGCGTCCGGGTGCCTCCGTGGCCGCCGTACCCGCGCAGCTCACCGCGATGCTGCGCCACTGGCTCACTACGGACGCAGCCATGATGCCGGACAACCGGCAGGAACTCCTCGCAGAATTGCCGCGACAGAACATCAACATCGGCTCCGCCGCGTCCGGAGTCGGAATGATGCGCGACACCTACGGCAATAGCCTCGGCATCCTGCTGGGCATCTGCGCTCTGGTTCTGTTGATTGCCTGTGCGAACGTGGCGAATCTGCTGCTGGCCCGCGGTCTGGCGCGGCGCGCACAGATCGCCATCATGAGCGCGCTGGGAGCGTCACGAAAGCGGCTGATCCGCCAGGCGCTCACCGAGAGCATTCTGCTGGGAGTGATGGGCGGCGTCGCCGGTGTGCTGATTGCCGTGGTGAGCGCTCGCCTCCTGGTGCGGCTTGCCTTCGGTCACATGGACGCCATCCGCGTGGGACTCTCCTGGCCCATGCTCGGCTTTTGCATTGCGCTGGCGCTGATCAGCGGCATCCTGTTCGGCACCATTCCCGCGTGGCTGCTCTCCCGCACCGACCCCATCGAAACCGTGCGCGGCATGAATCGCGCCACCGGCGACGGTTCTTCGCGTCTCCGCCAGTCCCTCGTCGTTCTGCAGACCGCAGCGTCCCTGGCGTTGCTGGCAGGCGCCGGCCTCTTGACGCGCAGCCTGTTGAATATCGAACACCAGGACTTTGGCTTCGCCATCCAGAATCGGATCAGCGTTGTGATGGAAGCGCCGCTTGCCGCATACAGCGTCGATCACCTGGACGTTCTCTATCGCCAACTGGAACAGGGGCTCCGCCGGCTGCCGGGTGTGCGTGGCGCCAGCGTCTCTCTCATTAGCCCATTCAACGGACACTGGAGGCAACCCGTTGTAAAGCCCGGCGAAGGCATGCCGCGCGCGGATGGATCCGATACCGTGACATGGAATCGCGTCAGCCCGGGTTATCTGCGCACCCTGGGACATACGCTGGTCGCAGGCCGCGACTTTACCGACGAAGACAACACCACCACGCGCGGCGTCGCCATCGTCAACCAGGCCTTCGTCCGCCGTTTCTATCCCCAGGGGAATCCCATCGGAAGACTCTTTGGCTTTGTTGAGCCCGCCAACGCCACCAGCCTTCAGATCGTCGGAGTGATGAAGGACGCAAAGTACACAGATGCCGACCAGCCGGCTGCGCCCATGGTCTTCACTCCGTTGGCCCAGCGGGGCACATACAGCGAGCCCATCCAGCAGGACAACGAGAAGTGGAGCCACTTCATCACCGGCGCCGAAGTATGGACGAGCGCCAGCGACCTGGGCGCGATGGAGCCTCGCATCCGAGAGGTCTTCCGGCAGGTGGACCCGAACTTCGCCATCACCAACATCCAGACCATGCAGCAGCAGGTCGCGGTCAACTTTGACCAGCAGCGCCTGCTCGCACGCTTGAGCGGCCTCTTCGGCGTGCTGGCACTGCTGCTCGCTGCCATCGGTCTCTATGGTGTGACGGCGTACAACGTCGCACGGCGCACAAGTGAAATCGGCATACGGATGGCCATCGGGGCCAACCGTGCTCATATTGCGCTGCTCGTTCTTCGGACTGCCTTCGCGCAGATCATCCTCGGGCTGGCGCTCGGTCTTCCGATTGCCATGCTTATCGGCAGGCTCCTGGGTTCCCGCCTCTATCAAGTTGGCGCACTGGATCCGCTCTCACTCGGCATACCTGCGATCGCCCTGCTGCTGTGCGCGCTGGTTGCAAGCGCTCTTCCAGCGCGGCGGGCCGCCTCCATCGAACCGCTGGAGGCGCTGCGGACAGAGTGAAGACGCAGCCGGCAGCAACCAGTGCGATTACAGCTTGACCTGCCGCACCTTCGGCTTGCGGAATGCGTAGACGATCGCCAGCAGCGGAGGCGCCAGCAGCACACCCCAGAACGGAATGACGATGCCGAGGATAATCGGCACAAAGATCGACGCCCAGATGGGCACACGCGTCGCCTTCTTCATCAGCCACGGCTGCAATACCAGCTGATCGATCACCACGATGATCGCGTAGAGACCAAGCAGGAAGGCGAGCCGCTCCAGGTCCTTGCCTGTCACCAGAATGCAAAAGACCGGCCCAATCAGTGCGATCACGCCGCCGATGTTGGGCACGAACGCCATCAATCCCGCGACCAACGCCCACGCCGGCGCCAGCGGCACGCGCAGGATTTCGAGGCCGATCAGCCACAGCACCGCAACGCAGAGCGCTTCGATGGAAACAGCGCGCCACCAATTCACCAGCGCACTGCCGGCAGTGCGCAGATGCTGCCCCGGCGATGGCCGCCCGCTGATCGCCGGGGCCAAAGCGTCTACGGCCGGCCGCTGCGGCTTCGCATATCCGACTGGCTGCTCGGGAGGCTCGATCACCGGCGGCTGCACCGGCACGTAGGCGATCGGAGCAGCCGGAGGCTCGATCACCGGCGGCTGCGCCGGCTCGTACGGCACCGGCGATGTCGGCTGCTCTTTCGGCTCAGGATCATCCATTTCGTTTATCAACCCGCGTCGCCTCACTTAGACTCTGAAACGGATGAAGTAGATGTTCTTCCTTAGCCGCCCTACAGCGCAACGCATCGCTCGCTTTCGCCAAACGGCGACACAGGACAGCTTCTCGTATCCGGAGGTCGGCGCGACCCTCGAAGGCTCATTCCCTGATGGGTACAACCTGGACCGCAACCGCATTCGGCTGGGAGAGGGCTCAGGCACCTTCGAGCGTGCCTTTGCCGCGCTCTGCGAATGGAAGATGTTTGACATTGGGTGGGTAGAGCTTCTGCATCCGCCTGAGCCGATCGTTCCCGGACAGACGGTTCTGGTGCTCGCACGCACCTTTGGCCTCTACTCGCTCAGCGCCAACCGCGTGATCGGGATGATCGAGGATGATAGCGGCCACTTGCGGCGTCGGGGCGTCAGTTATGGCACCCTGCAACACCATGCGGAGCGCGGTGAAGAGCGCTTCAGCATCGAGCATCACGCCCAGGATGACTCGGTGTGGTACGACATCCTGGCATTCTCCGTCCCGCAGCACCCGCTTGCACGTCTCGGCTACCCGCTCTCCCGCGCTGCCCAACGGCGTTTCGCTCGGGACTCAAAGTCGGCAATGCTGCGCGCCATCTCCTGACACTCCCGAAGCAAGCATCCTCTTTGCTACGCTAGAAGTATGAAATTCGGCGTCCTCGTCTTCCCGGGCTCCAACTGCGACCACGACACCTATAACGTCATCGAGCAGATTGCGCACCAGCCGGTCACCATGCTGTGGCATGAAACTGAAGACCTGCAGGGTTGCGACGCGATCCTCGTCCCCGGCGGCTTTGCCTATGGCGACTACCTGCGCACCGGCGCCATCGCCCACTTCGCGCCTGTGATGCAGTCCGTGAAGCGTTTTGCCGCGTCGGGCGGCCTGGTGCTCGGCATCTGCAACGGCTTCCAGATTCTCTGCGAGTCCGGCCTGCTGCCCGGCGCGCTCATGCGCAACGCCGGCCTGAAGTACATCTGCAAGCAGGTCCATCTGCGCACCGAGACCTCCGATTCGCCCTTCACCAACGCGCTCAGCAAAGGCCAGGTGCTGCAGATCCCCATCGGCCACATGGAAGGCAACTATTTTTGCGATGAATCGACGCTTACCACGCTCAAGCGCGACGACCGCATCGCCTTCCGCTACGCAACCCCATCGGGTGAGATCAGCCGTGAGGCCAATCCCAACGGCTCGCTCGACAACATCGCCGGCGTGCTCAACGAAGGGCGCAACGTGCTTGGCATGATGCCGCACCCGGATCGTTCGAGCGAAGCTCTGCTCGGCTCCAGCGACGGTTTCCCGGTCTTTGAATCCATGATCGCCGCCCTGAGTGGCGCGCCCGCGACGGCCGACAGATAGCATGATCGACATTCACCACCACCTGCTCCCCGGGCTCGACGATGGCGCCCGCACTCTGGATGTCTCGCTGACCATGGCGGAGATGGCTATTGCCGACGGCATCACCCACATCGCGTGCACACCCCACTCCAGCCATCGCTACTTCTTCGATCCCGAGCGCAATGCCACGCTCTTTGCCGAGTTGCAGGATGCCGTAACCACGAGATTCGGCGACGCGATCACGCTGGGGCTGGGCTGCGATTTTCATCTCATGTTCGACAACATCGAAGATGCACAGCGCCATCCCACGCGCTACACCATCAACGGCCACAACTATCTGCTGGTCGAATTCCCGGACAGCGCCATCTCGCCGAACACCCCGCAGACCTTCTATCAGCTCTCGCTCTCCGGCATGACGCCGATCATCACCCATCCGGAGCGCAACCCGATCCTCGCCCGTCAGCCGGAGCGTATGGCCGAGTGGCTGAACGCGGGCGCGCTGATCCAGGTCACGGCCAGCTCGCTCACTGGCCGCTTTGGCCAACAAGCGGAGCGCTCCGCTCATTGGCTGCTGGACCACCGATGGGTCCACTTCCTCGCGACCGACGCACACGATATCGAGTCCCGTCCGCCGCGGCTGCGGCCCGCCTTCGATTGGGTCGCTGAGCAGTACGACCCGGCAACCGCCGAGCGGCTCTGCATCGCCAACCCCCGGGCAGCCTTTTATGGTGAGGCGCTGGGCCCGCAAGCGGAACCCGCGGCGCCCCATACTGTAGAGTCGCGCCGCTCGCCCACAACAGCGAAATCCAGCTTTTTCGGCCGCATCTTCGGGCGCTAAGAGATCCCTGCCTTACCAAGGTCACGGTTCATCCGGGGCGGCTGCTGCCCTTTTCGATGTATGGACGCTCCCGCGGCTCGCCCGTAGGCTCTTGATTAAGTAAGCGAAAACTCCTGGCATTTTGGCCATGCTGCCGGGAGATGCGGCGAACTGCCGTACAAATTCGCACAGGGACCCGCAGGGCTCA
Source organism: uncultured Acidobacteriaceae bacterium (assembly GCA_963712845.1). Taxonomy (GTDB): domain Bacteria; phylum Acidobacteriota; class Terriglobia; order Terriglobales; family Acidobacteriaceae; genus KBS-83. The sequence continues at coordinate 98,947 of CAVQJM010000014.1, forward strand.
CAAAACTCTTTGCATTCTGGACTGGTGTACTTTGACCGTTCTTTCGGTAGCAGTCTGCAGTGAAAACTTGTCTCGGTCCGTCCGGGTGGGCGCATGAGCGACTTCCTCGCGACTGCCCTTGGCCTCGCCTTCACATTGGTGGTTTGTCTCTTCGCCGTGCGCGCACTTTTGAGCCCCTGGCTGCGTCTGCGTCATAAGCCCGCAAGCGACGCGAGCAGGCAGGACGAGAAGCCGCTCTTGCACGCCGTGCAGCCCCACGTCCCAGCGCCTGGCGGCACACCTGTCCACACGGCGTAGCTTTCTTACTGGCCGGCTTCTCCACCGCACGCTGTGTGCGACCATGGGACAACCCCATGCCCCAGTCGTCCCGGCCCTCTCTTTTCTCTGACACGGCTTCACCTGAAGTTGCAGCCTTGGGCTCAGCGACGACCGCCGGCGAATCCCTTACCGGCCTGCTCGCCCGCACCTTCGGCTTCCCCGCCTTTCGCGTCAACCAGGAGGAGGTCTGCCGCGCCGCCATCGCCGGCCGCGATGTCCTGCTGGTGATGCCGACCGGGGCCGGCAAATCGCTCTGCTACCAGTTGCCGGCCATCGCACGCGGCGGCACCGCGCTGGTCATCAGCCCGCTCATTGCGCTCATGGAGGATCAGGCAGCCAAGCTCGCAGCGCGCGGTCTGCAGGTAGCACGCATCCATTCCGGACTCGATCGCCAGAATTCCCGCCAGGCCTGCATCGACTACCTCAACGGCGGCCTACAATTCCTCTTCATCGCGCCGGAGCGGCTCCGCGTCCCTGGCTTTGCGGAGATGCTGGGCAAGCGCAAGCCTTCGCTCGTCGCCATCGATGAGGCGCACTGCATCTCGCAGTGGGGCCACGATTTTCGTCCCGACTACCGCATGCTCGGCCAGCACCTGCACCTGCTGCGCCCCGCGCCGGTCCTGGCGCTGACCGCGACCGCAACCCCCGTCGTTCAGAACGACATCCTGGTGCAGCTTGGTCTTGCGGACGCCGTGCGCTTCATCCACGGTTTCCGCCGCGATAACCTCGCCATCGAAGTGGTCGAGGTGCCGAAGCCCTTGCGCACCGGGCGTGCCCTCGATCTGCTGCGCGATCCGGAACGCCGTCCTGCCATCGTCTACGCGCCCACACGCAAAGATGCCGAGGAGACTGCCACCGCTCTGGCTGCGCACTTCCCTGCCGCCGCCTATCACGCAGGTCTCACTGCGGAGCAGCGTGAGCATGCGCAGCGCCGCTTCCTCGACGGCCGGCTTGAAGTTGTCGTCGCCACCATCGCCTTCGGCATGGGCATCGACAAGGCCGATGTGCGCACCGTGATCCACACTGCGCTGCCCGCCAGCCTCGAAGCCTACTACCAGGAAATCGGTCGCGCTGGGCGCGATGGCCGCCCCAGCCGCACCATCCTGATGTACTCCTACGCTGACCGCCGCACGCACGAGTTCTTCCTCGAGCGAGACTACCCGGCGCTCGATGAGCTGGAGCGCATTCATCGTCGCCTCAGGGCGCAGCCACTGCATCGCGACGAACTGCAGGCCGCTCTGCGCATGGACGCCGATGTCTTCGAGAAGGCGCTCGAAAAGCTCTACATCCATGGCGCCGTCACGGTTACGTATGACGACCAGGTGAGCCTGGGATCCGATGCCGGCAACTGGCGCAAGACCTACCGCTCGCAGGCGGACCACCGCCGTCTGCAGCTTGACCTCGTCGCCCGCTTCGCGGAGGGCCACGCCTGCCGCATGTCCTCGCTCGTCGCGCACTTTGGAGACACCGCCGATAGCCGCCACCTCTGCGGCCATTGCGACTTCTGCTCGCCCGAGCGCGCCATTGCGCAGAGCTTCCGCGGCCTGAGCGCGCAGGAGGAACAGGCTGCGCGCGGCATCCTGAAGTCGCTGCGCCGCGGCCCCTCGCCCTCGACTGGTCGCCTCTACAAAGAGCTCTATCCGCGCGAGGATCTCTCTCGTAACGACTTCGACGCCGTACTCGGCGCGCTCGCCGCCGCGGGCCTGCTGCGCATTGAAGACGCCAGCTTCGAGAAGGACGGCAAGCCAGTGAACTACCGCAAGGCCGCGCTCACCCGCGAGGGCGAGGACTACATCGAGGGCGCCCCGCTCGACCTCTCACTGCGCGAGCGTGATGCCCCGAAGAAAGATGCCCGCAAGCAACGCAAGCCGGAGAAGGCCTCAAAGAATACTTCAGAGAAGCCGCCCGTCGCGTTGTCGGCGGAGAGCGCCGCACTCGAACAGCGGCTCAAGGACTGGCGCCTGGCCATCGCGAAGAAGGAGGGCAAGCCCGCCTTCTTCGTCTTCGGCGACAGCGTCCTGCGCTCGATCGCACAGGCACGCCCGATGAACCTCACGGCGCTCGCGGCGATCCACGGAGTCGGCGCAGCCAAGCTCGAACGCTTCGGCGCAGATGTCTGCCGCCTCTGCACTGAATCCTGAGTTACCATTCCCGGCATGATGCTTCGCGCTCTGTTTGTCCCCGCTGCGCTGCTCGCTCTCACGCTTCCCGTCATGTCCCAGAGCGCTCCATCAACGGCTGTAATGCATAAATGGTCCATCGTCGTGCACGGTGGCGCGGGCGTCATCGAGCGTAAGTCCATGCCGCCGGAGACCGAAGCCGAGTACCGCGCTGCGATGAAGACCGCGATTGAGACTGGCGCTGCGGTGCTTGCGAAGGGCGGGACGTCACTCGATGCCGTGCAGGCGACCATCGAATACCTCGAAGATAATCCTCTCTTCAACGCGGGCAAGGGCGCGGTTTTCACCGCCGACGGCCACAACGAGCTCGACTCCGCCATCATGGATGGCGCCACACTCAAAGCGGGAGCGGTCGCGCAGATCACGCGAACACGGCATCCGATCGCTGCCGCTCGCGCCGTCATGGAGCAGTCGCCCGCCGTCATGCTGGCCGGCCCCAACGCTGACAAATTCGCCGCGAGCAAGGGCCTGGAACAGGTGGACAACAGTTACTTCTTTACCGAGCGCCGCTGGGAAGGTCTGATCAAGCAACTGCAGAAGGAAGGCAAACCGATTCCTCCGCGGCCCGCAGGCGCGCCGCCCGCGCCAGAAAAGCCGCTTACCATGATCGAACCGACAGATGCGCACAAGTGGGGCACCGTCGGTGTCGTCGCGCTCGATGAAGCGGGCAACATCGCAGCCGGCACATCGACCGGCGGCCTGCAGGCCAAGCTCCCCGGCCGCATCGGCGACTCCCCCATCATCGGCGCGGGCACTTACGCGTCTAATCACTCCTGCGCCGTCTCTGGCACCGGTACCGGCGAATATTTCATCCGGCTCACCGTGGCGCGCGAGATCTGCGCGCTGGTCGAAGACAAGCATATGCAGCTGCAGGCCGCGGCCGACGAGGTCATCCACAAACAGCTTCAGAACCTGCACGGCGATGGCGGCGTGATCGCCATTGCACCCGATGGCGAGATGGCCTGGAGCTTCAACACACCGGGCATGTACCGCGCACGCATGAGCCAGGGCAGCCAACCGACGATCGCGATCTACAATGACGAGCCATAGCACTTACATTCGTAGAAAATTCGGCAAACCAGCTGACCGAATCATGCAGGCACGCAGCTTGTTGCCGGCACTCTCCATCATTCTTGGACTGTCGATTTCGCTCCAGGCGCAGCAGAGCGTAACAGCACCGCGGGCGGATGGCCGTTCTACCGGACTCATGGTCTACAAAGCGGGCAATACCAGCGCTGCCTGTCCGCCACTCGCCATCATCTCGCATGGTGTGGGCGGGTCGGAAAATAACTACGTCTACCTTGCGCGGGCGATGGCCGAGGGTGGTTACACCGCTATTGTGATGGACCACGCGGAGAGCGGCTACGAAGCGCTGCGCTCCAGTGTCCTCTCCCTTGGAATTCGCGACGGTGTAGAGGCGCTCGTAAAGAATACGCAGGCGGAGAGCGCGCGCCTGCTTGATGTGAGCGCAGCGCTTGCCTGGGCGAATGCGCGATGTCAAGCGCCATTCAAAGTGCTGCTCGGCCATTCGATGGGATCATCGACCGTGTTGCTTGAGGCCGGCGCGCGCAACGTCATTGACGTTACCTCACCGCCCGCCGGGCAGAACCGCTTCGATGCTTATGTTGCGCTTTCGCCTGAGGGTCCGGGGATTGCCTTCCCCGATCACGCATGGAGCGACATCCATGAACCGATGCTGATCATGACCGGTACCCGTGATCAGTCGCTGAAAGGTGGGCCGAAGGCGCGTCAAATTCCGTGGCACGAACTGCCGGGCGACGGCGCGCGCGGCTGCCAGTGGATGGGCGTTATCAAAAGCGCAACGCATTTGGACTTCGCCGGCAGCGGCTCCGGAGCGAATAAGGTCGAGCCGCTCGTCACTTCAACAACGCTCGCCTTTCTTGGCGGCGTCCGAGCCGGTCATTGCACCAGACCGGCGGCGCAGGCCGGCTTGACGATCTCTATTAAATAGTCAGATCAGGGGCGCCGATATATAACGCCGTCTTTGATGACCAGGCGCACATCTTTCACCGCCTCGATCTTCTGCGTCGGATCGCCAGCCACCGCGATCACGTCCGCCAGCATCCCCGGATGCAGGCCGCCAAGCTGTTTGCTCATGCCGATCACCGCCGCATCCGTCGCGGTCGCCGCAGTCAGCGCCTCCACCGGCGTCATGCCGTCGCGCACCATCCATGCCAGCTCGCGCCAGTTTTCGCCGTGCTTGAACACACCCACGTCGCTTCCGCAGCCGATCGTCACTCCGGCCTTGCGTGCCAAGGCAAACGCATGCGCCGCCTCCTGCATCTCGTCTGTCGGCGGAGTGCCCGGCACGAAGTGATGGAAGTAGATCGCATAGGCTTCCGTCGCAGTCAGCGTTGGCATGTACGCAATGTGCTTCTCCGCCATCAGGCGAAACGTCGCTTCGGTTCCGCCGGTCCCGTGTTCGATCGTGTCCACGCCAGCCAGTGCCGCACGGCGCATTCCCTCATCGGACTGCGCATGCACCGCCACCGGCCGGCCGCTATCATGCGCCGCTGCCACCATCGCATTCATCTCTTCCTGCGAGAAAGTCTGGCGCGTCTCCCCGTGCGGGCCGGTGCGGTAGTCACCGTAAATCTTGATCCAGTCCGCGCCGCGGGCTGCCTGCTCGCGCACCGCAGCCACGCACTCGGCCGCACCGGTGCACTCCTGCGCGCCCTGCGGCAGCATGATGTCGGGCCGGAAATCGCGCACCGCCGGTCCATATGCGCCAGTCGCTACGATGGCGCGCGTCACCACCCACAGCCGCGGCCCCGGAATCACGTCTTCATTGATCGCGCGTTTCAGCGCGACGTCGGCAAAGCCCGCGCCCTCCGTGCCCAGATCGCGCAGCGTGGTAAAACCCGCCATCAAGGTCGCCTCGGCATGCTTCGTCGCCACAATCGTGCGGTACGCCGGCGGCTCGGTCAGCACCTGGTCGTCCCACAGCTTCTCGTTGTACGGGTGCAGCAGCAGATGCGAGTGCAGGTCCATCAGGCCGGGCAGCACGGTCATGCCCGGCAGCGCAATGGGCTCCGCGTCCGGCGGTGCGGTGACGCTCGCCTTCGGCCCCACCGCTTTGATCTCGTCGCCCTCTATCAGCACTACCCAGCCTGTGTGCAGCGGCTCGCCCGCCGTCCACACCTGTGCTGGCTCCAGCAGCAGCGGATGCGCAGCAGGCGTCTGTGCACCTAACGAGAATGTCGCAACGGCGCACACCATCGGCAAAAGGAAGAAGCGTTTCATGGAGGCGAGTGTACTGCGGGACTGACCGTCCGGGCGATTGCGTCTGCGGCGCGCTTACTGGATTCCCTCCCTTTGGTCGCTCATATCAGGCAGAGTGACTGCGAGCAACCACGTGGCTGACTTGCCGACTCGGGGACTCGCTGACTTGCCTGCGTTAGCTGTAGCGCATCCAGCGCAGGATCTCCGGCAGCGTGGCGCGCTTGCCGTACATCAGGATGCCCACGCGATAGATGCGCGACGCCACCCAGATCGCTGCCCAGATGGACAGCAGCATCAGCACCATGGAGAGCGCAATCTGCCACGCCGGCGGCATCTGCGACGACATGCGCAGGAACATCACGATGGGCGCGCACGGCGGGAACAGCGACAGCAGCACCACCGGCAGCGCCGTTGGATTGCCGACGATGTACGAAATCAGCACCATGCCCACGGTCAGCGGCGCCACGATCACAATGCTGAACTGCTGGATCTCCTGCTCACTGCTCACGCTCGCACCCACGGCAGCCGCGATGGCGCTGTAGAAGAAAAATCCCAGCAGAAAATATGCGGCGAGAAAGAAAAGCTGCTGTGGATGGATGCCGAACGCGGCCAGACCGCCCGATCCCAAGGATGCACCGGCTGATGTGCCCACGATGGTCGATACCAGCAGAAACCAGATCGCCATCTGGGTAAGCCCTGCCGCCCCCACGCCCACCAGCTTGCCCGCCATCAGCGCCTGCGGCTGCACTGTAGACAGCAGCACCTCGAAGATGCGCGAGGTCTTCTCCTCCACCACCGACCGCGCCACGTTCATGCCGTAAAACACGACGGTGAAGTAGATGAGGAACATCATCGCGTAGGCGCCGAAGAAGCTCTTCAGCGAGTTCGACGGCGTCAGCCGCCCCTCGCGGATCTGCATCGTCTGTATATCAGGGTGGCGCGTCATCGCGGTGATCTCCGCGCTCGATACTCCGTGCTGGATGAGTCGCTCTCGCTCCAGTCCGTGGTCCACCGCACTCTCTATCCCGCCCAGTGAGAACAGATCCCCTGCGGAGCGGGAGATGAAGGTCACCTCCGGCGCCGCCGCGCCCGGCTTCTCTTCCAGCCACAGATAGCCATCCAGAGCCTTGTCCTCAACCCGCCGGTTCAGCGCCGCGCGCTGTGCATCCGAGGCTGGCGCAATCACCTCCAGCGGCGTGCCTTGCGCGGGCTCCGACTGCATCTCCGCTGCCACCGCGCGCGCCAGCGCTGCGTCGTTCGACGCGATCGCTATGTCCTTGCCCCCCGATCCGAGCTTGCCCGCGAAGATGCTGCCGCCGATCAGCAGCCCGATCATCAGCGGAAACAGGATCGTCATCATCAGGAAGGCACGGCTGCGCACCCGCTCCAGGTACTCGCGCCGGGCGATCAGCAGCACCTCACGCATCGCTCTTCCCTCCTACGGTGCGGATGAAAATCTCCTCCAGCGAAGGCTCTACCAGCTCGAACTTGAAGATCTGTGCATGACGCGCCGCCGCATGCAGCAGCGCCTGCCCATCCCCGCCGTCGCGCAGTTTGAACTCCGCACGCCCGGCAGACTCACGCAGCTCCGTGATCGACGGATCGGTAAGGAACGACGCGTCGCCCTCATACTCCACCACAACACGGTTGCGTGCATAGCGCGATTTCACTGCGCGCATCGTGCCTTCCAGAACCGCTCTGCCCTGATCCACCAGGCAGATCGCGTCGCACAGCTTCTCCACCTGCTCCATGCGATGCGTCGAGAACAGGATCGTCCGGCCTTTGCTCTTCAAATCCAGCAGTATCTGCTCCAGCAGCGAAACATTCACCGGGTCCAGGCCGGACGACGGCTCGTCCATGATGATCAGCTCCGGGTCGTGCAGCAGCGTGGCGATGAACTGGATCTTCTGCTGCATGCCCTTGGAGAGCTCCTGCGTCTTCTTCTCCATCGACTCGGCAATGTCCATCCGCTCGCACCACTGGCGTGCGCGTGCCGCAGCAGTCGCCCTGTCCAGCCCATGCAGTTGACCCATGAACACAAGCTGATCGATCACCTTCATTCGCTTGTAGAGTCCGCGCTCTTCCGGCAAATAGCCGACGCGACGCAAATGATCGCGGCGGAATGGCTCATCGAAGAGCCGCACCGTGCCGGAATCCGGCAGCGTCATCCCCACCATCATCCGGATGGTCGAGGTCTTGCCTGCACCATTCGGGCCGAGCAGCCCGAACATGGTGCCCGGCTCGATGCGCAGGCTCAGCTCCCGCACCGCCACTTTGCTGCTGTAGGACTTGGAGATGCGATCGAGATCGACCACGGGCATGAAGTATGCGGCCCCTTCAGTAACAGCGTCCCAGTCTAGCAAAGCCGCCGGTAGCCTCAGTCAAAGACGGTAAAAGGCGCTCCGCTGCGGAGCGCCTTTCATGCCACAGTATTGGTTGCAAATCAGGAATTGTCGGAGCTGTCGTCGAAGGAGCCACCATCGTCGAACGATCCGCCGTCATCGAGTGAAGCATCGTCGTACGACCCGGCATTGTCGTCAATGTTTGGCAGATCCGTATCAGCCTGCAGCTGCGTATCGCCGTCCTCTACGTTTACGTCACTTGCCAGGTCCTGCTGTGGGTTCAGGCTGCTGTCGCCCTCATGCGCGAACTGCTGGATCTCTGCATTCGGATTTCCCGCTCCAGGCGCAGGCGAGTCGTAATAGTTGTTGATGACGGTCTCTTCCGGCCGGCCGCCAAACTCGCCCAACCCGCCGCCGCCTCCGCCAAACCCGGCCGCATGACCGAAGCCGTGCATCAGCGACTCGATGCCCTCAAACGCCAGCGCTCCTGCTGCGACGCCGGTCGCAGTGGTCGCCGCGGAACGCAGGAAACTCGACCCGCCCCCGCCGACTGGCGGATAGCCCTGGGGTGCGCCGTACGCCGGCGGCGGGTAGCCAGTCCCCTGCCCGTACTGCTGCGCTCCCGCATATTGCGGCACCGGCGCGTAGCCCTGCTGTGGTTGTGGCTGCGCGTATGCGGGCTGCGCATACGCGGGCTGCGGAGGACGCGGCTCGTCCTTGTGCCCGAAAAGATTCCCCAGAAAGCTCCCCGCTTTCGCCTGCTGTGGGAGAGCCGGATGCTGCGCCACCTGCTGCTGCAGATTTTGAATCTGGGCCTTCGCCTGCTCCAGCGCATAACTCTGCACCAGCACCGTCTGCGCCAGGATGTAGGCTGCTTCCGGGTTACGTGTAGACCACTCTTCGATCCGCTCGGCTGCTTCGGGATCTTTCTCGTCCAGCCGCGTGCCGTCCACACGCGCCATCAGGTCGTCCAGCATCTTCTGTTCTTGCGGGGTCATCGTCTCTCCATCTCTCGGCCGTGCAGTCATGCAACCGCGCGGCCTTTACTTCCTTAGATGTGAGAACGCAGTCCAGGTGAGCGAAGTTCCGCTGGCCTTCAGCCGACAGTCTGCAGCGCGCGTATCTCTTCCCTGCGCACCGTCAGCTTCTCCACCAGGCCGGTCTTCACCTCGAAGCCGCGGCCCGCGCTGGTCGGCACCGTGATCTCGCCCTTGCTCGAAACTTCCACCTCGGGCTCGATGATGTCTTCCGCCCAGTAGCGCTTGGACGCCGACACATCGCCCGGCAGAGTAAAGCCAGGCAAAGAAGATAGCGCAATGTTGTGCGCCCGGCCGATCCCCGTCTCCAGCATGCCGCCGCACCACACCGGGATGCCGCGCTCCATCGCCGCATTATGGACCGCGATGGCCTCGGAGAAGCCGCCCACGCGGCCATTCTTGATGTTGATGATGCGGCAGGACTCCATATCGATCGCGGCCAGCGCATCGCGCCGGTTGCGGATCGATTCGTCCAGGCAGATCGCCGTCTCCAGCCGCTTCTGCAGCATGGAGTGGTAGTAGAAGTCATCGGCCCACAGCGGCTGCTCGATCATCAGCAGGTTGAAGCGGTCGAAGTCCACCAGGTGATCGAAGTCGCGCATGCGGTAGGCAGAGTTCGCATCGACGCTCAGCATGATCTTCGGCCAGCGCTTGCGCACCGCCTCCAGCATCTCCACGTCCCAGCCCGGCTGGCACTTCAGCTTGATGCGCTGATAGCCCGCATTCACCTCGCGCTCCACTTTGCGCAGTTGCTTTTCCATGGTGGGCTGCATGCCGATCGACACACCGCATGCAATCCGCTTTTTGGTACCGCCCAGCAACTCGTACAGGGGCGCCTTTTCGATCTGCGCCTCCAGGTCCCACATCGCGTTCTCCAGCGCAGCCTTCGCCATTGGATTGCCGCGCACCCTCTTGAAGATCTTCGGGCAGTCCCCACCATGCTCCACCGAGCTCGACGCCAGCATCGGCGCCAGCTCCTGCAACAGAACCACCCACGCCGTGTCGATGGACTCCGAAGAGAAGTACGGATGTTCGCCGGCCACGCACTCACCCCAGCCCACCAGTCCTTCAGCGTTGATCTCTGCCAGCAGTACGCGCCGATCCGTGGTCTCGCCAAAGCTGGTCACAAACGGCTCTACCAGCGGCATCCGGATCTCGCGCAGCACGATTGAATCGATTCTCATAGACTCTTCCTGGTCACTCGCCCTGTAGGTGTGTCATTTCCTGGTGTGTCATCGCGTATGTGTGTCATTCCGATGCTGCTGGAACCCGGTCCGATGCAGCCCAGCGGCTTAACTCGAACCACCCGTTGCCCTCTCGGTCCCGCGAAAATCCTGTCACTGCCAGCCCGCGCGCGAAGCCCTCGGCAAACTTTGCCTGATTGGCCTTTTGCAGCGCCATCGCCTGCGCTGCGCCCTCCGCAGACTCCTTCCACTGCATCACCTGGTGCGGCAGCTCGATGCGCATCTCCACCTCGCTGCGCGGCGCGCGTCTGCCGGCAACCGCCTCGGTCACGCGCTCGCTGTCCAGCCACCATTCCGCGTGCAGCCGGTCCGTCGGACGGCCGCCCTGAATCCGAGCCGAGGATACACCATAGAAATTGGGTGTATAGCTGCGCGTGATCGCCCCCAGCTTCTCGATATTAAAAAAAGAGTTCTTGATCTCCAGCGGATCGAAGGTCCACTCCATCAGCCGAATGCCCCGTTTCAGGGCATCCTCGCGCTGCGCCAGCTTCAGCCGCCGGCCCACGCCCGCGTTGCGAAAATCCCGCCGCACCGCCAGCATGTGCGAGTGCAGATACGGCGCTCCGTCACGAACGCCCGGCAGCGCCATGGCGAAACCAGCCAGCCTATCCTCCGCGGTAAAAGCACCTATCACCTGCCCGCCAATCCGCTGCGCCACGGTGAACATGCGCCGCGGAATCACGTCCATCTCGTCGTAGCCCCAGGTGGCGATCTGCAGCGCGACGCATGCCTCCAGTTCCTCCTGTCCCTGGCAGGAGCGCACGTCAAGATTCGTGCCCGATTGCATATCCTTCGTATATTTCGCCTGTTCCGTGATCATTCGGCCGCAATCGCTTCTTGCTGCTTGGCTTGCACCCACAACGCCTCCAGCTCGGCCGAATTGCGCTCACTCAGCTCACGGCCACTCGCCTGCTCCATCGCGGCGAAGCGCCTGCGAAACTTCGCATTCGTTCGCCGCAGCGCCAGCTCCGGATCCACCTTCAGATGACGCGCTAGGTTCACCACCGTAAACAGCAGGTCGCCCACCTCGCCCTCGACCGCCTCTGGCGCCGCGCCAGCCAATACCTCGATCTCAATCTCGCGGCACTCCTCTTCCACCTTCTCCAGCAGCCCGGCGCGATCTGGCCAGTCGAAGCCAACCTTCGTCGCTTTGCTGCCCAGCTTCGTCGCTTCCAGCAGAGCAGGAAAGCTGCGCGGCACTCCGTCGAGCAACGATCCGCCGCTGTCCGATTTGCCGGCCTTCTTTTCTGCCCCCTTGATGGCCTCCCAGTTGGCCAGCACACCGGAGGCCTCCGACGCGGTCGCCGTGTCTACCTGCGCGCGATTGCCCGCCGCGGCGCTCGCCTCCTCGCCAAAGACATGCGGGTGCCGCCGGATCAGTTTGCGGTTTAAATGCCCGATCACGTCAACGATGGAGAAGTATCCGGCCTCATCGCCCATCTGCGCATAGAACAGCACCTGCAACAGCAGATCGCCCAGTTCTTCGCCCAGGTCGTCCCAGTGCTCGCGCTCGATCGCGTCCAGCACCTCGTAGGTTTCTTCCAGGGTGTATTTGCGGATGGTGGCAAAGCTTTGCTCGCGGTCCCAGGGACATCCACCGGGTCCACGCAGCCGCGCCATGATTGCCACACTCTCCTGAAACAGTGCGCCGGCGTCCGGGGATGGGCTGCCGTTCTGCTGGCTCATGCCACCACTTTAACCGATGTAGGCTATCGAACACTTTGGGGGTACCATGCCGCATGCCGGTCTGCCCAGCCTCGCTATACTGCCCAGCAGCCACGACATTTGCGCGCTGAGGAGTGCCTTCGCCAGATGCTGACCATCGAGATCGTCTTCGCGTTGCTTTTCGGGCTGGCCCTCGGCAGCTTTCTCAACGTCTGCATCAGCCGCCTGCCACACCATCAGTCCATCGTGCAGCCGCCTTCGCACTGCCCCCGCTGCAACGCGCGGATCGCCGCCCGCGACAATATCCCGCTCGTCAGCTTCCTGCTGTTGCGCGGCCATTGCCGCAACTGCCACCAGCGCATCGCGTGGCGGTATCCGTTCGTCGAAGTGGCAGTCGCCGTACTCACCGTCGGCAACATTCTCTTCGCCGGCTTCAGTGTGGACGGCGTGGCCTTCACCCTCTTCTGCGCGCTGCTCCTGGCCCTTGCCGTCTGCGATGCCGAGACCATGCAGTTGCCCGACACCCTTTCCTTGCCCCTGCTAGGCCTCGGCATTCTCTATCGCGCCGCCGACGGCTTCGTAGGGGAGCTGCATCACGGCGCCGGCTATGCCTGGCACTCCGCATTGTTGCTGGGCCTGCGGGGCTCTATCTCCGCGGCAGCCACTGCGCTGGCGCTGTTGTTGCTGCGCTGGCTCTACATGCTGGTGCGCCGCCGGCAAGGTATCGGACTGGGCGACGTGAAGCTCGCCGCGGCCATTGCCGCCTGGCTCGGTGCGCGCCAGATGTGCGTGGTCTTCTTCCTCGCGGTGGTCACGGGCGCACTTACTGCACTTGCTGTGCTGGCATTGCGCGGCCGGAAGACGGACACATCGCAAGGTCCGCTCGCCGTTCCCTTCGGCACCTTCCTCGCGCTCGCGGGAATTTACTGCGCCTTTCTGGGGGGGCCCACGCTGCAGTGGTATCTCAGCTTCTTCCGCTGATGGTTGTTTTGATGGCTTTTCCGGTAGTCAAAACCACGCAGTGTGCGAAGCGGTGTAGCAAAAATGCGAAGCGGTGTCGCAAATAAGAACGGCCCGATGCATCCGCTCCGGGCCTGAACAATCTTCGGTCTCTCCTAAATCCGCGCCATCTCCCGCTTGCGGCTCACTTCCACCGACAAGGTCTCGCGCAGCTCGCACATTTGTGTCAGATGGTGCCGCATGTGCAAAACGTGATAGCGGCGCCATTGGTCGACGCGCATCGGCCCCAGCAGGAAATGCCGCCCCACGCGCTCCATGCCGAAGCGGTGCCGGCACTCGTCTAACGTCGCGTCCAGCGATTCGATCGCAGCCGCCACCCGCTCTGTCAGTTCGCGCACGCCGGTTGTGGGCAGGTTTGCCTTCGGTGTCGTCGCTTGCGGCGCACCTACACCCTTGGGCATATGGCCCGCGCTCAAAATCATCAGCTGAAGCGCCCATTCCGTGCGCGAGCGATGCGGATTCCGCCCCGGCCGGCCCTTGGACAACCGCTCTTCGAGTATGGTCCGTGTGTCGTCCATGGAAAGCACGAGATGCTCGGCGATCTGCTGTACCGACCAGCAGTGCGGCCGTCCCCAGGGATGGACATTGGCCGACGTCGCATCGAACCGGCAGAGCTCTGCGGTTAGATCGCGAAATACGGACTCGAAGACTGCGTGCATCGGCGCCTGAAATCGTTTTTCTGAATAACTGCACGCACGATAGACCTTGCCCCCAAAGTGAGGCAAGTACGAAATAGTGGGAGACTTAGCGAAATTGGTCCCACACTCGTGTTACTTCGACAGGGCGCGGATCGCTTTACGGGCCGATTTCGCGTCGTCCCCGTCGGGCGCGATCTGGAGGTAGAGCTTGTAGTTGGTCAGCGCCTCGTCGGTGTGGTGCAGACCCGCCGCCGCGGCCGCCAGTCCATAGATCGCATCCAGATTCGTCGGATCCAGCCGGTTCGCCTCGGAGAATCGCCCATAGGCGCCCTTGTAGTCCCTATCACCAAGGTAGAAGCGCCCCACCCTGATATCGTCCTGTGCCTTCCCCTGTCCTGCCAGGGAGCCACTTTGAATGTCGTTCTCGCTCGGTTTTTTCAGCCTGCGGCGTCCCTTATCCCGGGGCAGGTCGGCGTTCGGATCGGTGTCGCTCCCCGTCGCGTCGCCGGCAGGATTGGAGCTGCTGCTCGAACTGCTGCTGGAATCGCTCGCGTCATTCCCGTTGCCGCTATCTTTCGCCGCAGCCGCCGCAGCACCCTTCGACACGTCCTCGGGAAATGGATTCTCCTGCGCCGCCGCATTCCCAGGTTTCTGGGTGGCTGGCGGCTTCTGATCGCTCGCGTCCGGAGCAGCCTTATCTGGAGCAGTCGTATCCGGCGTACCCGTATCTGGAGCCGCAGGAGCATCGGATGGCTGGTTCTGCTGCCCGGCGGCCTGCTTTGAGACATCCGCAGGGAACGGGTTCTCCTGCGCGGCACTCTTATGCGCGGGCGGCGTCTGCTGATTCTGCTGCTTTGTTTGCGAAGAAGACGATTGCCCGCTGCCGGAGTCTGTCGTGCCGGATTGTTGCGCGATCGCGGGGAGCGCCAGCAGTACGCCCGTCGCAAACACGACTGCGGCGTGACGCGCGAATAATCGCCCGTATCTTCGCGTCGCTGTCGCCTCTGCCATCACGTGGTCCATCCCTTCTAGCTTAATAGGACGCGGCAGCTACCGGACAGGGCTTCTATACTCGGGAGAACTTTTCTAACCGAGGAATCCATGGGTCTGATCATCCGCTCCTCCGCCATCCACGCCGCTGGCTGCTACACCACCACCCCCATCCGCAAGGGCGCGCGCGTGGTCGAATACACCGGCCCGCGGCTCCGCAAGGCGGAGGCCGACCAGCTCTATGAGGACTCACCCATCACCTATCTCTTCGGCATCGGCTCGCGTTCGATCGTGATTGACGGCCACGGTGCGGCCATGTTCCTCAACCACTCCTGCGATCCCAACTGCGAGACCAACGAGTTCGGCGACCGGGTCTGGATTCTGGCCATCCGCAACATCGCGCCCGGCGAGGAGCTCACCTACGACTACAACCTCTACGACGGCGACGAGGACGAGGCCAATTGCAACTGCGGCGCCCCGGCATGCCGCAACACCATGTACTCGACCGAGGAGATCGCCCGCCGAGAGCGCGTTGCGAAGCGGAAGAAGAAAATCGCTTCCTAGGACACTTGGCTCTTGCGGAGTTGCTTCTCTGCTTTCTTGAGGTCCTTGGCAATCGAGTGGCTCATCACCTTTGTCACATTGAGACTGTCGGTATCCTTCCGCTCCGAGCTCTTCATCTCTTTGTCGATGACGGTTCCGTCAAGAGTTCTGGCAGTCAGGTGATAGCTCAGGGACGTTGTGCCGACAAACATTCCCAGTGGCCCGGTGGATGCCCGCAGGATCGGATTCCCCTTCTTGAATGCCGTCACATGCAGCGTCAGGGAAAACTCGGCACATTGGGCCGCGGGATCCTGATCGCCATCCCTATAGACCGCGAGCAAGCCCTTTTCACCTTTCAGATCCTTGATCAGATGCTCATAGACAAGGACCCTGTACTCGTCGGGCAGAAGAGCGCCATCCTCCACCTCAATCGGCGCAAGCCGTACCGTGTCCTTTCTCACCTGGCCGGTTGGGCATACCCCGGGCACAACGGAAGTTCGCATATCTGCCGTAGTAATTCCACCGCTTAGCTCGCGCTGGACGGCGGCGACATCCTCCGGTCGAAGAACGAAGACTGCACCGTGATACTCATTCTTCGCATCGCGAAATTCGGCGCTGAGCAGCCCTACTTTTTTGTGCGTCACCGTCCCGAGAGCAGCGCCGCTGCCGTAAGGCAGCCCCTTGCGCGCGATGAAACCCATCGTGCCACCCGTCTCGACTGTCTCCTCGCCGACCGCCACATTCGTAATCGTGCTCCGTTCGATCTCGGCGGACGCCTTAGGAGTACTGAAGCTGAGCGTCTTCGATGTGACGTGGAGCGTTCCCTGCACGTTGGGCAGCAGGCCCGGCATTCCAATCACCAAGCCGACGTGGTCCAATCGGATTGGTTCGCCGAGCGATGCTCCTGGGACTGGAGCCTGCTGAGCCGATCCCTGCAGGACAGCAATAACGATCACAGGCAACATAAGAAATTTCGTGAAATGGTCGACTCCCTTGCAGGCGGGAAAGCGCATGGATACACCAGCTCTCTGGGTTATGAAGTTTCCCATGAGCACCAGAAAATAGTACCCGTGGGTATATTTACAAATATACCCACGGGTATATTTTTGCAAGTGAAGTATCGAGAATTTCATATATGGCAAAAACCGCTCAAAGAGAAACGCAGGCTCGCACCATCGAGACGAGGAAACTGCTGCTGGAGGCAGCCGAGCAAATCTTTATCCGGGACGGCTATGAGAAAGCACAGGTAGCTCAGATTGCCGCAGCAGCGGGTCGCACGAAAGGCGCTGTCTACGCTCATTTTAAGAACAAGGAAGATTTCTTTCTCGCTCTTTTCGAGGAACGATCAGCACGCCGCGCTCGAGCGCTGTCTGAAAGGATGAAAACTACCAAAGGAAAGAGCGAGAATTTGCAAAGCTTGCGAGAGCTTTACAGCAGCCAGGCGACCGACCCGGCATGGGCTCTTCTGGTCCTGGAGTTCAAGCTCTTCGCGATACGCCATCCTGATTCGAAGCGAAGGTTGCGCCAGGCGTACCGTATGACCTATCGAGCGGACATCCAAGAACAATTCCGCCGAAAGTTTGCTGCAGTAGCCGCGGTAGACAAAGTAGGGTTGGACGCTTCCATTTCGGCTCTGATGCCCATCCTTTCCGGGCTGGTATTGGAGAGTCAATTTGAACCTGATCTCTTCACTGACACTCGACTTACTCTTATACTTCAGCGAATCTTCGACGCCTTGATCGTGAGCGAACTGAGATAACCGGTTTCAGAACGCGCCCGCAACACGAATTAGCGCTCCCGGGAGCGAGTTCCCCACAGCAACCCGGGACTACAATCGGAGTAGACCCAACATCGATTCGACAGATGGCCTACCAGGTTCTCGCCCGCAAATACCGCCCCCAATTCTTCCGTGACGTGATCGGGCAGGAGCACGTCACCCGCACCCTGCTCAACGCGCTCACCCAGGGCCGCATCGCCCACGGCTACATCTTCAGCGGACACCGCGGCATCGGTAAGACCACCATCGCCCGCATCCTCGCCATGGCGCTGAATTGCCAGCGTGCAATTGGCTCCCCCGAGCGCCCGACCGCCGAGCCCTGCGGCACCTGCGACGCCTGCACCGAAATCCGCTCCGGATCCGCCGTCGATGTCATCGAAATCGACGCCGCCACCAACCGCGGCATCGACGAGATCCGCGAACTGCGCGACGCCGCCCGCTATCGTCCCGCGCGTGACCGCTACAAGATCTACATCCTCGACGAGGCGCACCAGATCACCGACGCTGCCTTCAACGCGCTGCTCAAGACGCTCGAAGAGCCGCCCGACCACGTCGTCTTCATGATGGCGACCACCCAGCCCGAGGACATTCCGCAGACCATCCGGTCGCGCTCGCAGCACTACGCCTTCCACGCGGTGCGCTTCGAGGACATCCTCACTCAACTGCGCTCCATCGCCGATCACGAAAAGCTCGACGCCGACAACGCTGCGCTCGCGCTGCTGGCTGAGGCGGGCGACGGCTCCATGCGCGACGCGCTCTCCATCATGGACCAGGCCATCGCCAGCGCGCCGGTGGTTGCCGATGGCCGTCCGCACCTCGAGGCCACGCAGATTCGCGAGCTCATGGGAACGGTGCCCAACACCGTCTTCGAGCGGCTGCTGGAATGGGTCGGCGAGAACAATAGCGCCGCCGTCATGACCGAGATCGATACCCTGCTCAACGCCGGCAACAGCCCCTCGCAGCTCGCACGCCAGATGGTCCGCTATCTGCGCAACGCGCTGATGGCCAAGCTCGGCGGCGAGTCGACCGAACTGCTGCAGATCTCCGACGACGAACGCGCCCGCGCCGCCCGCACCGCCATGCTCTTTGCCGAAGAAGACCTGACGCGCTTCCTGCAGATCATGCTGCGCAGCTTCGACGAGATGAACTACCGCCAGGAGCCGCGCTTCCATCTCGAGCTCGGTCTGCTCAAGCTGGTCCACACCCAGCGCCTCATCCCGCTGGAGCAGCTGATGAGTCAGTTGCCGGCCGGCGGAGGCAGTGCATCCCGCCCCTCAGTTCCGAGTTCAGTTCCAAGCTCCGTTCCGGGCCGCGTTGCCGCGCCCGCAGCGCCTGCCGCGCAGCGGCTACCAACACATCAGCCCGCGCCACCGCGCAGCGTCACCAGCAGCGAGGCCGCCCGCGGTGGCTCCGTCGACTCGTCCACGCCGCCCGCGCAGCCTGCCTTCTCGCCCTTCGAATCGGACACGCGCCGCAAGTCCGGACCGTCCGGCTCTGCCAGTGCCGCCGAACTCCCGTCTTCGGCCAAGCCGCTCGAAGTCGGAAGCATCGCCGTCGAGACGGCAGTCGCACTCGACGAAGCGCCAGTGCCAGAACCCGTCGAGGAAACTCCAACCCTCCAGGAAACTCCGTCCCTCCATCACGAGCCACCCGATCCTCAGATTCGCGGTCATGCCTCTTCCGAAACAGAGCGCCACGTCGCCGACCTCGAAGAAGAGATCGCCTCCGACGGAGAACCCGAGCCGCCGGCGTCCGGCGAATTCATAAGCATCACTGACAAGCTACGCGATGCCGTCACCCAGGCGCTGTATGACAAAGGGCGCGAAACAGCAAGCTCGCTGCTCCGTGTCGCCCGGTGGCAACTCGCGGACAACACCATCACCGTCACGGTCGCGGCGACGAAGACCATGCTCTCCCTGACCATGGACCTCGAGGCCGAGCGCATCGCCCGCGCCGCCATGCAGCAGGCTGGCAGCAGTGCGAAACTGGTTGTGCTTCCAGGGGACGGCTCAGCCTCACCCGCACCACCTGCTCCGCATGCCGCCAAAGGCAGCATCCAATCCCAGGCGCTCGACAATCCACTGGTGAAGCAGGCCCAGGAGCTCTTCCGCGCCGAGGTGCGCAGCATCCTTGACCTTCGGGGCAAACCATAAAAGACCTCCGGGGCAAGCCATAGGAAAGGACATCGATTGAACCCCCAGGACATCCAGAAAATGCTCGGCCAGGCGCAGGAGATGCAGCAGCAGATGGAGCAGCGCCTCGCCGCCACCGTGGTCGAGGCCACCTCCGGCGGCGGCGCCGTCACCGTGAAGATGAACGGCAAGAAGCAGGTGCTCTCGCTCAAGATCGATCCCACGGCGGTTGCCGGCCTCGGATCGAATACCGCCGACGTCGAGATGCTCGAAGACCTCATCACCGCCGCGCTCAACGAAGCCGGCCGCCGCGCCGACGAGAGCCTGCAGTCCGGCCTCTCCGGCATGCTGGGCGGCCTCAATCTGCCCGGCTTCTAACCCCGCATGTCACGTTTCGCAGAGCCCATGGCGCGCCTCATCGAGGAGCTGCGCAAGCTTCCCGGCATCGGCGCCAAGAGCGCGCAGCGCCTAGCCTTCCACATCCTGCGCTCCAGCGTGGCGGATGCCGACGCGCTCTCCGACGCCGTGCGCGAGCTCAAGGCCAAACTGCGCCTCTGCTCCATCTGCAACAACATCACCGACGTCGACCCATGCGTCTATTGTTCCAGCCCCACGCGCAACCAGCGCCAAGTCTGTGTGGTCGAGGAGCCCACCAGCATCAGCGTCATCGAGCGGACCCATTACAACGGCGTCTACCACGTGCTGCATGGGACGCTCTCGCCGCTCCATGGCGTCGGCCCGGAGCATCTGCGCACCGGCTCGCTCACCGCACGCGCCGAGCGCGGCGAGATCGACGAGACCATCCTCGCCACCAGCCCCACGCTCGAAGGCGAAGCCACCGCGTCCCTGCTCGCCGATCTGCTCAAGCCTTTTCCTGTGCGCATCACGCGCATCGCTACCGGCGTACCGGCCGGCAGTGACATCGAATATGCCGATGAGGTCACAATGACGCGCGCACTCGAAGGCCGCCGCGAGGTCTGAGTACCGCTAAGGATTTCCTTCCGACCGGAATGCGAACCTTGTCGGAGGACATGGACGGATCATGTAGGCGCCCGCTATCTGAGTCCTGTCAACGCCTATCGCGCCGTAGTGACCGTTAGATTTGGGGGTGCCCACGCTCGTACCTCGATCTCTGTCCCATAACGTGCACCGGGATGCGATTTGGCAATTCTCACCGCATCGTCGAAATCTTTTGCTGTGAGGAACAGCAAATTCGTGATGGGTCTCTCGTCGTTTCCAGCATTGTCTGGGGTAATCCAAAATGATTCCTGGCTCAATGCTCGCGGATCCAAGCTATATCCCTCCTGAATCCATTGTTTGGCCCATGCCCTGATTTCCAGAGAGAGCTGACCGTGCTCCTCCGGCGAAAGTGTTCTCGATCCTCGTCGAAAGAGGAAAACGAAATGCTGCTTCATTCCTACCTCGTGTTTTTCGGCAGGCAGCGTAGTGTCGGGTCTGGAGGCTGAGGGTGACTGTCCTGCGAAGGCCGTGGCGGACAAAGCCAAAAAGGCCGCCGCCATACCCAATCTGGACATGCGCGGAAACTGCTCTGCCAAAGTTTCTCTCATGCGATCCATGTTAGGGATCAGCATGCAGAGCGGCTTGTAAGAACTCGGCGTTGCGCAGCAATCTTTCGGGACGAGCTAACAGAAGGTAGCAAGCTGCCGGAAGAACGCTTCCGGAGCCGAGCCCGTGAAGTTCTTGAAATCTTTGATGAAATGCGGCTGATCGCAGTACCCGGCCCGATGGGCAGTGTCAGTCAGGTTCTCGCCCGTTTGCCGGAGCCGCAGCACATGCCGCATCCGGACGATCGAGGCAAACCTTCTGGGCGACGTTCCCACGTTCTTGCGAAAGCGCCTCTCCAGCGCGCTGAGACTCAGGCCAATCGCAGAAGCCAGCTTTTCGATGCGCAGAGTGCCGTGTCGTTTCTGGATGCCTGTGACAGCGGCCTCGGTCACCGGGTCAGGCGCTTCCGTTCGCAATTGTGCAAGCAGAAACCGCTCCAGGACATGGGCTCTGCAGGTAAGATCTCCGGTCTCCATCAGTTGCTCCTGCACTTCATTCAACTGTGAGCGCCGCAACAGGCAATCCATGGGTAGCATCCGGTTGAGAAGCTGGTCGAGAGGCTCACGTAGAAATGCCGCCGCGCCTGCCTCAGTAAACACCGTCAGGAGAACATGGCTCCCGGCCAGATGCGTCACCGTGCGCGCTCTGTCCTGCAGTCCCGAGATGCCTGCGGCCGGTAAAACCGAAGCTCCATGCAGCGCGACACCATCCAGCCGAAAGCATGCCACCAGTGAAGTGTCGGGCAGAAGTGTATGAATCCGCTCTGTGAATGAGTGGATACTCTCGAATCTCTTGACGAATGGCCGCAATGCTGCCGACGGCTGCAGGACGGTATGTTTCAACACTGCCTCGCCCATTGCCCTTCCTCGCTTGCAGATCCTGATCGTGGGATATATGCGTTCGGGCGCGCCCCCAACGCGGCCACCCGCTTCACTTCCCATCCTAAAAGACAAACGCCTGGCAATGCGCCAAGCGTTTCTCCAGATGCAGCTTCCTAAACCAGAACTTTAACTACGCAGCCGCGCCAGCAAATCCTGAGGGTGGACCGGCTTGGCTAGTATCTCGAACTCATGCCCCTGCACCCGCGCGCGATCCAGCAGATCGGCGGTCGCGGCCTGGCCGGAAAACAGCAATATCTTGCAGCTTGGGAGCATTCCGCGGATCTTGATTGCCGCGTCGATGCCGTTCATGTCCGTCATGATCACGTCGGAGATCAGCAGGTCCGGCTTCAACGTCTTCGCAGTCTCCACCGCCCTCTCGCCGCTATAGACCGCCGTCGCTTCAAAGCCGTTTTGGTTCAGGATGATGGACAAGGTATCGGCGATCACACGTTCGTCATCGGCTACCAGGACTTTAGGCTTCGCTTGTGATTCGGACATTCGCTCCCTTTATGCTCGTGGCGGCGGCTGGCCGCACACTCTGGCTACCCCGACCTTTGCCGCCCTGACCGGAGGCATCCCACCGGCCCCTGAATTGGTGTTTGAGAACTTTTCCTGGTCGTTGTAGCCAGGGAGGGACGCTCGACGCGGCCTCCGGCTCCGGAAAACGCCACACGACAGTCGCTGGCCTATCTACTCCTGCAGGGAAAATGCTCTATCTCGTAGATGATACGCTTCCCCTGGGGAGATGCTTCATCTCCCCGCAAACAGACAACGCATACAGTAGGCAAAACAGTCAGGTACCGGACAAACCCTGTGCTTCCGCCGGATTTCGCCTGAGCTTGTGATGAAGAAACGCAGCAACAGAGGTGCACGCGAAGCGGGTTTGCGGCAAACCCGCGGGTGATCTTCGTGCTTTGGATGCTTCTATGACGATTGAGACGACTGAGACCATTATTCGCGCCGAGAAGGTCGAAAAGTATTACGCGCAGCCGAGCGAGAATCGCATTCAGGTCATTGCACCAACGGACCTGGCGATCGTTCCCGGCGAAATCGTCGCGCTGCTGGGCCCATCGGGCTCCGGCAAATCCACGCTGCTCCGTATGCTCACCGGGCTCACGAAGCCCTCCGCCGGAGAGGTCTACTGGCACAACACGCCTATATCGCGCGCGAATCCTAACGTCTCCATCGTCTTTCAGAGCTTCGCGCTCTTTCCCTGGCTCACCGTGCTTGAAAATGTCGACGCGCCGTTGAAGGCGCGTGGCATGGGCGCCGAAGACCGTCGCGAGCGCAGCCTGCGCATTATCGATACCGTCGGTCTGGACGGCTTCGAGGCAGCGTTCCCCAAGGAACTCTCCGGCGGCATGCGGCAGCGCGTCGGATTCGCGCGCGCCCTCGTCGTCGAGCCGGAAGTCCTCTTCATGGACGAGCCCTTCTCTGCGCTCGACGTGCTCACCGCGGAAAACCTGCGCAGCGAACTGTTGGAACTGTGGCAGAAGAAGACCATCCCCACCCGGGCCATCTTCCTGGTCACGCACAATATCGAAGAGGCTGTCCTGCTGGCCGACCGCATCATCGTGCTCGGCCGCAACCCCGGCCACGTTCGCGTGGACTTCCGCGTCACCCTCTCACAACCGCGCGATCGCAAGTCGTCGCTCTTCACCCAGCTCGTCGACTACATCTACACCGTGCTCACCCGCCCCGACGTGCAGCCCAGCAACGTACCGGAGCGCGTCGCCATCCGCGACCAGCGCCAGATGCACTACCAGATGCTCCCGCACGCGCGTCCCGGCGGCATCGCCGGCCTGCTCGAAATCCTCATCGACCGCGGCGGCAAGGATGACGTCTACAAGCTCGCCGACGAGCTTGCCTTCGAGCTCGACGATCTCTTCCCCATCGTCGAAGCCGCGCAACTGCTCGGCTATCTCAAGGTCGAGGAAGGTGACGTCGCCATCACCGACAGCGGCCGGCTCTTCGCCGATTCCGAAATCCTGAAGCAGAAAGAGCTCTTCCGCGACGCCGCGCTCGAGCACATCCTGCTGCTGCGGCAGATCACCCGCGCGCTCGACACCAAAGCTGATCACACCGTCCCGGAGGATTTCTTCCTCGACATGCTCGATGAGCAGTTCTCTCAGGAAGAGACGCAGCGCCAGCTCGAAACCGCCATCAACTGGGGCCGCTACGCCGAGCTCTTCGACTTCGACGCCGGCCGCCGCCGCTTCATGAAGCCGGAGGTCGAGGACACCGCCGAAACTCCCGTGGTGGAGACCGTCGAGTGATCTTCGTTGCCGAGGAGATAGGCGCGTGAAGGTCTCGCGCATCCCCACGCTCTCGCGCACCCTGGTGCTGGAGCGTTCGTGGCCCGTTGTGCTGGACATGACGGTCGCGGCCTTCTGCCTCGCCACGTTTTACTGCGTGGTCCTGCTCGGTCGCTACTGGTTCTCGCATCCCGTGCCATCGGCGCAGATCTCCCAGTCCGCCCGTGCCCTGCCGCTCTACGCCTTCTACTCGGTCGTGCGCATCGGCGTCGCATACCTGCTCAGCCTCATCTTCGCCGTTGGCTATGGCTACTACGCCGCGTATCATCCGCGCGTCGAAGCCTTCATGATCGCGGTGCTCGACATTCTGCAATCCATCCCCGTTCTCAGCTTTCTGCCCGGCGTCATGCTGGTGATGGTCTCGCTGCTGCCCACGCGCCAGCTTGGTGTGGAGATGGGCGCCATCCTGCTCATCTTCACCGGCCAGGTGTGGAACATGGCCTTCAGCTTCTACTCCTCCATCCGCAGCATCCCGCGCGAGCTGCGCGAGGCCTCGCAGATTTACGGCTTCACTGCATGGCAGCGTTTCTGGCAACTGGAGCTGCCCTTCTCCGCCATCGGCCTGGTGTGGAACTCCATGGTCTCAGTGGCCGGCGGCTGGTTCTTCCTCATGGCGTGCGAGATGTTCGTCCTCGGCGACCGCGACTTCCGCCTGCCCGGACTCGGCTCCTACCTGCAGACCGCCGCCGGCAACGGCAACACCCGCGCCATGATCTGGGGCCTTGCCGTGATGATCGCCATCATCGTCGCCACCGATCAGCTCATCTGGCGCCCGGTCATCGCCTGGGCGGACAAGTTCAAATTCGAGCAGGTGGAGAGCTCGCACCGCGCCACCTCGCCCATCCTTTATGCGCTGCGCAATTCGAACGCGATCAGTTGGCTGCATGAGCAGACGATCGCCCCACTGGGCGAGCGCATCTACCACGGCCTCGCGGTACGCCGTCTCCGCGCCCTGGCGCGGCCGGAGCGCAGCGCCGCGTCGCGACAGCGCTCCCTCATCACCAACAGCACCCTCTTCATAGTGTTGCTGACCGCCGCCATCTTCGCCGCCTTCCATGCCGTGTTGCTGCTGCGTCAATTGCACGGCGCAGAAATCCTTGAGCTGCTCAAGGGCGCGGGCGCCACATTTCTGCGCGTGAATGCCTCGCTGCTCATCGCGGCCCTCTGGACGATCCCGGTAGGCGTAGCCATCGGCTTCAACCCGCGTCTCGCACGCATCGCCCAACCGCTGGCGCAGATCGCAGCATCCGTGCCGGCCACGGCACTTTTTCCTGTGCTGCTCATCGCGCTGGTCCACGCCGGCGGCGGACTCGGCATCGGCTCCATCGCGCTCATGCTGCTGGGCACGCAGTGGTACATCCTGTTCAACGTCATCGCGGGCGCTATCGCGATTCCCTCCGATCTGAAGGAGGTCGCCGGTCTATTCCACTTCGGCAGCGTGCAGCGGTGGAAGACTCTCATCCTTCCCGGCATCTTTCCCTATCTCATCACCGGGATGGTCACGGCCTCGGGCGGCGCGTGGAACGCCAGCATCATCGCCGAATATTTCCATCTCCACGGCCAGACGCTTTCCACGCTTGGCCTCGGCGCCGAGATCAGCCGGGCCACCGACCACGGCCAGTTCGATATGCTGCTGATGGCAACGATCATCATGGCCCTCATGGTGGTCACCATCAACCGCCTGGTCTGGCGTCCGCTCTTCCAGCTTGCCGAAACCAAATATCGCCTCGAAGGCTGAACCCGCGTCGCCGTTATTTGGTGGACATTCCAGCGCTTGCGAATGGAGTACCATACGTCCTGATGACGGTTAACGAACGCATGATTCTTCTTGTAGAAGATGACCCTGATCACGAGGCGCTTACCATCCGCGCGCTCAAAAAGGCCAACATCGCCAACAATATCCGCGTCGCGCACGACGGCGAAGAGGCTCTCAACATGCTCTTCGGCAAAGGGAACGACGCGCTTCCCTACCTGCCGCAGGTCATTCTGCTGGACCTGAAGCTGCCCAAGATCGATGGCCTCGAAGTGCTGCGCCGCATCCGCGAATCGGAGACCACCCGCATGCTTCCCGTCGTCGTGCTCACCTCTTCCGATGAGGAGAGCGACGTGATGCGCAGCTACAAACTCGGCGTCAACAGCTACATCCGCAAACCTGTCAACTTCACCGACTTCGCGGAGGCGACGCGCCAGCTCGGCATGTACTGGCTCGTGTTGAACGAGGCTCCTCCCATGCCCCTGCGTTAATCACCCGCCGAAAACTGACCTCTTCTATTGCCACCCATCCGATGCGTGCCCCAGATCAGCCGGATCAGATCGATAGCTCAGCCAGCAACCGCAATCCCGTTGCGCGTGCTGCTGGTCGAAGATGACGAAGACGACGCCCACCTGCTGACCCGCTACTTCGAGCGGGCCGGCTACCGGCCGTCGGTGCGTCGTGTCGAGACTGCGGACGAGATGCGCCGCGCACTCGACGACGCCGATACCGGCTGGGATGTGGTGCTGGCCGACTTCAACCTGCCCAGCTTCAGCGCTCCGGCCGCCCTGCACCTGCTTAAACGCATGGGGCAGGATGTGCCATTCATCGTCATGTCCGGTGCAGTCAGCGAGGAAACCGCTGTCGAGGCCATGCGCGCCGGCGCCCATGACTATGTTTCGAAACAAAACCTCACCCGCCTGCTCCCTGCCATTGAGCGCGAGCTGCGCGAGGCCCGCGCCCGCCGTCTGAAGCTTGATGCTGAACAGGCCCTGCGCACCAGCCAGCAGCGTTTTCTGCGCCTCGTCCAGGCCATGCCCGTTGGCCTCATCATCGCTGAGTCCAATGGCGCCGTTCGCTATGTGAACGCGAGCGTCGAGCGGCTGTTGGGCTATGGCGAGCAGGAGCTGCGCAGCGGCGCTGTCGCTTTTGGCAGCATCTTCGGCGCAGAGGGCCCGGCTGTGCTCACCCGGCTGCAGGCCACCGCTTCGGCTGAGCCGCCCCGGCCCTTTGAGGTGCTCTGCCGCACCCGCGCCGGCGATCAGGTTCCGGTGCTGATCGCTCTGGCCCCGCTGGCCTCCGAGGACTCTTCCGAAATCGCACCCGCGCCAGAACAGATCGCCATCTTCTTTGTCGATCTCTCCGAACAGAAGCGCAGCGAGGAGGTCATGCGCCGGACCGAGAAGCTGGCAGCTACCGGCCGCCTCGCCGCCTCCATCGCGCACGAGATCAACAACCCACTCGAGGCCGTCACCAACTGCCTCTTCCTCATCGGCTCCAGCCGGCTCGATGCGCGAGCGCAGGAGTATCTGCGCATGGCACAGCAGGAACTGGACCGGGTGACCCACATCACCACCCAGACCCTGCGCTTCTATCGCCAGAGCACCCGGCCGGTGGAGTCGAATGTGAATGAGCTGCTGGACGGTGTGATCGCGCTCTATGAGCCGCGCCTGCGCAGCTATTCCATCTTCATCGATCGGCAATACCGGGATGTGCCTCCGGTGCACGCCTACGAGGGCGAGATTCGCCAGGTGCTGGCCAACTTCATCGGCAACGCCATCGACGCCATGCACCGCGACGGCGGACGCCTCACGCTGCGCAGCTCCAGCGGTCGCGATCCCGCCACCGGGACGGAGGGCATATACGTCACCGTGGCGGATACAGGTTGCGGCATGGATGCGACCACCCGCGCGCGCATCTTCGAGCCCTTCTTCTCCACCAAGGGCATGACCGGCACAGGTCTCGGCCTGTGGGTAAGCCAGACCATCCTCGAAAAGCACGGCGGACGCGTCTTTGTTCGCAGCCGGGTCCGCCATCGTCCGGACGGACCCGGCGGAACTGTCTTTCGCATCTTCCTTCCCCTCCAGTCCTCGGGCATTGCGGCTCCTCACAGCGAGCTTTAAGCCGTTCGACCGCGCAGGGCCCTGTAGCAAAGGCAACGCTCTTCGGCTCCTGCGCTTCTGAACCGAAGGAACCCATTCACAAAACTTCAAGCGCCAGGAAGAGCATTAAAAAATGGCACGCACACTACTGCCCGGCAAACCCTATCCGCTCGGCGCAAAATGGAACGGCAGAGGAACCAACTTCGCTCTCTACTCAGAGAACGCCACCGGCGTTGAGCTCTGCTTCCTGGATGAAGACAACAACCAGACAGATTGTCTTCGCCTGGAAGAATGCACCGCCTTTGTGTGGCACGGCTTTGTGCCGGGCATTCGTCCCGGTCAGCGCTACGGATTTCGTGTTTACGGTCCATGGGACCCCGCCAATGGCCATCGCTTCAATGAACACAAGCTGCTCGTCGATCCCTACGCACAGGCAATCCTTGGCTACGTGCAATGGGATCAATCCATCTTTCCCTATACCTTCGGCGATAAAGATGCCGACCTGAACAAGAACGAGGAGGACAGCGGTCCGGGCGTTCCGAAATCCATCGTCGTCGATCCGACATTCGACTGGAGCGGCGACCGAAGGCTGCGCATCGCGCTCGCCGACTCCATCATCTACGAGGTCCACGTACGCGGCTTCTCCATCAACAACCCGGCCATTCCCGAAGAGCTGCGCGGTACCTACGCTGGTCTGGGCCACCCCGCGAATATCAACTACCTGAAGAAACTCGGCATCACCGCCGTCGAGCTGCTGCCGGTTCACCACTTCATCAACGACGCCCATCTGGTCGAGGAGGGTCTCACCAATTACTGGGGCTATAACACCCTCGGCTACTTCGCGCCCGCCGAGCGCTACAGCTCCGATCAGACGCCGGGTGCTTCAGTGCGCGAGTTCAAAGCCATGGTGAAGGAGCTGCACAAGGCCGGCATCGAAGTCATCCTCGACGTGGTCTACAACCACACCTGCGAGGGCAACGAGATGGGTCCGATGCTCAACTTCAAAGGCATCGACAACACTGTCTATTACCGCACCATGCCGGATAACCCGCGTCACTACATGGACTACACCGGCACCGGCAACACGCTCAACGTGCGCCATCCGCAGGTGCTCAAGCTCATCATGGACTCGCTGCGCTACTGGGTGACGGAGATGCACGTCGATGGCTTCCGCTTCGATCTCGCTGCCACGCTCGCGCGCGAGCTGCACGATGTCGATCGCCTCTCCGGCTTCTTCGACATCATCAACCAGGACCCGACACTGGCCGACGTCAAGCTCATCGCCGAGCCCTGGGACGTAGGCGACGGCGGCTATCAGGTCGGCAACTTCCCTGTCATCTGGGCGGAATGGAACGGCAAATACCGCGACACCGTGCGCAAATTCTGGAAAGGCGATGAGGGCCAGCTCAGCGATCTCGGCTACCGCCTTACCGGCTCGAGCGACCTCTACCAGCACGATGGCCGGAGGCCCTACGCCAGCATCAACTTCGTCACCGCGCACGACGGCTTCACGCTGCGCGACCTGGTCAGCTACAACGAAAAGCACAACGAAGAGAACAAGGAAGACAACAAGGACGGCACCAACGACAATCAATCCTGGAATATGGGCGTCGAAGGCGACACCGACGACGAGACTATCAACCACGCCCGGGAGCGCCAGATCCGCAACTTCCTCGCTACGCTCATCCTCTCCCAGGGCGTGCCCATGATCTGCGGCGGCGACGAGCGCGGCCGCACCCAGTACGGCAACAATAACGCCTTCTGCCAGGACAACGAGATCAGTTGGTATGACTGGCGGCCCAGCGAACGCAAGCAACTGCTGATCGACTTCACCAGTCACCTGGTCCATCTGCGCAGGAAGCACAACAACTTCCGCCGTCGCAAATTCTTTCAGGGCGCCGCCATTCACCACTCGGAGGTTTTCGACATCGCCTGGTACGAGGCCAGCGGCGCGGAGCTGGACCAGGGCGCATGGAACGCGCCCTGGGGACGCAGTCTCGGCTTCATGCTCAATGGCCGCACCCTTAACACCAAGGACCCGCACGGCAATCCCATCATGGACGACTCCTTCCTCATCCTGATCAATGCGTACCATGAAGGAGTTGAGTTCAAGCTTCCACCGTGTCCCTGTGATGGATACTGGGAGTGCATGATGAACACGGACGATCTGCATGAGGAGTTCCAGCGCAGAAGGGTCGACGACACGGTTATCGTCGCCGGCCGCTCCATGATGCTGCTCACCGAGTGCGGCGCTGAGACCAACCTCGACGAAGCAGGACCGGAGGAAAAGGATTGACCACTCAACCCATTCGCTGCGGCGTGATCGGCTTTGGTCTCGCCGGCCGCGTTTTTCACTCAGCCGTCATCGATGCCACTGAAGGACTCAAGCTCTCTGCGATTGTTCAGCGAAGCGGTGACGCCGCGCAGCAGGCCTATCCCCGCGCAGCAGTGTACCCCTCGCTCGAAGCGATGCTCGCGCAGGCCAGGTTGGACGTCGTGGTCGTCGCTACACCCAACGACACCCACGTGCCGCTGGCCGAGCAGTGCCTGCGCGCCGGCAAGCACGTCGTCATCGACAAGCCGGTCGCTGTGTCCTCCAACGAGGCCGCCGCGTTGTTCCCTGTTGTTCGCGAGACCGGCCGCCGCGTCTTCGTCTATCACAATCGCCGTTGGGACGGCGACTTTCTCACCGTGCAGCAGCTTCTCCAGCAAAGCAAAAACGGTAACGGCAAGCTCGGCGCCGTGCGCACCTTCGAGTCGCACTTCGATCGCTTCCGCCCTACGCCGAAGCAGGGCGCGTGGCGCGAAGCAGCAGGGCACGGCAACGGTATCCTGCTCGATCTCGGCTCGCATCTCGGAGACCAGGCGCTGGTCCTCTTCGGACTGCCCACGGGCGTGTGGGGCGATGTGCGCTCGGAGCGCGCCGGCTCCAATGTCGATGACGCCTTCGATCTGCGGCTCTACTATCCCGAAATCACCGTATGGCTACGCTCGACATCGCTGTCGCCGCTCCCTGCTGTGCGCTTTCTGGTCGAAGGCACGCAAGGCAGCTATCGCAAGGACAACCTCGATCCCCAGGAAGACGCGCTCCGCGCCGGCAACCTCTTCCAGAGCAAGCCCTGGGGCACCGACCCGGAGAGCGCATGGGGAGCCATCACTACGCTCGATGCCAATGGCGCGACCGAACACACCAAAGTCCCCACGCTCCCCGGCGACTACCGCGGCTTCTATGCCAACGTGCGCGACACCCTGCTGGGCAACGCAGAACAGGCGGTCACGCTCGTCGACGCATGGCGCGTCCTGCGTCTGCTCGAATGGGCGCGCGCGAGCAGCGACAAACGTGCCGCCGTTCCCTGTGACTGGAGCACCGCGCCGCAACTCTAGCGTGATGGATGATCACTTCGCCGAATGAGGTGTCCTCGTGAGGGCGGCGAAGGACCTGCAGTCGGCAATGGACGCTCAAAAGCCTTAAGACGGCTCAACCCATTATCTTGTGCAGGAACGTATAGCTGATCTTCAGGCTGTCCATCGGCGATTTGTCGCTCTCGTCCTGCTCGACGTAATAGTGTTCGATGCCAAGCTTCTGCGCGAGCGCCAGCAGCGCCCGCCACGCAATGGTGCCGTTCCCAACCTCGGTGAAGTGCTCCGCGGACGGCTCCAGAACCTGCGACGTAGGGACATCGGCCTTGCGATCTTTTAAGTGCAGCAATCGGACACGCTTGCCCAGTTGATTCAACAGCAGCACCGGGTCTCGCCCGGCCTGCGTGATCCAGTAGGTATCCATCTCCAGCCACACCAGTTCCGGGTCCGTCTCCTTTACCAGGATGTCGAAGCCGGTGGTTCCCTTCAGGTCCTGAAACTCGTAGTTGTGGTTGTGAAAGGCGAAGCGCATGCCGTGCTGCTGGCATTGCTTGCCCCACTGATTGAACGTAGCCGCCGCGCGGCGAAAGCTTTCCGGCGATCCCCACTGCCCTTTAGGCAGCATCGGACATACCATCCACTTCAATCCCAGACGGTGTGCGTACGGAATCTTGGAAACGAAATCTTCGTAATTGAAGTGCCCGCTGGCGGCCGTCAGCCCGGAGTGGCGCAGAATGTTCGTCAGCTCACGCTCCGGTGTGCTTGTAAACAATCGGGAAGAGCTCGACCTCTTCATAACCGATGGCGCGGATCTGCTTTAGCAGCGAGAGAAGATTGTCGTCCTTGATCAGGTTGCGGATCGTGTAAAGCTGCACACCCAGAGGAGTATGCTTCCCCGCGCCCAAGGCCATCGCTGGCCACGCAGCCGCGGAGAGAGCCAGAAACTTTCGCCGGTTCAGCATGATTGGGCTCATGATAGCGATACAGCGCGCGAACTTCCACCCATCCTTGTATCTGTCTTACTACTGAGCGTCGAAGCGGGACATCCATCTCGATATAGAACTGGATACCTCGCGGCTCAGACCTTCCGCGGCATCCCCACCGGTTCGTCGCGCAGCGCCCACCAGATGCCCACCGCAATCTGCGTCGCTCCCACCCAGCGCGTCAGCGCGGGACGCTTGGCCATGTAACTCATCAGTGTGCGAAATGGCTCCGGCCCCATGCGCCAGGCAAGAGCGTCGCGCTCCGGCGAAACCAATGCCAGCAGACCATCGCCAATCAATACGATCGCCGTAACATGTCTCAAACGAAGGGCCATCGTGCGGCTCTCCTTTCTATTGCTCTATTGCGTCTCGGCAGCTTCCAGTAACCGACCCATCGCACTCTGTGCAGCGGATACCTGCCACGGGCAAAGTGTATCTGGTGAGACTTCTCCACATGTAGGATGCACGGGCAGGCGGCCGGCAATCTCGTAATAAAGATGTAAAGGGGACAAGCCCGAACTCGCCCCTTCCATTGCGTATCCGCCCTTCCGCGTCGAGCTACCGCACCACCACCTGCAACGGTATGTTGTGGACAACGTTCACCGTGGTATTCGTCTGCGACCGAGTGAAGACGCTGGCGGTGCCGGTCACGATCACCGTGTAGGTGCCGGGAGCCAGGACCGGGGCAGCATTGCGCGCATTGCTGTTGTTGATGAGTTGATAGAGCGGCTGAGACATCACCAACCCGCCGCAACCTGTGACACCAAAGGCGATCACGAAGAGCGCAACAGAACCGAGCAGGGACTGCCATCTGCGCCGCCGTCCGGGCATACCGAAGAGCAGGACGCATGCCAGCGCCGCCGCCCCCTCTGCCATCCACAGGCCGCGCGGAGCCTTCCCGGGAATTGCCGGAGCCGTCAGTTGCCCCACCTTGAACCCACTGGCCGCGCGGCAGGTAAGGGTCACCTTGGCGTAGAGAGCACTGCCAAAGTTCGGCGCCGTCGGCGAACTAGCGCAGCTGATACCCGCGGGCCCTGTATAGCTCAGCGTGATCGGTAGCGCCAGCGCCGAAAAATTGTTCATCGAGGTGAACTGCAAGGTGAACGCGGCAGTCTTGATCGAAGGCGAGAGCGCCTGAGTGGTCAGGTTGCTCTGCATGGCGAAGTCAGGCGTGGAGGTTTGGTCGTACACGCTGATGGAGTAGGTAGAGCTCGAAGCCGCGTGTCCGGAATCGCCGCTGTACTGGGCCACAATGCGGCTTTGTCCCAGTGGCAACGCCAGCAGACCGCTGTTGGGATCGTCGGGAATCGTGAAGCTCCAGACACCTGGAGAAACCAGCGTGCCCGGACCCAGCGTCGTGCCGTTGGAGAAGAACGTGACCGTGCCGGTCGGCGCTCCATAAGCACCCACTGCCCCGTTCGTCACGGTGGCGTCGAAGGTCACGGTTGACGTGTCGATGAAGTTGATGGCATTCGCTGGAGTAGTCGAGAGGGTCAGCGCGGTGTTCACCTCGCCGTGCGCTCCGCCAACTGTGACCGCCAGCGGAGTAGAGGAAGATCCGACGTAATCCCCGGTGCCGGCCGGAATGTATGTAGCCACGATCGAATGCGCAGAATTCAGGTTAAAGGTGTCCTGAAACAGCGTCAGCGCAGCAGAGGCCGTGGGTGTCGCGCCGGTATTCACACCCTGGTCCAGAGGCACCAGTTTCAGGTTCTTGCTGCCGTCGCGGAACAGGATTGCGCCTGTCGGCGCTGCTCCTGTAGGACACGGAACCAGGGGACTGCAGATCTGATTCGGGGTCACCGTCGCCACCAGAACCATGGTGTTATTCGCCGACGAGGGGTTCGGATCGGTGGAGATCAGCGTCGTCATCGTCGGCACGCCCGTGATGACCACCGATGGCGCCCCACCGGTGAGGCTTGCCGCGTTGAAGGTACGGTCGCCGCTATAGGTCGCGTTAAAGGAATGCGCACCGCCGGCAAGATGGGTGCTGCTAAAGCTGGCGAAGCCTTCCGAATCCATGGGCAGAATCGCTATCTGCTTCCCGCTGTCAGTCAAGGTGACAAAGCCCGTTGCGGCCGCCGGGTCGTTCGTGTCGTTGGCGTCGTAGACGAAGAATGTAAAGTGCACGTTCGTGCCGTAAGGCACCGCCTGCCCGGTGAAGAGCGGTATCGGATTGTCGTTCTGGTCTGTGGTCTCTACGATCAGCTTGGATGGTACCGAGGTGACTGTCACCGGAACCGAGGCGGTGGCCGGTGCGTAGTTCGTGTTTCCGTTATAGCGCGCGACGACGGAGTAACTGCCGCCCGGCAGCAAGCCCCCGATGCCGGGATACGTGGCCTGGCCATTCGTCAGCGTCAACGCCAGAATGCTCTTCGGCGTATTCGTCGTGCCCGTGATGGTGATCTCAACATCTTCGTTATTGGGAGCAGCGGAGCCTCCCGTCACCGACACGTTCAACTGCACCGGAGCGTCATGCCTGAAGCTGGTGACGGTCTTTGCACCCTCTGTCAGTGACAGCGTGACCGTGGGTGTGGCTGCGCCGGTCGTGCTCCGCCAACTACTGATCAGCTTCGCGACATCTACACTGCCCAGACCGGAGGCCGCATCGTATCCAGGTCCAGCCGCATAGGCTGTAGCTCCGCCGCTCGTCGTCGTGAAGCCGGTGCACGCCGGAACACCGGCAGTGCATACACTATTGGTGCCGTTCGTCACGTCATGGAAGGCAGTCGCATCCGCTGTATACGTTGCATACAGGCTGGGATTCAGGTTGCCCTGCACGCCATGCGCCTGCACCAGCAATGCCGCAATGCCGCCGAAAGCCGCCACGGAGGCGGTCGAATCGCCACCCCCGCTGTAGATCAGGGACGCCGGCGTGCTATTCACGCAGTCCGCGACATCAATGCAAAGGATATAGGTGCTGTCGTTATTGAAATTGCCGCCGAAGAACGAGACGTCCGGCACGATGCGTGCCGAAGTCGAAATGCTGTCACCGAAACCCATCTGATAACTCGGTTTGGGATATGGCGATCCCGCGGTCTCGTCGGCATTCGCCAGGCCCAGCGTGCTCACACCGCCGCCCGAGGCCTGCACGTATCCGGGCGAATAGGTCTGCACATTCGTCGCCTGATCGCTGGAATTGGTCGGCTGCTCCGGAATATAGCTCAGCGCGGAGGTGAAGCTGGTCTGCGGGTCGGGCGACTGCTTCCAGTACTGCGTTTCCTGGCTGGCAGCCGTATAGAAGAAGTCGGTTGCGCCCACCGCGGTGACATAGGGGCTGGAGGCATAGCCGTTCACCGCTAATCCCTTGGTCGCGACCGACTCTGGATTGCCTACGCCGGGCGTCGCATCGCACTCCGCCGCGCCGCCGGTCCCCGAATCCACCACCACCGACATGCCTTCCGCCGCCGCATCCTCCCAGACGCTCTGGAAGAATGAATTGAAGACCGGTCCCAGGTTGGCCTCGCAGCTCTCAAAGCCGAAGACCAGCACCTGCACATCGTCATCCACCAGCGCGCGAAGGGTCGCGAAAATCATGCCGGTATCGAGATCGGTGTCCGCTGAGGTGTACAAGTTCACCTTCGCCTGCGGAGCAATCGCCGCGAGCACCTCAATCTCCCGGTAGGCGAGGTCGGCATCGTTGGTGATCCCGGGATCGGTGCCATCCACGATCACCGTCGGCGCACTCGCGGGCAGCCCAAACAGCATGCGATAGTTCGCCGGGATCGCGACATTGATATTCGAATCACCGATCACTCCGACTGTGACACCGCTGCCGGTAAAGGTAGTTGTCGGTATGTCATAGATCACAGCCAGGTCGCCCGGCGAGAGCGCATTGGCTGTGTCCGGCTGGTCGTAGTAGAGCGGGCGGGAGATGCCTTTGGTGCGGTCCAGAAGCATGCGCTGCGAGCTGTGCACCATCGCCGGCTTGTAATTATTGAGCGTGACGCCCTTCACCACCGAAGCCAGGGCGGCGGGAATCTGCGGCGCGCTCACGTTCGCGTGAAAGCTCTGACCATTTGTCGCATAGCTGTGAATCTCCGTGCGGAAGGCCGACCGCACCTGCCCCGTCGTGCCGGAGAACTCCACCGCCATCTTGTTCTTGAAGACGCGGCTTACGGCAAAACCCTGCGCCGCAAGATAGGACGTGACCGCCTGCACATCCGCATCGGCTACGCCAAACTGCGCGCCCATTTGCTCCGGGGTCAGCCATTTGTGGTAGCTCGGGCTCGTCGGATCCTTCTGCGCCGCCACCAGCGTATCCAGCGCCTTCTGCTGCGCATCACTGCGCTTCAACACCATCAGCATGTGGCCGGTCGGTGTGCCGTCCGGTACCAGACCCTGATCGACGCTTGTCCGCGCCACTGGCAGGGTATTCCCCTTGACCGTAGTCAATTGCGATTCGTTCACCGGACCCTGGACACGTGGAATGGCCAACGCCGCCGTCTGTCCATACGAAGCTGTAGCTGTGAGACCGAGCGCCAGAACAGACGCAAAGACATTAAGGGGAAAGCGGAAGAAACGATTCGAAGACATAGCCATCCTGAAAATGGTTCGTGCGACTGTTGGTTCCGTTCTGTTGCAGGTGCCGGAGAGGGGTGGCACCGCCCGACGGATTTCGTGCGGACCGCGAGGGGTCCCTGGACCAAAGCTGCTTAGTACCGCCGAAACTGCCGCATCTCCAAATCAGCGGGTGCGCCGCACAACCTCGCACATCTGCGATGCGACTTTCGTTCAGGAAGTCCAGACCGGATCGACATGTTTCTTGTCCCACTTCCCGGTTCGGACGTCCGTCCCGATTCACTGCGGGGCCCTGGTATTTCGCCCGGCTGGGGGATAGCGCACAGGCCGGTTTCCGAGGTTGAGTGTAGCCGAACCGTGTGGCACTGTCTTCAACAGACCGCCCCGTGTGGGCCATATGAAACCATTTCGCGGATCGAGACAGTTACCGGTTACCAGCCCGCCAACATCCCTGATATTTTCATCTCTATCACCATGGCCATTCCGTTTCTTAAGCTGCGCCGCCCTTCTTTCCGCAAAGGGTTGATCGCCGGAGCTATCGGCGGACTTGCCGGAGGCCTTACCAAAGCCGCCGCTGAGGCCATCTATCCCCCGCGCCTGCCAGGTGAGATCTCGCCGGCTGTTCTGCTGGTGGAGCGTATCGCCGGTCTGCCTCTCTCGCCCCGCGAACAGAAGGTCGCCGAGACATGCGTCCACGTTGCCTTCAGTGCCGGAATCGGCGCCGTCTATGGTGTCATCGCTGAGTATTGGCAGGACGCAACTGCAGCGCGTGGCGGAGCCTTCGCACTTGTCCTGCTTGCGCTCACCCACGAGTCTGCGCTGCCGCTGCTCCATCTCGCAGAGTCCCCGCCGCGCCAGCCGCAACAGGAGCAGTCCAGCGAGCTGCTCACCCATCTAGTCTTCGGATTGACCGTGGAGCAATTGCGCCACCGCATCCGGCCATTGCTGTAGCCAAAGCGACGCTATTTCCCGACATGCTGGTAGCAATGCGCTGCTCCCGACCGCCGGTGCTCGGAGCACGGCCGCAGGTCCCGCTGACGCAAAGAGGCCTGCCGTCAGCGGCAGGCCTCTTCACCTTCGTTATCCATACTCTAGCGGCCGGTCGTCTCCCGCTCCGGCATCGCCTGTACCTTGCTGTGCTTTGTGGAATAAGTAAAGTAGATCACCAATCCCACCAACAGCCAGACCACGACCACAATCCAGGTCAGCAGCGGCAGCGAAAACATGAGGTAAAAGGCGCTGATTATACCCAGTATCGGCACCAGCGGCACCAGCGGCGTTTTGAACGGCCGGTGCAGGTTCGGATGCCGCCGCCGCAGGATCCATACCCCCGCGCTCACGATGCTGAAGGCCAGCAGCGTGCCCATGTTCACCAGTTCTGATAGCCGGTCGATGGGCAGCACCGCCGGGAGAAACGCCACAATCGATCCCACCACGATGTTCGAGATCCACGGCGTGCGGAATTTGGGATGGATGTCGCTCGCCCACTTGGGCAGCAGGCCATCCCGCGACATGGAGAAGAAGACGCGCGACTGGCCCAGCAGCATCACCAGCATCACCGTCGCCAGTCCGAAGACCGCGCCGATCTTCACCAGAAGGCTGCCCCATACCACACCGGTCGCATCGATACCCACTGCCACCGGGTCGCCTACATCCAGCGCCTTGTAGCTCACCAGGCCGGTCAGCGTCAGCGAGACCAGGATGTACAGGATGGTGCAGATCACCAGCGAGCCCAGGATGCCGATCGGCATATCGCGCTGTGGGTTTTTCGCCTCCTGTGCCGCCGTCGAAACCGCGTCGAAGCCGATGTACGCGAAGAACACCGACGCCGCGCCCGCCGCGATGCCGCTGATACCGAAGTTCCCTGCCGCGTCCTTGGGCGGGATAAACGGATGCCAGTTCATCTTCGCCAGCTGTGGATGGTGGAGCAGAAAGTTGATGCCCAGCACCAGGAAGATGCCTACACACGCCAACTTGACGATCACGATCAGCGTGTTGAAGTTTGCCGACTCCTCGATACCAATCACCAGTATGGCCGTGATGACAAGGATCGCCAGGAAGGCCACCAGGTTGAACACGCCCGTCACATGCGGCAGTTGCGACACATTGGTGCCGGGCGGCAGCGCCATCGACAGCGCGCCCATCGTCATCCATCGGCCATGCAGGTTGTAGAGCACCGTCCCGGTCGTGGTGGTAAACCGCGCCATCCCGGGCGATAGAAAGATGTGAAGCTGCTCCAGCAGCGAGGTGAAATAGCCCGACCAGCCCGACGCCACGGTCGCCGCACCAAAGGCGTACTCCAGCACCAGACACCAGCCGATAATCCACGCCACAAGCTCGCCCAGCGTCGCGTATCCATAGGTATAGGCGGAACCGGCAATGGGGATGATAGAAGCGAACTCGGCGTAGCACAGGCCGGCAAAAGCGCAGGTGATGCCCGCCAGGACAAAGCTGAGCGCAATGGCAGGACCGGCATGAATGGCCGCAGCCTGTCCGGTCAATACAAAGATGCCCGCGCCGATCACCGCGCCAATCCCCAGGGTGATCAGGTTGACCGGCCCTAGCGATCGTTTCAGCGTGTTCTCGCCCTCTTCATGCGCCTCCTGGGTCAACATGGAGAGGGGCTTGGTTGCAAAGAGTCTAGCCAAAAAAATCTGCCTCCGGAATCTAGGATCGTCATGACCGTGCCGCGTGTCTTCAGAGGAACGGAAGGTCGGGCAACATGGCCGCGATCGAGCCCGCCGCGTGGCTTCCTCTGCGGCAAAACTCAGACAGTCAGTTCTACCGTAAAAATGCGAGAAAGTCCCGAACCCTTTCTGCCATCCCCTTGCCGTCCTCGGGCAATAGCCCCGAAATGACCGCAACCGAGTCCGCCCCCGCCTCGATCACCTCGCGGCCATTCTCGCTGGTGATGCCGCCAATCGCCACCAGCGGCAGCCGCGTCAGGGCGCGCGCGGCCTTCACTCCCTCCAACCCCACCACCGGATCCGGGTTCTCCTTCGAGCGCGTCCCAAACACCGGCCCAATCGCCAGATAGTCCGCCGCTCCGGTCTTGAGCGCAGCCCGCAACTGCTTGACGTTGTGCGTGGACACACCAAGCAGCCGCTCCGGCCCCAGAATCTTCCGCGCCTGCTTCGCAGCCAAGTCCTCCTGCCCGATGTGCACGCCATCCGCCCCCACTGCTTCACACAGATGCACGCGATCGTTCAGCAGCAGCATCGCCTCTCCGGCAGGGAAAATTGCGCGCAGCTCGCGCATCCTCTCCACAATCTCGGTGTCACTCGCGCGCTTGTCGCGGTACTGCAGCCAGCGCACGCCCGCATCCCGCAAAGCATTCGCGGCCATGGCCAGCGGCACGCCCGCACGCGCGAGCGCATCCGCATCGAGAATCGGATACAGCCGCGGCAGCTCGATCAATTACTTCTCATCCGCGGAAGGCCCATAGACGCCGGGCACCTTCACATCATTGAGCCGCAGGTACACGCCAAGCTGCGCGCGATGGTGCACCGTGTGGTTCAGCACCCAGGTGCGGATCGTCTCCCGCCGCGGCAGGCGAAGGACCTCCTCGCCATTCCACGTCATAACCCAGGTCTCTTCGAGCGCCGCATCGTTGGTTGCCGCCAGATCCGTCCGCGCCTGCCGCACCCAGCAATCGAACTTCTCCAGCAATTGTTCATGCGACGTGGGCGCGAAAGTCGTGTTCTCTGGCTGGTTCCCCGCAACCAGATCGAGACGACCCCGTTGCAGTGTGTCGCTCGTCCAGCTCGAGATCTCCGCCACATGCCCCGCCAGCCGCCCCATGGTGAACGACTTCGCATGCGGCCGCCAGCCAAACTTATCTTCCGGCACAGCCGCCAGCATCTTGCGCGTACTCGCCATCTCCCGATCGAACTCCGGCCGCAACAACTCCACCAATGTCGGCATACACCCTCCCGATTCGTCCTCCGTATCCTGCCTCAGCGCTTGCAGCTTGAGCAAACCGGCAAGCTGGATCGCTGCCTCACCTCTAGCCGCGCGGCCGTGCTACCCTCACACACCGCAACAGTCCATCACCTATGCAGTCGGGCTTCTCTTCGGCAACTCCTAAAAACTGCGCCTCCTGCGGCGCTCCACTTGGCGGTGGCACACGCGCCTGTCCGCGCTGTCACGCCCTGGTCCACGCAGCACGCATCGACGCCCTCTCCACCCAGGCACAGAAGCGCGAATCCTCGGGCGACATCGCCGGCGCACGCGCGCTCTGGTCCGAGGCGCTCGCCCTGCTGCCGCCCAGACGCCACCCAGGCGCAATGGATACGCGGCCATCTCGCCGCACTGCCGAAGCCTCCAAACACAACGCCCAGGTGGCTCAAGCGCCTCGGTCCGCTCGGCCCCTTCGTGCTCGTCATCTTCAAAGGCAAAGGACTCTTCTTCGCGCTCTTCAAGCTGAAGTTCCTCTTCAGCCTCTTCACCTTCGTCGGCGTCTACTGGGCGCTCTACGGCTGGAAGTTCGGCATCGGCTTCGCGGCCTCCATCCTCATTCACGAGATGGGCCACTACATCGACATCAAGCGCCGCGGTCTGCCCGCCGAGATGCCCGTCTTCCTCCCCGGCCTCGGCGCCTACGTAAAGTGGCAGGCGCTCGGCGTCTCACAGGCGCAGCGCGCGCAGATCGCACTAGCCGGTCCATTGGCAGGCTGGCTCGCCGCCGCCGTCTGCACCGGGCTCTATCTGCAGACGCACTCCATGCTCTGGGCCGCACTCGCCCGCGCCGGCGCCGCCATCAACGTCCTCAACCTCATTCCCATCTGGGTACTCGACGGCGCACAAGCCGCCAACGCATTGGGACGCACCGCGCGCCTCGCGCTGCTCGTTGCTTCCGTCGGATTATGGTGGGCCGGCGGCGAAGGACTCTTCCTCTTCATCGCCGCAGGAGTCCTGTGGCGGCTCTTCACCTTGATGCGCAAATCGTCACAAGACCGTCCCGAAGAAGAAGGCTGGGACACGCTGCTCTACTACGTAGCCGTGATGGCCGCGTTAGCTCTGACGCTGCACATGATCCCCGGCCACGGCCTCGGCGGCCGCTGGTAGGAAGGTGCGTCTGTCTAAGATCCCGCCTATAGCGGTTCAGACGACACGACTCATTGTTCGGGCGGATGTGCGCTTCCAGGAGTATCCCCGCGCCGCACAAGCGCTACCGCTGTCAAGTCGTCACAATGCCTCTGATTGTGTGGATGAAGGAAATCGTAAACACGCGACTTCGGATGATTCTCGGAATCATCGGCTACCCGCAGTACGGCCTCGCAGATGGACACCGAATCTGCGGTCGAGTTGTCGAGGAGCAACGAGATGCGCTCGTCATCAAACACGGTTGGCCCATGTCGACCCTCGATGATTCCCTTGGTAACGAGAAGCAGCTTGGCATGCCGGTCGAATCCTAGAACCGCTGGTTCGTAGGTGCTGTGGGTAAAGAGTCCCAATGGAATTCCGCTAGGCTCGAGAACACGCGTCTTTTCCGCGTCGTGAAATACGGCGAGCAAGTGGCCAGCATGGTGATACGTAAGGATATTGAGAGTCAGGTTGTAGCAACCTAAAAAGGCCGGAGCAAGCCGAACACCATGAGCCGCCTCAATGAGTGAGTGATTGATCTCGTGCGCCAATAGGGCGGTGCCCTCTGACTCATTGGCGTCGGAATGCTTGAACAGATCCTCTGCCCTGGTTCGGAATACGTTTTGTACGTCAACCGCGATTGCGTGCGTTTCGGGCCGTCTGCCCGCGATGTCCATCAACAGGAAGACCACTCGAGAATCGAGAGCCACACCGTCGAAGAAATCCCCGCCGCAGCGAGGCGAGTGGTAGCGGGCTTGAATATCGAGGCTCTCGAATTGTGGCAAGTTGACTGGATGGGGAGATGGGCCTGGCAGGCCCGATGGTGATCCTGACTCTGATAGAGAAGTAGCCATCTCGATCTCCCGTCCTCAAGCCACACAGCAGATACCATCGCTTCGGTTGGGATGACAAGCCGCACGTGGCTCGCTGACCCGCTGAATTCTAATCCGGCAACCCTGTCAGCCGAGCCTTCTCCCGCTCAAAGAACCGTTCCATAAACTTCGTATCGAAGCGCCCCTCGCGGAACTCCGCGTCGGCAAAGATTTTTTGGTGCAGCGGGATCGTGGTGTAGATGCCTTCGACGACGAACATTTCCAAGGCCCGCTGCATCCGCGCCATCGCTTCCGCGCGGTCCTTGCCGTGCACAATCAGCTTCGCAATCAGCGAATCGTAGTACGGCGGCACAAACCCCTCCGCATACTGCGCCGTGTCCACCCGCACGCCATTGCCGCCCGGCACGTTGAACACATCGATCTTCCCTGCGGACGGCGTGAACTTCTCCGGATGCTCGGCATTCACACGGCATTCGATCGCATGCCCGCTAATTGTCACCGGCTCGGTGACAATATCCGAGAGCTTCTCATCCGATGCAATCCGCAACTGCGCCTTCACCAGGTCGATGCCGGTCACCATCTCGGTCACCGGATGCTCCACCTGGATGCGCGTGTTCATCTCGATGAAGTACATCTTGCCGTCTTCGTCCATCAGGAACTCGATCGTCCCCGCATTCTGGTAGCCGATCTGCTCCAGGCACCTGCGGATGGTCTTGCCGATCTCGTCACGCATCTTCGCGTCCACCTGCAGCGACGGCGCCTCTTCGATCAGCTTCTGGTGACGCCGTTGAATCGAGCACTCGCGCTCACCCAGCGACATCACATGCCCGTGCTGATCCGCGAGCACCTGGAACTCGATGTGCCGCGGCTGCTCGATGAACTTCTCCATGTACAGGTCGCCGTTGCCGAAGGCGTTCGCGGCCTCGGTGTGCGCCGCCTGAAAGAGCGCCGGCAGCTCATCCTTGGAGCGGATCACGCGCATGCCGCGCCCGCCGCCGCCCGCCGACGCCTTCAGGATCACCGGATAGCCCACGGTCTTCGCCCACTCCAGCGCCTCGCCCTCGCTCTGGATCACACCCTCCGAGCCGGGCAGGATCGGCACCTTGGCCTTCTTCATGGCCATGCGCGCCTTCTCCTTCTCGCCCATCAGCCGCGTTACCTCGGGCGGCGGCCCGATGAACTTGATGTTGGAAGCGCGGCACACCTCGGCGAAGTTTGCGTTCTCGCTCAGCAGGCCGTAACCGGGATGGATCGCATCCACATCCGCGATCTCCGCTGCCGAGATCACCGCCGGCACATTCAGGTAGCTCTCCGCCGAGCGCGGCGGCCCGATGCAGATTGCCTCATCGGCAAAGCGAACATGCAGTGAGTTGCGGTCGGCCTCGCTGTAAACGGCCACCGTGCGGACACCAAGCTCCTTGCACGCGCAGATCACACGCAGCGCAATCTCGCCGCGATTGGCGATCAGGACTTTCCGAAACATGCATTCCCTTCGCGCCCGCTCGAGGCGCCGTCACAATCTGTCATCACACAAATCGTCATCTCGACCGAAGCCGATCGCGAAAGCGGTCGGCGCAGTGGAGAGACCTGCTGTTTCTTAACTCGCCCGTAACGTTCAACGTGAGCGACCAAAGGGAGCGAACCCGCAAATCGCGCCGCAGGCGCAATTGCCCGGACGGCCAGTCCTCAGCGTGGCCGCACGGCAAACAGCTTCTGTCCGTACTCCACCGGCTGGCCAGTCGTCACAAAGCGCTTCACAATCTCACCCGCGGCATCGGACTCGATCTCGTTCATCAGCTTCATCGCTTCCACGATGCACAACACCTGGCCGACTTCGACCGTATCGCCCGGCTTCACAAAGGCAGGCGAGCCCGGCGACGGCGACTCGTAAAACGTGCCCACGATCGGCGACTTCACAATATGCAGCCCAGCCTCGTCATCCGCCAGCGGGCCAAGGGTCTCCGCCGGTGCAGAAGGAGCGGCAGATGCCTGCGCCGGCGCGCCCGCCGGATGCACGTGCGCCACCGATGCCGGCTGAAAGCCAGCGGTCTGCTGCGCCGCCGCAAACTGCGCCAGATGAGACAGGTTCACCGGCGGCGTCTCCCCGGCAAACTTCAACCGGATCTTCAGGTCGCCCCGCTCCAGGTCGAACTCGCCGATGCCGTTTTCTTTCAGAAACTCGATGAGTTGTTTCAGCTCTGCTATCTCGTCCGGATTCATGCTTCCCGATCTCTTCTTGTCTGTCGCGCTCTTCTTTGCCGTCACGTTTTTATAGCTCGATCCATGCTTTGGTGGCTGGCGTCAGC
Source organism: uncultured Acidobacteriaceae bacterium (assembly GCA_963712845.1). Classification (GTDB taxonomy): domain Bacteria; phylum Acidobacteriota; class Terriglobia; order Terriglobales; family Acidobacteriaceae; genus KBS-83. The sequence goes on from CAVQJM010000014.1 coordinate 143,781, forward strand.
ACGCGGCATCCGCGCCGCTCGACTACCACCGTGTCCTCGATGCGCAGACCGAACGCCCCCGGAATATAAATGCCAGGCTCGATGGTAATGACCATCCCCTTGGTTAGCAACGTCTGTTGTGCCATGGCGATGCGCGGCGACTCGTGGATCTCCAGTCCCACTCCGTGCCCGGTCGAATGCGTAAAGTAGTCCGCCAGCTTCGCCTCGCGCAGCACACTCCGCGCCGCCTCGTCCACATCGCCGGCTTTCATGCCCGCCGCCACCGCTGCGACCGCACTCTCCTGCGCCGCCAGCACCGCGTCATACGCCTCGCGCTCACGCGCCGTCGCCCGCCCCAGGTGCACGGTACGGGTCATGTCCGAGCAATAACCGTTGAGAATAACACCGAAATCAAGCGTCACGAATCCGCGCCGCGGCAGCTTCGCCTCAGATGCCGTCCCATGCGGAAAGGCCGAGCGCTCGCCGCTGGCCACGATCGTCGGAAATGACATCGCCTCCGCACCCCATAGCCGCGCGCGATACTCCAACTCCGCCGCAACCGCATTCTCCGGAATTCCGGGCCGCAGAAATCCCCCGTGCCCCTTGAATCCAACGATGTGCTCGAACAGCCGCACGCCCAGCGCTGCGGCAGCAGCCAGCCGCTCGATCTCCGCAGCATCCTTCACCATGCGCTGCGCAGCAACCAGCGGAGATGGCAACGGCTGGAAAAATTGCTTCGCATTCTTCGCGCTGCCCTTCACCGCCTCCCGCATCGCGTCGAGCGCAGCGACCGTCGTCTGCTCGCCGTCGTAGTACGCATGTTTCACGCGAGCGGCAGCCAGCCAGCGGCACGCCTCGGCAAGCGCCGGACCCTTCGCGATCCGCACCTCCGCCCCTTGTACTTCGGCAGCAGCCTGCGCGATATAACGGCCATCCGTCACCAGCCGCGCATGCTTCGCCGTGATCGCGAGCGCCGCATTCGATCCGGTAAAGCCACACAAATAGCGCACGTCGGGCAGGTGCATCACCAACAACGCAGCGATCTTCTGCTTCGTCATCGCGGCGCGCAGCTGGCGCATGCGTGCGCGGTGGTGGATGGACGAAGTTGCGCGTGATGATTCGGAGAGGCGCATCACGATGGATCACACACGTGTGCAGAGGAGTTTGGGAAAGCCGTGGACATCTGGATTAGTTTACTGAGCCGCGCTCTTGCGCCGTGCCGGCCGCACGCTCTGCACCGGCTTCGCCTTCGCCCGGGAAGGCTTCTCTTCGGCAGCTTTTCCGGTCACCCGCACAGGCATGTTCCCGCCCGAGCTCTGTTGGTCCATCCAGTCGTTCAGCCGCGAGCGCTTGAAGCGCCATCGGTTTCCCAGCTTGAACGCCGGCACAAATCCCTCCGACGCGTACTTGTACAACGTATCCGGGCTGATCCCCAGGTAGTCCGCCGCCTGCCGGATGTCCATCACCTCGCGCTGCTCTGTCGCCGCCTGTGCCTTCATCGGAGTCGAATTCCTTCCAGGGGGGAACTTCCTCCCGGGCACAACTCCCCGTGCACGTGCGGGAACCCGGCGTCTTGTATATACCCTGTTTCCTCCGGCCTCTTCAAGGAAAGATTCGGCTCCCTGCCGTCCAAATGGGGGATTGCTGTTAATTTTCGGGTTACATCGGCATTTCCGGGGCATCCGGCCCGGCCGCTGCTAGCTGCCCCGCGCGTCCGCATCGAACTCAAGACAGCCCTGCCGAGACCAGGCTCGTTCAAGATTCGAAGACCACGTTCGCGGTTGCCGAGGCTACTGAAGGAACCTGTTCGATCGCCAAAAGATATTCAGTTCCAGGCGCGTCACAGCGCCGGCCGGCTCCGGTTTCCGTGCCGTGCATAAGTCACCGCGACATCACTGGCCAGTCTCCGCCGTCCTCAGCATCGCCGTTCTCAGCATCGTCTTCGCGCTCGCCGGGCTGCGCTTCACCATCCATAACTCGCACCACCGTGACGACTCATCGCGATGGCCAACGCCGCTGCTTGCCATCGCCATCCTGCTCGCCGCATGGAACCGCTTCAATTTGCTATCGCGGCTGAGCATGGATCGCGCGGAAAGCGAGATAACTAGCAGCTCTTGGCATGTGTAATTTCTCGCGAAATCCATGTAACTCACGTCTCCATCCCACCTATGCATTTGTACTTCCGTCATAGCACCCGAATAACTGCGTGAGCATCGTTGTTTTCTGCCGCCAGTAAGACAACAACTTGCCAAAATTCTGTAATCTGACTTGCGAGGCTATCTCGCACCCTTGCATCCGCGACATAGCCTTCGGACCCATTCACTGGATTCTTATCTCTAACCCCGGAGCAATTAGTAGTGAAGAAAATCGTCCTCCTCCCCCTCGCCGCGATTCTGATCGCGAGCCCCGTCTGGGCAAGTTCGAATAGCGCCAGCAAGCTCACTCTTTCGGCCGCAGCACTCAGCTTCAACGGCTCCAGCAACAACGTCTCCTCTCAACCGCTCGCCGTCACCGTAACCGGCTCACAGCCAGTCACCATTACAAGCGTCACTTTCTCGAACGGCAATTTCTTTTTCACGCCCGTCCATCTGCCGGTCACGCTGCCCGGGGGTCAGAGCATCACTGGCCAGATAAGCGCCCGTCCCCAAAGCACCCCTCAAACCGGCAAGTTGACAATCGTCTCCAACGTTGGAACCTACACTGTCTCGCTCAGTGAAACAGCACCGGCTCAAGCGCCGACTTCGTACCAGGTCAATCTGAACTGGAAGGCGCCGGCCAGCAGCACCGACCCCGTCGATTCATACCAGGTGAACCGTGCGGTCGCCGGTTCTACGGCGTACTCCACGGTGGGAACCACGACCGCGGGGTCCACGACCTTCGCCGACACCTCCGTCAAGGCCGGTACGACGTATCAATACGAAGTCCGTTCGGTCGACGATCAGGGCGACACCAGCGGTCCTTCCAACCTGCTCACGCTCGCCATCCCATAGCCGCATTCGCATCAAAACACATCGAGCGCATCTTTATCGTCCTGAGGGACAATCAAGATGCGCTCAACTTTTTGTCACAACCTCTGGTACAGAATGCCCGGCTAGTTATCCCGGCGATGCAGCGTAGGCCGATCGTCATCCGAACTGCTCTGCCCATTTTGTCCAGTCTGCCCGTTGGCATCGGGTGACGTACTCGCCCGCCGCAGCGACGGCTTCTTTTCGTTCTGCCCGTCGCGCAGCTTGCGCTTGTTCTCGATGCGCGCCAGCCGCGCCTTGACCGAGTCGAACTCCGAGGTCGTAATCACGTACTCATCCTTGGGCGGCAGCAGGTGCGAGATCTCGTCCTGCGTCGCCAGGATGCGATCCGGCGTCTGCGGATGGTCGGAGAAGGTCTTCTCCACCAGGTTCGGCTTGGTCTTCTGCAGGTGCTCGATCTTCTCGAACATGCTCGGCAACCCCTGCGGATCGTAACCGGCGCGGTACATATATTGAATGCCCAGGAAATCCGCCTGCCGCTCGAAGTCGCGCGAGAATTTCAGGAAGGTGATGGGCACCGCAAGACCGGACGCCTCATACAATCCGTAACCCAGGCCGCCACCCAGGAAGATCAGCGGAATCGTCCCAAACTGCGCATAGTTCAGTCGCGTCTGCTCCCGCATCTGGTGGTGTGCGGCCACATGCGAAATTTCGTGTGCCATCACGCCCGCCAGCTCCGCCTCATCGTCTGCCGCCAGAATCAGCCCGCTGTTCACGTAGAAGTAGCCGCCGGGCAGCGCCATCGCATTGATCTCATCCGAGTCGATCACCTTGATCGTGAACGGCACCTTCGCGTCCGAGTTCTTCACGATGTTCTGTCCGACCCGGTTCACATACTCCGTCACCACCGGATCGTTGATGAACTTCACGCTCTTCTCGATCTCCATGGAGACGGCCTTGCCCTCTTTCATCTCCGACTCGGTCGAGTACCAGTTGCCCAGCCCACGCCCGCCGATATCGCGCGTGCCCACCGCGCTCACATCGTCAAGGCTTCCCTTCTTCACGCCCGGCATCACGCCGTTCGGTCCCGGCTCCGGCGCCGTATTCTTGCGCGCCCGGATCGCCGTATCCTGCGCCGCCGCCAACTCTTCCGCTGTCGGCTGATTATCCTTGTCGTCCTTATCCTTCTTCTTCTTGTCCTTCTTGCTGTCCTTCTTCGTCTGCGCAGCAGGCGTTGCCGCGGGCGTGGATTGCGTTGCGGGCGTAGACTGCGCCGCCGGGCCACTCGTCTGATCTGTAGTCGTCGCCGGCGCGGTAGTCGAGGGAGCTGATTGCCCGCCAGGCGTATTAGTCGCAGGCGCAGTCGTGCTCGCCGGAGCATTTGTAGCCGGAGTCTGCTGGCTCGTCTGCTGCGCCTGGAGCGTTAGCGTCGCCATCGCGAGCAGCGCGGGAAGAAAGACTTTGGTCGATTGCGAACCGGAAACCCGCATAGGAGCACCACCTCTGAAGAGAGGCCAGTCGGACAGCCCAACGGGCGGGCAGCTCAGACCGAGCCGCTGATTAGACCATGATACGCCGCCATCGGTGAGCGAGCGGCACCTTATGAATCGAAGAGAATGTCATCCTGGGCGCAGCCAAGGATCTGCATTTTTGACCACACTGCAACCAAGCCAGATGCCCCATGTTCCCTTTCGGGACATGGAACTCACTCTGGTCGCTCACAACGATCAAACGTGAGCGACCAAAGGAAGCGAACCCAGCAGAACGCGCCGCAGGGGCCGTTCCCTGAAACGGCGAGTCTCAGTCGTAGTATTCGAGGCCGAGGTGCGTGATCAAATCCGCGCCCATGATATGCCGCAGCGTGTTCTTCAGCTTCATCGACTGGATAAACAGATCATGCTCCGGATACAGCCCCTCGGCCGTCATCGGCGACTTGAAGAAGAAGCTCAGCCACTCCTGAATGCCGCGGTGCTTCAGCTCCGGCGTGCGCGATGCGAGGTCGAGAAACAGCACCAGGTCCAGCGCCAGGGGCGCCGCCAGGATCGAGTCGCGGCACAGGAAATCGACCTTGATCTGCATCGGATAGCCGAGCCAGCCGAAGATGTCGATGTTGTCCCAACCCTCTTTATTATCACCACGTGGCGGGTAATAGTTGATGCGAACCTTGTGATAAATATCGCCGTATAGCTCGGGATAAAGCTCCGGCTGCAGGATGAAGTCCAGCACTCCCAGCTTCGACTCTTCCTTGGTCTTGAACGACTCCGGATCGTCCAGCACCTCGCCATCCCGGTTGCCCAGAATATTGGTCGAGTACCAGCCGGCCACTCCCAGCATGCGCGCCTTGAACGCCGGAGCGAGCACTGTCTTGATCAGGGTCTGCCCGGTCTTGAAATCCTTGCCGCAGATCGGCGCTCCGGTCTTCTTCGACAACTCCTGCAGCGCCGGAATGTCCACGGTCAGGTTCGGCGCACCGTTCGCAAACGGAATCCCCTCGCTCAGCGCGGCATACGCGTAGATCTGCGACGGCGCAATTGCCGGGTCATCCGCGAGCAGCCCCTTCTCGAAGGCCTCGATCGTCAGATGACACGGCGCATGCTCGAGGAAGATCTCCGTCGAGCCGCACCAGATCATCACCTGGCGATCGGTCTTGCCTTTGAATGCCTGGATGTCGTTGCGCACCTGCTGCGCCAGGTCGCACTTGGAGCGGCCCGTCTTCACATGGTTGCCGCTCAGCCGCTTCACGTAGTGCTGGCTGAAGACCGCCGGCATTGGCTGGATGCTCTCTAAGTACGGCTTGATCTGCTCCAGGTGATCGCGCTCCAGCACCGCCGCGGTCTTCGCCGCCTGGTACATGTTCTCGTCGTAGATATCCCAGCCGGTAAAGACGATGTCGTCCAGCTTGGCCACCGGCACAAAGTCCTTGATCAACGGTGTGGTGTTATCCGTCCGCTTGCCCAGCCGGATGGTGCCCATCTGCGTCACCGATCCGATCGGCTTCGCAAATCCGCGCCGTACCGCCTCCACTCCCGCAATCAGCGTGGTGGCCACTGCCCCCATGCCTACAACCATCACTCCCAGTTTGCCCGCAGCGGGCGCAATCGTCTGCGCGGCAGCGGCGACCTGGCCGCTGGCCTTCTTACTTGTCATCTTGTGCTAGTCCTCTCCAGTAAATCCACAGCGGATCAACGTCTTAGTCTGAGGCCCGCATCCCGCTTTGGCAAATGCACCCGGCCCGAGCGGCAGCATGCAGCCCGCGAACGGCGCAGACCTCCTCCTGAACGTCTCCCAACCTGCTCCGCATCAGGCGATCCGCAACGTTCCCTCAATCGACACGCATCCTCGTCCGGAGATGCTCACGACGCTGCCGTTCACCTCGATTTCGATCAAACTTGGCCGCCCCATTGTGAAGCCCTGCTCGATCCGTATGCTGCCCTCGCGGACCAGACCTTCTTTGACCAGCCACGCTCCGAGCGGTCCCGCCGCTGTCCCGGTGGCCGCATCCTCGCTGATCCCCATCGTCGGATTGAAGAACCGCGCGTGCGCGGCAGAGCCAGCGCGAGCCACATCGCGGCAGAAGAGATAGGCACCCTCCCCTCCGCTCGCACGCAGTACAGAAAGCAGCCGTGCGGCATCCGGCTTCGCCCGCTCGATTGCCGAGCGATCCCGTACCGGGATCAATAAGTGCGCCGCGCCGGTCGACACCACCTGCGCCGCTCGTCCCTCCGGCAGCAACTCGCTGGCATCCAGTCCCAGCGCATCTGCAAGCGCTCGAGCATCGCTCACTGTCTCGCCGAACTCCGGAGCAGACTGCTGCATCACGATCGACCGCACCGCACCGCCACTGGAAACGACCTGGAGCGGAAGCACCCGGCCGGCGATCTTCTGACGAAACGCGGTTGTGCCGTCGTGAAGCGGCAATCTTCCCGCAACCGCCAGCCACCACCATGCCCCCAACGCGTTGTGCCCGGCGCCGGTCACCTCGTGTCCCGCCGCCGTGAAGGAGCGCAGATGCCAATCCGCATCGGCCTCCGCGGGCTTCAGCAAAAATGTTGTTTCGGATTGGTTGAACTCGCGTGCGATGCGGCGCATCGTCGGCTCGTCCAGCGAGTCGGCATCCGGAACGACCGCCAGCGGATTGCCTTCGAGCGGCCGATCGGAAAACACATCCACAAAAACAAACGGGATAGTATTCATGCCGTTTGGATTCCGGCAGCGCGCACAAGATGCGCGTAAGCCCTACTGCGGGTCCGGCGCCTTTGTTTTCCCGGCGGTCAACGCTGCCTGCCGCTCCTGCAGAAACCTCCGCACCGCAGCATCGCGCTCCAGACCGATCGCAATCTCGTAGGCCTGTCTCGCTTCGTCATGCGCGCCCGTCCGCGCCAGCAGCTCCGCGCGTGTCGCCCAGTACGGTTGATACTCCGCCAGCCGCGGATCGGCCGCCGCTTCCGGCAGCGCCGCAAGACCGGCCGCCGCGCCATCCCGCTCTGCAATCGCCACCGCGCGATTGATCGCCACCACCGGCGATCCGGAGAGCGCAAAGAGCGCATCGTACAGCGCGATCACCTCCGCCCAGTTGGCCACGCCGGTCCGGCAGCGATGTACATGCGCCGACTGCAGCGCGCCTTCCAGTTGATAGCGGCCCACCATGCCGCGCATGCCTGCGCGCCGCAGCAGCAACTCCGCCTCATCGATCATTCCCGCATCCCACAGCGCAGGATCCTGCTCTGCCAGCGGCACAAACTCACCCTTCGCCGAGCGCCGCGCTGCACGCCGCGCCTCCGCATGCAGCATCAGCGCCAGCAGTCCCAGCGCCTCAGGCTCCTCCGGCAGCAACTCCGTCACCAGCCTCGCCATAAACATCGCCTCCGCCGTCAGGTCGCGCCGCACCATATCCATGCCACCGTCCGTGCCGCCGCCAGGACCGGTCCAGCCCTCGGCAAACGCGGCATAGATCGCCTCCAGCACCGTATCCAGCCGCCCCGCCAGTTCCTCGCGCTCCGGGACGCGGAACGGAATTCCCGCCTGACGTATCTTGTCCTTCGCCCGCACCAACCGCTTGCCCATCGCCGCCGGCGACGACAAAAACGCCGACGCAATCGTCTTCGCGTCCAGTCCCAGCACCACCTGCAGCATTAGCGGCGCGCGCACCCCCGCCTCGATCGACGGATGCGCGCACGCAAACAGCAGCGCCAGCCGCCGGTCGGGAATCTCCGCACTCTCCGCCGCTGCCGCCTCCAGGCCTTCGGCGATGATCTGCAGCTCTCCCGCCGCAGCCTCGGTTGTCGAATGCCGCCGCCCCGCATCGATCACCTTGCGCCGCGCCACCGTCAGCAGCCAACCTTCAGGATTCGCCGGGCAGCCGTTGCGCGGCCAGTCTGCCAGCGCGGAAAGAAACGCCTCCGACAGCGCATCTTCCGCTGCCGTTACGTCGTGTGTCCGCGCCGCGAGAAAGGCGACAAGCTTACCGTAGCTGCGGCGCGCGACCGCGTCAGCGGTGTCGCGCGCCTGCTCGTCGCCCTCTTGCGTGCTCATCTTCAGACGCCAGCTAGAGCCTGTGCCGCTTGTGACCGTTCGGAGGGATACTGACCGGAAACCATCTCCCATACCGGCCGCACCTCGATCGTTCCGTGGCTCGACCCAGGGCAGCGCGCAGCCCATGCGATCGCCCCATCCAGATCCGGAGCTTCGATCAGGTAGTAGCCGCCCAACTGTTCTTTCGAGTCCGCATACGGACCATCCAGCACCTGCTGTTTGCCATTTGTGATCTTTACAGTAGTCGCGGTAGAGATCGGCTGCAGCCGGTTTGAGCCCACATAGACGCCAGCCTTCTTCAGCGCCTCGTTGTACGCCATATAGGCCGCCAAGCCCTGTTCCTGCTCCGCTTTCGTCATCTTCGACCAACCACTCTCATCCGCGTGAAGCAACAATAGATATTGCATAGGAAATCCTCCTCGTGATTGTGCGGACGTTCTGTCCGCTTCTACTCCCATGACGTCCGCGCATCGGCCATTCGGACATCAGTCGAAATCTTTTTGAGGAAAATGTCGGACGATCTGCGGCGGACTTTTCGCTTGCCTTGGGCCCTGACTACGGCTGCAGATCGAAAGCCGGCCGCAGGCTGCCATCCATGTAGAACGGCACGGAGGTGTGCGAGTGCACAACCTTCCACGTGCCATCCATGCGCTCCAGGCACAGAGTCATGCGCATCCAGAAGCTCACCTCCTGCGCCGCCTGCTTGGGATGCCCGGTGATCCGCGAATATCCATACCAGTGGGCCAGATCGCCGCTGATCGTGATCTTCAGCTCGTGCGTCTCGGTCTCGATCGGCCCCTCCCAGCCGTCCATCCACTCCTGCACCTTGCCGGCGTTCGCGCCGTATACCGAGCGCAGCGGCGGCGCCAGATCGAATACCACCGCATCGGGCGCAAAGTGCGCTACGGCGGCCGCTGAATTCTTTTCGTGCATTGCCTTTTTCTGAGCGTCCACCAGCTTCCGAATTTCGGCCGTATCGGCCACGGTCTGCGCGTTCATACCGCTCCTCCTGGTGTTTTCTCTTGTGGGTGACCAGCACAGACGATTGCGCCGCGCGCTGTCAACACGCTCATCTTCGTAATCGCTTAGGCGGCCACGCCAGCCCGCGTCCGATTCCGCCAGTGACTCCACACAAACCACACAAATCCCGCCACCAACACCAGTTCCACCCCGAGGTGGAAGCGGTGAAAGACCGCCTTGAACCGCGGATCGTTGTCCCAGTGGTCGCCCAGCCGCATTCCCACATACGCCAGCGCATAGCACCACGGCCACGAGCCCAGAAACGTGTACAGGTGGAATCGCCCCTGCGGCATCTTCGCAATGCCCGCAGGCAGCGCGATAAATGTCCGCACCACCGGCAGCAGCCGGCCGAAGAAGACCGTAATGCCGCCAAACTTTTCAAAGTAGTGCGTCACCCGGTCCAGATCATGCTGGCTCAGCAGCACGTAGCGGCCGAACTTCTCCACCAGCGGCCGCCCACCGTACGCGCCGACCCAATACGCCACCACCGAGCCCAGATTGCAGCCGATGGCGCCCGCCGTCGCCACACCCAGCAGACTCAGCTTCCCCATGTGCACCAGGTAGCCGGCGAAGGGCATAATCACCTCCGACGGCAGCGGGATGCACGCCGACTCGATACCCATCAACAACGCCACGCCCCAGTAGCCGGAAGCGGAAATGACTGCAATGATGAAATGCGCAATTGCGCCAAGGATCTTCTCGCTCATCTTTTCTCTCTCATGTTCGGCTGAGTATACCGTTCGCCCCCGGCTCCCCTTGCGAAGGAGAGTCGGGACAGCCGGTGAGTTTCTAAGCCGATCGCTTGCGGGCGCGGGGAAGACAACAGGGGAGGAGAGGGGAGGAAAAACGGGGCCTATTTGTAGCTTGCGTTGGTGCGAACCAGCTCATCGCGGTGGGCTGAGATATCGGTCATGGAGCCGAATGCCACGCCGCCCAGGGGGTTGGATTTGATGGCTTCCTCGATGGCTGCCTGGACCTTGTCCAGACCTTCGGCGTTGGTTGCGAGGTAGACAATCAGAAACGAGCCAGGTGCTTCGGTGTGGATCGCCTCCTCATCCACTTCGTACTCAGCGATGGTGCCCGCAGCAAGCTGTTTTTCGAGCAGCGGCACAACCAGGCTCTTGCTCACCATCTCGACTGCGTCGTCGGAGGCATCCGGCTTCAATTTATAGAGGGACACGTGGGTGTATCCATTTTTGACCGATCCGGAATGCCAGTTGTAAAACCGGCTGACATACAGTTCGTCCCAATGTTTGGTGGCGCTGGCCAGTACGGGCGAAGTGGTGCTGCCACTCGAGTAGAACTGATCGAGCACATTCATCACACCGGCCAGCGACGTTGCTGACCACCACTGGTCGTGAGTTTCGCCGTCGGGACGGTGAATCAAATTGACATCGCTGCCATAGCCAACGATGGTGCCGCCGGCGAGCGCCTTTTCAAGGGCTGCCCGATCCGCGTCGTCCGCCTTTGCCATCTCGGCCCATTGGGCGCGCGGAATATCCCAGTTACTGATGTAGGAGTATAGCGGCGGTTTTTCTTTGACCTCGGACGTCTGCGCACCCGCCGGTGCTGCGATCACCGCGGCCATGCCAAGGGCGCACAGCCCTGCAAGAATCCTCCCCGTTTGTCTGTTCATGATTTTCTTTCCTTTCGCACTACAGCCAGGATTCGGTCCTGCTTCCTGGGCGCGGGTAAGTGTATGCCGTCTCGCAGAACTAAGCGGAAATCAACGGTAACCGCTTGGACCAGGGCTCTCGGCCCGGAAGCGTGACCGGGCCTGCTACATTCCGTTTCGAAGCACTGAGCTTCCTCGAATCATCAGCTCATCCTTGCTCCGCTGGCCTTCGGCGGAAACCAAAGAAGCGAGGCAGCGTCTACTCTATGAAATCGCCGCGCGCTCTCAGGCATCAAATACCAGTGCACGGACGATTGTGATACCAACAGAACAGGCGACAGGACCTAGCAAACTTGCAACCAGGAAGCAGTAGAGGCAAACGGCGAATATGGAAGTGGCTGGGCATCTCGCTCCTGCTCAGCGTCGTCGCGCTCACCATCGTCGCCGAGATCATGCTGCGTCGCGCCGGCCCCATCCTGAAGGGCCGCGTCATCGAAACCCTCAGCACCCGCTTCAACAGCAAGGTCGAGCTAGGCACGCTCGACGTCTCCCTCTTCCACGGCCTGCAAGTCTCCGGCACCGGCCTGCGCATCTATCCGCCCGATGATGTAGTCGCCGCCGGCGCCAACTACCCCATCATCGCCCTGCGCCAGTTCTCTTTCCGCGCCGGTGTGATGGGGCTCTTCATCGAGCCCACCCGCGTCGACACCGTCCACGTCAGTGGACTCACCATCCATATCCCGCCCCGCCAGATGCGTGAGCAGGCACCCTCCTTGAAGAAGCGCCGCGGCAAAATCAAGTTCAGGGTCGGCGAGATCGTCTTCGATGACTCGCAGCTCATCATCGCCAGCTCCAATCCCAACAAGGATCCGAAGCTCTTCGTCCTGAAACACATCGTCTTGAACGACATCGGATCCAACAGCGCCTCGCCCTATGATGCAACCCTCACCAATGCCATTCCCCGCGGCGATATTCACGCCACCGGCAGCTTCGGCCCATGGAACAATGAGAGTCCCGGCGACTCCCCCGTCGCCGGCAACTACACCTTCGACCACGCCGACCTCGGCACCATTCACGGCATCGGCGGCATTCTCTCCTCCACCGGAAAATTCGGCGGCCAGCTCAACCGCATCGACGTCAACGGCGACACGGACACACCCGACTTCAGCCTGGATACAGCAAACCACCCTGTCCCCTTGAAGACGCACTTCCACGCCATCGTCGACGGCACCAGCGGCGACACCTATTTGCAACCCGTCTCGGCCATCCTGGGCAGCTCGCAATTCACCTGCTCCGGCTCCGTCGTCAACGTCAAAGGCAAAGGCCACATCATCGATCTCGACATCGATATCCCCGCCGGGCAGATTCGCGACTTCCTCAACCTCGCCGTCAAAACCCAGCCGCCCATCATGAGCGGCACACTGCAGATGAAAGCGAAGCTCTACATACCGCCCGGCAAGCAGAGCGTCACCCAGAAGATCGGTGTGCGCGGCAACTTTGTCCTCACCGGCATTCACTTCACCAACCCCGCGGTCGAGGACAAAGTCGACATGCTCAGCCTGCGCGCCCAGGGCAAGCCGGATGAAGCCCATGCCGGCGCACCCGACGTTCACTCCCAGATACGCGGCGCCTTCAACCTAAGCTCCGGCCGCATGGTCTTCAGCGACCTCGACTACGCGCTGCCCGGCGCTACGGTCCAGCTCGCCGGCCAGTACACGCTCGACGGAAAACAATTCGACTTCACGGGAAAAGTCCGCACCGACGCCAAGCTCTCAGAGATGGTCTCCACCTGGTGGAAGTCACTGCTGCTCAAAGGCGTCGATCCCTTCTTCCACAAAAACGGCGCCGGCGCCGAAATTCCCATCAAGATCAGCGGCACAAACACCGAGCCCAAGTTCGGCCTGAACCTCGGCGCAAAAGATTGACTTGTGGTCACCCTACCGGCCATGCGCGCTTAGCTGTCGTGTGTAGGCCTTGGATGCTTAGGCTGATACAGACCTACTGTGTTGCCACTCGGCAGAGACATTGTCGTGATCAGCCCCCAGCGCTCATCGTGCACTGGGCCGCAGCGCACGCCCTTCGCCTGCAGCTCCGCCATCGTGACCGCAAGGTCATCACACATCAGATAGAGCTCCGGACGCTCATTGCGCGCTGCAGGGTGAAAGGCGGCCTCGCTCGGCGGCAGGGAAAAGATCAACCATCCATGCCCCGCGTCGACCGCGTCAAAGCCAAGCACGTCACGAAAAAAACTACGATCGGCCTCAGCGTCCTGACTGTAAAGGACAAGATGCGCTCCATCGATCACGGATACCTCCTGATATGTAGCCGAGCCGGATGCGCCACATCTCGTCGAAGAGATGTGTGATCAAGTTAGGTCGCCTACCAACCCGAACGTGAGCGATCAAAGAGAGCGAACCCAGCTACCCGCGCCGCAGGCGCGCCCGCCCGGACGGCAAGTCCCGCCGGAAGCACCCAGGCGCATGGTCATTCGCCATCCCCACTGCCTGCATCCAGGCATACACAATCACCGGCCCCACAAACTTGAAGCCGCGCTTCTTCAGATCGGCAGAGATCGCCTCCGACAGCGGCGTCTTGGCCAGCACCTTGCCGGTCTTGTTCTCTACCGGCTTGCCGCCCACGTGCGCCCACATCGTCTTCGAAAAGCCGTCGCCGTCCTTCTCCATTGCCAGAAAGATCCGCGCCCCCGCAATCGTCGCTTCTATCTTCGCCCGCGAGCGAATGATTCCTTCATTCGCCAGCAACCGCTCGATATCTTTTTCCTTGAAGCGTGCCACCTTCACCGGATCGAAATCGCGAAAGGCTGCGCGAAACGCATCGCGCTTGCGCAGGATGGTCAGCCACGAGAGCCCCGCCTGAAATCCTTCCAGCATCAGCATCTCCCACATCGCGCGCCCATCGCGCACCGGCCGGCCCCACTCTTCATCGTGATACACACGCAGCAGCGGATCGCTCTCCGCCCATTTGCAACGCTGTTCGTGGTTCATTCCTAATCCTTAGTTCCGGCGCTTCACCTGAGAGCCAGCGCTGCTTCCATCTGTCTCATGGAAGCTGTTCGCGAATCTCCAGCCATTCGTAGAGCGACGGAGTTACAACTTCGCCTGAATCGATGATCATTTTTGCAACGAAGAGGCGCCGTTTTATTCCGCGCAATTCGCGCAAGCGTCCCAACAATTGCTTCCTGTTTTCGGCAGACAGCTCTTTCGCTATCGATAGCTGCTCACAAACTATTGCAGCTTCGTCCTTTACTTCCTGTAGCGGCCACCTTAGAGCGTCATTGATCCAGCGTTGGACAATTTCCTTATCTAAAACGAAATGACCTGCCCGCGAGCCCATCTCCGAAATGAATTCAGATCGAATACGCATCGCCCTCCAAACGTCACCGTCTCGGCTCACTCCCAGCAACTCAGCAGCACGTGTTGCGACCTCTGCCCACTCCAAGCTCTTATGTTCCTTCGCCTTGAGTAAGCGTAGTGGATGATCACGTCGAAACTCAGCCCGGGAGTTTGTTCTCCGTCTTCATTTTGGCGGAGATAGGTAATCCACACATCCGGGGGTTTGTCCTTCAGCGAATTGAATACGGCTTGCTGATCAGTTCCCGAAGTATTTGTCATCTCAGCACCCTCAAGCCGGCTCCTGATAAAGCCCAATCACATTCCCACCCGGATCGCGAAACCGCGCCGTAATCTCACCTGGGTCACCGCCAATCGGCTGCACAATCTCCCCGCCATTAGCCTTCACCTTCTCGATCACATCCGCCACGCTGTCCACCATGATGTACACCATCAACCCCGGTGCCATCGGCGTCCGGCCCAGGACAAACGCGCCGCTCACCTCGCCCGTGGTGTCGTCGAAGGCAATCCCACCGTCGCCGCGCGTCCGGATCGTCCACCCAAATGCCCGCTGATAAAAATCCGCCGAAGTCTGCGCATCCCTCGCCGGCATCTCGATGTAGCAGATCTTCCCATGCTTCGCTTTCGGCATAGCTGCCTCCATCTTCGCCGCGTTGAGTCTACGCCAGCACCGGCCACCGGGGCCGTGAACTCATCCCGCCTGCCCTGCTAACATTGATGGAGAAGTCAAAGGAAGTCATATGGCCGAAACACTCGCCGCCCCCACCGAAGCCGCCAAGCCCGAAGCCAAGCAAGAGAGCAAAGCTGACACGCCCATCAAGCGCCAGATGGTCGGCTTCACCTTCTTCAAGGTGATGCCCGAGTGGCGCCGCCTGCCCGCCGCCGAACGCGCCGGGCACAAGCGTCTCTTCGCCGAAGTCCTCGCCCGTTGGAACCAGCCCGGCCGCCTGCTCTCGCTCACCTACTCCACCGTCGGCCTGCGTCCGGACTGCGACATGGCGCTCTGGCGCATCTGCTACTCCGTCGACGATCTCAGCGAGATGATGGCCGAGCTCATGGCCACCCCCCTCGGCGGCTATCTCGAGGTCGCGAACAACTACATCTCCATGACCAAGCGCTCGCAGTACCTCATCGGCCACGAGCACGAAGGCCAGCACGACTCGCGCGGCGCCATCCGTCCCGGCGGACAGAAGTACATCTTCATCTATCCCTTCTGGAAGACACGCGCCTGGTATCTGCTGCCGCTCGAAGAGCGCCAGCGCCTGATGACCGAGCACATCCGCATCGGCCACCTCTATCCGCGCGTCAAGCTCAACACCACCTACTCCTTCGGTCTCGATGATCAGGAGTTCGTCGTCGCCTTCGAGAGCAACTACCCCGAAGACTTCCTCGACCTGGTACAGCAGCTCCGCGAGACCGAGATCAGCGCCTACACATTAAAGGACACGCCGATCTACACCTGCATCCGCATGACACCCGAAGCCATGCTCGACCGCCTCGGCTGACGACGATGCCCACAGCAAGCAAGGCCGCAGCGAAAAAGCGTCCGGGGACAGCAACGAAGAAGGCCGCTGTAAAGCCCGGAAAGAAGCACGCGAAGCCGCAGCTCAAGACCTCGCCCGAACGCATCGCGAAGATCATCGCCGGACTGCAGAAGGCCTATCCCGGCGCCACCTGCGCGCTGGTGCACTCCAATCCCTGGGAGCTCCTGGTCGCCACCATCCTCTCCGCGCAGTGCACCGACGTGCGCGTCAACATGGTCACGCCGACGCTCTTCCGTCGCTTCCCCACCCCGGCCGCCATGGCCAAGGCATCCCTGCCGGAACTAGAAGAGCTCATCCGCACCACCGGCTTCTACCACAACAAAGCGAAATCCATCTCCGGCGCCGCGAAGGGCGTCGTCGAGCGCTTCGGCGGCAAGGTACCGCAGACCATGGATGAGTTGCTCTCACTCCCCGGCGTCGCCCGCAAGACCGGCAACGTCGTGCTCGGCACCGCCTACGGCATCGCGGACGGCATCGTTGTCGACACCCACGTGCTGCGCCTCTCCCGCCGTTTCGAACTCACCCTCAACACCGAGCCCAAAAAAGTCGAGCAGGATTTGATCAAGATCATCCCCAAAGGCCATTGGATCGACTTCAGCCACGAGCTCATCCTGCACGGCCGCGCCATCTGCATCGCGCGCAAGCCTCGCTGCGTGGATTGCACCATCGAGCGTGAGTGCGACTCCAACGACAAAACCTGGTCTAGCCACTAAGTCGCAAAGAAGCGCACACAAGCATCAACCAACGCATCGAGCGAAGCCGTCTCCGCCTCCGCCGCGACAAGCAGCCCCGCATCCCGCAATGCAGCCGACGTCACCGGCCCAATCGACACGCACGCAACCTGCGGCAGAAACGCGAGTCCTGCCTCACGCAGCACATCCAGGAGATGCCACACCGTCGATCCACTGGTAAACACGACAGCATCGGGCAATGGCTTCGTATCGAATACCGCCCGCGCCCGCGCCCGCGCCACAGCATCTGCAGGCACAACTGTGCGATACGCATCCACCGCCGTAACCCGAGCGCCGGCAGCCGCAAGCGCCTCCGGCACAACATCCCGCGCAGCCGCCGCGCGCACTAGCAGAACGCGCTGCCCACGCACGCGACCCGCGAGCGCAGCCGCCAGTGCCTCGCCAACATACCGCTCGGGCACCACATCCACCGTAAGCCCCATCGACCGTAGCGCATCTGCCGTCGATGGCCCGACAGCCGCGCAGCGCACATGCGCAAGTGACTGCGCTCCGAGCCCAAGAGCAGTCAACCGCTCGTCCATCACTCGCACCGCATTCGCACTTGTGACGACGAGCCAGTCAAAATCCCCCGCCTGCCGCAGCGCATCATCGAGTGGCGCATACGATTCCGGCGGCACAATCTCGATCGTCGGCATCAGCAGCACTTCAGCGCCCTGCTGCTCCAGCCGCTCACGCAATCCGCCACTTTGCTGCGCTGCGCGCGTCACCACGATGCGCCGCCCGGCCAGCGGTCTTGCTGTCACTGCTCTCCTTGCTGCGCCAGCAGCTGCAGCGCGCCCTGCCGCAGCAGCGCATCCGCCAGGTCCGCACCCAGGCTTGGCGCATCGTCCCCGCGCATCTCGGCACGCAGCACCGTCGCGCCATCCGGCGATGAGACACAGGCCCTCATGCGATAAACATTGCTACGATATGCATCCCCCTCACGCCAGCAGTACGCGCCGATCGGCACCTGACATCCGCCGCCCAGCGCGGCCAGCGCCACCCGCTCCGCGGTCACCGCAAAGCGCGACTCGGCATGATCCAGGCTCGCCAGCACCTTACGCGTACGCTCATCCGCCGCTCGGCACTCGATCGCCAGCGCGCCCTGCCCCGGCGCCGGGCACAACACATCCGCGGAGAACCGCTCCCGCACCCACTCCGTGCGCTCCAGGCGATCCAAACCCGCAGCCGCCAGCACCGCGGCGTCCACCTGTCCCTCACTCAACTTGCGCAGCCGCGTGTCCACATTGCCGCGAAACTCCACATATTCCACCCCTGGCCAGCGCGCACGAAGCTGCGACTGCCGCCGTAGACTGCTGGTCCCCACACGCGCATCTGCAGGCAGCTCGTCCATGCTTGCGAAGCGGGTAGATACAAAGACATCCCGCGGATCGACTCGTTCTGTCACCGCTGCGATGACAAATCGCGCATCCAGCTCGGTCGGCAGATCCTTCAGGCTGTGGACCGCAAGATCGATCGCGCCGTCCGCCAGCGCCTCCTCAATCTCTTTCGTGAACATGCCCTTCGACCCGACCCGTGCAAAGGGCACCGCCTGCATGCGGTCGCCCGTAGTCGTAATGGTCGCGATGGCGACCTCGTGTCCCTGCGCCCGCAGCAAAGCCGCAATGTGATTGGATTGCCAGAGCGCAAGCTGCGAGCCACGCGAGCCAATGCGAATCAACGTCTCGTCGCCTCAAGCAGCCGGGTCGGCTCGCTCGCCTCAGTCTCCGCTTTCTCAGGAGCGGTGTCCTTCTCGGGCGCTGCTCCGCTCGCTGAGGCAACGCCCCCGACCGGCGAGGCGAGGCCGCCGCCCCGCGAGGATAGTCCGAATATCTGCTGCACCGCTTCCACCACCGTCAGATCGCCATCGCGCGCTGCTGCCTTCATCGCCTGCAACGGTTGATGCAGCACCTTGTTGATAAGCCCGCGCGTCAATGCCTCCACTGCGCGCCGCTGCTCATCGGAAAGCGACTGCAGCTTTCCCTGCATGCGCTTGAGCTCAGCCTGCCGCAGCTCTTCCATCGACTGCTGCAGCGACACAATCGCCGGCACCGCGCTCAGCGTCTGTTGCCCGGTGGCGAAGCGTTCCACCTCCGCATGCACAATCGCTTCGGCCTGCATCGCTTCCTTGCTGCGCTCGCTCATGTGCGACGCCGCCACCGACTGCAGGTCGTCGATGTCATACACGAACGCGCCTTCCAGCCGGTTCACCTCCGGCGCCACGTCACGCGGCACCGCAATGTCGATGTAAAACATCGGCCGGTTGCGCCGCCGGTGCAGAAATTGCTGCGCATGCTCGCGGCGGAAGATCGGCTGCGCCGCGCCGGTTGACGTGATCAAGATGTCTGCCTGGTCGGCCACGCCGTTCAGATCCTCAAAGCGCACCGCGCGACCGCCGAATGTTTGCGCCATCCCCACGGCGCGATCGAAGGTGCGGTTCGCAATCAGGATCGAGTGCGCGCCCTGCTGGATCAGCTGCCGCGCCGCCAGCTCGCTCATCTTGCCCGCGCCCACCAGCAGCACCGTCTTGCCCTCGAGCGAGCCAAAAATCTTCTTCGCCAAATCGACCGCTACCGACGCAATCGACACCGATGCGCTGCCAATCTGCGTCTCTGTCCGCACCCGTTTCGCTACGGTGAAGGTCGTCTGCAGCAATCGCTCCAGCGAGCTCTGCACCGCGCCTACCGCGCGCGCCGCGGTATAGGCCTCCTTCACCTGTCCCAGTATCTGCGGCTCGCCCAGCACCATCGAGTCCAGGCTGGAAGCGACGCGGAACAGATGCCGCACCGCATCGGCGCCTTCGTACTCGTACAGGTGCGGCCGCAGCAGGTCTGCATCCAGCGCAAAGTAGCGGTACATGAAGTCCATCACATCCGGAGCCGTCTGCTCGTAGCTGGTCACCAGTTCCACGCGGTTGCAGGTGGAGACGATCATGCCCTCGCTCACGCCCGGAGTGCCCATCAGTGCGCGCGTCGCCTCGCCCAGCGACTCCGGCGCAATCGCCAGCCGCTCTCGCAGCTCAATGGGAGCGGTGCGATGGTTCACTCCCAGCAGGCGAATGGTCATGGGGCGGGGAACCTGTGCACGGAGCTGAACGTGTTTGCCGCCCACACGCTGAGCACGACGAGGAAGACCACGCTCGAAAGATAGATGGCCCGCCGGCCACGCAGACCGGTGCTGCGCCGCACCACCAGCATCAGCACATACAGCCCCCACATCCCAAACGAGAGCAGCACCTTGGGATCGAGAAAATACGCCGGCCCGACGCTTAGCTGCGCAATCAGTGAGCCCGCCAGCAAACCGAGCGTCATGCAGGGAAAGCCGATCAACAGGCTGAGATACGCGATACGGTCCATTGTCTCCAGTGGAGGCAGCCACGCCAGGAAACCGACTCCCTCCTTGCTCTTGAGCCGGCGCTCCTGTGCCAGGTAAAGCACGCTCGCGATCAGGCTAAACAGCAGCGCCGTATACGCCGCCAGCAGCGCACTGATGTGCAGCACCAGCCAGCCGGAGCGCATCTCCGGCGTCACGAAGCCGCCGCTGTTCGCGCCCATCGCCGGCGCCAGCATCACCACCAACGCCAGCGGCAGCGCAATGATGCCAAAGGCAGCCGCACGATAGACCGCATAGACCAGCAGATAGGCGACAACAATCAGCAGCGCAAGCGTCGCCTGCACCTCTACCCAGCCCAGCGGCACCAGGTGGTGCGCCGCCACCATCAACTCCACCACGGCAACCAGATGAAAGAAGAAGCCGGCTACAGCCGCCGGAAGGGACACACGTTGCCACCGCGGTCGCCCGTAGAGCACGGCCGGGAAGGCCGTGGCGCCGGCAACAGCGTAAAAAACAGCCGCAACTCGCAACCAGAGCAGAGACATCATGCGCGGGACAACTTTTCAGTATACCGGCGGCGCAAGGTGCTGAGCCCGGTCGAAATCGCGGCGCGGCTTCACGATCAGGCTGAATCGGAGCGCCTTTTGGACGCTCTGCGGCCTATTCAGGCTCTACGGAGGCCCACTCAGGCTGTATGGAGGCCCTATTCAGGTTCTATGGGAGGAATGACCGGCGCCATCGGCACCACCCGCGTCTTCAGCGGGCCGGCGCTCTCCAGCTCCGCCTTCGTCAGTCGGCCTCGATTGTCGAAGCGCAGCCGCCAGTTGCCGGTGCGCGCCTCCGAGACATCGCTGAAGTCGACCTCCGCATCCTTGCCGGGATCGATCAAAATGATGGGCGTGCTGCCGTTGCGCTTGGTCAGCGCCTCGGATGCTGCGACGCTCTCTTGCGGCTCTGGCACCCTGGGCAGGTGCCCCGTGAGCGCGACAAAGCACATGCCGAGGTTCAGCCAGTGCGACTGCGGCCCCAGCTCGTGCTCGCCGCGGTCGGTCGCCGTCATGCGGTTGAACGCCTCGTACGCCGTGCTCTTCTCCCACGCCGCACGAAATGGCAACAAGCCATGCGCGTACGCGGTCACCACCTGCACCTTCTCGCCATTCGCTGGCACCACCGCAACGAAGTGCGACGCTCCATGCTTCGCGCTGCCGTTCTCGAAGCTGAGCATCAAGTGGTCGGGGAGCGAGCGGCAGACGATCTGCTGATAGGTCCAGTGGCTGTCGCTGATGTCGAAGCCATAGAACGCGGCCGCGCTGCTCACATCCACTTCCCGCTGCTGCAGCCGCGCGCGGTCCGCCGCGCTCATCTCGCCGGCATCCAGCACCGGCAGGGTCGAAGTGTGGGCATCGAGCGCGGCAACCTTCTCCTCTTCTGCGGGCGGCGGCGGACCATTGCGGTGGCGATCAAGCTGCGCCGCAAGCGATAGCGTGCATGCCAGGCAAAGAGTCAGCGCAAGCCCAGCCAACGCGCTTTTCTGCCTGCCGTGCATGCGGGGAGAGAGCATAGCAAGGCCAATCTACCACGCGTTCCCCACCACTCCGCACTGGCACAAAAGAGGAAGGGCGGCCATAGTCTGGCCGCCCTTCCTCGATCACCGTCCTCGCGACACTATTATTGCGCGCGACGGCGAGTGGTTGTGTGATGCGCCGGCTTCTCGGGCGCCGGCGGCGTGCCGTTGATGAGGGTGATCATCTTCGGATTCTGCGTGTACGAATCGAAGGTGGCGTCGTAGTTCACCATGGTTCCGATCGCCGGTGGCGTGGTGAGCGGCTTCTTCATGTTGATGGTGAAGTCCGCCGTGTTCGAGGCCTTGGCATCGTCCGTCACTGCAAGCTGCACGGAGTCCGGCGTTGCCGAGACCACCTTGCCCGGAATCTCGTAGGTCTGCCCCTTCATCGTGTCCCACATCTTCCCGGCATCCTCCGGCTTGCCGTTGAAGAGGATGAACTCCTTGTCATTCAAGTTCAGCGTCTTCAGGTCCGGAGTCGAAGCGACCACCTTGGCGGCCTGATCGGCCGGCGATGGCGGCGGTGGTGCGGGCGTCGGATTGTAGCTGTCCGGCGGAAGCACCGACTGCGTCACCAGCGTCTTCACCTGGTCAAAGCCGTCCATGCCCCCGTGGTACTTGTTGTAGTAGTACTCGGCTGCCTTCTCAATCTGGTCCTTCGCCGCCGGCGGCGCGTAAGCGGCCGCACGCGTCAGGAACCACACAGCATTCTTCAGATCGGGCGGCGTCTGCTGCGCGTAGGCCTGCCCCAGCAGATACGTGTCGTTCAGCGCCGGACCGGTCTGCGTCTGGGCTGCCGGCACCGATTGCAACTCCTTCTTGAAAGCGTCTTCCGCGCCCGGATAATCCTTCTTCAGTTGATCATCCAGGGCGATCGCGCTGTAGAAGATCGGCGTCGTAGCCGCCTTCAGCTTGTCGAAGTCGGCCTGGGCCATGCTGGCCGGCTTGGGAGCGGCAAGTCCCTTCTGCGCGCTGGCCGCTGCATCGTCCAGCAATGGCTGCTGTTCGGCCGGCGTCGACTTCTGGGCTGCCTGGGCCTTCTTGATATAAACCGTGATGGCCAGGGCCCGCAGGTTGTTCGGATCGGTCTGCAGCAGGCGGCTGGCCGCGTCCACTGTCTTGTCCATGTTGTTGGTCGCCTGGTAGGCAGCCATCAGCTGCTCCAGCATCTCTTCCTTCACCACCGAGTTCGGGTACTTGGTGAGGAACGCTTCAATGGCAGAGGCCTTCGCCGCAGGCGAGGACTGGCTGATCGCGTTCGAGTAATCGTTGTACTCGGCCGGATCTTTGATGGTGATTTGCTGTGCAGCCCCACCCGACGCCGCGGCCTGGGCCAGGGCGAATGGTGCGGCACACAGCGTACTGGTAGCGATTGCCAGCAGAGAAGCTAAGGCGACCTTCTTCATTCAACGCTCCTAAGAGAAGTGCAGCGATTTATATCCGAAACTCTGTACCTGCAGTCTTCACATCCAGGGCTATGGCGAATACACGCACCCACACCAGCGATGCGTCCATCGATTTGTCCCGGAAAAGAAACGGCGCGGCAATGTGGCTGGATTATAAGAACCAGCCTTCTCCCATGCAAGCGGAACGCATGCGCGGCCCGCCTCATACGTCTGGAATTATGCTTAGAGATGCGAATGCACCCCGCTGCGTTGACTCGCCCCGGGAACGGCACTCCGGCTAAATGACATCCCCCAGACGTTCTCCAAGACATTCTCTTCGTGGGACGAAGCTACATCGCCCCTGTGAGCATCATCCGACAGATATGCCCGACAGCCAAAACCAATTAGAGAAAAACATTTCTGCCTCCACCGCTGCTTCACCCGCTGATTCACCACTGACCGGCAACACCGCGCTGGTTACCGGCGCATCGCGCGGCATCGGACGCGCCATCGCGCTGCGCCTGGCGCAACTCGGCGCTCGCCTCCTGCTCGTCGCGCGGGATCGAGCGGCCCTCACCGCCGTCCAACAGGAGATCGTCCAGGCAGATGCAGCAGCGGAGATTCTCCCCTGCGATCTCACCTCCGCTTCCGAGATCGCCGCCCTCGCCTCGGGCATCGACGCAGCAGGCGATTGCGACATCCTTATCAACGCCGCCGGCATCGGCAGAATCGGCGCTCCACTGCACCAGATGCCCGTCGAAGACTACGACGCTGTGCTCTCGACCAACCTGCGCGCGCCCTTCCTGCTGATGCGTGCCGTCGTCCCCGGCATGATCGCGCGCGGCGCCGGCTACATCGTCAACATCTCCTCGCTCGCCGGCCAGGGACCGCTCGCAAATGGCGCCGCGTATGCCGCCTCCAAGTGGGCGCTCAACGGCCTGACGTACTCCGCCGCCGAGGAACTGCGCGCCCATCACATCCGCGTCTCCGTCGTGGCTCCCGGCTCGGTCAACACCGACTTCGGCCGCGGCGGAAAGGACCGGAGCAGGATGCTGCAAGCCGACGATGTCGCCAACGTCGTCGCCCTACTGGTCACCCAGCCGCCGCAATCCTTCATCAGCGAAGTCCGCATGCGCCCCACCCAGAAGCCCTGAATGGGCAAACCTGAGCAGCCAGAGCTGATCCTGCACCGTTCCCGGGTCATCCTGGCTGCCATTTTTGGGCCGGTCCGCGCCCAAGTGCATCCCGCACCCAAGGACTCGCAATTCGAGCCCCCTTATCCACAATAGGTAGGGGTATCTCTGTTGAATCGCCCCTCCGCCCCGGCTACCATTCTTGGCAAGACTGTGTTCGAGTGGAATAGGAGCCTTCTCAGACTCCGCCTCCGCTCCCAAGGGTGTACCGATGCTCAAGCTCAAGAAGATCCAGATCCTCGGCTTCAAGTCGTTCTGCGACCGCACCGAGCTCACCCTGCCCGGCCAGGGCATGGCCGCCGTGGTCGGCCCCAATGGCTGCGGCAAGTCGAACATCCTCGATGCCGTCAGCTGGGTTCTCGGCGAGCAGTCGGCCCGCACCCTGCGCGGCACAAAAATGGAAGATGTGATCTTCGCCGGCACGCGCGATCGCAAGGCGCTCGGCATGGCCGAGGTCTCCCTCACCCTCATCGACCCCGACGCCTACGGCGAAGGCCCGCTCGCCGACGAAGCGCTGCCCGCCGAAGAGCGAATGGACGGATCCAACCATAACGGCGGTGGGATCGTCGCCGCCAACGGCGACTGGGACGAAGACGCCCACCGTCAGGCGCGCTCCGTCGAGACCGACGAAATCATCGCCGAAGCCCAGCCCGGCACCGTCATCGAAGGCGAAGAGCAGGAGGCCGTTCCCGCTGGAGAAATCGAGAGCGCGCAGACCGCATCGCAGGATGGCGGTGTCGCCGTCGCGACGCAGAATGCGGTCGTCTTAAAAATCCGCCGCCGCAAATTCCAGCGTACCCCCGCACGCGCAGGCGAGATCATCGTCACCCGCCGCCTCTTCCGCTCCGGCGACAGCGAATATCTCCTCAACGGGAAGCTATGTCGGCTACGCGACATTCAGGACATCTTCATGGGCACCGGCCTCGGCCCGGAGAGCTACGCCATCATCGAGCAGGAGCGCATCGGCCAGCTCCTCAGCTCCAAACCGCACGACCGCCGCGCCATCATCGAAGAAGCTGCCGGCATCACCCGCTTCAAGACCAAGAAGCGTCTCGCCGAACTCCGCCTCGAATCCGCCAAGCAAAATCTCGCGCGAGTGAACGACATCTTCGAAGAGGTCACGCGGCAGATGAACTCGCTCAAGCGCCAGGCCGCCAAGGCCGAGCGCTACGCCGCCGTACGCGATGAGCTACGCGGCCGCCTGCGCGTGGTCCTCGCCAGCCGCCTCCATCAGATGGACGCGACCAGCGTCTCGCTCCACGACCAGATCGCCTCTCTCACGACGCAGATCGACGCCTCCGCTGCGCACGTCGAATCACTCGACGCCGAGCACGCAGCCGCCGTCGCCCGCGGCTACCAGCTCGACGCCAGCGCGAAGGAAGCCAGCGCCCGCGCCAGTCAGGCCGCTATAGATCTGGAACGCGCCAGCGCACGCCAGCACGCCAACGAGGAGCGCATCGCCGACCTCACCTCCCGCTCCGCTGCCGGAACTGCGGAGCTCGATCAGGCGCGCCAGCAGATGGACGGCCTCACCGCCGAGCGTGAGCAGCATCGCAGCTTCCTCGAAACCGCTGCAGCCGAAGCCGCACGCTTCCGCCAGCAGGCCGAAGCGCTGCAGCAGCAGGCACGCGAAGCCGCCCAGACCGTCGCCCACGCCGAGCAGCGCCTTGAAGCCGAGCGCCGCCGTGGATTGCAGCTCCTCTCTGAAGCCGCCAACGCTCGCAACCAGGCCTCGCAGGCCGAGGAGGCGCTCGGCGCGCTCGAGCGCGAAGCCGAGCGTCTCGCCGGCGAGATGGATGCTGCCCGGCGCGATCTCGAACATCTCGGCGCAGAGCGCGGTCAGGCATCGCTGCAGTTCGAATCCGTCACCGAAACTCTCGCGCGCCTCGAGCAGGAGATCCTCGCTCTACGATCCGAGATCGAGCAAACCCGCTCCGAAGAAACCGAGACCCGTCGCCGCGGCGATGCTCTCCGCGCCGAACACGCCACGCTCACTGGCCGCCGCAATTCGCTCGAAGGCCTCATCCGCGAACACAGCTACTCCACCGACACCGTCCGCAAGCTCTTCCGCACCAATGGCCACACCTCCAGCACTGGCGGCGCTGGCCTCTCCGCCGTCGGTACGCTCGCCGATTTTCTTGAAGTCGAAGGCCAGTACGAAAGCGTCGTCGACGAGTACCTGCGCGACGAGCTCAACTACATCGTCGTCAAAAGCTGGGACGCCGCCGACGAAGGCATGCGCCTGCTCAAGAGCGATGTCGATGGCCGCGCCACCTTCCTCGTGCATCCGCATGATGCGCAGGCCAAGTTCTCCTTCGATCCCACCGAGCCCATCGGCACGCAGACCAGCCGCGAAGGCATCGTGCGTCTGAAGGACTGCATCCGCGTGCTCGACGGTTTCGGTACATCGCTCGAAGCCATCCTGCCCAAGCTGCGCGAAGGTTACGTCGCGCCCGATGCGGGCACCGCGCGCTCGCTCGCGCTTGAAAATCCGCGCGCCTTCTTCCTCGCGCCCTCCGGCGAGTGCTTCCACAACGTCACCGTCACCGGCGGCAAGCCGCGCGCCGAAGGCCCGCTCGCCATCAAGCGCGAGCTGCGCGACACACAGCAGAAGCTCGACGCGCTCGACACCCAGCTCGCCCAGGCAGAGACGCACGCCGCAGCCCTCGGCCGCACTCTCGCCGAGAAAACCCGCCTGCTCCAAGCCAAGGACGAGGATCGCCGCACCGCCGAGCGCGACAGCGCCAACCAGGGCGCCGCACTGCGCCAGATGGAGTCCGAGGCCAAGCGCCTGGAGCGCCGCCTGCAGGATTGGCAGATCGACAGCGAGCGCAATCGCGACCAGCGCAATCAGCGCACCGGGCTGATGGAGCGCAAGCGCGAAGACGTCGCGCGCCTCGAAGCCGAGCACGCCACCGCCGAGTCGCAGCAGCGCGAGCTGGAATCCGCGCTCGCCGGCCATCGCGAAACTCGCGAGACAGCGCAGCAGGCCTCGTCGCAGGCCGTCGCCGAGCTTGCCGGTCTCGAAGAGCGCAAGCGCGGCGCAGAAGCCTCCTTCGCCCGCATCGACCGCATGTACGCCGATCTCGGCCGCCGCGTCGTGCAGCTGGAGCAGCAGCTCGCCGCCGCAGCCGCCGAGCAGGCGCAGCGCATCGAAGAAAACGCCTCGCTGGCGACGCAACAGCAGCAGCTCCATGAGCTGCGCGAGCAGGCAGTCGCCGAAACCGCGCGCTGGACCGAAGAAGCTCGCCTGCTGCGCATCACGCTTCTGGAAAGCGAGCAGCAGCTCAAGACGCTACGCGCCGAAACCGATGCTCTCCGCGAGAACCGCAGCAGTCACGCCGCGCAGGCCGCCAAGCTCGCCGCAGACCTCGAACACCTCGAAGCCACCTGCGTCAGCGATCTCGGCGTCGAAGCCGGCGAGCTTCGCGCGCAACAAGACATGGCGCGCCTCGAAGACGAAGCCCTCGCCACCGAGGACGAAGCCTGCCGCGGCCTCAAGTCCCGCCTCGAAGCGATGGGCCCGGTCAACATGATGGCGCTCGACGAATACAAGGAAGCCGCCGAGCGTCACAGCTTCCTCGAAACCCAGCGCACCGACCTGCTCGACTCCATCGAGAACACCCAGGCCACCATCAAGGAGATCGACACCATCTCCCGCACCAAGTTCGACGAAGCCTTCGCGCGCATCAACGAAAACTTCTCCGTCACCTTCACCCGCCTCTTCAACGGCGGCCAGGCCTTCATGCGCCTTACCGACGAAGAGAACACCGCCGAGAGCGGCATCGACATCGTCGCCTCACCGCCGGGCAAGAAACTCCAGAACGTGCTCCTGCTCTCCGGCGGCGAAAAAGCGCTCACCGCGCTCTCGCTGCTGGTCGGCATCTTCCTCTACCAGCCCAGCCCCTTCTGCGTGCTGGACGAGGTCGATGCGCCGCTCGACGAGACCAACGTCGGCCGTCTCGCCGACATGCTCAAAGGCATGGCGAAGGAGACGCAGTTCGTCCTCGTCACCCACTCCAAGCGCATGATGACCGCGATGGATCTCATCTACGGCGTCACCATGCAGGAGCCCGGCGTCTCCAAGCTCGTCTCCGTGCACATGGGCGGCCACCATCACGCGCACGGCCGCGTGGAGCAGCGAGTCACCGCTTAGACGACATCGATCGTTTAGCCTATTCGAACGCCGCTGGCCCACCGCTCGTCGCTCATCGGATCTGGAAGTCGCGCACGATCAGCCGTGTGTCGACAGTCACGTGAGGAGAAATGGCATGGAAAGCCCAGACATGTACCCACGCATTTCCCGTGCGCACCGTAAGAAATGACTTGACCAGTCCTGGCGGAAAGAACGTAAGAAATACAAAGATTACAGACAGCACAGCGTGAGGAACGGAATCGTATCGCGTCCACGATTCAAATACGTGCATCGCGGGATAGCTGGCCGCGCCCAGCAGGAACGCTGTGACCGGCGAGACCAGGCGGAAGTAGCGCGGCAACAGAATGGCATAAATGAAAATCATGATCGGCAGATCGGTGCCGAACAGATGCAGCACAAAAGAAAGCGCGCCTCCAACAAGCTGTTGATGCAAGGTAAGCTGCAGGAAGCCGTGCGTGCTCAAATCGAATGCGCAACCGATGGCCAGCACCACGGCAATGATCAGGGTGTCGTTCTTCAGATTGGAAGACTTCAGGTTCAGCCTTTCATGCGAATAGCCGCGCAGCCGAAAAACAAGATACGGAATGAAGGCAAGAAAGAAGCCGTTGTAAGCGGCCCAGGTATAAACCTCGGCCGGCGACTGTACTCTTGACGCTCCAACCAGGGAGCCGTTCAGGTGCAGCGCAATGCTGTCGCCGAAATAATGCTGACCAATCCACCGCCCCAGCAGGATCACCACCGCGCCGTAGATCCACAGCGCGATCGTCTCCCGCAACGCAGTGGCTCCGTCCGGTGCGCGTTGCGCCAGGTCCGGCATAGGCCGATGGCGCGCAAGCAAAGCCACCAGCCCTATAAGCGCCATAACCAGGAAAATGCTGACGAAGCTGGTGATGACCTGTACCGCTGGTGCGGCGGCGTGGAGTCCCGGCAGCGGCACGCTGCCATGGCAGAGCGCGAGTGCCGTCACGCACATGAGCACCCAAAGCAGCAGCGCTATCTGCAAGCTGCGCTGTTGCAATAAATATCGAAACTTCGAAACAGGCATCTTCTCCACGTCTCCCTGCTATTTCTCCAAAGTCGAGGCTGTGATGTCCTTATACGCCTGATATTTCCACGCCAATTCCTCTTGCCGAATGAAAGTGACCGTCCGCGATACGCGCGTTGACAAAGCCCAGACCCCCTCCGAAAATCGATGAGTCACGCCATAGACGTCACCCAAGGCAACAATCCCTTTGCAGACACTCACTCAAACCGATCTCCCTGGCCTTCCCCTGCTCGCGCGCGGCAAAGTCCGCGACCTCTACTCCGTCGGCGAACATCTCCTGCTCATCGCCACCGATCGCATCTCCGCCTTCGATCACGTGCTCGCCACCGGCATTCCCGGCAAAGGCAAGATCCTCACCCAGCTCTCGCTCTTCTGGTTTCAGTTGCTGCGCGATGTCGTGCCCAACCACCTCATCACCGCGGACATCTCGCAATACCCCGAAGCCCTGCGCCCCTACTCCAGCCAGCTCGAAGGCCGCTCCATGCTGGTCAAGCGCGCGCAGATGTTTCCCGTCGAGTGTGTGGTGCGCGGCTATCTCTCCGGCTCCGGCTGGAAGGACTACAAGGCGACCGGCGCTGTCTGCGGCATTCCGTTGCCTGCGGGCATGCAGGAATCCGCCAAGCTGCCCCAGCCGCTCTTCACGCCAGCGTCGAAGAGCCTCGGCGGCGAGCACGACGAGAACATCTCCTTCCACGAAATGGTCGCCCGCATCGGCGAGCCCGCCGCCACCAAACTCCAGGGCCTCAGCCTCGACATCTACAACCGCGCCGCTGCCTACGCGGCCGAGCGTGGCGTCATCCTGGCCGACACCAAGTTTGAGTTCGGCGTCACCCCGGGAGGCATCGTCCTCGCCGACGAGGTCCTCACCCCAGACTCTTCCCGCTACTGGCCGGCCGACCAGTACAAGCCCGGCGGACCGCAGCCCTCCTTCGACAAGCAGTTCGTCCGCGACTATCTCGAGCAGATTCAGTGGAACAAGCAGGCGCCCGCGCCCGCGCTGCCCGACGACATCGTGGCAAGAACGCAACGCAAGTACCTGGATGCTTACCTCCTCCTCACCGGCCGCGAGCTCGATCTCCGCTGAAGTTGGACTGAACTTCGGATACCATTTTTCCTGTCGGTCCAAGCCCACAGACGACAGGGACGCAGCCTTTCTTCAATGAAGGGCTGCACGGAGCGTCTTCTAAATGCGTGCCTCGCAACAGGAAAAGTGGTCTACCATCACGCCATGCAGACGCTGACTCCACTGGACTGGACGATCCTGGCCGTCCTGGTCCTCTCCACAGTGATGGCGTTCATGCATGGCTTTTTGGTGGAGGTCTGCGCCCTCATCGGCCTGGTCGGAGGCATCGTCCTGGCTGGCCAGTACTACCCGCAGGTCCTCCCCTGGGTCCAGCATTTCGTGCATGAAGACGCTGCCGCCGCAGCGATTGCTTTTCTTTTGATCGCATTCGGCGTTATGCTGGCCGCCGCAATCCTTGGACGGGTGCTACGCTGGATACTCCACGGCCTGGGGTTGGGTTGGGCGGACCGCCTTGCCGGGGGAGCCTTCGGCCTGCTCAAGGGATACATTCTAGTGGCACTGGGCGTCGCTGCCATGGCCGCATTTTTTCCCCGACAGCCGTGGTTCGATCAGTCGCAACTCGTGCCATACTTTTTTCCCGGGGCCCACGGAAGTGCTACTGTGCTGCCGCGGGATCTGGGCGTTAGAATTCAGTCCGGATTACACTCTCTCGAGGACGCTGCTCGCCGCGAGGCATCAGGGTTGGGCCAGCATTACTGAGCAATACTGAACCAGCAGTACCGAAACAAGAGACCGGCACTGAGATTCGGTCCGTAGCCAAGAAAGAGGACTCTGTGAAACGCGAGTTGGACAGCCTGGTTAACCAGATGCATGCCGGTGGTATCACGTACGACGAAGCCATCCGCGAGTTCAAAAAGCGCTTCATTCTGGAGGTGCTCGCCGCGCATCGTGGGAACCAGTGCAAGGCCGCCAAGGAACTCGGCATGCACCGCAACACGCTGAGCCGCACCATCGCCGAGCTCAACATGGATCCCGCCCAGATCCGCAATGGCCTCAAGCGTCCGCCGCGTCCCGTGCGTCCGTTACTTGAACAGCCAAAACAGGTAATGCGCCAGCAGGGCTGATTTCGCATCAGCCCCTCCCGGCACACGCCTATTCAGTCAGGAGCCGCCGGCCGCTTTGCCGAATTCTGTCATCGCCTCATCCGCTCCGGCGGGCTATGTATCGCTTGCCACCGCGCAAGGCCGCGTCGCCTGGCGTCCCGGCCTGCCCTGGGACCAATACGACGCCTATCTCTTCGACATCGACGGCACCCTGCTGCGCGACCCCGGCCGCGTCCACTACAACGCCTTCTCCAAGGCCTGTCTCGAAGTGCTCGGCCATCCGCTCTCGCTCGAACCGGTCACCGTAGCCGGCTCGACCGATCCCCGCATTCTCAGTGACGCCTTCGCCGCCGCCGGCATCGCCGACGAGACCTGGCGTCCCCATCAGCCGCGCCTGCTCGAAGCCATCTGCTCCGCTGTCGAGCGCGATGCCGCCCAGATGCAGCTCACCATCATGCCCGGTGTCGTCGACGCGCTCCGCCATCTTGCGGCCGCCGGCAAATGGCTCGGCGTCGCCACCGGCAATCTCGAATCCATCGGCTGGCTCAAGCTGGAGCGCACCGGCCTGCGCCGGCACTTCACCTTCGGCGGCTTCAGCGATGCCCACGAGCAGCGGGGGAACATGATCGCCGCGGCAGCAGCAGCAGCACGCAAGCTTGCCGGAGCAGACGCCTCCGTCGTCATCGTCGGTGATACTCCATCCGACATCGCGGCCGCGCATGCCAATGCCCTGCCCGTCATCGCCGTCGCCACCGGCCACTTCTCCGTCGATCGCCTGCTCGAGCACACACCGGAGATCTGTGCCGAAAATCTCGCCGCGCTGCTGCTTGCCCGGGCCGGCGCCAGCAGCAGCAACGGGCACATGGTCAACGCAGTCACCAAGGACACATCCGCATGAGCCGCCTGCTCCGCGCCGCCACATGCGCGCTCGCCCTCACGCTGGCCGCCCACGCGCAAACGCCCGTGACCTCCACGCCCACTCATCACGACAAGCGCGACGCGGCCAAGGCCTATTTGGCGGGTGCGCATGCCATCGAAGATCGCAACACCCGCGCCGCCTACGATGCCTTCAGCAAAGCCGCCGCGCTCGATCCCACCAACACCGACTACAAAAATGCCGTCATGGTCGCGAAAGCCCACTTCGTCACCGACCTCATCCAGCAGGCGGAGAAGGCGCGCATTCTCGATAAGAACGATGTCGCTCACGCACGTCTTGCCGAAGCCCTGGAGCTCGATCCCACCAACCCCATCGTGGCACAGCACATCGGCGACGTCGCAGGCATCGAAGACACCACAGTCAAACCCGACGACATCACCTCCAACATCGCCGACGCCATCCGCCTCGAGCCCACACCGGGCAAACACAGCTTCCATCTCCGCGCCGACGGCATCACGCTGCTGCGCCAGGTGCTCACCGCCTATGGCATCGCACCCAGCTTCGACTCCAGCGTCACTCCGAAATCCGTTCGCTTCGATGTCGACGACGTGGACTTTCAGCAGGCCGAGCAGCTGCTGCGCCTCGAATCCGACACATTCTTCGTGCCCCTCGATCCGCATCGCGTCCTGGTCGCCAAGGACACCAAAGAGAATCGCACCAAGTATGAGCGGCTCCTGCTGGAGACCGTCTATCTGCCCGGACTCAACCCCCAGGAGCTCACCGATGTCACCAATCTCGCCCGCAATGTGCTCGAGATCACCCAGGTCGCCGCCGAGCCTGCGCAGAACACCATTACCGTGCGCGGACCGGAAGCGAGGCTCGCGCTCCTCAACCGCACTCTGCACGGCCTCATGGATGGCCGCAGCCAGGTGCTGCTCGACATCCGCGTCTACGAGATCGCACGCACCCACAACACCAATATCGGCGTGCAGACGCCCCAGCAGTTCAACGCCTTCAACCTCAACTCCGAGATACAGCAGGCTCTCAACGGCAATCAGGCGCTGATCCAGCAGATCGTCTCCAGCGGCCTCGCCAATGCCAATGACCTCGAGGCCATCGCCGCCATCCTGCTCGCTTCCGGCCAGCTCTCCAGTTCGCTGCTCAGCCAGCCCTTCGCTATCTTCGGCGGCGGCCTCACCGCCACCGGCGTTACGCTCGGCAGCCCTACGCTCAACCTGGCGCTCAACACCAGCGACAGCCGCGCCATCGACCAGGTTCAGCTCCGCCTGCAGGACCAGGAGGCAGGAGACCTCATCGCCGGCATGCACTACCCCATCATTCAGTCCAGCTACTCCAATCTCACCGGCAGCGGCGTCAATATCCCCGGCCTCAACAGCGCCGGCCTCTCCAGCCAGCTCGCCGCGCTGGGACTCAACTCCTCCAGCCTCAACCAGCAGACCATTCCGCAGGTCCAGTATCAGGACCTCGGCCTCCAGTTGAAGGCGACCCCCTTCATCCATCGCGACCAGTCCGTGTCGCTCAAACTCGATCTCAAGATTCAGGCGCTCGGCCCCACCTCCATCAATGACATCCCCATCCTGACCAACCGTCAGTTCACCGCCGCGCTCGATTTGAAAGACGGAACCAGCGCGATGGTGACCAGCAATCTCACCTCGCAGGAAGCCAACGCCGTCAGCGGCCTCCCCGGCCTCAGCGAAATCCCCGGCCTCGAATCCACCACCAACAAAAACGTACAGCGCAGCGATGACGAGCTGGTCGTCCTCATCACCCCGCACGTCGTCCGCCTGCCCCACCCCTCAGGAGCAAGCCAGGTCATGCTGCTGCCCACGCATCAGTAGGGGATCAAAGGATGAATATCAGAGCCGGTGATCTTTGAGCGCAGCGAAGACCTGTAGTCCATTCGCTCCCTCCGGGCTGGAAGGCAACCGTTCGCAGGTCGATCAGGTTCCATACCCTCGGTGTTTCATCGCCTGAAGCTTCTCGCCACTCGGCCATGCGATGGTGAGCAGAATGGCGGACTCCTCACGGGCCTCAAGCTCGTGTTGGATCGACGCACCCAGCGTCAGGACACTGTTCACCTGGAGACTGCGCGTTTCTCCTTGGGCACGAAAATCTACGGAGCCTTTCAAGACCTGAATGGAAATGGTGCCGTCTGCGTGGTGCTCCTTCAGGACGGAGCCGCTGTCCATCATGATGAGTACCATCCTGAAGTCTGACTTCTTGAAGAGCATCTTCGCAAAGTGGCCCATCGGCCACGGCCTCTTCTGGTCCGATTCCTTCATCTCCTGCGCAAGGTCGAACTGCGCCAGCTCTTTCAGCGTCGTGCCGTCATCGGCAAACCCTTCGGTGGTCATGTATCGGACCTCCTTTGTGTGGATGCCATGTGACGGTCTGGCGGCGAGGTACTCATAGCCGAATTATTTCGACTGCAGGGGTCATGCGCGCGACGCGAGAACACGCTTCATTGAAGCGAGCGCGCTACTTCCCCGCGCCCCGCTGCATATCGTAATCGATAATCAGCTTCAACTGGTCGTAAGGAATCCCCGCCAGGGGCAGCGCGCGGCCATTCACAAACAGCGTCGGCGTTGAGTTCACGCCCACTTCCTCGCCGACGTGAAGGGTCGCATCGACCGCCGCCTTGGTCGAAGGCTCCGCCACGCACGCCTTCACCTTCGCCTGGTCCACCCCGGACGCCGTCACCGCCGAAGCAAGCGCCTGCGCGGAATCCTGCGGAGTCAATTGCGCCTGGTTCGCATACACCGCATCGCTGTACTTGAAGAACGCCTCGTTGCCGCCGATCTTCGCCACACACACCCCGTGTTCGGCTGCCTTCTCCGCTTCGCTGTGGATGTTGCGTAGCGGGAATATCTCGGAGACGAAGCGTGCCTGCGGGTAATCCTTCAGCAGGCGCTCCACCGTGGGCTGCGCCTCCTTGCAGTGCGGACACTCGAAGTCCGCGAACTCCACCAGCAGCAGCGGCGAGGTCGCCGGTCCGCGTGAGGGTCCCTTCGCATCCCGCTGCAGAATGTTTCGATAATTCTCGAACGGATGTTCGCCGAAGGGCAGAATCTCCTCGTTGGCGATCAGGTGCTGGCCGTCCGGCAGCGTCAGGAAGGTGAGCACCGAAGGCTGCGCCTGCTGCGTGCCCTTCTCTTCCACCAGCACGATCACGCGGCTGATCCCCTGCACCTGTGTCGACTGGATCCCCTGCACCTGGAAGATGCGGTTCGTGTCGTATCCCCAGCTCGCGCGCAGGAACGCCTGCACTGTCTCTTTGGTCGGCGTCGCCGCGGTAAAGTTTGCCGGGTCCGGCGGCGGCATCGGCTGCAGTTTGACCGGCGCAGCGGGCTGTGCAGGTTGCCCGGTAGATTGCGCTGGAGCACTCTGTGCCGCAGACGCGTCAGGAGCCTCCGGCGGATTCGCCTGCCCCAGCGCCGCAATCGTCACCATCGAAGTTACACAAAGCAGCGTCGCTCTTAGTCCGCCGCGTACAAAACTCGTCATCGAATCTCTCCAGGACCGCCAGAGCAGAAGCAGGGCTACGGTGAGGTAAAACCACAACTTCCATCAGGCTTTTGTGTCAAAATAAAAAAAGATCGCTGATCTCCCGGGCACCTTACATACCCGTCTTCTGCGCCAGAAACTTAAACCTGTACTTTCACTGCAATCGGAAACCGCCGCCCGCTGCCAAATGACTTCGCCGTCACCTTCAGCACCGGCGCCGCCTGCTGCCGCTTGTACTCGCTGTGCTCAATCAGCTTTACGACCTTCTGCACCAGCGCCAGGTCCAGACCCTGCTGATCGGCAATCGCCTGCAGCGGCATGTACCGCTCCACGTAGGCCTCCACCAACGGGTCCAGCACCTCATAGGGCGGCAGCGAATCAGTATCGAGCTGCCCCGGCCGCAGCTCCGCCGACGGCGCCTTCTCCAGAATCGCCCGCGGAATCACCTCGCGCTCCCGGTTCACATAGCGCGACAGCGCATACACCCGCGTCTTCACCAGGTCGCCAATCACCGCCAGCGCTCCCACCATGTCGCCGTACAGTGTGCAGTAGCCCACCGCCATCTCGGATTTGTTTCCCGTCGTCAGCACCAGCGCGCCCAGCTTGTTGGAGAGCGCCATCAGCAGCGTCCCGCGGATGCGTGATTGGATATTCTCCTCCGTCACGTCCGGCGCCCGGCCGGCGAACAGCGGCGCCAGCGTCTCTGTGAACTGGCTGAATATGCCATCGATGCGAATCGCCTCGTACGCAATCCCCAGATTGCTCGCCAGCGCGCGGCTGTCGTCAAGCGAGCCCTGCGATGAGTACGGACTCGGCATCCCCACCGCGATCACGTTCTCTTTGCCCAGCGCATCCACCGCAATCGCGGCCACCAGCGCCGAATCGATGCCGCCGCTCAATCCGATCAACGCCTGCTTGAAGCCGCACTTGCGAACGTAGTCGCGCGTCCCCATCACCAGCGCCGCGTACGTCGCCGCGTCGTCGCCCTCCACTGTGCAATGCATTTCGCCGGTGCCCGTCGCGGTGTCCACCATCACCAGGTCTTCGGCGAACGAGCTTCCCTGCGCCATCGTCTGGCCGCGTGCGTTCAGCGCCAGGCTGGTGCCGTCGAAGATCAGGCTATCGTTTCCGCCCGTCTGGTTCACCATCAGGATAGGCAGCTTGTGATGCCGCGCCGCCGCGGCCAGCATCTCCGCGCGTTGCTCCCGCTTCCCCTGCCAGAAGGGCGATGACGAAATATTCAGAATGAGCGTGGCGCCCTGCCGCACCTGCTCCTCTACCGGATCGACTTTGTACAGCCGCTGCTTCCAGTAGCCCTTGTCGTTCCAGGCGTCCTCACAGATGGTCAGCGCCACCAGCTCGTTGCCGATCTTCACCACTTGCTGGTGGTCGGCCGGTGAGAAATAGCGTTGCTCATCGAAGACGTCGTAGAACGGCAACAGCATCTTGCGCTGGGTAAAGGTGATCTCGCCCTTCTGCATCAGCACGGCCGCGTTGCTCACACGCTTGCCCGCACCCGCCGGCGACGGCACCAGAGTGCCGCAGATCACGGAGATCGACTTGCCGGCGGTAGCCTCGCGCGCAATCTCCGCCGCTGCCTCGCCCGCCAGCTTCACGAAGGAGGGTTTCTCTACGAAATCGCCCGTCGGATAGCCGCAGACGCACAGCTCGGGGAAGACCACCAGGTCTGCGCCGCGCCGCTCTGCTTCGCGTACATTCTGCAGAATTCGTGCTGTGTTCCCTCGAAAATCCGCGACCGTTGGATCGATCTGCGCTAGCGCAATCTTCACTCTTTCAGTGTATCGGAGAACGCAAATGCAGAAGAGGCCAGCCCTAGGGCTGGCCTCTTCTGCATTTGCGATGTGAAAAGACTACGTTCCCGTGCCCGCGATCACCACGCCTACCGTGCGAACCAGGATCTTGATGTCCAACCACAGACTCCAGTTCTCGATGTACGCCGTGTCCAGCGAGATGTAGCTGTCGAAGGACGGATCCTGTCGCGCCTGCACCTGCCATAGACCGGTGATGCCCGGCACCACATCCAGCCGGCGCAGATGATTCAGCTCATAGCGCTTCACTTCGCTGGCGATCGGCGGCCGCGGCCCTACCATGCTCATATCGCCGCGCAGCACATTGATCAGTTGCGGCAACTCGTCCAGCGAGTACTTGCGCAGGAAGCGTCCCGTGCGCGTGATGCGCGGATCGTTGGTGATCTTGAACAGCACCGAGTCGCGCTCGTTCATGTGCAAGACCTCGGTCCTGCGCCGCTCTGCATCGGGCACCATGGTGCGGAACTTCAGGCAGCGGAAGACGCGAGCCTTCTTGCCGATGCGCTCCGATCCGTAGAAGATCGGTCCCGGGCTGTCGCTACGCACCGCAATCGCGATCGCCAGCAGTACCGGTGACAGCAGCACCAGGGCCACGCTCGAAGCAGCAATGTCCAACATGCGCTTCATCACCATCCCGATCACCGGGACCTCGCCGCGATGCAGCGGGATAGTCGGAAACTGCCCGATATATTCGACCGGGCTGCCCCACGCTAATCCGTCGTACAGGTCAGGCACCACGCGGATATCGACGCCTGCCTCGCGTGCCTGATGCACCAGGCGCTTCACCAGACCGCGCTCGCAGGGCGCGGACAGAAATATCTCGTCGACGAAGTGTTTGCGCGCCAGCTCGAGAACTTCATCCACCGTCCCCAGCACATCCGCGCTATCCACCACGCCGTCGGAATCGTAGCCCGGCAGATGCACAAATCCTTTGAAGGTGAAGCCAAGGTGCCGAATGCCTTCGATGTGATGCCGCAGCGCCTGGCCCACGCGCCCCGTGCCGACAACCAGAATATTGCGCGTCTCGATGCCCCGGTCGTAGCGGCGATACACAATCGCGCGCCACACCAGCCGCCGCGTGCACAACAACACCGCGGTGAAGGTGATGGTCAGCAACACCACGGCACGCGATACCACTTGTCCACGCGCCAGGTACAGCGCGCCGGACAACAGCAGGCCCGCCGTGCAGCATGCCTGGATCGTCAATCGCTGATCGTGCAGAGTGTTCCGCAACTCAATCGGCGCGTAGAGATGCATCCGGCGGCTGACCAGAATCAGCGCCAGCGTGAACCAGCACAAATAGAACAGCGACACCCATGGACTGCTGCTCAACATGGACTGGGTCTGGAATACAGAATCGTCCGTAATGAAATCTCCCAGGCGGACGCGCACTGCCAGAGCCGCCGCAAGCAGCACGCACAGCGTGTCGCAAAGCGCCCAGAACAGCGCTACCCGAACCGAATGGGACCATATGGTGGAACGCCCAATCGGGAGTGGCCGGGCTCCAGCAGAATGGAAGCGCTCCGCGCTCTGAAGACGAGGGACAAACTCAGGGGTGCTCATCGGGGGAACCTGGGTACTCCTGTCAAACGACTACGCATGGGGGAATGACAAGTACGATGCACTCTGGTCGCTATGGGATCGCATGCTGCGCCAGATGTAAGTCGTTTTGAATGGAACTTGTTCAGAACATTGGCGAATGTGCCGCTTCCTCCAGCGATCTGCGCGCCCTGTTCCATTCTTTCGCTCCTCGTTCACCCTTGCCGACTGCTCGCAAAGACCTGCGCCAGGAGCCGGGCGCAGAGCACTGAACAAGCAAAGTCTAGCATCGTGATGGCCCGCGAACTTTGAACAACACGCAGATTGTAGGCCGCTCAATCGAGCAAATTGTGCTAGAAAAGCCACGAAAAAATCACCAGATTGTCACAGTGATCTGAGCAAGCACTCTGCAGGGTCCGTACTTCACCTTCACACCGCTGCTTGCAGTGTGCAACTCTTTCCTAGTCAATTTCCACACCTGGCCCATGACACTTTTGAGTCATGGCGCGCGAAACAAATCGCGAGGTGAATTTAGACATTCGGAAGAACGAGCGAATCCAGCTCCAGAAACTGCTGCAGAATTTCATCGTCGCTTCGCTTCATCTCATCCATCGTTCCGAAGAAGCGCACCTTCCCCTGATGCAGAAACACCACGTGATCGGCAAGCCGCTCGGCAAATCGCATATCGTGCGTTACCACGATGCTCGTCAGCAGCAGTTGCGTCTTCAGCTTCTGGATCAGATCTCCCAACAGCCGCCCCATCAGCGGATCCACCATCGTCGTCGGCTCATCATAGAGAATCGCCTCCGGCTGCGAGGCCATCGCGCGTGCGATCGCCACGGATCGTTTCATCCCGGTCGATAGATCCGACGGCAGCAGCTCCGCCATGCCCATCACTCCGACCATCTCCAGCAGACCATTCACGATCTTCTGGATCTGATCTTCTTCGAGTTCCCTCCGCTCGCGCAGCGGGAAGGCGACGTTCTCTCCCACACTCAGCGAGTCGAAGAGCGCTCCGCTCTGGAAGACCATCGTGACCTTCTTCCGTACTTCATCCATTTGCGCATCGCTGAACTGGGTGATGTCCTCGCCCGCAACCAGAATGCGTCCCTTGTCCGGCTTCAAAAAACCCATGATCTGCTGCAGCGATACCGACTTGCCCACCCCGGAGCGGCCCAGGATGCATAACGTCTCGCCAGTCATCACCGCGAAGCTCACATCGTCCAGCACATGAAGATCGCCAAACGATTTCGATACATGATCGAAGACGATATAGGGCTCCGGCGGCTTCGCCGGTGTCTGTGGACCGATGCCGTTCTCCTGCGCCTGCTGCGCTTCCTGCGCCTCACGCACCTCTTCACGAATCAGCTCTGGCGGAATCTCCAGTGGAGTTTCATCTTCAGCCGGCAGCGGAACTTCCGTTCCTTCCCGCGGCTCAGCATTGCGCAGCAGCCTCTCCTCCGCCACACTCTCGCCCGCAGAGTCCCGCTCTCTAGTGGAATCCCGCTCTCCTGACGAGTTCTGCTCACCCGCGGAGTCCGCGTCGCCTCTGGGTTCGTCCTCGTTCATCCTCATAGCATAGAGGCCGATGCAAGCAGTCTCTGCGCGACCCTCAGCTCCGCAGGAGTATTGCAGTTCATGAACTGCTGGTGTGTCGGCGCCCCCGAGCGCCATGCGCCGGTCGCTGCAACTCTCTCTGCATCGAAGCAGTCGAGTCTCCCAACCGCGGTCGCGCGCTCCACCGCACGCGTCACCTTGTAATCGCCAGCTTCCAGCGCCGCGGTGATTCCCGGCACCAGCTCCCGGCGATACACCGCGCACAGCGGCTGCGGCTCACCCAGCACCCGGGGAATAGTGGCAGCCGCGCCGGTAGTCGAGGCCCGCCGCAACATCCATGCCAGAAACTCCGTCGGTAGCAACGGCAGATCGACGCCCAGCACCATCACCAGCGCTGCCTCGCTCCTCGCAAGCGCTGTCTCCACCCCGCTCAACGGTCCACAATCGGGATGCGCATCCCTGAAAACCTCGGCTGCATTCTCCACAACCGGCTCGCGCAGCCCCGCCACGCGCGCCCCCAGCCCCAGCGCCCGCAGCTTCCCCAGCATGTGATCCAGCAGCCGCCGCCCGGCCAGCATCACCCCTGCCTTGTCCTGTCCCATGCGCAGACTCCGGCCACCGGCCAGCACCCAACCTTCCGCATTCATGACGGTCAGGTGCTCGCTGTCCGGTCTCCGAAATACCTCGCCAAAATTTGTCATCCTGAGCGTTACCGAAGGTGGAGCGAAGGATCTGCTGTACCTTTCGTTCAATATCGGCGCGAAGCGCCGCTCAACCAACTTACCTATATTGCGAACTTCATCGTCATGCACCCAGCAGTTCAAACATGCGAATCACCGACTCAATCCCGCGATAAAAATTCGCGATGTGGAACTTCTCGTTCGGCGCGTGTAGGTTATCGTCCGGCAAACCGAAGCCCATCATCACCGCCGGAATCTTCAGATGCCGCTCGATGTCTCCCACGATGGGGATCGATCCGCCGCCGCGCACAAACACCGTCTCCTTGCCGAAGACCTCGCGCATCGCATCCTTCGCCGCCGTCACATAAGAATTGTCCGTCCCCACCACAATCGCATCGCCCGAGTGGATCATCCGTACCTCTACCGTCACACCCTTCGGCGTCAGCGATTCCACGAACGCCTTGTACTGCGCAAAGGCTTTTTTCGGCGTCATCGCCGGCACCAGTCGCATCGACACCTTCGCCGTCGCCCGCGCCGGGATCACCGTCTTCGCCCCCGCCCCGGTAAATCCCCCGGGCATGCCGTGTACATCCAGCGTCGGCCGTGCCCACGTCCTCTCTAATACTGAGAAACCCGCTTCGCCCGTCAGCACCGGCGAGCCCACCTCCGTCTCGCGATAGTGCTCTTCGTCAAACGGCAGGCGCTTCCAGGCGGCCTTCTCCTCTGCTGAAGGCGCCTCCACATCATCGTAGAAGCCGGGAATCAGAATCTTTCCCTCGCGATCCTTCAGACCCGCAATGATCTGTGCCAGCGCTACAAACGGATTCGGCGCCGCGCCGCCATACATCCCCGAGTGCAGATCGGTCTTCGCGCCCCGCACCTCGATCTCGGTGTAGATCATCCCGCGCAGCCCCACACATAAGGTCGGCAGCTCCGGCGCAAACATCTCTGTATCCGACACCAGAGCAAAATCCGCCTTCAACTCCTCCGGATGCTCCCGTACGAAGTTTGCAATCCCCTCGCCGCCAACCTCTTCCTCGCCCTCAAGAATCACCCGCACATTCACCGGCAGCTTTCCGCCGCCCGTCTTAAACAGCGCCTCCAGCGCCTTCAGGTGCATGTACATCTGCCCCTTGTCATCCACCGCGCCGCGCGCATACAGGTTGCCGTTGCGCTCGGTCGGGTCAAAGGGTGGCGTCAGCCACTCATCCAGCGGATCGGGCGGCTGCACATCGTAGTGCCCGTAGCACAGCACCGTCGGCTTGCCCGCGGTGAGCGAGCGCTCGCCCGTGACGCCCAGCCACTCGCCATACACCAGCGGATGTCCGGCCTTGCCCCCGTGCACGGTCTCGATCAGCCGCACTTTTTCCAGACCAATGCGTGTCATCTCCGCCGCCAGCGTCTCCGCCGCGCGGCGCGTATCGCCGTTGTGCTCAGGCAGCGTAGAGATGCTCGGAATCCGCAGCAGCCCCTTCAATTCCTCAAGAAATCGCGACTGGTTCTGGCGGGCAAAGTCAACAGCGGAACTGGACATAAAGATCGCTCACTCCGGCGTTCTCACTCAGGTTGCGATCATAGCCGAGCCGGCGAGGGATCACGCCCGAGGTGTTCGACCGACGCGGCTGGTGCCGAGATCCCCTTCCCGCTGCATTTTCCCGCGAAGCCGGCGGATGTCCTCTCCGCGACATACAAGAAGGCCACCCGTATGCTGTACAGCGGGCGGAGTCCTAAACCCGATTCCTATTCCCTACTCCCTCAGTACCGCAACACCGCCGGGTCCACATCCCGGGACCATGCATCGATCCCGCCGCGCAGCGACTGCGCCTGCTCAAACCCTTGATTGCGCAGCCAGTTCGCCACATTCAACGACCGCACTCCGTGATGGCAGATCACCACGATCCGCCCCTCCGGGTCCAGTTCGTTGTAGGCGCGCGCCGGAACTTCCCCCATGGGCATCGCGTGCGCTCCGGGAAATCCGACTGCCGTGGTCTCCCACGGCTCACGCACATCCAGCAATAACGGGCCGCCTTCCGCCGCCAGCATCGTCTTCAGCTCCGCGGGAGCCACTTCGAGGTCTAACATAGATGTAAGTAATACAGATGAGTCTGTCGTCGCAGGGGTTTGACACTTTTGGGAAGGCCGCGTCAGTTGCGGTATTCCACTGGTAACTAGCCCGCGGCCAACATGGTACAAACGAAACAACTTTTCAGAGAAGAGAGTAGTTAAGAACAATGGCAGGTGAGAAAGTACTGATCGTAGAAGACGAGCTCCACGCACTGATGGGGCTGGCGGAACTTGTTTCCGGCTGGGGATATCGCACAGAGACTGCGCGCGATGGAGCCGAAGCACTGGATAAGGTGATGGCATGGCAGCCCGGCATCATCGTGACCGACATGAAGATGCCGCGCATGGACGGCATCGAGCTGCTCAATCGCCTCGGCGAGCTCCAGGACAAGCAGTGCGTCATCCTGCTTACCGCGCAGGGCTCCATCGATCGCGCCGTCGAAGCCATGAAGCTCGGCGCCTATGACTTCATTCAGAAGCCGGTCGATCCCACGCGCCTCAAGATGATCCTGGCCAACGCCTCGCGCCAGCGCGAGACCGAGCAGGAGCTCGACTTCACCCGCCGCAAGCTGCGTGAAAAGGGCGTCCTCGGCTCCCTCGTCGGCTCTTCCAAAAAGATGCAGGACATCTTCCAGCTCATCGAGCGCGTCGCTCCCAGCAACGTCTCCGTGCTCATCACCGGCGAAAGCGGCACCGGCAAGGAAGTCGTCGCCCGCACCCTGCACGAGCTGAGCCCGCGCAAAGCCAAGCCCTTTGTCGCCGTCAACTGCGCCGCTATCCCGGAGACTCTGA
The DNA here is from genome assembly GCA_963712845.1 of uncultured Acidobacteriaceae bacterium. GTDB lineage: Bacteria > Acidobacteriota > Terriglobia > Terriglobales > Acidobacteriaceae > KBS-83. The sequence goes on from CAVQJM010000014.1 coordinate 188,205, forward strand.
TCGAAGCGGAGATCTTCGGTTACGAGAAGGGCGCCTTCACCGGCGCCATCGAGCGCAGCCCCGGCTGTTTCGAACTCGCAGAGGAAGGCACGCTGCTGCTCGACGAGATCGGCGAGATGCCGGTCGGCACCCAGGCCAAGCTGCTCCGCGTCATCGAGGAGAAGCGCCTCCGCCGCCTCGGCTCCAAGATGGAGAAGGCGATCAACGTCCGCGTCCTCGCCGCCACCAACAAGGATCCTCGCGAGGCCGTCGAAGATGGTCACCTTCGCGCTGACTTGTTCTACCGCCTCAACGTCTTCAATATCCATATGCCACCGTTGCGGGAGCATAAGGAAGACGTGCCCGCCATCCTCGAATCCATCCTCGCGGACATGAACGAAAAGCACGAGCGCACCGTCACCGGCGTCGATAAGGAGATGCTCGCCCGCCTCATGAGCCACGACTGGCCGGGCAACGTTCGCGAGCTGCGCAATACCATCGAGCGCGCTGTCATCCTCTGCGGAGAGGGTCAGCTCGAATCGCGCCATCTGCCGCCGGGCTTCGGCGAGCGCGTCATGCGTCCCGGCCCGGACGACGGAGCCAACGCCAACTCCGTCCAGGTTGAGGTCGGCGCCACCGTGGACGAGGCGGAGCGCCTCCTCATCCTCAAGACCCTCGAATCCACCCGCAACAATAAGACTCGCGCTGCAGAGATCCTGGGCATCAGCCTCAAGACGCTGCACAACAAGCTCAAAGAGTACGGCAGCGCCTCGTTCGCCTCGGCAGAGAGCGTGGAGGAGCGCGTGTAGAGCAATTTTCCCTTCGAGAGCGCCAGTCTTCGGTCACGAGCCGGGGTTTCCTTCGGAAAAAAGTCCGCTCCTGGCGCTCTTTCGATACATTAGGACAGGAAAAACTACTCAAACTCGCCACTCCCGGGGCTGAGTTTCCTCTTTCGGGTGTGGCAGCCGCTCCGAGTACCATAGGCTGACCCCCATGCGCCTGAAGACAAAACTTGTTCTCGCCATTACCGGACTTGTCTTTCTGGTGGTGACCGTTTTGTCCTGGCTCTTCCTCGAACAGCTTCTCGCCCAGCGCATCAGCCAGTCCTATGCCGCCAACGACATGGTGGCCCAGCAGGTCCGCTACTACACCCAGCTCGCCGTCACCAACGGACTGCGCGGCAAAGAGATCGACCCCAACGATCCCAAGGCACTGCGCGACGCCGTCGCCGCAGCCCTGCAGCACGACCAGGGACTCAACGAGCAGCTCAGTGCGGTTAACCGCTACTCACCCACCGTCTACGACGTAGCTATCGCCGACCGCGACAACAAGGCGCTTTTGAGCACCGATCCTACCCAGGACAACGTAGAGCTGCCCAAGCGCGAAAACTATGACCGCCTGCTGCATGGCGGCGTCTTCACCACCGTCCGCACCTTCTTCGGGCCGCCGCGCACCTACGACATCGTGCTGTCGATCGTACGCAAGGACAGCACGGGCACGGAGCAGGCCTTCCTCAGCGTGCACGTGGGCATCCGCACCACGTTCCTGCGCACCGTCTTCGCGCCCTGGATCTGGGCCTCGCTCACCTTCACCGGCATCGCCATCCTGTCCTCGCTCCTGGTGGCCGCTTTGCTCGCCAACCTCGCCCTGCAGCCCATTGAGCAGATCAGCCTCCGCCTCGACGCCCTGGAACGTCCCAGCTTCGATCAGGCTGGCGAACCCGTGCTGCCCGAACCGGCGAAGCTGCCGCCGTCCAGAGAAAGTCCCGCCTGGATGCGCCCCGCCACGCTCATCCGTCCCTCCACAGAGGACACCGTCGTTCAGGTCTCGGACAAGATCGAGCGCATCGGCCGCCGCATGCGCAACGTCGAGGAGGTCTTCTCCGCACTCAAGGAGAACCTCGACTCCATCATGGCGAACCTGCAGGATGGCATCCTGCTCTTCACCGCCGAAGGCCGCGCCGCCCTGGTCTCCGACTCCGTCGAGCGCTTCCTCGGCATCCCCCGCACCCGCCTCTTCGGCGGCAGCGTCAACAGCATCTTCAGCCTGGAGACCAAGCTCGGCCGCCTGGTACGCGACGCCTTCGAAACCGGCCGCACCTTGGACCAGGAGGAGATCGAGACCGAGACCGGACGGCGCGTGCAGGTTTCTCTCGACTTTGTTCTCGATCAATCCATTGCAGATCAGTCACTTGCGAACGAGGATTCCATCCCCGGCGCCTCGCTCGGCGCTCTGCTCACCCTGCACGATCTGGAATCGGTCCGCGAGCTGGAGAGTGAACTCGAGCTCTCCCGGCGCCTCGCCGCCATCGGCCGTCTCACCGCCGGCGTCGGCCACGAGGTCAAGAACCCCATCAACGCCATCGTCGTGCACCTGGAGCTGCTCCGCAACAAGCTTTCCGGTCCCGATGCGCGCGCCATGCGCCACCTGGAGATCATCGAGAGCGAGATTCAGCGCCTCGACCGCGTCGTCCAGACGCTGGTCGACTTCTCCCGGCCGGTCGAGCTCCAGCTCAAGGAACAGGACCTGCGCCGCATCGTCTCCGGCGTCCTCATGCTGGCCTCCGCCGAGCTCGAAACCCATGACGTTCGCGTCTCCAGCCACATGCCGGATCGGCCGATGATCACCAAGGTCGATGCCGACCTGATCAAGCAGGCCATCCTGAATGTCGTCCTGAACGGCGCCCAGGCCATGTCCCCCCAGGGCGGCGAGCTGCACGTCACCCTCCGCGAGGAGGGCCGGATGGCCGCCATCGAAATCGCCGATAGCGGCAGCGGCATTCCCGACGAAATCCGGGCCAAGATATTTGACCTCTACTTCACCACCCGCAAGGACGGAAGTGGTATTGGCCTGGCCATGACCTACCGTATTATTCAGCTACATAGCGGCAGCATTGACGTACAATCCAAGCAGAATATAGGCAGTACGTTCACCTTGAAACTTCCTCTGCTGGCTTCAGCCGAGGGCAAACTGCGCGGTTCTCCGTTGGATACAACAAGCTCGGCTCCGGCCTTCACCTCCGAAGGGTCCGGCCTATGATCAGGCGTCTTTTCAGCCTGCCATCAGTGGCCGCATCGCTGCTCATCCCAGCGTTATCCGGCTGTGTCTACTTTCACAAGTCCACTCCGCCTCCCGTACCCATCACGGCAGAGGCGCCGACGTTGATGCCTCCGCCGCTCGCGCCGCTCTACACCGAGATGAGCCAGAACGATCCCACCCTGCCCGAGCTCCCGGTCCCGCCGCCGCCCGGCGCACAGCCCGCGCCGCCTCCCGCTTCCATCATCGTCGCGGAAAAGAAACCCACCCGCATCAGCCGACGCCGCAAGCTTGAAGTCGAAGTAGCCGAACGCGAGACCCATGAGCGCGAAGCCCGCGAAAAAGAAGTCAGCGCCGCCACAACTCCGGACACCAACCCGCCGCCGGCAGAGGGCCAGAACGCCAAGGTGACCGCGCCTACACCCAAGGGCGACACTGCAACCCCCACCTCCATCGGCCAGCTCACCGCCGCTCCCTCGCCGGACAGCAGCGGATCGCGCCAGCAGGCGTCCGACCTCATCGACTCCACGCAGCGCGGCGTCAATTCCCTGCACAACCTCAACGGCGACCAGAACAAGACCGTCGCCCAGATTCGCAGCTTCCTCGATCAGGCGGAGCGCGCCCTGCACAATGGCGACGTCGACGGCGCCCACACCCTCGCCACCAAAGCCAAGACCCTCCTCGACGAGCTAACCGGAGCCAGTTAAAGCAGTTCCCTGCTCATGGCTTAATAGTGCCGTCGGAAAAGTAATAAATGTGAACCTGTTTGCCGGTGATGCGGGGACAGCGAAGCTTCGCTCACGAAGAAGCTGTAAGCTATCTCTCGCCCCACTTCAACTTCTGCCGCAGCACATCGAAGAACCCATCCGTGCGCAACCGCACCAGCTGCACCGTGTATTCCGAGCGCCGGCACAGCAGGTTGTCGCCCACCCGCACCTCGATCGCCTCCTGCCCATCCACGGTCATGAATGTCTGGTCGGGCACGCCCACCACGCTCAGATTGATCTGCGCGTCGCCGTGCACCACCATCGGCCGGAGCGTCAGCAGGTGCGGGCAGATCGGCGTAACGATCATCGCGTCCACATCCGGCGCCATGATCGGTCCGTTCGCCGCCAGGTTGTACGCCGTCGATCCCGTCGGCGTCGACACGATAACTCCATCCGCGCGAAAGGACATCGCAAGCTGCTCGCCCAGCAGCACGCGAAAGTCGCCCATGCGGGCTATCGCGCCCTTCGACACCACAATGTCGTTCAGCGCGTCGTAGCACCGGAACAACTGTCCATCGCGAACGATGTCCACATGCAGCATCGCGCGCGCCTCGATGTGACACGACCCGCAGGCCCACCCCTCAAGATTCTTGAACAACTCCGACAGCCGTACCTCGGTCAGAAATCCCAGCGAGCCCAGGTTCACGCTCAGGATCGGCACTTTGCTCTTGGCAAAGACGCGCGCCGCCGCCAGCAGCGTGCCGTCGCCCCCCAGCACGATCGCCAGCTCCGGATGCTCCGCCGCCATATCGTGCCGCGCCACGATGCGCGCACCCTGCACGTAGCTCCCGCTCACCGGATCGAGAATCGGCTCCATCCCGCGCGCCCGTGCCCAAAGCACCAGCTCATCCAGGATCGGCGCCAGATCCGGCTTCTGCGGCTTCGAAATCACGGCAATCGTACGCATCGGTCTCTCAGTGTAAATGGAAGGCCAAGGATTCCTCTGCGGGATGCACCGCTGAAAAGCAAGTCAGCAATCCGGCAACTCAGCCAATAGGAGCGAGCCCATGGCCCGCGCCGCAGGCGCAATCACTCGGACAGCCACTCCCGAGCATGCAGCAGGAACTCCCGATTCCCCTCCGCGCCCAGCAGCGGCGAATCCATCACCTCGATTCCCTCTACGCCCAGCTCCGCTACCGTCGCGCGCACCCGCTCCACCGCCAGCCGATGCGCCTCCGCATCGCGCACGATCCCGCCTTTTCCTACATGCTCGCGCCCCGCTTCGAACTGCGGCTTCACCAGCACCACCATCTCGGTCAGCAGCGGCATCGCGCGCACCACCGCCGGCAGCACCAGCGTCGCCGAAATGAACGATACGTCCATGACCAGAAACGTAACCGGCAATGCGACTTGTTGCGATTCCAGATGCCGAGCGTTGGTCCGCTCCAGCAGCGTCACCCGAGCATCCACGCGCAGCTTGTGCGCAATCTGCCCATAGCCCGTATCGATGGCCACGACCGCGGCCGCGCCGTGCTGCAACATGCAATCGGTAAATCCGCCTGTCGACGCGCCGACATCCGCGCAGATGCGGCCGCTCAGATCGATGTGCCAGTGCGCCAGCGCCGCCTCCAGCTTCAGCCCGCCGCGGCTCACATAGCGCATGCCATCGCCCAGCAGCCGCACTGTTGCATCTTCGGCAACCGTTGCTCCCGGCTTCTCCACCTTCTGCTCGTTCACCAGCACGCGGCCGGCGAGGATCAGCGCTTGTGCTCTCTCCCGCGACGGCACCAGCCCGCGTTCCACCAGTATTTTGTCAAGCCGTGACTTCATGTTGCTTGCATCCCATCCCATGAAGAAGACGCCATGTGTCTTCCAAGTGACACACCTCTGTTGCCTTGCGTATGATGACCGGGCGCCCTGTGAATGTCTGATCTCTCGTCCAATCCGAAGCCTCCTGGCTACCGTACATCCAACAGCGAAACCGCAACCGGATCAGAAGATACGGCACTCCTGTCGCGGGTTGGCCAGGGGGACGAAAACGCAATGGAAACAGTCTTCCGGCGTTACAGCGGACCTGTCTATTCGGTAGCACTCCGGGTCCTGCATGACACCGGTCAGGCAGAGGACGTGATGCAGGAGATCTTCCTCCAGCTCTGGCGCAAGCCCGCCGCATTTATCCAGGGACGTGGCTCGCTCGGCGCATGGCTGGTGGTGGTCACACGCAATCGGGCCATCGACCTGCTGCGCCGGCGCAAGCAGACAGACTCCGTCGACGACGTGGTGCTTGCGTCGCCCATCAACGTCGCCGATGACGCGGAGCGCAATGCCATGATGGAGAAGGTGCGGGCCGTTCTCGTCAACCTCCCCCAGGAGCAGCGCAAGAGCCTTGAGCTCGCCTATTTCGAAGGATTGAGTCACACCGAGATCGCCACCCGGACTGGCGATCCACTGGGAACTGTAAAAACGAGAATACGACTGGCACTGATTACTTTGCGAAAGGCATTCCGAGCATGAACGAGCCCGGCTCCAATTCGGCACCCATCTCGCAGGAGGACCTCGCGCTCTACGCGATGCGGTCCCTTCCTGCGGAAGAGATGGCCGCCGTGGCTGCCGCGCTGCGGAACAATCCGCAGGCGCAGCAGGAGCTCGCTCTCATTCAGGATGACCTCGCGTTGCTCGCTCTCTCCGTCGACCAGCAGGCCGCGCCCGCTGGTTCCTTCGAGCGCCTGCAGGAGCGCATGCGTGAAACTTTTCAGGCAGGAGCCACATCAGTACCAGCTGGAAAGCCAATCGAGATGACCGCCACGCAAACCGAGTTCGCCACAGTTCCATCCACGGGCCGCAGCAAATGGGCCGTCATCACTCCCTGGCTCATAGCCGCTTGCCTCGCCATTGCGTGCAGCATCCTCGGCTATCGCACCGCCTCGCTCAACGATGCGCTCGACGGAGAATCCGCCTTGGTCTCGAATCTGGCCGCGAAGGCCTCCCGGGCCCAGCAGGTGCTCGAAGTGCTGAACGCGCCCAACGCGCAGCGCGTCACCCTCGCTGCAACCAAGACACCGCCCGCGCCCACCGCCCACGCCGTCTACCTCGCGGAGCGTGGCGCGTTGATGATGGAAGCCAACAATCTCAAGCCCGTGCCCGCAGGCAAAACCTATGAGCTCTGGGTGATCCCGGCCAGCGGCGCCGCTCCCGTGCCCGCCGGCACCTTCACGCCCAACGGCGAGGGCTACGCTTCCGTCGTCCTGCCCACACTGCCCAGCGGCGTCCCCGCCAAAGCCTTCGGCATCACCATAGAAAACGCCGGCGGCTCCAAATCCCCAACCCTGCCCATTGTTCTTTCCGGCGAATAAGTCCCTCTCCGGCGAATATCCCCATTGCGCCTGTCGTTACGCTTCTCCCGGATTGTGGTTACTCCGGGTCTGTGCGGTGGCTCCTGGGTGACCAGGAAACAGTGGAGTTTGCGGAGTGGCCCAGATACTATCGTCGCCAGCGGGAAGAGATCCCGCAGCATCGCAACAATAGCGAGGAGTGACAATGAACATGAAGGTCTGGACCTGCCCTGATTTTGAAGAAGTAAGCCTTGGCTGCGAAATCAACTGCTACGCACCCGCGGAAATCTAACGCTTGTTGCACTTCAAGCTGCTTGGCACGGCAGCAGGTGGCGGCGTTCCCCAATGGAATTGCGCCTGCCGTCTATGCACTCTTGCCCGACAAAGGCCGGAGCACGTGATCCCGCGGCTGCAAACACAAGCAGCGCTCTCGTCTGGCGGCAGGCGTTGGTTTTTGATCAACGCTTCCCCCGACTTGCGATTCCAGATCGAAGCCAACCAGGAGCTGCACCCCTCTCCTGACCACGGTCCGCGCAGTACCCCAATCAGCGGCATCGTGCTCACCGGCGCGGATCTCGATCAGGTCCTCGGGCTGCTTTTACTGCGAGAGTTTCAGCCCCTCACCGTCTACGCCACCTCCCTGGTGCGCCGCGTCCTCGAAAGCAATCCATTCTTCAAGATGCTCCTGCGCGTGCCCAATCAGTTGACCTGGATCGAGATCTCTCCGAACAAGCCTTTCCTTCTCGATGAGGTCACCTGCACCCCGATTCCGCTTCCTAGCTCGCTTCCGCTCTATGCTCGCGACTTCGATACCGGCGAAGCCGGTCAGGCCAGTCTGGGTCTGCTCTTCGAGTCGGACGGAAGGCGCATCGCCTACACACCCTCGCTCCCGGCGATTACCGACCAATGGAGAGCGCGCTACGCATTGTGCGACGCCATCCTCGTCGACGGCACCTTCTGGAGTGACGACGAATTGAACCGCACCCACTCGGACGCGCCCTTCGCCCGGCAGATCGGACACCTTCCCATCGGCGGAGAGGACGGCGCCATCGCACTGCTGCGTACCGTCACCCGACCACGCAAGGTCTTCGTCCACATCAACAACACCAATCCGGTTCTGGATCGCGAGAGTGCCGAGTACGCCTTCGTACGCGACGCCGGCTGGGAGGTAGCATCGGACGGATGGCGCCTGAACTAGAGATCGCCGCACATCGCGTGCTGACCCGGGAGGAGCTCCGCGCACGGCTGCAGTCCGTGGGCGAAGCCCAATACCATCATCGGCACCCGTTCCATCTGCGCATGCACCGCGGAGAGCTCTCCCGCGGACAACTGCAGGCCTGGGCGCTCAATCGCTACTACTACCAGAGCCGCATTCCGATCAAGGACGCGCTGGTGCTCGCCAAGAGCGATGACCCGGCATTCCGCCGCGTCTGGCGCAAACGCATCCTCGATCACGATGGCGACCAGAGCGGCTATGGCGGGATCGAGAAGTGGATTCAGCTCGCCGAAGCCACGGGCCTCGGCCGCGACCAGGTGATCTCCTGCTCCGGCATTCTGCCCGGAGTGCGGTACGCCGTCGATGCGTATCTGTCACTGGTACAGAACGGTTCCCTTCTGGTGGCCGTTGCCTCCTCGCTCACCGAGCTCTTCTCGCGCGACCTCATCTCGCTGCGCATGGAGATGCTTCGCGAGCACTATCCCTATCTGGCCAATGGACTCGCTTACTTCGAGGGACGCCTCACCCAGGCTCCAGAGGATGCTGCCTTCGCCCTGGATTACGTATGCACCCACGCACACACCCGTGAACAACAGGAATCCGCCATCGGTGCGCTCACCCGGAAGTGCGAGATTCTCTGGGCGCAGTTGGATGCCATCGATTACGCTTACGTCGAGCCCGGCAACATCCCACCCGGCTGCTTCGCTCCGCAGACATAAATGGAACTCACCGCAACTCCCCGTCTCTCCTCCGGCTGCCGCCTGCATCCGACCGAAGCCATGCTCCTCATCCCCGAAGGTGCATTGAAGCTTACCGGTCCGGCCCGCGACATCCTGCTCGAGGTGAATGGCGCGCAGACCGTCGGCGCGATCATCGAAAAGTTGCTGAAGCAATATCCCGGCGCCACCGCTGCCGATATCGGCCGTGACGTCCAGGCGCTGCTCGATCGCATGCAGCAGCGCGGCGTGGTCCGGCTCTGACATGAGCACACCCACTCCGCAAGCTCATCACGGGCCGCTCTCCCTCATAGCGGAGGTCACACACCGCTGCCCGCTCCACTGCCTCTACTGCTCAAATCCTCTGGAGTTGAAGCGTCACGAAGAAGAGCTGTTGATCGACGACTGGAAGCGCGTCTGCGCACAGGCTGCGGGACTCGGCGTCCTGCACCTGCATCTCACCGGGGGCGAGCCTCTCGCCCGCCGCGATCTCCCTGACCTGATCCGCGCCGGTCGCGATGCGGGCCTGTACGTCAACATGATCACCTCCGGCATCGGGCTCGGCGAGGAGCGCATGGCCGCCCTCATCGATGCCGGTCTCGAGCACGTGCAGCTCAGCTTTCAGGATCTCGAAGAGGCGGCCGCCAATCACATCGCGGGTACGCGCGCCCACGCCCACAAGCTTGCGCTGCTGCCCATTCTCAAAAAATTCCCGGTCGCCCTGACCATCAATCTGGTCGTCCATCGCCTGAACCTCGATCGGCTCGAAGCATTCATCGCCATGGCCGAGCAGTTCGAGCCGGATCGTCTGGAGATCGCCCACGTCCAGTACTACGGCTGGGCGCTCAAGAATCGTGGCCTGCTCATGCCGACCGAAGAACAGGTCCAGCAATCGCTTGGCGTCATCGAGAACGCACGCCAACGGCTGAAGGGCAGGATTCATATCGAGGCCGTCGTCCCTGACTACTATGGCCGTTTTCCCAAGGCATGCATGGGCGGCTGGGGCCGGCAGGTGATGCTCATCGACCCCACAGGCCAGGCATTGCCCTGTCACGCCGCCGCCGTCATCCCTGGAATGTATTTCGACAATGTTCGCGATCGGGATCTGTCCTGGATCTGGCATCACTCGGAAGCATTCGAGCGCTTTCGCGGTGACGCATGGATGTCCGAAACCTGCCGCGCCTGCTCCCGTAAAGACCAGGACTTCAGCGGCTGCCGCTGCCAGGCGCTTCTACTCACCGGCAACGCCGCCGCGATGGACCCGGTTTGCGTCTACAGCCCGGATCACGGCCTGCTCGAAACCCTGCGTCTTCCCGCAGCAGACGCATTCCCCATGTGGAGAGGCTGAAAAGCGCACGGCGCTGCACTCAGCACCTCTTCTCGTAAGCCCTGCCACAACTCCCCGGACCATTTCGCAACCCTCTGGAAAGGGGCGCCTCGAATAATTTATCGTTTTTCGATAAATTTCTATTGACGCAGCAGGTATGGCGACTTATTGTTTATCGATAAGGAGCGACCCCATGCTAAATAACCTCAATAACAAAGATCGGCTGATAAAGGGCTCACGGTTGGTCGTGCGGATTGCTATCGTGTTGAATCGATTGTTCCTTGTAGCGGTGGTCGTGGGGCTGCTTCTGTCCTGGATCTTTCCGGCTCAGTTCGTAGCGCTTCTCCTCCAGCCAAGTCCCGGAACAGACGTGGGATCGGCGTTGACCGGCGTGCGGTTGTTGATGTTGCTTGGCCTGGCGATGGCTGTGGTGACCGACAGACTCCTCGCGGCATTGGCTCAAATCATCGCGAGCGCGGGTGCGGGTGATCCTTTTATTTCCGCCAACGCTCGCCGGCTTCAAACCATCGGCTGGGCCTTGCTCATACTCCAGTTGCTCGACATCCCCGGAGCTCTGCTCGAGAAGTTCTTCCCCAGCCTGGGCTCCGCCGCGCCCGACGTGACGTTCTCTCCCGGAGGTTGGATCGCTGTCCTCATGGTGTTCGTGCTCAGCCGCGTCTTCGCGGCGGGCTCTGCGATGAGAGATGACTTGGAAGGAACGGTGTAAACCATGCCCATCGCAGTCAGGCTGGACGAGGTGTTGGAACGCCATCGGATGTCCCTTACCGAGTTATCCGAGGCGGTCGATATCACTCTCGCGAATCTATCGATCCTTAAAACCGGAAAAGCGAGGGCCATCCGCTTCTCCACACTCGAAGCAATATGCAAAACGCTCGATTGCCAGCCCGGCGAGATCCTTGTCTTCGACCGCGATAGCAAAGACTAGATAGACAACGAAGACTGGAAACTCACTGTTCCACCTGCGCACTCTCAACCGGGCCCAGCAACCAAGGAGACTCCCATGACCTTCAGCCCCTTAGCAATCTTCCACCGCGCCGACAAATACGACGGCGTCCGCCCCATCAACATCTACCTCTTGCGGCTGCTCTACATCCTGATGTTCTTTGTCCTCGGCAAGCAGACATGGACACACATCCTCACCCACAAAGGGCCCTGGGAACCATTCGATGCCGTCGTCTGGTGCGTCTGGGCAGCCTTCGCTACGTTGGCCGGCCTGGGAATCATCCGTCCTTTGAAAATGCTCCCCATCGTCCTGCTGGAGATCTTCTACAAAGTGCTCTGGCTTCTCGTTGTGGCTTATCCACTCTGGTCGCGAGGAACACTCGCAGGATCAACGGCAGAAGGGATTACCTCAGCGTTCTTGTGGGTCATCCTGCCGATCGTTGCCATGCCGTGGGGATACGCGTTCGTGAGCTACATCTACAACCCGAGACATCGCCTACTTCCAGCCTGAGAATGCCGCGGTCATAGACGATTGAGGCGCTTGCATGCGCTACGAAGGATCTGCCGCGGCGCCACCAAACCCGGGTACTCCATAACCCGGGTGCCCCATCCTGAGCAAAGCGAAGGATGGGCACCGCAATACCCGGCCCTGACTCCAAAAGGAATAGTGTTGGCGAATTCCTGACGAGTCTCTGCGAGTTACCGCAAACCCCGTTTTTCGCTAACTAGCGTCAGGTCATCCGTACCTTCTCAGGCGCACGGCAGTCATCCGGGTATCATCCCGGAGAACGCGTCATGCTAAGGATGCTCGAATCGAGAAATATGACCACTCTGCTCCGCTGGTTTCCGCGTCTTGCTGTTTCCTGCTTGGTTTGCACTCTGATCGGCTGCGGGGCCGGTCCCGCGCCGGTAGTTTCAGCCCCCGCGCCGGTTAATCCTGTTTCCACGACGAAGCCGAAGTTTGCTTACACAGCCAATCAGGGAGCGAGCCTATCCGGCTACTCAGTCGATCCGTCAACGGGCGCGCTGACTCCACTCAGCGGCTTTCCCGTTGCTGTTGGATTGAATCCAGATGCCATCACTCACGATCCTCAGAATCGTTTCCTGATCGTTGGCGACAATGCGGCATTCATGTTGCACGTATACGCGATCGATCCGACGACGGGAGGACTCAGCGAGATCAGCCCGTCCCCATACAACACCATGATCCAGCCGGGCGCGATGGCCATCGATCCTTCCGGAACTCACCTCTATCTCTACCGGACAGGGGCGAATGATGCATTTCCTGGTGTCAGCGGCAACCAGATGTTTGCCTACAAGCTAAGCTCGACGGGCGTCTTGAGCCCGGTCGAAGGCATGCCATTGCCCATCGGATCGCCGGGGGCTCAATTTATTACCGCTAATGGAGTCGCGGTCGATACATCTGGAAAATTCCTCTACCTTCAGGACACATCCAACCTTTACACCTTCAGTATCGACGCTGTTTCCGGGGCCCTATCTTTGCTGCAAACCTTGCCCTCGCAGTACGGTGGTGGGATTGCCCTGGACCCCGGCGGAATCTATCTCTACGCAGCAGGTTCCAATTCACTCTTATCGTATGGAATCGATCCGTCCTCTGGACTGCTGAGCCTAATGAAATCGACACCTACAGCGGAACAGGCTGGGGCATATACCATCGCCCTCGCGCCGGGCGGAACCTTTGCCTACACTATCGAGAACAATAATGACCTGGTCTCTTACGCTGTGACTGGCGGTGTATTCGTTCCCGTGGGTGCGATCTACCCCGGCGTAGATGGTCTAAATATTGCGGTTGATCCATCCGGCAGCTTTGTCTATATCCCGCAAGCCTGCAGTAGTAACTGTTCGGGCGGTGTTTATAACGTCATTCATCAGTTCTCCATCACGAAGACGGGGGGACTTACTCCGCTTAGCCCTCCTACGGTCGCGGCGGGAATGACCCCGTTCGACATCACGGTAACGAGCCAATAGCAGAGCACTGGTTGGAGGCCGTTCCTGAAAAGTCGGCTTATCGGAAACTTCAGCGGTTCAGCCTGAATTCGCCCACAGTATCCATTACGGGAACACCCCCAAAAAACTGCCAGATCACTCCACCCAATTCGCTACACTGGAAATAGATCAAACCTCCAGCAAGAGGAAACATGAATGCAAAAAGCCACCGCAGCGGTGGCTTTTTGCATTTCCGAAGGCCGCCTTTGAGCCGACCGCTTCTTAACCAACCGGCCCTTGGCTCGGTGCTAACTCCAACGGCTGGACGAATTTACCGATAACCCCTTTAGAAAGACGAATTTGACGCCCGGAAGACCCCGTATCACCATGATTCAAATGATGTTATACGGAGCCCTCCCGCAGCGGGAGGGGGAGGGGGTCCAGTAACGTTACCCGGCGACTCATCGACAGGGAGATCCCGATCCGGGGTCGCTTCGGACGAGAAATCACAGTTTCTCGGACAAACCGGAGGGTGATTTCTGTCTCTAAGCCAAAACGGGGCCATACCGGAGACTTGAGGGCGCGCATTGCCCGTGTTGTGGCCGATGGATTTTCTGAATAGCCTTTACCGCTTCCCCCTTCATCGCCGCCCCTCCCCCGGCGATGAAAGCAGTCGCAACGGAACCGGAGATCGCCATGCATGCTGTCACCTATACACTGCACAACTATTTCGATAAGCTCGTGAGCTCGCTGCGCTTTCTTCTCGACAAACTTATGAGCTCGCCGCACCACCTCATGGTGTACATCGCCGGAGCTGCCGTTTTGCTGGTATGCATTCCGCTGGCGCGTGCGCTCTTCGGTTCGCATAGCCAAAGCGATAGAGACGATGATTCCGCGTTGAACGCCCCCTCTCCCTCGATGCTGGGGCTCAGCTCCCCTGGCCTCAGCACTCCCGCCCTCAGCATTCCCCGCATCGATTTCAAACCGGCTCCGATCGAACGCGCGCCCTCGCCGGCACAAAACCCGATCCCGTCCAACGTGACCGCGATCAATGGGTCACTCACCGTCGAGTGCATTCACTGCGGCGTCACCATGCCCTCCCGGCAGGATTTCTGTCCCGCCTGCGGCTACGCCCAGCCGGTGAAGCAGAGCTTCACCGCGGCTTTCCCGGCCTAAGCACAGGCTACGCACTCTCCGGAAGGCTCGTTCCTGTTCTCAGGTCGCGTGATCAGCTGCCAGTCCGCTAGATGCTCAATCCGCCGGGCTGGCCGCGGTGAAGTCTGAGCAGCACGGCTTCATCACCGGCTGGAACTCCATCAGCTCCACGCGCGTCCCGTCGGGATCGTAGAGGTTCGCCTGCCACTTGCCGTCCTTGCCCATAGTTGGACCGTCGTGCCGCGGGCTGAAGCGGACAACGTCTGCGACATACAGCGCTGTCACCGCCTTCTCCATGTTCGGCACGCCGAGCGAGAAGTGGTTCATCACGCCAAGCTGCCGCGCATCCACCTTGTCGGCCGCGCCAGAGTCCGACCCGGGGCCGGTCATCATGTATTCGACCCAGTCCGGCCCATCCGGAACCTGCTGCGCCACCCAGTCAAGCTTGCCCGGATGCATAGCACCGTACCAGTACGGCCGGAAGCCGAGCAGATCGCGATAGAAGCGGTCCTCCGCTGCGCGGTCTTTCACCAGGAGGCCGACGTGGATGATCCGCGGACTCACCAGGCTCTCCGATGCGCGGAACGGATGTGCTGCTGATTGAAAGAACTCGACACGATTGCCCTCCGGATCGCGGGTGAAGAACCACCTGCTGCCATCGGAGCCGGTCTTCACCGCATCGATGGCGCCGTAGTGATGCGCGACGAAGTAGCTGTGCAGCGCGTCCGCATCAGTCGTCGCGAAAGCGACATGATCTAACCGACTGATCGAGTGCCCCGCCGGTAGCGGCAGCACCTCAATGAACTGCTGCTCGCTCAGGCGATAGATGACGCCTGCGGGATTCTCCGGATCGGCCTCCTTCGCCGCACCCAGCTCCTCGCCGTAGAAATGCGCAGCCGCCACCGGATCGCCGGTGTAGATCGCCATGTGGGAGACGCCGGTAATTTTCGGGCGTGCATCTTGCGCGCGCGCGGTAGTACACGCGCTAGCGAAAAGTCCCGCGAAGACGACAAGCGAAAGCAGGGACGTACGACACCGTGATGGTTGCATATATTTTGGGGCCAGCCTTCACCGAACATGATGCGACAGAGCCATCATCGCGCAAAACCGTTATTTCTGCAGCCGAGGCTCTTCTTGCCACATCGCCCGCACCTCACCGGACGTCATGCCGCGCTCACGCAGCGCCCGCAGGCTCAGCGCGTCGGTCCGCTTCGCCAGCCGCTGCCCCGCAGCATCGCGCAGCAGCGGACAATGGTGCCACGCGGACGGCGTCAGTCCCAGCGCTCGATACAGCAGGATCTGCCGGGCGGTGGATTTGAGCAGGTCCGCGCCGCGCACCACCTCGGTGATCCGCATCGCTGCATCGTCCACCACGCAGGCAAGCTGATATGCCGGCACATCGTCGCGCCGCCAAACCACGAAGTCGCCAAAGTCACGCCCTGCGATGTAGTTGCGCGCGCCCACGCCACTGTCCTCGAATCGGATCTCCTCGCCATCCGGAATACGAAAACGCCAGTTCACCCCTGCCGGCTCATGCGCCTCGGTCACAGCACCAGCAGCAGGGCGACAGCGACCGGAATATATCGGCTCGTCATCGCCCTGAACCGCGCCGCCGGTGCCCTCATCTTCATGCGGCGCATTTACCGAGGCGGCCAGCTCACGCCGCGAACAACTGCACGGATAGATCCATCCGCCTGCGCGCAGCCGCTCCCAGGCTTCGCGATAGAGCCCATAACGCTGACTCTGCCGATACGGACCAAACGCCCCGCCCACATCTGGGCCTTCCCGCCAAGCGATTCCCAGCCAGTGCAGGTCTTCAAGTATTGCCGCGGCATAGTCCGCGCGTGCTCGCTGCGTATCCAGGTCTTCGTCGCGCAAGATCAGCACGCCATCCGCATCGCGTGCCCGCTCATATGCGGTCCAGAAGGTGCGCGCGTGCCCCAGGTGCAGTAGTCCGGTAGGTGAAGGCGCGAGCCGCCCCCGATATTCTTTTCGAGATAGCGTCATGCACTGAACTGGCGCAGGTGATGATCGGCGTGCAGATAGCCCCAGCGCAGCCAGTCCGTGTGTTTCATGCTGCCGAACATCGGATGGACGGTCATCAATTGCGTGCATCCGCAAAAACGTTCGAAGGTCTTCAGCAGCCGCGCGCGGTCCTGAGCGAACTCGACCGGCGGGGTGCCGCCTCCTCCCTGCCGCACCGATTCGCCGGTCATCAGATTGCGCGGCCAGCGCGTGGGGCTGCGCAGTGCAAAGAACTTTGCCACCCGTGGGGGAAGGTTCATCTTCATAGACGAGAGAGTCTTCTCGCCCATCACCGCCCGGTAGCTGTCATCCACGTGACAGAGCATGCCGCCGATGGACATCGAGCCCCACACGCGCCGGGCATCCGGCGTGAGCGCGGCAATCCGCCGGGTAATCTCCTCACAATCTGCCGTCTTGGCTAGTGTCTTCGCCATCACAGTCTCCAAGGCGCCAGCATAAATTGCCGGGTTCGCATCTCCTCAGAACAAATCCGGAATACTCGTGAACGCGATCCGCGTCGCCGCGGCCGTGCCTGCGGGCAGCATGCTTGCGTAGAACAGCGTCGTCGTCCCGTGTTTCTTGTTGATGCTGTCCATGGTCGCCGCCAGGTTCGTCCGGCGCACTTCTGTCTCCAGCCCAGCGAACAGGTCCAGCGTGTGGAGATGATCGGGCACCAGGTTGCTCAGCGCCACCCCCACGTAGAACGGCTTTGAGTAGTTCCGCCCCGCCGGCATCGCGGCCCACAGCTTCTTCAGCCCCTCGGTCAGCGTCTGGTTATCCTGGCACTCCACCAGCGTGGTGCTCTCCGACCAGCCAAGCTGCGGGATGCCCGAATTGTGTTGCCGCGCGGAGATATCCTTCGGCACTGCGAACTTCGCGCTGAGCCGTAAATTCGTCGTCCATAGCTTCGCCGTCCGCAGCCGCATCGCTGCCTTGTGCAGCAGCTTGCTCACCACAGCATAGGCGCCGTCACGCGTGCGCAACTCCGGCGCCAACACGTGGCTGTGGCTGATGGACTTCGCATGGTCCAGCTCCGCATCTTCGAAGTCCTCGCCGCGCAACCAGTGCCACAGCTTGTCGCCACCCATGCCGCCCCATAGATTGTTCATCTGCTCGCGGTCGAGCGCCCACAACTGCTGCATGGTCCGGATGCCCGCCTGATGCAGCCGCGCCTCCATGCGCGGACCGATGCCCGGCAGGTCGCGCGGGGTCAGGCGCAGCAGTGCGGCTTCCAGGATGTCCGGCGTCAGCGCTATCAGTCCGTCCGGCTTCTCCATATCGCTCGCGACCTTCGACAGATAGCGGTTCGGTGCGAGCCCAACCGAGCAGCGCAAGGTCGAACCAACTGCGTCGCGGATTTTCGCTTTCACCCGCTGCGCCAGGTCGAGCGCCGCCAGCAGCGGCTGCTCTCGTCCCATCAGCCGGCAGGCCATCTCGTCGATCGACATCACGGACGAGACCGGCACCACCGTCTCTACCGCCTCGACGATGCGGTTGTGGTAGTCGACATACAGCTCGTGCCGCGCCTCAACCAACTCAATCCCCGGGCACATCCGCCTAGCTTCACCCACCTGTGTGCCGGTCTTTACGCCGAAGGCCTTCGCCTCGTAGCTGGCGGCGATGCAGCAGGTTGTATCTGCCACCACCGGAACAACGGCCATCGGCCGACCGCGCAAACCGGGCACCAGTTCCTGCTCCACGGAGGCGAAGTAGGAGTTCAAGTCAAGAAATAGCCAGCGTAGTCGCGGCTCGATTTCGCCGGCCTCCGGGTTGTGGACAGGGGTTGCCACGCACATCGATTCTGCTTCCGGTGAGATAAAAGCCGCAAACGGTGGAAAAGCGGTCGTTTGTTCCTTTACTGGGAATATGGCTAAGTGCCACGCTAAGAAAGGCTTCCCAATCCGCTAGCCGGCGCATTACTCTCATCTGCGCGTATCGAGTGAGCGCCCTTGCCCGTTTGGAGGGACGCTGTCAAGTAGCAAGCAAGGTTATTCTGTGTCTGACAGCAAACCAAAATAAGGGATTTGCGGTCTAAATTAACAAGGCGGAGTGTTCGATGCTGAGTACCGATTTTTCCATCATCGCTCACTGGTTTTCCCAGCTCGAGGCGTACCTGCCCGCTATTCTCGTCACCGTCGGCGCGGCGCTGCTGCTTGGCTGCGGAGTAAGTGCGCTCTGCTCGCCCTGCCGGGAAAAGGACAACATCTTTCACCGGCACGTCTCTTAGCGACCAGCTAGCTCGACTTGGCCCCGGCGTCTCGGGCCTTGGGGACCTTTTCTGTTGACTCACCCACAAAACTGAACCGGCTCTGGCCAAAAGAAATGACCGGGCCGCATTTGCGCCAGCGGCACGCGTCCGCCTGCGACGGCGAGTCCCCTATAGAATTCGTTTCTGATGGACGACACGCACCCCAGCCATCCTCACGCAGCCTCACTCGTCGAACTGGAGCGCCGCCACGCCCTGGCCGAAGAGGCCGGTGGCGCTGAGCGCCGCGAGCGCCAGCACCGTGCGGGCAAACTATCCGCCCGCGAGCGAGTCGAGCTGTTGCTGGACCCCGGCTCGTTCGAAGAGACGGACAAGTTCGTCACCCACCGCGCCACCGATTTCGATATGGACAAGCAGCGTATCCCCGGCGACGGCTTCATCACCGGCTACGGCACCATCGATGGCCGCACCGTCTTCGTCTATGCGCAGGACTTCACCGTCTTCGGCGGCTCGCTCTCGGAGACCAACGCGGCCAAGATCGTCAAGATCATGGATACCGCGATGCGGGTCGGCGCGCCCATTATCGGGCTGAACGACTCCGGCGGAGCGCGCATCCAGGAGGGCGTCGTTTCCCTCGCCGGCTACGCAGACATCTTCCTGCGCAACACACTGGCCTCGGGCGTGGTCCCGCAGCTTTCCGCTGTCATGGGCCCGTGCGCCGGCGGCGCTGTCTACTCGCCTGCCATCACCGACTTCATCCTCATGGTCGACAAGACCGCCCACATGTTCGTCACCGGCCCGGACGTGATCCGCACCGTGACGCACGAAGAAGTCTCGAAGGAAGAACTGGGCGGCGCGGCCACGCATAACGAGGTTTCCGGCGTTGCTCACTTCCTGGCACACGACGATCAGGAGTGCCTCGCCATGCTGCGCGAGCTGTTCAGCTTTCTGCCCGCGAACAATCTCGATTCGCCGCCGCGCCGCGCCACCGATGACCCCGCTGATCGGGAAGACGCATCGCTGGATGCCATCGTGCCCGCCGACCCTTCGCAGCCCTATGACATCAAGGACGTCATCGCGCGTATTGTCGACGACGGCTACTTCTTCGAGGTGCAGGAGCACTTCGCACGCAACATCGTCATCGGCTTCGCGCGGCTCAGCGGGCGCTCCGTCGGGGTGGTCGCCAACCAGCCTGCATTCCTGGCCGGCGTGCTGGATATCGACGCCAGCACCAAGGCCGCGCGCTTCGTGCGCTTCTGCGATGCCTTCAACATCCCGCTGGTCACGCTCGAAGACGTTCCCGGCTTCCTGCCAGGCACCGAGCAGGAGCACCGCGGCATCATCCGCCACGGCGCCAAGCTGCTGTACGCCTTCGCCGAAGCGACGGTGCCCAAGCTGCTGGTCATCACCCGCAAGGCCTACGGCGGCGCTTACTGCGTCATGAGCTCGAAGCACATTCGCACCGACGCAAACTTTGCCTGGCCCACTGCGGAGATCGCCGTCATGGGTGCGGAGGGTGCAGTTAACATCGTCTACGGTCGCGAGCTCGCACAGGCATTGCGTACAGCCGAAGTGAAGGAAGGCGAGCTCAGCGAGGAGCGCAAAGCCGCCGTGCTGGCCGAAGCGCGCAAGGAACGCGTCGCCGAATTCCGCGAGCGTTTTGCAAACCCCTACATCGCGGCTGAGCGCGGCTATATCGATGCGGTCGTCCGCCCACGCGAGACACGCCGCCGCTTGATCCGCGCGTTGGAGATGCTCGACGGCAAACGTGACAGCAACCCGCCAAAAAAGCACGGGAATATTCCGCTGTGATTCACCGGAATGCGTCAGCATTCTCTCTCAGCCACTGATCTAACGGAACAGGTTTGCGGCCGAGGACGCCTTCGACATTGTCCGTTACTGCGCCGAGACGTCCTTCGCGGATGGCGCGCCACAGCGCAACATGAGCCTCCGTCTCCTCTGCCGATCCGCTGACGGCCGAATACCGCTGGCGTGCCTCCTCGTCTGAGATGGGTTGAAACGTGAGTTGCCTGCCAATCGCGGCGCCGATTTTGGCCGTCACTTCACCAAACGTGAGCGCGTCCGGTCCGGTAATCGCCAGCGATTTGCCTTCATACTCGTGTGTCATCAAAACCTTCGTCGCAACGGCGGCGATGTCGCTGGAGTGAATGAAGGCTCTTCTGCCGTCGCCTGTAGACGATCGAACGATCCCCTCGGTTTTGATCGCTCTCGCCCACGCCAGTAGATTCGACATGAACCCTGTCGGTTGAATGAAAGTAAACGGGACGCCACTCGCCGATAGCCAGCCCATGTTGCACGTCCATCGAGGAAAGTTTCCAAGATGCCTCACCCCTGCCGCTTTGGCAGCGTCTGCCGCGATCTCATCGCGCACGGGAATCTGCGGGCCGCTATTGACGAGGAAGAGCTTGTTCACGCCTTCGAATGCTCTTCGTAGGGAAGCGTCATTGCCGAGATCCCCTTCCACAATGTCCACTCGATCATCAAATAGCGATCGCGCCTTGCTCGGATCGCGCACAAATAGGCGCGGCCGCGCTTCACGTTCGAGCAAGCAGGCGACAACTTTAGACCCAACATCTCCCGTCGCACCCGTAATTCAGATATGTCTCAGGGGTCTCCCACGAATCATTGAGATGCGGATGAGACGTCGTATTTGTGAAAACGGATTACACATTTCGCTGTCGCATCTGCTCGGCCAGATACTCGGACGACCGCATCGCCAGCGCCAGGATGGTCATGGTCGGGTTCTGCCATCCCGAGCTCACGAAGCTGCTGCCGTCCACCACGAAGAGATTCTTGATGTCGTGGCTCTGACACCATTTGTTCAGCACGCTGGTTTTTGGGTCGTCGCCCATCCGGCAGGTGCCCAGCTCGTGAATGCTGTAGCCCGGTGGATTCGGGTCGTAGTTCTTCGCCAGCAGCTCGAATCCCGCCAGGTGGGCCAACTCCGTGCTCGTGTCCACTGCATCGCGCGCCATGTTGAATTCGTTGTCCGTGTAGCGCGTGTCGATGTGCAATGCCGGGATGCCCCAGGCGTCGACGACATGCTTGTCGATGCTGACGCAATGCTCGTAGTGCGCCAGCACCTCGCCCATGATGCCCACATGGAAGCCGCTGCCGTTGTAGCTCTCCAGCTTTTCTTCCAGTTCTCGTCCATAGGTGGCAAAGTTCTTCGGGTCCATGGGGTGAGTGCTGCCGGACACGTTCAGCGCGTAACCGCGCAGAAAGTCCTTCGCTTTCGTCTGGATGTTGCGGAAGCGGGGAACGAGCGCGGCGCCTTCCATCAACTCGCGAGTGCTTTTGCCGTCGCGCGCCTCGGGCACGGAGCAGACGATGCCCGCGCCGTAAATCTGGTCGATCAGGTAGTGGCCCATCACACCGCTCGAGTTTGCGATCTTCGAGTTCAGCAACAGGCGTGTGCTCTCGAGCGTTCCCGCCGCCAGCACCACGACCCGCGCCTTGATCGACATCTCCCGGCGCGAGATGCGGTCCACAAAGTGCGCCTCGTGGATCAGCCCCGTCGCCGGGTTCACGCGCAACTCGCGCACGACGACGTTGGGAATGGCCTCAAGCTTTCCTGTTTCGAAGGCATCCGGCAGCAGCAGGTTGATGGAGCTTGCCAGTCCGTTGACGCCGAGCGACGTGCGCTGTCTGCACACCGGCACGCCGCGTTGCTCACCTGCCTTGCGAAAGCGCTCCATTGCGCCACCCCAAGGGTTCTCCATGGGCACAAAGTTGCCGTCCGGAAACTGCGGCAACCCGGCGGGCTCGCCCTCGACTCGGAAGATCTGCTCCACTCTCGAGTAGTACGGCGCCAGGTCTGCGAGGCTGATCGGCCAGTCGTCGCCGAAGCCGTCGCGCGACTTCGCCTTGAACTCGTAGTCGCTCAGCCGGAAGGACTGCCGCGACCAGAACAGCGATCGGCCGCCGAACAGGCGCACGCGCACCCAGTTGTAAGGACTCGCCGGAGCGTATGTGTAGGGAACCTCCTTCTCATCCACCCATGTGTTCGCGTTGAATTCGTTTGCCTGGAAGACATGCGGCAGCCGCTCTGGCTGCTTGAAGCCGCGATAAGGAAGCGTGAAGGCCTGCCGCAGCTCCGTATCTTTGCGTATATCGGCCACCGGACCCGCGTTGAGCATGACGCAGGAGATGCCTTTTTCGGTGAGCACCTTCGCAGCCATTCCGCCAGAATGACCGGAGCCAATAATCAAGACATCTACTTCGTCCAGCATCCTCGTTGAGCCCTCTCTACTTTCTTCCGGTTCCGTCGCGGGTTGCGATCAGGCTTCAGCTTTTCCGCGGCTGGCTACGATTGAGGTCCGGATCCACCGGATACCAGTACAAGCCCTCTACCAGGCGGCGCTCGTCATCTGCCGGCAACGCGTCCAACCACGGCTTGGAGTTGATGGTTGCGGTGCGGATGTCACTGTGCGCCAGATTCATAAATCGCTCGTAGGGATCGTTCGGAGGGTGATCGGTCATCCACGTCCGCAGCCAAGGCCGGATAAGTACATCCGCCTGTTGCTGATTCGCTCCGGCAAAAGGGATGCCGAACTGCCGTCTCGCCTCGGCATCCAGCCGGTCCAGGCCATCGATGTACAGCTTCTGCCGGTCCGCGGGTGACACCGAGATCAGGAAGTCCAGGAATTCGGGGGCGCCCGCGTCAATGGCTCCCGGCGCGCTTTTCAGCGGAGGCATCAGCACTTCGCATAGTTGTCGCAGCGTGGCAAGCTGCTGCCTGGTGAAGAAGTAGGTTTTCGTATGCGCGACAGCGTCCGGCACCAGCGGCGTCATCGGCAGCGGTTTCGCATCCAGCAACCCGCGCATCCAGGGCAGCGGTCCCGGCGCAGGCAGCGGTGCGGCCTGAGGGGGAATCGGCGGCGGCGCCGATGGCGTCACCGAGGCTGGCGCATTCTGTCCCATCATCGTTCGCGCGCTCACAGACGCTGCAAGCATTGCCTTCACAAACTCCCGCCGCCGCATATCCCCGCTCCTTCGTCAATAAAAATTCGCCAGCCATGGACAGAGGCGTCCGGAAGACCCCGACGCCTCACCACAAATAAAGATAGTGAAATCGTCCAGGTTTGCAACGTTGCGGCGGCGCGCGGAAGAAAAACGCTGCAGGGCAGGTGACGCATTTGCGCTTTGTGTATACGCTATCGTCTCGCCCTCGTTGTTCTGATGGCAGGAGGTCTAGCCGCAATGAGAGTTGCCAGCACCCACAACGCCGAGCATTACACCTGGCCGAGCGCCATCAGTGAGCATCTTTGCGACGGCTGGCATCTACATCGCTCCGCAACGCTCAGCATCATCGAAGAGCGCATGCCTCCCAATACTGCCGAGCAGCGCCACCTCCACCAGCGCGCGACGCAATTCTTCTACGTACTCGCCGGCGAACTCATCCTCGAGCTCGACGGCGAAGAGCATCAGCTCTCGCCATCGACCGGTCTTACGGTGCCCGCGCAGATGCCGCACCAGGTCTACAATCGCGGCAGAGAAGACGTCCGCTTCCTCGTCATCTCCCAGCCACCCAGCCACGGAGACCGCGTGCCGGCTGCGCTATAAAGCTCGCGTGGCTTTTTCCTCTCGAACAAATGGATGAACGAAAAATCCCATCCTTCGGGTCACCACGCGACTGGCTTATGCAGGGGCGTGTCGGCCCTGCCGCGCCAGCTTTCCTGAAACGTTACTGGCGAAACGTTACTGACGAAACGGTATGGACCATCGCCCGAAACTCCTGAAAGGAGAGCCCCTCCGGTCCTTGATCCAGCAGATAGCGGAGCCTGGTAGCTCCCGAGCCCGGATCGCGCATCTATTGAGTGACATCACTCAAGACCAAGGAGCTCCTCATGTCCCCCCAACGTCAGGTGCGTCTCATCCCTTTTCCCAACAGCGATCACCCAGCGCCACGTAACTGCCGCCATGTAGGCAAGACCTCTGCCAAGCAGCAGATCACGGTCACGGTGGTGCTCAAGCGCGCGCAGCCGCTCGACCTCGCAAGCCTCAAGGGTCGTCAGCTCAGCCGCGAGGAGTATCTGAACACCCACGCCGCCCCGGCGCAGGCAATGGACCAGGTGCGTACGCTCGCGGCGCGCCACGGGCTAACGCTGGTGCATGAAGATCGCGCCGCCCGCCGCGTCTGGCTGCGCGGGACGGCACAGCAGTTGGAGCAGACCTTCGGCATCGACCTGCAGGACTATGAACACACTGCGCCGCCGCCCGCCGGCCGCTACTTCCACGCCTTCACCGGAAAGCTGTCCGTGCCGGAACCCGAATCCGCGGTCATCGAAACCGTGCTTGGCCTGGACACACGTCCGATCGCGCGCCCTCACATCCGCTGGCTCAGCCAGATCGCCAATCCGAGCGCCGTACAGGCCAGCTTCACCCCGCCGCAGGTGGCGAAGGCCTATGACTATCCCACCTCTGCCAACGGCCAAGGCCAATGCATCGCGCTCATCGAGCTCGGCGGCGGCTACGAGAGCTCTGATATCGAGACCTACTTCGGCCAGCTCGGCATCGCGCCGCCGACGGTGGTCGCCGTGCCGGTCGACGGCGGCACCAACTCGCCCGGAGACCCCAATGGAGCCGATGGCGAAGTGGCCCTCGACATTCAGGTTGCCGGATCGATTGCTCCCGGCGCACGCATCGCGGTCTACTTCGCGCCCAACACCAACCAGGGTTTTCAGGACGCCATCTCTGCAGCGATCCACGACACCACCAACAAGCCCTCGGTCATCTCCATCTCCTGGGGCGGACCGGAGTCTTCCTGGGACACGGCATCACTCACCAGCTTCGACAACACCATCCAGTCTGCGGCGGCGCTCGGTGTCACCATCACGGTAGCCTCCGGCGACTCCGGCTCCACAGACGGCGTCTCGGACGGCGCCAACCACGTGGACTTTCCCTCCTCCAGCCCGCACGTGCTGGGCTGTGGCGGCACCGACCTCACTGTCTCCAATGGCGCGCGCTCTGCCGAGACGGCGTGGAACGATCTATCGCAGGGTGGTGGCGCTACCGGCGGCGGCGTCTCCAGCTATTTCGCGCTGCCCTCGTGGCAGTCCGGAGCAAAGGTGCCCGCGCCGACAAATGGGGCAGGCGGCCGCGGCGTGCCGGATGTTGCAGGCGATGCCGCGCCAGCAACCGGCTATCAGATCCTGGTCGATGGCCAGTCCGCTGTCGTGGGCGGCACCAGCGCGGTCGCGCCGCTGTGGGCTGCACTGATCGCGCTTGTGAACCAGCAGACGGGTCGCAATGCCGGCTTCCTCAATCCGATGCTCTATTCCGGCGGCGAGGCGAATTTCTTCGACATCACCTCCGGCTCGAACGGCAGCTACAACGCGGCTGCAGGATGGGACCCCTGCACTGGCCTGGGATCGCCCGACGGGCAAAAGATAGCAACCCTGGTTACAAATAGCGGAGGCTAGAGGATCTTTACTGCAGACGCTCGGCCGTACAACGGCAACAGTGAAGACGCTCTGCCTCCCTACTGGTCGGCCGGATGGTTCTGTCTGTGAGGGTGCCGCACCCAGTGCCACAGCCTGCCCAGTCCCAGTAGGTGGCGATGGTGCCGTTTCGTGGAGCGCGGCACTCCTGCGGCTGCGCCAGTGGGTATGGGGCGGAGCAGCGGCGTCCGAATCGCTGCACTGCGCTTCCGGAGCGGTGCTTCTGGAATATTCGGCGTTTGCGTCCTGGCGGGGTCGGGCAGAGAGCTGGCATCGCCGGGCTGGGGCAAGCTGACATCGGGGACTGTGGTGGTCGCAGGTGCCATGGGGCTTGCGCTGGCTGCGTTCTCTGGCGGGTGGTATTCCCACTCGGACGGCGCTTCATGGCCGAAGAGGAAGCCGCGAGGTGCCAGTGCCCAGAGGATCAGGCACACAAACGAGGCCGTCAGCGCCACGCCTGCGACCCGCTGCGGAAGCGCGATTTTACCGCCTCCAGCGGCGGCGCCCCGCGGCACCAGTCGCGTCAATGTCTCACCGAAGTTCACCGCAAGCCCGCTCCTCGGCCAGGGCATCCGCAGTCGGTCTACGGAAGCTGACGAAGGTGGGCTCTGGCACACCAGCCGGCGCGGCGAATGGCGCCACGGCGCCCGTCTTCTCCGGCGCGGCCGATACCACTCCATCGCCGTTTTGCGCCTGGTCGATCAAGCTCCCCGGCTTCGCCGCCTCTATCGCCTGCACATCCATGCTCCCCGGCATCATCGCCGCCGCCATGGCCTCGGCCGGCATCAAAGGCAGGCTCCCGCCAGCAGGCTGGATCGTCGCCGGCTTCTCATGCGCGGCGTTGGCATCGAGCGGAGGCGGGCTGTCGAGTTGACGCAGTTCGTCGAAGCACGTCCGCAGCCCATCCAGGTCCTTCATCCCAAGGCGCAGTCGCGCATGGCGCAATCCAAGCCCGATGCTCTTCAGCTCCGAATCGATCTCCGTCCCCATCGCCGAGAGCGCGCCGGCGACCACCATGCGTGTGGCCTCCAGTGAGCGCTCGCGACCGCGCAGCATCATCACGGAGTGGAAGGTTGCGAAGCGGCCGTGCCAGAAGCTCTCCGCATCGCCCTCGGTTGCGGTAGAAGCTATCAGCGTCAGCCGCGGCGCCTCGATGTTGCAGCGCTCGCTGAGCGTCCGCATCAGTCGTTCGCGGGCGGCCAGCCGATCTTCGGCATTCAGCGCCTCCGCACCTTCGACTACCATCTCCAGCCGCGCTCCGCACTCTGGCAGCCGGCGCAGCAGCGCGTAGCTTGCCTCGCTCAGCTCGTGGTTCGCCTGCAGCACGAAGATCCAGGCGTCTGCCTGCGCTCCACATTCCAGGAGGCTCGCGGCAGGCTCCATGCCCTCCACGATCGGCGTGTCAATCACTGCCAGATCGCCTTTGAGTGTCGGGTTCGGCAGCCGGATGGTCCGGACGGTCTTCTCCATGGTGTCCCCGTCCGCCTGCCGATCCGCCTGCCGGACGAGGAAGGCTTCCAGTTGATCCAGACGCAGCACCGCCGTCAGTCCCTGGGGCATGGTTACGGAGCACTCGGGCTGCGCTCCGTATTCCAGCCGGGTGCAGACCGTGGTCGGCTTCGGCACCTGCGCCAGGTTCGGTCCCAGCAGCCGTTCCAAAAACCGCCGCTTCAGATCTTCATGCTCGCCCAGCAGCATCACCACCGCGCGCGGGCCGGAGACTCGTTCCTGCGCCGCTTTCAGTGTCTGTTGCAGGCTGTGGTTGTGCTCCTTCAGGGCCAGCCGGTCGGCAAGCGCCCGCAAGTCCGCGACCAGCACCCGTAGCGCTTCCACTGGATCGATGCGCGGCTTCTGGTCAGTAGGCTGTGGAGAAGTCATCGTCGGTCGTCTATCGAGAAGCGATGCGAGGGACCCGGCATGACGCGATCAGCAGTGCCCAGCTGAACCTGGTGGGCTCAATCCGGTGCGTCTCAGTGTACCGGCGCGCGGGTCGGCAGTCCCCGCGAAAAGATACCGAGCGGCGCACTTCCGGGAGCACAATCTGCCGGGTAATCCAGGCCATTGGCTACTTGCCAAACGGCTGCCCACCCAGGCTCTCGTCGTCCGGCGT
This sequence comes from uncultured Acidobacteriaceae bacterium, assembly GCA_963712845.1. Lineage (GTDB taxonomy): Bacteria > Acidobacteriota > Terriglobia > Terriglobales > Acidobacteriaceae > KBS-83. The sequence continues at coordinate 216,387 of CAVQJM010000014.1, forward strand.
GAGCAACCGAAGCGCTAGCTTTCGCGTGGCCGGAAGACCGGCTTGCCTTTGTCGCTCCAGCTCACGTAGCCCATAGGCATGTCGTGGTCGTGGGTGAACAACACTAGCCACTCCTCCGGAATGGCCCGCTTGTAGAAGCGCTTGCGCTCCTCGATGCAGCGCAGCGGGTCCAGATCGTAGCCCAACACCCAGGTAACGTCGAGGTGTGCGCTGGTAGGCAACAGGTCGCTGATATAGCAGGCATGCTGTCCTCCTGACTCGATGTGTACCGCCATCAAGTTTTGGGTGTGGCCCGGGAAGAGCTCGACCGAGATGCCAGGCAGGATTTCCTGCACCTCGCCCGCGCCCAAGGCAAGCAGCGACATCTGCCCGCTCTCCACCAGTGGATCGTAATTTGCGCCGATGTAGCTCACCGCGTCGCGCTCCAGTTGCAGATGGCCATGCTCCACCTCGCCACGATGCGCAAAGTAGCGCGCGTTGGGAAAGGTGGGCACCACACGGCCATCGCGCAGCCGCGTCGTGTTCCATCCGCAGTGATCGAAGTGCAGGTGGGAGTTAATCACCACGTCCACCTCTTCCAGCCGGATGCCGGCCTCATCGAAGCTCTCCGGCAACTGCGCCTTCGCGTCATAGATCGCGCGCAACTTTTCCGGCAGCTTGTTGCCGATGCCCGTCTCGATGGCAACCGTGTGCTGCCCGGTCCGCACCACCACGGTGTTGGTGCCCAGCAGGATGCGGTTCTGGTCGTCTGCCGGCGCGCGCTTCTGCCACAGCGGCTTGGGCACCACGCCAAACATCGCGCCGCCGTCCAGGTAGTAGGTGCCGTCGCTCAGCACGGTCAGCTCGAAATCGCCCAGTGTGGTGCGCGCGCGCACCCGATTGCGCGTCGCGGCAGTCTCCGCAGGATGCGTCATCAAAAGTCCTTATTCGGTGGGTTGTGCCAGATACGCCTGGAACTGCGCCAGGATGCGCGTGTACAGGTGCGTCCGTGCGTCCGCTCCGGCAATCGAATGCGTCTTGCGCGGATAGAGCTGCAGGTCATAGGGCAGGTGCGCATCGATCAGCTTCTGGATGAACTGGATCGTGTTCTCGATATGGACATTGTCGTCGCCGGTGCCATGTACCAGCAGGAGCCGCCCATGCAGCTTATCCGCATTCGTCACCACGGAGAAGTCGCGGTACTGGTCGGCATTCTGCGCCGGCTGACTCATGTAGCGCTCGGTGTAGGTGGAATCGTAGTTCCGCCAATCTGTCACCGGTGCCACAGCAACCCCCGCCTTGAAGCGGTCCGAGTGGGTCATCGCATAGAGCGTGAAGGTGCCGCCCCAGCTCCATCCCCACCAGCCCTGCCGCTTCGTGTCCAGTTCGGGAAACTGCGCCAGCACCTGGTCCATCGCACTGAGCTGGTCCTCAAGCTGAATGGGGCCGAAGTTGTGATACGCGACCTGTTCGAAGTCCCGGCCGCGCCCGCCCATGCCGCGGTTGTCTACGTGCAGTACGGCGAATCCATGCTCTGCCAGCACCTGATCGAAGAGCGTCACGCGTCCCTGCCACGCATTCTCGACCGTCTGAGCATGCGGTCCGCCATAGGGATTGTTGATCAGCGGCACGCTGCCGTTCTGGTGCGCGCCCTGTGGCAGCATCAGGCTGGCGTAGAGCGTAGTCCCGTCGCTCGCCTTCAGCGTCAGCATGTGCGGCACCATCAGCTTGTAATCCGGGTTCAGCGTTGGACGCCAGAACACATCGCACCTGGTGCTGCTGACCCTGCACATCGCCACCGTTGGCGGCGTCCCGATGGTCGAAAAGTTATCCGCATAGCGCCGCGCGTTGGGCGAGAACTCCGGCTTGTGCACACCGTGCGCCTCGGTCAGTTGCTTCCTGTCGGTGCCGTCCAGCTTTACTGACCACAATTGCTGCTCGCGCGGGTCGCCCTCGTTGGAGATGTAATAGACCAGCTGCCCGGCCGGATCGACAGTCTTGATCGACGAAACCTCGCCGTCCCCGCTGGTAAGCTGCCGCACCAGTTTCGCGTCACTCGACATCGGATCGGCCTGGTTGAAGTTGTAGAGATAGATCTGCGTGTGTCCATCGCGCCAGCTCGTCCACAGGATGTTCGCGCCGCTGATGGTGACGTCATAACTCTCATCGAAGAACTTCGCGTCCGTCTCCTCCAGTGCCAGTCGTGTGCGGCCGCTGGAGACGTCGGCAAAGTAGAGCCGGCGATGCTTGTGGTCGCGGGTCAGTGTCTCGATCCACAACGTATGCGCATTCACCCAGCCGAAGCGCGGAATGTAATCCTCGCCGGCGGTGAGCGGCACCTTCATCCACGCGTTGTGGCCGGTGGTCACGTTCACCACGCCCACGCGCACCACCGGATTAGGGTCGCCTGGCTGGGGATAGCGTTGCATCTCCACCGTAGCGTGCGTCGGAATCCAATCCGTGATGGGATACTGCGGCACCGCCGCCTCATTCATCTGCAGGTACGCGATGCTCTTCGAATCGGGCGACCAGAAGTAGTTACTGCGCACGTCCAGCTCTTCCAGATACAGCCAGTCCACTTCGCCATTCAGCAGCGAGGCATCATGCGAGCCGGTGAGCCGCATCACGGCTTGTGAGTCAGGTAACCGTCGCAGATACAGGTCGTGTTTGTGTACATAGCTCACGGCGCTGGCATCGGGTGCGAACTTCGGATCGTCGCCGCTGGCGGTGCCGGTCTCTGCTACGGCAACCCCCACACCGCTCTTGAGCGCGTAAAGGAAGAGCGCTCCGTCGGAGTCGAACAGCAGGTGCTTCGAGTCCGGTGCCCACAGGTAGCTCGCCTCACCGTAACGGCTGCGGTGGTCCCTGTCCTGCTCGCTGGCAGCACTCGAGTGCATGCTGCCGATCTTTTCCTTGGCCACCAGGACGCTTGTCTTGCCCGTCTCTCCATCGGTCGCCATCAAGTCCCCATCGCCGTTCAGGTAGGTCATGCGCAACCCATCCGGAGACCAAGCCATCCCACGCGGCGCATCGGCAGTGAGGCTGGGATCGTTAAAGATTGCGGAGACAGTGAGCGGCTTCGTCTGTGCCTGGAGCGTGGCCACAGACGAGACAAGGATGCAGAGAACGAAAGCACGCAGACAGGAACAGGAGGGCACGAAGGCAAAACTCCGACAGGCGAAATGGGTTCTTGCGGGAGAATGAATCAGTGTACAGGAGGGGCGCGGGGATTCGAGCGGCGAGACAATGGAATGACAGCGCGGGTGTTTCCGCAACAGGAACGTTGTGATGCGCATGGCCATCGTGTCCGACATCCATGGCAACCGAACGGCATTTGAGGCCGTTCTCGCCGATCTCAAACAGACCTCGCCCGACCTGATCCTGCACGGCGGCGATCTGGCGGATAGCGGCGCCAGCCCTGCTGAGATTGTCGATCGCATCCACGGGCTCGGCTGGGAGGGAGTGGTCGGCAATACGGATGAAATGCTCTTCGCGCCCGAGTCGCTGCAGGAATTCGCGAAACAATCACCCGGATTGCAGCCTGTTGTTGCGGTGGTAGAAGAGATCGCCGCAGCAACTCGCGAATCGCTCGGAGATGCAAGGCTCGCCTGGCTGCGCGAACTGCCGCGCGTGCAGACGTATGGTCCGATGACTCTGGTGCACGCGAGTCCCAAAAGCCTGTGGCATGCACCTTCACCGGAAGTGGGCGATACCGACCTGGAGTTGGCGTTCGGATCGCTCGACACGCCGATCAGCATCTATGGTCATATCCATTGCGCCTATGTTCGAAATCTTCCGCAAAGGATCGTTGCGAACACCGGCAGCGTGAGTCTTTCTTACGATGGGGATCGCCGCGCCGCATACCTCTTGCTGGATGACGCGAATCCATCCATCCGGCGCGTAGCTTATGACCTGGATAAGGAGCTGAAGGCTCTTGCCAGTTGTCGTCTGCCGCATACGGAGTGGCTGGCAAAGATACTCCAGATGGCGCGGCCGCAGATGCCGGCAGCGATGCCTGCTAACTAAACGACTGCCTGCCGGGCGCGGCGCAGTGGGTGCAGCGGAATGGAGTTCGCGGTGTCGCGCAGCCCGCTCCAGCTCTCGGCGACGATGAGGCTGTTGCCGGGATTGTGCGGATCGTAGCGTACCGACGCCGGAAAGCTGAGCCGGATCTTGTGGATGTCCACCACATGCTGCAGCAGCGTCACATCCTGCGAGCACTCGTAGGTGACGCCGGCAACGTCGTATTGATACAGAATGAGCTGCATGCCGAGAGGGCGCTCCGATTCCTCAGGCGATAGCTCGTTGATGTCGAGCACGGTGGCGTCGATGATGCGGCCCTTCTGCACCAGCGCGTCGCGCCGATCGCGCTCCAGCTCGTCGGGGCTGGGCCGCTTCTTTGACATCCAGTACAGGGTGGCCCCGGCAGCCGTCGCCGCTACTACTGCCACGCCACTTACCAACTGGGTCTCTCGCACGGTGATGCCGAACATCGGTGCTCCGGGGAACAGGAGAGCCACAACGGCAACTCTCGATTTCTGCTGCAAGCATAGCGCAGCAATGGGCGGCCCGCGAGTTACGAATCGGTGTCTGGCGGATGGCGCAAATGGGGGATGTAAAACATTTTCACCGTCAATGTGTACCAGTCAGATTCCGCGGAGTGTAGTTTTTCTTGACTGAAAGACCACGCGGCCCGTAGCGCCCCGGTATGCGCCCGCACTGAAAATCCTTTTAAGCCGCGAAGCGTATAGTGAAGAAAGGATGAACGAGCCAGTCGTAACGCCGCCAGCGGGACCTCCGCGGCGGTTTTCCACATATACATCAGGCGATCCCGAAGCGGGATCGCTGTCCCTTTCCGGTGGGCGCCGTATCCGCTCCACCACTGTGATCTGTGTCCGCCGGGGCACCAGCGTCGTGATGGCCGCCGACGGCCAGGTCACGCTGGGCGACAGCGTTATCAAGCACACAGCGAAGAAGATACGCCGGCTCTACCAGGACAAGATCCTGGCCGGGTTTGCCGGATCGACCGCGGATGCCTTCTCGCTCTTCAGCCGCTTTGAGGGCAAGCTGGAGCAGTATGCCGGCAACCTGGGCCGTTCCGCGGTGGAGCTGGCCAAGGACTGGCGCACGGACAAGATGCTGCGCTCGCTGGAGGCCCTCCTCGTGGTGGCGGATCCCCACCAGACCTTCCTCATCAGCGGATCGGGCGACGTGATCGAGCCGGACGAAGGGATTGCGACCATCGGCTCCGGAGGCTCCTTCGCGCTGGCTGCGGCCCGCGCCCTGATACAGAACACCGACATGGGCGCACGCGACATCGCGGAGAAGAGCCTGCGGATCGCGGGACAGATCTGCATTTACACCAATGACCAGATCACAATCGAAGAGTTGAGCGCCTAATCAGGGCGCAACGGCCCGGAAGAAGGGCCGGAAGGAACAACAGATATGGCTATCTATTTACCAGGCGCAGCGGAAGACCAGGAGCTGTCGCTGGATGAGCTGACGCCGCGGCAGATTGTGGCGGAGCTGGACAAGTACGTGGTGGGACAGAGCGCCGCGAAGCGCGCGGTGGCGATTGCGCTGCGCAACCGCATGCGGCGGCAGAAGCTGCCCCCCGATCTCGCGGAAGAGATCATGCCGAAGAACATCATCATGATCGGGCCGACGGGGGTGGGTAAGACGGAGATTGCGCGGCGGCTGGCCAAGCTGACCGGCTCGCCGTTCCTGAAGGTGGAGGCGTCGAAGTTCACCGAGGTCGGGTACGTGGGGCGCGACGTGGAGTCGATGATCCGCGACCTGGTGGAGATCGCCATTGACATGGTGCGCGAGGAGCGCCTCGAAGAGGTGGAGGACAAGGCCGAGCTGAACGCTGAGGAGCGGCTGCTGGACCTGTTGCTGCCCGCGCCCGCGGCTACCGTGAAGCAGCCGGAGACCAGGCCGGACACGAAGGTGATCGACATCCTGAGCGCACAGGAGAATGCGCCGACAATAGAGGCACCGAAGGACGCGACTGACAGCCACCAGCGGACGCGCGAGAAGCTGCGGCTGCAGTTCCGCGAGGGCAAGCTGGACGAGCGCACGGTGGAGATTGACGTGCGCGAGCGGAATACGCCGAGCTTCGAGATCATCACCAACCAGGGTCAGGAGGAGATGGATGTCAACCTGAAGGACATTCTTCCCGGGCTCTTCGGCCAGCGCACCAAGAAACGGAAGATGAAGGTGAGCGAGGCCTTCGAGTACCTGGTGCAGGAAGAGGAGCAGCGGCTGATCGACATCGATCAGGTGAATCGTGTCGCTGTCGACCGCGTGGAAAACTCCGGCATCATTTTTCTGGATGAGATTGACAAGGTGGCAGGACGAGAAGGTGGGCACGGGCCGGACATCTCGCGCGAGGGCGTGCAGCGCGACATCCTGCCCATCGTCGAAGGCACGACGGTGAATACGCGCTACGGCATGGTGTCGACGGACCACATCCTGTTCATCGCTGCGGGCGCGTTCCATGTGTCGAAGCCGAGCGACCTGATCCCGGAGCTGCAGGGGCGCTTTCCGATCCGCGTAGAGCTGCAGTCGCTGACGGTGGATGACTTCATCCGCATCCTGACCGAGCCGAAGTCGTCGCTGACCAAACAGTACGCGGCGCTGCTCGAAACCGAGGGGCTGAAGCTCGAGTTCACGCGCGAGGCACTGGAAGAGATTGCGCAGTTTGCCTTCCGCGTGAATGAGAACACGGAAAACATCGGCGCGCGGCGGCTGCACACCATCATGGAGCGAGTGCTGGACGAGATCAGCTTCCTCGCACCCGATCTGCAAAAGGGGCAGAAGACGGCCGAGGGCGTGCTCGACCTGGCGGCGGCGTCGGCCGACGGCCTGGGCGCTACCGTTCCGCTGCCCGTGGTGGAGCGCACGACCGAGCACGGGGTCGAGAAGGTGGTAGTCGTGGATCCAGCCTACGTGCAGGCGATGGTGGCGACAATCGTGAAGAACCAGGACCTGTCGCGCTACATCCTGTGATCGAGTCGGGGGACCCCCTCCCCTCCGGTACGGGAGGCTGGTTTGTAAGTCTCGTCACATCAGGGGTTTAGCGGGCCTCCCGAGGGCTAAAATCGTCCAAACAAGGGACTTATCGCTAAATTTGTCTATCCATTGCACTTACGCGCGGGCATCTGCCTCGTTTGGGAGGCAATCCTCTCTCCGGCGCGAAAGTGATTGATTCTGCTATAGTTATACGTAAATTAGTCCTGCGAAAGGACTTACAAAGACAAAAGCCACGGGTATGGTTTCCCGTGGCTTTTGTGTTTAGTGTCAGGCCTATTTCAGAGTAGCAAGTTTGGTGGGTGGATCTGGCAATTTCTTGCGCGGTTTCGAGGTTTTGGGTTCAATTCGGGATGGTTCACATGTCGTGAGTGGGAAACCCGGTTGATGGTGGTGCGGCGAACAGCAGATCCCTCCACTTCGCCGGTGACTGTGAAATGAAGGATGATTTGGTCAAATTCTATAGGGCGTGCGATGCATCTTCCTCGATCAGAGCGGCAACATCCTTCGGCCTGGAGACGTAGACCGCGTGGCTGGCGCCTGATATTTCGACCTTGTGGCTGTTGGCTCGCGTGGCATACCAGCGTTCGAGGTCGGGGTTGATGGTTCTGTCTGCTCCCGCGACCAACACCCAGCTTGGTTTGCTTCTCCACGCAGGCGTGGTGATGACTGCTTTGAAATTGTCAGCTGCGTTGGGTACTTGCGATCGCGCCATGAAAGCGGACTGTTCAGCAGACAAGTCGGCTGCGAAGTACTCATGAAACTGCGCGGGATCGAGATATGTGAAACCGTCTGCGGTCTTCTTTATCGCACCAGACTTGCTGAGGTCGCTTGGGAAGCGCTTTCCGTCGTCGGCCTCATTCTCTCCGGCATCTGGCATGTGGGCCGCGATGTATACCAAACCGGCGACCGATGAACCTGTCCCTGCTTCTGTAATGACGGCTGCTTCTGTAATGACGGCTCCCCCGTAGCTATGAGCGACAAGAATACATGGCCCATTTTGTTGCGCGAGGACGGGCCTGGTGGCAGCAGCTGTCTTGCAATTGGACCAAGCGATTCGCCAGGCAAGACTGGCCGCCAGCGGGAAACTAGGACTGTTGCGCATCGGCTTTATCTCAACGGCGGGCACTGAGATAGTGCCCAACATCGTTCGTCGGTTTAGAGAGTCGAATCCCGAAGTCGAGTTCTCCTTGCGAAATATCCTCACGACGGATCAAATACAGATGCTCGATGACGGGTCGCTTGATATTGGATTTCTTCGTCTGCCGATTGGAGAGCACCCGGAACTTGAGGTTATCGGAGTACATCGCGAACCGTTCGTGCTCGTGGTGCCCCTGGCCCATGAACTGGCAAAGCGAAAACGGGTGCGTCTGCGCGATGTGTCAGGGCCAGGACTTCGTGATGTATGAGCGTACCTATGCTCCTGGATTCCACGATTTGATCTTTGGCATGCTTCGCGATGCCGGAATCGTACCCAATATCTGCCAGACCGCAGGACAAATGCCAACACTCATCTCGCTGGTAGATGCAGGGATGGGTATTTCCATTCTTCCCGCGTCAGCAGTCAAGAATAGTGTTGCTGCGGTAGTCGCCTGTGAGATCGCGGATGCGATACCAATGTCTGAAATTGCCATCGCTGTAAACAAGGGAAATCGACCAGTCATGGTAGACAACTTCAGATCCTTTGCTCTGGAAGAGTTGGGCCGGGCAAGAAGATCGCTGCATGCCAATCGGCGTTGACTTCAGTACGGAATATAAACCGGCGTCGTCCCCCCGGCTCGACTGCTGGGATTGGGAATCGATGCCGAAGCCCGCCACCCGAAGCAAAACCCGCAATGGATCATCAGCGCCTGTCGGATTGCTCCCGAGTCACGGGCCATTCCGGAAGTGATCATACTTAGTGCCCGGAAAGTCCAGCGGCTCCGCCTGAATTCGCCAACGGTATCCAAAGGAAAGGCGCTCCGGAGTGAGGGAGCGCCAAAGAGTTCAGGAGACATTCGAGAGCCAGCTTACGGTCCCAAAGCCGCCCCGTCTTCGACCCCTGGGCCGGTTTTCCTCTCCATCCCCGGGTGGGCATCAGGCAGCTGTTCGAATCGATTCCCATCCGTCTCGCAAACACGATCGGCACCGCAAGAAAAATGGCGCTCCTGCAAGGAGCGCCAGACTGTAACCAGGAGACTTCACGTTATTGAAGCATCATGCCGCATGTTGTCCCGATACACAAGAACGATTTTGTAAAGGATATTTGCAAGACTCTTGCCTCTCACCCTCGCCTTGGCCGTCTGCCACACCCGCTCTTCTCAACAAACGATTGCCTTCACGGATTCGCGGCGAACGAGGCCACGCTGACCGATTCCTGAATCGGAACCGCTGCGTTGTCCCCACCGAAGAGTTTTGCCACTTCTCTCGCCGCCAATTGCTAGACTGAAAGAGTAGCTGGATTCCCCAAAAGCCACGGCAGGTGCCGTGGCTTTTGTGCGCTCCGGGAGGGCGGAAAAGAGGGCCATATAACTTATTTGTTTGGAAGAATTTACCGCTAAGCCATTTGGAATGATGAGTTTAACCCTCGGGAGAGCGTCTATCCGCCTGCAGCATAAGGACTTGTGAGCCAGCCTCCCGCACCGGGAGGGGGGAGGGGGTCTGCCGGATAGAGGGCGCTATCCGACCGGCTCCATCACCGTATCGCCCTCGCCCGGCGCCAGGAATCGATTCGCATCCAGCCCATGCTGCCGCGTGTACAGGTCGTAGTAGCGGCCGCCCAGCGCGAACAGCGTCTCGTGCGTGCCGTGCTCCACAATTTGTCCGCCTTCGACGACCAGGATCTGGTCCGCGCGCCGGATGGTCGAGAGCCGGTGCGCGATCACGAACGTCGTCCGCCCCTGCATCAGGAAGCTGAGGCCGTGCTGGATCATCGCCTCGCTCTCGGAGTCGAGCGACGAGGTCGCCTCGTCCAGGATCAGGATGCGCGGCTCGGCCAGGATCGCGCGCGCAATCGAAAGCCGCTGCCGCTGTCCGCCGGAGAGCTTCACCCCACGCTCGCCCACGATGGTGTCGTAGCGCTCCGGGAAGCGCTCGGCGAACTCATCCACGCGGGCAATCGCACACGCGCGCAGGAACTCCTCCTCGGTCGCATCGGGGCGGGAGAAGACCACGTTCTCGCGAATGGAGCCGTCGAACAGGAACGATTCCTGCAGCACCACGCCAAGCTGGCTGCGATAGCTGTCCAGGTTCACCGTGGAGAGATCGACGCCATCCACCAGGATGGTGCCCGAGTCCGGCGCATGGAAGGCGCACACCAGGCTGATGATGGTCGACTTGCCTGAGCCCGAAGAGCCGACCAGCGCCGTCACCGACCCCGGCTCGGCATGAAAGGAGATGCCGTGCAGCACCGGCTTGTCCGGCTCGTACGCAAACCGCACTTCGTTGAAGCGCAGATCGCCCACCACCGGTGGCAGGTCGATAACCCGCCCCGGCTCGTCATATTCCTGCCGCTCGCCAAGAATTTCGGCGGTCCGGTCCAAACCGGCAATCGCCTCGGTAAGCTGCGTGCCAACATTCACCACCTGGAAGATAGGAGCCACCATGAACGCTAGGAACATCGTGTACTCGACGTAGCCGCCGGTCGTGATCTTGTTGGCTAGCGCCTGCCGGCCGCCCAGGAACATCACCAGCGATCCCATCAGCCCCACGACCACGGTGGAGGCCATGGAAAGAACCGAGGTCATAGTCAGCGACTTCATCACGTTGTCGAGCAGCATCTGCACGCCGCCGGAGAAGACCCCCGCTTCCCGGGCTTCGGCGTGGTAGCCCTTCACCACCCGTACGCCGCCCAGCGACTCGGTCAGGCGTCCGGTGACCTCGGCGTTGATCTTGCCACGTTCGCGGAAGATCGGCCGCATCGTCCGCAGCGATTTCTGCAGCAGCGTGGCGAACAGCAGTATGACAAAGAAGATGATGAGCGTGATGGTGATGCTGATCTTCATCAGCACTACGAAGGCGATGCACGCGGTGATGATGCCGCCGACAAAGTCCACCAGCCCGGTGCCGATCAGGTTGCGCACACCTTCAACGTCCGTCATGATGCGCGACACCAGATTGCCCGTGCGATTCGCGTCGTAGAAGCTGACCGAGAGCCGTCCGATGTGCGCCTGCACCTGCCGCCGCAGGTCGGCAATCATGCGCTGCGCCGCCTTGGAGAGAAGCTGCGTCAGCGCAAAGGAAGTCGACGCCTGGACAACGGTGGCGGTCAGCACGACGGCAATAATGGGCAGCAGCATATGCCCGTTTCGCTTGGAGAGCACGCCATCGACAAAGGGCTTCGAAGAGGCCGGCAGCACCAGGCCGCAGACGCGGTTGATGATCATCAGCACGAAGCCCAGCGCCAGGAGGCCACGGCGCGGACGGATGAGCCGCCAGACATGCGGCCACACCTTGGTCAGCTTCGGCTTCGGCCGCTCACTGGTGTCGCCGGCGCGGTTGGCATTGCGCACCGAGCTGGTGCGCTCCGCTTTGCCCGAGAAGTTGTTGGAACGCATGCTTTGCAAGGAAGGCCCCTAGGCGCGCGAGCGCCGCGCTGCAACGAACGACCGCACACACAGCAGCACAAAAATCAGGCACAGAATGCTGGTGGCCGATTGCACCTCCGCCGCCAGCTTGTGAACCGAAAGCGTCCCGACCTGGATGTGTTCGTTCACCGTCTCCTGGTGCGTGCCGGTAAGAAAGCCGAACATGGCGATCAGCCCGGGAATGGTGCCGAGAAAGCCCAGCAGCCCCAGCGTGACGGCGATGTGCATCGCCAGCATGCGCCGCTTCACGTCCTCCGTGTTGGCCACCAGTCCGAACAGTACCAGCAGAAAGCCGAGGACAACCGGGATAAGAGCGTGCCAGAAATGCGTCTCAATGTAGCCGGCCACACCGACCAGCGCGATCAGGACGCCGAAGACCATCGTAAGTTTCGCCATATAGGTCTTCAGGATAGATGAACCAGAACGGCTATGGATGCGATTCCGTAGCACCCACGGCCTTCATGATCTGGCGAACCACCTCATCCGGCGGAAGATCCCCTCGAACGCGGATTGCGTCCCGTGGCGTCTCGAGGGTTGCGATCTGGCTGTCCAGCAGCGCCGGGCTCATGTAGTGGTTCTTGCGCTCTGCCAGCCGGTGCTGGAGCACGTCTTTCGGCACCTCCAGCAGCACGAAGCGCAGCTCGGCACTGGGAATGCCTGCGGATAGCTCATCGCGGTAGGACTGGCGCAGGGCGGAGCAGGCCAGCACCCCGCTCTTCCCGCTGCGATACCAGCCCAGCAGCACCTCGTGCAGCCTGGCAAGCCAGGGCGCCCGGTCCTCATCCGTCAGGGGA
>CAVQJM010000015.1:0-3278 GCA_963712845.1 uncultured Acidobacteriaceae bacterium
ATTCGGCCAAGTGGAAAGTCCCACTGAAAGTAGTGAACAGTAGGGCGTTTGAACGAAGCCGATTAGCAGGCGGGTGTTCAATCCGACAGTCGAAGTGTGTCACTCAGAGCGGCCAGAGACGCGCCATCCCAGACGAGCCGCTTCCTCGGAGTTGAGGTGGAGGAGATAGAGAAAGCCCTCGGGGCTCTCGATGTGACTGAGAACGTCACGGACGTCGGAGCCGCGAGGAAGCAGTGGGTTGATGGTTTCGATGAGGTCGCATTCATCGGTGAAGACACGCTCACCGGTTTCGCCGAGGGCGCTCATGCGAGCGGCCCAGGGCTGGATGCGGGTGATGTAGCCGCAGGCGCCGTTAGTTTCATCGTGCGCGCAGAAGAGATAAACCACGTAGCGACGCCTGCGGGGCGCAGGATCGGGTTTTTCTACAGATGGGATCATGGTCGAGCCAGAGCCTGGCGTTGAATGCGAGCGACACGCTCGAAGGCTAGGCGGTTGTACCGCTGTGCCAGGATGCAGGGCAGGTTGGCGGCGATGGCGTAGACGGTCATCATCCAACACGCCCACGGGGGATTCCAGACAAAGAAGACGGGCAGGCAGGCGAGCATGCACCAGTGGGCGACTTCGGCGCGGCGCGTTTCGAGGAGGAATTGTGCGAGGTAGGCGCGGTTTCGTCCGCGGAGCTTCTTCTTGCCAAAGCCTCCGAGCCAAGGCGCACCATCCGGGAGCAGGGACTTCCATTTGCGAATGGCGAACCAATCCCGATAGAGCTGGCCATCATGCTCCCAGCGGCGTGGAATGGTTAGCCAGCTATCGCGCGCGAAGAGTTCCGGTGGGAGGCGCAGAGCGGCGGAGGCGATAGAGATATGAATTACGGGCCAGCCGAGGAGGTTTGCTGCCCACACCAGCGCGGTCATACTTCTCGGCCTCGCCAAACGTTTTTACGACGGAGAGCGCGGCGGGCGGCGGATCGGCCGAAGACGAAGCAGTAGTATGCGAGCGGCAGCGGATACAGCAGGCACATGAGGAAACGGTAGCTGCCAAGCTGGCGCGCGAACCAGGCAAGTTGCAGACTGAGCAGCAGGTAAACCACGGCGAGAGCGGGACGGCCATAGTTACGTGGGGCGATGAGGAGCAGCGCGGTGGACCAGAGCGCGGAGATCCACACAATGGCGGAGGCAAGCACGAATCTGCCGGAGTCGGTCGCTCCCTGGATGAAGGCTTTGGCCCAGCTCTCCGACATCTGAGGAAAGCCATCGGGAAACATACGCATGTGGAGAGTGCCGCGTCCGCCGAAACAGACGAGGCGAGCACCGGAGCTGCGGAGCACGCCGGCCAAGCGAAGATTTTCAAGAACGATGCCGCGGACGGCTGCGTGTCCGCCGGCGACGAAGTACGTTTCTTTGCCGATCAGGAGCGATTGGCCGAAGAGCCGGGGTGCCGCGATGACACCGAATCCGCCGGCACCCGCGGCCATGAACAGATTGAAGATGAGCGAGAGCTGCTCGTATGCGGCGTCCATCTCGTGATACGGCAGCAGAGAGAGGACAAGGCGCCGATCCTGCTCGCGCAGCCAGTAAGCAATGACGCGAGCGAGGCCGCCGGGAACAAAGTACGTATCTGCGTCGAGGAAGAGCAGGAGGTCACCAGCGGCGTGCTGGGCGCCCTGATGACATGCCCATGATTTGCCGGTCCAGCCGGGGGCAGTTGCGAGGAGGTCAGCACACGCGCACCGAATCTCTGCGCGATGGCAGCGGTATCGTCAGTGGAGTGGTCATCCACGACGAGAACTTCCGCGGGCCGCACGGACGAGGCAGCAATCGACGCGAGAAGATGCGGTAGATTCTGCTCCTCGTTGCGTGCAGGGATGACGATAGAGAGATGGGCTGTTGAGTGCGGCTGACCGGGCGGGCAGAGGGGAACGCGCTGGATCAGCGAGAACCCAGCGGGTAGGCCGAGAGCGCACAGAAGGGCCGGCGCGATCATGTCTTCGCTCTGCCCCGCTTGTTCGACGATCATCCGAGCTACGTGCTGGCCGCTGAGCGTCACCATCGGCATACCTCCGCCGGGATTGACGCTGCCGCCAACGAAGAACAGGTTATGAAACTGAGTGCTTTGCTTGGGGGCTTTGAAGGCGAAATTCCGACGGCGATCGCAGACTACCCCATAGATCGAGCCCCGATTGGAGGCGTAGCGTGCTTCGATGTCGAACGGTGTCCAGAAATCCTCGACGACGATATGGCGCCGCAAATCCGTAAGGCCTAGTCGTTCAAGCTTGTCGAGGCAGATCTCTTTGAGCGCGATGTAGTCTTCGCGCGTGTAAGGATGACGATGGTTGATAGAGGGAATGTGCGGCAGAATCTTGATGTTGTCGCAGCCGGGCGGCGCCTGCGAGGGATCGGTACGCGTCGGCGCGACAACATAGAGGGTGGGGTCATCTGGAAGCATCTCCTTGCGAAAAACACGACGAAAGTGGGCATGCAGATCGCGGGAGTAGAAAAAGTTGTGATGCGCGAGCTGCGGATAAACGCGATCCAGTCCAAGGTGGAGGATAATCCCGGAGCAGGAGGGCACAAAGCGACGCAGCTTCTTCATCACGGAATCGGGTGAGCGAAGCAACCGCTGCATCGCTGGAATGACTTCCATGTTGGAGACGACGTAATCGGCGTGCACGGTGTGAGAATTGCGGTCGGAGTCCCGCACGAGCACGCCAGTGACATTCGTTGCCGGCGTGCTCGACCGCAGTACTTCCTGCTCCAGGCATACGGTGACGCCGTTTTCTTCGAGACGCCTGCGGAACGCACGGGCTAGTTCGTAGAGTCCGCCAGCGACATACCAGAGACCAAACTCCATCTGAATGTTCGGCATGAGGTTCATGAAAGCGGGCGAGTCGAGCGCACTGGAGCCGACGTATTTGCTGAAGTATTCGAAGATGTCTCGGAGATAGCGATTGCTTAGCCGCTTGTAAATGCTGCCAGACATCGATCTGAGGTAATCGAGGCCGCGGGCGTCCTTCCAACCATAAAAGCGGACGAACTGGCTGAAGGTG
Organism: uncultured Acidobacteriaceae bacterium; assembly: GCA_963712845.1. GTDB lineage: Bacteria > Acidobacteriota > Terriglobia > Terriglobales > Acidobacteriaceae > KBS-83. The sequence continues at coordinate 3,047 of CAVQJM010000015.1, forward strand.
TCGAAGCCATGGCGTAGATAGCCCCGCTCGACGATCTCGTATTGGCGGCGTGAGTACGCGAGGAATTCCTCATACTCCTCAAAGACACGGGGGCCAAAGCGGGCGAGCTCCGCGCGCATTTTTTCGCGGTCTTCCCAGAGGTCAAGGACAACTCCGTCCTCAAAGAAGTTTCGCCACTGAGGATCGACTCGCTGCAGCGTTATGTAGTCTTCGAGCCGTTTACCGTCGCCTT
>CAVQJM010000016.1:0-18878 GCA_963712845.1 uncultured Acidobacteriaceae bacterium
GCGCCAGCGCAAGCCTATGCTGCCTGCAAGAGTCTGATTGAGCTTCCCACTATTCGATTCGCAGATGGTACCCGCGTTTGACCGAAGCTCCCTCGACCACGCCACCATTGGCAATGTGTTGCTTGATCGCGTTATTCGAGGGCTCGCTAGATTTGACGGAAGCTGTGAGCGGTTCTGCCAGCGTCTTGGGCAACGCATCGATCACGTCGAGCCAGAGGGGGCCATCGATCTTTGCCTCGAAGCGGCGTAGGTCGTCAGGGATGCTCTCAGGCTGACTAATCACCACACTGTCCTGGGAGTTCTTATTCCGCTTCAAGCTGAATTCGTGGCTCTCGATCTTCTTGAGGTCGTGGCTGGCAAGGTAGTAGAGGACCATGGATTCGGTTCGTTCGATCTTGTTCTGCGCCCTTTTGGCACGAGCGGCGTATCTTGCCGACTCCTTCTTGCAGTATTCGGCACGTGTCTCCATGACTCTGAGAAACCTGCCGACCCGATCGATCTTTACATCCATCGCCTGACAGAACAATTGGAAGCGCTCCATTGCTTGGGCGCTCGCCTCCCCCTGCTCTTCGATCTCATCCTGAATCTGATCGAGCAGCGCATCGAGCTCACCGTCTAGCTCAAGCAGAGAATGATCCGCGGCAACCAGAGTGGGAGACGACACCACGCTAGTTGTCCCTTGAAACTGAATCAGAGGTGTAGCTTTGCTGCCCATAGAATCTCCTGTTCTGTCATTGAAAGCTCCAAAAGTGTGAGCTTGCGGCAACTCGCCACAAACTCACATGCGATGGTTCAGGCGAACAGCAGCATCTGCTCTCCCTCGCTGTGGGCGGTGGGCCAATGCGTCGAAGGCTTCTGTTGCCTCTTCGAATCGGACTCGACGAGATACAGCGCAGGGGACGATGCGGTAACCGGCTCCAGCGGCAGAAGAGGCAACGATGGATCGTTGTCTTCGTCCGGCGCCGTTTGCCACACCATCGGCGTCGATGGCATATGCTGGGCACGTTCGCGCTTAAGATCAGCCCAGACGGCGTCGGCGGATTCACCGACGCGTCCGCGCTCGACTAACTCACGCGCCATGGCGCTCATCATGTCGTCGTCGCTCTCGAGAGAATGAATGCCTTCGCCCGAGAACTTGCCCTCCATCATCAGCGCCACCAGCATCTTCTTCCCCATCAACCGGAGACACGTGGTCTGTGTCGTGGCCTTGGAGACGAAGAACTTTACCTTCACTGGATGCTTCTGTCCGATGCGCCACGACCGGCGCGAAGCCTGTCGCAGCGTGTGGAGCGAATACCCGGTCTGGTAGAAGTAGAGCGTTGGAAACGCAAGTAGATCGAGGCCTGTCTCCACCAACTTCGGATGACATACGACGACTTCAACACCGTCCTTGAGCTGTTTCTCGTACCAAAGCTCTCGCTTGAGCGTAGGCACTGTTGCCCGTAGTACAGCGACGCGCAACCCGGCCTGACGAAGCACCCTCTCCAGGCGAGCTGCAACATCGTGTTCACCCGTAAAGGTCGCATAAACCTGACAACGCCTTCCTTGCCGAAGCTCCTCGCGGATGTCCTCAATAAGCTTGCGTTCCTTGGCATACACGAAATCTTCGCGAAGATCCGGTGCCGTGGTCACCAGAAAAGGCTCATGTCCGCCGATTGTTGGATTGAAACGTTTGCCCCAAATCTCCCCGATACCAAACGGATGGTCTGGGTAAAGAAGCAGGCGGTGCATCATGAGGCTCATCAGGCTTCGGTTGCCGCGGTTCTGCTTAACCGCTTCGCGTATGTCTTGTTCGATTCCTGCATAGGCCTCACCGAGGACTAAATCCATCTCCACCTCGACGACGCTCTCTTCGTACGAAGGGAGGTACGCGGCGATGTCCTCGAGCGTCACAAATGCCGTGGACGCCATGAGGAACTTGCCGAAGACCAACGGCGAGGCTCCGGGCTTTCGCACCTGGCGCACTGTCGTCTTCTGAGCACGAGTGCAGGCGCCGTTATATGCTTGTAATGCAGTGAAATCTGCGAAGTCACTATTAATTAGACTATTCGCCACGCTCCGAACGCGAAAACCAATGGTTGTCGGTTCTTGGAAACACGCCAACGCACTCATCGATCCATTCAGATCGATCTATGTCTTCGCCAAGTGGCCGTGTAACCGGCTATGCGGCCAAGCGAAAGCCCGAGTCACTCTAGATCAGTGAACTGGAGCGTTTCGTGTCCTTCTACCGAGGACTGGTGGAAGTTGCCAACCGAACGAGATTGTATTTGGAAGGGACGGATTCGCGGTGCACTGCAAGGCGCCGTTTCTTGATCCTTGGCACCAGCAGTGAACACTCCTGTTACGATCCCTGCCTCGATGCTAGCCGACTTATCATTGCGCCCGTAACGATGATTCAATGCGCTGAGTCCACCTCGCTGCCGGGTTCTTGGAGGCGGTAGCGATCGGTGGCCTGCTGATTGAGCTGGTTTTTCTTGCGGACGGCCACGAACCTTGCCGTGAGGGCCTGGATCTGGTGGCGATCTCCGGAGCGCCTGCATGCCTGGAGTTTCTGGTAGAGCGCATTCTGATCCGCGGGGTCCAGCTTCAAGGCAGCTTCAGCCTCACGCATCGCCAATTCCGGCTGTTCTGCGCGGAGATAAAGCACCGCCAGCAGGTCGTGGGCGGCAACATAGGATGGATCGAGCGCGACGGCCCGTTTCGCTGCACTGATCGCCTCATGCAGACGCTCACTGCTCGCGCCCGCGGACGTTTCGGAGAGCTGTTCTGCGAGGAGATATTGCAGAAGCGGGTCGCGTGGATGCTGCTTCGCCTGAGCCTCGAAAAGTGCGAGAGATTCGCTGTCCCGATGTTGCTGACTCTTCATGATGCCGACCGCATCAACGACAAGTGACAGTTTGGGGTCGAGTCGATGAGCCTGCTCGAAATCCGCTACAGCGGCATCGCTATTGGAAAGCTGGACTTCGAGCACGCCGCGGGCAAGATAGAGAGTAGCGGCTTCGGGCAGCCGCTTGAGGCCTGCGTTCAGCATGTCGATGCCTACCTGATACGAGGAGTGCGCCAGCGCGATCGCTGCAAAGTCGATGTAGTTTTCCGGCTCATCAGGAGACTGCAGGATGGCCTGTCGCAGCAGATGGACGGCCTGCGGTGTCTCGCCCTTTCCTTCGTGGATGGTTGCGGCCAGCGACAGAGCCCGTGTCGCGTGGCCACCCGAGAGTAGAGGCGCCAGTGTTTCCAGCGCCTCGTCATTGGCGTGGCTTTTCCACTGCAATATCGCAACGTCAAAACGGATCGCGTCCTGCGGATGAGACTGGAGCAGCTCCTGGTATTGGACGAGAGCTGCCTTGATATCTCCGGTGTCGACAAGGCAGGAGCCATATTCCTGTTGAAGTGCAGGTTGGCCGGGGAACAGCGCGCTGCTGGCCTCATAGTCTGCTAGTGCCTCCTGGCACTTGCCCTGCCGCCGCAGCGTGGTAGCGAGCATCGCATGGGCTGTGGGATCCTGGGGTTTCACCGCAACGATTCGCTTCAGCAGCGGCACGGTGTCCGCGCCCTGGCGCGCGTACTCGATCTGGGCTGCGCCCTCCAGAGCGGGCAGATAGTTAGGGCAGTGAGTGAACGCGCTGCGGAAGGTGTGAAGCGCAGTCTCTGTCTGTTGCAGACGAGTCTGCGCGATGCCCTCAAGCGAAAGCAGCGCGCAGTCGTGAGGGGCGCTCAAAAGCGCCTGTTGGACCAGGCGGAGCGCAGCGCTGTTGTCTCCATTCTGCAGCTCCGCAATCACCGCCGACCGACTCGGCGGCGCGCTTTGCGCAAGAGAGAGCGTGGCGCACATGGCGAAAATTGCGGACTGCACGATGAGTTTCAGCACGGCGGCGATGCCAACGGGATGAAGCTTGAGCGGATTGCCAGTGAGTGCCCTCAAAAGTATATCGATCGATGTTCGAAATTATATTCCTGCTGCCACGAAGGGAAGGCGCCACGGACCTCACGCGCGCTGTCGTTGCTGTAGAACGCGTGAGGTTGTTGCGTCAGAAGTTGAGTCTGGCCCCGGCGAGCAAATTGCGGGGACTGTTCGCGGTGCTTGTCGTCTGACCAAAATTGCCGTCCTGGAGGTTGGTGTCCACGCCGCTGTAGTTCACGCGATTCATGATGTTGAAGATGTCGAGCCGGAGTTCGAGATTGATACCCTCCGTGACCGACGTCATCTTCTTTAGTGTGAAGTCGATATTTGCAAACCCGGGGTTGCGGAACTGATTCGGCAGTTCGTTGCCAAGAGACCCAAACGATGGGTGGATGAATTGTCCGCATGGCAGCACGCCACCTGGACATGCTGGGAAGATGCCGCGGCCCTGGCGGTAATCGCCGCGGTTGTGGCTCTGGTGCAGGGACGTCACACTGGGGTAGTCAGCATTGTTTCCGTCCGCATTGAAGTCGCCACTGTCAGGTGCGTATTTGAGGTTGCCAATTGTTGCTGGACCCGACGGATCAATGCGCTGCGCGTGGAAGGCTCCGCCTGTGTAAACAGTGAATGGGTTACCTGTCTGCAGCACACTGATACCTGCGAGCGTCCATCCACCAAGCGAGCGGCGTTCGAACGCGTTACTCAGATGGTTGCCTGGCAGCTCATACGACGCGCCGATCGAGAGTCTGTGACGAACATCGTAAGGCGAGCTTGCGTAGAACTGATTGGTGGGATAACCGATGGGATAGTTTTGCCAATCATCCAGCGAATGCGCGTAGGTGTAGGAGGCGGTGAGGAAGCTGCGCCGCGCAAACCTGCCTCGCGCCGACGCAATAAGCCCATCGTAATTGGCCACGGAGCTGTTGTAGGTGTAGCTGATACTTCCAAAACTGGTATTCAAACGGGTTTGCACGCCCGTACACGAATCGACGCCATCCGTGCCCACTTTGCAGGTGATGTGCTGGATCTTGTCACCGGGAAGGAGGTTGATGTCATTTCCATAGGAGGTGGCTCCGGTGTTGCCGCCGCCGCCGACCAGAGCTCCGGAGTGCGAGCCGACATAGCCAAGGCTTGTGACAAGCCCAGGCGTTATCTGACGATCCAGCGCCAGGCTAAAGTTGATCGTCCACGGACTGCGCAGGTTTCCATCCACTCCAGAGATATTGATCTGTTGGCCGACGATGCCACCCTTGGCATCCAACTGCTCTCCACCGAAGGCGGGATACGGGAAGCCCAAGGGATAGCTGTTTTGCGTGCCGTATCCGAAGATCGGAGCAGCGGTGGAGCCGTCATTGTAGAAAGTCGGCCTGGCGAAGGTGGGCGGGTTGGCGCTTAGGCCGTTCTCACTGTTTCCCAGCGTGAAGTAGTCATGAAACAGGCCGATGCCGCCATGCAAGAGCCACTTGTCGCTGTTGCCGAGTGAGAGTGCGAAACCCCCGCGCGGGCTGAAGACATAGTTCAGATCGCTGCCGAAGACGTGGCTTTGCGGTATGACCCGGCCTCCTGCGACCTGTTCGGCGAAGGTGGAACCTATGGCAAAGTGAAAATTGTTCAGCCCTGTGCCTGCCAGCGAGGGATAGGAGTTGCCGAAGTTGTCGTACCGGAGGCCGTAGTTCACAGTGAGGTTCTGGGTGGCTTTCCAGTTGTCCTCGACGAAAACGCCACCAGTCGTCTGCGCATAACCGTAGTTGTTCGCTTTGGGCTTGCCAGTCAGTGGGTCGTATGTGAGATTGCTTTCCGAATAGGCGTTGTCATTGATTAGATCAATGATGCTGTTGAACTGGAAGCTGGGCTGCGAGTACGCTGCCGCAAACAGAGCGACGTCGTCGCCATGCCAACCCTCGTAACCGACCTTGATGGTATGGGACCCGCGAGCGTAGGTGAGCACATCGCGCCAGTGATAGCTGTGCTGGATATAGTCACCCAGCGCGAACCCTGCTCCGAAACCGGTGCCGAGCGCCGTGACATTCACGACGGGCACAGTGAAGTTGCCGGTGGCCGGTGAGAAGCCCTCAATGCGGTTGTAGCCGACATAGGCCTCGTTCAGCAGATGATCATTGAAGGTGTGCGTTTCGCTGCCCTGAATAGAGAAGACAAAGTACTTGCTGGTGGTCTGAAAGGCAGGTCTGGGTGAGGGGCCGCCCGTGTCAATGGTGTTGCGGTAGAAGAGCCCGTAGACGCGGTCTTTGTCAAAGTATTTGTCCGCGCGAATGTTGTACTGATTGGAATTGTTAAACGAGCTGGAGTTGAAGTTGCCGTTGTCGAGGACCGGCGTACTGCAGGGAAGACCGTCCGTTTCAGGCGTCCCGCAGATGGTAGGGAAGAGCTGCGCCGCGGTCTGCTGGGCGTTGATGAAGGTCAGGCCGGTAGCCGGATACTTGTTGAACAATTGCACCTCAGGACTGTTGGGCCGGACGGAGTTGGCAAACGCAACGAAGGCCGCGTCTTCGTAGGTCTGGGTGCTTCCCGCATTTGAGGTGAGAGCGCGGTACGGTTCGAAGCCGGCGAAGAAGAAGAATTTGTGATGCGGAATGATGGGGCCACCGAGGCCGAAGGAGAAGTTGTTGCTGTGAAATGGCGCCAGCGGTATGCCTTTCTTCGGACCAAACTCACCGCGGGCAGTCAGCCCCTGATAGGTAAAGTAATCGCTGGCGAAGCCATGGAAGGCGTCTGTCCCGGACTTGGTGGTGATCACCGTCTGGATCGAGCTGGCGCGTCCGTAATCTACGGTATAGACGTTGGTCTGGACGGTCGCCTCTTGGACCGTATCGGCGTTCGGCGTCAGGTTAACGACGCCAGGACGAATGCTGCTGGTGACGTCCAGGCCATCCACGATGTACTGATTGCCGTTCTGCCCGCGCCCGTTGGCGCTGGCGTCTACATAGTTTTCCGGATTGAAGTTGGTGGCCGTACCAGCGCCGAGTCCGGTCACTCCGGGGGCCAGAGTGATCAGAGCGAGCGGATTGCGTGCTGCCAAGGGAAGTTGTTCCATGGCGGCGGTGTCCAACGTAAGCTGGTTGCGGCTGTCCGATGTGTCCAGCAGCGGCTGCTGCGCGGTTACGTTAACCTGTGTGGAGACGGTGCCGAGCGCTAGCGTGACGGGCACATCGCGCGTCTCATTCGTGTTGAGCGTGAACCTATTTAGACTGGAAGAGAAGCCGCCTGCTTTGACCGAAATCTCGTAGTTGCCGGGCGCGAGGCTGGGGAAACGATAGCCGCCGGTGCTGCTTGAAGTCGTGGTCTGCGAGACCTCGTTGTCCGTGTTTCTGAGAGTGACGCTTGCGGAGGGGACCGCCTTGCCTGAGTTATCAACCACCGTACCTTGAACGCCGCTGGTGAATTGAGCGTGTCCGATGCATGCCGCGCAAAGAAGAACAATGAAGACAGATAGCAGGCGGATAGATTGCGGACTCCTCGGAAGTTTGGCAGCGTAGAGTGTCATAAGCCCTCGCGAAAGTGGTTCTTTGTACGAGCCGGGGTTTTGGAAGCGGTTGCATTTTGGGCCACAGGCGCTACGCTGCATTGGTCTGAAGCGCCGCCGATTTGCCCTCACCCTTAAGACGGAGTGACTATATGTGCGTGCGATGGCACGCACAAGTATCATCTGGCTCAAGCTTCAATAGACCAGATGATCCATAAGCAGAAATTCGACGTTGCATTGGTCGTGTCCCGGTGAAAGATTCCACGCAGGGAGAAGTCATGACGGGCAATTCACGACATTTGCGGCTTGTACTCCTGGCCGCGGGTCTTGTCCTGCTGCTAAATGCTGCCGGCTGCCACCGCAGTGCGTCCCAGAGCATCGCGGTGATTCCGCAAACGTCGGGCTCGATCTTGTGGGAGCCGGAGAATGTTGGGGCGCAGCTCGCGGCGGCCGAGGTGGGAGAACGCATTTACTGGAATGCGGCGACTCGAGAAGACGACGTCGATGGGCAGATCGCACTTGTAGAGAAGGTGGTGGCGAAGCGCTATCGGGGACTGATTCTTGCGCCGGATCATTCGCTCGCACTGATTGCGCCCGTCCGTCGAGCCTTGGAGCGCGGACTGCCCATTGTGATCGTCGGATCGCCGATGCTCATTCCAGCGAGCCGCAATCTTTGCTACGTGCTCAATGATGAAGAAGAGGGCGGCCGGTTAGCCGCCCAACGCGTGTCGGCGTTGACTCATGGGAAAGGTGGGGTGGCGCTTCTGGGCATCGATCCGGACATCGCCGGTCTCATGTTGCGGGCAAACAGCTTTGAGGACTTCCTTACGAGGAACTATCCGGGCATCAGAATTGTCGTTCGGCGACCGGGGACGCTGAATTTTGCACATGAACAGGAAGAGGCCGAAGAGGTCTTACGACAGAACCCAGGTGTGAATGTGATCGTCGCTTTGACATCGGCTGCAACACGCGGCGCGCTGTCAACCATCGAAAGCAGTCACCAGGGCGCGGCTGTGAAGGTGATCGGCTTTGAGCCGGATCAGCTGTCATTCGACAACGCCAGTCTTGATTCGCTGATTGTGCAGAACACGCGAGCCATGGGCGACCGCGCGGTCCGGCTCATTCACGCGAGACTCGAAGGCCAGCCGCTGCCGGCGCGTGCCGTGTTTAAGCCGCTGCTGGTGAGTCGGGAGAACATGGGCAGCAAGATGATTCATGACCTGGTGAATGCGCGCTGGCAGCCGGGCGCAGTCCCGCTGAAGCGGAGTTTTCAGGAGTGAGAGCTAGGCTGGTGGGGAAATGGCCCGTCCTTTCTGGCCTCGCCGGCCTGCTGCTCGTCTGCGCCCTTCTCGGCCTCTCTGCGTATAGGCACCGCTCTTCGCGGGGACTGCCATATCACGACTCCTTCCTGAACGGAAAGGCCGATGAATGGGAGGCACTGGGAGGCACATGGGAACTGGCGGACGGATCGATGCGAAACGATTCGGACGAGCGCGGTGCGAAGCTGATGACGGGGTCGTCGCAATGGACCGACTACTTGATTGAGGCCGACGTAATGCTGTTGGGCCGGGATGGAGATGCAGGCCTCGTTGTTCGGTCAAGTGAAGAAGAGGAAGGCGTAGACGCATACACGGGCTACTATGCCGGCTTACGAATCTGGGACAATTCGCTCGTCATCGGTCGCGCCGGATATGGTTGGGCGGAGATGAATGAACCGCTGAGCCTTGATCACATGACGGTCCATTCCTTGCACTGGTACCACATAAAACTCCTCGCCAAGGGGTGCCATATTTTGGCGACCGCAAAGGACGTCGAGCAAAACAAAGAGGGCGCAATTGCCGTGGTTGATGGAGCATGCATACAGAAAGGACGCGCCGGGCTTCGCTCCTATGGGTCCGGAGGTGTCTGGCGCAACGTTGCGATTCGCCCAGCGAGTCAGGCTGATCTGAGCGCAATGCTTCCGTTCGCCAGCAGGCGGAACCCGTCTTCCGAACACACCGCACCGGCGGATGATCAAAGCTTCTGGAGGGTTCTCTCGCCGCATGCTGACAATGTCTGGCAAGGCGAAGCGCCGATCTCCAGCGCCAGGTCGATCAGCAGTCTTCGCCTGCTCTCGCCTGCGGAGCGCATGCGGGCAACGGTCCGAGGCGCAGTCGTACTCGCGTCACCGTCCCTGTTCATACAGGACGCGACCGGCGGGGTTGCCGTGGAGGGTGCAGCTGGCCGGCTCCTAAAAGTGGGCGATGAGGTGGAGGTGACGGGCAGTGTTCGTGCGACCGCATTCAGCTCCACCTTCGAGAAGGCCAGCGTGCGCGTGCTTTGGGAAAACACGCCGACACCACCGCTGGCTGTAACAGCATCGCAAGTCGCCACCGGTGCCTATGATGCGACCTTTGTCGAAGCACAGGGGTTGCTAACCGAGAAGGAGCGCCGCAAGGACGACAGCCTGGTTCTGAGCCTTGACGAGGGACCGCAGTCGTTTCAGGCGGTACTCAATCGGGGCCGGGGCAGCACCCTTTACGACACGCTGAAATCGGGAAGCACGCTTCGGCTCCGAGGCATTGCTGTTGCGGATGGGGCATACACGCGCGACCTCGTGCCATTTGTGTTGCTGCTGCGCTCGAGTGACGACGTTGTGGTGGTTGCCGGACCGCCCTGGTGGAATGCGCGTCACGTGGCTTGGCTGGCTACTGCAGCTCTGCTTCTTTGCATCGCTGCCAACTATCTTTATCATCGCGTGCAGAGCTGGCGATTGCGCGCAGTCATTGAAGAACGTGAGCACATTGCATACGAGATGCATGACACGCTCTCGCAGAGTTTTGCCGGGATCGGATTCCAACTGAAGGCCATCCGCGAAGGCCTGCCCAAGGAGTCTCCGTGGCTGCACGAGCAGCTGGACCTGGCCAGCGAGCTGGTTCGGCAAAGTCATAAGGAGGCGCGCCGAAGCATCGCAGTATTGCGGCCCGATCAATCCGTCTCCAATGATCTGATGGGGGCACTTCGGGAGTGTGCGAACCAACTGGTCGCGGGCGGTTCCGTGCGAGTGATAGCGACCTGCGTCGGCACACCGGTCAAGGCCCCTCTGCGTGTTACAGATACGCTGTACCACATTGGCCAGGAGGCGCTGGCAAATGCGGTGCAGCATGCGCATGCCACGGCACTGCGCATCCAGCTGACCTACCATCGAGAGACAGTGGAGCTTTCCATCCAGGACGACGGTGGCGGGTTCGCACAGAATGACGAAGTGACTGGGTTTGGTCTTCCCAGCATGCGCAAGCGGGCCGCCAATATCGGAGCGACGATGCATGTTCGCAGCGCGCCCGGTGAAGGTACCGAGATACGGGTGCGATCTGGGCTCAGGGCGCGAAAGACCGACGCAGTGGCTGCGGGGCATTGCCAAGCGATGCGGTAAAAGATATATGGAGGGGGCTGGTCGATGGTGCAGGCCGAAAGCCGGATCAAAGTACTCATCGTTGACGATCATCCTGTGGTGCGCGCCGGACTCGCCAGCATGCTGGGAACGCGGGCGGAGCTGGAACTGGTGGGCTCAGCCCTATGCGGAGCGGATGCGCTCCAGATGGTGGACCGCATGAGGCCCGATGTGTTGTTGCTGGATTTGCGCATGCCGGGAATGAGCGGCGTGGAGACATTGCGAGCGCTGAAATCCGCGGGAAGCAGTGCGCGGGCCATCATCCTTACCAACTACGAGACGGACGAGGACATCTATCGAGCGGTGCAAGCCGGTGCGCTCGGATACCTACTGAAGGACGCCTCGCTGCGAGACATGATGGCAGCCATCCGCTCCGTGCACGCCGGACGAAGGTACCTGCCCAATCACATTGCCGTGCGACTTGCCGAGCGGATGGTGCGCATCGATCTGACGGCGAGAGAGCTCGAGATACTCGAGCTGCTTTCCAAAGGATCGACGAACAAGCAGATCGGGCATGCGCTGGGAATCAGCGGCCACACCGTGCGCAACCATGTGCTGAAGATTATTGAGAAGCTTCAGGTCTCCGACCGTACTGAGGCCGCAACGATCGCCATTCAGCGAGGGCTGATCAAACTCGAAGACTGAAGATGGACCGCCCTGGTCTCACCCCGTAGTAGATCAAGTGTTCTATAGACCAACGCGCGCAAATAAGGAAAGCTTGCTGTGGTCGTACCAAGCGGTCAAGGTGCTCGACCTGCAACAATCAATGGTACATGGAGAGGGCGATGAATCTCTTGAAGCGACGAGATGTGCTGAAGCTTCTTGCCGCTGCAAGCGGATACCCCTTGGCTGCGAAGCTGAGCAGCGCGGCGCAGGGTAAGAAACGACACGTCGCTGCCGACGCGCCGGCACAGAATGCGCGCTCGCACCGCAATCGAGCGCCGAAAAATCGGCGTCCGCTGGCGCCCAATGCCTTCTATATTCTTCCGCTGGGGTCGGTTCGCCCTGCAGGGTGGCTGCGGCGCCAGATGGAGATCCAGGCGAATGGCTTAGGTGGCCATCTGGACGAGACCTGGGCGGATGTCGGCAGGAACAGTGGGTGGCTGGGCGGCACGGGAGAATCGTGGGAACGGGGGCCGTACTTTCTGGACGGATTGATTCCGCTAGCCTACCTGCTGAACGACGATGCGCTCAAAGCGAAGGCGCAGCGTTACGTGGATTGGACGCTGACCCATCAGACGGCGAATGGCATGATCGGCCCGGCAACGAACGACGACTGGTGGCCGCGCATGGTCATGCTGAAAGCGCTGTGTCAGTACGAGGAAGCGACGGGCGATCCGCGGGTGATCCCAGTCCTGTCCCGTTATTTGTCGCATCAGTTGCAGTCCCTGCCGCAGCGGCCTCTGCGCGACTGGGGAAAATTCCGTTGGCAGGACAATGCGCTCACCGCGATTTGGCTCTACAACCGGACCGGCGATCCGAAGCTGATCGATCTGGTGCGGCTGCTGCATAAGCAGGGCTTCGACTGGCAGGCGAACTTCGCCGATTTCAGATACACCTATCCCGTTACCCCGAAGATGCTGAAGCTCGACGAGAACAAAGGGCTCAGCGATTACGCGCTCTCCACACATGGCGTCAATAACGGCCAAGCGTTGAAAGCGGCGCCTGTCTGGTCGATGGTGTCCGGTGGCGACGCGGATCGTGGCGGCTTACGGCAGATGCTTGCCATGCTGGACCAGTACCACGGTCTTCCGAACGGGATGTTCTCCTGTGACGAGCACTTCGCGGGCAGAAACCCGTCGCAGGGTTCCGAGTTGTGCACGGTGGTAGAGACGATGTTCTCGCTGGAGCAGTCGCTGGCGATCCTGGGTGATTCCTCGATCGGCGACCGTTTAGAGCAGATTGCCTTCAACGCACTGCCGGGTACATTCACGGACGATATGTGGGCACACCAGTACAATCAGGAGCCCAACCAGGTTGAAGTGAGCCTGCACCGAAAGCCATGGACAACCGACGGACCAGAGTCGAATCTCTACGGACTGGAGCCGAATTTCGGATGCTGCACAGCGAACTTTCATCAGGGGTGGCCCAAATTCGCTGCGAGTTTATGGATGGCTTCGCATGACGATGGCCTGGTTGCGGCCGCCTACTCGCCATGTGAGGCAAACAGTGTTGTAGGAGACACCGCGGTCCACCTCATCGAAGAGACCGAGTATCCGTTCCGCGAAAACATTCGTATCGCAGTCGATCCCGATGCACCGGTCCGGTTTCCTCTTCGTTGCCGGATTCCCGCATGGACGAGGGAAGCCACGATCAAGGTGAACGGAACGGTACAATCCGCGGAGACGGCAGATGGCTTCATGAAGCTTGACCGGACCTGGACGAAGGGAGACGTCATTGAGATCAGGTTGTCAATGGCGTCCCATCTGGCCCGTGGATATCACGACTCTCTTTCGGTCAGTCGCGGACCGCTGGTGTTCTCCTATGCGATCGGCGAGGACTGGGTGAAGTTGCGTACCCGCGGGATGACGGCCGATTGGCAGGTATTCCCTTCCAGCGAATGGAACTACGCGTTGAGTGTTCAAGAAGAGAATGCCAACGTACTTGCAGTGGAAGAACATTCCATTGGCGGCTCCGTCTTCGCACTCGATAGAACTCCAGTGACCATTCAGGTGCCTGCGCGCAAGGTGCCTGGTTGGCAGGCAGTGGATGGTGTCGCTGATCCCGTACCGCAGAGCCCTGTGCTCACGCAGGAGGCCGAAGAGACGATCAGGCTGGTGCCCTATGCGGCGGCTAAGCTCCGGATTACCGCGTTTCCTCAGGCGAAGGCATGAGATTCGTAGTCTGGGAATGCAAAGTGGTCAGGTGTGAATGAATGAGCCGAAACCCAGGCTCAGCCTTGGCTGCGGGAATGTCTTTTTTCAGTGGTCTGTCGATTTGGCCCGCAACGTCGCCTGCCAGTGGTAATTGATTAGCAACCAGTCCTGCGGCCTGCAAGAGCCAAACGCATTCGGTTTGCCGCTACACTGTCGCGATCGAAATCTGCGTGCCATGCAGAACGAGGGAAGAACAAGAAGAGAGGACATCACCGAATGAATAATCCTCTGGACCGCAGATCCTTTCTCAAAAAGGCCGGCAGCACGGCGCTGAGTGCCACCGCGCTCAGGCTTGCGCCGCCCATGCCCAGTGCCGAGGAGAAAGAAAAGGTCTCCTTCCGCAGCACCTGGCCGCGGGATGCGACTCGTCCCTGGGCCGGACCGGAGTACTGGACCAATCCGCTGCAAGACTGGCGCGTGCATCAGGGGCGGCTGGAGTGCATCCGTGCCGGCGGCGATCGAAATGTTACGTTGCTCACACGTGAAGTTGCTCCCCACTCGGGCAATCTCGTGCTTCGCGTGCGCATGGGCCGGCTAGACTCCATCCCGCTCCAGCGCGGTTTTGTTGGCTTCCGCGTGGGCATCAAACCCGCCCACGGCGACTATCGCACAGCGGCCATCTATGGCCGGGGTATGAACATCGGCATCCATGCCGACGGGCGCCTCTTCATCGGCCAGCTAGAAGACTCGGCTGGGCGCATCGATCTCAACACCGATCTGCATTTGGAACTGCGGGCCCATCCCTCCGCGGCAGGATATACGGTGTCGCTTCACGCTTCCAACGCGCGGGGTGAGTCTGCCCATATGGATCGCGTGGTTCCGGCCGAATCACTTACCGGCGCTTTGGCTCTGGTCTGCAGTTCGGCGACTGTAGAGACTACACCCGCATTCGATGCGCCCATCGAAGATTTTGACTGGTACCCGCGGAACCAACATCTCGGCGGAACTCTGCGATTCTGGTTCGCCGACTGGACGATTGCCGGAAGCCGCGTGGAAGTGAAGGAAGGCCGCGCCTACGGGCCAATTCTCTTCACCCTTTACACCGTCAGCCGCGGTACGTTGAAGCTGTCAGCGCAGTTTCCCCCGCTCGGCGATGCATCGACGCCCGCTGAACTCGAAGTTGCCGATAAAAATGGGAATTGGAAATCGATCGCCAAAGCCCATCCGGATACGGACGCATGGAACGTCATCTTTCGCGTCCCGGCCTGGGATGCATCACGAGAGCAGGCCTATCGCGTGCTCTATGCCATGGCGGATGGCAGCGGAGTGCCAAAGCAATATACTTATACCGGCCACATCCGCATGGACCCGAAAGCCAAGCCCGACGTGGTGATTGGCCTGCTCACTTGCATCTGGGACTTCGGATTTCCGCACTCCGACTTCACCCGTCACCTGGCTCATCATCAGCCGGACATTCTGTTGTGGACTGGCGATCAGATCTACGAGCCAGTGGGTGGCTTCGGTGTGATCGAAACGCGCGATCCCAGCCGGCTCGAGCCCGCCATGTTCGAT
Organism: uncultured Acidobacteriaceae bacterium; assembly: GCA_963712845.1. GTDB lineage: Bacteria > Acidobacteriota > Terriglobia > Terriglobales > Acidobacteriaceae > KBS-83. The sequence continues at coordinate 15,201 of CAVQJM010000016.1, forward strand.
TTCCTCCGCAAGTGGTACATCTTCGGCTGGGCGGTCCGGGATCTGACGCGCGATATTCCTTCAGTCTGCATGACCGATGACCATGATATGTTCCACGGCAACATCTGGGGTTGCGGCGGACGTCCCACCAATCCCGCTCTGGGTGAGCAGGGATATGCAGCCCAGGATTCAGGCGGTTATAAGATGCCGGAGCGCTGGGTGAATATGGTTCAGCGTTCGCAAACCGCCCATCTTCCCGATCCCTTCGACCCAACGCCGGTGGAGCAAGGCATTGGCGTTTATTACACCAGTCTCGAATGGGGCGGCGTGAGCTTTGCCATCCTTGAGGATCGAAAGTGGAAGTCCGCGCCGAAACAGCAACTGCCGGAAGCCGATATCCGCAATGGTTTCGCACTCAACCCGAACTGGGATGCGGCAACGCAAAGCAATGTGTCCGGTGCCGAGCTTCTTGGCCAGCGGCAGTTGGACTTTCTTGAATACTGGGCGCGGGATTGGAGCGGCGGCACCTGGATGAAATTTGCCGTTTCGCAAACGCCATTCGGTTGCCTACACACTGAACCGGCGGGAATCATCGACGATCAAAAGGATCCCAATGAGGCAATCCCTGCTGTCGGCGTGTATCTTACCGGCGATCACCTGGTTGCCGATCACGACTCCGCCGGATGGCCGCAGCACGGACGCGACGCGGCAATACGCAAATGGAGAAAGGGATTTGCCGCGCACCTCAACGGTGACCAACACCTGGGTTCCACTTGCCAGTACGGTGTGGACGATTTCCGCGACGGCGTGTATTCCGTTTGCACTCCGGCGATCTCTAACATCTGGCCGCGCCGGTGGTTTCCTCCGCAGGCGGGGGGCAACGGCCTGCCGGGCAAACCCAACACTGGGGATCACCGCGATGCCTTCGGCAATCGCATGACGGTGCTTGCCATCGCCAACCCCGCGCGCTATCAAGGCTCCGGTCTGGAAGGTCTTCGTTTTCGGGTGACGGGATACACCATCCTCAGCTGCAACCGTGGCACACGCAAAACCACGATTGCCGAGTGGCCGCGGTGGGTCGATCCGTCACAACCGAGCGCGCGCCCTTATGAAGGCTGGCCGCTCACCGTCGATCAGATCGATAACGGTCTGTGGGGTGCCGCGTGGCAACTCGATCCCATTGAGACGAGCGGCCACCGGACGCGGTGGTTCAAGTGCAGGATGAGACAAGCGGCGAAGTGGTTTACACACTCCGCATCCGCGGGGAATCCTTCACGCCCCTCGTGCGCCAGCCCGGTGTGTATTCGGTGCTGGCCTACGATCCTGACGGCGACTATTACAAGGCCTGGAAGCATGTCCGGGCGCGCAGGAAAGGATGAACCGCCTCCGAGTCATACTTTGAGATCGCCGACCATGAGATTGACTCTGAATCGTAGACTAGCTGCTTAGCCATGTCTGCCGGAAATGAGCATTCGATTCTCAGTTCGTTCAGCGTAATACCCTTTGGACCAGCAAAGGTCGTGATGCACGCCGCGGCTCCCCCAAGTGCCCGAGCCGTTTTCTAGCGTCGGTCTCTGAGGGCGGGTGGCCGACAAACCGGAACTTTGGTTTTCGAGTGACGAATTTCGGGGCGAATCACTCATCGAGGTATTCAGATCGATTTATCTCTTCAGATGGATGAAAAGCCGACTACACGGCCAGTGACCTGCTGGCACTTGTTGCTGAGTGAGTTAGCGATTTATCTGAAAACTGACGAAGAGACTATGGAAGCACTTGCCCTTTGGGTTATGGCTTGGATGGTCCGTCGCTTATTTGAGAGCAGAAATTTCTGGCGTAGAAGTAGAAATCTGCGGCCCGCCGGGAGGTCACTATTATGCTTTGGCCCGCCCGGGAGCGACAGTGCCGCCGCTCCCGCACGCGTTCGGCTTACCCGATCAGGGCAGCAAACGGGGATTGGCCCTTTGCGCCAGATCCACAGCCTGCTGTGGAAACCAGGCTCCTGCGATTGGATCGTCGAGGCCCCACAGCGGATCGAAGACCGCTTGGCCGGCGGCGTCCGTTGGCCATCCGGGCTGCGTGTAGTCGGCGTAGTCCCACGCCCGCGCTCCTCCGGCGGCGTCACACGTGCCGTCTGACTCGCCTGGTGTTTTCACCCAGAGATAAGCGTCGAGCAGTGAGACGCCGGTGTTCGCCGTGGGATGAAGACCAAGTCCACGAGCCGGCGGGTTGCACCAGCTGCCATTGCTGAGGGTCTGGATGACCGAGGCAGGCTGGTTGTACGGCGCAGCCGCGTAGATAGTGGCATCGAGCCGTCCCTGACCATTGCGGCTGGTGTCAATGACGAAGTGCGTCGTGGGCACCGCGCTTCCCATGTTCTGTTGAAACCACTGGTCGGTGTAGGTCCAGGTCGCGATGTTGTCTGGATCGACTGGTCCGAAAGGCGAGTAGTACTGGCTGGCACAATACGAATAATGCCCGAGCCTCCAGCCGCCGTTGTCTGGATTATTGGCGAACGCGATGCACTCTGAGACCCAGGTGTCGTACTTCGTTTCGTAGTTGTTCGGATTGTAGTTCGATACATTGGTAAAAAAACCCTGCGCCTGTTGAACGCCAGCCTGTGCGAGGCGCGCCGCCATAATCGGCACAGCCTGCCAGTGACTATTGCCCGCATCGAGATAGACCAGCGTCTGCGATCCGGTCTCGAGCTGGTTACCGCATAGTTGATTTGCGTGTATCGATCCGCCGTAGCCTGCGGGATGTTCACCTGCGTGGGATCGTATCCGCGATCGCTGGGCAGGTCCGCCAAAGCATCCGGCTCAAGTATGATGACCACTTTCTGACTCCCGATCGCTGCGGCAATAGCATCAATCCACGTCTCATAATCCGCGGTATTCTCCGCGCCGCCCGCCGAATAGCTGCCGCAATCGCGGCCAGGAATGTTGTAGAGCACCAGCGCCGGTACCGCTCGCTCAAAAGCCGCTTTCCGGAGAGTCGATGTCACGGTGGCGCTCACTTCGGAAGGCGTGCCGCTGGTCGGCCACACCGCCTGCGGGACCGTCTCCATGGCGGTAACCAGCAGCGCGTTCTTCAACTGGCCCTGCTTCAACAGGCTCTCCACCTGCTGCACGGCTCCGCTGGGCGGCTCGGGGACAAAGAAACGAGCGTTGGCCGGCAGCGTCTTCGACTGTCCAAGCCCTCCGGCGGTTAAATCAGCAACAGTGCTGCTGGTGCAAATCTGCGCAGAGCACGCCAACGAGGGGTTGTGTTGTGCATGGTGAGACCTCCTAGGGTACCGTGGCCGTAAAATCGTGCCCAATCTTCTAAACCCCCCGAGCACGACCTGTCAACCTTCAGAGCCGCAACCTTAACGTTTTAATAGAGATCAGTGGAGCGCGACCAGCAGCGGTCCGCGTGCTGCATTGCGAGATTCCGCATTTGCATGTCTATCGGTCGTGAGTTGCCGAAAAGCTGTCATGATGGGGTCGTTGCGCAACAGGGAATGCGCTGTAGGCAGCCCGTCTATGCTTTGACAATGGAGCTCGGTCCGGACTCCTGAAGTATTGCGAACCTCGGCGTTCTGAGTGCGTCCCCTCAATCACGGAGTCTCGCCGTCAAATCACGGCTACAGGCCAAAGCGCTCATCGACCTATTCAGATTGATCTGTGTGCCGGCCAAGTGGCCGTGTAACCGGCTATCCGG
>CAVQJM010000017.1:0-143160 GCA_963712845.1 uncultured Acidobacteriaceae bacterium
AGAAAGCCCTCGCGCACGCGAGGGCTTTTGTTGTATTTATTCCAGGTGAAGAATCTGAATCAGGGCTTGATCGACTGCTGCTAGCTCGGCGTCACCGTCACACACCGCCGGTGATATTCATCGCGTTCGGTCTCAGGGTTGATAACCTTCCGCCGCACGGTCGGCCGGCTCGGGTTCGACCGGCGGGACCGTTATCGACAGAAAACGGCCAGCCAGCCAAGAACATCCTGATAATCGCGATCTACCTGGGCGCGCATCAGGACCTTGTCCCGCATCCAGAAGCGACAGCACTGGTCACGTGATTGCCATATTTAACGGTTAGTATCGCGATAACTACCCCCGCCGATGATCCGGCGCATGGCTATGCGAACTCGCAAGCTAGTTGTATGTTCCCCCCAATGCTTCATGATGGCAACGTAGGCACCGGTACGATGTCGCCCACTGAAGCGCTGGACATACGCGGGCGAAGATCGATTTCCACTTGCGCGTATAAAACTGCCACTCTAATGATCCATCTCACCGATGCGAGCACCGGCAGACCCTTAGCGCTCTTCTGTGAGCCAGCCATCAAGCAGATCCGCAAGGCCGCAGACTATCGAATGGAATCCATGGAGCGCTAAGAACCAACAGTTGGTTCCCCCCAATGAAATCGTCTGTATTGAGGGTGACGCACCGTCTCGGGAATGGCCATCGACAAAGCTCGCCCGGCTACGTCTTAAACCTGCTGCCGGGCAGAGCGAAAGACTCCCATGGATGTGGCACTCCGCCGAAATAGACATGAGGTTTGTCCGTCGGCCGCAGGATTTGCGAAAATCTGGAGGACCTCACACACAAGGCGATTCTTGTTCGAACGCCACTATTCAGTGGTAGTGCTTGTAGATGGCCGCGCCAAGTGTAGCAGAGTGGCAGATAAAAACGTATCGAAGGTAGGAGGCGCCAAAGGAGAAAGCGCCTGGCGCAAGCGGGGGCTTTTTGTTACTGCAATAATTCTATGGTTCCAGTTTTCGAGCTGTCGCCCGGCGGGGAAGTGTTCGTTACAGGTCTTCGTTATAGGTCAAGGAGCAGCTAGCTATGACCACGCGTCCACACGTCACGAGTCCGCGCATCATCACGCGTCAACGCAAGGTTCACACGCAACAGAAGGTTCAGAGTCAGCTTGGCCGAGCGCAGTCCAGATCTTTGCTGCGAATGAGCGCATGAACCAGATGCTCCTCGAGCATCTTGATCCTGCGGCGTGGAGAGTCGAAGCCGCCGGGCAAGGTGCGCAGCATTGCGGCGATCTTCACCCACGTGCACAACGTCCGCACAAGTGGGTCAGGCTGACAGCTCCGCACCTGAAGGTTCCACCGCAGCTCAACCGCGCGAACTGCACACCACAGCAGGCGCGTGCGGGATTGGCGGAGAGCGCCGCTCGCTGCGCGGAGATGCTGGCAGAAGCACTGGCGAGGACGGGGCCACATCGAGACGTTTCGCAGAGATGGCTGGGCTCAGCCGTGGCCGGTTGGCGTGGAGATGCTGTGCTACATGATTTCTCACGAAGCTCATCATCGCGGGCAGGTGTGTATGCTCGCGCATCAGCTCGGATTCCCGTTGCCGATGGAGGTGACGTGCGGGATGTGGAGTTGGGAGAAGCTTTGGAAGGAATGCGGATGCCTGGAGCGGATTTCCTTCGGGCCAGGGACTGGTATTTCCACCGCCGCGCCTGTCACTGACCCGTCAGAAAATGGCGGTATACTCGCTAGCAACGGGAGCGCCAGCTCTCCTTTATTCCGGCTGATTGGATATACTTCAGGGGCCACGAAGTCAGGGGCGACGCCCGAAGACCACGGTAAGAACGACCACACTCAGTAGTCCACTGACGGCAGCATTCCCGCAAGCATCGGTCAATCCGTCAGCGAGTGTTTTTTCCAACACCATGATTGAGAACCCACAGGAGGCATTCATGGCAGCGACAGCAGTGGCAATCGGAACGATGAAGGTAGCGCAGGTCTCCGGTCCGGGAGGAGATTTTCAGATCGTCGAGCGCGAGATTCCGAAGCCGGGTGCAGGACAGGTGCGGATCAAGGTGCAGGCCTGTGGGGTGTGCCACAGTGACATCGCTCACGAAGGAAGGCGTTTGGCCGGGAATTCAGTATCCCCGCGTTCCCGGGCACGAGGTGGCGGGCATCATCGATGAAGTGGGTGACGGTGTTTCCGCGTGGAAGAAGGGGCAGCGTGTGGGCGTGGGCTGGCACGGCGGGCAGGACAACACTTGCCGCGCGTGCAGGCGCGGAGATTTTCGCAATTGCAGGAATCTGAAGATTCCAGGCATCAGCTATGACGGGGGATACCAGCAGTACATGGTCGCTCCCGTGGAGGCACTGGTGGCGATACCGGAAAGTCTGAGTGACGTGGATGCGGCGCCGCTGCTCTGCGCCGGAATTACCACCTACAACGCTCTGCGCCACAGCGGTGCGCTGCCCGGCGACCTGGTTGCGGTGCAGGGTATTGGCGGCCTGGGTCATCTGGGAATTCAATTTGCGAGCAAGTTCGGCTATAAGGTCGCGGCGATCGGGCGCGGGCCAGAAAACGCGGCGCTGGCAAAGAAGCTGGGCGCGAGCGTGTACATCGACAGCAAAGCGACGAACGCAGCGGAGGAGTTGCAGAAGCTGGGCGGTGCGCGGGTGATTCTGGCGACAGCCCCAAGCTCGAAGGCGATGTCCGAGCTGATCGACGGCCTGGGGCCGAACGGCAAGCTGGTGGTGATCGGTGCGACGTTTGATCCGATTGAAGTCACACCGGTACAGCTCATTAATGGAAGCCGAACGATTCAAGGCTGGGCCGCGGGAACACCGGCAGATTCCGAGGACACACTGCGCTTCGCCGAACTGACCGGCGTGCGTCCCATGATTGAAACCTATCCGCTGGAAAAGGCGGCCGAGGCTTATGCGCGGATGATGAGCGGCAAGGCTCAGTTCCGCGTGGTTCTGACGATGTGACAGTGAACGTTTGCAGCCGGATGCAGTCTAAATCGTATGAAGGTACCCGGCTGGAATCACGAATCTGAAGAGGCCCGGATCCCCATGGGGAACTGTTGTCGGGTGGGTTTGCATCTGCATTGGAGTTTTTGGCCTGATCCTGCCCGTCATTCCGGGCCTTCCTTTCCTTCTCGCCGGGTTATTCATCCTCTCCGCTCGCTACCGGTGGGCTTCGGTTTGCCTGATGTGGGTCAGGCGCCAGGTGAGAAGGGTTGCTGTGAAAAGATCGCGTCGCAAAGAGGCGGTATTCAGAGTTGGTCACTACGTACCGCAGGTAATCCGTGGAAAGAGGCGATGAGAGCCACTAAAATGGGTAGCATGTCGTCGCATCGCTTCTTCCGCATCGCCACTCTTTTTCTGATCATCCTCTCGACCGTTTTTGCCTTTGCGCAGCAGGACAAGCGCGGGCGCAAGTACAAGGCGCCGCCGGAGACGATGAAGATCGACATCAGCGTGATCCGCGCGACCAACGGCAAGCCGATTCCGAATGCCGCGGTGATCTTTCACCCTATCGACTCGAAAGGGAAGGACCAGGGCGCCATGGAGCTGAAGACCGATCTGGAAGGCAAGACGAAGCTGGATGTGATTCCGATTGGATCGACGGTGCGGCTGCAGATCATTGCGAACGGCTTCCAGACCTTTGGCAATGACTACGTGGCGAACGCCGATACCAAGGAGATCACGATCAAGATGGAGCGGCCGAAGTCGCAGTACTCGATTTACAAGGGGAATGCGACGGGCGATCAGAGCGGGCAGGCGCAGGAGACTACGGGGAAGCCGGCTTCAAAGCCGAACTAGGACTGGCCGGGGACTCGCCGTCCCAGGCAACTGCGCCTGCGGCGCGGATTGTTGGATTCGCTCCCTCTGGTCGCTCACGTTGATAGCTGTGGGCGACTCGACTTTATCGCACATTCAAAATCGAGATGGGGGCACCCGGGGGACTTGCCGTCCCAGGCAATTGCGCCAGCGGCGCGGATTGGATTCGCTTGCTCTGGTCGCGCACTTCGGGTGCTGTGGGCGCTTTGACGGAATTAAACTGCAGGTCCTTCGCTTCGCTCAGGATGACAGTTCCTATTTAAGAGATTGGTTCGCCCATGCGCGGCGATGGAGTTCGAGCATGACGCCGGCTTTGGGGCGCAGGGTGATGCGCGGCTGTAGTTCCAGAGTCGGGCTGTGACCTGCGGGGAGTGAGATGCGCCAATCGCGCAGGATCGTCGCGAGCGCGAGGACACCTTCCATCCAGGCGAAGCCTTCTCCGATGCATTGACGCGTGCCGGCTCCGAAGGGAAACCAGGCAAAGCGTGGGCGTGACGTGCTCTCGCGCGGTGCGTTCTCCTGCGTGCGCTGGGCGGGCGCCTGGCCGGCGAAGCGATGGGGATCGTAGCGGCCGGAGTTGGGCCACCAGCGCTGGTCGTGATGGATGACGATCTGCGGGGCGATGAGCAGCGAGCCTTGGGGGATGGAGAGGCCGCGGAAACTGTAGGGCTCTGCCGCGGTGCGCGCCGTGACCCATACCGGTGGATAGAGACGCAGGGTCTCCCGAAGTGCTGCCAGGTGAGTGGGAGGCGTGTGTAGTCCGCGGCGGTAGCGGCATCGGCGGTGAGGACTGGCGTGCCTCGTCGTGCAGGCGCTGCTGCCACTCGGGATGGAGCGCGGCGAGCCATAGCGCGAAGCTGAGGCCGTTGGCGGTGGTCTCGTGGCCGGCGAGCAGCAGGGTGAGGCACTCGTCGCGCACCTGGCGATCGCTCATGCTGCCGGTCTGGCCTTCGGTGTCGACGGTGGAGAGGAGCATGGAGAGCAGGTCGCCCTGGTCCTGCTCGTGTGCCGCTGGCGCGACGCTGGCGGATGAGGGTGTAGATGAGGGCGTCGAGCTCGGCTTCGCCTTGACGGATGCGCGCCATGAGGGGCAGCGGGAGGCGCATGATATGCCCCGAGAAGGGCAGAAAGGCGAGCGGCAGGAAGCCCATGAAGGCGTCGACGGCGGCGGAGATGTTGCGCGCTTCGGCTTCGACGTCGGCATTGAAGAGGCATTTGCTGACGATGCGCAGCGCGAGCAGCAGCATGTCGTGATGCACGTCGCGGGTGGCGCCGGATTGCCAGGAACGCGTCATTTGGAGCGCGTAGTCGCCGATGACGGAGCCGTAGGCGGCGATGCGGTCGCGATGGAAAGCAGGCTGGGTGAGCCGGCGCTGGCGAAGGTGCAGCGGCTCTTCGCTGGTGAGCAGGCCGTCGCCGAGCACGAAGCGAGCGCGCTGCATGACGATGCCGCGGTGATGATGCCGCGCGTCGCGGACGAGCATCTCTTCGATCAGTGCGGGATGGTTGAGCTGAAAGACGTGGCGGCCGGCGGCGCGGAAGTGGACGAGATCGCCGTAGAGGCGGGCGTTGGCGCGGAGGAATTCGATGGTGCTGGAGCGGAAGACCTGTCCGGTAAATGCGCGCCGGACGAAGGATGGGCCGGGTGGCCAGGGTGAGCCGGGGGCGATGTTGGGGTCGAGGGCTGTGGTCATAGGTGGTTAGGCAGTATCGACATATTGGATTCTTTGATGTCGGCTGAGACTTACGGTGATTCGGATAGACTGCGGGTCCTTCGCTTCGCTCAGGATGACACCGGTTTTGGTTTCTCGACTTCCGACCTTTCATTGGTGGCCTATTCGAGAAGGTCCCACAGCTCAAAAGCGAGATGTGGGGCAGCCGCCGGAACGAGCTGTCTCGAGATGCATCTTAAGCTTTGTCCGCAACTGCGAAAGACCTGATGCATCTTAGGTTTCAAGAGGAGTTTGAAAACAGCATGGCGCATTTAGGCGGAAACGTACTTACCTGGCTCGGTCACGCGACCATTCACATACAGACGGCGGGCGGGACTTCCATCCTGATCGATCCGTGGTTTGAGGGCAATCCTTCGTCTCCGAAGAATTATAAGCTGCCGGAGAAGATCGATCTGCTGCTGCTGACGCATGGACATGACGATCATTTTCACGATGCGGTGAAGGTGGCGAAGCAGTCGAAGGCGAAGGTGGTGGGGATTTACGAGCTGACGAGCTGGATGCAGGGCAAGGGCGTCGACAACATCAGTCCGATGAACTATGGCGGCAACCTGCAGTTTCAGGATGTGCGCATTTCGATGGTGGAGGCGCGGCATTCTTCGAGCATTGTGGATGGCGGCAAGGCGGTCTATGCGGGCAATCCGTGCGGATATGTACTGGCGATCGAAGGCGCGCCGGTGATCTACCTTGCCGGGGACACGTCGCTGTTTGGAGATATGCAGCTATTCAAGGAGCTGTATGCGCCGGCGGTGGCGGTATTGCCGATCGGGGATAACTTCACCATGGGGCCGAAACATGCTGCGCTGGCGGCGAAGTATCTCGGCGTGAAGACGGTGATACCGGTGCACTATGGAACGTTTCCGGCGTTGACGGGAACGCCTGCGGAGTTGAAGACGCATCTGGAGGGAAGCGGCATTGCGATGGTGGCGCCGCGGCCGGGTGAGAGCGTCGAGTAGAGGATTATTGGGCTCGTCGGGACAAGAAGTGCTTTTGCAGAAGAGGGCAGCGAGTGGCTGCCCTCTTTTGTGGCCCTGGGCCGAATCTTTCGCTAGAGCGGATTTCTTGAATTTCCATAACCGAGCTGGTGTCGCTCACTTAAGGGAAATTAAGGAAACCTAGTCGCTACTTTCCCGCAGTGGCCTTTTTACGCTCTGCCCAACGCTTCCGCATCGCCTCCGCAATGCGCTTGCGACCCTCGGCAGAAAGCTTCCGCTTTTTGCGGCCCGCCGGCTTTGCTGTCTTGACGGCTTTGGTTGCCTTCTTCGCGGATGTGGACCCACGGGGCCGTCCGCGGCGAGGCTGGTCACCGGCGAGCAGGTTGCGCGCGTGTTGCAGGCGAGCTATCTCCTGATCGATGCCGGCCAGTATTTCTTCTACTTTCACGTACCCTCCCTTTGACAGCGCATAAAAATGCGCAGCGAATTCCATTATGAAGGAATTTGCCAAGCTACGCAAAAAAAGAGGGACGAAAATCAGGGGCGAATAATTTTTATTATTCGCGGAATAGTGAAAAATCAGAAAGAAATATCGGTTTTATCGGCGTTGGGTTTCGGCGCGAGCACGTTGTAGTCATTCGCACCTTCGCGCGCGGCGCGGGGATTGCCGAAGGCGCGGGTGGGCGTAGCATCTTTGGTGGAGCTGCGCTTCAATCCCTTGAGCGTTTCCTGCTTGTCGCGTGCGTACTCGGAGGCGAGACGTGTTAACGCGTAAGTTACGATATCGCTGTGGTGCAGCGAGGCGAGTTCGGGATCGCGGCGGAAGTTCAGCCAGAGGCGATGCACGAGCTGCACATCGTCGGGCTGCAGGTGGGGCGCGTGCGGACCGATGTGGTAAGCCTGCGCGCTGCCATCGTCCATGACGACGTTGAAGGTGAACTGGCGCTTGGGCTCGGGCAGCGCTTCCCAGGCCTGGCCGACATAGTAGGCCTGCTCCTGGGGGGTCAATTTCGAGGACATTCCCGAGACTACCGAAGCTGCTTCGAGCGAATTTGCCGTCTGCACCAGGGCGGCGAAGACATCGCCGGCAGGCACGACCAGCAGGTTGACGTGCTTGCCGAAGCTTTCGGCGACGGAGACCGCTTTGGTAAAGAGCATCTGCTCGTGCTCGGAGAAGGATTGTTCCGAGGCGTCGAGCAGTTCGGGACCGCCGGCGCCGACCATGCGGGCGGTGAGGACGACGACATCCTGCTCATCGGTATCGGTGCGCGCGAGCACCCACTTCAATGCCATGGGATTGGCTGCATCGCGCATGGTGACCATGATGCAGCCGGAGCGGATCTGCAGCGCCTCGCGGCCGATGGTGTCTTCGTGCTCGAGCTGAAAGTGCTCGCGCATCTGGCGGTCGGTGAGTGCGTGGCGGCGCTGGTTCTGCCGCTCGGAGAGCGAGAAGATGACGAAGAAGGCAGCCGCGAAGGCGATGCCGCTGACGGTGGCGACCGATTTGGTGAAGAGGTTTACCAGCGCCGTGGAGAGCAGCACCATGAAGACGGAGATCAGCCCGATAGGTATCTCGCGGTGGCCGATGCGGATATTGGGAGGCACCTTCCAGCCGCGCTCTCCCTTGTACTTCCAGCGCAGCACGAGCATGGCCAGAGCGTTGAAGGTGAAGCTCCAGATGACGCCGAAGGCATAGGCTTCGCCGAGGGTGATGACGTTGCCGCGGGTGACAACGATGGTGAAGAGCTGCAGGATGGCGACGAGATTGACGATGCGATAACTGGTGCCGAAGCGGCGGTTGGGTTTGCGGAACCAGTCGGTGAGGACGCCGTCTTCAGCGACGCGCATGAGCACGCCGGTGGAGCCGATGATGGAGGTGTTGACGGCTCCGGAGAGGATGAGGAAGCCGACGATGACCACGAAGACGCGGAAGATGATGCGCAGCACCTGCGGTCCGGCCATGTACATGGCGAGACCGGCGATCAGGTTGTCGCTGTAGACGGGGATGCGGACTGCATCCGGGATGAGCATGCCGGCCAGCAGGGTGGCGAGGCCGGTGAAGAGCAGACTGTAGATGGCGATGACGATGGCGGCGCGCTTGAGGTTGCGCAGCTTGGGATGCTCGATCTCGCGGTTGACCTGGGCCAGCGTTTCTTCGCCGCTCATGGCGAGCACGGAGTGGCCGAAGGCCATCAGGATGCCGAAGAGGCCGAGCATCTCGGTGTAGTCGAGTGTGCTTGAGGAAGCCAAGGCGTCGGTGCTGAAGGTGAGCGTGGAAGGCCGGGGAAGCGGCGGCAGATGCGCGCCGACATGAAAGACAGTGTAGGCGCCCCAGAGGAGCAGGATGACCACCATGACGGTGGTGATCTTCATGACTTCAAGAGCTTTGTCGCTGGACTCGTGGATGCCCTTGATGTTCTGCCACCAGTAGTAGAGGGTGACGAAGACCGCGAAGGCGGCAGAGGTGAAGTCCATCGGCAACTGGGGCACATGATGGTGCGGGCCCAGCAAGGCGGCGGGCAGCCAGTTGTGCTGGCGCGGCGACGACCAATAGCTCGTCGAGCAGGCCGGTGATGTATTGACCGGCGGACACACCGGAGATCGGACCGGTGAGGATGTAGTCGAACATCAGGGCGGAGACGCTGAGCTTGGCGAAGGTGCCGCCGAGGGCCTCCTTGACGACGCGATAGACACCGCCGCGGGTGAACATGGAGCAGCTCTCCACATACACGGCGCGCACCGCGAAGGAGAAGAGCATGACGCCGAGGATGAACCAGGGCGCGGACTTGCCGACTAACTGTTCGGAGATGCCGCCGGCGTAGAAGGCGGAGGAGCCAAGGTCGTTGAGGACGATGGCGGCTGCTCGCCAGAAGGAGATGAACGACAGCATGACCGAGGAGGCAACGACGAGGCGTACGCGACCAGAGGGTGCTGCGACTGTTTTCTCGAAGGCCATTCGTTCCTGACGTCCGGCGGGGCACTCTGCGTGGAGTGCTACTGCCTGCCCGGCGTACTCGGCTGAGTGTAGAGCGGATAGATGGGGGCGTCAACGCTCCGGAGCGCGCTGCTATCGTGCAATTGCAAAAGAATCAATGCGAAGCGGCGCCCGGAGGCTGAAAAAATAGTGGAAGATTCGCATTCCCGGTTTCTGCAACAGGCCTATGGCTGGGGCGTCTTTTCTGCAGCAGGGAACTCCTCCGACTTGCCGAATAGCTCGTACATGTCTTCAAAGGAGGTAATGAGTACGACAACGGCGGAGCCGACGATGCCAACGAAGAACATAACTTCGAGCAGCCGCATGCCGAAGAGAATAAGCATGGAAGAAGTGTACCCCGGAGTCCGAGTCAGCGGGATCTGCCGTCCGCTGATACGCCTGCGGCGCGCGGACTGGCCGTCCGAGGCAAATGCGCCTTCGGCGCGATCTGCCGGGTTCGCTTCCGAAGGTCGCTCACGTTGCTGTTATGGGCGAGCTGACTGACTTCCATCTCCCGACATGGAACTGGAGATCCGTGGTAAGTCGAAGAAGATCAGGATGGTAGACTCCGACTCGCATGACTGAGCTAGAGCATTTTTCTGTAGGTGGGGAGCGACCAGCGGGAACTTATGTGGCCTTTGGTTAAGGAAAGGCCACGTCGAGATGGTCTCCGCTACCTCAGAGCGTCAGGAAAAAAGCTTCATGCGCATAAAGACAACCCAAGGCCGCCTGGGATTGGCGGTGCTCTCGGCCGTGCTGCTGAACCTGTGCTTTCCCATAGCCGGGCCGCTGCCGGTGTGGCGGACGGTCTTTGCGTGGTTTGGTGCGGTGCCGCTGCTGGTGGCGCTGCTGTCGAGCGATGAGGGAGAGCGGCCGCTGTGGCGAGGTTTTTTTACCGGCTGGGTCTTCGGCGTGGTGTGGTACGCGATCAACTGCTACTGGATCTACCAGACGATGTTTCTCTACGGCGGGCTGCCGACGCCGATAGCGGCGGGCATCCTGCTGCTGTTCAGCCTGATTATGGGGCTGTACTACGGGCTGTTCGGATGGTTGATTGCATTTTCGCGTCACGCAACCGGCGATGTGCGCGCGCCGCTGTTTCTGGCGCCGTGTTTGTGGACGGCGATCGACCTGCTGGGCGCGCATTTGATCAAGGTGCCGTGGGACCAGCTTGGCTACTCGCAGATCGACAATGCGGCGCTGACGACCATCGCACCGTGGACGGGGACTTATGGGGTCACGTTTGTGCTGCTGGCGGTGAATGCCTTGTTTGCCGCTGCCCTCGCATGGCGGAAGAGGTTCTGGGGGATTGGACGGGGGCCGTCGCGGTGACCTTGCTGCTGCAGGCGGGGCTGCTGTGGCATCCGGCGCCTTCGCCTACGTCGGCGACGGCGGTGCTGCTGCAGGAGAACCTGAACGTGCAGCAGGACAACAGCTGGGCGGGCACGCAGTGGGATCCGAGGACGGGGAAGTATGTCGACTTATGGGATGTAAATACGAATCGCTTCATGCAGTGGAGCGAGCGTACCTGCACGCCATACATTGCCGGGATGCCGGAGACCGATGCGCCTCTGGTGACACCACTGTGCGACGCTGCGCGCGCGAGCCTGATTGTGTGGCCGGAGGCGGAGTCGCCTTTGACGGAAGGCGATCCGCGCTTCCGCGCGTTGATGCAGCGCATGACGGCGGCGACCGGTGCGGCGGCGATCGTGGGCAATCTGGCGGAGGATATACGTGGCGGCCACATTGATTTTTACAACGCGGCCAGCGTGTTCACTCCGGATGGCGCGCTGCTGGGACGCTACGCGAAGATTCACCTGGTGCCCTGGGGCGAGTACGTGCCGTTCGCAAATGTTTTCAGCTTTGCCCATAAGCTGACGCGCAATGCGGGACGGCTGACCCACGGATGGCGTCGCGTTGTCTTCCGGCTGCATGGACATCATTACGGTATCTTCATCTGTTACGAATCGATTTTTGCGAGATGAGATACGGCAGTTTGTGGTGAATGGCGCGGAGGTGCTGGTGAATATCTCGGACGATGGATGGTATGGAGATACCAGCGCGCCGTGGCAGCACCTGAATATGGCGCGCATGCGCGCGGTGGAGAACCGGCGATGGGTGCTGCGGGATACCGACACCGGGGTGACGGCGGCTATCGATCCCTATGGGCGGATTACGCAGAGCGTGCCGCGGCATGAGTTTACGTCGCTGGCGGTGCGCTATGGGTTCAACGACGACCTGACCTTCTACACGCGGTTCGGCGATGTCTTTGCGCTGCTGTGTGGGATACTATCGCTGGCGACGATTGCGCGCGCGGTGCGTTTGACGATCGATCGCAGGTACTGGCCGTACGGGCGGAGGCGCCTTCGGCGCGGTAAGTGAGATTCGCTCCCTTTGGTCGCTCATGTGGGTTTTGTGGGCGTGTTTAGAGGAATGCAGCTTGCTAGCCGCTCACGATGACAGAGCTGTTTTTGCTTGTTAGAGATGATGAATTTGTTCGGGGATTTCAAAGTTTCTTACTAAGTCAGGTCAGGCACACATCTATGTTGAACGATCTGGAATTTGCCTACGCTCCCGTGCGCGATCGCGTGCGCGACCTGCGGGAGTATCTTTGACGCCGCGCGGATGCGCGCGGAGCTAAAAACAGTGGAAGAGAAGCTGGGCGACCCCGCGGTGTGGGGAAAAGCCGCGGAGACGCAGGTGCTGATGCGCGAGCGCAAGCGGCTGGAGCAGCAGCTTGCCTTCGATGTGGAGCTGGAGCGCCGCATCGGCGATGTGGAGGCGTACTTCGAGCTGGCGCGCGAGGGTGAGGCGGTGGAGCCGGAGCTGGAGCGCGAGATCACATCGCTGGGCAAGTATGCGGAGGAGCTGGAGACGCGGACGATGCTCTCCGGCGAGACGGATTCGCTGAACGCGATTGTTACCGTGCATCCGGGCGCGGGCGGCACGGAGAGCCAGGACTGGGCCGAGATGCTGATGCGCATGTATCTGCGATGGGCGGAGCGCGAAGGCTTCAAGACGGAGATGAACGACTACCAGGATGGGGAAGAGGCAGGCATCAAGTCGGCGACCTTCACCATTACGGGCGAGTCGGCCTATGGATTGCTGAGCGGGGAGACGGGCGTGCACCGGCTGGTGCGCATCTCGCCGTTCGATCAGGCGAAGCGGCGGCATACTTCGTTTGCAAGCGTGTATGTGTCGCCGGAGATCGATGACTCGATCGAGATCGACATCAAGCCGGATGAGATCCGCACCGATACGTATCGCAGCGGCGGCAAGGGCGGCCAGCACGTGAACACGACCGATTCGGCGGTGCGCATCACGCATCTTCCGACCAACATCGTGGTGCAGTGCCAGAACGAGCGCTCGCAGCACAAGAACCGCGAGAAGGCGATGAAGATGCTGCGCTCGCGGCTGTATGAGTACGAGCTGGAAAAGAAGAAGGAAACCAGCCGCAAGATCGAAGATTCGAAGCTGGAGATCAACTTCGGCTCGCAGATTCGCAGCTATGTGCTGCAGCCGTATCGCATCGCGAAGGACCACCGGACCAAGGTGGAAGTTGGCGATGTGGATAGCGTGCTGGATGGGGCGCTGGCGCCGTTTATCCGCGGCTATCTGCTGATGCGGCGGCAGGGTGGGGTGCCGGTGGCGGCGGCTGGGGATGATCTGGATGTGTGAGTGTTGGCGATTTGACGGATCGAGGTTGCGCTTCGCGCGTCTTTATTCGCCCACCCTACGCCTTCGCGTAGGATGGGGCACCCCATTTCTAGCGGACGACCTGGACGTATGAGCGAGCGGGTGGACTACGAGGGATCGACGCGCCCGGTGTCATCCGGAATCTTTTCCTGATCGGTGTTGCGTGTTGTGTGGTGGCGGCGCTATCCCCATTTCATGTGCGCGGCAACAGTGATGGACCTGCGCGGCTTCTGGCTCCCAGGAGCAATCTTCTTCGTCGAAGCCGGGCTGATGCTGCTCTACAGCTTGCACGGCAAGTTCCGTCATCGCGATCGCATGCTGGCGCTGGCGAACCTTCGCGGTGACGAGAGCGTGCTGGATGTGGGGACGGGCCGCGGGCTTCTGCTGGTGGGGGCTGCGAAACGACTCGTTACCGGCCGGGCTGTCGGGCTGGATATCTGGAAGACAAGCGATTTGAGCGGCAATGCTCGTGAGCGCACCGAAAAGGTATTGGAACAAGAGGGCGTGACGGACCGCTGCAAGCTGCTGGAGCGTTCGGCGCAGGATACGGGGCTGCCCGATGGAAGTTTCGATGTTGTTCTGTCCAACCTGTGCCTGCACAACATCTCTGCGAGAGAGGAGCGGGATGCAGCCTGCCGGGAGATTGTTCGCGTCCTGAAACCTGGCGGCGTGGCTGTCATTTCTGACTTCAAGAACGCCGGGCAGTATGCGAGTTCGTTCCGGGCGGCGGGATTGACGGTACGGCGTTCGTATCATCCCTGGGACACGTTTCCACCGCTGACGATCGTGGAAGCACGCAAACCCTCGGAAGCACGCAAACCCTAGGGAGCGCGCAAGGCGAAGCCGAAGTGAGTGGCAAGTCAGGAGATTGTGGAGGAAGGGGTTTGTTCCGGGTGTAATGTTAGGCGGGCCTCTTCTGCGCACGGTCCGGGCTGAAAACGACCTAGGCTGCGCACGATCACGGGGTGTTCCATGTCACGGCGGTCATTCCTCTCACAGTTAGCCGCGTTGCCACTGATGGCGTTCGCGAGCTTTAATTCCGCGTCCGGCGCGCAGGCGCCAGCATCGCCGGGCAATCGGAAGTCTCTCAACATCATGATGAAGAGCGCCTGGGGATCGGACGATCCGACCAAGGCTGCGTTTCCTTTCCTGCATGGACTGGCGCTGGCCGAGGCCGGCCATTCCGTCCAGATCTTCCTGCTCGGCGAGGCGGTCGGCTTAATGCGCAAGAGCACGGCGGAGGCAGTGGTGCCGGTGGGTTGGCCCCCTCTGGCGCAGGCGCTCGAAAAAGTGTCCGCAAGAAAGATCCAGATCTTTGCATGCGGGGCGTGCTCGCGAGCCCGAGGTATCTCGGAAGCAGATCTTGCGAATTACGGCGCCAAATATGGCAGCCCGACGATCTTTGTGGGGCTGGTGGAATGGGCGGACCGCGTCATCACAGAGTAGAGCTGCCCGGCTGGCTACTCTGGTCTGCGAAATGGAAGCGAATGTCCGCTGCGCCCAGAGCCTTTCGTTGCTGACTGTCATCGAAGCAAGGAGCGAGGAGATTGCTCGATGAATGAGCCGGAGACGATACGGACGATTCTGAAGAATGCGAAGACGATTGCCGTGGTGGGGCTGTCGGACAAGCCGGGGCGGCCGAGCCTGAGCGTGGCGCATTACCTGCAGCAGCACGGCTATCGCATTGTGCCGGTCAATCCGAAGGCGAAGAGCAAGACGATTCTGGGCGAGCCGGTCTTCGATTCCCTCGACGAGGCGTGCGCGGCGGTAGGGGACATCGACGTGGTGGATGTCTTTCGCGACCCGGTGTATGTGCCGGAGATTGTGAAAGATGTGATCCGATTGAAGATCCCTTACTTGTGGTTGCAGGAGGGCGTCTGCCACGATGAGGCGGCGGGTTGGGCGGAGGCGGACGGGGTTCGGGTGGTGATGGACCGCTGCATGCTGAAGGCGCATGCGGCCTGGTCGCGGGACGACGGGCGTAAGCCGTAACCGAATGGTGGGCTCGGCGTCCTACAATAGGGCAAACCTATTCCTATGAACACACGCCTGAGCGCGCGATTAATTAGACGGCGGAGTGCGAGCCCACAGTGGCGCTTGCGCATGGCGCTGATTCTCCTGCTGGTGATGACGGTGGTGGCATTCTGCACGCGCGGCGATGCGCAGACGAGCGTCGAGGCGCGGCACTTGAAGGTGTCGCTGGTGGCGGACCAGGCGTCGGTGTCGCTGGATGCTGCTCACACGGCTGTGCCGCCGCATGTGGGGCTGCTCTTCGATCTGGAGCCGGGCTGGCATGTGTATTGGACCAACGCCGGAGATTCGGGCGAGCCGCCCGCGGTGAAGTGGACGCTGCCGGACGGGGTGACGGTGGGGCCGCTGCAGTTTCCCGCCCCGAAGCGGCTGCCGCTGGGTCCGCTGATGGACTTCGGCTATGAGAACCAGGTGCTGTTTCCGGCGGAACTGCACGTAATAAGCTAACACCGCTCACGCAATTGCAAACCCCGCTAACGCAATCGGGAACACGGCGAGTGCCACGGCCGCGAAACCACTGAGCGCGGTGCCGATTGCGGCGGATGTGAGCTGGCTGGTGTGCCGCCAGGCCTGCGTACCGGGCAAGGCGCATCTGGCGATGGAACTGCCGATGGGCGCGGCGGGCGCGAGCGCGGCGACGCCGCTGTTCCAGAAGACCTTTGCGGCGATGCCCAAGGTGCTTCCGGCGCGGTCGAAGGCGATCTTTACGCGCGTGCCGAATGGATTCCAACTGGCGGTGCTGACAGGCAAGCGGGTGGATGGCGCGGAGTTCTTTCCCGCCGACCAGAGCGTGATTGCGAATGCTGCGCCGCAACCGGTGACGTCGCGAGGCGATGGCGCGGTGATCGCGCTGAAGCAGGATGAGAATCTGCAGAAAGCTCCAGACACGCTGAGCGGGATTGTGCTGCTGGCGGATGGGACGTCCTACCTGGTGCGCGCGGAGCCTGGAACGATTCCGGCGCCGCCAATTTCTGTTTCGGGGAGCGCCAGCCTGCTGCGCTACGTGGTGTTCGCGTTGATGGGCGGCGTGCTGCTGAACCTGATGCCGTGTGTCTTCCCGGTGCTGTTCATCAAGGCGCTGGCGCTGGTGCAGTCGTCGACGTCGGAGCGGCGCGCGATGCGGATGCAGGGGTTGGCCTACACGCTGGGCATCCTGGTGTCGTTCTGGATCGTGGTGGGGGTGCTGCTGGCGCTGCGCGCGGGCGGACGCGGGCTGGGGTGGGGCTTCCAGTTCCAGTCGCCGGTGTTTGTGGCGATGATCGCGCTGCTGCTGTTCTTCCTGGCGCTGTCGCTGGCGGGGATGTTCGAGATCGGGTTGAGCGTGACCAGCGCGGGCGCGTCGCTCGCGAATAAACACGGGCTGGCGGGGAGCTTCTTTACCGGCGTGCTGGCGGTGGTGGTGGCGACGCCGTGTGCTGCGCCGTTCCTGGGGGCGGCGATTGGGTTTGCGCTGGTGCAATCGTCAGCGGTAGCGTTTGTGGTCTTTACTGCGCTGGGCGTGGGGCTGGCGCTGCCTTATCTGCTGCTGGCGCTTCAGCCGGCGTGGACCAAGCTGCTGCCCAAGCCGGGTGCGTGGATGGAAGTGCTGAAGCAGGCGACGGCGGTGCCGATCTTCGGCACGGTGATCTGGCTGGTGTGGCTGTTTGCGCAGCTTGCCGGGGCGACTGCGCTGATTGGGTTGCTGACGGCGTTCCTGCTGCTGGGGATTGCGGGTTGGGTGTTGGGACGCTGGCCGGCGCGAATGCCGGCTACTGCTACGGCGGTAGCGATCCTGCTGCTGGCTGTGGCTTCGTGTGTCTATGCGGTGCAGACCTTCCCGGCGCCGCAGACGTCTGCCTTTGGGGTAAATGTCTATCGCACGGACCACACCCGCGGCTGGCAGCCGTTTACGCCGGATGTGGTCGCGCAGTATCAGGCGCAGGGGCGGCCGGTGTTTGTGGACTTTACCGCGGACTGGTGCCTTAGCTGCCAGGTGAATGAGCGCGTGGTTCTGGAACGGCCTGAGGTGCTGAACAAGCTTGCAGATGGGAAGATCGCGCTGGTTCGCGCGGACTGGACGCGGCATGATGAAGACATTGCGCGTGCGCTGGCGACCTTGGGACGCTCGAGCGTGCCGACGTATGCGCTGTATCCGGGGACGCCGGGCGCGCCCGCGCAGGTGCTGCCTGAAGTCCTGACGACCAACACGGTGCTGGATGCGCTGAAGGCGCTGCCGAACTCGGATGCGGGAAGCGCGCGAACGGCGTCGCTGGCACCGTCGCGATAACAGGGTCTCCTATAACGCTGGAGGTAAGCCATGTCGTGGGAACGGTACATTCGCCGGTTGGGTGCGTGGCGCGCGTTCGTGTACGTTGCGATCGCGGTAGCCGCGCTGGCATGGGTGCTGGTGGCGCGTGGGGCGAGCGTGGGGTCGGCTGCGCCGGCGTTTAGCGGAAAAGATTCGCAGGGAAAGACGGAGTCGCTGGCGCAGTATCGCGGCAAGTACGTCGTGCTGGAGTGGACCAACCGTACCTGCCCCTTCACAAAAAAGCACTATGACAGTGGCAATATGCAGGCACTGCAGCAGGAATGGACTGGCAAGGGTGTGGTCTGGTTCACGGTGCTGTCCTCTTCGCCCGCGCATGGCAGTGATGGATACCTGACCGCGGCTGAGGAGAACGCGCAGATGGAAAAAGTGCACGCGCATCCGACGGCGGCGATTCTGGATCCGAGCGGTGAGATTGGCCGGATGTATGGCGCGAGGACGACGCCACATATGTTCGTGATCGATCCGGCGGGCAAGCTGATCTATGCGGGGGCGATCGATGACAAGGCGACGACGGACACGGCGGATGTGAAGGGCGCGAGGAATTATGTCTCTGCCGCGCTGACGGAAGCGATGGCAGGCCAGCCGGTCGAAGTTGCGGCGACGCGGCCTTATGGGTGTTCGGTCAAGTATGACGAGTAGTGCTCGCCGCACGGGCGGATGCGCCGGTGGCGCGGGTGATTGGGTTCGCTCCGTTGTCGCTCACTTCTGGAGTTGTGTGCGCGCTCTGCTGGTGTGGCTCCTGCTGCCCGCTCTCGCGGCGAGTGCGCAACTTAGCAAGAAGCAGGAGAAGATCAACGCGCAGCACGCGGATGCGATTGCCGCGGCGCAGAAGGCTGCTGAGGCGTGGATGAAGATCGAGGACGCGGAGACTTACGACAAGAGCTGGGCCGCGGCGTCCGATTATTTTCGGTCGCAAGTGCCGGAGCAGGGCTGGGTGCGGCGCATGGAGACGACGCGCAAGCCGCTCGATCCGCTGCTGGTGCGCGATCTGGCGGCGAGCGAGTGGAAGACCGAAGTGCCCAACCTGCCGAAGGGCGAGTACGTGGCGTTCGTGTACCAGACTACGTTTGCGAATGGGCATCCGCAATTGGAGTCGCTGGTGATGGTGCACGAGGGTGAGGCGTGGAAGATGGTTGGGTATGCCGTGCAGTAGCAGCGGCACTGCGGAAAAGCTGTGTTAGCATCCGGCGGGGCCAAGGATGCGATCTTTCAAAGAAATCTCAGTAGGGAATGGCTGGTACTGGCTGGTCGGCGTCGTCATCGCGTGTGTGGGTCTTTGGCTTTATGTGGCAGTCATCGATCCGTTACTGCCAGTGCTTGCAGGGCATCGCACGCATTCGAAAAAGATGCAATTCGCCGAGTTCAGCCTGGATGTGCCGCTGCTCTGGCACGTGCCGAAGGCAGACTATCAACAGCCCAACGACATCAGCATAGATAAGGCATTCTTCCCGGGACATTTTGTTGGTTCTATTGTGCTGTCAAAGTCCAGGTTCGGAAGTTGCATCGGCTGCTTTGATCGGGCAAGAGCGATGTGGACGAGAATGTACGGTGCGTCCGACACGACTCCCATTACCTATCGTCTGGCATCCGGTTCAATGGGCTGTCTTTATCATGAGACAGGTCCGAATTTCGTAACTCTGTGGTGCCTCAGCGAAAAGACAGGATCGACGTTACGGTTCCTGGGATCGAAACAGGACTACTTAAAATTGCACGAGATCGTTCATTAGGGAACAGCTATTCGCAACTGGAGTCGCTGGTGATGGCGCATGAGGGTGAGGCGTGGAAGATGATTGGCTACGCGGTCCAGTAGCGGCAGCGATGCATTCCCCACGAGCGTGTGCCTGATCTCCGATAGCGAAAGAAATATCTATTACACTCGCTACCAATGGGACGCACGAACATATGGGCTGTCGTGCGGTTCTGGTTTGTCTTCGCCTTTCTTCTGTGGTTCGCGCACGCGGCTGGGTACCTGGTTCACGAGTACGCACATTCGTTTTTGGCGTGGGCGCTTGGGTACAAGGCAAATCCCGTAGCACTGGATTACGGGCATCTCAGCATGGACAATCTGGTCTTTCTCAGCGACATTGACGAGAACGTCGATTACGGCCCCATCTTCGCCGCCGGCAAAGGATATCTTGCATCTCTGATTGCCGTGGCAGGCGTGCTCTTCGGCAACGGACTCTGCTATCTCGCATCGCGCAAACTTTACTCATTTGCGAAAGGAAGCGGGCGCCGGACTCTGGCTTTGTTTTGCTTTCTGTTATGTCTCATGAATGTCGGGAACTTTATTAGCTACGTCCCGGTGCGGACCTTCACCACGCATGCAGATATGTTTACCGTAGAGAGAGGGCTCTCGATCTCGCCCTGGTGGATTGCCGTTCTACTTGGCGTGCCCTTCGCCGTGGCTACCTGGCATTTTTTCGCCAGACTGCTCCCGGATGCGCGTCGATACCTCTTTCCGGATCAGCGGGCTTCCCAAATTGTTCTTACCGTGCTGAGTTGGTTTGCGATCTTCGATTTCTTCGGCGCGGCAGGATTGCTCCGGTACGGCACGGCTTCACACTGGATATCGGCAGTGTCGGTGTGCGTGATGTTTCCCGCTACGCTTCTGCTGTGCTGGCCTCGTCGAAAACAGGGAAGATTTTCGACCTAGCCGAGCTGGCGAACGCGTTATTCGAGCTTCCGGTTTTCCTCACGGACGCGGTACAGGAGGGTTGTGTTAGCATCCGGCTGGTTCAAGGATGCGGTCTCCCAAAGAAATCTCAGTAGGAAATGGCTGGTACTGGTTGGCTGGCGTCATCGTCGCGCTTGTTGGTGTGTGGTTCTATGTAGCGGTTGTCCGAGCCGTCCTGCCAGCGCTTACGTGGCACCGGACGCATTCGCGAAAAATGCAGTTTGCTGAATTCCACCTGGACGTGCCGCTGCTCTGGTCAGTTCCAAAGGCTGACTTTCAGTGGTCCGATGACATCAGCATCGACAAGGCGATTCTTCCCGGACGTGGCTACAGCTCGATTACGCTTTCGAGGCCTCCGTCCTGGGCTCGCGCTGATGGCATAGAGCCAGGAGCTATTTGGCCGATGCGAGACGAGGAGTGGAAAGGGTACGAGAAGACGTGGGCCAAAATATTTGGAGCGTCAAATACGACTCGCATGACATACCGTTTGGAAGCTGATTCGATGGATGTCTTTATCAGGAGGCGGGTTCCTTTGTAACCATGTCGTGCTTCAACAAGAAGACCGGATCTTCCTTAGAATTTATCGGGTCGAAACGGGACTATTTGAAACTGCACGACATTGTCCGTTAAGGAATGAAATATTTATTGCTTCTTGTTCTCTTCGCGGATGCGCTCTATCTCTTCCATTCTTTGCTTGAGCAGTTTTTCGCGGCCTTCACTGGTGGGGTGGTAGTAGCGGCGGTCGCGGAGGCTTTCGGGGAGGCAGTCCATGGCGGCTACTTTGCCCTCGATGTCGTGGGCGTACTGGTAGTCCCGGCCGTAGTGGAGGTCCTTCATGAGTTTGGTCGGTGCGTTGCGCAGGTGCAGCGGGACGGGTTCGGCGCGGGTGTTCTCGATGTCCTGGCTGACGGCGCCCCACGCGGTGTAGACGGCATTCGATTTGGGGGCGAGCGCGAGATAGGCGGCGGCCTGCGCGAGAGCGAGTTCGCCTTCCGGTGAGCCGAGGAAGTGCATCGCATCCCGGGCGGAGAGCGTTAGATTCAACGCCTCCGGCGCAGCCAGCCCGATGTCTTCCGACGCCATGCGGACGAGACGGCGCGCTACGTAGAGCGGGTCTTCGCCCGCGGCGAGCATGCGGCCTAGCCAGTAGAGCGATGCGTCCACGTCACTGTTACGAATGGATTTGTGCAGGGCGGAGATGAGGTCGTAGTGCTGCTCGCCGCTCTTGTCGTAGAGCAGGACACGCTTCTGCAGCGCCTCGGTGGCGATCTCGCGAGTGATGCGGCGATCGGGCCTGGTGGCGGCGAGACGGCCTGCGATTTCGAGCGCGTTGTAGGCGCCTCGTGCGTCTCCGGATGCGTACGACGCCATGAGGGCGAGGGCGTCTTCATCGGCGGCTAAGTGGTCTTTCGCCAGGCCGCGCTCGTCGGTGAGGGCGCGATGGAGCAGCGTGACGAGTTCGTCTTCGGTGAGCGGCTGAAGAGTGTAGACGCGGCAGCGGGAGAGCAGCGCGGCGATGATTTCGAAAGAGGGGTTCTCGGTGGTGGCGCCGATAAGCCGAATGGTGCCGCGTTCGACGTAGGGAAGGAAGGCATCCTGCTGCGCCTTGTTGAAGCGATGGATCTCGTCGACGAAGAGGATGGTGCGCGAGCCGTACTGCGAGGCTTTTTCGGCGTCGATCATCACCTGCTTGATCTCCTTGATGCCGGAGAGGACGGCGGAGAATTCGATGAAGGTGGCGTGGGTGGTCTCGGCGATGATTTTGGCGAGCGTGGTTTTGCCGACGCCGGGCGGACCCCAGAAGATCATCGATGCGGGGTCGTCGCTTTCGATCTGCATGCGCAGGGGCTTGCCGGGGCCGACCAGGTGCTGCTGGCCGAGATATTCATCGAGCGTGCGCGGG
This sequence comes from uncultured Acidobacteriaceae bacterium, assembly GCA_963712845.1. GTDB lineage: Bacteria > Acidobacteriota > Terriglobia > Terriglobales > Acidobacteriaceae > KBS-83. Next base: position 22,085 of record CAVQJM010000017.1, read on the forward strand.
CGCATGCGCTCGGCGAGCGGAGCGGTGCGGCGTGTGGATGCCGGGGCGAGTTCGGGTGTGCCGCCGAAGAGACTCATGGTGAGGTTCCGTTACTGGTGAAGAGGAGATCGGCGGAAGGTCGCTTCGCACCAACGGAATACGCCCACCCTACCTGTCAGTAGGATGGGGCACCCAGCTTTGCTCAGGATGACACATCATTGCCGCGCTCGTTGGCGCGACGCTTCATAAAGCAGCAGGCTGCCGGCTATGGCGGCGTTGAGGCTTTCGACTCTGCCGGGCATGGGGATGGTGATGCGATGCTCGGCGGCGGCGATCAGGCTATCGCTGAGGCCCGCGCCTTCATTTCCGATGAGCAGTGCGCATGCGTTTGCGAGAGGTGCTTCGCTGAGTGGCGTGCCGTCGCGCGCGACGGCAGCGACGGCGGGGATGTTGTGCTCGGCGAGCAGGTCGAGGGCTTCCGCTTCGGTTGCGTGGATGGCGGCAACGCGAAAGGCGGAGCCGGCGGAGGCGCGGAGTGCTTTGGGGTTCCAGGGACTGGCGGTGCCTGGGAGCAGGAGAACGCCGGTGGCGGCGAAGGCTTCGGCCGAGCGGAGGAGCGTGCCGACGTTGCCGGGGTCCTGCAGACCGGCGAGGACGAGAATGAGCGTCGCTTGACCGCGGAAGAGCGTGTCTGGATACGTATCCGGAGAGAATGCCGGTGGGTGGACGAGCGCGGCGATGCCCTGGGGCTGCTCGGTGGCGACAGCACTGGCGAAGACATCGGGCGGCAGGAGGAGATGTTCGGCGTCATCGGGAATTGCGAACGGCAGCTGGTAGTTGTCGCGCAGGAAGACGGTGGCGAAGCGCAGATGGCTGCGGATGGCCTCGGTGACGAGATGCTCGCCTTCGATGGCAATGAGCCCGGAGGGGGTGCGGCCGGTGCGGGCGAGGGCGGCGCGCAGCTCTTTGACGCGAGGGTTCTGGCGGCTCTCGATGAGGCGGGGGCGTGTGCGGAGGGTGCCGGCGGGCATCGGGGCGATTTTACGCCGCTGTCCGCGCCGGGGGCAGTATCCTAAGCGTCGAGAGCATTTTCCTCGTGCAGGTTCAACCGCCGCATGCGGCTTTTCCGAGTTGGAGAAGTCTCGCTGGTGTACACCTACTGGAAGATGTTTCGCATGATCGCCCGCGGGTGATTTCCAGGAGAGTCCTTGTCAGCAGAGATGCTTCGCGTCCATCCGGATGAGCCGGAAGCGGATCGCGTGAAATACATCGTCTCGTGTCTTCGCGCCGGCAGCGTTGTCGGCATGCCTACGGACACCTTTTATGGTCTGGCCGTGGACCCGGTGAACCTGCACGCGGTGGAGAGTATTTATGAGATCAAGAGCCGGCTGAAGCACAAGCCGCTGTCGCTGCTGATGGCGGAGGTGGAGCAGGCCTATGACCTGGCGCGCGATCTGGGCAGGAGCTTCGATGTGCTGGCGGAGCGCTTCTGGCCGGGGCCGCTGACGTTGATTGTTCGCGCGGGCGCGAAGCTGCCGCTGCGTTCGACAGCGAACACCGGCAACGTGGCGTTGCGGGTGCCGGATGCGGCGATTCCGCGCGCGGTGGTGGCGGCGCTCGGTTTGCCGATTACGGCGACCAGCGCGAACGTGAACGGCGCGCCGGAGTGCACCCATGCGGAGGGAGTGCGCGACCAGATCGGGGAACGGATTCCGCTGATTGTGGATGGCGGCCCAACGGTGCGGCGGGTACACACGACGATCGTGGACCTGTCGAGCGGAGGGGATTGGTGGCAGATTCTGAGGGAGGGCGCGATTCCGACGCACGAGATTGCGCTGGCGCTGCAGAACTGAATCACTGAATCAAAGAGACGGCTTCGGGAGCGGTCGAGATGGTGGCTGCGCGGGCAGATGCGATCGGAGAGGGAGCGGGGCAGCAGCCGGCGGAAGGGAACACGCCGCAGGCCAGCCGCCGATGGCTGCGCCGGGCTGTGGGCGGGCTGCTGCTGCTGGCAGCAGCGGGCGTTACGGGCTGGGTGGTGTGGGTCTACGGCGAGATCGAGCACTACGCCACTCTGGATGAGGCGCGTCCGGCGGATGCGATCGCAGTTTTCGGTGCAGCGGAGTATGACGGGCGGCCATCGCCGGTGCTGCGGGCGCGGCTGGAGCAGGGATTGCTGCTCTACCAGCAGAAGCTGGCGCCGCTGATTATCACCCTGGGAGGGAGCGGCGACCCGCACCACTCCGAAGGCGGGGTGGGGCACGATTTCCTGGTGGCCGAGGGCGTTCCGGAGAGCCACATCATCGCCGAGACGCAGAGCCGGACGACGGACGAGTCGGCGCGGCGGCTGGCGGCGATTGCGGAAGCCAATCATATCCACAGCATCCTTGCGGTTTCCGATGGAACGCACTTGTTTCGCATCCACCAATTGTGCGAAAGCTATGGGCTGACGGTGTACACGTCGCCCCGGCCGGCGGGGCGAGCCATCGGGCGCTGGAGCAGGGCGCAACGTCTGGCGCACGAGATAGTCAGCTACACCGGCTGGAAGCTAGGACTGCGGTGATGCGGTGAGGTGAAGGATGACAGAGTTACGGGTGTGGCGTGTCGGCGAAAAGGATCGCGATACGGCGTTCCAACTGGTCGAGGAATATAACGACGCGGTGGATGTGGTGTTGCGCGATTCGCCGGAGAGCTTTCAGCACGATTACTTCCGGCCGGGCTCCGGGTTCTGGCTGGCGCAGTCGCAGTCCGAGAGCCAAGTGGCCGGGTGCATCGCGTTGCGGCCGCTGCGCGAGCGCGAGCAGGCAGGCGAGATCAAGCGCCTGTATGTTCGGCCGGAGTTTCGCGGCTCGGGCGCGGCGCTGGCCTTGCTGGTGGCGCTGGAGCAGTATGCGCAGGCCAGCGGGTACGAGTGGCTCTATCTGGATTCAAAAGACGATCTGAAGCCGGCTCTGCGCTTTTACGACCGGCATGGCTACGAGCCCTGTGAGCGGTACAACCGCAATCAGCAGGCAACGGTGTTTCTGCGCAAGGCACTCCATCCGCGGCCCGAGCGTCGGAGCCGAAGCTCGGATAGAGCATTTTCCCTGATGCTGTGAGGTAGCGGAGAGTATGTCGGCGTGGCTTTTCCTTCACGAAAAGCCACACGAGCTTCCGTTGGCCGTTCTCACCTAACAGGGAAGTCAATTCGGTCGCGCTGGTGACGATCGGCGCGTATTTTGTCGCTGGCCGGGCGGCGCAGGTGCTACTCTCGCTGCCATGCGTGCGATGGGCTGGTCCTTGCTGGTGGCTTTCCTGTGGGTCTCCTCATCTGTAACAACCACGGCGCAGGCCTCTTCCGTGCAGGCCGCGGCTCCCGCGCAAACCATCACCCTCGGCAACTCGGCAGCCACGCTGCCGGGGCCGTGGAAGTTCGCTCCCGGGGACTCGCCGTAGGTGAACGGCTCGCCGGTGTGGGCGCAGCCGGGCTTCGATGACGCAAGCTGGGCGAATGTCGATCTCGCGCCCGAGGCCGGCTCGGTCGATCTGAGCGCTCGCACTGCGGGCTTCGTGCCCGGCTGGACGGCGCGCGGCTACCCCAACCTCGACGGCTATGCGTGGTACCGGATGCGCCTGCGGGTCACCGGTGAGGAGCACTCTCAGCCGCTGGCGCTCAAGATGCCGAGCGATGTGGATGACGCCTATCAGGTCTACGTCAACGGGCAGTATCTCGGGCAGTTGGGTGATTTCTCCGCGCGCCGCGTCAGGCTTTACTTTACGCGGCCGCTCTCCTTTCCGCTGCCCGCGCCGGGGCCGGATGGCGCAATCGAAGTGGCGGTGCGCTTTTACATGTCCCCCGGGACGCGATTTCAGAGTCCCGATGTGGGCGGCATGCACACCCCGCCGGCGCTGGGGCTGGCCTCCACCGTGCGGCTGCTGCAGGCCGCGGAAGACGACGCCAATCTGCATCTCTTGTTTAGTCCTCTGCTGCGGGTATTCCTCTTCCTGCTGGTGGCGCCGCTGGCGCTGTGGGGGTGGCTGCGCGACCGGCGGCAGGGCATGTACCTGTGGCTCTTCCTGGCGCTGATGTGCACCATCCTCTTGAGCCTGGTGTCGTTGCTCGGGAGCCTCTCCTTCGTGCTGACCATTGCGGCCGACCAGCTTTTGGTGAACGTCCTGCTTGTTCCGCTGCTGCTGCCCTTGTGGATCGTCTTCTGGCGGCGCTGGTTCGGGCTTCGGGAGCGGCGCTGGATTCCGCGGGCGGCGTGGCTGCTGACGGCGGCGGAGATGCTGGCCCTGTTCTGCGTCAACTCGCCCTACTTCGGGCTCGACTTCCTGCCGCAATCCGCGCTGCATGGGTGGAACACGGCCTCGGTGTGGTGCGTGGCCGCGCTGGGGGCGCTGCTGGCGGTGACCCTGATCGAAGGCTTCCGCCGCGACCGCACCGAGGCGCTGCTGGCGGTGGCTCCCATCCTGCTGCTCGAGTTTGCCAGCTTTAACGTCTATCTTCTGACCACCTTCCAAATCCCGACGACGTTCTCCCCCTTCGGGCTGGGCATTAGCGTACGCAGTATCGCGGACATGCTGATGGTGGCGGTGATTGCGGTGCTGGCGCTGCGCCGTTTTGTGCGCACCCAGGTGCACCAGGAACTTTCCCGCCAGGCCGTCGCGCTCGACATGGAACAGGCGAAGGCGCTGCAACAGCGCGTGCTCGTTCCCGAGGTCATGCACTCGCCGGTCTTCTCCGTCGAATCCGAATACCATCCCGCGCAAACCGTCGGCGGCGACTTCTTCCAGACGCTCGCCAGGCCGGACGGCAGCCTGCTGGTGGTGATTGGGGACGTCTCCGGCAAGGGAATGAGCGCAGCCATGCTGGTGGCGGTGCTGGTGGGGGCGATTCGTAACCAGGCCGAGTACAGTTTCGATCCGGAGGCGATGCTGACGATGCTGAACCGGCGGCTCATCGGGCGCTCCGGCGGGCACTTCGCCACCTGCCTGGCGGCGGAACTGCTTCCGGATGGAACCATGAAGATCGCGAATGCCGGGCATCTTCCGCCCTATCGCAACGGACGGGAGATGGAACTGGACGGCTCGCTGCCGCTGGGGCTGAGCGACGAAGCTGCGCCGTCGTCGCAGAGCTTCCGGCTCGAGCCCGGAGACCGCATCACTTTTATGACGGACGGCGTGGTGGAGGCGATGAATGCGGCCAACGAGCTGTTCGGCTTTGTGCGGGCGCAGCAGATCAGCCGGCAGCCGGCAGCGGAGATTGCGCGTCAGGCGCAGAGCTTCGGGCAGAACGATGACATCACCGTGCTGGGGGTAGAGTTCACCGGCGCAGCCTTTACCAGCGCAACCCTGGAGGCGCTGGCGCGCTGACGGCGGCGGCGGGTTCCGTACCTGGCTCCGTACGAGTACCGGCTGATTTACAATCCCAGAGAAGAATCTCGAAGAATCTGTCGTACATGAGGTAGAAGCGAGTGCTGAGTCGAGCAGGGGCCGCGGCCCCGTGGCTTGCAGCCGTGGGCCTGCTGGGCCTGCTAAGCGGTTGTGGTGCCCAATATCGTCCCGTGGTTACGCCGGTAAATCCGACTGGCCCCGCGTCACAAGATCCGAACGCCAACTTTATCGTTATTTCGACGAACAGCCCTTCCACCAACGGCCTGGCCACGCTGATCAACGGGCCGGGGGACACGATCATGGCCCAGGCGACGCTGGGTAATGGTCCATTTTCCTTTGCGATCGACAGCACCGGATCGTTTGGCTACAGCCTGAACAGCAACGGCAACACCAACGTGACGATGGACGCCTACGCGACCTCGGCGCCGGCCGCAAATACCGGGAGCGCCACCGGGCTGCAGACGCGCAACGTGACGAATTCAACGTTGACGCCGGGTTCGAATCCGACGGCGATCTTTGCAGTGACCAACAACCTGTACCTGCTGGAACCGTATACGGTGCTCGACCCGACGCTGCCTGGGGCGACGAACGCGGCGCTGGCCGTGCTGTCGCGGGAGGTGCCCGCGGCGACTGCGGACCAGGTGACCACGGCGCCGAACCTGCAGCAGGAGATCCCGATTGCGCCCAACCCGGTGCAGTTTGCCGGAACGCCGCTCTCCAGCCGCATTTATGCCATCAGCCAGGGGCAATCGGCCGCGACCAGCGGGACGGGAGCAGCGGTGACGTTGCCCATCAATGCCTGCAACACGCCGACCGCGGTGACCACGCCGGGCGAAGTGGCGTCGATTGAGACGCCGGTGAACGCGATTTCGGGGCGGCTGCCGGTGGGCATCTGCCCGGTCTTCGGGCTGATGTCCGGCGACAACAACCGCGCCTTCATCCTGAATCGCGGCAGCAACGACGTGACGGTGATCAACGTCCAGCAGAACGCGATCGATGCGGTGCATCCGACGCTGACGCTGAGCACGGGTACGGTGCCGGGGCTGGGACCGGTACATGCGGCGATCTATCAGCCGGCCGGGCTGCTGGTGACGGCGAACTACGACTCGAACACGGTAACGGTGATCAACGTGGGGCTGGATATCTACGGAAACGATGGCCCGACCTTCGGCGAGACGCATACCATTCCTGTGGGCAGAGGGCCGGTTGCGGTGACCATCCTGCAGGATGGCTCGCGGGCGTATGTGGCCAACCAGCTGGACGGCACGGTGTCGGTGGTGAATTTGACGAGTTTTGTCGTCACCAGCACGATTCCGGTCTACGGCGGGGCGCACCCGGACGCGATCGCCTCGGTGTCAGGCATCGGCACGGGTGCGGTCTTCGCGCTTGCGAGGGACAGCCAGTACATTACGGCCATCCGAACCGATACCGACCAGGTGTCGGCGAATATCTTCCTGCAGAGCTACGGCATGGATGTGCGGTCGACAACACAGACAGCCGGTGGCCCCAGCAACTCGGCGAGCAGCAGCAACGGCCAATTCAACAGCGTTACGGGCAGCCGCGCGGCGGGGCAGGGCGTGCCGTGCAATCCGGTGCGCGATCCGTCGCCGTTTTGTCCGGTGGCTACGCAGTAGCGGCTCTAGACGACGACAGGCAGCAGTACAACGGCAGCTCGAATCGGGCTGCCGTTGCTGTTGTTGTCTGGTTTTGTCTGTTGCGGTCTGCCGTTGTCTGCGTCGCGACTATCTGACGCCCAGCGTGCGCAGGATGAAGGCGTAGTCGAAGGCGATCTCGCGCAGGTAGTCGTAGCGGCCGGAGGCTCCGCCGTGGCCAGCGGCCATGTTGGTGTAGAGGAGCAACGGATTTTTGTCTTGCTTGAGGGTGCGCAGCCTGGCCACGTACTTCGCGGGTTCCCAGTACATGACCTGACTGTCGTTGAGCGAGGTCTTGACCAGAATGGCGGGATAGGCGGCGGGCTTCAGGTTGTCGTAGGGGGAGTAGCTGAGCATGTATTCGAAGGCAGCAGGCTCGTTGGGATTGCCCCACTCCTCGTATTCGGGCACGGTGAGGGGCAGTGAGGCGTCGAGCATGGTGTTCATCACGTCGACGAAGGGCACGTGAGAGATGATGGCGCGGAAGAGGTCGGGGCGCAGGTTGGTGATGGCGCCCATAAGCAGGCCGCCGGCACTGCCGCCCTCCGCCGAGACGCGCGCGGGATCGCCGTAGCCGTGTGTGGTGAGGTGCTGGACGGCGGCGATGAAGTCGGTGAAGGTGTTGCGCTTCTGCATGAGGCGGCCGGCATCGTGCCAGGGCTTGCCCATGTCGCCGCCGCCGCGGATGTGCGCGAAGGCCATCACCACGCCGCGATCGAGCAGGCTGAGGCGATTGCCGCTGAAGCCTACTGGAAGCGCATAGCCATACGATCCGTAAGCGTAGACGTGCAGGGGATTGGCGGTGGTCTTCGTGTCGCGGCGGTAGACGATGGAGACCGGGATCAGCGTGCCGTCTTCCGCAGTGGCGAAGACACGGTCTGAACGATACAGGGACCGATCGAAGCCGCCGGGGACCTCCTGCTGCTTGCGCAGGAGGGATTCGTGGGTGGCGGTGTCGAGCTCGTAGACGGATGCGGGCGTGACCAGCGATTGGTAACCGTAGCGGTAGCTTGTGGTGGCGAAGTCGGGATTGGTGCCGCCGTGCACGGTGTAGACGGGCTCGGGAAGCGCGATCTCGCGTGACGTGCCGAGTGCGCCGCCTTTGGCGAAGGGCGCGACCTCGATGTGGGGCAGCCCGTTGGAGCGCGTGCCGACGGCGGCGAAGGTGGCGAAGAGGTCCACGTCCTCGAGCATCACGTCGTCGCGGTGGGGAATCAGCTCGCGCCAGTTTTTGCTGGAGGGTTGATCGACCGGCGTGGTGACCAGGCGGAAGTTGCGGCCGGTGTCGTTGGCGCGAATGTAGAAGAGGCCGTCGCGGTGGTCGGGGTAGTACTCGATGTTGTCGCGGCGGGGCTCGATCAGGGTCCACGCGGATGCGGGCTGGGATGCGGGGAGGAAGTGTGACTCGCTGGTGGTGTGGCTGCCGATGTCGAGCAGGATGAATTTCAGGTCGCGGGTCTTGCCGGCGCCCAGATTGAAGCGCTCGTCGGGCTCTTCGAAGACCAGCACATCAGCCGATTGCGGCTGGCCGAGGGTGTGGCGATAGAGCTGGTGCTGGCGCTTGGTCTCTTCATCTTCGACGGAATAGAAGAGCGTGACGTTGTCGTTGGCCCAGACGATGGAGCCGACGCGCTCGGCGGTGTCGGGGAGGGTCTGGCCGGTGCGCAGGTCCTTGAGGTGCAGCGTGTACTGGCGGAAGCCGGTGTGGTCGACGGAGTAGGCGACGAGGTTCTGGTCCTCGGAGATGGCGAAGCCGCCGAGCGCCATGAAGGGATGGCCTTTGGCGAGCTCGTTGCCGTCGAGGATGATCTCTTCCGGGGCCTCCATCGTGCCCTTGCGGCGGCAGTAGATGGTGTACTGCGAGCCCTCGACGGTGCGCGAGTAGTAGTAATAACCGGCGTAGTGGTAGGGGTAGGACTCGTCGGTCTCCTTGATGTGGCTGAGCATCTCGCGATAGAGGGTTTCCTGCAGCGGCTTGGTCGGCGCCATCCAGGCTTCGGCGTAGGCGTTCTCGGCTTCGAGATAGGCGGTGACCTCCTGCGCGTCTTTGTTGCGCAGCCAGGCGTAGTCGTCGTGAAGTGTGTGGCCGTGGAGGGTGGTGGCGCGGGGCTCGCGGCGGGCGACGGGTGGAAGGGGCATCTCCGGCATGATTTCTTCGGGCATAACTTCAAGAATATCTGCTGTTGCCGGGCGGGATTGGTTGCCTGCGCCGTCAGAAAGCTTCGATGTGGCGGAGTCACGCTGCAGCGCTTGCACTGCGCGGGCAACAATCCGTGGGCAACAATCGGGGCGTTCACGGCTACTTACTAAGGGAGAGGCGGTCCTGAATGGAGAGGCGGTCGGGGCCTTTTGCCTCATGCGCGGGCTTGTGGCCCAGCGAAGATCCGGTAGCGGAAACTTCGATAACAGAATTTCAGGCAAGGAGATGAACTATGCAGGCAATACGAATGTGGAATCTCGCGGTGGCAGCGGCGCTCTGTTGCAGCCCGATGCTGGCGCAGGCGCCGGGCGGTGCGGGCGCGCCTGGTGGTCAGACGCAACAGCCTTCGGGCGGCAAATTCGCCATCGTCCATGGAGCAACAGCAGCAGATGGCCACGAACGGCGTGAATGGCATGAATACAGGTCCGGCGGTGGACAAGGCTTTCGTGAAGAAGGCGCTGGAAGGCAACATCGGCGAGATCGAGATGGGCAAGCTCGCCTTGCAGAAGAGCAATGACGACCAGGTGAAGCAGTTTGCCCAGCGCATGGTGGATGACCATGGCAAGATGCAGGACCAGTTGAAGCCGGCCGCCGAGCAGATGGGCGTGAAGGTACCGGACGGGCCATCGAAGGGCCAGATGAAGAGCATGGACAAGATGAAGGGGCTGTCGGGCGATGCCTTCGACCAGGCTTACATCAAGGACATGGTGAAGGACCACAAGGGCGATGACAGCGACTTCAAGATGGAAGCGCAGTCAACGCAGAACCCGCAACTCAAGCAGTTGGTGATGCAGAGCGATCAGACGATTGAAAGCCATCTGCAGCAGATCGAGCAGATCGCGAAGTCGAAGGGAACGACACAGAAAGCGAAGATGTAGGGGACTGGCCGTCCGGGCAAAGGCGCCTTTGGCGCGTTTTGCTGGGTTCGCTTCCTTTGGTCGCTCACGTTCGTGGTTGTGGGCGAGCTGATTGAGTTCCATTTCCGCGCGTTGGGACATGGGGCGCCAGATTTTGCCATCAGGCACATGCGCCGGTGGCAGCGTTGCTAGTTCGCTTCCTTTGGTCGCTCACGTTGATTTCGTGGGGCGACCTGACCGGGTTCCCATGTCCGAACGTAGGAACATGGGCTGCCATTTTGTGGTGACGATAGAATGGCGACGATGCTCCTTCGCCGCTATCGACTGCTGACGCTGCTGGTTCTGCTGCTCGTCTGCTGCGGATTGCGGGCGGAGCAGGTGGCGAAGCTGCCGCCGCCTTCCAACTACGTCAGCGATTTTGCGCACGTTCTCTCCCCTCAGGTTACCGACCAGACCAATACGCTGTGCCTGCAGTTGCAGCAGCGCGCGAAGACGCAGCTCTTTGTGGTGACCATCAAGTCGCTCGAAGACGAGCCCATCGACCAGTTTGCCAACGACCTCTTCCACAAGTGGGGAATTGGGGATAAGGCGACCAACCGCGGCATCCTGCTGCTGCTGGTGACCGAGGATCATCGCGGTCGGATCGAGGTGGGGCTGGGGCTCGAAGGGGTGGTCACGGACAGCATTGCGGGCCGCATCGGCCGCGGGCTGCGTCCGGCGATTCAGTCGAACGACTTCAACACGGCGGTGATCAACGGCAGCCAGGAGCTTGCGGGGATCATCGCGGCCGATGCCAAGGTCACGCTGGACAATACAAGGGAGCTGCCGCCGGAGCCGGTGCGGCAGCAGCAGGCGCCGGGCGCGCGGATCATCGGCTGGCTGGTGGTGTTTGCGATCTTCCTGCTGATCTCGCGGATCTTTGGCGGGCGCGGCGGCCGCGGCGGATACTATGGCGGCTACTGGGGCGGTGGTGGTGGCGGCTGGGGCGGCGGCGGTGGTGGTGGAGGGTTCAGTGGGGGCGGTGGCGGCGATTCGGGTGGTGGCGGAGCGTCGTTTTAAGGCGTGGTTCGCAGTACGGATCTGGCTGAGCGGCGCTCTGCGCCGATATTGAACGATAGATGAAGCAGGTCCCTCACTCCACCTTCGGTTACGTTCAGGATGACAATTTTGGCAAGGTTATTTCGGAGACGGGACACTAGCAGCTTTAGTTTCGATCAAGCGAGGGAGCGAGAGCGATGAAGGCATTACTGGTTGGCGTGGTTGTGGTTGTGTTGGTGCTACTGCTGGTGGGTGGCAGCTATGTGAGCTCGAAGAACCAGATGGTGGCCAAGGACGCGGATGTGAAGGCGTCGTGGTCGGACATCGATACCACGCTGCAGCGGCGCGCGGACCTGATCCCCAACCTGGTGGCGACGGTGAAGGGGTATGCGACGCATGAGGAGAAGGTGTTTGCGGACATCGCCAATGCGCGTGCCGGGCTGTTGAGCGCGAAGACTCCGCAGGACAAGATGCAGGCGAACGGGCAACTGGACGGAGCGCTGGGCCGGCTGCTGGCGCTGTCGGAGGCCTATCCGGACCTGAAGGCGAACCAGAACTTCCTCTCGCTGCAGGACCAGCTTGAGGGGACAGAGAACCGCATCCAGGTGGCGCGGCGGCGGTACAACGAGAAGCTGCGCGATTACAACACGTTTATCGGGCAGTTCCCGAACAGCATCTGGGCGAACTTTGCCGGATTCCATGCCAACAATGCGTACTTCCAGGCGAGCGAGGCATCACGGACGGCGCCAGCAGTCAAGTTTTAGGACTTGCCGTCCGGGCACACGCGCCGGCGGCGCGGGCTGTTGGGTTCGCTTCCTTTGGTCGCTCACGTTGAAGAATCGTGGGCGACCGGACGCCTTTTTTTAGATTCCTATGGGGCGGCTAGCCGCACTCTTCAGCGGGTTACTTTGCCGCGCTTGGCTTTAGGAATTTTGCCAATACGCGGATCCTGACGTAGGACGAGCTCGCAGGCCCGAAGGGCGGCGCTCTCAAAGTCCGGCGCGTCTGCCGGCAAGAGCTGCCAGCCAGTAACCGCCTTGCCCAGCACACCGATCGAGCGCATGTGCGGGAACTCGCGCAGTAGGCTCGCGTGGTGTTCCTGCGTGGTGGCGATCCATACACCGTTATCGGCGGAATGTGTGGGTCGGTCGCGCAAAGCGAAAACGATCCGGGGGCCGACGTAGACAGCGAAGCAGCTGAAGAGCGGTCGCGTCGCCGGTGCGGCGGAGTCGAGGGCTTCAAGGACAAAGGGAAAGGGTGGTCCCTTGCGCCGAGGAGCAGAGAGAGAATCCATGGCTCGGAGCGGAGCGACGTACGAGCGAGGGCGCGGCTGTTTCGCCATGGGAAAGGTTCCTGAAAGCACACAGGGCGCTCATTACGAGCGCCCTGTGTGCGACTGAATCCGGGTTACTTTTTGAAGGAGGCGATGGCGCTGGCTTCGTCGTCCTTCACGTCGAAGACGGTGTAGAGCTTGGTGATCTGCAGCAGGTCGTGGACCTTGCGGGTCAGGTTCAGGAGCTTGAGCTCGCCGCCCTGGTTTTTGGCTGTGGTGAAGGCGCTGACCAGCTCGCCGATTCCGGAGCTGTCGATGTAGGTGACATCGCCGAGGTTGAGAAGGATGTGCTTCTGGCCTTTGCCCAGAAGGTCGCGCACGGCATCACGGAGTTGGACGCTGCCTTCGCCGAGGGTGATGCGTCCGCTCATATCCAAAATGGTGACCCCGTCGACCTGACGGGTCGAGATCTTAACGCTGCTCACTGAGAGATCCTCCTAGAGATGACTGCGGCTCATAGCATAGCGGAATGCTATGGGTTAGGCACTTACAAGGTGCTTGATAAGGGTGAGCTCAGTACCGGGGTTGAGCATACGAAACTCTACTTCATCCATGAACGAACGGATAAGAAAGATACCGCGCCCGGAGCCGCGCAGCAGATTGTCCGGTGCCAGTGGGTCGGGCAAAGTCGCAGGGTCGAGACCGGGGCCCTGGTCGGCAATGCGAATGACGAGCGATTTGGGTGTCGTCTCAAAAGATGCGGTGATGCGCTTGTCGGGACTGTAGGCGTTGCCGTGAAGCACGGCGTTGACGGCTGCTTCGCGGGCCGCCATGGAGACACGGAAAACCTCATCATCATCAAATCCGGCTTTCTGTGCCACCTGTTCGGCGGTCTGCTCGACGCGGTTCACGCTGTCGAGGGAGGAATCGAGCGTGTAGGTAATGCGGGTTGCCTGGGATCCGGTCACTCTCACTCCTCTTGAGCCCTCGAATGCTGTCGCAGACCCGGCGGCGTGCAGCAGCGCGTGTTCCGGCAGTTTGCTTTGCAACCTATCGCTATGTCAAGGATAGCCCGAGGTGAAGCCTCCTGCGCACATGACGGATGCCCCTCTTTCGCGAGGTATCTGATTACGACCGTCACGTTGGCAAAAGGTTGCGGGAAACATTCGTGGCGGGGAGGGGGTTTCTTCCTGCAGAGCCCAGGCAGAGCCGGGGCCGGCAAGTGAACCCACCGAGGAGAACGACCATGAATGGAAGAAAGATGCTGGCCCGCAAGATCTTGGCCACCGCAGCATTTTGCACGCTGTTGACCGGCGCCGGCCTGGCCCAGGTGACGGGCCAGACCATCCAGGAGCGGAAGAACGACCAGCAGGGGCGTATTGCCCAGGGCGTGCGCAGCGGCCAGCTTACCGCGCGCGAAACGGGACACCTGGAGCACCGCGAAGCCAGCGTGAATCGCGAGGAGCATGCGATGCGCCGCGCTGACGGCGGCCACCTGACCGCGGGCGACAAGGCAGCGCTGACGCGCCGGCAGAACCATATTTCGCGCTCCATTTACAAGGACAAGCACAACGCACGGGTTCGCTAGGAGGCCAGGCGCGACCGCACGAGCCCGCCAGCCCCGGCGGGCTCTGCGGTTTTGGGGCGGAACGCGATAGGATCGAAAGAGCGGAGAGATGCTGTTTATGTGGACTGTGCTGTTGTCGTTGATGCTTGTGACCGGGATGCTTTCTTCTTCTGGCCAGCTCACCCCCGGCATGCCGGCGCAGCAGGCGCCTGTGCCGGTGCGCACCGAGAAGCTGACGCCCGATGAGCAGAAGCAGTTGAGGGACGCAAAGGCCGAAGTGGCCGATGCGCAGGCGAAGGCCGATGCCGCCGCGAAGGCGCAGGACGCGAACAAGAGCGATGCGACGACCAAGGCGGCTGGCGATGCGCAGATGAAGCTGGCGCAGGCAGAGCGGGAGCTGAAGGGGACGGAAGACGGCGTCAGCCTGAACCATCATGCCAACACGGAGTGCGGCTGCTATGTGCAGTCGCAGGGCCGCGATTACGACCGGGTGGAGTTCAAGGACGATACCATTGTGATTCGCCACGTGCACGAGGGACCACCCGCGCTGCACTAAATATTTGCCACGCGGCGCGCGGACTGGCCGTCCGAGGCAGATGCGCCTGCGGCGCGTTTTGTTGGGTTCGCTTCCTTTGGTCGCTCACGTCCGATTTGTTGGCCAGCTCACACATTGCAGGTCTTTCGGCCCGCTCAGGCCGACTCTTCGCTCCGGTCGAAATGACGACGGGATTTCTTCCGATGTTCCGTCTCTCATCGCATCTGAGATAGCGCGGGGATAGTCGGGCTTCACTGTTAGACTCTCCCTCGGAGATCGCGCCAATGCATGCGAACGGCCATGCGAATAACTGTCAGGAGTGCAGTCTGACGCTGCTGGAGGGCACGCCGGTGGTGGATGCCGGCGGTCAGATGCGGGGGCGCGTCGCCGATATAGCCGTTGGCACGGGGCAGGATGCGGGACGCGTGCTGGCGCTCGTGGTCAAAAGCGCGCGTGGGCGCGAGTATATCGACATTCAGGCGCTGAGCCTGACCGACGCCGGCGGGCTGGTGATGGCAGCGGGCGTCGAGCCGATGGCCGCCAGTCAGACTGAGAATGCGCTGCTGCTGCGCCAGGACCTGCTGGACCGGCAGATCATCGACGTGCACGGACGGAAGGTGGTCCGGGTGAACGATGTGGACCTACGCTGGCAGCCGGTGGAGCGCGGCACACCGCTGCAGGTGACGCAGGTAGAGGTGGGGCTGCGCGGCGCGACGCGGCGGATGCTGAAGGGTCTGCTGCCGGCGGCGCGTATTGCCGCGATTGCCAGCCGCATTCCGGCGCGGGTGATTCCATGGGAGTTTGTGGATGTGATCGAGGTCGATCCGGCGCGGCGGGTGCGGCTCAAGATCGAACACGAGCGGCTGGCGCAGATGCATCCCGCGGACATTGCAGACATTCTGGAAGAGTTGGCGCCGGCGGAGCGGGAAGCAGTCTTCCAGACACTGGATGAAGAGACGGCGGCTGAGGCACTGGAAGAGGTGGAGCCGAAGCTGCAGCGAGCGCTGTTGGCCTCGCTCGGCTCCGAGGGGGCGGCGGACATTGTCGAGGAGATGGATCCCGATGCGGCGGCCGACCTGCTGGCGGAGCTGCCGGAGGCGCACTCCGATGCAATTCTCGACAGCATGGAGCCGGAGGAGCGGCACGAGGTGGAGGAGCTGCTGGAGTTCCGCGAAGACTCCGCCGCCGGCTATATGACGACGGACTTCGTCGCGGTGTCGCATGAGGGTTCGGTGTCTGAGGCGATGGAGGCATTGCGGCAGTTCGAGGGTGATCCGGAGACGGTGAGCGAGATCTACCTGGTCGATGAGCATCGCGCGCTGAAGGGCAGCGTGCCGTTGCTGCGTCTGATGCTGGCGCAGCCGGGAAGTCCGTTGAAAGAGCTAACCGAGGGGCAGGCGATCCATTGCCGCGTGGACACGGACGAGGACAAGGTTGCGGAGCTCTTCGACAAGTACAACCTTCGGACTTTGCCGGTGGTGAACAGCGGCGACAAGCTGGTGGGCATTGTCGAGGCGGATGATGTGATCTCGTTTCTGCGCGGACGTACGTGAGACTTGCCGTCTCGGGCAGCGGCGCTTACGCGCGTTTTGTGGGGTTCGCTTCCTTTGGTCGCTCACTTCTGGGCGGCGGGCGAATCGGTTCAACAGCACCCTACTTCTGCGTTGGCAGCTCTTTGAGATAGACGGCGGAGAGCGTCTGCTTACTCTTCGCAATGGGCAGCAGGCTTGGATAGAACTGGACGAATGTGGTGTCCACGGCTGCATGCTCTGCGTGGCAGCTGTAGCAGTCGGCCGTGGTGGGGATCATTTTGGCGGTCTTGCCGTCGTCGAAACCGAAAAAGGCCCACTTGCCAGGGAAGTGCGCTTCGTCCTTGACGTGTACTTCGAGGCCCATGACGGTGCTCTGGTAGTTGCCCTTCTGGTTGATGGATCCTCTTCCTTCCGCGCCGCGCACCTCGAGGACGAGCATTGTTTTGTCCGGCCAGGTACCGGTCTTTACAAATGCCTTGTAGGCGGCAGGGTTCACGAAGACGTTGTCGAACGTGTGATGGTCCTGCATCCCTGCCATGCCAACCTTGCTATAGCTCATGTCGAAGCCGGAGCTGAGATATATCCATTCCCGATAGTTCTCCGGCAATTTGAGCTGGGCGTCGCTGGTGTATTGAGGCACTGAACTCGCAGCGTCGTCCTGAATGAAGGCAGTCAAAGGAAGCAGCGCGACGGCGAGCAGAGCGGCCTTGGCAAGTGTGAGCATGCAAGCAGTATGCCGCCCGGCGCGTTTTGCGCACCATGCCATCCGCTGCACCGTTCCGGCGATTCGTTGCATTTGCACCTCCGCTGAGGATGCCCAGCATACGATCTTGCCACGCAGACGAAGCAAATCCATTCCAATTCTCGCTACCGAAAGCAGCTTCAGGCTCGCCTCGTCGTTCGCATCTCAGACTCATTCTGACCGACAAATCTGATCGCACAAGCGACACTTCATCAGCATCGCCTGGTTCTGGTATGGTCGCCTGTGGAACGTGCGCACTCGCGTTGCTTGGCGCTCTCCTGCTGACCCCTACAACCCACCCTGGATGAGCGCATGTTGAAGCGATGGCAAACCCGGATCGTGTTGTTCCTCGCGGTGCTGGGGCCGGGCTTCATTACCGCCAATGTGGACAACGATGCGGGCGGCATCCTGACTTATTCCGGAGCCGGCGCGCAATTCGGCTACTCGCTGCTGTGGACCATCCTGCCCATCACGGTCGCGCTGATCGTGGTGCAGGAGATGTGCGCGCGCATGGGGGTGGTGACGGGCAAGGGCCTGAGCGACCTGATCCGCGAGGAGTTCGGGCTGCGGGCCACGTTTGTCACCATGGTGCTTCTGCTGATCGTGAACTTCGGCCTGGTGATGACGGAGTTCATCGGCATCGCGGGCTCTCTCGAGCTGTTTCACATCAGCAAGTACATCTCGGTGCCGGTGTGCGCGCTGCTGGTGTGGCTGCTGCTGGTGAAGGGCGACTACAAGAGCGTGGAGAAGGTCTTTCTTGCGGCCAGCGTTTTTTACATCGCCTACATCATCACCGGGGTGCTGTCGGGTCCAAGCTGGCGCGAGGCCATGCTGGCTACGGTCAAGGTGCCGACGACGAATGTGTGGCATACGCCGGGATACATAGCGATGACGATCGCGATTATCGGCACCACGATAGCGCCGTGGATGCAGTTCTATCTGCAGTCGTCGGTAGTGGAGAAGGGCGTTGCGGTGAAGGACTATGCGGCATCGCGGCTGGATGTGATTGTCGGGTCGATCTTCACCGATGTGGTGGCGTGGTTCATCGTGGTGGCGTGCGCGGCGACGCTGTATGCGCACGGTGTTGGCCCGCTGAATGTGCCGGCGGATGCGGCGGAGGCGATGAAGCCACTGGCCAAGGAATACGCCTATCTGCTGTTTGCGATTGGACTGTTCAACGCGTCGTTCTTTGCGGCTTCGGTGCTACCGCTCTCGACTGCGTACACGGTGTGCGAGGGGCTGGGCTTTGAGTCCGGCGTGGATAAGAAGTTCAACGAGGCGCCGGTCTTTTACTGGCTGTACACGCTGCTGATCGCGGGCGGCGCGGGGGTGGTGCTGCTGCCGCACATCCAGCCGATGAAAGTAGTGGTGGATACGCAGGTGCTAAGCGGCGTGCTGCTGCCGGTGATCCTGGTGATGATGCTGCTTCTGATCAACCGCAAGGACCTGATGGGGCGCTTCGTCAATCGGCAATGGATGAATGTGATTGCGTGGACCACGGCGGCGGTTGTGGTGGTGCTGTCGATCGGCTACATGTACCAGTTGATTTTCTGATCTTTTGACTACAGCAGCTTGCCTGCGGCAAGGTCGCGGACGAGATTGCGATCTGCGGTAACGAAGTCGTACTCCGGCAGATTGCGCAGGGGGCACCAGCGGACATCCTGAAAGATGAGATTGGTCACCTCGCCGGTGTATTCCCGGACCAGGAAGAATTGCAGATCGACGGCTCCGCCGCTGCGGTAGTTGTGGCGGATATGCGCGACGTGCGTGCCGATGATGGCGTCGATACCGAGTTCCTCTTGAAGCTCGCGGCGCAGTGCTTCTTCGGCGGTTTCACCGGGCTCTATCTTGCCGCCGGGAAACTCCCACTTGGAGCCGAGCGGCTGGTCGGGACGGCGCTGACAGATCAGCACCTCGTCTCCGCGCAATATCAGGGCGGCGGAGACGGCGCGCACCGTCTTGATCTCGTTGCGCGCGTCGGCAGGGCGCGGTTCGGCAGGCTTGTCGATGTTCGATGCGGTGGCCGCATCTGTCTTTTGCGGGTCCGTCACTTGATCCTTGGGCACTTGATCCCTAGATGGTAATTCCAGCGCTGGCGACTGTATGGAAAGTGCGAGGTCTTTCCTTTGCATCGTATAGGGAGGGATGGAGCGCGGCGGCAAGTGCGCGCAAACCAAGCAGGATGCTGGGCGCGGGGCTGTTGAGCCACTCGTCTGCAATGCAGAAGATCCGGCCTTGCCGCACAGCGCTGAGGTGCTGCCAGCCGCGCCGCTCAATGACGCGCTCCAGCGGCACGCGATCGCCCGCACCGCACCAGCAAAAGACCATCGCGTCCGGATCGGCAGTAGCGACGGCTTCCGCAGTGGTCTGCTTTGCGGCGTCGCCGAGGAATTGTCCGCCGGCGGCTTCGACCAGCTCGGCGACCCAGGGCTGCGAATGGATGAGCGGCTTGCCCCACTCCTCGCAATAGACGATGGGGCGTGGTCCGTCCCTTGCGGTCTTTGCACTGGTTGACGCGATCTCCTGCTGCATTTCGGCGACGAGCGATTCTGCCATTGCGACGCGATGCACGATGGAGCCGATGAGGCGGATGTCTGCGTAGATGTGGGCGAGGGTGTGGGGCGCCAGCGAGACGACCGGGCAGCCGGACTTGAGCAGGGCTGCGAGCGATTTCATGCGATAGGGCACGCAGGCGAGGACCAGAGTGGGTTGTGCGGCGAGGATCTCATCCGTGGTGCAGGACCACGAGTCTTTGACGATGGTGATGGGGCGCTCGGCCAGCGCGGGCACGGCCTCTACGCAGTACCGCGTGCAGGCGACGAGAGTGTCGAGCGCGCCGAGGCGATCGAGGATGATGCTGATGCTCGGCTGCAGGGCAGCGATGCGCAGGTTTGTGTTTGCGGACATCGGCTGCCTTAGCGCGCGCCTTCGGCGATGGCGGCGGGGATGAAGACCGGCCAGTTGCGCTGGCCGGCGATTTCGAGCAGAGCCGGGGTCGGATTGACGGCGAACGGGGCACGGGCGAGCGCGAGCATGGCGTCGTCGTGGATGGAATTGCCGAAGACGACATCCGGCTGTGGGCGATCGACACGCTGCAAGGAGAGCGCCTTGCCCTCGTCTGTGGGGACATCGATAAGCGCGCTGGTGATGAGTCCCTTCACGACCGCGACGCGCGCGGCGAGGATGCGCTCGGGCGGGATGCCGAAGTCGCGGACGCCTTCTTCGATGACCCAGTTGTTGGTGGAGCTGACGGCCCAGATTTCGCAGCCGGTGGCGTGGAGATCGGCGACGAGGCGCTGCATCTCGGGAAAGATGTGGGGCTGAATCTGGCTGCGGAAGAAGGTGGCGGCGGCACGGCGGAGCTCGGTCTCTTCGAGGCCGGTGTAGAGTTGCACCATCTCTCCGCACATGGCGAGCTCGGAGATGTTGCCGGTGAGATAAAGGCGGTAGCGGGAGTCGATCCAGTCGGCGGCATTGCGAGAGACGAGTCCGGTTTTGATGGTCCAGAGCATGAAGCCGTAGCCGGCGTCGCCGCTCCAGAGGGTGCCGTCGCAGTCGAAGACAGCGGTGCGCGGCCTGAGCGCGAGGACGGCGCGGTGGAAGTCGGCGGCGGAGAGGTGTGCAGGTAGAGTCAGGGTCAAGCGTGCTCCTGCTTCCATGATAAAGGTTTACGCAGAAGGCACTGTAAATAGCAGGAGAACGAGGAGGCCGGATGCGGGAGCATTTTTCCTGTAGATATAGACGGGCCAGCAAGCGCTCTTATGGCTTTTCTTTAAGGAAAAGCCTCGTCGAGTGGATCTTCGCGCCACAGAGCAGCAGGAAAAATGCTCGGGGCAAGGCGTGGCTGATGGCTGTGGTGATGATGATGAATGGCGCGGCGTGGGCGCAGGCGTTCAACGGTATGGACCGCAACGACTATCCCGGCGACACCCTGCTGGGCGCGCTGCATAAATCCTTCAGCTACACGAGCTACTGGCTGAATGTGCCTCCGGGAGAAAAAGCCAACACCTGGACGGGGAAACGCGCTGTGCTGCGGGATCGCGGCTTCGGTTTCATGCTGCTGTGGAATGGGCGGCTGGACAAGGAATTGAAGGGTAAAGATGCGGCGTCGATGGGGCGCAGCGATGCGGCGGCTGCTGTAGCGGCGGCAGAGCGTGAGGGATTTCCGAAGGGTGCGCTGATCTTTCTCGATCAGGAAGAAGGTGGACGGCTGCTGCCGGAGCAGCTTTCCTATGTGCTGGCCTGGGTGGATGCGGTGCGCCGCGCGGGCTGGCATGGCGGGGTGTACTGCTCCGGGCTGCCGGTGGATGATGGCAATGGCGGGACGATCACGACGGCGCAGGATATTGAGCGGCAGGCGGGGTCGTGGAAGATTCCGCTGTGGGTGGCGCGGGAGGAATGTCCGCCGTCGCCGGGGTGTGTGATCGAGAGCCAGCCTCGGCTGCCCTCGGCCGCATTGGGGCTGCCGGATGCGGTGGTGTGGCAGTATGCGCTGTCGCCGCGGCGGCCGGAGTTTACCGGCGGGTGTCCGAAGAATTATGCGGAGGATAACAACTGCTATGCGCCTGGGGTGTACCACGGGCCGTATGGATTTGTGGATCTGGATACGGCCACGTCGGCTGATCCTTCGGGCGGCCGCTAAATATTCTTTCTCCAGATGTAGACCGATCAGCAGGCGGACGTGTTGTCTGTCCTAAGACAGCAAGAGGTTTTTCCTGGTCACGTCCCAATAACAGTTTTTCAAACAAGAAAGCGATTGCGATTTGCAACCGGAGACGGCACAAACAGAACTCGCGCAGCCCACGATGTGGCAAGCGATCCGGGAGGCAATCCGCGGGTCCCATCGCGACTTCACGACTGGCAGCCTGAACCGCGCTATCATCCTGCTCGCGATTCCGATGGTGCTGGAGATGGTGTTGGAGTCGCTGTTTGCCGTGGTGGATATCTTCTGGGTGGGGCGACTGGGGGCGGATGCGATTGCGACGGTGGGGCTGACCGAGTCCATGCTGACCTTGATCATCGCGGTCGGGCTGGGGCTGGGCATGGCGACCACCGCGATGGTGGCGCGGCGCATCGGCGAAAAGGACCCGGAGGGCGCGGCCGTCGGGGCGATGCAGGGCATATTGCTGTCGCTCGCGGTGTCGGTGCTGATCGCGATTCCTTGCATTCACTACGCGCCGCAACTGCTGCGACTTGCCGGGGGAACGCCGTCGATTGTGGCGACGGGATCAGGCTATACGCGCATCGCGCTGGGCGGCGGCGGCGTGCTGCTGCTGCTGTTTTTGAACAACGCGATCTTTCGCGGCGCGGGCGATGCCGCAGTGGCGATGCGGCTGCTGTGGGTGTCGAACATCATCAACCTGGCGCTCGATCCGTGCCTGATCTTCGGGCTGGGGCCATTTCCGAGGATGGGCGTGACGGGTGCGGCGGCGGCGACGTTTACGGGCCGCAGCATTGGCGTGCTCTACCAGTTTTACCGGCTGGCGCGGGGCACGGAGCGGATGCGCATCGGAGTGCACCAGATGCGGCTCAACCTTGGCGTGATGGGCCGGCTGATCCGCGTGTCATCCACGGGCATTCTGCAGTTTCTGATCGCGCAGGCGAGCTGGATCGGGCTGGTGCGGATTGTGAGCGTCTTCGGCGCGGCGGCGCTGGCGGGCTACACGATCGGGATACGGATCATCATCTTCATCCTGCTGCCGTCGTGGGGGCTGAGCAATGCGGCGGCGACACTGGTGGGGCAGAACCTGGGCGCGGGGAAGCCGGAACGCGCGGAGAGCTCCGTCTGGCGCACCGGGTTGTGGAACATGATTTTCCTGGGATCAATGGGGGTGGTGTTCTTCCTGTTTGCGGCGCCCATCGTGAGCGTCTTCACCAACGATCCCGCGGTGGCGCGGATCGCTGCCAATTCGCTGCGCATCTTCAGTTGCGGCAACGTCGCGTATGCCTTCGGCATGGTGATGATGCAGGCCTTCAACGGCGCCGGCGATACGATTACGCCGACCATCGTGAACCTGGTGGGCTTCTGGATTCTGGAATTACCGCTGGCGTGGTGGCTGGCGCATCGCACGCGGCTGGCGGAGAACGGCGTCTTTCTGTCGGTGGTGCTGGCGGAGATATTTATGGTAGCGGCGAGCGTGGTGCTGTTTCGGCAGGGACGGTGGAAGCGGCAGAAGATCTAAGGACTGGCCGTCCGGGCGAAAGCGCCGGTGGCGCGGTTTGTTGGGTTCGCTCCGCTGTCGCTCTCGTTTGAATTTGTGGGGTGGGCGGCTAAGCAGCAGTTCTCTCCACTTCGCTCCGCGCAGGTCGGGATCACAATTTGATGTCTGCGGCTTCGCCGCTCCGGTCGAGATGACAGAGCTATAGCTGGCTAAGTTGGTTCGCCACCCTCTGGGCCTGACCCATTCTCCGCACCCAGAACCGATAATGAAGCCGTGGCAGCTGCTTCGAACATGGCGCTGGTTCGCGAGTACCTGCTTTATCTGCGGGTGGAGAAGGGGCTGCGTCCGCTGAGCTGCGAGGCGTACGGGCGCGACCTGGGAATGTTCTCGGAGTATCTGGAGGGCACGCATGCGGTGCTGGAAACGGCGCAGCAGCGGGAGGTCGCGGGATTCCTGGAGCATCTGCACCGACACCAGATCGAGGCGCGATCTGTCGCGCGGAAGCTTTCGTGTCTGCGCGGCTTCTACAAGTGGCTGCTGTTGGACAAGCGCATCCGTCACGATCCGACGGTGAATATCGAGTCGCCCAAGGCGTGGAAGGTGCTGCCCAAGGCGCTGGCGGAGAGCGAGACCGCCGAGATGCTGGATGCAGCCACGGTGGCGGCGACTGGTGCCGCAGGGGATGCAGTGGCGCTGCGCGATCGTGCCATTCTGGAGCTGCTGTATGCGGGCGGGGTACGGGTCTCGGAGCTGACCGGACTGCGCACGGAAGATCTGCAACTGGATGCCGGGCGGGTGATGGTGCGCGGCAAAGGGGACAAGGAGCGCGTGGTGCCGTTGGGGCGCGCGGCGGTCGAGGCGCTCACGGAATATCTGGAGCGCGGACGTCCGATGTTCGTAAAAAGAAACCGTGGCGGTGGCTTGTTTCTGTCGCAGCAGGGAAGAACATTGACGCGCGGCTGGATCTGGACGCTGGTGAAGAGCAAATCGGGCGGCAGGGCAAGCCCGCATATGCTGCGGCATAGCTGCGCCACCCACATGGTGGGGCATGGCGCCGATCTGCGCACGGTGCAGACCCTGCTGGGGCACTCCGACATTGCAACCACGCAGGTGTACACGCATCTGGCGATCGACCGGCTGAAGGCAGTGCACCGCGCACATCATCCTCGAGCAAAGGCGCGTGCGAAAGCGGCACGAGGTATGGAATGAGTCAGTCGCTGGCCAGTCTGCGCGAGGGCTATCTGGCGATGCTGCGAGGCGAGCGCGGCTCGTCGGAGCACACGCTGCGGGCGTATGAGCGTGAGCTGGCGGAGTTCATTGCGTATCTAACGAAACAGTTCGGCGCGCGGTGCGACATTCGGCGGGTGGAGCATCTGCACATCCGCGCGTATCTGGCGAAGCTGTATGGCCGCGGACTATCGAAGGCGTCGGCGGCGCGGGCGCTGGCGGCGGTGCGTTCGTGGTTCAAGTGGATGGCGCGGATGGGACATGTGCCGCAGAACCCTGCGGCACTGGTGTCGACGCCAAAGCTGCCCAAACATCTGCCGCGGGTGCCGACGATTGAGCAGATGAACCGCGCGCTCGACAACAACGCGGCAGGAGATGAAGACGCGGCGGGCTGGCCGGCGCGCGATGCGGTGATCTTCGAGCTGCTGTATGGCTGCGGCATCCGCAATGCGGAGCTGGTGGGGCTGGACCTGAAGCACATCCGCTGGGCGGCCGAGACGCTGCTGGTGCGCGGCAAGGGCGCGAAGGAGCGGCTGGTGCCGTTTGGCGATGCGGCTGCTGCGGCGATCCGAGCGTATCTGCCGGAGCGCAGCGAGCGGCTTGCTGCGGCGGGCAAGCAGACGGAGGCGCTGCTGATCAGTGCCAGAGTGAAGACGGCGCGGGTGAAGGGCAACGTGCGGCTGACGACGCGCTCCGTTGGGCGGATCGTGAAGCGAATGGCGCTGGCGCATGGCATGGCACCGGAGACGCATCCGCACACGCTGCGGCACGCCTTCGGCACCCACATGCTGGAGGAGGGCGCCGACCTGCGCGCGATTCAGGAGCTGTTGGGACATGAGCGTCTTTCGACGACGCAGCGTTATACGCAACTGACGGTGCGACAGGTGGCGGAAGTGTACGACCGCACGCATCCTCGCGCGAAGTAGGCAGATCCCCTCAGCTTCGCGTTCTCTCTTGCGTGAACCGGCTCACGCCGAGATGACGATGGCGGAGTTGCCGCTCCGACCCAAGCTGAACGTAGGTCATTCAGGAACTCCGTCCAATAGAGGACGGAAGATGCCATTGTTGGGTTTTCAGTTGCCTATTCATTCATCCGTTCCAATCAAAATGATTGCAGTCGGGAAGGCTTGACAGTATCGGGGTGGCGCACATAAAAGGGAGAGCTGTGGTAGCGTTCCCAGACTTTTGCAACGTGTAAAAGGGAACGCACCCGCAACAAACTTGCAGCCCGGAGGCTTCCCCCATGCCTAACTTCCGCGCTGTGAGCAGGGCTCTCCTGTTCGCAGCAATGATTCCAACAGTCCCTCTCGTCGTGGCCGGCCCGCGTGCGCTGGCCCAGTCCGATACTTCATCGATCTCCGGCACTGTCACCGATCCGAGTGGCGCGGTGGTGCCCAACGCCAAAGTGACGGCGAGGAACGATGCTACCGGTCAGGCGCGCACGGTCACCACCAACAGCGTGGGCGCGTACACCATCACCAACGTGTCCAGCGGAAATTACACCGTGACCGTGGAGTCGCAAGGCTTCCAGACGGCAGTGCAGCAGGGCGCCCACGTGGATCCGAGCATTGGCGCACAAGTGAACGTCTCGCTGAAGTCGGGCAACGCAACGACGACGGTGACGGTGCAGGCCAATACAAACCGTCTGCAGACAGAATCCGCTTCGGTGGGCCAGTTGGTGACCGCCGAGCAGGTGAAGTCCATCCAGTTGAACGGCCGCAATCCGCTTTATCTTTCGCAGTTGGAGCCGGGCGTCACGCGCAATGCGCCGATGTCGTCGTTCAACTTCTCGCTGGACAACACGCTGTACGTGAATGGCTCGCGTTCCCAGGAAAACCTTCTCGCGTGGGACGGGGCACCCATGGTGCGCACGCGCTCGAACAATAACAGCGTGGGCGTGGCCGACGTGGACTCGACTTCGCAGGTGCAGGTTCTGACCACCGGCTATCAGTCGGAATATGGGCGTACGTCAGGCGGACAGGTGCGCATCATTCCCAAGAGCGGGACCAACAACTACCATGGCGGAGTTTACGAGTATCTGCGCAACTCGTTCTTCAATGCCAATACCTGGATTCGTAAGAACGACACTACCGATCCCGAGACGTCGGGTCATCCAGCGCCCTTCCGCTACAACCAGTTTGGCTGGAACCTGAACGGGCCGGTATACATTCCCGGGCATTTCAATGTATCGAAAACCAAGCTGTTCTTCCTGGTCGGACAGGAGTACGTCCGTTACCGGAATTCGCCGACGTCCTCACAACAAGTGCCCACAGAGTTGATGCGCCAGGGTAATTTCAGTGAGCTGCTGGGGCCGAACAACTTCTATTCGAAGCCGGTGCAGATCGTAAATCCCACGACGGGGCAGCCGTATCCAGGGAACATTATTCCGGCAGGTCAACTAAGCCCGAATGGCCTGGCGCTTTTGAATGCCTATCCCGCGCCGAACGCAAACTCGCCTTCCTTTAACTGGCTGGAGGCGCTGCCAAACCCACAGAACCAGCGGAAGGACACGCTGGTGGTGGATTATGTCCCGGCCGAGGCACATCGCCTGCGCCTGTCGATCCTGAGTTATCACCTGGATTACATCAACCCTGCCGGCAATTTCAATCGCACGCCAGAGGACTGGCACTGGCCCAACCAGACGGCGGCGTTGCACTATACGTGGACCATCAGTCCGACGATGGTGAACGAGGCCAGCGTGACGGCGACGGCGGACCACATCACGATTAGTTACGACAACACCATGGGTGAACTCTACAACCGGAATCTGTATGGGATAAATTTCCCGTACCTTTATCCGGTTTCCCAGAAGCTGGTTCCGAACAAGATTCCCACCATCAACCTGCAGAACTTCGGAACCCTGGATGGCGGCCCGTATCCGTCGCATTCGGGCGGTCCGATTATCGATGTGGCCGACAATCTCACCAAGGTGTGGGGCAATCACACGCTCAAGTTTGGCGGGCTATGGGAGCTCTCGGGCGAGAACAACTTCGACCAGATCAGCGTGAGCAGCACGACGCCGGGCTCCACCAACAACCAGAACGGCCAGTTCCGGTTTACGGACACACGCCTGGGCTATCCCAGCTCCGGCGCGGCGGTAGCTAACACGGCGTTGGGCCTGTTCGATACCTACGGCGAGATCGGTTCGAAGAGCTACACCCTCTTCCGTGGGCATATGTATGAGGGCTTCGCGCAGGACACATGGCGCGCGAAGGCGAACCTGGTGATTGAGTACGGCGCGCGCTATAGCGTGATGCGGCCCTATTACGCGCCGTGGGGCGACCAGTCCTTCTTCGATCCGGCAGCGTGGAATCCCGCGGATGCTCCTGTGATCGATCCGACGACCGGAGTGGCCACCGGCGGAAATCTCTACAACGGCGTGGTGATTCCGGGTACGCACTTCCCGAGTTCGGCGCAGGGACACGTGCCGGCGGATATCCTGGCTAACCCGCTGGCATCCTTCACGGGAAAAAATCCGGGCTACTCGAACACGATCTGGACCGATATCCAGCCGCGCGTGGGTCTCACCTATCAGGTGAGGCCGAACACGGTGGTTCGCGTCGGCGGCGGGCGGTATGTGCAGCGTCTGGGCATCAGCGACCAGGTGCAGCTGGGCGGCAATGCGCCCTTCCAGCCAACGACCTTCCTGTCCGACGGCAGCGTCGATAATCCCGGCGGGAGCACCGGTGGAGTGCTGCCGCGGCTTCCGCTGTCGATGACCACGCAGCCCCAGAACTTTCCTAACCCGAACGCGTGGTCGTGGAATGCTGCTATCGAGCAGGACATTCCCAGCTTTGCCACCTTCACTCTGGCGTATGTAGGCCGTCGCGGGCAGCACCTGCAGCAACTGGAACAGTTGAATCAATTGCAGCCCGGAACGGTGCAGGCGAATCCTGGTGTCGTGACCGATGCGCTGCGTCCCTTCCGCGGCTTCTCGAGCATTCTGCAGATCGACAATAGAGGTAGCTCGATTTATCACTCGATGCAGCTCAACCTGAAGCGGCGTCTCAACCACGGCTTGTTGTTCGGCGTTGCTTATACATGGTCGAAGAGCCTGGACTTCGGCTCAGACCAGAGCTATCAATTGCCGGACTATTACAACCCGAGTATCAATTACGGTCCCAGCGATTTCGATATTCGCAATACGCTGGTCGTGAACTATGTGTGGGACATCCCGTACGGTAACAACTTCGGGAATCGTTTTGTGAAAGGCACGCTCGGCAACTGGCAGCTTTCGGGCACCACCCAGGCGCAGACCGGCGAGCCCTTCAGCGTGACGAACGGGACCGATTACGCCGGAGTGGGCGCGGGCGCGGGCGACCAGCTTTGGTCTGCCACCGGCATTCCTCACGTGTCGAAGCAGTTCGGTACGCAGGGCCACTGGTTCGACCCCACGGTCTTTCCGGCGGCGCCAGCGGCTGGAACACTGGCGCCACGCGGCAGCCGCAACCTGATCTACGCTCCGGGGTTCCAGAGCTGGAATGCGGCGCTGCAGAAGAACTTCCATGTCATCCCCGGGCACGAGAATCACGTGCTCACCTTCCGGGCGGAGGCCTTCAACTTCACCAACCATCCCAACTGGGACACGCCATCCAATGACGGAGCGTTGGACAATCCCACCAGCGGCACCTTCGGGCAGGTCACGAGCAAGGGACAGACGTACGCATCGGATCGGCAACTGCAGTTCAGCATGCGTTATGCGTTCTAAAGCTTTACTGAGTACGGCCAAGGTTTGCGAACCGAGGTGCTCCTGTATAGACCTACCGTGAAAATGCTCTAAAGAACGGTTGAAACCATCTTCCCTGCCGCCTGGGCCTTCCTGCCTGGGCGGTCTTTTTTGCACGCCTGGCCGGGGCCGCCGAGGGCACGCGTCATCGCGTAAAATAAGGAGTCAGCCCGGATTCTCGAATGGGCCCAGAGGAACTCCTTGATCAGTAAGGCATTCACCAAGATTTTCGGAACGAACAACGAGCGCGTCGTCAAGCGCATGCTGCCTACAGTGGCAGCCATTGGCGAATGGGAGCCGAAGGTGCAGGCGCTCTCCGACATAGAGCTGCGCGAGAAGACGGTCGAATTTCGAGCCCGCTTTGCCGCGCGCCTGGAGGGCGTGCCAGATACCGCTGAAAACAAAGAGGAGCGCAAGGCCGCCGAGACTGAGGCGCTGAACGAGCTGCTGCCGGAGGCTTTCGCCGCGGTCCGCGAGGCGGGCAAGCGCGCGGTGGGCATGCGCCACTTCGATGTGCAGTTGATCGGCGGCATGGTGCTGCACTCCGGCAAGATTGCCGAGATGAAGACCGGCGAGGGCAAAACGCTGGTGGCGACGCTTCCGGTGTATCTGAACGCGCTGGCGGGCAAGGGCGTCCACGTGGTGACGGTGAACGACTACCTGGCTAAGCGCGATGCCGAGTGGATGGGCAAGATCTACGAGTTCTTGGGGCTGAAGGTAGGCGTGATCGTCCACGACCTGGACGACGTCCAGCGCCGCGAAGCTTATGCCGCGGACATTACCTACGGAACCAATAACGAATTCGGCTTCGACTACCTGCGCGACAACATGAAGTTCGAGCTGGCGGATTGCGTGCAGCGCGGCCACTACTTCGGGATCGTGGACGAAGTTGACTCGATCCTGATCGACGAGGCGCGGACGCCGCTGATCATCAGCGGACCCACGGACCAGACGACGGACAAGTATGCGCGAGTGAACCGCATCATTCCGCAGCTCGAGAAGGGCGAGGAGATCGAGCAGGGTGAAACGAAGACCCTGACCGGCGACTACGTGGTGGACGAGAAGCACAAGACCATCAGCGTTAGCGACGAGGGCTGGGAGAAGATCGAGGGGCTACTGGGCATCGGCAACATCGCCGACCCGGAGAACTGGGATTTCAAGCACCACGTCGAGACCGCGATCAAGGCGCACAATCTCTATCGCAACGATGTGGAGTACGTGGTGAAGGACGGCGAGGTGATCATTATCGACACCTTTACCGGCCGTCCGATGCCGGGACGCCGCTGGGCCGATGGACTGCACCAGGCGGTGGAGGCGAAGGAAGGCGTGAACATCCGGCGCGAGGACCAGACGCTCGCGACCATCACCTTCCAGAACTACTTCCGCATGTACAAGAAGCTGGCGGGCATGACGGGAACGGCGGAGACCGAGGCGGCGGAGTTCGACTCGACTTACAAGCTGGACATCGTGGTCATCCCGACGAACATGCCGATGCTACGCAAGGAGTATCAGGACGTGGTCTACCGCACGGCGAAGGAGAAGTACTTCGCGGTGGCGGATGAGATTCTCCGGCTGAACGAGGAGAAGCAGCCGGTGCTGGTGGGCACCACGTCGATTGAGAAGAGCGAGCTGCTGTCGCAGATATTGCAGCGCAAGGGCATCAAGCATGTGGTGCTGAATGCGAAGTATCACGAGCGCGAGGCGGAGATTGTTGCACAGGCCGGCCGCTTGGGCATGGTGACGATTGCGACTAACATGGCCGGCCGCGGCACGGACATTCTGCTGGGCGGCAATGCGGAGTTCGTGACCAAGCAGGATTTGGTGAAGCGCGGGCAGGCGCGATCGGTGAGTGCGGCGGAGGGCGCGATTACGCCCACGGCCGGACCGGGCATGATGCGCTTTTACTACCAGGGGCAGGAGTTCGAGACCTCGCAGGAGAACTGGGACCGCGCGTTTCAGGTGCACCAGGCCAACACACAGCGCGAGCACGAAGAAGTGCTGACCACGGGCGGCCTGTGCATTCTGGGAACGGAACGGCACGAGTCGCGGCGCATCGACAACCAGCTTCGCGGCCGTGCGGGACGCCAGGGCGATCCCGGTGCATCGCGCTTTTACCTGTCGCTCGAAGACGATCTGATGCGCATCTTCGCGCGCGAGTGGGTGGGACCGCTGCTGCAGAAGATGGGGATGGATGAGGGCGTGCCGATCGAGAGCGGGATGATTACGCGGCGCATCGAAGGCGCGCAGAAGGCAGTGGAGTCGCAGAACTTCGAAGCCCGCAAACACCTGCTGGAATACGACGATGTGATGAACAAGCAGCGCGAGGCGGTTTACGGTACGCGTAAACAACTGCTTGAGGGAGTAGAACAGAAAGAGCTGATTCTAGAGGACTACGTTGCTGGCCTGATCAGCAACTTCCTGAACGAGTACGCGCCCGAATCACAGCATCCAGATCAGTGGGATGTGGCCAGCATCAAGCAGAAGCTGATGGAGCATTTCGGCTTCAACGCGGAGACCGAGGGCATCGACTTCGCTACGTTGAACCGCCATGAGCTGGGCGATACGCTCTTCGACAAGCTGAAGGAAAAGTACGAGCTGAAGGAGCAGATCATCGGCGCACAGGCGATGCGCTATCACGAGCGCATGATCATGCTGAGCGTGCTGGACGGCTTGTGGAAGGACCACCTGCTGAACATGGACCACCTGAAGGAGGGCATCGGGCTGCGCGGCTATGGGCAGCAGGATCCGCTGGTGGCGTACAAGAAAGAGTCCTTCGACATGTTCGAGGGGATGATGACGCGCTTCCAGGAAGACACGGTGCGGTATCTCTTCCTGATGCAGATTGTCGGAGCGGATGGGCAGCCGATTACGCGTGCTCCGCAGCAGCAGCCGCAACCGACGATGCAGCAGGCTCCGCCGCAGCAGCAATTGCCACGTCCGGCACAGCAGCCGCTGCCAGAGGCGAATGGACACGGTGGGCAGCCCGTGCCGCGGCCACAGCATGTGCAAAGCCCCGCGCCGAAGCAGACGTGGCGGCCAGCGCCGGTGGGCGACGCGCCGACCGGGACACGCACGTCGATCGACGAGATCGAGCGTGAGTTCGCCCGCAAGAAGAAGAAGGAGCTGGAGCAGGCGCGCTCGGCGGGCAGCAACGGCCACGGCGCGACGCATGTGGAGCAGCGCCGCACCGGCGAGAAGGTGGGCCGGAACGATCCCTGCCCATGCGGGTCGGGGCTGAAGTACAAGAAGTGCCACGGCAAGGACGGCGGCGGCGACTAGGCTATCCATTGCAGTCAAAGGACGGGCTTCGGCCCGTCCTTTTGCTTGATCCACGCACGACGTTTCGAAGGAGAGCTGTGACCCACAAAACAGAGACAGATCGTGAGCATTGGTCGCGGATTGCCCGCGAATGGATCGCGTGGGCGCGCACACCGGATCATGATGCCTTCTGGGCCTATCGCGATTCGTTCGTAGCCTTCCTCGGGCGCGGTGAGGGGCAGGCTCTGGAGGTCGGCTGTGGGGAAGGGCGCGTTTCGCGCGAGTTGAAGGCATGCGGGTATCGGGTGACGGCCGTCGATGCCGTGAGGGAACTGGCGGATGCTGCAGCGCAGGCCGATTCAGCACATGAGTACGCGGTCGCGTCCGCGACGGCATTGCCGTTTGAGGCGGGCAGCTTCGACCTGGTGGTCGCTTACAACATGCTGATGGATGTGAACGACGTTCCGGGAGCGGTGAAGGAGATGCGGCGCGTGCTTCGCCCCGATGGACAGCTTCTTCTATCGATCGTGCACCCGTTCGCGGATCACGGAAAGTTTCTGAGCGACGAAGCGGATGCGCCTTTCCTTGTGAAGGGCACTTACTTTGGCAGGCAGCGTTTTGAAGCGACGATGGAGCGCGACGGCCTGAGCATGCACTTTGCAGGCTGGATGCAGCCTCTTGAAAGTTATGTGGCAGCACTGGAAGGCGCGGGACTGGCGATCACCTCACTGCGCGAGCCAGTACCGAACAATAGCGCCGGGCCTAGTCACATGGAGCGCTGGACCCGCTGGCCTATGTTTCTCTGGCTGAAAGCGCGACCTCTGGCGGTGTAATCTTCATCGCAAAGGAACTCTGGCCAAAGCTGCCGCGTATCTTTTGTCCATGATCAACCAGCGCTGGATCGAGCAGTTTGGAAGATGTGCGTTGTGGATGGCCCTTCTCGGATCTGTGTGGGCTGCGTATGCGCAGGACCAGACCGGAAACAAAGCCGAGACGGACTGGCCAGCTTACGGCAATGATGCTGGCGGGATGCGGTATTCATCACTGCGGCAGGTTGATGCTTCCAACGTGGCGAAGCTGCGCGTGGCGTGGACGTTTCATACGCGGGATGTCTCCGATGGCAGCAAGGGATGGAAACGCAGCGGCCTGGAGACGACGCCGATCCTGGTCGACGGCACGCTCTATCTGACGACCGCATTCAATCGCGTGATCGCGCTCGATCCGACGACAGGCGATCAGCGTTGGGCCTTCGATCCGCATATCGATCTCAGCCTGGATTATGGGGATGGGCTGATCAATCGCGGTGTTGCGACATGGCTGGATGCATCGCGCTCTGGGAGGCAGCCATGCCGGCGGCGGATCTATGAAGCGACTCTGGATGCGCGACTGATTGCGTTGGATGCGACGAGCGGCAAGCCTTGCGCCGATTTTGGCCGTGACGGGCAGGTGGTGCTGCGCGATGTGCCGGGATACGAGAGCCGCAATCTAGGCGAGCATCCGCAGGGGTGGTACCACATGACTTCGCCGCCTGCGGTGATTGATGATCTGGTGATCGTGGGGTCGGCGATCGATGACAACAACCGCGTGGACATGCCCTCCGGGGTGGTGCGCGCATTCGATGCACGCACCGGCGCGCTGCGTTGGAGCTGGGATCCAATTCCGCCGAAGCCGCCATCGTTGAAGTCCGCATCGGCAACGCCTGCAACGTGGAACACGGGCGCGGCGAATGCGTGGTCGGTGATGGTGGTCGATGCGAAGCGCGATCTGGTTTTTATTCCGACGGGCGGCGCGAGTCCGGACTACTACGGCGGCTTGCGGCCTGGCGACGACAAGTGGGCCAACTCCGTGGTTGCGCTGCATGCAAAGACGGGCAAGATGGCCTGGGGCTTTCAACTAGTGCATCACGATCTGTGGGACTACGACAGCGCTGCGCCGCCATTGCTGGCGACGATCCGCCGCGATGGCAAAGAGATTCCTGTCGTGGTGCAGGGGAACAAGACGGGGTTTCTGTATGTGCTGAATCGCGACACGGGGGTGCCGGTGTTTCCGGTGGAGGAGCGGCCGGTGCCCGAGAGCGATGTGCCGGGAGAGGTTGCCTCGCCGACACAGCCGTTTCCGAGCGCGCCGCCGCCGCTTGCCGTGCAGCGTCTGTCTGCGGATGAAGCGTGGGGGCCGACGGAGAAGGATCGCGACTTCTGCAAGACGGAGCTGGCCAAGCTTCGCGGCCAGGGCACCAAGCCAGGGATCTTCACGCCACC
Organism: uncultured Acidobacteriaceae bacterium; assembly: GCA_963712845.1. Taxonomy (GTDB): domain Bacteria; phylum Acidobacteriota; class Terriglobia; order Terriglobales; family Acidobacteriaceae; genus KBS-83. Next base: position 56,466 of record CAVQJM010000017.1, read on the forward strand.
CAGTATTCAGGGAACCCTCGCAATGCCGGGCCCACTCGGCGGAGTGACGTGGAGCGGCTACGCCTTCGATCCCGCGAACAAGCTGCTGGTCGTCAATGTGAACAATTTTCCCGGGCGGGTGCGGCTGATTCCGCGAGACAAGGTGAAGGACGACACGGAGGACGGAGAGTACGGGCGACAGGCAGGGACACCTTACGGAATGCTGCGGCGCTTTCTGCAATCGCCGTCGGACCTGCCGTGCAATCCGCCGCCGTGGGGCACGCTGGTTGCGGTGGATTTGGAAAAGGGAACGATTCGCTGGCGCGTTCCTCTGGGTTCCATGCAGAACTTTGGCGGCGTGCATGGTGCGATCCCCGATGGCTCGATCAACCTGGGCGGTCCGATTGTCACTGCTTCGGGCCTGGTGTTTATTGCGAGCACAACCGATCCGCATATCCGCGCCTTCGATATCGAGAGCGGCAAAGAACTGTGGAAGGCGGAGCTACCGGCGAGCGGAAATGCTACGCCGATGACCTACGAGATCAACGGGAAGGAGTATGTGGTGATTGCCGCGGGAGGGCATCAGAGAATTCCTGAGGAGGCGCAGGGCGATGCTGATTGTGGCGTTCGAGCTGCCGTGATGGCGGGCAGGTTCAGCGCGCGAGTGCCGGCTGTATCTCTGCGAAGCTCATGTTCTGTGCTGGACTGCCGGTCTGCTGCTGCCACTGTTCGAAGAGGCGGCCATAACTAAGGGTGGTCACGTCCGCGGGTTCTACGTGGAGCGCAGCGAGCATGCGATCGATCCACTCGGGCGGGCCTTCGAGCTCGGCGTACTGGCCGATGGGTGTCTCGTCGAGGACGCAGTGGCCTTCACTGTCGGCCCATTCGCTGCGCCACTTCTCATAGACGAACGCGGAGGTGTAGCCGAGCACTTTGAAGATCGCAGCGACGGCTTCGCCGTCTTCCACAGTGGTCTCGGTTTCGATGCGCTCTTTGTGACGGGCTTCTGGCGAATCGTTGGGCGTGGTCTGCTTGTGGGTGAGCACCCAGCGATCGCCGTAGCGGCGCAGGCGCAGAATCTGTCGAGAATTCCGCAGCTCGTGCGCGGGCGTGTCGAAAAGGATGTTGCGCTCGAAGGTGCTCGGGGTTTCGCAGTGGAAGCCGAGCCCGGGAAGGGTTGTTTCAAGGGCCTTCAGGTCGCGGACGCGGAACTTGACCTCGATCTCAATCGCCTGCATGCGACGAGTCTATACCGTTTTTTCTGACGCGGCGATTGCGAGAAGCCGTTTCCCTTGAGAGAGACATTGGGATGAGCGCCCACTCCCACTCGATCCGTGAAACTACTCGGCCCGGAGAGCTTCTGCGGGGTCTATGGATGCAGCGCGGCGTGCCGGGATGTAGCTGGCGACGAGCGTCGACGCCGCGAGCACGAATCCGACGGAAAGCAGCGTTGTTATATCCCAGGGGCGGACGGCAAAGAGCAAGCTGCGAAGAAGATTCGCTACAACGACCGAACAGAGAATTCCACCTGCGATACCCAATGCTGCAAGCCAGCAGGCCTCTTTCAAAATGAGCTGATAGACAGACGAGCGCTGGGCTCCAAGAGCCATACGCACACCGATCTCACGCGTGCGCTGGCCAACCGAGTACGCGATGACGCCATAGAGCCCAATCGTGCCCAGCAGAAGGGCGAGTGCGGCAAAGCCTGCAACAACCCACGCGGCTGAGCGATGCAGGTAGGCAGCCTGGGAATTATTGATCCGGTCGGCCATGGTGTCTTCGCCATTCGCGATCAAACCAGAATCTAACTGGTGAACTGCATGGATCATCGAAGGGAGCATCGCTTCTTCGGACGCGGAAGTGCGAAGCGTCACATAAAAATCGTTGCTCGGATTCTGGTTCAGCGGCTCATACACGGCTGCGGTTGGCTTCATATCCAGTGGGCCGTCCTTGATGTCATCCACGATCCCAATGATCTTGACGGGATGGTCTTTGTGGAACTCGTTCACGATGACCTTTCCCAACGGATCTTCGCCGGCAAAGATTTGTGCGGCCATGGTTCGATTGATCAGGGCCACCCGCGGCTTGGAGGCGTCGTCTTCTTCGCTAAAGAACCGCCCTTGAAGCAGCCGTGCGCGCAACGTTTCAAAGTACCCGACGCTTATACCGCGTTGGTTCGCTTCGTCGCCCTCCCCAACATAGGACCTGCCGATAACGCGAAAATGGGCAAAGGAATCCGCGTATCCTTCTCCGCTATCCACGACCAGTTCCTCGGATTCGCCAACCGAAAGTGAGCCGGGCAGAGCCGCCATCGCTGCCCGGATCTTCCGTTCCGTCGCAAGCTCCTGCGCATCAGTGGAAGCATCCTGATCGAGAACGTGCATCAGCGCCAGATGATCGACGGACATCCCGACATCTTCATGCAGCAGGCGATAGGAGCTCTTTGCCAGCAAACCGGCACTCGTCAGCAGCACCACGGTGATCGCCAGCTCGGCGACCACCAGGCTTGCGCCGGCCCTGCGCCAGGTGCGGCCTGCCGCCGTGCGTCCTCCTTCCATCAGCCCTTCGTGCAGATCTGAGAGGAACAGTCGCAACGCCGGGACCAGCGAGAAAAGCGAGCCTCCAATGAGCGAAAGGATCATTGCAAAGAAGAGGAGATGCGCATTGAAATGGAGCCCTTGCAAGTAGGGCATGCTATCCAGCAAGTCTCTGGGCACCTGGCGCGCCAACATACTCATCGCGCAAAGAGTAAGCAGCAGGCCAATGCCGCATCCAGCCCCGGCAAGCAAAAAGCCTTCCACGGCGAATTGGCGAACCAGCCTGGCGCGCGAAGCTCCCAGCGCGCCGCGCACCGCAATCTCGCGCCTTCGGCTCTCTGCCCTTACCAGCAGAAGACTGGCAACATTCACAAACCCAATCAACGACAACAGGCCTGCTCCGCCAAGCAGCGCCATCAGGGTTGGCCGGATATCTCCGACGATCGCGTCGCTAAGGGAGAGAACCGTCGGGCTCCGGTCACGGTTGGACGCGGGATACGCCACCGCAATCTGCCGCGCAATCGTTGTCAGGTCCGCCCGTGCAGTCGCTATCGAGGTGCCCGGCTTCAGTCGCCCGACACCGTAGTACGGATGACCGTCTCGCGAATTCAGATCCCCGGGCCAGTGCAGCGCAATCCAGAAGCCGGCCGCCTCCACCGGGGCAAAATGGAACTCCGATGGCAGCACTCCGATGATCAGCGACGGGGCGCCATCGAGCGTGACTGCTTGGCCCAGTACATCTCTCTTGCCTGCAAACCGCTTCTGCCAGGTTTCGTAGCTAAGGATGACCGTCTGTGGCGCGCTTGGCTGGTCTTCCCCCGGCCGGAAGTCGCGGCCAAGAAATGGCACGACGCCAAGCGTGCCGAAAAAGCCATCGCTGACACGAGCCCCTGCGACCTCATCGACACCGGAATTCGTCTTGAAGGTAAAGCGCACGGGGCGGTAGACACTGAGCGAAGTAAAGGAATGATTCTGCCGCTTCCAGTCCTGGTAGTCGCCGTACGAGATGTGGTACCGGTCACCCACCGGGATGCGTTCAAACAGAGCCACCAATTGCGATGGCTCCCGATAGGGCAGCGGCTTCACCAGGGCCGCATCCACAAAAGCAAAGATCGCCGTACTGGCCGCGATGCCCAACGCGAACACTAGTATCGCGGTGAATGCGAAGCCGGGGCTTTTGCTTAACTGCCGGGCGGCAAAACGAAGATCTTGCTGGATGGTTGCGAAAAACGAGAGAGTGCCGCTTCGACCTTGCGCTTGCTTTGCCGGCACAGAGCGAATCGCCGAATCTCTTTGCGGCCTCGTCATCGGTTTCTCATCTACCAGAAGACACCCGCTGGATTCTGCCTGAAATGCCACATTCGCGTTAAGCGGCTCTTCAATGCACGGATCTTTCAATGCACGGATCAGGGAGTTGACGCTCATTCAGTCACAAAGGCGTGTCACGGTGCTAAAGGGCGGCTCCGAACCAGCGCCGGGCGGATTGCTCCACTACTGCTATATCGACTCCTCCATCCGTTGCCCACGCGACGAATCCGTCGGGACGAATAAGGAGTGCAGCCACGCCTTTCTGATCCTTTGCGTGTGAAGCGACGTAGCGCAGTCTGTCTTGCCGTCTGCTGCACAAGGCTTCCAGGGATTCATTTGCGGTGAAATCGAGCAACAGGCCGCGCCCGTCGCGCAGCAGATCGCCAACACGAGTTTCGTCTTCGAGTTCGAAGTCCGGAGCGCTGCGGCCTGCGAGCGGATGTCCTTCGCCGAGATCGTAGTGCAACGAGACGCCGGAAATCTTTTCGACGAAGTAGTTTGTACCGTCTTTCGTGGATATCAGGTCGCGAATCACTGAAGCTATGGCTCGCGCGTGCGGATCCGGTCGAATGATGGATACCTGCGCACGGGTCCAATCCAGGACCCACTCGCCAATCGGGTGCCGCTCCTTTGTGTAGGTGTCGAGCAGATCATCGGGCGCCCATCCTTTGATGGTTGCGGCGAGCTTCCATCCCAGATTCATAGCATCGCCCAGGCCGGCGTTCATGCCTTGCCCGCCGAAAGGCGAGTGCACGTGCGCTGCATCGCCAGCGAGCAGGATGCGTCCTTTACGATACGTTGTCACCTGACGCGCGCGGTCCGTGTAGCTTGTGGCAACCTGCACGGAGTTGAGCGTGACGTTCGTTCCGGAGACGTGCTGCAACATGGTCTGCAGATTTTCGAGCGTGATCTCGGACTCGCGGTCGAAGCGGCCTCCATCGAAATCGACCACGCCAATGCGTCCGGGCGCGGGGCCATGCGTGTACATACCGCGAGGCGTCAGGTGAAATCCGGGAGCGAGCCCGTCGAGCTCCCCGAATTCCACAATCGCCATGTAGCCAGTCAGTTCAGGTTCTGTGCCTTCGAACGCAAAACCCGCAGCTTTACGCACCGTGCTTCTTCCGCCATCGCAGCCTACAAGCCACTTTGCCTGGAATTCTCCGTGCGCCGCTTGAACCGAGATGCTGTCTGCTGTTTCGGTAAAGCCGGTGACTTCATGCCCACGCCGAATGTCGACGCCGAGTTCCTTTGCCCGATCGGCGAGCAGATGCTCAATTGCCTCAAGGCTCACCATGCCGCCGCCGATCGACGGACCGGGGATGATCCATTGCTGATTGGAGAAGTCCACCTTATTGGCATCGAGCATGATGCCGGCGAAGTGGCCGGCAAAACGTGGCGTCGAAGCGGGCGGTGCCGAAACCTTGCTCTCGCCGGTGAATTGCATGCCGGACCGGTCTCCGCCCGTCCAGCCAATGGCGGTGGCTTTCAGCTCAGCGAGGAGTCCACGCCGATAGAAGGCTTCTGTGGAAGGGAAGTTAAGTCCCCGCGCTCCCATCCATCCATTCTTGAGCGGGGTGGTCGGGTTGTCGTTCTTCTCCAGAAGTAGAACGGAAGCCCCGGCGAGACCAAGCTCGCAGGCAAGGAAAAGTCCAACCGGGCCTCCGCCCGCAATGACGACGTCGTAGGTCATGGTTTAGAGAGGTTACTAGAATCGTTTGGAAGATATGCCGCAGCGACTTCGCGCAACCTGCGGCCGCAAATCGGAATGCCTCAATCTTCCTTCGAGTGGAAGGCTGGCGAGTGGAAGGCTGGCCTGTCGGGGTTTTCCAATAGTCTTACTTGAACTAAGACCAATTTGTCGTATTTTAGGATTGTCTCAAAATATTTTTCCTTGGGAACCCGCCGGCATCACGCTTCCCACATCTGCAACCGGGGCTGTTCTCTTTCGTTTCGCCCCGCCCCACGCCGAAGATCGCGGCGATTATGTCCAACTCTCCTTCGATCAATACTCCGGCAAGTTGCTCAGCGAGATCGACTCCCGTCGCCTCGGCTTCCCCATCCGCGCCGCGCTCTTCGTGGGACCGCTCCACTTCGGAAGCTTCATTGGACATTGGTCAAAGATCACCTGGATTATCGTCGGGCTGAGCCCAAGCCTTCTCTTCCTCACCGGGTTCGTCATGTGGGTGCGCCGAATCGGACGGAAAGGAAGAAGTTGATGCAGTGGTTTAGCGATCGCGACGATGCGGCGCTCTTTGGTCAGCAGGCGTTATGTGCACCTTTTTCGACTTAGAACTGCAGATGCAGCGCGAACTGGAACTCGCGTGGAGTCCCTCCTCCGACTGGGCTGACCGGGGAAGTGGTGTTTACCGTACTTGTGATGCTACCGAAGTTGTTCACTAAGATTGTTGCGTTCGGCAACCCGTACTGGGGATGGTTGAAAATATTGAATACCTCAGTACGAAATTGAAGCCCCACTCGCTCGGTGAGCGGAATCTGTTTCCCCATCCCCATGTCGATCTGCCATACGCCCGGTCCACGGGCGACATCCCGCGGTGCGTCGCCCCAGGTATCGTTTGCCGGCGCGACGAAGGCGGCGGGGTTTATCCATTGTGCGATGCTTTTGCCCCCCGGCGGAGTGAGCGAAACTCCTGGTACGAGATTGGGGCGCTGATTGTTGGTGTTGCCGTCGGGCGTTTGGGAAGCCGAACGGTTCACCAGAATGTTTACCGGGAATCCCGTGCGCGCTACGGCCGTGGAAGTGAATTGCCAGTTACCGGCGATGGCGTTCACGATTCCGGGCTGGTTCAGGAAGGGTTTGTCGAGCCCGAAAGGGAGCTGGTACACGGCGTTGGCATTGAAGACGTTGCGAGCATCCCAGAAACCGCTGGCGCGTTCGCACCGTGGGCAGGCGACATTTTGAGGCACCAGGGAGTCGCCATCGCCACTGCCATCGGAGCCGTCGTCGATTTCGTGCGACCACATGTACTTGGCCGAGAACAGGAAGCCGTGCGAGAAAGAGCGCTTCAGAGAGGCGGAGAGCCCCTGATAGCTACTGTTGTCCGTGTTGCCGCGCCAACTTACTTGTCCAAACTTCGGGTAAGGCTGGACTCCGGTGAGCGGGTTGACCACGTTCACTTCGGAGAGCGTGAGCAGGTATGTACCCTGGGTTCCCACGTAAGAAATGGTTCCCACAAAATCGGCGGGCAGGGCCTGCTTCAGCGACGCTCCCCACTGGGTTACGTAGGTATCCTTGCGTCGGCGGTCATCATCGCGCGGCGAAATTATTCCCGCCGTATCGGCGAGAAAAGGAGTTATCGGATAGCTAAGGGCGGGAATGGTCTTGCTCGACAAGGAGTAGGCGTACACCTCGTTGCTGATAGGAAGGTTCTGATCGTCGAGCTGGCCGTCCTCGTGATACATACCAAAGCCGGCGCGAATCACGGTCTGTCCGCTTCCGCCCGGCGACCACGCGAATGCTATGCGCGGATCGATGTCGCCGTAATTCGGCTGGCCGAAGCTAGCGCCCACTCCGCAGAAGCCTTGGGGTCCACAGGTGGCGAAATCAAAGGGATTGGCACGCCCTTGTACCTCGTGAAAGAGATTGAAGAAGCTGTAGCGTGCGCCCAGGTTCAAGGTAAGGTTCGGCCGCCACTTAAATTCGTCCTGAATGTAGCCGTAGTACTGGGTTTTGCGCAGACCATTGATTGGCAGCGCACCGTTCAGAGTAGCCGTGCTTACCTGGTTTTTATCGAAGGCTGCCAGCGAGGCATAGGTGACCGTTCCCGCTTCCGTGTTCCCCTGGTTCATTTGAATGCGACGGATCTCGACTCCGGCTTTGAGCGTGTGCCGGTCTTTCACCCATGTCAGGTTATCAATGTAGGAGAAGGAGTTGCCGGCGCCGATGCTTACCTTGTTGTTATTCAGAGTGGTAAAACCGGAAACCGAGACGGCGTAGGGTATTCCTGTTTGATTGATGTCGTAAGTGTTGGCAGTGCTGCGATTGAAACCGAACTTGAACTCGTTCACGAGAGATGGGGGAAAGATGTGCATGAGTTCGATGGCGCCATTCACGGGAGCAGAGGTCAGCCGCTGCAGATCGAGAAGGTAATTGCCGGAAGTAGCTAGCGGCTGGGTATTCACCGCTCTATCGAAGTTGAACCGCACGAATGCAGTAGTGGCGGCGGAGAGATGTTGATCGAGGCGGGCCATAACGGAATTTTCAAAGACGTTCTGCCGGCCCTCGCTCGTAAATTCGTTGATATCGGGATTGCTGGTCGGAGTTTGGCCTTGCGGATAAGCGTTGAGAATCGGGAGTGAGCGCGGGGGATTCGGCGGCTACCTGAGCTCTGAACGCGGCACTGGGAACGTAGCCGAGTAGCGGAAATCCCCAGTTCTGGCGGTAGCCTTCGTAGGCAAGAAAGAAAAAAGTCTTGTCGTGCACAATGGGTCCGCCGAGGGAGCCTCCGAATTGATTCAGATGGAAGGGCGGCTGCGGAGTCGTGGTAAGAGGAACAGGTTGCAAGGCATCAAAAACGTTGTTGCGAAAATATTCAAAGGCGGTGCCGTGGAATTGATTTGCGCCCGAGGACGACGTTACGGCTAACTGAGGGCCTCCCGTGGCGCCTACCTCGGGGGTGGAGAGCACGGAGTCGACGCGAAACTCGTCAATGGTGTCGAGGGGAATCGCCAGGCGGACGTAGGGCTGTTGCGGCTGGTTGATGATGTTGGTGGCGTCGATGCCATCGTAAGTAAAATTGTCGTCGTCGCGTCCTCGGCCGGCGAATCGAATCGAACGCTGGTTGCTGCCCCCGGTATCGACGGCGCTGGGTTGAAATGCGGTGAGATTGGCCCAATTGCGGCCATTGAGCGGCAGCTCTTTGGCCTGCGCCTGGCTAATGCCAATACCGAGCGCATCCGATGTTTTGTCCATCTGCTCGGAACTGGCTGACACTTCCACCCGCTCCCGACCGCCGGATACCCTGAGGATTGCGTCAAGAGTGCGGGTCCGGCCCATCTCCTGTTGGACATCGACGAAGGTTAACGCCTTGAAGCCCTCATGGTTAAACGTGATCGTGTAGATTCCTACCGGCAACTCGGGAATGTCATAGGTTCCACTGGAGGAGGATGTGGTTTCCCGCCGCAATCCCGTGGCATTGTGCATCGCTGTGACATGCGTCTTCGGCAAAACGCGCCCAGAGGAGTCTGTGACTGTGCCATTCAATCCAGCGCGGTCAACCTGTGCGAATCCGCGAGACGTGAAAGATACCAATAACGCGGCGGAAAGGGTAAACACGAATGGAAAGAAGATGGCACGTAAGAAGCGCATTCTAGCCTCAATCATCGATTGCACTACCTGCAGGTAACGAGGTGCCATCTAACGCCGAACTCCAAAGATATCGGCCCGCGGCTGCTGGATGCCAGTGTCAGAGCAACTGAGAGCGAAACCTTTATAGCCAGCAATTGTTACAGAGATGTCGGATAGGAATGTCAGTAGGTTGCGTGAACTCGGTCTGACTGGGTTCAGGTGATAGTCAATGGCCCAAAGCGGTGAGCTTTGGGCGGCGCAACAGCGCTTATGGGATTGTGTTCCGGAATCAGACGTGCCCACAATACTATGTGCATAACCGATACGCCTTGCCGTGCCAAATCTGGTTGCCTGGTATAGAACTCTGAATAGCCCATTGCGCAATTTCGAGAAAACCCGAACGGAGTTCCAGGAGATACTCTCCAAGCCCATTCGTGAACTCGGTCTCAAACTCGAAGGTTCTCCGCTCGAACGATTCGTTCAGCAGCTTTATCGCGAACTGGAAGCCAAGGGAATTCACAAATTTCGTCCGCTGTGTTATCTCACCGATGAATGGGGATGTCCCTCGGGCGAGCCGGTCATCGGCATTCCGTTCTATCTGGCCAACCCGGACCTGGCACAGCTTGAGCGTGATATGAACGACCTGGAAGACGCTCGCGAGGTCATGATGTACATGCGTCATGAGGCCGGCCACGCATTCAATTACGCGTACCAGCTATACAAGTCGGCTGAGTGGCGCGATCTCTTCGGTCCGTTTCGCCGCGCGTATCGTGATAATTACCGCCCCATACCGTTCTCGCGGAAGTTTGTTCGCCACATGGCCGGGTGGTACGCGCAGAAGCATCCGGATGAGGATTTTGCAGAAACCTTTGCGGTCTGGCTCACGCCTCGCTCGCAATGGCGAAAGCGCTACAAGGATTGGGACGCACTGGCCAAGCTGCAATATGTCGATCGCGTGGCGCGAAAAGTCGGAGAAGTCGACCCCGTCCGGCGTCGCGGCCATACCGATATCACTGTCGATGAGATGGAAGCGACGGTCGGCGAGTTCTATCGTCTCAGCCTGCCGGAAGAGATTCCGGTGCAGGAACTCGCTCTGGATACTGACTTGGCGGATATCTTCAATGTCTCCAGCAAGCGACGTAAGGATGTGCGGCCCGCGCATGAGATGTTGCATCAGCATCGCAAGCCCATTGTCGACAAGATCGCGTATTGGAGCGGCGTGCAACGCCCGATCGTCAAGCGACTTGTGGAATCCATTTGTAAGCGTGTTGAGGACCTGGGTCTGCGCGTGGACGTTCGACGCGAGTCCGAGTACCTCACGGAGTTCACCGTGTACACCACCGCACTCTCGATGAATTACCTGAACCGTGGGAAGTTTATTCATCCCTAAGGCGTGCCGGCATCTGCCGTCACTCCGATTAGAGGCCGCATGAGCGAAACGAAGTTGAAGGTCACCGTGCTGTACGACTTGTGGGAAGAAGAATCTGCTGAAGCGCCGGAAGAAGTTCCTGCGCCGCGCAAGCGCAAAGGGCAAACGAAACGCAAGAAGAAGCCGGTAAAGCACGACCGCGAAGAGATCTTCGAAGCCCTGGAGAAGCTCGGTCATGAGCCGTCGTATTACGTTCTCGACGGCCGCCCGCAATCACTGCTCGGACTCGCCAAATGTGGCGCCGATCTTATTTTCAATCTCACGGAATCCTATGCGGGCGATGACACCAAGGAGATGCAGGTTACTGCATTCCTGGATATGATCGATATCCCTTACACCGGCTCGGGACCGCATGCGAACGTTCTTGCACAGGACAAATCGATCGCCAAGAAGATGTTCGCTTTTTATGGGATTCAATCGCCCTACTTCGCGACATCCTACCGCGGCAATATCGACCACGCGCATGACATCTCGTTCCCACTCATCGTGAAACCCACCTCCGAAGATGGATCCATCGGCATCGATGCCGCTGCCGTAGTTACCAGCGTCAAGGAGTTGATGGAACGCGTCCACTATATACAGACGGAATTCGATTCTCCTGCATTGATCGAGGAGTACATCGAAGGACGCGAGATCTACGCCGCCGTCCTCGGCAGTTACGAGAATGCACACGCACTTCCGCTTGTGGAACTTGATCTTTCGAAGCTTCCCAAGGGCATGCCCAAGATCGCCAGCCAGGATGTGAAATTCGAGAAAGACACGGAAGCCTATAAGCTGACGAAATCGGCGATCGCTGAGGACCTGGATGAAGAAACCGTAACCAGGCTCACTGAGATAGCGGTCAAGGCCTATCGCGCCGTCAAGCTTCGCGATTATGGCCGCATTGACATGCGCGTATCGAATAAGGGCGAGATTTATGTCATCGAAGCGAATCCGAATCCATGGCTCTCCAGCGGACAGGAGTTCGCCATGGCCGCGAAGAAATCCGGCCTCTCTTATACCCAAATGATCGGGGAGATCGTGGACCTTGCGATGGCTCGGCAGGGGTGAAGGATGGCAAGTTCAGGTGAGTAGCGGCACGCGGGCTCGCGCGAAATTACAAACCCAGCGATTCCCGCTGCGCTCTCTGTGGGAGCCGAAGGTTATCCGTACGGCCGTCTCCGGCGCCCGATCGTAGCGAACGCCAAGGTCGAGACCGCCGTCATCTATCTTGTAAAGAAAATCCCTTGCTTCATGGTGCTCTCCCGTATAGTCCGAACGAGGGTTGTCCTCGAAGAGGCTCTGCGATGGCGCGAGGCGTGCGCTCTTTCCTTTGCTTATTGGCAATTTTTGCGTTCTGCGTTCTGGGCCGGACGCAAAAGCTGCCCACTCCGGTAGCATCCGGTGGCCGCGAGGTTCACATCCAGCTTGGCCAGTCCGCGGTGCCGCTGAATGGGCCGTGGAAGTTTGCCGTGGGCGACTCGCCCATCGCTCCCAAGACCGGCAAGCCGCTATGGGCAGAGCCCGGCTTTGACGATTCGCGGTGGGAGACGGTGGATCTGACGCCGCAAAATGGCGCCATCCACTTTATCTCGGGACAAGCGGGATATGTTCCCGGTTGGACCGCGAAAGGCCACGCCGGGTACTGGGGATATGCGTGGTATCGCCTCCAGCTCCATATGGAAACCTCGCCCGATCAGGCACTGGCGCTCGCCGGCCCACCCGATGTCGACGACGTCTATCAGGTTTTTGCCGACGGGACCCAAATTGGCGCCTTGGGCAACTTCACCAGCGCCACCCCGGTCGACTACTACAGCGTGCCGATGATGTTCGAGCTGCCGCGCCCGGCCGCCGGCAAACTAGGCTCCACCACCCAAACTCTGGCCTTCAGGGTATGGATGCCGCCCAATGCCCTGGCCCTAGATCCTGCCGCTGGCGGCCTGCACGACGCGCCGCTGCTGGGCACAACCGCGGCCGTAACTGCGGCCTACCAGCTTCGCTGGCTTGAGTTGGTCCGCAGCTACGCCGGCTGGGTTTTCGAAGCGCTGCTGTTTGCGCTGCTGGCAGCCCTCTCCTTCAGCCTCATCCTGTTCGACCGCTCCGATCGGGTCTATCTCTGGATGGGAGGGCTCTTTGTTCTTGAAGCGGTCTTTTACGCGCAGGGCGTCTTTTCTGCCTGGACACAGCACCTCAGCATCTTCACTGACTCAATCCTGGCAGTCGGCATTGAGACGCCGTTGCTGAACGCCGGATGGCTGATGGTTTGGTGGCTGTGGTTCGGACGGCCGCAGCCACTCTGGCTGCCGCGCGCTGCCGTAGCCCTCGCCGTTTTGGATTCCATCACCAGCATTGTCGGCACCAACCTGCTCTTCACCTTCGTTTCACCCCTGGTTGCCGTCGCTGCCCATCGCGCCGCAATCGTGGTCGAGTTGCTGTGGGTTTTAGCGATGGCATGGCTCGTGATTCAGGGCATTCGCAGGCAGGGGCGCGAGGGCTGGCTGGTCCTCCCAGCTGTGGTGTTGTGGGGCATGGGCGCGTTTTCCCATGCGTTCCTGTTCCTCAACGTCCAGATGTATTGGCACCCATTCGGTGTCAGTATTGGCCCCGGCCAGATCTCGGAAGCGATGCTGGCGCTGGCGCTGGCAGTGCTGCTGCTGCGGCGGCTGCTCCGCTCGGTCGCGGCGCAACGGCTGCTGGCGCTGGATGTGAAGCAGGCGCAGGAGGTGCAGCAGGTAATCCTGCCCGAGGCGCAGGTGGTGCATCCGGGCTTCACCATCGAGTCCGTCTACCGGCCGGCGCGCGAAGTAGGTGGGGATTTCTTCCAGATCATTCCCCATACCAGCGATGGCAGTTTGCTGATCGTGGCCGGCGATGTGGCGGGTAAAGGTTTGAAGGCCGGAATGCTGGTGGCGCTGCTGGTGGGAGCGATCCGTACGTTGGCTCGATTCAGTCCTGATCCAGTGACGGTGCTGGGCGAGTTGAACCAGCGGCTGCTCGGCCGCGGCGATGCAGCGGCTACCTGCCTGGCGATGCGGATCGCCGCGGATGGTTCGGTCACGCTGGCGAATGCGGGACATCTGCCGCCCTACCTGAACGGCGAGCCGGTAGCGATGGAGGGTGCGTTGCCGCTGGGGATGATCGAAGGAGCGGAGTGTTCCGTCATGCGTTTTGCGCTGCAGGAGAAGGACAAGCTGGTGCTGATTTCGGATGGAATCATTGAGGCGATGGATGCGGATGGACGCCTCTTTGGCTTTGAGCGGATGGGTGAGCTGCTGGGCTCGACCGTCTCGGCAACGGAGGTCGCCGATGCAGCAGAGCGTTTCGGTCAGGAGGACGACATCAGCGTGATCTCCGTCACGCGTACACCTGTCCTCGAGCCTGCTCTCGCATAGCGAGCAGACCTTGCTGGACCGGTGCTCGATCGCCGACTTGTCATGGACAAGGGAACGCGTGCTATCTGGACTTTAACAACACAGGTGTCCTTATTTGACGTGGCTTCTGCGGCGTTCCTATACTTCACCACGCTGGAAATGCCGGTCGAAATGCCTATTCGGGGAGGAAGTCTATGCTGAAGCGTTCGCTGCTGCTCATCGTCTTGATTGCCACCGTCGCTACTGCCGGGTATGCAGAAGACGCATGGAGAGGACATCCGCCTACGGTCACTTCACAGCATAGCGGCACGACGCAGCTGCTGATTGCCGTCAGTCCGGTGAACTCCCGCATTGTCTGGGCAGGGGGAGCGGGAGGTACCTACGTCGTTACGACCGATGGGGGTTCGCATTGGAGATCCGGAGTCGTGCCCGGAGCCGAAAGCCTGCAATTCCGCGATGTGCAAGGCGTCAGCGATCGAGTCGCTTATCTCTTGTCTACCGGGGACAACACCGGAGACTTCCGCATCTACAAGACGGAAGACGGCGGCGCGCACTGGAAGCTGCAGTTTAAGAACCAGACGACGAACGCCTTCTACGACTGCTTCGCATTCTGGACGCCGGAGCGCGGATTGGCGCATAGCGATTCGGTCAACGGAGTATTTCCAGAGCTTCGCACGACTAATGGCACGACCTGGCATTCGATCGCCAAAAATATGCCGCCTGCTTTGTCAGGGGAAGCTTCTTTCTCCTCGAGCGGAACATGCATCACTACCGAAGGATGGCAAAACGCCTGGATCGCCACCGGCGGCTCAAGCGTTGCACGGATCCTGGCGACTCGCGATGGCGGCGACACATGGGATGCCTACGATACTCCGCTCGTAAGCAACCCGAATGCGGGCGGCTTCTCTGTTGCGTTCCGCGATCCGTGGCATGGCATCGTGGGTGGCGGCGATTTGACCTCCAACACTTCGGCCCAGGCGGCAACCTCGGATAATGGAGGTCAGACTTGGGCGCTTACCAACAAGCCTCCCATTGCAGGGGCGATCTTCTGTCTCGCCTATGCGAGTGGACTCGAACGCCAAGATCCCTGGAGCGAACGAGACCGCTTCGGCCATGAGCACGATCGAACCGTCGTGATCACGACCGAGACTCAGCCGAACTTCACCTCCGGCGCAGCCGCCTGGACTCCCGATGAAGGACAAACCTGGTTCAAACTGCCGCAGGTGAGCGGTTACTGGGGAGTCGCTTTTGCGAGTCCGGAAGCCGGATGGTTCGTCGGCAACAACGGCCAGATTTTGAAGATCAGCTTCTAAGGCTTTGGGTGACCGGGGATGTTCGAGGCGGTCGCAGCAATGACCGCCTCGGCGTGGGGCATCCGACGGCTTGCCGTGTCACCTAAGAAGTCCTCCAGAATGATCTTGAAGAGGGTGCGCTACGCCGCAGCAGCCGGTCCGAACCAAGTGGTTAATGCGTCAGTGAGCCCCACCTGAGTTCGGTCTCCCACCCAAGCCACGTAGCCGTCGGGTCTAACGATAACGGCGGTGGGAGCAGTGACCGTCCCGAGTGCCGGAAGCTCCCACGAACCGTCGTATTCGGCGTCGATCAGCTGAACTCGATCCGCCCATGGAGTGATGTCGAAGCTGCCGGGCTCACCGAGGTTGAGGAGCACCGGCTTCGCTTTGTGCAGCAGGGTGAAGATGCGCAGCGGGCCGTTGGCGGTCGCCAGGTCGAGATCGGGCATGCGGCGCCCGAGCAGCGGGTGTCCCTCGCCGAGGTCGTAATGGATGCCAAGTCCGGACATCTCGGCAGCGATCCGTTTGCGAGGCTCCTCCATGCCAAGGAGCTCCAATACGATTTCACGCAAGGCTTCAGTGCGATCATCCGTACGTTGCAATGCGACCTGTGCCATGGTCGTGCGCAACACGCGGGCCGCAACCGGATGCCGCTCGACGTGATACGTGTCGAGCAAGCCTTCAGGCGATGTTCCTTTCACCACCTGGGCCAACTTCCAACCCAGATTCATTGCATCCTGCACACCAGTATTGAGGCCTTGCCCGCCGACCGGAGAATGCACATGTGCGGCGTCGCCAGCCAGCAGAACCCGGCCCTTGCGGTAAGCCGCCGCCTGCCGCGACATGTCGGTGAACCTGGAAATCCAAGTTAGGTTATGGATTCCGTAATCTGTTCCGCATGCGGCGACGAGTGCTTCGCTGAGATCGCGCAGGGTGGGCTCGGTCGTGGCGCCGACATTCTTTTCAGTCACCATGACGTTTATGGGACCTTCACTGGCAAAGACGACCTTGCCGTCGCGAATTTCGTACTTCTCTCTGCCAAAGGCATGTGTACCAAGTGCTGTGCGATGGACGCCTAGTGGCGGCTGCTCCGCCATCTCGGCCTCGGCGAGAATGCTGCTGGTCGTCGCATCCCATCCTGAAAAGTCAATGCCAGCAGCTTTGCGGACCAGACTGCGTCCTCCATCGCACCCGACGAGATAGCTTGCCCGCAGCGACGCACCATCGGACAGTTCGATGGTGACGCCAGTGTCGTCCTGCGCGAAACGGGTTAACTCACGGCCGCGATAGATCGGCACCGCGAGCTCGCTGACCCACCCAGCGAGAATGCGCTCTATATGCTTCTGCCTCAGCGCCAGCCCGTAGTTGTGCCGGGTGGGAAAATCGCTGATGTCTAAACGTGTGACCGCGAATCCGGTGACTTGGGCTATTTGACCTTCCGCGAGGAAGCGGTCTACGACTCCGCGCTGATCGAATATCTCGAGAGTGCGTGAGCTCAGACCGCCAGCACGCGAACCGGCAAGCTCCTGGTTAGGGCGGCGTTCGACGATGGCTACGTCGACGCCCGCCAACGTCAACTCGGCTGCCAACATCATCCCCGTCGGACCGCCTCCGGCAATCACCACCGCATGCTCAATCATCGTCCCTCCCATTTCCGTAGGTTGCTGCAGCCGGATGATGATGGGCCATGACCCGGGCCTTGCGGCAAGGCCCCCGGCGCGCAATAATCTAGAAGTGGGGGGAGTTGTTATTCTCCTTTTCGCGTTTCCGCTGTGGGCAAGCCCTTTGCGAAGCGGCGGCGCGCCGCATACCCCTGGACCCTCATCGACATTCCTCTTGGCCCTCACGCTTGCGCGGAAACCTCGGGGCGGTCGATCTGTACCTTAGAAAGTCCCACTTGTAGGAAGTGACGCTCATTCCCGGAGCGCGGGCCACACGGAAGCTGATCACTCTCACCTGGTTGCGAAAACGGACTGCCGGTGCAGCGACGCCGCATAGCCGCATAATGGAGAGATGGCAGAGACCGAACGCCTTCCCCTGAGCGAATTCGATCTACAGAACAAATCAGCCGCACCAACCATCGAGCGTGTTGCCGCGATCTGGCGCGGTGGCGGCACCGTTGCATTTCCCACCGAGACGGTCTACGGGCTGGGTGCGAATGCCTTCGATGCGAAGGCGGTGGAGGCAATCTTCGCGGCCAAGCAACGGCCGGCGTGGGATCCGGTGATCGTGCATGTGAGCGACGGGTTGCCACTGGGCCGGCTGGTGGCCGAGGTGAGCGATACCGCTCGCGCGCTGATGGAGGCCTTCTGGCCGGGACCGTTGACGCTGCTGCTGCCGCGGGGGCCGGATGTGCCCGACGCAGTGACCGCGGGGCGTCCGCTGGTGGGAGTGCGGGTGCCGGCGCACCCTGTGGCTCGCGCGCTGATTTCCGCGGCAGGCATGCCGATTGCCGCGCCGAGCGCCAACTCCTTCGGCCGGCCCAGCCCGACCACGGCGGCGCATGTGCTGGAAGACCTGGACGGCCGCATCGACGCAGTGGTGGATGGAGGCTCGACACGGCATGGTGTGGAGTCGACCGTGGTGGACGCGAGCCAGTCGCCGATCATTGTTTACCGGCCCGGGGCGGTGACGCTGGAGGCGCTGCGCGGTGTGGCGGGTGAGGTGAAGCTGTACGAGGGCGCTGGATTAGAGCCGGGCGAGGAGTCCTCCGGATTGCCTTCGCCGGGTGTGGGGAGCCGTCACTACGCGCCGCGGGCCCGGATGGTTCTAGTGGAGACGCAGGAGGCAGGAGATGAGGAAGCGGCGGTCGGCTTTCGCTTGTTTCATGCGGTTGCGAAGCTAAGGCGTGAGGGCAACGGCGTGCGCGTGGGTGTGATGGCGCCGGAGGAGTTCAAGAGCGATGTGCGGGCGGCGGATGCGATCTTCGGGTGGGGGCGCTGGGCCGACCTGGAGTCTCTGGCACAGCGGCTCTTCGCCGGGCTGCGCTGGCTGGATACGCAGGAGGCGACGCACATCGTGTGTCCGCTGCCGGCGGAACGGGGCATAGGGCGCGCGCTGCGGGATCGGCTGGAAAAGGCTGCCAGGCTACCGCTGGTGAAGAGCTAGGCACCGCGAGCGCTGTCGCAACTCGTCAAGAATCAGGACTGCGCGTCGCCCGCCTTATAGAGATACTTGATGGATGTCTTGTAGACAAGAGTGCGGACGTTGCCGTTGCGCACCTTGATGGCGTCGGTGTCGTACCACTCGATCGCGCCCTCGATGCGGTCGCCGTCTTCCAGCATGAAGACCATGCGGGTCTGCGAATGCATCTGCTTCTGCAGGTAAAAGGGCTCTGCCGGCGAGCATGCGGCGCGTCCATTCGCCACCGGCGCCTGCTGGTGAATGAGCAGCGGCGTTTCTCGTCGCACATAGGACCGGCGATTTCTTACTTCCAAGGGAAGGACCGGCCGGACAAGCTTGCGCGGCCCTGACGGCGGCAGCGAGGGTATAGTTGCGCCCTGAGAGAGTTCGTCCTCATCGTGGGACGGGACTGCTGAATGGTTCGCCATAAGCGTGCCTGTTGGTGTTACTTCATGTAGATGCGCAATTCGGCCCGTAAGAGACAGAGAAAAATTTGCTACGTGCGAACCTGGCCGGTTGCTGATGGAGGAGGAGCGCTGCTGATCATAACGCAAAGATATACAGGCAACGCCAGCGAAATCTGCGCATCGTAACGTGACGTCAGCGAGCCGGCAGGCTGGTGGCGAAGGCATCGAGCGAGAGCGAGCGCAGCAGGTTGCGCCGCATTCCCGATTCGACCTGGTCGAGCCCACGGGATGCGGCTTCGATCCATGCGGGGGTGACGCTCTCGGTCATACGGGCTAGCTCGGCCGCCAGATCCGTGTTTCGGATGAGTGCCGGGACGCCGGAGTGGATGAGCAGCAGATCTTCCAGAAGAAGACTCAATGCATGCAGCATGGCGGAGGTCTTTTGCGCGCCATCGGCACCGGCGCGATAGCTCTCCGTCATACGGAAGAGCGCGCTGTAGTCGGGCTCGGCCAGTGAGGTGCGCAGTGCGATGAGCGCATCCTGGCGGCTGGCGAGATAGGCGGGCAGATCGAAGCCGAGAGCGCGGCCGACGGCGCCCTCCGCCAGGCGGCCGACGAGGGTGCGCTGGGCGGCTTTCAGCTCCGGACGGCGGGCGGCGAGCAGGGCATCGATCTCCGCTGGCGGCAATGCGCCGAGCCGCAGTATGCCGGCGCGAGAGCGGATGGTGGGCAAGAGCTCACTGGGATTCTCCGCCAGCAGGATGAGGGTGGCGTGCGCCGGCGGCTCTTCGAGGATTTTGAGCAGCGAGTTGGCTGCTTCCTTCATGAACGTGCTGGCGGTGAAGATATAGAACGCGCGCTGCGCCTGGGCGGGACGGCGATAGATGCGGGCGATGACGCTGCGCACCTGGCCCAGCTTGATGAGCAGTTGCGGCGGATCCGGCGGCACGATGAGGACATCCGGGTGGGTCTGGATAAGGATGCGGGTGTCCTTCTTGTCCGCATCGCGCATGCTCCTCGCGCGCGGCGACGGCTTCGGCGAAACGCTCGTCGAGAGCGAAGGAGGGCGCGATGCGCTCGCAATTGGCGCAGACGCCGCAGGCATCGGGCAGGCCATCCGTAGTAATGGGGGTGAGGCAATTAGCTGCCTGGGCGAGCAGGAGGGCGAGCGTGTACTTGCCTGCGCCGCGGGAGCCGCTGAAGATCATGGCGGAGGGCAGACGGCCGGCGGCGAGCGTCTCGCGCAGGCGGCGGACCGTGGTCTGATTGCCCAGGAAGTCGGTGAAGTTCACGCTGTAAGCCTAACGGCTTAAGGAACAGCAGACAACGACAGGATGGCGGGTGTCATTCGGCGTCCTGAACGATTGTTCCTTGGTGATAGAGAATCTTCCACCCTTCGGAGGTGTTTTGCCAGATCGTGGCGCGACGAGTGAGCCGCACGCCATCCTGAAGGAGCGTATACGTCAGCAGATAGGTATCTGCAGCTAACCTGGTGCAGTGAAAGTCTGTTGTCTCCCAGATATCTTCGTGCGGGGTCCGGTGGCGGCTTTCAAGAGTATCGAGCACCAATTTTCTTGAGTATCGCCGGCCTGAGGCTCCTGTCTCCCAAAAATTGTCAGCGGTCATCCGCTCGAAGTCTGCTCTCGATGTTCCGAATTCGGTGCGGTGGAAAATCGGCTCACGACTCGATAGCTCCGCCAGGATATCCAACAGCTCAGGTTCGGTCGTGCGATCCGGTTCCATCTTTGAGTTCACGGACATAGCATAGACGCCGGCTCAGCTGGAGCGCGCTTCCACGCGCATGTGAATCGGATACTTCGGCCGCAGCGTGATCTTGGGCTGCACATCGATCTGCTGATCGGGCAACAGGCGCAGCCGCCACTTTTGCGCGATGGTGGCGAGCAGGAGCACGCCCTCCATCCATGCGAAGGATTCGCCGATGCACTGGCGTCCGCCGCCGCCGAAGGGGAAGTAGGCAAAGCGCGGGCGGGCGGCCTTCGCCTCCGGGGTGAAGCGCTCGGGATCGAAGCGCAGCGGGTCGGGGAAGTATTCGGGGTCGCGCTGCATCACGTACTGGCTGAAGAAGAAGTAGGTTCCGGCAGGGAAGCGGTAGGGTCCGAGCGCGACGGGGGCGGTGCTCTGGCGGCCCATCGCCCATGCCGGCGGATAGATGCGCATGGATTCGGCGAAGACCATTTCGGTGTAGCGGAGTTGCGGAAGGTCGTCCATGGTTGCGGTGCGGCCGCCGAGCACTCGGTTGAGTTCCGCGTGGAAACGCGCTTCCGCCTCGGGGTTCTGCGCGAGAAGCAGCCAGGTCCAGGTGAGCGCGTTGGCGACCGTCTCGTAGCCGGCGAGAAAGATGGTGATGATCTCGTCGCGTAGTTGCTCGTCGGTCATGCCGGTTCTGTCTGTGGCGCCGCTTTCTTCGTCGCGAGAGGCCATGAGCATGGAGAGCAGGTCGCCGCTATCCGCGGTATTGCCGGCGCGGGCGCGGCTGCGGTGGTCGGCGATGATGCGGTGGACCACGGCGTTCAACCGTGCGCGCGCGTGACGAAAGCGCGTGAGGCCGGGCAGCGGTGCGTAGAGATAGGCCTCGGCCAGCGGCAAGCGAGATGAGGTAGTTGTAGAGGTCCATGATGACGTTGACCTCGTGATTGATCGCGAGGACATCGCTGGTGACATCGGTATTGAAGAGGGTGCGGGCGACGACCTCGAGGGCGAGCTGCATCATCTCCGCGCCGATGTCGATGGTCTGGCCGGCGTGCCAGCTTGCGCGGCGGAGGGCGGCGCGCTCGGTCATGACATCGGCATAGGCGGCGATGCGCTGACGGTGGAATGCGGGCGCGGCAATGCGCCGCTGGCGCATGTGGAAGGCGCCCTCGCTGGTGATGAGGCCTTCGCCGAGCAGGATCTTCATGCGGCGCTGGGTGCGCTCCTTGATCATCTCCTGCGGATGGTTGACCAGGATTTCTCGGATGAAGTCGGGATGGTTAATAAAGACGATATGCTGCCAGCCCAGCTTGTAGTGGGCGATGCGGCCGTAAGTAGCGGCGAGATGCTCAAAGAGCAGGATGGGGTTAGACGGCTTGAAGAAGCGGCGGCGGAGATAGAAGAGCAGGTTGAGCGAAAGGCCCGGCGGATAGCGATAGCCACCGCGCTCGATGACGGTCCACTGCTGCGGGGGCTGCTGGATCGTCGCTGGTGATGTGCCGGCTGCTGCCATGTCGTTAGGATGCGCGGTGCTGATCGAGGCGCGCTTCCACTATGGATAGGATACGGCGATGCACCGCTTCGACGCCGGCATCGCCTTCGATGGCGACAACACGCGAGGGCTCGCGTTGCGCGATGACGCGGTATTGATCGTAGACGCGGCGGAAGAATGCAGTGTCGAGCGACTCGAAGCGGTTCTCATCCTTACCGGTGATGGCGACCGCGGTCTGGTTGCGATGGCGTGCGCGGGCGAGCGAGGCGTCGAAGTCGGGAAGCAAGAGCAGTGTGAGGTCGGGATCGAGGCCGCAGAGCTCGCGATGCAATGCGAGCACCCGCGCAGAGCCGAGCTCGCGGCCGGCGCCCTGGTAGGCCTCGGTCGAATCGGTGTATCGGTCGCAGAGCACAATGGCGCCGCGGTCGAGCGCGGGACGGATGACCTCTGCGATGGCCTGCGCGCGGTCGGAAAACATCAGGCCCAACTCGGCGCGGGGGTCGAGCGAGTTGCGGCGCGAATCCAGCAGAAGGCTGCGGATGCGATCGCCGAGGTGCGTGCCGCCGGGCTGGCGCGTGGTGACGACGTCCTCGTCGCGACGGACGAGCCATTCGTGCAGCTTGCGCAACTGCGTGGACTTGCCCGAGCCATCGAGCCCTTCGAATGTGAGGAAGAAGCCTCGCGGCATGGCAGGAGTGTAGCATCGCGCGCGCACGAGGCCCCGGAGCCATTACACTGACGAGCATTGCCTGTTCAGGAGATCTATGCGTCGTTGTGACTTTCGTTCTCTTCTTCCAGCTGCTTTTCTGGTTTTACTCGCCGCTGTCCATGCACAATCCACTGCGCAACCCATCCAGCTCAATGTGGATGTGACGGATGCGCCGCGCAAGATCCTGCATGCGGTGGAGACGATGCCGATCACGCCGGGCGCGCACACGCTGGTCTATCCGAAATGGATCCCGGGCGAGCATGGGCCGACGGGGCCGATCGACGATCTGACCGGGATCGTCATTACGGCGAACGGGCAGCCGATTCCGTGGCGGCGCGATGACGTGGATATGTTTGCCTTCCACATCGACGTGCCGGCGGGTGCGACGGAGTTGAAGATCAAGCTGGACTTTCTGGCGACGGCTTCGCCCAACGGCTTCTCCGCCGGCGCTTCGACCAGCGCGAGCCTGGCGATGGTGAGCTGGAACACGGTTGTCCTCTATCCCGATGGCGCGAACGCCAGTGACGTGATGGTGACGCCGTCGGCGAAGATTCCGCAGGGCTGGCAGTACGGGACGGCGCTGACGAAGACGAGTGGTGACTCGTACGATCCCGCCTTCGAGACGGTGTCGCTGGAGCAACTGGTGGATTCGCCGCTGCTGACCGGGCGCTACTTTCGCGAGTGGCCGCTGGCGCCGGAGGTGACGCCGAAGCACTATCTGGATGTGGCGGCGGATGGGCCGGAGGATCTGGAGATCAGGCCGGAGCTGCTGGGCGCCTTCAATAACCTGGTGCGCGAAACAGGAGCGCTCTATAAGTCACGTCACTATGGCAGCTACCGTTTCCTGATGACGCTGAGCGACCAGGTGGCGCATTTCGGGTTGGAGCATCATCAATCGAGCGACGATCGCGTTCCGGAGAAGACCTTCCTCGATCCGAACCTGGAGCTGGTGGCCGGCGGGCTGCTGCCGCATGAGTTCACGCACTCGTGGAATGGCAAGTATCGCCGCCCTGCCGGGCTGGCAACACCGAACTATCAGGTGCCGATGAAGGGCGACATGCTGTGGGTGTACGAGGGGCTGACGGAGTATCTGGGCGATGTGCTGACGGCGCGCTCGGGCATCTGGACGCCGGAACAGTATCGCGATGCGCTGGCGCTGAGTGCCGCGACGCTGGACGCGCGACCGGGTCGCACCTGGCGCGATTTGAGTGATACGGCGGTCGCCGCGCAGACCATGAATGATGCGGGCGACGGCTGGGATAACTGGCGACGCAACGTCGATTACTACCCGGAAGGCGAGCTGATCTGGCTGGAGGCGGACACGATCATTCGCAAGCAGAGCGGCGGGAAGAAGAGCATGAATGATTTCTGCGCGCGGTTTCATGGATTAGGCGGCGACACAGCGCCGAAGGTGGTGCCGTACACCTTCGAGGACATCGTGGAGAACCTGAACGCGGTTGTGCCGTATGACTGGGCGGCGTTTCTGCACGAGCGGCTGACGACGAAACAGGATCACGCGCCGCTGGGCGGCATCACCAATGGCGGTTGGCGGCTGGCCTACAGCGACAAGGAGACGCCGTATACGACGGCGGATGAGCGCGGCGGGGTGAATGCGTGGTGGTCGCTGGGGCTGAAGATTGGCGACGGCGGCAAGGTGAGCGATGTGCTGGTGGGCTCGCTCGCGGACAAGGCGGGGTTCGGGCCGGATATGCAGATCGTTGCGGTGAATGGGCGCGCTTACCAGGATGAGCTGTTGAAGAACGCGATGGACGATGCGAAGGAAGGAGCCACGCAGCAGGACGTCATTCCGAAAAACAAGGGGCCGATCGAGTTCATCGTGTCGAATACTTCTTATTTCAAGGTGCTGAAGATCGACTACCACGGCGGGCAGCGGTATCCGTATCTGGAGCGGGTGAAGGGTGAGAAGGATGTGCTGGAGGAGATTTTGAAGCCTTTGGCGCCGGTGAAGAAGTGAGCCCGATGCGGCGCTGGCGTTCGTCCGTGTTGGTGATGATCATTGCGGCGATCGGTATCTGGCTGGGCAGTGCATCTTCGACAGGCGCGGCTGAAACGAGAGCGAGCTGTTGCCTATCAGCAAGCGCTTCGTTCCTACACTGACGTGCTCGCTCGTGGTGCCACGCGCAGGCAAGTAGAAGATAATTTGCATTTGCGAGGGGTGCAGTATGGACGGGTAACTGGATTCGACTCGACGAAAGCTTATGCAGACTTCGTAAAGATCGGCACCGAACACGCGCCGTGGTACTGCAGGGAAAACAATATCTACATCAAGTTCACGTTCGATGCCGCAGATCCAGGACTGGCGAGGGATTTCTCAGTCAGGCTCAGACGTACTGCGGTCAATCGAAGTTATGCCTTGGCTACAAGACTGTCTGTAGGGTCACGCTGGCCGCAAATCCACAATCTCCAACTCCAGCCCGCCAAAGTCGGGGTGCTCGTTCATGCGCAGGCGATAGGCGAGATCGATGCGGCTGCCGGTGTCGAGTGCGAGCGATCGCACACGTTCTGCCCAGCGCCAGCCGAGCGCTTTCATGACAGTCTGATCATCGCGGAGGCGCATGCGGATGTGTTCGTCCTTCATGATCTGCGGCGGTGTGTCGAGGATGAGGTTGCGCGCGATGAAGACCGGCTCCTCGTTGCCCATGCCGTAGGGTTCGAGCAGGCGGAGCGATTGGTAGAACGACGTGTCGATCTGGTGGAGGGGCAGCTCGGCGCTGCAGTCGAGTTTGCGCTCGAGGATTTGCGGCGTGAGCCGGGTCGTCGAGTGCTGCTGCAGGCGCTCGCGCAACTCGGGAACGCGCGCGGAAGTCAGCGAGAAGCCGACGGCGTGGGCGTGGCCGCCGAAGCGGACGAAGACATCGTGGCAGCTTTCGAGCGCTTCGAGCAGATGGAAGCCCGGGATGGAGCGGCCGGAGCCGTGGGCCTCGCCGTCTTCATGGCTCGAGGAGACCAGCGCGGGGCGGCCGGTGCGCTCGACCACGCGCGAGGCGAGGATGCCGAGCACGCCGCGGTGCCATCCATCGCCGTCGATGACGAGGCAGCCGAGCTGATCGACCGTCCCGGCGGCGAGCATTGCGTCGATCTGAGTCAGCACCGCGGCTTCGGCGGCGCGGCGGTCGGTGTTGAGCTGATCGAGCTTCTGGGCGAGCTCGCGGGCTCGGGCCGGGTCGCGCGTGGTGAAGAGCTCGACGACTTCGGAGGCAATGTCCATGCGGCCGGCGGCGTTGATGCGCGGGCCGATGCGGAAGCCGATGTCTGTTGCTGTCAAACCCCGCTTCGCAGGGTCTAGCTGGGCAACGGCCAGCAGCGCGCGCAGGCCCACGTTCACCGGGCGGCGCAGGCCGTCGATGCCGAGGCTGGCGATCACGCGGTTCTCGCCGAGCAGCGGCACGGCGTCGGCGACGGTGGCGATCACCAGCATCTTCAGGAAGGACGGCAGCAGCTTCTCGCGGGCGCGCTGCGGGTCTACCCGAGGAAAAGCAGCTGGGGCTTCGAGCAGCGCCTGGGCCAGCTTGAATGCGACGCCCGCCCCGCAGAGATGCTTGCAGGGGTAGGCGCAGTCGGGCTGGTTGGGATTGAGAATCGCCAGCGCCTGCGGCAGGCCCATTGCGGCTTCGGGCAGGTGATGGTCGGTAACGATCAGATCGAGGTTGAGGCGCGCGGCTTCATCTGCTGCAGCGAAGGCGCGAATGCCGGTATCCACGCTGATGACGAGGCGCACGCCCTCGGCCGCGGCGCGGGTGAGCACCTCGGCCTGCATACCGTAGCCGTCGCGCAGGCGATGCGGGATGTGATAGCGGACAGTGCCGCCGAGGATCTCGATGGCGGTCTTGAGCAGGACGATGGCGGTGGTGCCGTCCACGTCGTAGTCGCCGTAGATGAGGATGGGCTCGCTTGCCGCGATGGCCTGCTGGATGCGCGCGACCGCGGCGGCCATGCCATGCAACCCGTAGGGGTCGAGCAGATGGTCGAGCGCGGGATGAAGGAATTGCGCGGCTTCGGTCGCATCGGCAACACCGCGCTGGAGCAGCAGGGAAGCGACGGGTATCGGAACGCCTGCTGAGGAAGCGAGAGCGGCCACTGCGGCCGGGATCGAGAGAGGGAAGCAGCCAGTGCGCGTAGAGCGACGAATAGGCTGGCGCGCTGCTTACGGTGCTCACCTGGCCCGTATCACTCCTCGTCGGCGTCGTCGTTGATGACGATATCGCCCACGCTTTCGAGCGATTCGAGCAGGTGCTGATAGCGGTCGTACCACTCGGTCGAGCTTTCGTGCAGGAACATGATGCCCTGATGGGCGAAGCCGAGCTGGACGAAGCCTGTCTTGCCGACGTAGTTCACCAGGTATTCGGCGTCTTCGGAGTCGGGCACGTCGTCGGGGAAGTTGAAGTCGCGCAGGTCTTCGAGCAGCGACTGCAGGTCTTCCTTCTCCAGCGTGATGTCGCTCATGGTGATGAAGGGCGCCTGGGAGGCCTTCGCCATCTCGACGAAGTCCTTCCAACTGTCGGGGTTCTGTTCGTCTTCCCATAGGACGGAGGCGACGTCCTCCATGACGAAGCCGGGCAGGCGTTTCATGCCGTGGCCTTCGATGAACGCGATCATGTCGTCTTTGAGGGAGTGCAGGTTGTCTGGTTGCATCATTCCGTCGCCTATTCTCGCAGATGGTGCGGCCCTCTGCAGACGCGGCGGAGGAAAACCGGACGCAGTTTCCCGTATTCTGGGTGGAGGAGCGAGCGATTGGCGAGTTTCGAGAGACATCTGTTCATCTGCACGAATCAGCGTGAGCCGGGGAGCGCGCGGGGCTGCTGCTCGCCGGATGGGAAGGGCGAGCTGCAAAGGCTGTTCAAGGAGGCAATCGGTGCTGCCGGGCTGAAGGCGACGGTGCGTGCCAACAAGGCCGGCTGCCTGGACCAGTGCGAGCATGGGCCGACGGTGGTGGTCTATCCGGAGGCGATCTGGTATGGCTTTGTGCAGCCGGAGGATGTCGCGGAGATTGTGCGGGAGCACATCCTGCACGGCCGGCCGGTGGAGCGGCTGCGGCTGGCCGAAGCGTGTGTGAACACCGCGTCGTGCCCGCATAAACCGCGTCCGCAGTAGAGTTTCCACGTCCCGGTGCGAAGCGCGGGTTATGCTATATTCCGAGTAACGATCGATGATTTTTTCCAATGATTATGTGGGCTACCTGGCTCGCAAAACGGTACGCGGACTGCTCGACGCGAAGGTGATCAAGACGGCAAAGCCACAGCTCCTCTCCGAGCGCGTGGCGGCCGGCCTGATGGACGAGCTGAAGCTGGAAGACCGCATCAATGAAGAGGTCCGGCTGATCCTGGAGACCTACCAGGAGGACATGCGGCGTACCGGGGCGAGCTATCCGGAGATGTTCAAAAAGGTAAAGATGGAGCTGGCGCGCAAGTACAAGGCGGTGCTGTGAGGATCTCGCGCGACAAGCTCAACAAACTGGCGCACGTGGTGGCGGACACGCTGGCCGACCTCGACGAGTGCGAGTTCCAGGAGGACCGCAACACGGTCCGGCAGGAGGCGCGCAAGGTGCTCGAAGCGCTGCTGCTTGCGGAGACGAAGATCGACGAAGCGGCGCGTCTGAAGATTTCTTCGCAACGCCGCATCATTCCTGAAGGCTCGATGGAGTGGGACATCCTCTACCGGAAGTACTACAACGAGGAAGTCAAAAAGCTTGGCCTTTAGCGCAAACAGACGCTGCCGGGCTGGCTTTGTCATGGGGCAGAACTTTGTTAAAGTAATCGAGGTGGATGCCCTGTCCACCGCGTGTGTGGCGCTATCGTTCAGGGGTTAGGACGCGGCCCTCTCAAGGCTGAGACACGGGTTCAATTCCCGTTAGCGCTACCAAATGAGTTTTGTCCTCGAAATTACCCTCTAAGATGCTGAAAAATAAACAGGTTGCTTGTGTTCTATAACCTGTTTTTCGGTGGTACGAAATGCCCTGGGGAATAGAACTTGCTGCAATCTCTGACGAGCGCTCGGGCCCTGACCGTGTTGTCAAACTGGGCGAATTGCGAGAGCAGCCCTTCCATGAGCGCTTCTGCTGGTGACTCTCCCAGCGGCTGAGTGGCACTGCGGAGCAGGACACCGAGGCCCTCCAGATGGCGCTTCACCACGTGATGATCGTGGGAGTCGCGGGCGAAGCTCCTCAGCATATGTCGGGAGAGGTCGTCCTGGGTAAGGACTCGGAATCCGTCCCAGGGCGTTTATGTGTAGACTGAGCCTCCAAACCAAGCGTCGGTTCCGACCGGGTCCTTCCATCTTTGGCACCCCTTGTAGGTAGTCCGCCGTCCATGTGACGATCAGCGAACTTCATCCACTCTCAACCTATGTAGCTGGGGGCGATTTGTTGACTCGGTCTGAAAAAATTGCACGCTGGCGACTTCGACCTTGGGCACCGTCGCGTGCAATTGCCCTTGCCACAAGAAGCCTGAAGATGAGCGTCCAACCTAAGGAATCATCCTCGTTTAAGAGAGCGATTGCCGAAAGGTTTTCAGGATGCCCCTGGGGATGCAGAGGAGACTGAAAACCGAGTTCGCGTCCCAATCTCATCGAGTTCGCCGGACAAAACCGCATCTGCTGGATATCCGCCGCGACCCGCCCAGTCTGAGTATTCATTCCAAATGCCGATGGACGGTTTGACCATGGCCCAACGAGACATTGTGACGGAATCTTTGCTATTAAAGCCGGTCATTAGAAGAGGCGCGACAGTATGTTAGCGATTCGGCCACCGCTTCCATAAGCTGCACGTTTTCTTGCTGCGTTCGCACCGCCGCCCGCAGATATCCGCCGGGGAGAGCTTCATAGTTCGTACAAACGCGCACGACGATGTGGTGCTTTACGATTAGGCGCTCCCAGAAGGTGATCAGTTCGAGATCGGATGGGAGTTGAAACAGAATAAAGTTAGCAGCCGACGGGTAAGTGATCAGTCCCAGCGCTGTTAAGCCACGTTGCAGATCGTTCCTACGTTCGGCGTTCGCCGCCCTGGAGCGAATGGCGTAGGGTTTGTCATCGAGTGCCGCAACCACGCCGCGGGCGGCAAGAGTTGTGATCGGCCAGGGCGGAAGCGTTTCTGCAAGGGATAAAGAAATAGCCGAATGACTGACCGCGTACGCGACCCTCAATCCGGGTATGCCATGGAATTTTGTGACTGAACGAAAGACGATCAGGTTTGGAAATCGATCTGTGTCTCTGGTGATCGAATGATCCGGAACATAGTCGATGAAGGCTTCATCGACGAATACAAGCATATTCTTGTGTGCCGCCCGGGCGACCAGATCGCGCATGGTCGCGGCATCATGGCAAACACCGGAAGGGTTCTGTGGATTCGCAAGGAGGATTGCGGCGTGCGATCCAGCGACGATCTCTTCAGGTATGTAGCGGAAGCCGGAGTTCGGCCTCAGTCCAAGTGTTGATACCTCGACTCCGCAGCGCACAAGGGCTTTACGGTACTCGACGAATGCCGGGATGGGCATCCGGCAATGCTTGATCGACAGGACTCGCAGGGCTGCTTCCAGGAGAGGAACAAAACCGTTCGCCACGGTGATGTTCTGTTCGCTGACTCCTGCATAGCGAGAGATCGCCTGTTTGAGTTCCGTCTGCTGGAGATCAGGGTATTCAACCAACGTCGAAGGATCATCCACACCTTCCTTTAAGGTAGAGATCACCGCTGGCGGCGGCCCGTCCGGGTTGATATTGGCGCTGAAATCGAGAAGGTGCGACACGGGGACGCCGTATTGCTCTGCGATCTGCCTAAGTTGGCCGCCATGCACCGGGTAAGGCTCAATCCGCGACATTTTAGCCGCGCTTTCCCGTCTGAAACGTGGTCGAGAGCACTACGCACACAACCAAGGCAAGAAAGGACGCTGCCGATACAAGTCGAATCGCCTGAGCCGCCTTGGCCGGTGTAGCAGAAGGGAACTCCGCTCCCATCTGCTGCGCCGCAATCAGTTCCCCCGCATATGTGTTCGGGCCACCAAGTGCAACTTGCAGCGCACCCGCCACTGCACTTTCTGGCTGACCTGCATTGGGGCTCTTGTGTCTCGAACCATCACGTCGCCAAGTTCGCCATGCTGCCTTCGAATATGAGTTACTGACGAATCGCGACGCCGCAACAATAGTGAGGGCAGTCAGGCGCGATGTTAAGTAATTTGCAGCGTCGTCGAGCCGGGCGGCAGCTTTCCCGAAGTAGAAGTATCGCTTGTCAGAGTGGCCGATCATCGAATCCAGGGTATTGATCGCCTTGTAGGCCATCGCGAGTGGAACACCGCCTAGCGCCATGTAGAAAAGGGGGGACACGATGCCATCGGAGGCGCTTTCGGCGACGGTCTCAATGACTGCACGGCTCACCTCCTGAGTATCAAGTCGGTCGGTATCACGGCCAACAATGCGAGCGACCCGGTGGCGTGCGTAACCCAGATTGCAAGACTCCAGCGCATCTACGACCGAATGTGCTTCGTCCTCGAGATTTCTGGCCGCGAGACAAGTCCAGCCCAGAATCACTTCCGTCGCCGTACCAAGAGATGGAGAGTATTGATCGGCTTTTCGAATGATGCCTGCAGAGAGCCAGTATGTTGATACTACGATAGCGATTGTCAGGGCCGTTCCTGCCACGAGTTCATATGCGTTGGATTGGTTTGGGCGTCGAAGCCAAGTCTCACCTCGTGAAACGGCGAATCCGATCAGGCGCACCGGATGCGGAAACCACTCTGGATCACCGGTAAGTTGGTCAAGGGCGTAAGCCGCGGGAAGGAGAAACGAACGATTCATAAGCGTGGTCCGTCGCAGCTTCGCGTTTCATATCGAAGGCCTACCCATGCAAAAACGGAGGGCATGTCCAACGATCGACGCATTGTATCGGCGAGCCGGTTTAGGGACTCTTCTCGCTTTAGTTTCCAGTGATTGACCACGACTAGCGAATCCAGCTTCCGGAACGCCCGTGCTGCGGAGAGGAACGCCTGCCGAAAGTTATCGTCATCGAAGATTCCATGGAGATAGCTACCGAAGACTCGTCCGTCCGTCACACTGCACCCATCCAAAAACTCCTGATTTCCTCCACTCGATGCAGCACGTACCTTCGCGAATGGCTTTGCGCTCTCCAGGTAGCGAGTCTCGCCGATATGAATTTCATAACCACTCAGCGTTAGCGGAGGTACTGGTTGGCCAAAGATAAAAGATGAGACAAGATGGCCTGAGCTGATCTTGGTTGCCTTCTGCGGCCGCATGATAGTTTCGATGGCTAGTAAGCCCAACCCGGCGATACTGCCAGCGCGTTCGACTGCATGCGGGTCAGAGATATTTGTGCCAAGCATTTGCATGCCGCCGCAGATGCCTACGATGAGGCCTGTTTGAGCATATGTAGACAGTGCTGAGTCCAGACCCGCGAACTTCATCCATTCAAGATCGTCAGCAGTCTGTTTGCTACCGGGAAGGATGACGACATCCGCGTGTATAAGCTGCTCGCGATTTCGGCAGAAGTCGATCGATACAGACGGTTCCGCCCGGAGAGCATCAAAGTCAGTGAAATTGGAGAGAGAAGGCAGAGCGATCACAGCGATTTGCAAAGGCCGCGAAGGATCGCTTGATGACCGCCAAGGACCCGCAGAGCCAGAATCTCGAACAGGGAGACCCAGACTATCTTCTTCATCAAGCATGAGCTGCGGGAGATATGGCATAACGCCAAGGCATGGCTTGCCAAGGCGGTTTTCCATCATGCGTATGCCGGGTTCGAGAAGGGTAACGTCACCACGAAATTTGTTGATCAGAAAGCCGCGAATGCGATCTTGCTCTTCGGGATCGAGCAGTTCGACCGTGCCAAGCAGAGACGCGAATACCCCACCTCGATCGATATCACCGACTAGTATGCAGGTCGCGTCGGCGAGTTCTGCGATCTTCATGTTCACAATATCGTGCTGTTTAAGATTGATTTCGGCGGGCGATCCAGCACCTTCTATTATGACAAGGTCGTTTTCCGAAGCGAGCGTCTCATAACTCTCGCGCACGCTAGGCATGAGCTCTTCCACGCGGCGCAGGTGATAGTCGGACGCTGTGAGGTTGCCCCAGATCTTTCCGCGGACGATGATCTGTGATGACATGTCACCACATGGCTTCAAGAGGATGGGATTCATATGGACTGAAGGCAAGATGCCTGCCGCTTCGGCCTGAAGTGCCTGTGCACGTCCGATTTCAAGACCCTCCGGGGTAACGGCGGAGTTGAGCGACATGTTCTGTGATTTGAACGGCGCGACCCGATAGCCTTCCTGCGCAAAGATACGGCACAGAGCCGCTGTCATCAGCGATTTGCCAACATGAGAGCTTGTGCCGAGCACCATGATGGAACGCGCTCTCACGATCGGGCACTCTCGGTGTAAAAGTCATGGCAAATGGCGGTCTCAAGTGGCACACGTTGCTCCCAGCCGTAGCTTTCAAGCTCAGGTACCGGTGCGAACCTCTCAACGTAGCCGAGGCAAAGGTACGCGACGGGCAGCACGTGCTCGGGGATATGGAGCACAGTTCGCAGCTTAACGGGATCGAGAATGCTGACCCAGCCGACCCCTACACCTTCAGCTCGTGCGGCGAGCCAAAAATTCTGCACTGCGCATACGGTTGAATAGGCAGCTGTCTCAGGCATCGTGTGACGCCCAAGGTTGTGGCCCCGTCTGTTCTCGATATCGCAAACGACGCAGAGGTTTTGCGGAGCTTCGAGAATTCCCTCCAGCTTTAAAGCTGAATACTGCTCGCGCTGCTCACCCGCGTAACTTGCAGTGGCTTCCGCATTTGCTTCCACGAAAACATCATGGACCGCAGTCCGCACGGCCCGGTCGCGAATCACGATGAAGCGGGACGGCTGCATAAGCCCAACGGAAGGGGCACGGTGTGCAGCTGCAAGCAGCCGCTGAAGAAGCTCGTCAGGCAAAGGCTTATCGACGAAGCCGCGGCGTACATCGCGACGTTCCTCAATAACGCGATACACTGCTGCGCGTTCCAGATCACTGAAGCCGGAATCTACTGTCATCACCAGGCTCGCGACCACTTTGGGCCGCCCTTTGAATCATCACGGAGTCGGGCATCGATTCCAGCGTTAAATTCGATCAATCGTCCGAAAAGCCAAATGACATCGGACAGGCGATTGAGGTAAGGAAGAACTGCGGGCTGCACTACGCCGCCGCTTTCAACAAATCGAACCGCAGCACGTTCGGCGCGGCGACATACAGCACGGGCGACCTCGTAAGCTGCGGACTCGGTATGGGCACCAGGCAAAGACCAGTCGGATAAGATGCCCTCTGTTGCTTCGATCTGGTGCACCAAGTTGGTGAGCCTGTCAATGTCCTCAGGAGTGAGAACGGGCGGCTGTTTCTTGCTTTCTGGCGGGGTCGCAAGAGCCGAGCCAACACGAAAAAGCGTGCGTTGGATCTCCTCGGTCCACGCGGCAATCTCTTTGTTTTGGCAAATGCTGCGGGCAAATCCGAGGACGGTGTTGAGTTCATCGATGGAACCGTAGGATTCGACGCGTAGATCCGCTTTCGATACGCGAATTCCCCCGGCTAGACCGGTCTGGCCCCCATCTCCGCGCTTGGTTGCAATGCTCATGATTCTTCTCCTGTTGGGAAAGCTGATGCGAAGGTTTCATCGACCGTGATCCGGAGTGTCTTGATCAGTGGAGGCCGGTCGTATTCGAGGATCAGATTGTCATCTAGAAAATCTAAAACTCGAGGCGGATCTGCTGAGAAAAGCACTTCTTCTGAGAAGAACCAAGGCTTGGTGGCTCCGAGTTCTTCAATCGTCCTGGCCTGGACTATCACTGCAGGTATCTCGAAGACTCCGGCTCGTAAAAATGCGAAGGCACGGTGGTAGCCATCACGTAAGAACCACCGGTCGCGAAAACATGCCACCTCGAAAAACGGACTTCCTCCATGGACACGTAGCGGGGAATTGACATCGCTGTCGGCCCGAATTTGCAGGTTAGGATTGCTGGATCGAAGAAGCAACGCCTGAGATGCGGGATCGTGGGACATCTCATATTTCACGGGTTGTGCTGGCGCAAACGTGAGCGCCAGGAGCGGCGGCCACTCTTTGGTCGCAGGGATCGGAGGCCGAAACATCTCAGAACTGAAAAGGAGCCTCCGTTGAAAGGCCACGAGGGGACGCAGGTCAACCACACCGAGAGACCAAGTAAGTCCCGTCATTTCGGCGAGCAGGTCCGGCCTCTCTGCTTGGGTCAAGAAAGCGTCACGAAGCACCGGTGAATCCTTACTAAGGAGGACATTCGACTGCTGCAGAGGCGGTCGGCGTGTTGGATTACGACCTGGGGGCGGACCATTGCGGAGGTCGAAAGAGTCAGGACGGTATTCGTAGACATCGAGACCCCAGGCGGCCAACTCTCGCACGTGCACACTTGAGAGGTTCATTTCTGCACCTCTCGCAAATGCTCCGTCTGGCCCTCATACGCGAATGAACAGCAATAGGGCAGAGTGCGATTCCATGCTTCCTGCTCACTACAGGCCAAGAGCTTTTGGAGAGCGACACGGATGACACCGCCGTGTGTGACAACAGCTATGCGCTGATCCTTTGCAAGGCGAACGAGAGTGTCGATTTCAGCCATGACCCGCACTTCAAAATCGGCGAATCTCTCACCCCCGGGGGCGGCCAGCTTGGGAAACGCGTTAACCCACTCGCGAGCGTGGGTTGCATCTCGTCGCTCGATCTCCGCCCAGTTCATCCCCTCCCAATCGCCAAAATGAATCTCGCGCAGGCTGCGTCTCGCCACTACCGATAGGCCCGAGGCTGCCGCGAGTACCTCCGCGGTTATGACAGAGCGGCTCAGATCACTGCAATAGACAGCTCCTATGGACTTGGGCTCGATGGATTCGACGAGGGCCTGAATCTGTTGTTTACCTCGAGCATTGATCGGCGGATCGGAGTGTCCGCAAAATCTGCCGGCCATGTCTGTTTCTGCATGGCGTACAAACAGGAGGCCGTTCATGCTATCCACACTCCGCAGAGATAAACGCCAACTTCAGCCAGTTGGTTCGTAGCGCCAAAGCAATCGCCCGTAACACCGCCGATCCGCTTCTTGTAGTAACGACCGGTGAGCCAAGTTACCGCGATGGCGCTCGCAATCGGGGCAATCGCATGGCTGCCCAGCAAAAGAATGGCGATGATAAAGCTGAAGAGCGTCCCGCCGATGAGCGTAGCCTTCGAAGTGAGCTGAGCGACTTGAGCACCTTGCCCATCAACCTCCTGTGCACTTTGAGCTCTGGCGGCTGGCAGAAAATAGCTGAGAGGCAATGTCGTCCAGCGGCACAACATGTGAGCGGTAATGAGGTATTGTGCAATTTGAGCTGCAGGGAGGGATGAAAGCAGCAGCAAGCGGCCAACGAGACTGAGCACGAGCGCTGCTCCGCCGTAGCTACCGATGCGGCTGTCGCGCAAAATCAGCAGAATTTGCTCACGGTTCCAGCCACCACCGAATCCATCCGCTGTGTCCGCCAGCGCGTCCTCGTGGAAGCAGCCCGTCACCAGCACCAGATAGAGAAGTACGAGGAATGCTGTGATCAGCCTGGGCAGATGCGATGCAAGTAGGAGATTTAGGAGGGCGGCACCCCCACCCACGAGGATCCCGACGAAAGGGAAGTACTTCACCGACCGAGACAGGGAGTCGGCCTTGAATGGTTGCGACGGGACAGGGATACGGGTGAGGAATTGGATGGCAGAGAGAAACTCGTACCATGACCTCCGCACACCCGCTGAGAAATTCATTGTGCGGCTCCGCTCACTCCGGCTGATGCAAAAGTTGCCATCTGTGTGTAGAGTGCGACGGCCGACTCGACAATCGGCATCGCTAGTACTGCACCCGTACCTTCACCTAGCCGCATATCGAGCGTGAGCAAAGGCGTTAGCATCAAGTGGTTGAGGAGAAGCTTATGGCCGGGTTCTTCTGATTGATGCCCGGCAATCATGTAACCGCGTACCGTTGGGGCAATTGCGGCAGCAAGTGCAGCAGCAGCGGTGGAGATGAATCCGTCTACGATGATGACGAGTTTGTGGCGTGCGGCTGCGAGAACCATTCCGGTCATGGCGGCTATCTCAAGACCACCAACGCAACGAAGGATATCCAGAGGCGAAGCGTCAGTAGAGGACCCGGCAAAATGCTTGGCTATTATGGCTTGGACGACTGCGCGCTTTCGCGCCTGAGCCTCGGGAGTGATGCCAGTACCGCGACCTGTAGCCTCCGCCGGAGAAGCGCCGGTGAGAGCGCAAGTGATCGCGCTTGCGGAGGTTGTATTGCCGATCCCCATTTCCCCGATAGCAATCATCGTCTGACCTGCCCGGAACGCATCGTCCGCCATGCTAGTGCCTACGGAGAGAGCTCGCGTAAGCTCGGCATCGGTCATGGCAGCTTCATGCAGCATGTTGCGTGTGCCGCGGCAGACCTTATGGCGAAGCAAACCGGGAACCTCTTCAAAGTCTGAGTCCACGCCTACATCGACAACCCGCAGCTCAACATGATGAATTCTGGCAAGCACATTGATCGCTGACCCTCCGGCCAGGAAGTTCAGCACCATTTGATAGGTCACTTCACGCGGATAGGCGCTCACGCCTTCGGCGGTGATTCCATGATCCGCGGCGAAGACATACACTCCTTTCCTGATCTTTTCTGAGAACCCCTCCTGACGGATCGATACGACTTGCGCGGCAACGTCCTCAAGTCGGCCGAGACCCCCAAGGGGCTTGGTGAGTGTATCGAGACGCGCCTGGGCTCGGCTGCGCCATAGCTCGCTGGGTGGCTCGAGACCTTGGGTAATTGATTCGATGGCCTTCGCGCTCGCCAGAGTCATGCATTCTCCTGGGCGAAGAAACGTCGCGCTGCTGGCGACTGGGTTCCGGGAAAATAACGGAAGGCAGTCGCCAGATTATCCGACGTAAGCATTTCGTCGGCCGTCCCACTCAACAGGGAGAGGTCCGGTCCGAGGAGATGGACCGAGGAAAAGTTGTCCGGGATCAGATGAAGATCATGCATCGAGGCAAGGATGGTGATGCCCTTCGTTCGGAGATGATGTAGAAGATCGATGAGTTCAGCCTGTCTACCAATATCGAGGTTCTGAGTGGGCTCATCAAGCAACAGCAGTCTGGTTTCCTGTGCTAGGCCGAGAGCGATTTTGACCCGCTGACGCTCGCCTCCGCTGAGTTGATTGAAGATGCGATCCCTCAATCGCGACGTGTCTGTTAGCTCTAACGCGCGGTCGATTGCTAGGTGATCGTCGTGTAGGGGGCCGCGAAGGAATCCGAGGTGCGGTGTACGGCCCTGCTCAACGATCTGCCGCACAGTGAAGTCGAAAGGAACCTCGAGCCGTTGCGGAACCAAGGCGACCAGGCAAGATCGCTCCCGGCGGCTCATCGTCGAAAGCGTCTGTCCTTCCAGCAGGATTTCTCCCGAAGTCGC
Source organism: uncultured Acidobacteriaceae bacterium (assembly GCA_963712845.1). Taxonomy (GTDB): domain Bacteria; phylum Acidobacteriota; class Terriglobia; order Terriglobales; family Acidobacteriaceae; genus KBS-83. Next base: position 94,582 of record CAVQJM010000017.1, read on the forward strand.
CATGAGCGCCCCGGCAGCCAAGCGAAGCAGTGTCGTCTTGCCTGCACCGTTTGCCCCAATCAGGGCTGCACAACTTCCCTCGTGAAGAACAAAGTTGACGTTGTTGAGTACATGCCTTTCACCGTAGCTGAAATCGACATGGTGACATTCGAGGAGGGCGCTCATAACGTATATTCCCGTTTACTCTTGCGCAGAAGATATAGAAAGAATGGACCCCCAAGGAAAACCATCAGGATTCCGACGGGGACTTCGGAAGGAGCCAGAACAGTGCGAGCAAGGGTATCCGCAATGACAAGGAAGATCGCTCCGGCAATTGCCGTGACCGAAAGTAAGCGCACATTGTCTGGACCAAGCAATAAACGCGCAACGTGAGGGACGATGAGGCCAGCAAAGCTAATGAGGCCGCCGAGTGATACTGCTATTGCTGTGAGTAATGATCCAGACAGGATGATCGCAATGCGGGTCATTTCTACTCTGATACCCAATTGATGGGCATGCTCATCACCCAGAGCTAGAGTGTTGAGCCGGCGCATGAGCGGGTAGGCTGTAACCATTGAGAGCGCAAAAACGCAGAAAGTTACCGCAAGCTGCTTCCATTGTGGGACGCCTATCGTTCCGTGCAGCCACGCGGCCACAATCCTCGCTCCAGACGACGAGTCAGGGTCAAACAGTTCAAAGAGGTAGGTAGAGTTCGTCAGCATGGTCCCCACTGCGAAGCCTGCGAGCAAAAGTGTGACGCCACTGGTGCGACCTCGCGTGCGAGCTAGAGAGTAGACAACCGCCATCGTGACCACGGAGCCTGCAAAAGCCAGCAAGGCTGTCGCGCTGAATCCAAAGATGGTGAATTGGGACAGAAATACGATCCCAATACAAGCGCCCAGTGCAGCTCCACCTGAAGCTCCGATGATGTACGGGTCGGCCATGGGGTTGCGGAACAGTCCCTGGAACATCAATCCGGAAACCGCCAGCGCGGCACCGACTAGTGATGAAGCAAGGACGCGCGGAAGGCGGATTGCAAGAATGATCGTGTGCTGTGTCTGGGTTAGAGGATGACGTTGGAAGAGGGCGGACAGCATCGCGTCGATGGGTACGCGAATCGCACCGAAGGACATCGAGAAGAGAATCGCAGCGATCAACAAGACGAGCAGGAGCAGGGTTAGCGCGAAGAGGCCACTTCTGGCCGCAATGGGCCCTTGTGGACGCCCGTCTCCTTCGCGTCGCCGTCCGCCTGAGTGGGTGACGGTACGGGGCGCGCCGGTATTGTCTAATTGAGCTTCCACGACTCCCCACCAAAGTTCAGCTTGATACCCGTTCGAAAGGTGAGCGGTAACGCCGGATAGCCGAATGCCTCGAAGTAGTGCTCACTGAACAAATTCTGGACGTCCGCATAGACATTAATGCGAGGCCCGATTTGATAGCCGCCCCCGAGTTCGACCCGTTGATAGGACCCGAGAAGATTTCGGTTTGGAAGCAGCAGATCATTGCCGTAGCTCGGCGGGTCGAGGAAGTTGGCGCCGAGAAGGAAAGTGCTGTCATCGCGACTACCAACGAGTGTCCCGGTGAGCGATGCGTAGAATTTCGGACGATTGTAGGTCAGGCCGAAATAACCCGTGTGCGGAGCCACACGGAAGGGGCGTGCGCCAACGAGTGGGGAAAAGGCCCCAATTTGTATGGTGCTGAAGTTTGAAGAGAGATTGAAGACAGGGTCAAGGTTGTCGCTCGAGAAGGAATGCCGCACAACCGCATCATTGTAGGTGTAGCCACCGCGTGCGAAGATGCGATTGCTAACCTTGACCTCCAACTCGAATTCGACGCCTTGTGTACGGAACGCCTCGGAGTTGAGATAGGCTCCGATAAATTGAGGAGCCAGTAAGCTCGCGGCAGGCACACCCAACTCAACTAGGCCTGCGGGCGGAACATACTCAACTCCGTTTGTGAACTCGTCATGAAAGTAGGTCAAACCGAGACGCGCCCGCCCGTTAAAAAGCAATTGATCAACGCCGCCATCGAAGGTACGGGAATTCTCCGCTCCGAGGGAAGAGACATGATATTGGCTGATTAGCTGGTTGCCGTTTGGGAGGGCCAGCAGAATGCCGTATAGGGAATTTGTTTGTTGAAAGATGCTCGGCTCCTTGATTCCTTTGCCGAACGTTCCATGTAGCTTCGTGCCACTAAAGAAGCCATTTGTAGGCGGGAAGAGATAGTAGGCCAGCGAAGCACGCGGAGTACCGGCAAATCCGAATAGGCCGTTGTCTTCGAGGCCGCTGCCCACGTTGTAGAAGAGGCGATTTCGGATGTCGCCGGACAATTGAAGAGTATAGCTATAGTTGCCGCGTTGAATGGACGTCAGCGCGCTTCCCTCGTAGCCGGACGCTCCACTTTCATTCTCATATTTGAAGGCCCCTAAGGCCAGAAAGTGCGGCGTAACTTGGTAGTCGGTCTGCGCGTAGACGAAGTCGCGGTTGGTAGGAGACAGGAACTGTGAGGGAACATTGGTGTATTGGAAGACAGCCTGACCATTGACGCTATATCCGTTGGCGCCGTTAATCGTCACATCCTTGCCGTCATAGTAGCCGGTATCCGGATTGAAAATTCCAGTCGCGCCAAAGTCGTTGTATTCAGAGTGCAGGCGCAAGCCACCGTAGCGAATTTGGTTGTGCCACCTCGGCTTGGTCTGGTTATTCCAGACGGCGTTATAGTAGTCATCCTGCTCTTTCTGCTGAGCGGCATCTGGAATGCCATAAAACGCTATTGCGTTGGGCTGACCACCGGATACGACGATATGACGAACACTAAACCGCAGCTCGTTGGCGGAGTTTGGAGTCCATCCGAAATTACCTGCATATGTTGCATTGTGGAACTCTGCGCCAGGAAGGTTGTTACTTGTGTCGAGCCTGGCGAATGCCGAATATAGATCGAATTGGCGATATACCGTGCTCGCTGTCACTTCATTGCGATAGGTTCCGAAGTTGCCCGCATCGCCGGAGTAGGTGAAGAGTGGCAGAAGCGTCGTGCCGCGAGCAGAAGTAAGACTAACCACTCCCGCGAGCGCGTCGGATCCGTAGAGTGCGCTATTAGGCTCGCGGAGAACTTCGATGGATTGGATACCGACGGTCGCGATGTTCGCGAACTCGACGCCTCCGCCAATCGCATTGGCTGGTACGCCATCGATCAGGACCTTATTGGCGTCCGTGCTTCCGCCTCGAATCGATAAACCTGCAGTGCCGCCCGTAGTGCCGGATTGCGTGACCTGCACGCCGGGAACGAGGCGCAGGGGGGCCTGCACCTCCGTCATGTATTGAAAGTCCTCGGCAGGAATGACTGTAACCGATGCGCCTGTTTGTGCGACAGGTGTCGGGGTACCTGATGCCGTTACCGTGACCTGCTGTGTAAGAGTCTTGCTTGCGAGTGTGATGTCAAAATCCGCTTTACCAGAGTCGCCTAGATATTCGGCCGAAGACCTGGTCGTTTCGAAGGACGGTGCCGATACTCGGACGGAGTAGCGGTCGGGCTTGTGGAGATCGAAGTGAAAAGTGCCATCCTGGCCTGTCTTCGTGGTCGCTATAACGTGGTCTCCCTTCAGGAGATCGACGGAAGCGTTGACCACGAGGGCGCCAAGGGGATCTCGAACCGTGCCATTCAGTTTGCCTTGTTGCTGTCCGAAGAGAGGCGGCGATTCAATACCGAAAAACAGAAAAAGTGTAAGGACCAGATAGACAATGCGGATGGACACCCTCATTACTACCGGTCTGCCAGATTGAAACACTGCTGATTTGGTGCGCATATTCATTTCCCCCTCGGGATCGTTTGCAGCAGGGCCGGTATCCTGGCTCGCGCGTCATCGATTCATGCTGCCTTCCCAGAGTTGCGCTCCAGTGGCCTTGACCTTCATGCATGTTTCTCGGCGCTTACAGTTACGGGGTAGTGGCGGAATCTCACCGCTCTTCCCGGCATCCAGCTGTTGTTGTGGTGATTAATGGCGGCTTCCTCGAGCGTGCGACTGAAAGCTGCCTGCGAGCTTAAGGATGAAATTGTTTGGCGAGATCCTCCAGAGCATCTATGGCTACAGGGCTGGGAAAGCTGACTCGTTTATCGACGTAATAGACGCGTCGCGTCTTTACCGCGGGCAGATCATCCCATCCGGGACGATCCTTGAGCATATCGAGGGTCATCGTGCCGCCGCGCATCATGAGGAGTGCTTGGGGTGCGCGGGCGATGACCGCTTCCATGCTGATGTGTGGCCATTCCTGGTTAATGTCTGAGGTTATCGAGTGGCCACCCGCTGCCTCGATGATGTCTGTGATGAACGAGCCCTTTCCGATCGTGATGACCGGATCGTAGGAGACAGGCATATAAACATTCACGACCGGCAGGTTGCGGACCCGTGCTCGTACCGCATCGATGCGGCTCTGAAGTTGCGAGGCTAGCGCCATTGCCTGAGTTTCACGTCCAGTGGCTTGCCCCAGGCTTACGACAGAATGGAGGATCCCCGCGATTCCATGCGGATCGACGACGTAGAGGGGAATGCCGAGGTGTTGGAGCTGATCGAGAATGGCTGGCTGATTCTGGTGCGGCATACCCAGCACCAGGTCAGGATGCAGCGCGAGGATCGTTTCTATGGATGGATTCAGGATGGATCCGACGCTGGGCTTTTTCATGGCTTCGGGCGGATACTTCACATAATCACTGACAGCGACGACGACGTCCGCGGCTCCGATGGCAAAGACAGCGTCCGTTATGCTCGGCACAAGGCAGATGATGCGATGAGGATGATCCGGCACTACAACCACGCGGCCGGTCTCATCGGTCACCGTGCGGCTGGCGTAGGCCGGGAGTGCGGCAGCGATCAGCCAATACAGAAGAATCGCAAATCGCTTCAGGCAGTTCGCCTTGTTCACGCGACCAGCGATACCTGCTACTCGTGGATCTTTCACGAGTGAATCCCTGCGGGAACCGAACCTTTTAACGCAAGCGGAAGCCCCGCAACCATCAAGAGGACGGTGTCTGCTACCGACGCAACCCGTTGATTGATTTCGCCGACCAGGTCGCGGAATCGTCGGCCGAGTTCATAGGCCGGTACGATACCGCTTCCGACCTCGTTGGAAACTAGGACTATGGAACATCGTGGAGAGGTGAGTGCGAGGCAAAGCTCATCGATTTGGATCTGGACTCGTATGCTGTCTTCGCCGCAGGATTCAAGAAGATTCGCTGCAAAGAGTGTCAGACAGTCGATGAGAAGAAGGTCGCAGTGTTCGCTTGCGGCGCTGATTGTCCGCGCCAGATGAAATGGCTCTTCAATTGTTGTCCACGCCTCGGGGCGTTCGGCGCGGTGCCGCTCGATCTTCGCGTGCATCTCGGCGTCATCCCGGCGTTCCGCGGTCGCCACGAAGGTGACGCGCGTAACACTTTGGGCAATCTGTTGTGCCAATCGGCTCTTGCCACTGCGGACACCGCCGAGCACGAGAATGACGGAAGCGGTTTGAGGCTGCTGCAAAACATCGCTCCTTGCGTCCGATGGTGACTGACGCTAGATGCAGAGCGGGAATAGTAGGGGGCAGCTGCCACGGCCCTCCCGCAGGAAGGCGTGCGGATATGCTCTTCAACTCTCCCAGCGAAGTTGAATTAAGCCCGATCAGTATCTGGCCGGTCTCCTGACTTGCGCTTCACCGAGCTTGGTCGGCCTTCCCAGGACGTTCGTCCCAGTGACCCTTCGATGCCAAGCTCTCAACGCTTACAGTTACGGGGTAGCGACGGATTTGCACCGTCTTCCCGAACACCAGATAAAGGAGTTATACCGCTGTGCTGGGAGGTGGGTCAACCGAGGAGAGGCTTTCTGAACCGCGGATCCGAGGGTCTAGCTTTCCTGCGCGCCAAACGGAAGTCGCTGCAATGCAAGAGCAATATCGTCATTCAGTTCGAGATTGTCTAGAGACATACTCCGCACCTAAAGCTCTTGCCAGATCACGTGGTCGACCGATCCGCTCGGTAGAGTTTTCGGTATCGATGACGAGTGCCCGTGCCTTGATCTGGCTCGCGATATCTACGGCTTCCTGCCACGGGTCGCCCGTTCCCAGAGCAACATTCGCTCGCCCGTCCGTTAAGAGAACCAAGACTGTTGTTTCTGTCACATAGCTTCGAATCAAATCGAGAACATGCGCCAAGGGTGTTCTTCCGCCTGTCGGCAAATATTCGAGCACAGTGATCGCGTCATGTAACGATTGAGTCGGAGCGCCGGAGGGTATGGAAAGACAAACAAAAGGCGAAGACTCCCCGATCGATCCGGTGGGCTTTCGCGCGGCGAGGTCGCGCATGCGCTGCACTATGACCGTAAGACTGTCCTCGGGTCCACCAAATTCCCATCCACAGGGGTCCACCTGGGATATAAATCGCCGTCAAGTTCCATTGAATCAACAAAAATCAATCTCAGGTAGTCTCAGATGCTATAAGGACATCTCAGACATTTTGGGGCCACAGCGGGGACAACTTTGGGACAGGCTAGAAAGTTACCCCCACCTGCCAAGGTGCTCATTTGCCTCTAACCGACACGAAAACTCGCAATGCCAAGCCGAGCATCAAAGTTCAGCCGGTCGGGCGAGTCAGAGGCACACTTATCTTTCGTTTGAATGCCTCTCCTAGATGAGCCGACACCTGCCGTGCTGTGTATTCCGCCCCCGCGACAAAGCGAAACAGAGGGCCAAAGCTCAGGGCAGATGCAGGTCCGACAAAATATAGCTTCGCGACTGAGCTCTCGAACGCAGCGTGCAACTTAGGCGCTCGCCCGATGAGATGGATCTCGCGACGAAGTTCAGGATCCATGAAAGGAATTTGCTCCACGTCGACGCAGTAGCCAGTTCCAGCGACAACCCGATCGACCTGGATTTCCAATTCCTTCTCGCCACCCTTGGCATGTAAGTCGAGTACCACGCGGCTGCCATTCCACCGCGCCCCCGCGACTGTCGTTCCAAGATGAACGCTCATTTTGCCTTCCACACGATCGCGAAGCCACCATGCGCCTTCAGGAGGGAGGTGCCGTTTGACAAGCTCCGTGCGCAGACTCTCCGGCAGCCGGTGGGCTGCTCCGGGAATATGAGTGAGAACCCACGCTTTAGGTCCCGTTCCGAGCCTCGTTATAGGCGATCGAATATGCCGCCAGAGACTGCGCTTCTGCGAGATGCGCGTCTGCCAGAGAATGGCTGACTTACGCACAACGAGCTGCGGCTCTGCACCTGCTTCAAGCAGTAAAGCTGCCGCCTCGAGAGCTGACTGTCCTGCGCCAATTACGGCCACGCTCAGACCTTTGAACTCGGAGAACATGCGGATCTCAGAGGTGTGCGTTACGAACCCGTTCGGCAGCGAACGCAGGACGTCGGGGATCTGGGCGAAATTTGTCAACCCCGTTGCAAGTACAGCGCTGTCCGCAGTAACTTGCTCGCCATTAGAGAGAGTTATGGAAAATCCATTTTCGACACGCTGGAGGCTCACTACGTCTGTAGCCTCTACTCGAGGAACGATCTGCTCTTGAAACCAGATTCCATAGGATGCGAAGTCGCGCATCAGGCAAGGCTCAAAGGTCTCGAGTCCACGAGGTCGACTAAAATCTGCGAACGAAAAGCCAGGTCGTGGAGTCGATAGATCCCCTCCGAAGCAGAAGGATTTCAGATAGCGCCCGTCACCGGCCGCCGCGACGTTCGACCAAAACTGCATAGGATGGCCGAAGATTCGATAGTTGATCTGCATCGTCTCCAAATGGGCAGCCAACGAAAGCCCATAGGCGCCAGCGCCGACGATGGCGACATGAACTCTGCTCACACGTCCTCCGGCATGGAAGGCTTGATTTTTTTTAGAGAGTGTCCACGGCGTATCACGCAGAAAACGCCGAATCGATCTCATCCCTAGATACGTCTCTGAGAGAGCGTGTATCAATCCTGGCATAGGATCCCGCCGATCGAATGCGAAATCGACCATGTGTGCTGCGTGTTTGCGCCTCCAGTCGCGCCAATGGGTTCGCTCTTCAGGCGAGCTTCGAAAGCTTAAGGTTTTTGCTAAGAGAATCGCGCGCAAGGTGAAACTGTCGCAGAAAACCGCCGGCAAATCCTCCGCCATCTGCGCATGCGCGACTGCGTCGCGGAGTTCACTCGTCTGGCCAGCCGCGCCCAGGCAGGCCAGGAGCGGCAACGGCATTCCTCGCCGGACATCCATTGCAATTTGGTTAAACAGGCGCGGATTAAAGTCGATCAGAGCCCAATCATTATTGAACCGAATAAACTCTGCTTCAAATATTCCGAAGTATCTGAGTTCCATGCAGAGTCTGCGAACTGACTCCGACAGAGATGGTATGGGCGGCAGCGATTCAAAGCATGTGCCAACTCCGACAGGCCCGAGACGTTGGAATATCTTGGTCGAACACCGCGTGACGAATAGCTCCGCGCTTGGATCGATAAAGCCCGTGACCGAGATCACTCCCTCGTGGCGAACTTCGACAAATTGCTGAAGGAGTGGAAAGACGGGCGCCGAAATGGGCGAGCTGTCTGCCGACCGAAACGACTCACGATTTATCACCTTTCGGTATTGATCGATCAGTTCCCTCGCGGAATAGACAACGACTCCTTTGTCATCTCGTATCCGATGGACATGTGTGCGTGGCTTGATCAGAATAGGATAGGGAAGGGCTTCAGCCAATTCGACGACGTCATTGACTCCGGAGGGCGACCAACTCGGCAAGATCGAAACGCCCGCTTTGAGTGATGACTCTCCCAAAAGATCCTTATCCAGGATGCGCCGTATGGTTTCGATCGATGGCTGGTAGAGTCGGAAAAAGTTTTTTAGTTCGTCGGCATGCATCGTATACAGCCATGCAGTTTCATCCGAGGTAGGTAGGAGAATCTGGCCCGGATCTGACGCACCAATGGCGAGCAAGCGCTCAAGAAATAATTGCGACTTCTTCTCCTGCGGAGCAAAATACGAACGAGTCGCGAAGTTCGACCATGAGGAAGCGGAGAGAGCTCCGCTGGCAAGGACTGCCACGGAGTGCCTCTTTCTCCCCAGCTCGCGAACGGCGGCAATCGTTCCTCCGGAGCCCGCTGTTCCTAAAAGCACAGCAAGCCCTTGGCTAGTCTTGACCAAGGTCAATCGCGAAAACTCCGGTTCTTAGAGACGGTCTGCACGGACAAAAAGAAATCATTCTATTACTCATGTTAGCGTATGCAGACCGGTTCCTCTATTATACGGCAGCTCCGCAGGGAAACGCGGTGATACCTGCCAAGCGAGATTTTCAGGGGCAAGCTTCGCACAAACTCGGCGCGAAGCCGACGCGCCGGACGTCACTGTGATGGCAGAAATGAAACGGGCGATTGTACGGGAGCGGGAGACCTGGCCAGAAGCCATGCAGGAACAGAGTCGGATGTTGTTGACGGCAGACGGGCGCGACTCTGTTCTCGCACGGTCACTCGTCTTGAAGAGATGGATGGTATGTCCACTCACACCGACGTCCGTTGGCTTAGATCGTGCACGCATTTGACCCCGAACACATGTCCACCTGGCAAGCCAATTTCGAGGCACTGGACGCGAAGTTGGCCAAGCCGATTCGCTCAGGGTCCGGTCAGCCGGGAAGCGTGGCCAGCCCACGAGCGATTGCCTGTCCAAATGAAGAGGCCGCGGGGGTGACGGCTGGCAGATCTGCCCCAGCCCGTGTTGCGGATTGACGAATTTTCTTATTAGGCACTGCGACGGGTCCCGTGGGCACGTTACTCGTGAGCGCAGTCTGATGTTTTGACACGGTTCTGGAGACGCGGGGTCTCGGCGCCTCCTTCGCAGGTACTCGGGTGAAGGGAACTGCCGCTTCCTTCTCCTCTTGTGTATAACGCTGGCGTGGGGTGCTTGCGGGCGACTCATGAACCGCAGGCGAGGTCGTTCTCTTCCTCGACTTTGTCGACGCAAGCTGTTGCGCAGGTCGATTGTTTGGCCGTCCACGGACCACAGACTGCGCGATCAGGAGGCGGGTATGTTGAAGACGCGCGATTTCAGCGTCAAGGGCCGCAATAATTTCTTGTCTATCCACGTTGCGGATATGCTAAACCACGCGGCCCCACCTAGCCTACTCGCGGCGGGAAAATCTCCGGACCAGAAGATCACAACTTCAACTTTACGATGCGAATGTCCTGCAATTCGCTCGGCGGTGGCACGGAGCCGTTTTCTCCACGTTTGTCCAACTGCGGATTGGCAGCGAAGTAGAGAAAATCGCCGACCAGCGTGCCGGTAGTCGGGACGTCAAAGATGGGGTTGTAAGCTTCCAGAACTTCGTCCCGCTCGATGGCGCTCCCGGCCGGATTCAGGTAGTAGCGCATGACCCTGCCGGGATGCACGTCAGGGTTCTGAATACCGACGAGAGCGCCTTTGTAGAAGTAAAGGCTGTCAATATTGGCGTCGGCGACGTTGTGCGGTTTGGCTAGCAACTGCACGTCACCGATGGTAGCGTAATCCAGCGCCAGGTTGAAGAGTGCGGCGGGGGTCGTTGGGCCGAGCGGCCAAGATTGCATGAAGCTCACGCATCTCCTGCGCTACTGACGGAGGGATCTTTTTCTCTTGCTCTTTCTGATGTTGCGCAAGCGAAGGATGCAGAGAGATCAGTGCGAGGACGCATGTGCAAAACAGAATGGCCCGTAGCGGGCTTCGCATAGATCGTGTCCTTTCACATTGAGCATAGTTCCGTACCCGTCACCGCGAGCAAAACCTCCTGCCCGCCTACGAACACCGTGGAAAGAAGCCTCTCATGAATTCGTTGACACTAAAGATCCTGCTGACCGTTTATATCCTCTACGCTCTCCTGAAATTCTTCGAGTTCTTTTTCAGGGATGAAGAAACGAAGATGAAAGGTCTCTATACCGTCTACGTAAAGGGCGGCGGCGCTGCGGTCAAGATCTTTGACAACGTAATGCTGGCATTCATGCTCGTTCTTCTCGGTTTGCTGTTCTGGGGCGGGGTGGAGTACGTGAGTTTCACCACCGGATTGCTTGTCGGCATGACCATCATTCAGGTCTACTTCCATCGTTTTTCCGGGCCCTTGCCGCCGGAAAAGTTGCCCGAGCCACCCATCACAGCGCTCAAGATGCTCTCCTATTCCATTCAGGCAAATCCCCAACGAGCCTGGCGGGAGCTCCTTCTGATGACAATCCTCTTTCTCTGGGCTCTCTATATGCTGGCAACACGGGGATTTGGCCTCTTCGCGCGTCACGTCATCTTTAAGCCGTGATCATTGTCCATACGGCCGAAATTGGACAGATAGTCCACACCCCGAGCATTTCGTTCACAACTTGTTGCAACTTGTTGCGTCTTCGTGACACACCCGGTTTCTTCCGAGCCTATGCTCGGTTGTGATGGAGCCCGGGCCGCTGTCTGGATGTGTATCTATGTTGAAGCTGCAAGGTCGGCGTTTTTCGGAACGGACACGCATGTTCTTGCTGATGCTGGCGGTCATCCTGCCGGCGGCGGCGCTAATCATCGCCAGTGTCGTGCATCTCCGGGACCTGCAACGCAAGAAGGAAATCGAAGCGGTTATTCAGAGGGAGTATCAGGAGACCCTGGCGGTTGCGGAGAAGCGGATTGACCACCGCGCCTACAAGATGGCGGAGGAGATCCGGGAGACATTTCCCGATGTCGACAGTCCGGAAGAACTGGACGACTTCCTGGTAAAACACCCGAATGTTTCTCATGCATTTCTGTGGACCGGAAAGGGTCGCCTGGAGTTTCAATCGCAGCGGAACCGGATGGACGATCCTGAATTTCACGAGGAAAACAAGATGCTTTCCTCGGATGTTGCCGATTGGTTTGATAGCGAGTCCAAGATGTATCTCGCCAAGCTAAGAAAAATGGACGCCATGGGTGGGCACCACACGATGTTCATGTCCGATTGGGTGCTCAAGAACGAAAAATTCCAATACATGTCGGTGGGGTTCTTCATGCCGAAGGGTTCAACTCCCGAGCATCCGGCGCTCGCTGGATTTATTTTTGATCCCGATTACTTGAAGAACACCTTCTTTCCCCAGGCCCTGAACGAAGTGATGCCCAGTGAGGAGCGTAGCGATGCGTCGCATCCCGAGCCGGCGATCATGATTCGATCGGCAAAGGACCAAGCTCCGTTTGCGGCCTCCGCTTGCTGGGACGGGGGGAAGCCGGAAGTGGAGCGGCCCTTTGACAGCGTTTTTAATGGGCTGATATTGGGCATCGGGTTCCATGGGACGACGATTGCGGACATGAGCCGCCGTTTCGCTCGCCGGCAATTTTTGATCCTGGGGGCTCTGTCGCTGTTGATGGGCGCCGGCATCGTGCTGATGTACCGGAATGTCTCGCGCGAGCTTGCACTGGCGAAATTGAAATCCGACTTCGTCTCCAATGTCTCGCACGAGTTGCGAACGCCGCTCGCGCTCATTCGCTTATATGCGGAGACACTGGAATTGGGCCGCATCTCCAATCGCGCAAAACACCAGGAGTACTACGAGATTATCCGCAAGGAGAGCGAGCGGCTCACGTCACTGATCAACAACATCCTGGACTTTTCGCGTATCGAGGCGGGCAAGAAGGAGTACAGCTTTCGCGAAACCGATGTGGCCGATCTGGTGCGGAGCACGCTGGAATCCTATCGCTTCGAGATTGAGCAGAACGGATTCTACTTCGAGCAGAAAATCGACAACAATGTGCCACCGCTGCGAGTGGACCGCGAAGCCATCGCACGATCTTTGCTGAACCTTGTCAATAATGCTGTGAAGTATTCGGCGAACGAGAAGTACCTGGGGGTCCATCTTTACCATCGCAATGGCAGGGTCAACCTTGAGGTCGTCGACCGCGGAATCGGCATTCCGGCAAAGGAGCAGCCCAAGATCTTTGAGAAGTTCTATCGCGTCGGCGATCCGCTGGTGCATAACACCAAGGGAAGCGGACTGGGACTCTCGCTGGTGCGGCACATCGTACGGGCGCACGGCGGCGAAGTGAGGGTGGAGAGCGCACCCGGGCGCGGCAGCAAGTTCATCATTACTCTCCCGGTATTGGCTTCAGAGGTCCAGCAAGGGGAGGCGTTACCGGCATGAAACAGGACGAGCAAGTGAAGACAGGCGAGGAACACCGGGCAAAGATTCTGGTCGTGGAGGACGAACCCAACATGGTGGTAGGCCTGCGCGATAACTTCGAGTTTGAAGGCTACGAAGTCATCACAGCACGCGATGGCGTCGAGGGCCTGCAACTGGCGCTGGAGGAGTCACCGGACCTGGTGGTGCTGGATGTGATGATGCCGCGCATGAGCGGGCTGGAAGTATGCAAGCAGCTACGCGCGCAGCGGGCCTCCATTCCGATCATCATGCTGACCGCTCGCGGGCAGGAAGTGGACAAGGTGGTGGGCCTGGAACTCGGCGCCGATGACTATGTGACCAAGCCATTCTCGATTCGCGAACTGCTGGCGCGCGTGAAGGCTGTGTTGCGCCGCACCTCGGTCGTTCCGAAGGATCAGGATCAGCATTCTTTCGGTGATATCGAAGTGGACCTGCGGCGTTGCCGCGTGGTCAAGTCTGGCCAGGCTCTCGATGTGTCTTCGAAAGAATTCGAGCTGCTGAAGTACTTTATCTGTCATGCCGGTGAGACGCTCAGTCGTCATCAACTCCTCGAAGACGTGTGGGGATATGAGCATTACCCCACAACCCGAACTGTAGACACCCACCTGGTGCGGCTGCGCCAGAAGCTTGAACCCAATCCTGAACAGCCACAATATTTCCTCACTGTGCACGGAACCGGCTATCGATTTGTTGGATAGAGCAATCGATCAGAATCGAAACGAGGTGGATTTTGAACGCGGAGAGAATAGCCCCCGAGAGAATAGCGTCCAGGAATGGCGAGTATCCGATGAGCGGCAGACGTCAGGGTTGGAGCACAGTGCCACCCTCCACGTTGCCAGCGTCGATGGTCCCGCCGATGACGCCATCCATGGAAGTGCCGCCGTCAGATGTTCCATTGCAAGAGGACATCTACTCGCTCCTGAGGGAGAGAGCGGACCTGCATGCACAGGTGTTTGACGCGGCCCAGATTCAACGCAAGCTGAGCGGCCCGCGCATGTTGCGCAGCGGCGACCTGCAGTTTGCCAGCGAGGTCTTCGCGGCACGCTTTCTCTCCGGCGACTTCACAACCCTCTCGCAGGATGGATCGAGGGTTCTGACTGTGCTTGGGGACATTGCTGGCAAAGGCATTGCCGCCGGCATGTGGTTCACCCATCTGGCAGGACTCCTGCAGAGCTACGGGCGTTCCGATGTTAATCCGTCCAAAATCGCGGCCGAGATCAACCGCCATCTCTGCTATCTGCGGCCGGTGGCGCCATTCGTTACGGCATTTCTGGCACTGATCGATTGCGAGAGCGGCAAACTGACCTACTGCAATGCGGGACACTTCCTGCCCATTCTGCTGCGCGCGGATGGACGGACATGCCTGCTGGATGCAGGCGGCCCGCTGCTGGGTGCCATTGAAGGAGCGGAGTACGAGACGGGCGAGCTGGTTCTGGAACCGGGCGACACGCTGGTTGCATACTCCGACGGCGTGCTCGAATGCCGCAATCCTACAGACGAAGAGTTCGGAGTGGATCGGCTTATTGCGGCGCTCCGAGAAGCAGAGCGGAAGTCGGCGCATGACACGCTGATGATGCTGCTGGCCGCGGCACAGGACTTCGCGAACGGTCATCCGCTTTGCGACGATCTCAGCCTGACTGTGATCCAGCGCGTGGCCAAGGATGGAAGAGGCCCCTCTTTTATAAATCGTGAACCGTGGGATCGCAGAAAATCTCACTCGCGCCTCTAATCGTCGCCCCTGTGACACATTGCCTGGACTAAGGGTGGTAACACCAACCACAAAGCCCCGACCAGCGGATTTCTCCGCCGCCTTGTTTAAGCGTATCTACTGCCGCATTCGGGGAACACGAGGGGAGCCCCACGGATCAGAAGGCGCACCGTTTCGATTACTCGACACCCATTGCTCCGGGTATATGGCGTGAACAATCGAGCTGCTTTATGTTGGCAGGCGCATTCTCTTGAGAAGCGCGATGTATCGTGGGTCATGGCGCAGAGTTTTGAATAGAGGATTGCTTTTGATCTCAGGCAGGCCGGGATCTCGCTGTTCGTACGCACGCTCCAGCCACTCAAACGATTTGTCGACCTCCCCGCGATACGCATATACCTGAGCGATCTGATAGGGCGCAGTTGCATGATATTTCGCGATCAAGGCGGCTAAAGCAGCATTTGAATCCTGTTCACCGCCGAGCGCATGGTATGCCAGCGCCCGACCGGTGAATTTCCCCCATTCGATTGGTTCCTTCTCAATTTGCACGACAGCCTGCTGTGGCTTTCCTTCGGCGATGAGAATTTTGCCCAAGGTGAGATGGACATAGCTAGCCTGCGGGTTCAGGTCTAGAGCTTTTTGCAGCACGGCCTGGGCCTCCTGGTATCGACCTGCCGCGTATAGCAGATACCCCAGGCCCGAATAAGAATTGATACGAAGGGGGTCGAGTGCGACCGCCTGTTCATATAGCCGGATGGCCTGGTCAAGATTGCCTAATATCCTAGTTAGATAGGATCGCATACGGAGTACTTCGACGCTACCCGGCTGTAATGCCATTGCTTTGGTAATGGAAGTTTTGGCAGCGTCCCAATCCCAGTCACTGCTGATTTGCGTTGCCGCTAGCGCCAGATAGGCTGACGCCAAGGTTGGATCAAGCGTAATTGCCTGTTCCGCATCGTCGCGGGCATTTCGAAAACCTTCTGGTGGATCGACCAGACCACTCTCCGCCATCATGTTCTCTACCGACGCTCGCAGAGCCCAGGCTGGTGCATATTTCGTATCCAGCTTGATCGCTGCATCGGTATAGGCGAGTGCCTTGCTGAAGCCTTCCTTGCTTGGCCCTCTTCCACTGAAGTATTCCGCCTGCAGATAAGCCTGATATGCCTCTGGATTCGCGCTTCGCAAGTTCGCAGCGACCGGCTGGCCGTTGCCCCCCAACAGCTTTACTTGGAGCGCCTGTGTCGCGGCCAGGGCGATTTCATCCTGGACAGCAAAGATGTCCTTGATCTCCCGGTCGTAGGTCTGCGACCAAAGCTGAAAACCATCGTCCGCCTTGATTAATTCCGCGGTGATGCGAACGTGGTTGCCCTCGCGACGAACGCTCCCCTCAAGGACATTTGCCACGGCGAGCTTCCGTCCCACATCGCGCGTGTCCTCAGTCCTGCCCTTGAACTGAAAGGGCGAGGACCGTCCGATGACCTTCAGACCGGGTACTTTGGCGAGGTCGTTGATCAGTTGTTGGGCGAGTCCATCTGAAAGATACTCCTGGTCTTTGGCCGGACTCGCGTCTGCAAAGGGCAGCACGGCAATGGATGTATCGGTCACCGGGTGAGCATTCCGCCCATCTCGTGCGAGCAGGAAGTACGCGCTTAACCCAACTGCCGCAACTATTACCAGCATCGCTACGATCGCAAGCTTCCAACGCCTGCGTTGAACAAAAGAACCCTCCGGTTCTGGCGGGGCGGCGGGGAGGCCATCGTCTTCCTCTATTGCATGCTCTTCCGCTGCATGGGACCAGGGCACGTCTGGCGGTTCGGTCGTCCTCTCCTCTATGACAGGGGCAATAAATCTGTATCCGCGCTTGGGTAAGGTTTCGATGAATTCCGGGTTGTTGGGCCGGTCGCCCAGCGCCCTGCGGATCTCCAGAATGTATTTCCTGAGGACCTCTGGATTCACGAAGGTCTCTGGCCATAATGCCCCAAGAAGTTCGTCCTGCGCCACGACCCGCCCGGCATGTTCGACCAGATAAGCCAATACGTCGAAACCCTTCGGCGCTAAGGGGACTCGTTCGCTATTGCGCCATAGGAGGTGATTCACGGTATCCAGACGGTAGGTTTTGAAGGACTTCATGGATCTAGCCTTGCCCCGTACACTGCACACCCGGAGAGCAATCAGTAAACCTCTTGTTGTCTGTTACTTTCGACGTCATCTGGAGACTCGGAAGACCCGCGTCGTCATGTCTGACCGTGTCCGTCACAACAATTCAACGGGAACAGGACTGAGGCGTCACACCCAAAGTCGTTTCTTTTCATAGTCTGGTCTTGCTATGAGCAAAGCTTTTGCATGGCGGGATCAGACTGAAAGAATTTCGGGCGAGAGCCTCGCAAGGATGGCGGCTCAGTTTGCATGTTGACGACGAGGCTGCAGAATTTGGCGGGATAGACGAGACAAACAAACCAGGACCCACAGGTTTCAAGAATATGAAGCTGTTCTGGCGGAAGCCGCAGGGCCTCTCGTCAGCTAGAAGGCATCGCTGCGATGCCGCGCATTGCGTCCCCCACAAATCATTTTAACAAACCTCGCGCTCTTCAAAGGGCCGACCCCATTCACTCTGTTTGAGGGTGATCGAACAATTCCCGCTCACGCGGGAATAAGTACAGCGCTGCCGTGTTCAACAGGGAGTGAAGAAATATGTCACGGAACCAAGACGGAGCAGGCCAGACCGACGCGACGGTTATCGACCATCTCGACGGTTTGTACAGCTACGCGCTGGTCTTGACCCGCAACCATGCCGAAGCAGAGGACCTGGTACAGGAAACATACGTTCGCGCATTACCAGCGATGGGACGGCTGCGGACGGACAGCAACACCAAGGGCTGGCTCTTCACGATCCTGAGAAATGTCTGGCTCAACCAGTTGAGAAAGTGGCGCAATGGTCCTCAAATGATTGAGATAGAAGGTGACGATGGCGTTGCAAACAGCATCGTCGAGCCGTCCAAAGATTCACACGATCTCTATGTGAGCAAGGTGGAGGCAGAGCAGGTGCGAGCGGCAATCAAAGAACTGCCAGCAGAGTTTCGCGAGGTTATTCTGCTACGAGAATATGAAGACCTCTCGTATCAGGAGATCGCGAATGTCCTCGATTGCCCCGTGGGGACCGTGATGTCGCGCCTGGGGAGGGCACGCGCCAAGCTTCGTGTGCTGCTGTCCACAACGTTAAAGCGGTCCGAACATCCGGAACGAGGGGCACACAATGAAGGGTTGCGATGATTATAGCGAGACAATCCAGCTCTACCTCGACAGGGAGCTGAGTGGTCGGGACCTCGAAGACTTTCAGGCTCATCTGAAAGAATGCGATGCGTGCCGGGCAGAGCTTGAAGCGCAAGAGAGTTTGTCGGTTCTACTGCGTCGCTCGCGACCGCTCTACTCCGCTCCGGATGCCCTGCGTGCACGAGTCATGCAAACTGCAGAGTCGTTCTCTGCAACCGCCAACCTTCCGGCCGTCCGCCGCAGCAAACGTTTCGCCATGATCTTGGCGTGGCCATTGCAGATTGCTGGCCGTGGCGCTCACTCGTGGGGGGCCTTAGTTGCCACAAGTGTTCTCGTCGCTGCAGGGCTTCTACTCCTCCCGGGAATTATGCAGCGGTCGCGTGCCGACAGCTACATTGAAGCCGCGATTGCGGCACACCGCAGCTTTCTGAACGGCAGTCTTCCACTTGAAATCCAATCCGAATCGCCTAGCGTGGTCACCGCATGGTTTGCCGGGAAAGTGCCTTTCACCTTCCGCCTCCCCAGTTCTGCCGAGGAATCAGACCATCAGCAAGTCTACCGGCTGACTGGTGGGCGCCTGGTCAACTACAACGGTGGGTATGCTGCGTTGATTGGTTATCAGATGCAGCGACAGAAGATCAGCCTTCTGGTCTCTTCAACCAGTTCTGCTGTGGCGGCGGGAGGAGAAGAGATTCTTTCCAGCGGAATCGTGTTTCATTACCGCAAGCAAGCGAGTTTCAATGTCATTACCTGGAGCAATCACGGGCTCACGTACGCCCTGATCTCATCTCTGCCTGGTTCTGGACGGCAATCCTGCCTGGTGTGCCACCAAAATATGGCGGATGGCAATCGCTTTAGCGCGTATCGATAAATGTCTCTATCGATGCTGCAGCTGACAGGCGCATTCTGTGACAAGTTGGAGGCGCAAGTCATCGATCAGGGTGAATCTCGATGAGCTATTCCATTGCACCTATAAGCAGATGAGGATGATGTAGATCATCCACTTGCTCGTGACTGCTTTCAGGATATAGGACAGAACAAGAAGCGCAATACGCCTGCATGGCGCAGGTGACTCCGGCTCCGTCCGCGCTAACGCTGTTCCCGCCGTATCTGCAATTGGTCGATCCGTTGCTGGGGATCGCAGAATGTCAACGATTTCGTGACCTATATAGGGAACCATTGCGAGACCTCGGCTATGGGTACGAACGACCCGGTGGTCAGAATGATCTCCACTGGGGTACCTATAACAACAACTCATTCACCGATTCATTCCTTCGAATGAACCTAAGCCTTTCAAGGCTGGGAATGAATAAGCCAATCCAGTGGATCACTGGAATTGTTCGCTGACACCCGTGTTATTCCATGTGCGCATCAGCGTCATGCTGAACGGATGCTCGGCGCGCTGTGTCCACAATGCAATCGCCACTGATTTGCATAGAACTCACACTTCAGAATGCGAGAGGTATCTATGTCCGCCGTTTTGTCCTCAAGCCTTGAACATGCTCACAATGTGAATTTGACCAAGCTTCGCGACCTCGATGCATTCGAAGAGTTCTTTTGGCTCATTGAGCAGAGTGTCCCTGTCTTTCACACAGTTATCGCCGAGGTAAATGGCGCAACAACTATCGAGCAATGGGAGCGTGCGCTGGATGCCGTAGAGGTTCGTTATCCGCTTCTGTCTGCTTCGATACGCAAGCTCCCGGGCGAACGCCCTTTCTTTGAGAAGGTACCCGGAGTTTCCATGCCCTTGCGAATCGCTCCTCTGACGGATTCCCTGGTATTGGAAGAGGAGATGGAAAACGAGCTTCAGAAACCTTTCGGAGACGGCAGTGGCCCACTGACGCGGGCAACTCTCTTCCATGCTCGAGATCGAGCTGTTGTTATGTTTGCGACACACCATAGCAGCCTGGACGGAAAGTCGCATCTGCTTCTAGTGCAGGATGTGTTGGCTGCTGTCGCGGGAGAGGATCCAGGAGAGCAATTTGAGGTACTGCCCGGCATAGGGCAGTTGCTTGGATTGCCGGCTCCTGCGGACTATGTAAAGAAGTTAGCAGGAAGATCGGTTGCTCCGGAGGATGGGGCTGGTGTTGAAGTGTTCAGGGTCCGCGTACAACGCTTGCAACTGACCATGGAGGAGACCACGGTGCTGCTGGAGCGCGCGAAGAAGGAACAAACCACCGTGCATGCGGCACTGGTAGCTGCCTTAACGCTGGCGGGAAAGCGATACTCTGACGCGTGGCGGGTTGGTCCGGTGCGCTGCATGTCCCCGATCGATATGCGAAAGACACTAGGGCTTCCAGATGCAGCGGGCTTGTTGCTCTCGTTACATCAGGGGCCGGTTCCAACCACAGATGGAGCGTCGTTCTGGGATATTGCAAGAGCGGTACGGGAAGATATGCTGCCTGCTCAGACTGCTGACGGCGCTCGGCATCTTCTAGGTGTCATGTCGTCTCGTGTCGCAGAAGAACACAATGCGAGAGACCTATATTGGTCGGTTCTGAATGGTCCCTTGCTGCATGAGCTGATGGTGACTAACTATGCTGGATACAGAGTACGTTCAGAGTACGGGGATCTTAGATTGGAAACTCTCTTTACGGGCAGTTCTTCTGTTATGCCAGCCCTGCAAAAAGTCTCGGTCCTCACAGTGAACGGAAGGCTTGGAATGACTCTCGTCGCCCGAGATGTGTTTCCAACCTTGCTGGAGGATGTACACGACATTCTAAGCTGGAGGATGTACACGACATTCTAACTCGTGTGTAAGAGTGCGTTCTCCAGATCAGATTTAGTGCCGGCTTTATCTATCACCTTGGTTCTTCATCCTACCGGAGTGACTCGACAATGCGGCGCTACGATACACGCTTAACATGTTTTGAAAGGAGCAGATGGGCCAAATGAATTACGAGTCAGAACCACGTCCGGAAAATGATGACGAGATGATAAATATTCGGCCAATACGTTCGGAAGTATTTAGGGCAACCTTTTCGCGGTATCACCGCGTGCTTTATCTGGTTGCGTACCGCGTGCTCTTCAATCATGGAGATGCCGCGGATGCAGTGCAAAGCTTCTTCCTCTCGGCCTCTAATAACGTTCCACAGTTTGATTGTGAAGGCAGCTTCCGCAGCTGGCTGCTGAGAGGTCTTATTGATGAGGCTCTAGCTATCCTGCATAAGAACGGAAGTCGGTCACCTTTATGCTCAGGCCCCATTGTAGAGCCGCTTGACTTGCTACCTCCAGGTACAAGCTACGAAATAACTTCGCCGTCACCAATCCGATAAGAGACTCGCCTCGGCCTAGTTCATGAATCATTCTGTAATTGTGCAGAGTTAGTGAAAACTAGATTGCTGACGATATTAACGTCCGTTACTAAAAGTCCGACGCTGGTGACAAAGCGATTACATCTCGCTGACATTCAAGGTGCGCTGTCGGCAATACGCTCGATGAGGATTTTTCTGTAGACCCCCGCAGACAGAAAAATCCGGCCACAGCCGACTCTGTCGGCATATGCGGCAAGACCACGCAAGCGGGCCTCAACTTCAGGAGAGAATAGGTTATGAAGATGTTTCTATGCTTGGCCGGTGCTGCATCGCTGGCCTTGTCCGCTGGGCCACTTGCTTCCGCACAGCACTACACCCAGGTCAATCTTGTAGCGAATACATCCGGCGTGGCGCCCGTCACTGACCCCAAACTCGTGAATCCCTGGGGTCTTTCTCGCACCTCCAGCAGTCCTTGGTGGATCTCAGACAATGGCACTGGCCTGAGCACGCTGTATAACGGCGCTGGAACCATCAACCCGCTGGTCGTAACCATTCCCAAGGCCAACCCCAATAGCAAGACCTTTCCCAATGGCACTCCCACCGGCACCATCGCCAACGCCAGTCCCACGGACTTTCTCCTGGCTCCGGGCGCACCCGCCGATTTTCTCTTCTCTACGATTGACGGCACCATCTCCGGATGGAACCCAACCGTCGGAGTCGCTGCCGGCGCCGCGCCGCCTTCCACGCACGCCATGGTCGTGGTTAAGACCACGGACGGCTCCAGCTACACCGGTCTCACCAGCGCGACTGTCAATGGCAACCGTTACCTCTACGCTGCCAACTTCAATAAAGGCACCGTCGACGTCTACAACAACGCCTTCCAGAAAGTGACGTTGCATTCAAATGGCGAGGGAGATCGCTACCGCGACGGTGACGATGACAGGCCGTTTACCGACGATCGTCTTCCCCGAGACTACGTGCCCTTCAACGTCCAGGCGATCGGCAACGACATCGTTGTCACCTTTGTCCTCCACCAGGAAGGCAACCCACTGGAGACCGATGGCCCTGGCCTCGGTTATGTCGATATCTTCTCCTCCAGTGGCAGACTCCTTCGGCGCCTGCAACACGGCGACTGGCTCAACGCGCCCTGGGGCGTAGCCCTTGCGCCGCTCGACTTCGGCATCTTCAGCCATGCTCTGCTCGTCGGGCAGTTCGCCGGCGGCGGCACCTCTGAGGGCAGCGGGACCATTGCTGCCTACGATCTTGCCACCGGTTCGTTCATGGGCCTGGTGCAGGACGCAACCGGAAAACCCCTGTCCATCAACGGCCTCTGGGCCCTCAGTCCCGGCAACAGCGCCGCCGCCGGCAGCTACGATCCCGCCGGCTCACCCGCCTCTGAACTCTATTTCACGGCCGGCACTGACCACGGCACGGGTGGCCTCTTTGGCTATCTCAAACCCGTCTCCACGGAACTGACTGTGGGCAACGACCAATAGTCAACTAGTCAACCCGCAGCTGATCGATGTGCGAAGCCCAGATCTCGACTCCGAGACCTGGGCTTCATCCTTCGGTACAGACGATGTGCCTTGAATAGCTCGCAGTCCTAAATTACTCAGATGCCTCTGCTCCGCTCCACGAAGTTTGGCAAGCACGCTCGGTCCATACTGCTACTGCAGGCCAGAAATGGCTCGAATCGGCCTTCCTCCAGAAGCAGGCGGGCAACTGGAAGATCGTCTTCATGCACAGCACCCGTGGCGCCTCAGGCGAGCCATGGCAAATGACATCACTGTTCTGATCTACGCATCGGATGCCGCGCGTGGCGCGAGGATCGTCGTTGGGTTGAAGCCGAGGTTGGGGTGGAAGGCGTATTCAGCTGAGGACGCGCTAGGCTAGGGACGGCTCTGATGTCTTTAATGTGGCGATGTGCTGCTTCACCGTCTCTGCGGATGATGAAGGAGAGCGACCAGCGGCGTCGAAATAACACGGCACATTAAGAGCCAGCCGCGGGTGGCGAAACAAGTGCTCGCGCCTCATATATGCAGTTTATATGTACAGGTAAACTGTACATATGTCATACTAGGTTCTATGAATGATCGGGTGAGTCTTTCTCAAGCCGAGCGCGCCTCTGCGCTTGCAGCAGAGCTTCGGACAATCTTTGGCAAACTCAAGCGGAAGCTGCGCGAACAGGGTGGGCAGAGCGATTTGACGCCTTCGCAAGTCTCCGTTCTGCTTCGTATCGAGAAGGACGGTCCTGCGGCGGTATCGAGCTTGGCTCGAGCTGAGGGAATGCGTCCTCAGTCGATGAGCGCCATCGTCACGTCGTTGCTGGAAGCCGGATTGGTGAGCGGCTCTCCGGATCCGAACGACAAACGACAGACCTTGATGTCACTCTCCCGAAAATGCCAGAAGTTGCTCAGGGACGGTCGCGCCGCACGCCAGGATTGGCTCACAACGACTATCGAGAAGAAGCTCTCCTCCCAGGAACAGGAAAGGCTTGCTGCTGCCGTCAACCTGCTTGCGCGCCTCATTGAAGGTTGATGCCTTCGCGTACGGCCACTCAACTCTCATTCAAATCCCTCTCGAGGAGAAGAACCTAATGCCCCTTACAACGCTTGATCCGAAGACCGCCCTTATTGTTGTTGATCTTCAGAAAGGCATCATCAATTCACCCTTTATCCATCCGGTCGCTGGCGTGATTGAGCAAACCTGCGCTTTGCTTGATGCCTTTCGTCAGCGTGATCTCCCGGTCGTTCTGGTCAATGTCGCTGGAGGCGCACCAGGTCGGACGGGGCAGCCGCGCCGTTTCTCGACGCTCCCCGAGGGATTCAGCGATCTGATCCCGGAGCTAGATCGACAGGCCAGCGATATCGTGGTGACGAAGCGGACATGGGGCGCGTTTGCGAGTACGGATCTAGAGGCGCAACTGACGGCCAACGGGGTAACGCAAGTTGTTGTCACAGGCGTGGCAACCGGAACAGGCGTCGAAGCCACTGCCCGACAGGCGTATGAGCAAGGATTCAACGTCACGCTTGCCCTCGATGCCATGACCGATGTGCGCCCCGAAGCACACGAGTACAGCGTTGCAGGTGTCTTTCCCCGTCTCGGAGAAACGGGCTCAACCCAGGGCATTCTTAACCTGCTGGCGACGAGGAGCACATAACCATGACCTGGCTTCATCTTGTGTCGTACTTCTTTGGAGGAATGTTCACGGCCAACGCCATTCCGCATTTTGTCAGCGGAATGATGGGACGGACCTTCCAAACTCCCTTCGCAAAGCCGCCCGGCGAAGGTCTTTCCTCGTCTACGGTGAATGTTGTATGGGGCTTCTTCAACGCCGTCGTCGGCTACCTTCTCGTGGTGCGGGTTGGCAACTTTGATCTGAGATCGATAAGTGACGTTGTTGCTCTTGCGGTTGGCGCACTATTGATCAGCGTTCTCATGGCGCGGCATTTCGGCCACTTTCATGGAGGTAACGCCCCCGAGCGTTCATGAAGAATCCGGCGGTGGGTGTTTTCCGTGCTCTGAGCGTCTTCAATTTTCGTGTGTGGTCAGCGGGCGCTCTGGTTTCCAACATCGGTACGTGGATGCAACGTGTGGCTCAGGACTGGCTCGTCCTTACGCAACTCACACATCAGGATGCCTCCGCTGTAGGAATCGTCATGGCGCTGCAGTTTGCACCGCAGCTTCTTTTGTTGCCCTGGACCGGATTTGCCGCAGATCATCTCAACCAACGCAAGCTCCTGATGGTCACCCAAGCGACGATGGGGGTGTTGGCGCTGGCTTTGGGAATCCTTACGATCACGGGCAATGTCCGTCTCTGGCAGGTCTACGTATTTGCGTTTTTGTTTGGCTCGGTGGCTGCATTGGATGCTCCCGTGCGCCAGACATTTGTTGCGGAACTGGTGGGTGACGAACACCTGCATAATGCAGTCGCACTGAATTCGACATCCTTCAATGCCGGCCGTATGGTCGGTCCTGCAGTTGCTGGCCTGGTCATCGCGAAGGTAGGAACTGGTTGGGCGTTTGCGATCAACGGCCTATCATTCGCCGCCGTCCTGATCTCGATGTCGATGTTCCGCGTGTCCGAACTCTATCCAAACACTAGAGCTCGACGTACCGCCGGAGGATTTCTGGAAGGGTTCCGCTATGTTTGGGGTCGCCAGGATCTACGAGCAATCCTGGTCATGCTGTTTCTGATTGGGACCTTCGGACTCAACTTCCCGATCTTTACCTCGACGATGGCGGTCAACGTCTTCCACACCGATGCGCGCGGCTTCGGACTGCTGTCCTCCATCATGGCGATTGGCACCATCTCCGGAGCGCTGATCGCCGCAGGTCGCGACAAGCCGAAGTTCGGTTCACTATTCTTCGGCTCAGCGGTCTTCGGGATCGGATGCACTTTCGCTGCGCTGGCCCCCGGTTACTGGTGGTTCGCCGCTGCTCTCGTGGTTATTGGTGTTGCGGCCTTGACACTTACCAACGCAACCAACAGTATGACGCAGCTCTCGACCGAGCCTGCCATGCGAGGCCGCGTCATGGCCTTTCGCCTCGCTGTCGCGCTTGGAGGTACGCCAATAGGAGCTCCGATCGTGGGTTGGGTGGCAAACCGTTTCGGTCCCCGGTGGGCACTTGGCGTGGGCGCGTCATCGGGATTTGCCGCTGCCCTGGTTGCGATATATGTCCTGACGCGGCGAACCGGACTGAACCATGCCGACCTGGTCCGATGAGTTCAAGTCGACGGCTCCGGCTCCGTTTATTAGCGGCCGGCAGCAAGCGTTGCGCCACAACAACGCATCCGACACCGTTACGAAGATCACGAACTTAACGTCTTGCCGATTCTCCTGATCTCGCCGCGGAGCCAAGTGTGCGCGGCGTCGGTGTTCACTCTTGGATGCCAGATCATCAGATACTGGAACCCCGTCAGCTCACCAGGTGCTTTCAAGACTTTGATTTTGCGATTTTCTGCCTCGACTCTTGCGAATCGTTGGGGTGCGGTCAGAATAAGTTTGGTTCCAGGAATGCACCGCGTAGCCGCGCCGAAATATGGCAGAGTGATCACAGTTCGACGCCGATGACCGTGCGCTGCGAGACGCTTCTCCGGTATATGCTGCGAACCTTCCACTACATCAACACCGATGTGCTCAGCCGCGAGATATTGTTTGAGCGTGAGTTGACGCTGGTAGGGAGCATCTGCCGCAACAATGCAGACGAGTTGTTCCTCATAAATGACCTCGGTCAATAAAGGCGAGGGTACGTGGCCTTCATCGCCAATCAAGGCAAGATCCAGTCGACCGTAACTCAAATCCTCGAAGACATCGCCTCTCCAACTCGCGAAGGTAAAGCGGACCTGTTTCGCAGCCGGTAGAACTTCGCGGCAGAGAACAGGCGCGATGATCGAGGTCGCGTTGTCTGTTGCAGCAATCCGGAAGGAAGAATGTTCTGTCGCAGGATCGAATGTCGAACCCGAGATGAGCCGATCCAATTTCGGTAACATGATCTCGAGCTCTCGCAGCACGCGTTCCCCTTGCGGAGTAGGCTCGTATCCTTTCGCAGTCCGCACCAGCAGGTCATCGTGAAACGTATCCCGCATCCGCTGCAGGGCGCGACTCACCGCAGGCTGGCTCAGTAGCAACCGCTTGGCGGCACGCGATACGTTGCGCTCTTCGGCAAGCACCGAGAAGACAACAAGGAGATTCAGGTCGGCCTGACGTAGCTGCGTTATACGCATAGTTAACATTAGCACTATGCATTGGACGTATAACAACGGGAAGTTCAATCTCTTCTTAACGGCGGACTTCGAGTTCGAAGAAGCCGCCAAAAAGGAGAACCAACATGAGAAAGACAGCCATCGTAACCGGCGCATCCCGCGGCATCGGACGCACTATCGCTCTTCGACTCGCGGCAGATGGATTCGGCGTTGTCGTCAACTATGCAGGCAACACAGCCAAGGCAGAGGAAGTCGTCAACGAGATCGCCAGCGCTGGAGGCCGCGCCCTCGCCATCCAGGCCGACGTTGCCAACCCGGAAGACGTCAAGCAGCTCTTTGAGAAGACCCTCAAGGCCTTCGGCCAGATCGACGTGGTCGTCAACAACGCAGGCATCATGCCTCTTTCGCCCATCGCCAAAGGCGACGTGGAGACCTTCGACAAGGTTATCGCTACGAATTTGCGCGGAACCTTCCTCGTTCTCTCGCAGGCAGCGCAGCACGTCGCCGAGGGCGGTCGTATCATCGCCTTCTCCAGCAGCGTCCTCGCGAAGAACTTCCCCGCCTACGGCCCGTATATCGCCTCCAAGGCGGGCGTCGAAGGCTTGGTGCATGTGCTTGCAAATGAACTCCGCGGACACAAGATCACGGTGAATGCGGTCGCCCCGGGACCTGTCGCCACAGAACTCTTCCTCGGCGACAAGACAGAAGAGCAGATCGCTCAGCTCAGTAAGCTGGCTCCGCTGGAACGCCTCGGCCAGCCAGACGATATCGCAAGCGTTGTCTCGTTCCTTGCTGGACCCGATGGCGGATGGGTCAACGCGCAGGCGCTTCGCGCAAATGGCGGCTTCGCATAAGAAAGCGCACACCTCTAACACGAGTCACCCACATTCACGCAGGTCTAAAGAACCCGATAGGAGAAGAGAAATGAAGAACATCATTGTGATCACCGGAGCTTCGAGCGGCTTCGGGGCCCTTGCGGCACGCGCTCTCGCCCTCGCGGGCCACACAGTCTACGCCAGCATGCGCGAAACCACAGGCCGCAATGCCGCACAGGTAGAGGCTGCGAAACAGTTCGCCAGAGAAAACGGCGTAGACCTTCGCACGATTGAGTTGGATGTGGCCTCTCAGGACTCGGCCGACCAGGCCATTCAAACCATTGTTGCGGAAGACGGTCGTCTCGACGTTGTTATCCACAACGCGGGGCACATGGTCTTCGGCCCGGCGGAGGCTTTCACCGCGGAGCAACTCGTTCAGGTCTATGACACCAATGTGCTCAGCACACAGCGCGTCAACCGAGCCGCTCTCCCGCAATTGCGCAAACAGAAAAAAGGCTTGGTCGTCTGGGTCGGGAGCACCAGCACGCGCGGTGGCACGCCGCCCTATCTCTCACCTTATTTCGCAGCAAAAGCAGCGATGGACGCGCTTGCCGTCAGCTACGCCGCGGAACTCAACCGCTGGGGCATCGAGACCTCAATCATCGTTCCCGGCGCCTTCACCTCCGGCACCAACCACTTCGCACACGCTGGTTCACCCGCAGACAAAGCACGGCAGGCTGAATACGACAGCGGCCCTTACGCTCACCTTGGCGAGGACATCATGAAGGGTTTTGCCGCCACCGTTCCTGCGGACGCAGACGTGAGCAATGTTGCCAAGGCCATCGTTCGCATAGTCGACATGCCCTTTGGCAAGCGCCCTTTCCGCGTCCACATCGACCCTGCCCAAGACGGTGCGGAGATCGTCAACGGAGTAGCAGATCGCGTTCGCGCAGAGATGTACCGTAACATCGGACTGTCTGATCTACTGACTCCCGTCGTCTCCTAGTTCCGGTTCGGAACCGGCGGAGATCGGCAATACAAGCTCTACCGGATCGACTTCACGGTGCGATGTGGAGCTGGGTAGCTGTCGAGCTCAGCAAGCGGAGTAGGAACGGAATTTCGCTCTGCTTTGTTTGAACTATCGTGAAATCGCTTTTTGCGCTCACCAAAAGTCGATGAGTACCGATATGTCGGCATGGCGGAAGTGACCGGGTCGACCCTTCAGCTACTTGACTCGGGATGACCGTCTTTATAGGGGCTGTCGATAACGCGCGTATATGGATTTCCACGCTATGAAAGTGGGTTTGCCCCGATCGTCGCGCCGCACTACAAGCGCACAAGAGATGACGGTCACCGGAGTTCCCGACCGTCTCCCTTAGCCAATGGCTCCGCCATTTGCCGAAACTCATGGTCAAGCATGAGAATCTTCACAGATCGGGAAACCGATGGGATACCGACGATAAGACGCTGAGGACCAATGCGAGAGTCGCTCTGGTGAGGTTTTGCGGAGAAGTGTGAGTCGACAGACGCAGATTGACTCTTTAAGAGCGGGCGAACAGACATAGTCTGTTCAAGGGCAGCAAATAAAGTGGGCGCTTATGTGGATTGTGCGCTTTGCGCTGCAGAGGCCTTATACCTTCGTCATTGTCGCGTTGCTCATCGCGATCTTCGGTATCGCCTCGATCTTGAAGACGCCGACCGATATTTTGCCGGACATCGATATTCCCATCGTGAGCGTCATCTGGACCTACAGCGGGATGGATGCCGATGACATGTCCAAGCGAATCATTGCGGTATGTGAGCGGGCGCTCCCAACCACAGTTAATAACATTCAATACACCGAATCGCAGTCGTACAACGGTGTCGGAGTCATCAAGATCCATTTTCAACCGGGTGTGCAGGTGGATCTTGCGATTGCGCAGGTGACGGCGTTGGCGCAGTCACTCTTGCGCCTGATGCCAACGGGAATCCTGCCGCCCTATGTGCTCAAGTACGACGCTTCCAGCGTTCCCATCGTGCAGGTCAGCATGGGCGGAAAGGGACTTTCGCAAACCGAGCTCTATGACCTGGGCCAGAACTTTATTCGCGGGCAGCTGGCGACTATCAAGGGCGCCGCAGTGCCGCTGCCCTATGGCGGTGAGCAGCGATCCATCATGGTGGACTTGGAGCCGTTACAGTTGGCAGCCAATCATCTGACCGCCGCGGATATTTCAGCCGCCCTGAATAACCAGAATCTGGTCACGCCGTCGGGCACTGCGAAAATGGGCGACCGGGAATACCTAGTGGGAACCAACAGCAGTGCGGCGACGGTCGCGGAGCTGAACGCTCTGCCGATCCGGACCTTCAATGGCGCGGTAGTTCAGATGAAGGATGTCGCCTGGATCCATAACGGATACCAGCCCCAGACTAGCTATGTCAGCGAGAATGGCCAGGCCTCCGCGCTGTTGACCGTCATCAAGAGCGGCGCTTCTTCGACACTGACCATAGTGGATGACGTGAAGGCCGCACTTCCGCGCATCAAGGCCGGCCTCCCGAGCGCGCTGACGCTGACGCCGATCTTCGATCAGTCGGTGCTGGTGCGGGCTTCGATCCAGGATGTGGTGCAGGAAGCAGTGACCGCCGCGTTTCTCACCGCCATGATGGTGCTGGTGTTTCTGGGCAGCTGGCGAAGCACGCTGATTGTGAGCGTATCCATTCCGCTGGCGGTCTTGTTCGCGATTGCGGTGTCTTCGGCTCTCGGCGAGACCATCAATGTGATGTCGCTAGGGGGACTGGCCCTCGCGGTAGGCATGCTGGTTGACGATGCGACGGTGGAGATCGAGAACACGCACCGCAATCTTGGAGTTGGGGAGAAGAAGCCGCTGGTCAGGGCGATCCTGGACAGCGCGGAGCAGGTAGCGACGCCGGCGCTGATCTCGACCATGTCGATCTGCATCGTCTTCGTGCCGGTGACGCTGCTGTCCGGCTCGGCGAAGTACATTTTCACCCCGTTGGCAGTGAATGTCGTGCTGGCGCTGATCGCCTCGTACGGGCTGTCGCGCACATTGGTGCCCACCATGATGCACTTCCTTCTGCCCAAGGAGGTGCCGCTCTATCAGGGGCAGGAGCAGGAGTCGTCGCTGAGCCGAAGCTTCATCTGGCGCTTTCACCAGAGGTTTGAGCATCGGTTCGACCAGTTTGCAGAGAAGTACAAACGCGGACTGGAGTGGGCACTGGGGCACGCAGCGATGATGCTGGTTGCATTCGCAGTGGTGGCTCTGGGTTCGCTGGCCTTGATTCCGGTAGTCGGCCGGGACTTCTTCCCCTATGTGGATTCCGGGCAGATGGAGTTCCATGTCCGGCCGCCGGCGGGCACGCGGATCGAAACTGCAAGGGAGGTGTTCAAGCGGGTCAACGAAGAGATTCGGCGTGTGATCCCGGCGGAGCAGCTGCAGATGGTGGTAAACAACATCGGGCTGCCGCCAGGGGGCGTAAACCTGGCTTACTCGGCGAGCGATACGACGAGTAATGGAGATGGGGATGTGCTGGTGCTGCTCGCGACTAAGCATCGGCCGACGCAGGAATGGATGCAGGTGCTGCGGCAGGACTTCGCACAGAAGTTTCCTGAAGATACATTTTTCTTCGAGCCCGCCGACATCACGAATCAAACGCTGAATTTTGGACTGCCGGCCCCGATCGATGTGCAGGTGCGCGGAAAAGACGCAGCATCCACAGCGCAAATCGCCGAAATGCTTCAGGAGCAAATCAAGGATGTTCCGGGTGCAGTGGACGTGTTCATGCAGCAGGAGGTCAATGCGCCCAAACTGAACATCAACGTGGACCGGCTTAAGGCGCAGCAACTCGCTCTCACAGCAAGAGACGTTTCCGATAACGTGCTCTTGTCGCTGTCGGGCAGCGGACAGGTTGCGCCGAACTTCTGGCTCGATCCGAAGACGGGCGTTGAATACCCGGTCATCGTGCAGGTTCCGCAGTATCGCCTGCACAACCTCGATACGCTGGAGCGGACCGCCGTCACGGCGCCGGGTGCAGGCGAGCAGCTGTTGCGCAATGTTTCCACGACCGAGCGGCAGGTTTCGCCGCAGACCGTCTCGCACTATAACGCGCTGCCGATCATGGATGTGTTCGCGAACGTGGAACAGCGCGACCTTGGCTCGGTGGCCAGCGCTGTGCAGAAGATTGTCAGGAAGAATTCGCAACACCTGCCGCCTGGGGTGGAGATTGTCTTGAGCGGCCAGGTGCTGACGATGAACACATCCTTCGCGAACCTGGAGGTCGGGATCGCCGCGGCGGTGGTGTTTGTGTACCTGTTGATGGCGACGAACTTCCAATCATGGACCATCCCGTTCATCATTCTGATGGCGCTTCCAGGCGCCTTCGCCGGCATTGTATGGATGCTGTTCCTCACGCAAACGACTTTCAACGTGCCCTCTCTGATGGGAGCGCTGATGACCATTGGCGTCGCAACCGCCAACAGCATCCTGGTCGTTACTTTTGCGAACGAATCGTGGGGTGAGGGCGAAAACAGTAAGGATTCAAAGCAGGCGGCGCTGATCGCGGGCTCGACGCGGCTGCGGCCCGTATGCATGACGGCCTTGGCGATGATCATCGGCATGCTCCCGATGGCGCTCTCGCTGGGCGAAGGCGGCGAGCAGAACGCGCCGATCGGACGAGCCGTCATCGGTGGGCTCTTGTTCGCAACGGTGGGTACGCTGTTTATCGTGCCGGTGATGTACTCGCTGATGAGTAAACAGGCTCCGGTGAACTGGGAGAAGCGGTTAGAGGACGAGATCCAGGGAGCGCACCTATGAGCGCAGACGTCGGAACATCCATGCCCGCGGCTGACCATCCACAGAACGAGGCGCAACCACAGCAAAAGGGCGGCCGCCGGATGTTATGGATTCTGGCAGGAATCGTCGTGCTGGGTCTGGCTCTGCTGGCGGGGTTACTGCCGCACTACACGCGCAACAAGCAAGTGAACGCCAGGGCAGAACAGGAGAAGAACGCATTGCCCATCGTGGATGTGCAGACCGTGCATATAGCAAGTTCGGAGCAGACACTAGCGTTGCCGGGCACTGTAATCCCGCTCCGGAGTGCGCACATTTATGCCCGGGCGTCGGGCTATTTGAAGGCTCGGTATGTGGACCTGGGAGATACGGTACGCAAAGGGCAGTTGCTGGCAATCATCTCGGCTCCGGACCTGGACGCTTCGGTCGCACAGCAGGCAGCGGCTGTGCAGCAAAGCAGGGACAACGTGCTGACGGCGCAATCCACACAACGCCTGCAGCAGGCAACTTATGACCGGGTGCATACGTTGGTGCTCCACGGCATTCTTTCCAAGCAGGACGACGATGCGGCGCGAGCAGCGGTTGAGTCGGCGCAATCGAACCTGCTGGCTACAGAGAATGCTGTGAAGGAAGCGCAGGGAGCGTTGACTCGCGCGCAGGCTATGGCTGACTTCGAGCAGGTTCGATCTCCGATCAACGGCACGATCACGGCACGCAATGTCGAAGTGGGCAACCTGGTCGCGGCTTTGGGGACCGCACAAGGCCTCGCGGCTAATCCCGGCAGTTCTACGGGCGGTCCGCCCACGGGTGGCGCGCAGGGCGGGGAATTGTTTGACGTCGCGGACCTTGGCAGCCTGGAGGTGTTTGTGTCGGTGCCGGAGCAGGATGCGACTTTTGTGCAGGCTGGCCAGACTGTGGACCTCACAGTTTCAGAGTTGCCCCGCGAGACGTTCAAGGGAAAGGTGACCCGTAGCAGCAATTCTTTAAGTCAACAGACCCGGACGTTGCTCGCCGAGGTACAGATAGCCGATGCCCAGCACCGGTTGCGGCCGGGCATGTTCGCTTCCGTGCAGATGCATTACAGGGCGCCGAACCCGGGCATCTTGATCTCCGGCGATAGCCTGCTGAACACGGCGCGCGGCCAGTTTGTACCCGTGGTGGACAACGACGTCGTCCAAATGCGGCCCGTGAACATAGGGCGAGATCTGGGTACGCAGGTGTATGTCACTGCCGGACTGCAAGACGGCGACATCGTTGTAGTGAGCCCCAATGATGCGGTAAGGCAGGGTGCGCGCGTGAGCACGCGACCCGCCCCCGCCGGCCAGCAGGGCGGCGATGCTGATCAAGAGAAGCAGCGAGGACAGGCAAAGCCGGAATAGCGTCGGCGATGGCCGCGAGCGGCAGAGTTCACGAGCGAAGGAATGTACCGGAGAGGCAGGATCAACACATTCGGCTCTGCCCGAAGGAGCGTTGCGCGAGATGAGGTGCTTTTTTCGATGTTTCGATAGAGGCTCTGCCGTCCGGCAAGCCCTGATCTGCATCGCGGTGAGTTGTGCTTCAGCCAGTGTGGCGGCTGCGCAATCAACCGCGGCCACATTCGAGCTTCCGGCGGCACCGCAGCGCGCTGGATTGCTGGCGCAGACACAAGGCACCGCACCAGCGTCCGCACCGACGAACTCACAGGATGGCCGGCTCGATTTGAGTTTGCGGGAAGCCTTGCAGATGGCGCTCAAGAACAATCTCGATATCGAGCTGGAACAAATCGATCAGACGATCGCGGACGCGAGCGTTTCGTTAGCAAAAGGCGGGGGACTGCCGCGTCCCATTAACTACGCGGTGGAGGATACACCGGTCGGCGAAGCACCCGTCGCCGTGCCCCTGCTCAGCTTTTCCGCTCCCGGGCTCTCCCCGTTGAGCGTGGACCCGATAACTTCGACGGTGTCCTCGTCCTACAACACCAGCCGGGTGCGCGAGGGATCACACTCCTTATCACTCAGTCCGGCCCCCTATTCCATTGGATCGCCAGTGCCAGGCTTCGACGCCCAACTCCTGGGCCGGTATGGGTGGCTGCGGCGGAACCCGGCAGTCTCGCTACTGACGCTCAACCCGTCTGCGGTAACTCCCGCCGATAAAGCGATAACTGACAACACCGTTGGCGATACGGTCCTGACCAAGGGTTTCAGTCCGGGGACGACACTCCAGTTGGGTGTCAACGACTTCGTGCAGAGCTTCTACTCAGGACGCTCCAGTGCGGTTCCGTTCTCCCACCCCAATGCCTATGCTCTCATCGCGCAGCCTCTTCTGCGCGGGGCGGGCCGCGCGAACAACACGCGTTACGTCGCCATTGCTAAGACAAATAAGAAGATCTCTGCGGCGGTACTGGAAGAGCAGATCATCACTACGATTGCCGGCGTAGAAAACCTGTATATCGACCTGGCGAGCCTGCAGGATTCAGTTCAAGTGCAGGAGCAGGCGCTGAAGGCAGCCGAGCTACTGTTCCATAACGACGAGGAACAGCTGAATGTGGGACGCCTCCCTCCCATCGAGGTAGCGCGGGCGCAGTCACTTGTAACCAGCAGGCAGTTGCTGCTCACCCAGACGATTGCTCTACGAGACCAACAGCAGGTGATCCTGCGAACACTTGTTGATCCCCAATCGCTTGCCGGAACACTGGGCCGGACGCCAGAACTCGTGGCGACGGACCCGCTCCTCCCGCCGCAGGGCGAGCCGCAAGCGCCCCTTCCCGAGCTGATCAAGGGTGCATGGGAGAGGCGCCCCGACCTGCAGCAGGCGCACTTGCAGGTGAGCAACGGCAAGCGGCAGGTCGCAAGCGCCGCCAACGCCGCGAAGCCGGAGATCGATCTTTATGGAAGCTATGAGAGCCGGGGAGTTGTGATCCCAGGACTAACCGGAATCGGTGGAGATAGCTTGACCGGAAATGCGCCTACCGACCCTATCCCAACGGGAGGCAGCCGTTCCTCGACCGTGTATGAGGCAGGCGTCCAGTTCGTTCTGCCATTGCAAAACCGGGTGGCGAAGGCGAATCTCGGGTCTGACAAGGCGCTTTTGAGCCAGCAGCAGGTGCGAGTAACGCAATTGGAGTCGCAGGTAGCTGCTGAGGTGCAGAACGCGATTACAGCTCTCCACGCTGCCCAAAGCGCGGCCGATGCCGCTACAAAGGCGAGAAAGTTGCAGGCACAGCTGCTTACCGCCTCTCAGGAAAGTTTCAACGCAGGGTATGCGAGCAATCTGTCGGTCATCGAGCAGCAGACCTATCTGGCACAGGCGCAAACCACCGAGGTAATGGCCAAGGCGGCATGGCTGAAGGCAGGCGTGCAGCTAGACCGAGTGCTGGGGCGGACACTTGAAAAGAGCGGCATTTCGCTCAAAGCGGGTCAGACGGAAGTCGACTCGCAACAGCATTGATCTGTCACAATTCATCGGTCACAGTATCGACCGGAGTCTCGCAATCAGGTGGATGCACCTGTGTGAAGCGCGCTAATCGACGAAGATAAGAGGTCCGAGCATTCGCCGCAGACTCAAACCGGACGGCCATGCCGCGTTTCCCCATGCCGCATGCAAACACGGGGACCAGATTCAATTCCCGGTGTAGTAGCCGTCTCGTGTCTGCACAATCAGCTTTTTGTCCTTCGGCACAGTGAGCTCGACGCGGTGAAACCCTCCGGCTGCCGTAGCGGCGTCGGGGGTGTAACCAAGGCGATACTGCGAGCGAAGCTCTTCTGCAATCTGCGTATAGATCGTGGTAAAGGTCTGCTTGCTTGAGACTTCGAACATGCGCCCGCCGGTCTCGCCGGTGATTTGCTCCAGGACCTTCTTGCCGTCGGGACGATTCTCGCCGCCACCCCGTTGGCCTCCGCCGGGGAAGCCGCCGCCGCGACCGCCAAAGCCGCCATGATGGCCACCGTATCCGTGTTGCTCGCCTTTGAAGTGAATGGCGTAGACCACAGTCTCGGCCCGCTGCGCCGCCGCGATGGCGCGGGCAAGCGTCTCCATGCTGCCGCGATCGTCGCCGTCCGTCAAAACGACCAGGGCTTTCCGTCCATGCTGTTTCTGCATCAGCGAGTCGGAGGCCAGAAAGATCGCGTCGTACAACGTGGTTCCGCCGCCGTGATGCCCTCCATGGCGGCCATATCCCCCATATCCGGAATTGCCGCCATTGCTGTTCTGATCGTTCCGGGACTCATCCGGGGAAGTTGTTCCTACCTGGTCCAGCGCTTCGTGCAGCCTGGGACGGGAACTGGTGAGATCCTGCAGCAACTCCGTCTCATGGGCGAACTGGATCAGGAAAGCCTGGTCGGGCGTACGATCCGACGGCGCGGTCATCATCTGATTCAGAAATGCTTCGCTGGCGGTCCGTTCGTTGTCGAGTGCACTCCGCACCGACCCGCTGATATCGACGAGAAGCCCTAGTGTCAGCGGCAGATCGTTATCCTTGTCGAAATACCGGATAGTCTCCGGATGGCCATCCACGCTCAGCGCGAACTCCGACTTCGTAAGGTTCTGGACAAGGGCGCCTTTCTTGTCACGCACAATCACTGGCAGATTGACGAGTTTGGCGTTGACCGTGATGGTTGCCGTCTCGTGTGCAGCCGGTGCTGACGACTGCGGCGCTTCCTCGGGCTGCTGGGCCTCGGCCCGCAGGCAGATGGAAAAAAACAGGACACCGAGCACCGCGACACTGGCTGACTTGTGGAGGCTCATGCAGGATATAGACGGCCTTTTCAATCCGGCGGTTAGAGTTGGTTCTCGCTTTCTCCGAGAAAGCGGCCTCCCTGAGTCACCAACAGTATCCAGAAGGGAATCAGGCCCCACCGGCGCTATCTCTCCATGAGTATCAAGGACGACTGTGCACAACCATCGCGCTGCATGGCGGCAAGAGCACCTCGCGTGTGACTGGTTCCGCTTCCGTTGGGCTCCATTTCCCCGATGCATCTACACGGGCTCCACCCAGCGTGATATCGACTGTGCTTTCGGGGGAAGGAGACGCGAGGCGAATGGAGGAAGCATTGCGAAGGGGCACATCCGACAGTGATATACGCAACGGCTGGTCCAAGGTCTTGTTGATCAGGACAACGCACTGGATGCCGCTCGCCTGTCCGAGAGCGTAGAAGGACGCCTCCTTTGGAGCCGGACCAGACTGGAGAGGAAAGACGTGTGAATTCGCGCCTCTGGC
The DNA here is from genome assembly GCA_963712845.1 of uncultured Acidobacteriaceae bacterium. Taxonomy (GTDB): domain Bacteria; phylum Acidobacteriota; class Terriglobia; order Terriglobales; family Acidobacteriaceae; genus KBS-83. The sequence continues at coordinate 132,408 of CAVQJM010000017.1, forward strand.
TACTGCGAATGCAAGCATTCCGTAATAACTCGCTCCAGCTGTGCATTGCCCGGCGTTGTCGTTCCGAATGGGCGAGTACGAACTCAAGAACCCGAGCTGATTGAAGCCGGTCTCGATGTTCACGCCGGCGCAGCCGGATTGTGCAAGGAGCAGCATGTAGTCCAATGTCCATAGCGTACCGGCAAAGGTATCGCTTAAACCCGGGCGGCCCCCTCCGAAAAACGAATTCGTCTCGCACATGCGCCAGGGGAGACCGGAACGCATGGATGCGCGGTGCAGGCGTTCCAGCTTCGCAGTCAGCCCCGGGTCGGGAGACATGAGCTGATCGAGCGTTGCCTGCTTCTGGCCGCCACGATAGTAGTGGGTTGTGAGTAACTGCACATCTCCATGCGCATCGGCCGCCATCTGTTCCACCCACTTCACCGATGCGGCTGTGTCGGGGGCGGCAAACGAAAGCCCCGGATCCGCCGCAAGGATAGCCGACCGCCAACGGTCGTATTCCGCCCGAAACTCTCCGAAGGTGTAGGGAGGCTTGCGCAACGGCTCTGTTCCTTGGCCGTAATTTTCAACCTCGTTGCCGAGTTCGATTGCCAGCAGCCGATCGCCGAGAGCCTCTCTCACGGCTCGCACTTCAACGAGAGCCTGCTCAAGCGTGCCTCCGCCAAAGTTCACACTCCATATCGCAGTCCAGGCGACCGCATCCAGAAACCCACGCAGCTGTTCGAGACACGCGCGCGTGATAACGGTCCTTTTCGGCTCGGCCGCCGCTGTGCCCGTGTCGGAGTAGCTCGTGAAGTCTGCCACGATGCCCCCAACACGTACGACTCCTTCATGGCCCAGATTGCGGACAAGCTGTACGTTAGGAGCGTTCCGGCTACTGAGAAGACCCGGCTGGGCAACAGAGGACATTTCGTAGCCCAGCCCGACGAAGTTTTGCGGCACAGCGACTACGCTCGTTCCGGGCACCAAACGAACGTGGATGGACGATTGAGGTGCTCCAAAGGCGCGCTCCAGCGCCGCAGTAGCGGGGATGGCAAGCGCAGATCGAAGTAGCTTTCGACGAGTCAGCATGCAGTCTCGTAAGTTCAAGCAGTTTATGGCCGCCGCTAGCCATGTGGCATGACCCGCTCAAGGACGGTGCTGCGAGCGACACCAATTAGAGTCAGCGCAGCGTCCTCTTCAAAACCGGCGATCAGCGAAGGCGCTGCTGCAACCTGCAGACGGGGCGGATGCATCAGCTCCCAACGCAAATGTCTACCAAAGCGATGTCGGTTCACCTTCATTGCTTATCAGCGGCGGCTTGGTCAAGAGGTCCGAAAACCATCAGCCGACCGGGAGAGCCCAGGGATGGAATCCGATCCAGCTCGGTGATGAACTCCGACACAATGAGCCTGCGGGGAGAAAGCGCCTCCGCATAAAACTCGGGGAAACGATCGTGGGTGTGGTGCCCGTCCTTCTCCGGTTTTCCCGCGTGGAGCGTTGCCTCGCAGAGGATGATGAGCGACTTGGGGTTCGCTACCCGATTGATCTCGCTAAGTGCCTTGCCGACCAGGGAATTCGGGATGTGTTGAAGCACTGTCCATGTGATCACGGCATCGAAACTGTGGTCAGGAAACGGGAGCTCCGTGGCGCTAGCCACAGAAAACGATATTTTAGGATAGAAGTGGTTGGCTTCCGACACGGCCCAGGTGTTAATGTCCACCGCTGTGTGTTGCTCAAAGTGCTCGGCAATGTATGGAGACAAGCGACCGAAGCCACAGCCAATTTCCAGTGACCGACCCGGTTTAACGCCCTGTTCGGCTATGAATCCCAGGCAACGCCGCAAATGCATCACCTCATAGTAGTGCCGGCACAGAAGACTTCCCGGATCTTTGGCCTCAACGAAACCTTCCGGTCTGAAGGTGACAAATTCTCCCAGTCGAACCACGCTGCCGTGAGGTCGAATCAACCGACGAACTGCCCGCTTTAGCAGGGATGGTCGGGATGCCGCCATGAGTTCCTCCCTAAATTGATCGCTACCAACTGACATCCTTTAATTAATGAAATGCGGCGGCTTTCCCCGTAACGAAGCTTTCCATTTTCCAGAAAATTTGGCGATATCCAGAGCAGCAGTCGCCGCCCGGGGCAGCATGCAACATAATCCATCATATTGGCCGAAGCGAGCTTGGCGATCCCGTGGATGGGTTGTCTGCGGTCATTTCGACACGGGAAAATAAGGAAATACAACGAAGGATGTATTTCCGTAGGTACCAAGGGAGTACATATTTCTTAGGTATTCGACAGTCCAGGCTCTCGGCGGAGATCACATGAAAAAGCTTGTCCGCATATTAGTCGTTCCTGCCCTCATCCTCGTAGCGCACGCTGCCTTAGCCCAAAATCCTGCCGGGCCACAGACACCGCAGCCGGTCCCACCCATTCTGCAACCGTATCCGGGGCCGACTACTGGGCCAGTAGACCCGACTCCCGTTGAGCCTCCCCCTAGCTAGAACAGGCGAATGAATATGGGATCCTGGGACAATGTGCTGTGGCTGACCGGGTTCGCTCTGAACCTGGGCCTGCTCTGTGTCTTGTTGCATAAACGCCGGTTCCAGAAATTTCCTTGGTTCACGCTGCTGATCGCCCAGGACGCGGTGCAGACCATCGTGCTCTTTGGCGTCCATAAATACCCAAGGATCAACTTCTATACCTATTGGGGCTTCGAGGCGCTCGACGCCCTGCTGCGCATGCTCGTGCTCTACGAGGTGGCGCATCTCCTGCTTGCCCAGTGCGGGATGAGCGTCTCGGGCGTGGCCCGCCGCTACTGGAGCGTCATCGTAGTGCTCGTTGGAGTGCTTCTCGCATTTGCGTGGCTCACGCCGTCGAGCCCCCGCCTGCCGGTCATGCTCGCGCTCCGCATCGGCCAGATGTCCTCGATCTGTGTTGGCGGAGTGACCTCACTGTTGATACTGATCACATTCTTTTTCGGCCTTCGCTTCCGGATCCACGCTCAGGCCGTGCTCTATGGACTGGCGCTCTATATGTTCGGCAAGCTATGGGTCCACACACTGCTGCTGCTCATGGGCGATCTCCAGCACTGGTCGGCTCTGGAGGTCAGCCTCAAGCCGGTTTACCACATGACCTTGCTGATCTGGATCGCGTGCCTCTGGTTCGAGGAACCTGAGGTGCGACCGGCGCCGGAGATGCAGCAACTGATACGAGCAGAGCCCGCTTAGCGCGCCACGACCCTGCAGCTTCTTTCCCGTTGAATGGTCGGGGAGAGATGCGTGCGTCGGCAGTCGTCCATTTCGCGCCGCTGCGGAACAAAAAGATTCCCGCCCAGACCAAGCCGCTGCCAATTCCTCACATAATCTGTACCGCCATTGGCAACCCGGACGTGAAGTTCACCAGGCTGGCGGGAGGCCGATCTTCCGGATGATCGAGCGATAGCGCTCGTCGGTGTGGAGGAAGTCGTAGGCGGGGTCGCACTGGATCCAGAGCAGTTCGGGGTTGCGCTCATGCAATCCCGCCTCAAGCAAGGCCAGTGTTTTTTCCCGCTGGCCGAGCTGTGCGTAGAGGAGAGCCAGTTCGACGGGCGAAACATATTGCTTCGCGGATTTTCGTTCCAGATCATTGATCTGCGCATGAAGGATGGCGTTGTAGCCGCCCTGTTCCCAGGCGCGCCGCACATCCTGCGCGGAGGTTTTCCAACCCAATCGAGAGGTGTTGTCGCCTGACGCAGCGATGTATTGCTCCAACGCTTCGACAGCCTCCTTCTTCATGCCTTTGCAGCGATAGGCCAAGTAAAGGGTGTAGAGAAGGCCTTCATCGTTTGGCTTGGATTGGAGGCGCTGCTGAATATCCGTGATCGCGGCATCATATTGACGCGCCAAGACATAGGAGAGCGCGAGTGCCCGGGGGCGGGCAAATGCATCGATCTCCGTAGCTGTCTTTTGCGCTGCGATGGCTTCCTGATGGCGATCGAGTGCTGCAAGAAACGACGCGCGGCGGTGGATGGCTTCGGCATATTGGGGATCGAGCTGAATGGCGCGCAGCAGCTCGCGATCGGCGCCGGCCCAATCCCACTCGTTGCAAAAGAGGGCGGCTCCAAGCGCGAGGTGCGCTTCGGGGGACGTATCGTCGAGCTCCACTGCTTTCCGGGCGGCGTATTCCATTGGCTCCAATACCTTCTTGGGGTCGAGCGAACCGCCAACGCCGGAACCGTAATACAAAGCTAATCCGGCCCAGCTCGGCGCGTAGTCCGGCTGCAGCTCGATCGCTTTTCTGAAATAGGCGGCCGATGCATCGGTGTCTACATAGAAGAGATACATTCCGCGCAGATATGCGTCGTGTGCCTCCGGATTGACGTAGCGTGCGGGCTTGAGCAGAGGAGCACTGCTGTTGAGCCGCTTTGCGATGGCTTGTGCAGCTTCTTCAGGAAGAGTGACCACGTCGTTGGCGTTGCGATCGTAGCTTTCAGCCCAGAGATGGGTGTCGGTGTCCGCCTGGATGAGCTGGATGGTCATGTGCACTTTGCCATCGGCGCGCTCGACCGAGCCTTCGAGGATACCGTCGACGCCGAGTGCCTGCGCGATCTCGCGCAGGGGGCGGTGCGCTCCCTTGTATTGCATAGCAGATGTGCGAGAGACGACATGGAGGGTCGAGTTCTTCGCGAGCATGGTGGTCAGCTCATCGGTCATGCCGTCGGCGAAGTAGTTCTGAGCGGGATCGCCGGAGAGATTGTCGAGGGGCAGGACGGCGATCGACTGGATGTCTGGGGTCGCACCACGGGCTGGGCTGTGTTGCGGCCAGTGCATACGCAGAGCGGCAGCCAAGGCGAGAAGAAGAATTGCAGCCGAGCCGGCGACAATCTGCCAGACGCGGCCATGCGAACGTCTCCGAGGATTTTCAATGACAGTTGATGATTCGGCCGTCGTGGCTGTTGGGACGGAGACAGCGCCGCGGGCGACGGATTCCGGCTGAGGGGCCAGCATCGGCGAGCTGCTCTTTGCTGCCAGTGGCGGGTGCACTTCAGAGATTGGACCGATAAAGCGATAGCCCTTGCCCATGACGGTCTGCACGAAGCGCGGCTGTTCGGGATCGTCGCGGAGGGTCTGGCGGATTTTGCGGATCGCCGTGTTGATACCGTGCTCGGTATCGACGAAGACTTCGCTGCCCCAAAGGTGTTCGGCGATCTCTGCCCGGCTGACGAGATCGCCTTCGCGGGTGGCGAGCAGGATGAGCAGCTCCATCGGCTTGCGTTCCAGCTTCAGACCGCGCCCTGCGCGCCGCAGCTCGAACCGGCTGCAATCCAGCCTGAGGTCGCCGAATTCGAAAATCGTGACGGGCACGGCAGCGCACCCCGCGTGAAGTATAAAGCGGCCTTCACGACATACGCCACAACTTACTAACTCTCAGTAAGTTGCCGCTTCACCAAATCTTTACCTCAAGCTTCACCACCTCTTCCTTGCCGCGAACGTGTGAGAGGAGGTTAGCTCGGTGCCAGCTGGCGATGCCGGCAAGGTAAAGGAGAATTCAAATGAAGACTCGTTATGGGAAATTGGCAGCTACTTTCGGTGCCTTGCTGCTCGCGCTGGTATGTGTGCCGAGCTCGTGGGCGGGGTGTGCGCCCAGTCTGGCGGGACCGACCCATAGCAGCTGGAATGTCCAACCTGGACACGCCATGCTGCTGCAGGCGGCGCTGAGCGAGGACAAATATCGGGAGCCTAGCATTGTGGGCTTCTGGCACTTCAAGTTTTTCATCGGCGGCAACGAAGTTGATGCTGGCAATCAGCAGTGGCACAGCGACGGAACGGAGATCTTGAACTCCGGATTGCGCCCACCCATCATTGGTGACTTCTGCCTGGGAGTGTGGGAGCAGGTTGGCCCGCGTCACTATCGGCTGAACCATCGCGGACTTGGCTGGAACGACACGGGAACGGCTTTTCAGGAGACCGATGTCTTCCTGTTCGATGTGTATCTGAGCCCTGATGGCAATTCCTACACCGGCACATTCACATTGAATGTCTATGACGAAAAAGGCGCTCCGATGGGGTCGCCAGCGAAAGGAATGGTTACGGCGAGTCGCATTGCGGTGAATACGCTAAAGCCTGGTCCGCTTATGTAGGCAGATGTTGCTCGAACGGGAAGCCTTCACTCCGGCACTCCTGCGGAGTGAAGGCTCTTTTTACCTAGAGGCGAAGACGATACCGTGCCGTTCCGGGATGGAAGAAAGGCGCGGTGCCGTCGTCGAAGCCCTACGCGGGTTCCTCGTCGGCTTCGATGCCGAACCACGCCGTTTGTGGATAAAGTGGCCAGGAATCCCGTCCCTCGCGTCAGTGATCAAGACAGTGAATTACGAAGGTAACTTAAGTCCGGGGGCCGACAGACAAGCAATGTAGGGACAGATATAGCGCCTTCTGCCGGCCGGCAAGCTCCGCTTTGTTCGTCACTTTGTAGATCGTGAGACAGAAATACTCGTGGAAACCCATATCCCGAGTGCATAAAGCTCTGTGACTTGCGTTTGGAGTGCTATACAGTAAGGCAACTCTTCACGGTACTACCGGGGACTTGTACGCCATGTGTGGCTGGATTGTGTTGCATCGGCGAACTTCAGACTTCGGTAATTCCGCCTGAGTATGATTTGCGCTGGCTCTATAGATCGGTAATCTCGATGCGTCGATAGAGTAGGCACACGCTCCCCCATGATTCGCATTTCCAAACCGGCCGTTGTCGTGGCAGTCGCCATGATGTCTCTGCACGTGCTCGCGGCAGTGGCGGAACCATCGATATTTCTGACGAACGCGCTGATTGCGGTTGCTCCACTGCTGGCGGGGCTGGCGTGCCTCTGGCGCAGCCGCAGGCAGCCCTCCGTGCTCGCCGACAAGTGGAGGCTGCTCGGCGTCGGACTTGTGCTCTGGGCCACCGGCCAGGCGTGCTTTACCTACGGGACGCTGGTATATCACAACGTGCAGACGGCCGCGTTGCCCTCGGACTTCTGGTTTCTGGTCTACGGCATCTTTGTACTGCTTGCCGTCTGCTCGGTTGGCGAGGACCAGGATTCGACCGCGATCCTGATTGCGGACAGTGCCCAGGCGACGCTCGCGGTCATCCTGATCTACGTGACGCTGTTCATGAACAATCACTTTAGCCACCGGGCGCTGCCGGCATCGCAGTTGACGACCCTGTATCTGGGTGAGAATCTTGCCCTCGCCCTGACGGCGACGGTGCGGCTGCTGGCCATGCCGGACGGTGAGGACCGCTACTTCCACCGCGTGGCTTTCACCTTTGCATGGCTCATGATCCTGGTGTCCACACCGCTGAATTACCTGGACGCCTTCGTAGGGCCGACCAATGGCAAGGCCATCGAGGTGGCCTGGCTGATCCCGTTCCTCGCTGTCCTGGTGATGGCCTTCTCGAAGGAGGAACAGCCCAAGCCCGAGCCGCAGGAGAAGCACCGTTCCTGGGGCGCGATGATGGTCTACAACGCAAGCCCGGTCTTCTTCACGCTGTGCGTGCTGTTGCTGGGCGCGCACACTGCGCAGCACCGCCCGGTGGTGGGATTTGCCGCTGTGGTGGGGGCGCTGCTGATTTACACCTTCCGTGCGACCATTCTGCAGACCCGTCTGCGCCAGGTGCAGGAGAGCCTGAACGATTCGGAGCGCAATCTGCGCGTGCTAAACAGCCAACTGCATGAGCAGAGCCTGATCGATCCGCTGACCCAGATCGCCAACCGGCGCCGTTTCGAGCAAGTGCTGGAGGTGGAGTGGAATCGAGCCTTACGCTCCGGGTGGCCGATCTCGGTTGTCATGCTGGACATCGACCATTTCAAGTCGCTGAATGATCGCTACGGCCACCTGCGCGGCGATGAATGCCTGACCGCGGTAGCGCAGATGCTGCGCCGCGATCTGCGCCGCGGCGGAGAGCTCCTGGCCCGTTACGGCGGCGAAGATCGCCGGCATGCAGTATCCGGAGGGCGCCGGTTTCGTGATGCTCACGAGCACCGGACCCAGCGCTGAATTGCTCTTGGATCCGGGGTGCACCGTCGCCGGCGGCGGTGACTGAGGCGATCGGTCACGCACATCTTTCTCAATATCCTTGCGGCGGCCCTGATCCTCGTGGGTCTGGCGGGCGCCGCGGTGCCGATACTGCCCGGGATCCCGTTAATTTTCGGCGGCATCTGGCTCGCTGCAGCGGTGGATCACTATCAGCGCGTGAGCCTGAGTTGGCTGATCGGTATCGGCATCATCGCCGCCGTAGGGGTGGTTTTGGACTTGACCGCGGCTGCCTTGGGTACAAAGCGAGTCGGCGCGAGCGCCCAAGCCATCTCCGGCGCGCTCATCGGCACGCTCGTCGGTCTGTTCTTGGGTATTCCCGGATTGATATTCGGGCCCTTCCTCGGCGCGTTGATGGGCGAACTCTCCGCCGGAGGCGGTTTGTTGCGTTCGACGCATGTCGGCGTGGCGGCGTGGATCGGTTTGATCTTCGGAACCCTGATCAAGCTGGCGGCGTCCATCATGATGGTGGTGCTGTTCGCGGCGGCGTGGTGGATTCACTGAAGCGATTGGGATTCCTGCGGCGCCGCACAAGTGCGCAATATTTATCAGCTCAAGTGCGCAAAATTTATCTGCCGAGTGTCGAAATGAGCACGCTCCGGTCGTCTTTACTACAAGAGCAAGGAGACCTTCTAATGTGCCCACTATGCGCAACATCGGCTGCCCTGACTGCGGCGGCTGCGACAACCACGGCGACCGCGATCGGGACGCTCGGCTTTGATGCGACCCGGCTGTTCATCGCGCGCTGGGAAACACTCAAGGAATGGTTCTTCCGATATCTGGCATCCGGCAATGAGGAGTTCAAGATGAGCAGCTGATCAATCGAACGGCCCGGTCGCGTATTGCATCGCGCGAGGAGTGGCGTGCAGCGCGGATCGCGCTGCTGGAAAAAGAGAAGGCGCTGACGGCCATGAAAGATGCTCTGGCGGCCGAGCGTCGTGCGCTGCCGTGGGTGCGCATCGAGAAGGATTATGTTTTCGACGGTCCGGCCGGCCCGGTGACGCTGTCAGAGCTATTCGCCGGGCGCAGCCAGCTTTTCATCAAGCATTTCATGATGGGGCCCGGGCAATCGCAACAATGCGTGGGGTGCTCATTGGAAGTCGACCATCTGGCCGGAATCCGTGTGCATCTTGAGCATCACGATATCACCTATGCGGCGGTGGCCCGGGCGCCGATCGAAGAAATCGGACGCTTGAAGCGCAAGATGGGCTGGGACTTCACTTGGGTGTCGTCGTATCGCAATGATTTCAATTTTGATTTCAATGTGTCGTTTACCGATGCGGAAATCGCGTTGGGCCGGGGCTATTACAACTTCCGCGAAGTCGCGGTGAACCCCGCGATAATCGATTTTTCGGGCGATAGCGTGTTCATCAAAGATGAGTCCGGCGAGATCTATCACACCTATTCGACCTACGGCCGCGGCGGCGAACAGTTCTTGGGGATCTATGCCTATCTCGATGTCATGCCCAATGGCCGTACTGAAAACGGGCCCTATCATGCGTTGCCCGACTGGGTACGGCCCCACAATATGTACGGGCAAGGCGGCATGGTCTCAGGATTAGGCCGCTATCACGCGGCGGACTGCGGATGTGGGGCTCATGTCTAACTGTGCCATCAACGCGGCGGAGGAGAATTGACTTGAAAATATATTGGATCAAAGCACAAGCACCGCGACGGGTCCTGGCGCTCATCAAACATCTTGGCATCGATGCGGAGTTTTTCGAAGTCAACCTGATGGCGGGGGGTCTGCAGGTGCCGGAGTTTGCCGCGATAAATCCCAACAAGAAAGTGCCGGTGCTCGTGGATGGCGATCAGGTACTGTGGGAATCCTCGGCGATCATGGCGTATCTTTGCATCAAGGCCGGGTCGGACATGTGGCCGGCGCGCAATGCCGCCGAGCAGGTCGAGGTGCTGCGTTGGCTGTCGTGGAATGACTGCCACTGGTCTCCGGCCGTGGGACCGTTTTATTTTGAGCACGTGGTCAAATCAACATTCGGCTTAGGACCGCCGGATCGCGAGTTGCTCAAAAACAGCGTGCCTAAATTGCTGAAGTTCGCCGGCGTATTGGACGAGCACTTGAGTGGTCGCACTTACGCAGCGTGCGGGCGGCTGACCATTGCCGACTTCCAGCTCGCCTCGATGGCCAACTATTGGCGAGAATCGGAAATGCCGTTCGAATCGCACACCCATATCGTGCGCTGGCTCGATGCTTTGCAGCGAATTCCTGCCTGGGCGCATCCCTGGCCCGTCGAGAAAGCGGCCCTGGCATCCGCGGCCGGCTGACGGCTCGAATTCGGCACCGCTAATTCCCAATCTCAACTTTATAAACTGGAGTAAACGATGAAAAATTTTCTCGCAATCTTTTTGGGTGCACCCGGCTCGCCGAAATTCGCGGAGTTCATGGCGATGGAAGAAGGCAAGCGCAAGAAGGTCGAGGCACAGGGCATCAAGGCTTGGGGAGACTGGATGAAAAATCACAGCTCCGCGCTCGTCGAAACAGGCGGACCGTTGGGTAAAACCAAAAAAGCCTCGGCGCAAGGGGTGTCGGACTCCAAGAACAATCTGTCAGGCTACGTGGTTGTGAAGGCCGACTCGCACCAGGCGGCGGCAAAGTTATTCGAAAATCATCCGCATTTCAGCATTTTCCCCGGCGACTCGGTCGAAATCATGGAAGTGCTGCCGATCCCCGGTCAGCCGAGTTGATTGCGCTTGCGGCAAGGGCC
>CAVQJM010000018.1:0-65866 GCA_963712845.1 uncultured Acidobacteriaceae bacterium
AGGAGTTCGTGGCCGTGCTGCCCAATGTCGACGCCGCCGGCGCGATGCTGACTGCGGAGGCGATGCGCGCCCGCGTCCACCAGATCGGCATCGAGAACCATGGCTCGCCAGTGGGGCGGCTGACCATCAGCGTCGGCGTTTGCTCCGTTGTCCCGGTCACCGGGCTCAACCGGGAAGGGCTGGTAGAGGCGGCGGATACCGCGCTCTACCGAGCCAAAGCCAACGGCCGCAATCGCGCGGAACTCTCCGACATATTACCGCCCGCGAAGCCGGCAACGGGCCGCATGGCATCCAACGTCGGCGCTCACCTGCTCGAAGAGTAGCTTGCCACTGGCTCGTTTTTGCGGGCTACGTCCAGCGCCTGCGAGAGGTCGGCGATGATGTCGCGCGGATCTTCGAGCCCAACCGACAAACGCACCAGACCATCCGTGATGCCGATGCGCTCGCGCATCTCGCGCGGCACATCGCCATGGGTCATGCTCACGGGATGGGTGATGAGCGACTCGGCTGCGCCGAGATTCTCCGCGAGCACACACAGGCGCACCGCATTCATCAGCGCGATGCCGGCCTCCGCCCCCTGCTTCAGCTCGAAGGACAACATGCCGCCATGCAGGCCATGCTGGCGCTCCGCCAATTCACGCTGAGGAAAGCTGGCGAGCCCCGGATAGTGGACGCGGGAGACATCGGGATGCTGCTCCAGCCACTCGGCGACGACTTGTGCGGCGCGTGAGTGCTGCTGCATACGCAGCGGCAACGTCTTGATGCCGCGCGCGGTCAGCCACGCTTCGTGCGGAGACTGGATGGAGCCGAGAGTCTTGCGGATGAGCCGCAGGCGGTCCAGGATGCGTTCGTCACGCGAGGCAATCGAGCCACCGACGGTGGCGTTGTGGCCCTCGATGTACTTGGTAGTGGAGAGCATGGTGATGTCCGCGCCCAGATCGAGCGGGCGCAGCAGCAGCGGGGTGAGGAAGGTGTTATCGACCACCAGCAGCAGACCGGCGGCCCGCGTGATGGCGGCGATGGCTGCCACATCGGTGAGCTTGAGCGTGGGATTCGCCGGGGTCTCGATGAAGACCATGCGGGTGTTCGACCGGATTGCGGCCCTCACAGCGGCGGTATCGGCGGTATCGGCGAAGCTGGCTTCGAGGCCGAAATTGTTCAACACCTGATCGAAGAGCCGCACCGTGCCGCCGTAGACCACGTCCGAGAGCACGACGTGATCGCCGGACTTGAGCAGCGCGAGGAAGATGGCGGAGATGGCGGCCATGCCAGTGGCGAAACAGACTGCCGGCGGCGTGTCTTCCAGCGCTCCCAGTGCCTCTTCGAGCGCGGAGACGGTGGGGTTGGAGGCGCGCGAATAGGTGTGGCCCTTGTGCACGCCGACGGCGTCCTGGCGATAGGTGGTGGTCTGATAAATCGGCGTCAGCAGTGCGCCGGTAGCGGGATCGGCATGCAGGCCGCCGTGGACGGCGCTGGTGAGATGCGAGTCGAGGTCAAAATTCTGGGAAGCCGCGCCTTTGGTGTTGGCGGGCTTGGAAGCAGGATGCTTGGAATGATTGGAATGGGTAGACAAGGAATCCTCCTGGCACGTGAATGTCGGAATCGGACAAACGGAACCACCGCGGCACCCTAGGCGGTGTGTGCACGAGAGGAGAGCGCCTCAGGCTCCTGGCGTGGACAGCGGACCGCCTAGGGTTCGCATGGCCATAGGCATTCGCCGGGCTGGAGAGATGCGCTGCATTGATCTAAATGATCGGAAATGGGCGAGGGAAAGTCAAGTTTGCCGTTAGCTGCGTCTTTTCGCCAAAACTCCTGAGTGCGCGCATGTTTTACGAGGTGATGGTCGATAGTTTTTCAAGGCGAAGAAACGTGCATGGACGAAAGCTGCTTCAATCCGACGTGAACGTCAATAAAAACGAATGCTTCTTGGTTATCCTCGTCAATTTGAATCCAGCCGTCACTAAGATGCCCTTTCATCGCGCGTAAATTGTCCTTCGCAATTTTGCTGAAGAGGGCTTCAAACCTATCGGATAAATGAAGTAGTAGGTGAAATAGTAAAAGGCGGCGCAACCCCGTTCCTTGATAGGGTATGTCGACTACACACTGCGCGCCACAACCAACCCGGCTCCGGTCCAAGCCTATGTGGGAGCAAATTGAATCACAGACATTAGAGAAGTAGATGTAACGATCATGCTCGTACGTGTACCTGTAGTGATCGGCAATCCAGAAGCCCGCCAATTCGTCTGCACTCCAGGCAGCCACGATATTTCCTGATAGGACGATGCTCCCATAGGCCGCTTCAGTGGCTGAATTAGGCAGATACCCGTGCCGTATGCGATCAATCGGGTCGAGCGTGGCGAACTTTCCACAAGTTGGTGCAAGTCGTGAACGCGAGCATGTGGATAGTTCGCGGAAATTACGATTGGCGGCTTCGCTCGTTTGTCTTCCACTTTAGCGCTCAGAAGGTGAACGAAAGCCCCATGGTGACGTGGTCCTGGCGCATGGCTCCGTCCAGCACCGGCCCAACGACCGTCAAAGTTGTGCCAGGATCCGTATCGATGCCGCTCAGGATGTCCTTCTGGGACTTTGACCAGAAATCCGGTTGCGCGGTGAGAGTCTCTCGATAGTCGGCGCGGATCATCCACCTTGGCGTCAGCCTGTAGCGAATACCTCCGCCGTAGTTGAGCCCTGCCTCGAAGATACCTCCTCCATCCAACGGCGGATCACTGCCGAAGTTGTAAGCGGCGCTGATCAGACCAATGTTGGCGAGACCAAGCCGGTACCAGCCCGGCGCCTTTTTGATGGGCGCGTCAGCCAGGTGCATGAGTGACAGGGAAGGCCCAACTGCAAGGTACGGGCGCAAACGTGAGGTCTTCGGCCGGAAGTTGAACAACAGGTTGTAGGTAAATTGCGAAGTGCGGAGCCCGCTCTGATCAAAGACGATCTGAGAGATCTCCTGCTGACTGGTGGAATCGTTGCCGACAACAGCCAAGCCGAGATTGAACTCGGTGAAGGCGTGATCGTAGCTGAATTCGTGGGATAGATATTTCTGCGGATTCAGCGTGACCGTGCCGCCAAGTTCCCAGCCGTCGTGCAGCGAATTGCCCAGGACCAGGGCGAGCACGTCGTTCGGGTTTACATCGGTCAGGACGTAAGCAACAGCGCCGCCATTGCCACCGTAGTAGCCGTGAAAGCCGCCACGCAGGCCAAACTCCACGGATGGGGGCGCCCATGCTCCTGCCTTTGCAGTGGAAGATGCCTTCGATTGCGGACGTGTGGACAACGTCGTGTAGGCTTCCCGCTGACGAAAGCCGGTATCGATGGTGTATCGCTCGCCATCGACATTCATCTGCCGCTGGGGCGCGGCTTCCTTACGCTTCTTGGCATCGAGCCCGTAGCGGATGCCGGAGTAGGCCATCATGCCGACGTTGTCCCGCATGATGTTGTTCTTCAGCGTGAGGACGGTCTGGCGCGTGGTCCGGTCGAAACGATTGCCACGCGTGCGCAGGGCCGCGACCGATTGTCCGTTCGCCTCATCGATCGGATGCTGGCAATCGTTCAGTTGGAGGACGGCGATCCTGCCGTCGGTGATCAGGTCTTCGCCGGTGCCGTTCTTCGCATCTGTGGGAAGCCATGGCCGTTTGACCAGTTGCACGCCAGAGACGCAGCCGGTGTAGATGATGTCATTCACCACCTTGGCGCGCTCGTTGTCGATGTTGCTGTCGATCAGGTGAATGAACGTCTTGTTCTTCTTCGAGAAGCCGATGCCGATGTCGTGCGTGGAAGACGAGGTCCACACCGGCTGACCGTCCCAGGTCTCCTTGCTGGTCCAGATGCGTAGATGATGGCGCTTGGAAAAGGTATTGAGCGTCTTGGCGTATGCGTAGTCGGGAGCGTTGCCATCCAGCAGCAGGATGGACATGGGTGCACGGCGATAGCCCTGGTTCTCGGCAACTGAGCGAATCGTTCCATAGGTAGTCTGCGCCGTCAGCGTATCGACGATGACCCATCCGCTCGCGGCGAAGGCGTGTTGCAGAGCGTCGGCGCTTCCGATGAAGACCAGGTTGGTGAAATCGGAAGGGAGTTCCTTCTTGCCCTCGGTGACGGTACGAAAGGGGAGCCGGTGCACCATCTCGCCAAGGCCTTTGCGCCCATCCGCGGTGGTCACGATGGGGGGAACGGTCTGTGCTTCTGTGCCTGGAAGATCGACCGGGGCAGCGAGCTGGGCGAGCAGCTCCGTACCGGCGGGGAGGGTGATCTCCGGTTCAGAAAAGCGCAGCACACTCGCCGAACCGGCGGTGGTGAAGATGGCGGCGATCGGATCTCCAAAAGCCAGGCTGCCGACGATGCCGGAGGCACGGTTGCTCAAGGTGGAAGTGGAGCGGATGCCTTGGATGCGACCCTTCTTGTTGATACTCTCGCGTGCGTTTTCCACATTTGTGATGCGGACCTGGATGGGGATGGAGCCGGCGTTGGCCAGCACAAGCCGATCAAAGCGCAGCTCGATCTCCGCGGTCTCATGAGCGAACCCCAGTCCTACTCTACGGACCGACAGGACGGAGCCCTCGACCGTTGTACCGAGTGGAACGAGAATCCTGCCGCCTTCGTTGACGGGGGAGATCAGGATGCCGCTGATCTTTGTGCCCGCAGGCGTGGAATAGGAGCTGAGGGGCTGCTGGATGCGAATCTCGAGGGGTGTACCCGCGGGGATCGTCTCCGCGGAAAGGGCCGCGGCGGAAGCGAAGAGAGTGAGACAGCAGGCCGCAATGAGGTGACGGAGCCCGTTCGACAATCGCGCCTCCTGCTGGTGCACTTTCTGCCGCGGGGGCACGGCGTTCCTGCGCTGAGGCTGACGCTATCACGACTTCCTCCGTCTCGGCGAAGAGAAGTCACCAAACAGTTGACTGAGGCCGGGAAACTGTCCTAAAACAGTGCCAGCAAGCTTGCCAGAAGTGCGATGGGCATCGCGATCATTCCTGCCTTCAGGAACTCCCACCCGGTGATCTCCACACCCTCCCGGCGCAACGCAATGAGCCAGAGGATGGTGGCGAGCGAGCCGGTGACGGAAAGGTTTGGCCCGAGATCGACGCCGACGAGCACCGCGTGCTGGATGGCACCGCTCATTTGGGCATGGCGGAGCGCACTGCCGCTTGCTAATCCGACGGGCAAGTTGTTCATGCCGTTTGACAGCAGCCCAACAGCGAAGCCCGCGGCCAGTTTGCCGGCGAGTACCGAAAGTCCTACAGCCCACCGGAGTCCGCGCTCTGCGACGTGCAACAAGCCGCCGCGATTGAGCGCCTCGACAATCATGAAGAGTCCGGCCACCAGCGGAACAATCGACCAGGAGACGCCGCGAACGACAATGAAGGCGGCTCGTCGATCGCGCAGCGTGACCATGAGCACAGCAAGGACACCGACCGCGCATGTGGGCGCTCCCAGTTGCCAGCCCAACCCAGAAGCGACCAGAAGAACGAGGGCGGCAATGACGATGCCCGCCAACGCCGCCTTGCCCGCCGCAGCGAGCGGAACGACGCGAGACGGATCTGCCACATTTTCAGTGAATTGTTGCCGAGATAGAAAGTACAGGATGAAGTAAGTCGCCATGATCGAGGCGACCGAAGGCAGCAGAAAGATCCGCAGCCAAGTTGCCAGCGGCGGCATGCGGGCGTCAAAGATGACCAGGTTCGCGGGGTTTGAAATGGGCAGAACAAAGCTTGCGGCGTTCGCGATGAAGGCACAGATGAGCAAGTAAGGACGCGACTGGACGTTCGCGCGGCGCACAGCAGCTAGAACAGCGGGAGTGAGGACGACGGCCGTCGCATCATTCGAAAGAAAGATGGTGACGATGGTGCCCGCGATGTAGATGAGCAAAAACAGCCGAGCTGCAGAGCCGCCGGCATGACTGACGGCCACGCCCGCCACCCAGTCAAAGACGCCCTCGTAACGGGCGGTTTCGGCCAGCAGCATCATCCCGATGAGGAACAGGTAAACGTCCAAGCCTTCGTGGATGGCGTGCGCGGTGCCGGCGAGCGGCAAGAGCCTGGTGAGGACGAGCAGGAGGGCACCGCCCCCGATCCACCAGGCTTCGGCGATGCCGCGCGGCCGGGCAAGCATAAGCAGGATGCTGCCAAGCGAGATGGTCCAGATGAGGGCGGCGGCGAGATGCGGCAAAGCGTCGTGCTCCTGAGTATCAGTACAACAGGGCTATCAGTACAACAGAGTCCGCGTTCCTATCCCCGTCCAAACGGACAGGTCAGAGGGGACTTTCTCCGAGAGCGGCTGCGATGGCTGGGCCGATTTGCAGGACCGCTGAATATTTGCCAGGCACTGTGACTCTGGCGGAAGCAGTCGTCATCGCCCACCGCACACAACGCTTTGCGCCGGAAGGGAAATGTGACAGAGTATCCATAACCCCACATTTTTGTTCTGCGCCGCGATCCCTGTCGCATCCGGTGTGTTGTTTCTGGGGATGTCTTCGTGTCGTGTTGTCCTGGTCGATGAGTATCCTCTGCCGAACTCCCTGAGCAGTCCGGCAACCCAGACTCAACCTCTGCTCGAAGGGAGCCGGATGCGTTTTTTGGTGAAGTGTTGCAGTGTGGCGGTGGGCCTGGCGTTGCTGCCAGTGTTGGCCCATGCGCAGGCGGCGGGTGCGCCGAACGCGGCGGATTTCGCTGCGTTGAAGCAGGCCGTGGCGGATGCCAAAAACTCCGCAGACAACTCCTGGATGCTGGTGAGCTCGGCGCTGGTCCTGATGATGACCGGACCCGGCCTGGCGCTCTTCTACAGCGGCCTGGTACGCAAGAAAAACGTGCTCGGCACCATGATGCAGAGCTTCGCCATGATGGCGATCATCTCGGTGACCTGGGCGATTCTGAGTTACAGCCTGGCCTTCGACGCCGGGACGAGCTTCATCGGTGGGCTGCATCATCTCTTTTTGCACGGGGTAGGCACGGCACCGAACCTGGCGTATGCGGCCTTCCCGGAACAGACCTACATGATCTACCAGATGATGTTTGCCATCATCACGCCGGCGCTGATCACCGGCGCCTTCGCGGAGCGCATGAAGTTCAGCGCGATGGTGGTATTTACCGTGCTTTGGTCGTTTGTGGTGTATGACCCGATGGCCCACATGGTGTGGGGACAGGGCGGCCTGCTGAATGTGTCGGGCGGCAAGTTTCCGTGCCTGGATTTCGCCGGCGGTACCGTGGTGCACATCACGTCCGGTGTTTCGGCGCTGGTCTGCGCGCTCTATCTGGGCAAACGCGTGGGCTATCCCACGGTAAAGATGGCCCCGCATTCCGTGGTGTTGAGCTTTATCGGCGCGTGTTTGCTGTGGGTGGGCTGGTTCGGATTCAATGCCGGCTCAGCGCTTTCCTCCGGTCCGCTGGCGACAAGCGCCTTTGTGAACACGCATCTTGGTGCGGCGTCCGCAGCCATCGGCTGGATGGTGGCGGAGTGGATCCGGCAGGGCAAGCCGAGCGCGCTGGGCGGCATCTCCGGTGCGGTCGCCGGACTGGTGGCCATTACCCCGGCCGCGGGTTTTGTGCAGCCGATGTCATCGCTCGTCATTGGACTGTTGGCCGGGCTGGTCTGCTACACCATGGTTGCAGTGGTGAAGCAGCGGCTGGGCTACGATGATTCGCTCGATGCTTTCGGCGTGCACGGAATTGGTGGCACACTCGGTGCCCTGCTGACCGGGGTCTTCGCTTCAAGCCTCATCAATCCCGTGTTCAAGGACGCAGCAGGGAAGACGCTGCCCGTGGGCGTGATCGAGGGCCATTGGGGGCAACTCGGCAACCAGATCGTAGGCATCCTGATCGCGATTGTGCTATCAGTGATCGGCACACTTGTTTTGCTGAAGCTGGTCGATCTCGTCATGGGGCTGCGCATGTCGCCAGAGCAGGAGATGGAAGGCATGGACGTGACGCAGCATGGCGAAGAGGGATACGACTGGGCTTAGACGCGATCGGTCCGAGGAGCAGGCATGCAGAAGATTGAAGCGATCATCCAGCCATCGCGGCTGGACGCGGTGAAAGAGGCGCTGATCGAGATCGGCGTGGAAGGCATGACGGTTCTGGAGGCGCGCGGGCACGGCCGCCAGAAAGGCCACACCGAGTTCTATCGAGGGCGCGAGTACACGGTCGATCTTCTGCCCAAGGTGAAGGTCGAACTTGTGGTCCATGACGAGGCGGCGGAGAAGGTGATTCAGGCGATCCTGACCACCGCGCGCACCGGCCACATTGGCGACGGAAAGATCTTTGTGTCGCGCATCGACGAAGCCATCCGCATCCGCAATGATGAGCGCGGCGAGACGGCTCTTTAGCCGGCGAAACGCGCGCGCGTGGGAGGTCATGCGATGACCCAGCCAGTGACTTCAGTCAACGCCGCGACGGACGACTATCGCGCGGAATTCGCTGCGCTGGACGCCTCCTTTGTTCGCACCGGAGACGGCGCGGCCTGCCTGCGGCGGCGCACATCGCTGGTGGATACGCTGGTGACGGGGTTGTGGTCGCTGCTGGGGGGTGACGCGCGGCCTATCGCGCTGGTCGCCACCGGGGGCTACGGGCGCCGGGAACTCTTCCCTTATTCCGATATTGACCTGATGTTTCTTTGCGCGGATGTGCGGGTGGAGTCCGGCTCGCGCGAGCTGATCCGCACGATGAGCCAGGCGCTGTGGGATACGGGTCTGCGGGCCAGCACCATCACGCGCAGTGTGCGGGAGTGCGATCGCTTCACGGTGGAGAACTTCGAATTCACACTGTCGCTGCTGAACCGGCGGCTGGTCAGCGGCGATGCCGCGCCCTATGCGTTGCTAAAAGAGAAGGTGCTGCCAGCCGTAGTTGCGCGGGAGGCCGAGATCATCCAGCGGCTGCTGCAGAAGTCGCTCTATGACCGCTATGCGCGTTTCGGTGGAACCATATTTCACCTGGAGCCGAATGTGAAGGACGCGCCAGGCGGGCTACGCGATCACCACACGGCGCAATGGGATACGGCGCTGGCAAGGATTCGCGAGACGAAGGCGTGGCCGCGGAGCGATGATCTTTCACCGGATCCGGAGGTGCAGGCGGCGGTCGAATTCATGACGGCGACACGGTGTTTCCTGCATCTGCGCGCGCACCGCGATGACAATGTCCTGAGCTGGCACGCGCAGGATGAAGCGAGTGCGAAGTCCATCGGGCTGGATACCGGCGGCACGGCGGATCCTGCGTACTGGATGCGGACCTACTACCGGCATGCCCGCACAATTTCGCGCAGTGTAGCGCCACTGCTGGAGCCGCCCGCGGCGCGACCATTTTTCGCACGCCGGCGGCGGAATGTCACGATTGCGGGAACGCCGTTTGTGCTGGTGGATGGGCGCATCGATCTGAAGGACGACCAGACAAATATCGATCCCGAGTCCATGCTGCGCGTCTTTGCAGAGATCGCAGAGCAGGGCTGGCGGTTGACGGTGCGCGCCGAGTCGGCCATCAGCGATGCGCTGCCGGTGCTGAACCTGCACCTGCCGGAGGGACCGTTTCTGCGGGCCGGGTTGCTGCGCATCCTACTGGGACGCCATGCGGCACAGGCGCTGCGCACCATGCACACGCTGGGTGTGCTGGAGATGCTGGTGCCGGAGTTCCATGGCATCGACGCGCTGGTGATCCGTGATTCGTATCACCGCTACACAGTGGATGAGCACACGTTCCTGACCATCGAGAATGTGCACGCATTGCGCGACGCCGCACAGGATTGGGAGCGTCGATTCGCCGGCCTGCTGGATGAGATCGACCGGCTGGAGCTATTGCTTCTGGCCTTGCTGTTGCACGACACCGGCAAGGCAAGCCGCAGTGGGGATCACACCACGCAGAGCTGCGAACTGGCGGAGGCGGTGCTGGATCGGCTGGAGTTCGAGAACGAAGAGCGCGAGATCGTGCTGGCGCTGGTGCGGGATCATCTTGCAATGTCGGCGGCGCTAAGGCGCGACATCTTCGATCCGGAGACGCTGCGTGCGCTTGCCGAGAAGGTAGCGACGCCGATGCGACTGCGCATGCTTTGCCTGATGACCTATGCCGATGTGCGCGCAGTAAACCCGGAGGCGCTGACGCCGTGGAAGGCGGAGAATCTGTGGCAGCTCTTCATCGCGACCTCGAACTGGATGGACCGCAATGTGGACGAGGAGCGCTACCATGCGTCCCTTGATCCGGCGCTGCTGCGGCGCGTCACCGCGCTGGTGCCGGATCGGAAAGAGCAGTTGCAGCGCTTTCTGGAAGGGCTGCCGCAGCGCTACGTGCAGACCCGATTGCCGGAGCAGATTCGCACACACCTGGACATGTCCAGCCGCCTCGACGTGCAGCCGGCGCAGCTCTCCTTACGCAAGACGCGACACCTGTTCGAGCTGGTTCTGATCGCGAGGGATCGCCCGATGCTGTTCGCCGATATCGCCGGCACGCTCTCTGCGCTGGGCATGAATATCGTGAAGGCAGAGGCATTCGCGAACGATGCCGGCGTGGTGGTGGACAGCTTCCTGTTCGCCGACTCCTTCGGCACGCTGGAGCTGAATCCGTCCGAGTTCGGCCGCTTCACCCAAAAGGTGATGGACACGGTGACGAAACGAGCGTCCGTAGACGGACTGATGCGCGCCCGGCGGCACCTGCACATGCTGCCGGTGAAGATGCGGGTGGAGACGCGCATCTCCTTCGACGATACGGCCTCGAGCGCAAGCACGGTGATGCAGGTTGTGGCGCAGGATGGACCGGGCCTATTGCGCACGATTGCGTCAGTGATCGCTACGCTCGGTTGCGATATCCGCGTCGCGCTCATCGACACCGAGGGCGAGCTTGCCGTGGACGTCTTCTACCTGACGGAGTCGAAGCGTCCGCTTGACGATGCGCTAAAGGCGCGACTTGCGGACGAGCTGAGTGCGGCTATCCAGACGCTACGTCCGATTCCCGCACTCGCCCGGTAGCAATGGGTTGAGCGGCCCGGCGCGACAACTGCATGTAACTAACGAACGACTCACCAGGCTAGCTGGTCAGGCTTGCGGGCGAGGCGCCAGCTTCACCAGCATGCGCTGCGTGGCCTCCCAGTCGACCAGCAGGACTTCGGCGCGCTGACTGCGCGCGGTTGCGGCGTGGAGAGTCAGCAACTCGTAGACCTGTGCTGCGGACTCCGGATCGTCGGCGAGCGATGACGCTTGGAGGAAGTCGGGATGATAGCGCTGCTCGCTGACGAAGCTGCCGTCCTCGTCGAGCACCCATGCCATGCCACCGGTCATCCCGGCGCCGAAGTTCTGGCCGGCACGACCCAGCACGAGAACAGCGCCCCCGGTCATGTACTCGCAGCCATGATCGCCGACACCTTCGACAACGGCGACAGCGCCCGAGTTCCGGACCGCGAAGCGCTCCCCGGCGCGGCCGGCAGCCAGCAGGCGGCCCGATGTGGCG
This sequence comes from uncultured Acidobacteriaceae bacterium, assembly GCA_963712845.1. GTDB lineage: Bacteria > Acidobacteriota > Terriglobia > Terriglobales > Acidobacteriaceae > KBS-83. The sequence goes on from CAVQJM010000018.1 coordinate 11,424, forward strand.
CCATAGAGCGCGACATTGCCGAGTAGGACGTGATGCGAGCTTTCACGCGCGGCATCGCCTTCGGCGCGAAGAACGATCTCGCCGCCGCACAGACTCTTGCCGACGAAGTCATTGGCTAGTCCTTCGAAGACGAGCCGCATACCGGGAACGGCGAAGGCGCCGAAGGATTGACCGGCCACGCCCTGCAGCTCGATCTCGATGGGTGCCACCGGATCGCGATGATGCAGGCGCTCCAGCGCGAGCTGGCCGGCGATGCGTGCGCCGACGGCACGGTCGCTGTTCGCGATCTGGTCGCTGACGAAGAAGCGCTTGCCTTCGCGCGCCGCGGCCAGCGCAGGCTCCAGCCACTCGTCGTCGATAGGCGTATCCGCCTGCGGGCGCTCATTGCGTTGCCCGGCCCAGGCGCGCCCGCCGTCCACCGGCGCTGCCAGCATGCGAGTGAGATCGAGCGCACCGATGCGGCGCGTCTGTTCCAGCAAGTCCGTGCGGCCCACAGCGTCGCCCAGGCTCGCGAGTCCCAGACCGGCGAGCATGTGGCGCAAGTCGGTGGCGAGGCCTTCGAAGAAGCGCACGATATGCTCCGGCTTGCCGCGAAACTTCGCGCGCAGCTCCGGCTTCTGGGTTGCGATGCCGGTGGGACAGGTGTTGAGGTGACACTGCCGCGCCATATCGCAGCCGAGAGCGACCAGCACCGCGGTGCCGAAGGCGTATTCGTCCGCGCCCAGCATCGCGGCGATGAGGACATCGCGCGCCGTCTGCAGTCCGCCATCGCAGCGCAGGCGTACGCGGCCGCGCAGTCCTTCCGCAAGCAGCGACTGCTGCGCTTCGGCAAGGCCCAGCTCCCAGGGATTGCCGGCGTGCTTGATGCTCGAGAGCGGCGATGCGCCGGTTCCGCCGCTGTGGCCGGCGATCACGATGTAATCCGCAAAGGCCTTGGCGACGCCGGATGCGATGGTGCCCACACCGAAGGACGAAACCAGCTTGACCCCGACAGCAGCGCGCGGATTGACGCGCTTCAGATCGTAGATGAGTTGCGCGAGATCTTCGATGGAGTAGATGTCGTGATGCGGCGGCGGACTAATGAGCATGACGCCGGGCTGCGCGTGACGCAGGCGTGCGATGAGCTCGGTGACTTTGTGCGCGGGAAGCTGGCCGCCCTCGCCGGGCTTGGAGCCCTGCGCGATCTTGATCTCGATCTCCTCCGCGTTTGCCAAGTATTCCGCGGTGACACCAAAGCGTCCGGAGGCGAACTGCTTGATCTTGTTGTTGTGCAGTCCGCGGCCGCCGGTGAGCGGATCGGGTGCCCACACGACCGGATCTTCGCCGCCTTCACCGGTGTTGGAGCGTGCGCCGAGCAAGTTCATCCCCTCGGTGATGGTGCCGTGCGCCTCGGGGCTGAGGGAGCCGAGCGACATCGCCGAGGCAATAAAGCGGCGCGTGATCTCGGGAGTTGGCTCGACGGCATCCTCGGCCAGCGATGGGCCGGCGGCGCGGATGTGGAGCATATCGCGCAACACCTGGGGTGCGGTTTCGGAGGCCGCCGTGAGAACGGTGAGGGTCTGCGGTTCCGCGACTGCAACAGCGCCGCGGACGGAGCCGACGCTGCTCTGCACTACCTTCACACGCTGCGGCTGCCAGGCGTGCGGCTCTGCTGTGTCGGCTTTGCGGAAGCGCACCCAGCCGTAGTCCGGCAAGTCCGTGTTCGTGGGCGCGCCGGGAGCGGGCGGCTCGGGATGGAAGGTATCCTGCCAGGCGCGGCGGACCTGCGCTTCGATCTCGGCAAAGCCGACGCCGCCGAGCGGGGCCGGTGTGCCGCGCAGACAGCGGAAGATCAGCTCGTCATCCAGGCCGATGGAGTCGAAGAGATGCGCGCCGCGGTAGCTATCTACGACGGAGATGCCCATCTTCGACATGATCTTCGCGAGTCCTTGGTCGAAGGTCTTGAGCATGTTCTTCTCGCCCGTCTCCGGAGCGGCCGCGGCAGCCGTTTGCAGGGCGAGCCAGGGACACACAGCGCCCGCGCCCACGCCCAGCAGCACAGCAGCGTGGTGCAGGTCACGGCAGTCTCCTGCTTCGACTGCGAGGCCGACGCGGGTGCGGATGCCGGCATCGACGAGCGCGTGATGAACGGCACCCGTCGCGAGCGCCATGGGGACAGGCAGCTTGTCAGGGCCAGCGGGCATATCGGTGAGCAGCAGCAGTTGCGCGCCGCCGGTGACGAGCGCGATTGCTTCCAGGCAGAGACGATCGATGGCCGCCGAGAGGGTCTCGGTGGTCGAGAAGACGCACTCGAGCACCGCGGTCGGCAGATCTGCGGCCAAGGGATGGCTGCGCTCGCGCAGCGCCTCGACCTGTCCGAGCGACAGGAACGGCGAGGAGAGCGAGAGGCCGGGGATGCGCGCGTGCGGGTCGAGCAAGTGTGGCCACGGGCCGAGGCGGGTGTGCAACTGGACAACGCAGGCCTCTCGCAGTGCGTCGATGGGCGGATTCGTGACCTGTGCGAAACGCTGACGCAGGTAGTTGTAGATGGGGCGCGGAGAGCGGGCAAGCGCGGCGATCGGCGTGTCGTCGCCCATGGACCAGACGGCGTCCTTGCCTTCTACTGCCATTGGCTGCAGCACCATGCGCACATCCTCGCGCGTGTAGCCGAAGAGCCGCTGCAGTTCGAGCAGCCGCCCCGCAGGCAGGCCGCTCTTCCATCCGGCCGCGTCGGTGAGCGCGAGGTCGGAGACGAGTGTCTCGTACTCTACTTCGCGATCGAAGCGGGCGAGGATCTCGCGCGTATTCAACACTTCGTAGCTCTTCAGGTCGACGACCAGCATCTCGCCCGGACCGAGACGGCCGCTTTCGAGAACGGATTCGGGATCGAGATCGACCAGACCGGCTTCGGACCCGGCGACAACCAGGCCGCCGCGGGTGATGAAGTAGCGGCAGGGCCGCAGGCCGTTGCGGTCGAGCGCGGCGCCGACGAGGTGTCCGTCGGCGAAGGTGAGGGCGGCCGGACCATCCCAGGGCTCCACGCAGTCGGCGTGATAGTGCATGAACTCGGAGACCTTCTCGAGCTTCGCCGGCGGGACTAGCATGCGGACCGCCTGGCTAACGCTGCGGCCATTGCGGGCCAGCAGCTCGACCGCCTCATCCAGGCTGGTGGAGTCCGAGCCGTCCGGTGAGTAGAGCGGATGGTACTCAGCTGGAATGGTGGCAGCGCGAGCGTCCATTCGCGCGCGATTGCCCCAGACGGTGTTGATCTCGCCGTTGTGCGCGAGCATGCGCAGCGGCTGGGCGCGGCTCCACGCCGGCTCGGAGTTGGTGGCATAACGCTGATGGAAGATGGCGAACGCGGTTTCGTATGCAGGATCGGCGAGATCGGGATAGTAATCCGCAAGCAGGCGGCCGGCGCAGAGCGCCTTGTAGACGATGGTGGAGTCGGAGAGCGAGCAGACGTGGACGGCCGTCTTCCGCCGCTCGAACTGCTTGCGCGCGAGGAAGAGACGGCGGTCCAGGTCGGCAGGATGCGCGGAGATGAGCGCCTGCAGGATGCGCGGCGCCGATGCCAGCGCCTGCTGTCCGAGATGTTCGGGACGGGTGGGAACCTCGCGCCATGCCAACAGGCGACAGCGGTGCTCCTTCAATGCTTCTTCGAAGCTCTTCTGCGCCGGGGCGGGATCGACGGCAGCCGGGAAGAAGCAGACGCCGACGGCGAGAGTGCGGTCGCTCTTGAGCGTGAGTCCAGCGGAGCGCAGCAGAAAATTGCGCGGCACCTGGGTCATGATGCCGACGCCGTCGCTGCTCTTGCCATCGGCGGCCACGGCGCCACGATGCGCGAGGCGGCCCAGGGCAGTCAGCGCATGGCCGAGGACCTCGTGCGACGCCTCATTGGAGACACGCGCGACAAAGCCGACACCGCAGGAATCATGGTGGAAGCGCGGGTCTAGAAGGGAACTATGTTGCAGAGGGATCTGTGGCAGGGACGCGCTGGGACGCGCATCAGTACCCGTGGTGGGGCTTGCGGTCGATGCGTCGGTACACGAGGACGCAGAAGTGGCAGTCGCAGGGTGCCAGTGGTTCGCCATAGTTAACTATAAGCTGGATTGTTGTCATTAGCACCCATGAGTCTTCGGGAAAATTTCGTGAGCCATTCGATTGGAAACGCGGCGGGGCCTGAGCGCTCTGGCGCATGTCGCATACTGGGAAGACGATGAACCCCCTGCTATGGAAGCCGGAGAGTTGGCCGTCGCGCCTGGAAGAGCTGGAGGCGCGTACGGGCGATCTGAAGGAAGCGCCGTTGCGCCGCGATGTGCGGTCGCTCGGCATGTTGCTCGGTGAGGTGCTGCGGGAACAGGCCGGTGAGCGGCTCTTTCATTTGGAAGAGGACCTGCGGCAGCTCTCGATTGAGCGCCGCGAGGCGGCCACCAAGGGCGAGGCGCCGCGGGCCGCACAGCTTTTGAAGCAGCAGATGGCGCGCGTGGACGAGCTGGATCTTCCGGATGCGTACCAGCTGACTCGCGCCTTTGCCTACTACTTCGAGCTGATCAACCTGGCGGAGACGAACCACCGCAAGCGGCGTCGCACCTCGATGCAGATGAGCGGTGAGGATGCAGTCCAGCGCGGATCATTTCGGGGAACATTACGAGCCATGCGGCAGGCCGGCATCAATGCCGACGCGGCATTCGCGTTCATGGAACGCCTGCACATTACGCCGGTCTTTACCGCGCATCCGACGGAGGTGGCGCGGCGCTCCGTGCTCTACAAGCGGCGGCGGCTGGGTGCGCTGCTGGAGGAACTTGACCGCATTCCGCTGCCCGATGGAGAGCTGGAACGGCTGCAGTCCGCGGTCGCGGCGGAGATCACCGCACTGTGGCAAACGGATGAGGTGCGCGCGCGACGGCCGCTGGTGAGCGACGAGGTAAAGATGGGGCTGGATTACTACCACGCCTCGATCTTCGCGACCGTTCCGGCACTTTACGCCGAGCTCGCTTCGGCTTTTGCCGCGGAATACGGACGGGAGCTCTCGCCGGCGGAGATGCCGCTGATGCTCAGCTTCGGATCTTGGATCGGTGGGGATCGCGACGGGAATCCATTTGTCACATCGGACGTGACAATAGGAGCGATCACCGATGCGCGGGAGCACATCCTGGCGTTCTACCGGGAGCAGGTGCAGTCGCTCTTCGACTTGCTGACCAGCTCGGTACACCAGGTGGATACCAGCATCGCCCTTCGTAAGCGGTTGGAGGTCTATCAGGCCCAAACTTCGTACGCGGCAACGGAAGTAACGGAACGCTATGCGCTGGAGCAATACCGGCGCTTTCTGCTGAGCGTGCAGCGGCGCCTGGACGGAGACGCCGAAATGCCTGGAGCGCTAACGCCATACAGGGACGCTGCCGAGTTTCGCGAGGACCTGCTGCTGCTGCGGGCAAGCCTGGCGGAGAATCGCGGCGAGCGCATTGCGGCAGAGCTGGTCGATCCGCTGCTGCTGCAGTTGCGCACCTTCGGGCTGCACCTGCACACGATGGACGTGCGTCAGCATGCGCGTCGCCATGAACTGGCAGTGCACGAGGTGGCTGCGGCCGCCGGATGCGCTGCCGCCGATGGTAAAGCCGCCGACGCGTTGCACCCGGAGAGCGAAGATGTGCTGGAGACGCTGCGGACCATCGCGCGGTTGCAGCAGGGGCCGCAGCGCGAGGCCATCCGGCAGTATGTGATCAGCGGTGCGGCGTCTGTCGAGGATGTGCTGCGCGTGGTCGGGCTGGCACGCATTGCCGGCGTACAGGTGGAGGGTGGCAATGGATTGCATGGACTGATGCCGGTACCACTCTTCGAGTCGATCGAAGACCTGCAGCGCGCACCGGAGATCTGCCGCGCGTTGTGGAGCTCGCCCGAATACCGCAAGCTGCTTGCGTCCTGGAACGACACTCAGGAGCTGATGCTTGGCTACTCCGACTCGAACAAAGACGGCGGGATGCTGACCAGCACCTGGGAGATCTACCGCGCGCATCGTGCGCTGCATCAGGTGGCGGCGGAGTGCAAGGTGCATCTACGGCTGTTTCATGGTCGCGGCGGTACGGTGGGCCGCGGCGGTGGACCGACGCACCGCGCCATCTATGCACAGCCTTTTGACAGCTTTGAAGGTCAGTTACGCATTACAGAGCAGGGCGAGGTGCTGAGCTTCAAGTATGGCGACGTTGTGCTGGCTGAGCGCAATCTGGAGCTGATGCTGGCAGCGTCGCTCGACGCTCTGGCGCGGCCCAACGACCGCATCGGCGATGGGCGGCTCAGCGGTCGCATGGAGCCGGCATGGGAAGACGCGATGAACACGCTCTCCGACGAGAGCTTCGCATTTTATCGCGAGCACGTCATCGACGATGCCGAGGTGCTCGAGTACTTCGAGCAGGCAACGCCGGTTGCAGAGCTGGAGAATGTGCGCATCGGCTCGCGGCCTTCGCGCCGCAGCGGCAAGCGGAGTCTGGTGGACCTGCGCGCCATCCCGTGGGTCTTCGGTTGGACCCAGAGCCGGCATCAACTGCCGGCGTGGTTTGGGGTGGGCTACGCGCTGACTCGCTTTGCCGAGCACGATCTCCCGCGGCTGCGGACGATGATGGCGCGTTTTCCGCTGTTCATCGACCTGGTACGCAATGTGGAGATGGCGCTGGCCAAGTCCGATTTCGGGATTGCGAAGCTCTACAGTGAGCTGGTCGAGGACAAGGCTCTGCGCGAGCGCGTCTACCGCAAGCTGAAGGAAGAGTTCGAGCGAACGGAGCAGGCTGTGCTGTTGGTGACGGGGCAGAAGGCGCTGCTGGATTCGAATCCGGTGCTGGCGCGTTCCATCCGGCTGCGCAATCCGTATGTCGATCCCATGAGCCTGATCCAGGTCGAGTTGCTGCGTCGCAAGCGCAATGGCGAGGACTCCGATGCGCTGAACCGCGCGCTGGGCGCGACCATCAATGGGATCTCGGCGGGGCTGCGCAATACCGGTTGAGGACAAGCATCGCGCGAATACTCAGCGCCTTTGCGTAAAGATGAGGAAATAGTCCTGGCCGTCGGCTTTGGTGAAGTCGTAGCGACCGCTGAGGACAAACCCGGCCTCGTCCATTTCGTGGATGACGACTGACGCGTTCACGCCATGGTCCGTGCCGGTGCCGTTGCGGTCGATCACGCCGATTCTGGCGTCGGGCCGCAACGCCCGGCGCAGGTTGCGTAGCAGTTCAAGCGGGTTGGCGACCTCGTGATAGACCTTCAACATCAGGACGGCGTCGATGCTTGCAGGCATTAGCTTCGGATTGTCAGGCGTCCCCTCAATCACATGGATGTTCGGTAGGTTCTCGTGCGCGGCGCGTTGCCGGATGTAGGTGATCGCTTCAGGGTTGATATCTTCGGCGTAGACGGTACCGCTGGGAGCGATGCGGCGCGCTGCGCGCACAGAGAACCATCCAGACCCAGCACCAATATCTGCGACGGACTTTCCCGGTTTCAGGCCGAGCAGGTCCATCACACGCTCGATTTGCAGGCGCTGGTCGCGCCCGGGTTTGTCAAAGATGGAAAGGTCGCCGGTGTAGGGAGTGCTGCTGGGTCGGGGTGCAATGTCGGGCGGCCTGTCCTGTGCGCGTACCGCGGGGATGCAGCAGACAATAAAGGCGAATAGAACGGCGAGAAGCCGGCGGGAGAACCGAAGGGGTCGCATCCCACCAGATTCCACTCTCGAAGGTCCGAATGACAAGAATGGAGCGTATCCCGTTGTGATTGAGGCGGGGAGAAATGCTGCATGCACTTCCCACGCCGTCTTACATCAAGAGGAGAAAAGTCTAATTGCGGGTAAGGACGAGGGCCGAGGGGATCGGTATGTTTGCCTTCTCCTGCCGCTCGCGCCTGGCGTTGGCGAGGGAGAGATCGGCGGCCGCCAGCAGCGCATCCACGGTGGCACCATCCGTGGGAAAGCAACTGATCCCGATGCAGACGGTGGCCTGTGCGCTGCCTTCCGGCAGAGTGAGCAGGCCGGCCTCGCGCACCGCGGCACGCAGATCGCGCACACGGGTTTCAGCGATTTCCGCTGTCAGACCGGGAAAGAATATTCCGAACTCATCGCCTCCGAGACGGGAGAGCAGGTCACCTTCGCGCACGGTGAGACGGAAGCAATCAGCCACTTGGCGCAACATGCGATTCGCGTCCATCATCCCGACGGTCTGATTGATCTCGCCAAACGCATCAAGATCGCAGATAACGAGGATGCCGGTTAGATTCGCTTCTCTGCAGCGGGGAAGTCCGCGCGCGAGCAGCGCGAAGAACGCCTCGGGGCCGAGCAGCCCGGTCAGAAGATCGGTTTCGTGGGACCCGCCGGTGATGTAGGCGTGGGCGCGGGTTCCGATGCTGCCGGGCTCGGGCGCCGCGGCCGGAGCCGATTCGGAGGCTGGATCTTGCGGCGGCTCTGCTGCGGCAGCGGCCAGCTCCGGCATGATCTCCGGCACATACGCGACTGGCAGGCTTTGCTCGGCCATCAGGACAGGCTCCCGGTTGTGGAGGGGTGCCGACCAGTAGATGACCGCAGATGCTGATGCAACCACCGCCATGGCAGAGAGGCTCAGCGGAATCGGCCAGTTCTGATGCGCGGCTAACGCAGCCAGAACAGCGCCAACGATTGGGAGAATGGCGAAAAGCGTGCGCGGCAGTGGCGAGCGGGTCATGTGTTTTGGTGTCGAGGCCGTCGAAGGTGAAGATCAGGCTCTGGTTGAGCATAGCGCCGCTTGCTGCGTCCGGCTGCGCGCCTTCCGTACCCGCAGCTACAACTTTCGAAGCAGAAAGAAGCCGGAGAAATTGACGACGGAGGCGACAGCGTCCCGGAAAGGGAAAGTGCGGGGAAGTAGCGTCTAGCCTAGCTTGCCCTCGAGCTCCGCCCAACGAGCGTAGAGCGCATCCGCAGCGGCCTGTGCGCTGGCCAGCTCATGGAGGGCGAGCTGCAACTGCGCCGCATCGCTGGCGATGGCTGGATCATCGATGGCTGTGTGGGCGCGCTGCAGTGCTGCTTCGGCGTCCGCGACGCGTGCTTCGATGGTGTCGTACTCGCGGGCTTCCAGATAGGAGAGCTTCTTGCGCGCAGATTGCGCAGGTGTGCTTGCCGCCACGGGAGCGGATGACCGCTCTATGGCCGCCTGCTGTTGCTGAAGTTCGTCGCGCCATGTCTCCCATTGCAGATAGTCGGCGAACTGGCCCGCGTTGCCGTCACCATCCAGACCGAGCACCACGGTCGACACGCGATCCAGCAGGTAGCGATCGTGCGTGACCAGCACCAGCGCGCCGCGAAACTCGAGCAGGCTCTCCTCGAGGATTTCGAGCGTTGGGATATCGAGATCGTTGGTGGGCTCATCGAGCAGGAGCAGGTCCGCGGGTTCGAGCATGAGCTTCGCAATGAGGACGCGTGCCCGCTCGCCACCGGAGAGGTTTGCGACCGGCTGATTGAGCTGCTCGCCGGTGAAGAGAAAGCGTGAGGCCCAGGAGGCGACGTGGATGACGCGGTCCTGGTAGACAACCGAGTCGCTGTCTGGCGCGAGCGCGCGACGCAGGGTGAGCGACGGATCGAGTTGCCGGTTCTGATCGAAGTAGACGATGCGCAGCGCGTTCGCGCGCTCGACGGCGCCCGAGGATGGTTCGACTTCACCCCGCAGAAGGCGCAGGATGGTGGTCTTGCCGCTGCCGTTGGGGCCAACCAGGCCGACGCGCGTTCCTGCCGTGAGCGGGAAGCTGAGATTGCGGAAGAGCGTGCGGCCGGCGACCTCGTAACCGAGGTGGTCGAGGGCAACGAGCCGCTTGCTCTCGCGGCCGCTCTCGGTGAACTCGATATCGGTGCTCGTGCTGCGATTGCGTGCGCTGACCTCGGCCAGCTCGCCGATCAGTGCATGCGCGTTGTCGATGCGCGCCTTGGCTTTCGTTGCTCGCGCTTTGGGACCGCGGCGCAGCCAGGCGATCTCGGTGCGCACGCGGTTCTCCAGCGATTCCTGCCGTCGCTGCTGGGCCTCGAGGAATGCCTCTTTGTCTTCCAGAAAGCGGCTGTAGTTGCCGCGCGTGCGCAGGATGCCGTCCGGGTATACCGGATTGATCTCTGCAATCTCGTGTGCTACCGCTTCGAGGAAGTAGCGGTCGTGGCTGATGGTCACGGAGGCAAAGGGAGAACCGTTGAGCATGCCTTCCAGCCACTCGATGCCTTCGAGGTCGAGATGGTTCGTCGGCTCGTCCAGCAGGAGAACGTCGGGAGCGGAGGCGAGCGCCTGTGCGATGGCCAGGCGCTTCCTCCAGCCGCCGGAGAGCGACAGTGCGTGGACCGAGAAGTCGAGGAAGCCGGCGCGGCCGAGGGTTTCACGAATCTGTCGATCCCACTCGGCCGAGGGCACCTTCGCCTCGCGGACGGCGTCCTCCATTACTGACCAGACGGTCTGGCCGGCCGCGAAGTCCGAGGCTTGCGACACGTAGCTGACGCGGGTACGTTTCCGGATGGCGAGCTCGCCGGTGTCCGGTGTCTCTTCGCCGGCCAGGATCTTCAGCAGTGTCGATTTACCGGCGCCGTTCGGGCCGATGAGTCCAATGCGAGCGTTCTCGTCAACGGTGAAGGAGAGGCTGCGAAAGAGCGGCCGCGGGCCGAAGGCTTTGGTGATGTTCTGCGCGTTGAGAAGTGGTGGCATGTGGGAGGAGGACAGAACCAGATTACTGCAGACGCGCAGTAATGACGTGAAGCGCTCGCGTACACGGGTGCGTCTCCCCGCCTCAGCGTCTAGATCCCGGAACAGTTGCACGGACGCTGCCACTTTGCGCCTCCCTAGTTCGCGGGTAGTGAAGCGCTTGCCGCTTGGCCGCATCCAATGAGCGGTGACATTCCTACGGCGACTAAAGGCGCATTCTCTTTGTCGCCGATTACGACGCGGCTGAAGCCGCGCCCCTTCAAAGCAGATCGAAGCCGCATTACGAATCGAAGGAGAAAAACATAAGCATGAGCATGGAGTATGTGAATTTGGGCAAGACGGGGCTGAAGGTCCCGCGCATCTGTCTGGGCTGCATGTCGTATGGCGAAGTGCCGGCGGTGATCCGGCCTGGTAGCCACGCGTGGGCCTTGAACGAAGAGCAGAGCCAGCCGTTTTTCAAACAGGCGTTGGATTTGGGCATCAATTTCTGGGACACGGCGAATGTTTACTCGATTGGGTCGAGCGAGCGGTTGGTGGGTAAGTTTTTGAAGGAGAATACGAAGCGCGAGAACATGGTGATCGCGACCAAACTGCACGGCGTGATGCGCGACGATCCGAACGGCAAGGGGCTCTCGCGCAAGGAGATCTTCTTCGAACTGGACCAGAGCCTGCAGCGTTTGCAGACGGACTATGTGGACTTGTACCAGATTCATCGCTGGGACTACGAGACGCCGATCGAGGAGACACTGGAGGCGTTGCACGATGTGGTGAAAGCGGGCAAGGTACGGTACATCGGGGCGTCCTCGATGTATGCGTGGCAGTTTGCGAAGGCCTTATATACGGCTGACCTGCATGGATGGACGCGGTTCGTCTCGATGCAGAACCATTACAACCTGATCTATCGCGAAGAAGAGCGGGAGATGTTGAAGCTGTGTGCTGCGGAAGGGATTGGAGTGATTCCGTGGAGCCCGCTGGCGCGCGGGAAGCTGACCCGGCCGTGGGCTGCGGAGGCGACGAAGCGGTCGGAGACGGACCAGTTCAGCAAGGTGATCTATTCGAAGACAGAGGAGGCCGACAAGAAGGTGGTCGACCGGCTGGGCGAGGTGGCAGAGAAGCGCGGGATTCCGCGAGCGACGCTGGCGCTCGCCTGGCTGCTGAGCAAGCCCATGATTACGTCGCCGATCGTGGGCGCGACAAAACCGAATCATCTTACGGATGCTGTGGCGGCGTTGCAGGTGAAGCTGACTGCTGAGGAGATTGCTTCGCTGGAGGAGCCGTATGCGGCGCATCCGGTAGTGGGATTCAGCTAAGGCAGCGAATGTCTGGGATGTTCCAGCCGGCAGGCATACCATTGGAGACTGGAGGCAGGTCAGATGCTATACAAAAAGATCAATCTCGAGCTGATGGTCGTTGCCGATGAGGCTGAGGCAGTTGTCGCGGGATTGAACGCCGCGCTCGATCAGCTGGAAGAGAAGCACACGCTCTTTGGCGGTGGGATCGAGACGGTAGCTTTCGAGCACCCGGGAACACGGAGAAGATCGGCGCTCGCGCATACGAAGGCCGCTGGTGAGACTGCGGTCAAGGCTGCGCGGGAAGGCCTTACTGCGGCCATCCGCGCAGTCATCTGAAGCGTTTTAATGCCTTCTGCGACGTCATGAAATTAGTAACTTGCCTGAATCGTGGGACGCTGAAAGATACTCCTCGTAGGGCCCTTTGAAGTCCTCGATCGCCGCGCCGTCGAAGTGCCAGATGCGCGTCGCGACCTCGTCGATCAGATCGTGATCGTGGGTGACCAGCAACACCGTGCCTTCGTAGCGCTGCAGCGCGATGTTGAGCGCGTTGATGGACTCGAGATCGAGATGGTTGGTTGGCTCATCGAGCGCCAGGATGTTTGGCTTCTGCATCATGAGTCGGCAGAAGATGAGCCGCGCCGCCTCGCCGCCGGATAGAGCATCTGTCGGCTTCAGCCCTTCTTCGCCGCGAAAGAGCATCTGTCCTAGAATGCCGCGAATGTCCTCCTTCGTCGCCTGGGGATCGAAGTTATGCAGCCATTCCGCAACCGTTGTGCCCTTGTCGATCAGGCCGGAGACGTCCTGTGGGAAGTAGCCGAGCTGCGCCTCGTGCCCCCACTTCACCGTGCCGTCGTCAAGCTGGAAATCTTTCTCGACCAGATCCGGCAGACCGGAGAGCAGCGACTTGAGCAGTGTGGTCTTGCCCAGGCCGTTGCGGCCCATGAGGCAGACTTTTTCGCCGCGCATCACAGAGCCGCTGAAGTCCTTCAGCACCTGCTGGTCGCCATACCCCTTGGTGAGGCCTTCGAATTCGAGGATGTGCTTGCCCGAGGGGCGCAGCATGTCAAAGCGGATGAAGGGGCGGGCGATGTTCGAGCGCGCCAACTCGGTAGTCTGCAGCCGCTCGACCTCTTTCTTGCGCGAGGTCACCTGGCTGGACCGCGTTCCGGCGGAGAAGCGCGCGATGAACTCATTCAATTGCGCGATCTTCTTCTCGCGTTGCTCGTTCTGCGACTCCAGACGCGAGCGAATCTGCGTCTTCGCGACGACCATGTCGTCGTAGCCGCCGGTGTAGGTGATGATGGTCTCGTAATCGATGTCCGCGGTGTGCGTGCAGACGCTGTTCAGGAAGTGGCGATCGTGCGAGATGGTGATGAGCGTGCCTTCGAAGTGCTCGAGGAAATCCTGCAGCCAATGGATGGAGTCGAGATCGAGATAGTTCGTCGGCTCGTCCAGCAGCAGCGCCTGCGGTTTGCCGAAGAGCGCCTGCGCCAGCAGCACGCGCACCTTCTGGCCGCCCTGGAGCTCGCTCATCTTGCGCTCGTGGAACTCGTCCGGGATGTCGAGCCCCTGCAGCAGGATCGCGGCATCGCTTTCCGCGGTGTAGCCGTCCTCTTCGCCGACGATGCCTTCGAGCTCGCCCAACCGCATGCCGTCGGCGTCGGACATATCGTGCTTCGCGTAGATACGCTCGCGCTCTTCCAGTGCCGCCCACAGGCCTTTGTTGCCCATGATGACGGTGTCAATGGCGCGGTAGGCGTCGAAGGCGTACTGGTCCTGGCGCAGGACGGAGATCTTGCGGGGGCGGACCACGGTGCCCTTCTGCGGATCGAGGTCGCCGGCCAGCACCTTCATGAAGGTGGATTTGCCGGAGCCATTGGGCCCGGTGAGGCCGTAGCGGCGGCCGGGAATAAAGTTAATGGTTACGTCCTCGAAGAGGACCTTGGCGCCGTAGCGCATGCTCAAATTGCTGACTGAAATCATTGCTTGGTCTCAGCCTTTATTGTCGCAGAAGATGCGGCCTAGACTAAATCGGCGCGACCATTGTCGCACGACGCCCGGCAAAAGCGTAGCTCAGGCGCGTGATTCCACTAAAGAGAATGCTGATGCCGATCAGCGTGCCAATCGCCCACACCGAGCTGACCGGCCAGGACATTAAAATCATGACGCCCAGCACGATGGTGACGATTGCGTCGAAGAGAAACCATCCTGATCCGGGCAGCCGACGGGCGTGCGCGTAGATGACTGCCTCGAAGATGCCTTCGAAGAAAAGATAAAAGGCAAGTACCAGGGTCAGGGTGAGGAGGCCGCGCCCTGGGTGCATCAGCACGTAAAAGGCGGCGAACAGGTATGCCAACCCGATAAGGATCTTCCAGAGGACCGCCCCCGCGGAGCGCGTGTGCCATCCGAAGAAGAGATGCACGAGGCCGGCAAAGAGCAGCAGCCATCCGACCGCGATGCTCGCTGCAATACCAGCAATGAGCGGCAGGGCAATGGCACACAGACCCGCCAGAATCAAGAGAACGCCGATAACGATGGCCAAGCCACCGGATTTGTGGGAGGGGGAGATGGGAAGGGATGTTGCCACGGAAACCCTCCGAAAGATCCAGGGCGGAAACCTATCCAGCACCTGATCTATGCAAATAGGATTCGACCCAGTGCCGGTCGGATGCCAATTGGGCGTTGCTATGTAGATCCGCGTTGCTAAAGAAGACGTGACAAGATTTGATTGGTCAGCAGCGCGGCCACGTAGGCCAGGCCGCTCATGTAGCAGAACTGGATGATCGGCCAGCGCAGGCTGTTCGTCTCGCGCCTTACTACGGCGAGCGTTGACGTGCACTGCATCGCGAAGGCGAAGAAGACCACCAGCGCAATGGCGCCCCCGATTGTCATATCGTGCCGCAACGCTGCCTGCAGGCTCAGCGCTTGCGTGCTCGGGTCCACGCCGTAGAGCGTGCCCAGTGTGCCGACGATGACCTCGCGCGCGATGATCGAGCTCAACAGGCCGATGCCGATCTTCCAGTTGAAGCCAAGCGGGCGCAGCACCGGCTCAACGAAGTGTCCAAGCTTGCCGATCACGCTGCCCGCCAGGTCGGAAAAGTTGCCGTTGTGCAGCGGCAGGATGCTGAGCACCCACAGCACGAAGCTGACGGCGAGAATGATGGTGCCGGCCTTCTTCAGGAAGAGCGCGCTGCGGTCGTAGAGCCGCAGACTGAGCGAGCGCACGGTGGGCCAGCGGTATTGCGGCAGCTCCAATACGAAGGGCGACGAGGATGCCTTCAGCACCGAAGACTTGAGCAGCTTTGCCGTCAGCAGCGCCGCGAGGAAGCCGAGCACGTACAGACTGAGCATGACGCAGGCGCGCATCCCGATGAGCCTGCCAAGCACCGGACGATTGGGTATGAAGGCTGCGATGATGAGCGTGTAGATGGGCAGCCGTGCCGAGCAGGTCATGAACGGCGCAACCAGGATGGTGGCGAGACGGTCGCGCTTGTTCTCGATGGTGCGTGTGGCCATGATGGCTGGCACTGCGCATGCGTACGCCGAGAGCAGCGGGATAAAGGCCTTGCCGTTGAGTCCGATGGAGCGCATCAGCCGGTCGGCAATCAACGCCGCGCGCGCGAGGTAGCCCGAATCTTCCAGGATGCCGATAAAGAGGAAGAGCAGCAGGATCTGCGGCAGGAAGACGAGCACCGCCTGCACGCCATTCCACAGGCCGGCATGGACCAGCGCTTGCAGCCAGGGAATGGGAATGATCTGTGCGACCCGCGTGCCGAGCAGGGTAAGGCCACTGGCCATCGAGTCACTCAACGGCTGGCCAACAGTGAACACGCCCTGGAAGACACCGACCACCACGGCGAGAAAAATGAGCGGCCCCCACACGCGATGCAACAGAACGGAGTCGAGCCGGCGCGTCCACAGCGGCGAGGCGGGCGCTTTGTACTTGGTGCGGCTGCTGACCTGGGAGGCCCAGCGACGGCATTCGCCGGGGTTTTGCAGTACCGGCAGCTCGATGGGAAGGACCGGCAGGGTCTTCGCGAATTCGGAATGGTTGCTGCCATGCTGCAGCAGGAAGCGCTCGATGGCGTCGATGCCGGTGCCGCGTGTGGCGCTGATCAACGCGACCGGGCGGCCCAACTCCTGGGCCAGCGCGAGGGGATCCACCATGCCGCCGCGCGATTCCAGCAGGTCCGCCATATTCAGCAGCACCATGGTGGGCAGTCCCATGGCGAGAATCGGCCCCGCGAGCATGAGCTGCCGGCTCAGGTTGAGCGCGTCGAGCACGATCATGACAGCATCCGGACGCGGCGTGCCGGGCATCTCCCCCTTCAGCACATCCGCGGCGACGCGCGCGTCTTCGGAGTAGCCAGTGAGACTGTAGATGCCCGGCAGATCGATGAGCGTGAGGTCATGGCGGCGTATGCCGCTCATGCGGCCGGAGCGCTGCTCCACAGTGACACCGGGATAGTTGGCGACCTTCTGCCGCAGGCCGGTGAGCCGATTGAAGAGTGTGGACTTGCCGCTGTTGGGCGGCCCAATGAGCGCAATAGTACGGAAGCGGCCGCGAGGCTGGCCGGCTTTGAGCGGCGGCTCATCAAGAACAGCAGCAGGTGAAGCAGGCGCGTGGCAGCTCATACATTGTCTCGCTGCGGCACATTGGTCGGCCGCACTAAGATGTGGCACGCTGTCTCGCGGCGCAGGGCAATTTCGGCGCCTTCAACGCGGTAGACCGTAGGGTCGCCGGCCGGTGCACGGCGCAGCACGTCGATAGTGGCATCCGGCAGAAAGCCCAGGTGCATCAGGTGGTCGCCGATCTCATGGGGCAACTCGATGGAGGCCACCACCGCCGACCCACCGACCGCGATCTCACTCAGCGCCATCACCTGCACCTCAAGTCCTTCAGGGGACAATCTCACTCCAAAGGCGACCGATGCGGTCGCATATATTTGACTATAGCCGGATGTATTGGAAACGCCAAATCTCCGCGACGGGTAAAGTTGTCATCCGAGTTATGCGCCGTGATTGGTGCTCTTGACCGGTAAACCAGGAGGTATCGTTTTCGGTACTAACGGCCGCGGACGGGTAACTCTCGGGTTGCAAGGAACGCGGTTTCTGCCTGAAGGCGAGCGACCCGCGGGGCATACTAATCAATCTGCATCTCAGTCTTTCTTTGGGACTTCACCCGCTCAACGCCATCTAGCCGGGCAAACCCATCGGGAAAAGGAGCATCCAGCGCTGGAGTAGCCCACCATGTCGAACTCCCAACTGACTTCGGTTCTCTTCGTCCTGCTCCTGCTCGTCGGGTTCGCCCAGTTGCTGGGCTACCTCTTTGTGCGGTTGCGCCAACCAAAGGTCGTTGGCGAAATATTGGCCGGGGTTGTTCTTGGTCCTGCGCTTCTGGGCCGACTGCCCTTTGCCGCCCACATCATCGAAAGCGCGAAGCACCAAGGCAACATCCTGGACTTCGTGTACTGGCTCGGGCTGTTGCTATTGATGTTTTTGTCCGGAGCAGAGATGCAGCAGTTGTTCAGCCGCGAGGAGCGTCGCACGGTTGCGTGGCTGACCATCGTGGGCACCGGTATCCCGTTTCTACTGGGGCTTATCTTCGGTCCCTGGCTGATTCGCCCCAGCCTGGCAGGGCCTAACGGCAATCGCGTTTCGCTGATCATCATCCTCGCCGTCGGCGTCGCCGTCACATCGGTGCCAGTGGTCTCGAAGATCTTCGCCGACCTGAAGATTCTGCACACGCGGTTCGCACGGCTGATTCTCGGCGTGGCCGTGCTGGAAGACATCGTTCTCTGGCTCGCGCTTGCCGTAGCCACGGCCACAGCGGGCAAGGTCGCGCTGAATCCGCGGCAGATGTCCTGGCACCTGCTCGCAACACTGGCCTACTTCGTTCTTGGCCTCACGATCGTTCCGCGCGTCGTTAAGCGCATCAACAAAGCACGCTGGAATGTGCTGGCGCAGCAATCGCCCACCGGGTACGCGATCGCCGTTCTGCTGGCCTACTGTGCGGTCGCGGGAGCGCTCGATGTCAACCTGGTATTCGCCGCGTTCCTCGCGGGCTTTGCCGTCGTGCACAAAAAACGCAGGCTCTTTGCGGATGCGCTTGAGGCGATCAGCAAAGTCTCCTTCGCCTTTTTCATCCCGGTGTACTTCGCCATCGTGGGATTGAAGCTCGATCTGATTCGCGGGTTGTCGGTGTGGATGATCGTGGCGTTCCTGGTGGGAACGTGCACGATCAAGATCCTTTCCGTGTCGCTGGCGGGGCGCTTCGCGGGATTCCGCGGCCTGGACCTGATTAACCTTGCCATTACAACCAATGCCCGCGGGGGCCCTGGCATCGTGCTGGCCAGCGTGGCGTTTGATGCCGGAATCATCAGCTCGAAGTTCTACACCACGCTGGTGGTGGCGGCGGTGCTCACGTCGCAGATCGCCGGGGCGTGGCTGGATTACGTGCTACGCAAAGGCTGGCCGTTGCTGAAGCCGGCAGTCAGCAGCGAAACGCTGGAGGTCTCGCCGGAGAGCCCTTCGCCAGCGTAGACGCGTCTGCTATACGTAATCGGCTGAGTTACGAGGTGATCTGGGTCGCGATGCGAATCAAGTTCTCCACCGGCTCGCGGGGGCCGAGGATGGAGACATCCGGCAGGACACCGTGGGCCATCGCAACTTCATCGCAGCGGTGAAGACGCGGGCAGACCTGGCAATCCTTATAGATTTTGTCGGGCAAGGCAGCGCGATCTTCCACGACAAAGAAGCCGGCGCTCTGAAAGAACTCGGGGATGCGCGTGAACAGGCACACGCAGCCGACGCCGTGCCGCTCCGCCTCTTCGAGGAGTGCCTGCAGCAGATCCTGGCCCCGGCCACAGCCCTTCCACTCCGGCTGCACCACGATGGAGCGCACCTCGGCCAGATGTGGGCCGTAGAGATGAAGCGCACCGCAACCCTGAAACTCACCGCTATTGGATTCGGCGACGGTGAAGTCGCGGATGTTTTCGCAGATTTCCGCGAAGGGACGAGGCAGCAGCGTGCCGTCGCCGGAGAGGCTGTTGACCAGCGCGTGCACCTTCTCCGCATCCTGCAGACGAGCCTTACGAACGGGCACCGGCAGCCTCCAGTTCCCGATCACGCAAATGTGCGGGCGTAGCGATCAATCGCGTCTTGGCGCTCGCCACGGCTTCGTGAACACGCGCGCGGGCGGTACCGCCGATCACGTCGTGGCAATCGACTGTGGCGGCCAGCGTGATGCTCGCGTAGAAGTCTTCTGCGAAAGCTGGTGAAAGCTGACGCAACTCGTTGAGGGTGAGGCCATCGAGTTCGCAACCCTTGTCGAGCGCGAGCCGTACTGCCTCGCCGATGATGTGGTGCGCGCGGCGAAAGGGAACTCCGCGATGCGAGAGATAGGTTGCGGCAGCCATCGCGTTAAGAAACCCGGATGCGGCTGCCTTTTCCATAACTTCCAGGAGAAACTTCAGCTTTTGCGTGAAGGATGGCAGAAGGTCTAATAGCGGGAGCAGCCCGGCTATCGTCTCGAATAGAACCGGCTGCATCTCCTGCAGGTCCTTGTTGTAGGCCAGCGGCAGGCCCTTGAGCTGCATGGTGACGGCAGCAACCGCGCCGTGGATACGACCGGTGCGGCCGCGCACCAGCTCGGTAAGGTCGGGGTTCATCTTCTGCGGCATCGCGCTGGAGCCGGTGGAGAAGCTCTCCGGCAGCGTGACGAAGCCGAACTCGGCGGTGGCGAAGAGCGTGATCTCCTCCGCGAAGCGGCTGGTATGCAGAGCGATGGTCGAGAGCACCTGAAGAAACTCGACGAGAAAATCGCGGTCGCTGGTCGCATCCATGCTGTTGGCAGTAGGAGCGGTGAAGCCGAGCTCACGCGCCGCGATGGTGCGGTCGAGCGCAAGCGTCGCACCGGCAATGGCACCCGAGCCAAGCGGGCAATAGTTCAGCCGCACGATCAGGTCCGCAAGGCGGCTGATGTCGCGTTCGATCATCGAGACGTAGGCAAGCAGCCAGTGCGCGACGAGCACAGGCTCTGCGCGCTGCAGATGCGTGTAGGCGGGCATGATGGCGTCGCCGGCGATCTCCGCTTGCTCGATCAATGCCAATGCCCAACTACGAAGCAACTGTTGCGCGCTCGCGGCCTGCTTGCGCACATAGAGCCGCAGATCGGTGGCGATCTGCTCGTTGCGGCTGCGGCCGGTGTGGAGCTTCAGCGCCAGTTCGCCAATCTGCTCCGTGAGCTCCAGCTCGACAAAATGATGCACGTCTTCCGCACGCGGGTCTGACGCGAGTGTGCTGCGGCGCGGGCCATCCCAGCAGTCTGCGAGGACCGCGTCGAGGCCGTCGCGCACCTGCGCGCATTCTGCAGCCGTAAGGATTCCCGCTGCTGCCAGCACGCTGGCGTGCGCCTTGCTGGCAGCGATCTCCTGCGGGAGAAGCTGCCAGTCAAAGCCGAAGGATCGTTGCCACTCCTCGAAGCGCGCATCGAGCGGCTCGCGGAAGCGGCCAGACCACATCTTCACTTCACAACCTCTTTCTGCTTCTGCAGCAGGCGCGCACGGGTGCGAGCCGGCAGCCCGAGGATCTGGATAAAACCCTTGGCGTCCTTCTGATCGTAGCTCTCGCCCATGGTGAACGAGGAGAGATCCGTCGAATAGAGCGACAAGGCAGAGGCGCGACTGACGATGTTCAGGTTTCCCTTGTAAAGCGAGAGCGTGACCGTTCCGGTGACGTTATCCTGCGTCTTCTGGACGAAGGCGTCGAAGGCGTCACGCAGCGGCGTGAACCACAGGCCGTTGTAAACCAACTCGGCGTAACGTAGCGCGACGTGCTGTTTATAGTGCGAGAGATCGCGGTCGAGAGTGAGCGCTTCGAGCTCGCGATGCGCCGCGACGATGAGCGTTCCGCCGGGCGTCTCGTAGCAGCCGCGGCTCTTGATGCCGACGAAGCGGTTCTCCACCAGGTCAATGCGGCCGATGGCATTGCGTGCGCCGATCTCGTTCAGCAGCTCCACGAGCTGCACCGGAGGCATCTTCATGCCGCCAACCGAGACGGGGATGCCTTGCTCGAAGCCAATGGTGACCTGTTCCTCACGATCCGGCGCTTCCTGCGGCGAGCGCGTCATGGTCCACGTGGTGGGGAAGGGCGCGTTGCCGGCGTCTTCAAGTTCGCCGCCCTCATGGCTCACATGCCACAGGTTGCGATCGCGCGAGTGGATCTTTTCGCGACTCGCCGTCACGGAGATGCCGTGCGCCTCCGCATAATCCAGACACTCCTCGCGGCTGGTCAGTGTCCATTCGCGCCACGGGGCAATCACCTTCAACTCCGGTGCCAGCGCCTGGTAGGCATGCTCGAAGCGCACCTGGTCGTTTCCCTTGCCAGTGCAGCCATGCGCGACGGAGGTGGCGCCTTCGGCCAGCGCGACTTCCACCTGATGCTTCGCGATCACGGGACGCGCGATCGAGGTGCCGAGGAGGTACTTATTTTCATACACGGCGCCGGCCTGCACGGTCGGGAAGACATACTCGCGGACGAACTCGTCGCGCAAATCTCGCACGACGACTTTTTTGGCGCCTGTCTTCTTCGCCTTTTCGACTACGACGTCGATATCTTCGCCCTGGCCTACATCGGCCACCATCGCGATCACGTCGAGGCCGTAGTTTTCGTTCAGCCAGGGAATGATGATCGAGGTATCGAGCCCACCGGAATATGCAAGAACAACTTTGTCAGCCATGAATCCAATCTCCTAAATTGTTGTGCGACCCGCGTCCGCGCGGGCGCTGGTATGGATGTCGATTACTTGAGGGCCAGCGCGCGGCGGCGCGCCGACTTGGGCGGCTTGCGACCTTCGGGTGTGACGGCCGCACCCAGCAGCATGAGCAAAATCGCCTTCTGCGCGTGCATGCGATTCTCCGCTTGGTCGAAGACGATGGACTGCGGCCCATCGAGCACCTGGTCGGTAACTTCAGCGTTGCGGTGCGCGGGCAGGCAATGCATGAAGACCGCGTGCTGGGCGGCGCGGGCCATCAGCGCTTCATTCACCTGATAGGGCTTGAAGAGCGGGGCGCGCTTGGTGGCCTCGTGCTCGAAACCCATGCTGGTGCACACATCGGTATAGATGGCATCCGCGCCCGTAACCGCGGCTTGCGCGTCTTGCATCAAGGTGAGCGATCCGCCGATCTCGCCGAGAATCGCGTTGGCCTTGGCGACGATCTCTGCCTTCGGCCCGTAACTCTTGGGCGTGGCCACGACGCAGTTTGCCCCTAGCAGCGCAGCAGTCAGCATGAGCGAGTGGCAGACGTTGTTGCCATCCCCGACATAGACGAACTTGAGCCCCCGCACAGTCCCGAACTTCTCCTCCAGCGTCATGAAGTCGGCTATCGCCTGGCACGGGTGCTCGAGATCGCTAAGCGCATTGATGACAGGCACGGCAGTGTACTGCGCCATCTCGGTGATGGTCTCGTGGGAGTAGGTGCGCAGCACGATGGCATCGGTCCAGCGCTCGACATTGCGTGAGATGTCGCCGAGAGACTCGCGCTCGCCCAGCGGCGACTGCGTCTGATCGACGAAGATGGCGTTGCCGCCCAGGGTGTTGATGCCGGCCTCGAAGCTGAGACGGGTGCGCAGCGACGCCTTCTCGAAGAACATGACTAGTTGTTTCGCGTCCAGTGCGCGACGGTAGTCGCGCGGGCGCGCTTTAACGGCGTGCGCCAGTTTAAGCAGCGCGCCGATCTCGCCGGTAGAAAGATCGGCAATGGAACAGAGATCGTTGCCGGCCAGCGATTTTGCAGCCAGAGCAAAAGGGCCAGTGGCGGGATTGCGATAGAGTGCGGGCTTCAACAGAGAAGCGTTAGCGGCCAATTTGTGTGCCTCCTATAGGGGCGTCTTCGTAGACGGCGCCGGTCTTGGCAGGCGCGTGCTGATGGAGAATGTCGTCAAGTGCAGCAATGGCAAGGTCAACGTGCGACTTGCCGAGGATGTAGGGTGGAAGAAAACGCAGCACGGTTTCGCTGGTCCGGTTGATGAGGAAACGACGCTGCATCATGGCAGCGGCGACGGATTTGGCAGTTTCAGCCGAGCGGAGTTCGAGGGCCAGCATCAAGCCCAGGCCGCGCGCACCGGTGACGATGTCAGAGTGCTGCGCAGCCAGGCGAGCAAGCTGTGCGCGGAAGTAGCCGCCCACGTCCTGAATGTGAGCGAGCATTGCTTCGCGCTTCAACGTGTCGATCACGGCGATGGCAACGGCACATGCCAGCGGGCCTCCGCCGAAGGTGGTGCCGTGCAGTCCGGGCTGCATGGCGCTGGCTACTTCTTCGGTGCAGAGCATCGCGCCCAGCGGCAGGCCGCCAGCCAGAGGCTTGGCCAGCGTCGTGATGTCCGGCTGGATGCCGTAGTGCTGATAGGCGCACCACTTGCCGGTGCGGCCGAGACCGGACTGGATTTCGTCGATGAGGAGCAGCGCGCCAGTCGAGCGCGTGAGCTCGCGCGCAGCGTCGAGGAACTCCTGCGAGACCGGACGAATGCCGCCCTCACCCTGCACCGCTTCGACGCAGATGGCGCAATATTCATCCGAAAACGCGGAACGCAACGCGGCAACGTCGTTGAAGGGAACAAAATCGACGCCCGGCATCACCGGCATGAAGGGGGCGCGATATTTCTCCTTTTCCGTCGTTGCGACCGAGCCCATGGTGCGACCGTGAAAGCTGTGATCGAGCGCAAGGAACTTCGTTCCGATCCGTGCGCCCTTGCTGCGGCGCGTGCCCGCGTAGAGCCGCGCCAGCTTCAGCGCTGCCTCCCACGCTTCGGTGCCGCTGTTTGAGAAAAATGCGCGATCCATCCCGGTCATCTCGGTGAGCCGCGCGGCAAGCTCGGCCTGGCCGGTGTGGAAGAAGAGATTCGAGATGTGCAACAGCTTCTTGCTCTGCTGCGCGATGGCTTCTTCGATCGCCGGATGTGCGTAGCCCAGCGCATTGACACCGATGCCGCTGAGCAGATCGAGGTAGCGATTGCCCTGCTCATCGATGAGGTGCACGCCTTCGCCGCCGACAAAAAGGATCGGGTTGCGCTCGTAGGTCTGCAGCAACAGCTTTGCTTCAGCCGCTTGTACGGCAGCCAGCTCAGCCGCTGCGAGTTCGAGGGAATGGCTCATGCGACCAGCACCTCCGTTCCATGAGCGATCTTTGATTGCAGCAGGTCAGGCATCGACGAGGCCTCGTCTGCGGGCAAGATGCGGACGCGCTTCACGCCGTGCAGCAGCGCCTCGCGGCAGGCACCGAGCTTGGGCAGCATGCCACCGCTGATGATCGCGTCGCGGATGAGCGGAGCGATCTGGTCGACCGAGAGCCAGCGCATCACCTGGCCATCCGCACCGCGCACTCCGGGTACGTCGGTGAGGAAGACCAAAGCGTCGGCATGAGCGGCGACCGCGCAGGCAGACGCCATCTCGTCCGCATTGATGTTGTAGTATTCGCCGTCGAAACCGAGCGCGAGACTCGACAAGACGGGAACGGCGCCCATCTTCCAGATCGCTTCGAGCCAGCGTGGATCGGAGCTGACGATCTCGCCGACAAAACCGAGATCGGGAGCGGTGCGCTTTTTGCGCGCGCGAAAGACCAGGCCATCGCCGCCGGAGAGCCCCACGGCTGGCTGGCCATGCGCGCCGAGCGCAGCGACGAGATCTTTGTTGACGCGGCCGGCCAATACCATCAGCGCTGCATCGCGCGTCTCCGCATCCGTGATGCGCAGGCCAGCGACAAATACACTCTGCTTGCCGAGCGCCTTCAGCGTGCGGGTCAGCGCGACACCACCACCATGCACCACCGCGACCTGATGTCCATCGCGCACCATCTCGACGATCGCCTGAGCACAGCCGTGCAGCGTCTCGGCATTTTCGAGCGCCGTGCCTCCCAGCTTGACCACATATCTCATAGCAATCCTTCCGTCTGTTGCCATCCACTCATCACGTTCAGATTCTGTACCGCCTGCCCGGCGGCGCCCTTCAGCAGGTTGTCGAGACAACTGATGACAATCGCTCGTCGACCATCCGGGGCGAGTTGGAAGCCGAGATCGCAGAAGTTTGTACGCGCGACGTGCTGGATCTGCGGCAACTGCCCGGCCGCGTGCACACGCACCATGGGGCACTCTGCATAGAAACTCGCGCAGACATGCTTCGACTTCTTCCGCGTTATGCCGCTCACGACACGTCACATAGACGGTGGCGAGAATGCCACGGGGGATTGGTAGCAGATGCGGGGTAAAGGTGATGTCGTCCGCCGTGATTTCAAGTTGTTCCAGCAGCTCACCGGTATGGCGATGGGCGAAAAGCGCGTAAGCGGATATATTATCCGCCGCATACATGAAGTGCGTCTTCGCGGTCGGCTCCTTGCCCGCTCCGGAAACGCCGGACTTGGCGTCGCAAACGATGCCGCGATCGAGACCGATCCAGCCGGCTGCCACCAGCGGCTTGAGCGCGAGGATGATGGCCGTCGCATAGCAGCCGGGATTCGCCACCAGCCGCGCCTTGGCGATCGCGTCGCGGTGCAGCTCCGGCAGGCCGTAGACGGCTTCCGATTGCGTCTTGCCAGCAACCGGCGAGCCCTCATCGGAAAACTTGTAGATGGCACGATTCCACGGATCTTCGAGGCGCCACGCACCGCTCAGGTCAACAACGCGTAAACCGGTTTGCCGTCCCCGTTCCAGCGCCTCGGGAACAAGCTTTCGCGACTGCTCATGCGGCGTAGCGAGAAAGAGTACCTTGACGCCGCGGGCAGCGAGCAGCTCCCAGGAGAATGGCTCGACGCAGAGCTGGTCGGGGGTGAGACCAGCAAGCTGCGGATGAATCGCCGTCAGCGATTCGCGTGCGGAGCCTTCCCGGCCCAAAAAGAGCGGGGGAGTGCCTGCGAGCCGCGGATGGCGCAGCAGCAGGCGCGCTAGCTCAGCGCCAGCGTAGCCGGTCACACCCATTACCGCGATTTGTGTTTGCCCCTGTTTCATTAGCCGATCAGTCCTTCGAGCCGCACCTTTAATGTTGTTGCACTCTTCGCATCCGGGCAGATGACCAGCACCGTGTTATCGCCTGCGATGGTGCCCACCACCTCCGGCCATTCCTCGTCATCGATACCAGCGGCAACTGGCTGCGCGCTGCCCTGCGTCGTCATCACGACGAGCTGGTTCATCGCCTGGCGCACACGCAGTCCAAAATTCCGCAGCATGTCGGCAATGTCCGGCAGGTCTTCGTCGTGGTTCGCTTCAGGACTGCTCGGGATCTGGTAACCGCCCGGTCCTTTAAAGAGCCGCAGCGCGTGAAGATCCCGCGACAGCGTCGCCTGGGTCACCTCGTGGCCGCGCTTCACCAGCAGGCGGCGCAGCTCGTCCTGGTTGCTCACGACGCGGGTGGTCACGAGCTGGCGAATCGCGTTGTGCCGTTCCACTTTCATCATCCGTCCTCAAAGCCACAAAGCAAAAGGCCGCACGCGGATGCACGGCGGCCACTGCATAAATATACATCTATATGTATAAATATGCAAAGAGTAATTGTCAAGTCTCGATTCGGTGCCTGGTAGATAAGACGCGCTCGTTTGATCCGCTGCTCCCCCGCACGTATGATTCGAGTCGATCAACTGAGTCGTTTGAGAGGAGCACCAGAAACAAATGCGAGTTGGAATGCTGACAGGCGGCGGCGACTGCCCCGGACTGAATGCGGTGATCCGCGCCGCCGTACGCAAAGGAATCTTTCACTATAAGGACGAGTTCGTCGGGTTCCTCGAGGGCTGGCGCGGCGTGGTCGAGAACCAGACGCGGCCGCTGAATGCCGAAAGTGTCTCGGGCATCCTGCATCTGGGCGGCACCATCCTTCGCACCTCGCGCACCAACCCGCGCAAGATGGAGGGCGGCATCGACAAGTGTCTAGCCACCATCAAGGCCAACAACCTCGAAGCTCTCATCACCATCGGTGGCGACGACACGCAGGGCGTGGCGAATGCGCTGATCGAAAAGGGTGTGAAGATCGTCGGCGTACCCAAGACCATCGACAACGATCTGAGCGGCACGGACGCCTGCTTCGGCTTCGATACGGCAGTCGGCATCGCAACTGAAGCGATCGATCGCCTGCACTCCACTGCCGAGGCGCACAACCGGGTCATCGTCTGCGAGGTGATGGGACGCGACGCAGGCTGGATCGCGATCACCAGCGGCATCGCCGGCGGAGCCGATGCCATTGGCGTGCCCGAGAAGCCGATGGACATCGACAAAATTTGCAGGGTCATCAAATACCGTCACGATCACGGGAAGAAGTTTTCGATCGTCGTGGTCGCCGAGGGCGCCAAGCTGCCGGATGGCGGCCAGGCGACGCAGGGCACGAAAGTGGATGCTTTCGGACACGCGCGTCTCAGCGGCGTCGGGCAGGCAGTTGCGGAGCTGATCGAGCAGAAGACAGGCTACGAGACCCGCAGCGTGAACCTGGGCCACACCCAGCGCGGCGGCACACCGTCTGCATACGACCGGATGCTGGCCACGCGCTATGGCACGGCTGCGATCGATCTGGTACACCAGAGCAGCTTCGGACGTCTGGTCGTGCTGCGCGGGACAGAGATCACCAGCATTCCGCTCAAGGACGCGATTGCGAAGACGCGCACCATCGGCGACGACCTGATCGCGTTGGCGGACGGCCTGCAGCCGGAGGTATAGCAGGAACGGAAGCGAGGACGCCGGGGCCCGGTGGCTCCGGCGTTTTGCTTGCAGTTACGCACGCACGTTCGCGAATTCGATCGCAGACTCATAGAACTTAAGAATGCGGTCGATCATCTGCCAGGTGAAGTTCCCTTGAACGCGGTGGCGCGCCGCCACACCCATGCGCCCTGCGACGGAAATATTATTGGAGTGAGTCCGGGAAAGACGGATCAGCAGCCGTGTTTGCACTTCGCCAGGATGGCGGCCTGCAGACGCTCTCGGAGCGCGGTGGGCAACTCGTAGAGTTCGTGCTGACGATAAATCTCGATCGTCTTGCGGGTGGTGTTCAAGGTGATGACGCAGTGCTCGCACTCGCGCAGGTGCAACTCGAGATCCGCGCGCAGCGTAGGCGTCACGGAGTTGTCGATCAAATCGTCGAGTTCGGCCAAAAATTCCGAGCAGGTCACTGAACACCATCCTCATTCTTCTTGCGGAAGTAGCGGCTCAGCCGCTCCCGCAACTGCAGCCGCGCTCGCAACAACCGCGACTTGACCGCCGGCACACTCAGCCCCAGCGCACTGGCCGTCTCTTCGGTCGAGAGACCTTCTACGTCCCGCAGCACGAAAACTACGCGGAAGCCGGGCGGCAGACCGTTGATGGTCTTGCGCAAGATGTCGGCCAGTTCCGCCTGGTTGTATTCCTGCTCCGGGTTCGGCCGCCATTCCGCGAGGTCGCGCGGCACCGAGCCTTCCTCGGTCTGCACGTCCTCGTCAATGGAGACCATCTTGCCGGTGCGCCGCTTGCGCAGCCGCATCAGCGCTTCGTTTACCGCAATCCGTACTAACCACGTATAGAACTTGGAGTTGCCCTGGAACTGATCGAGCTTCTCGTACGCCTTCAGGAAGGCGTCCTGCACGACGTCCTGGGCATCCTCGCGGTTCTGCGTGATGTGCTGCGCAATGCGAAAGACCTGCCGGTCGTACTGCTTCACCAGCGTCTCGAAGGCGTGTACATCCCCGCCCCGGGCACGCTCGACGAGCGCTACGTCCGGATGCACCTCCTCGGGTGCGTTCACTGGTTCGATGGTCGGGCTCTCAGAAGGTTTCAGAGGAATCGCGCCTTTCAGTGGATGGGCAGCCGGCAAGATGCAGCGGCTCCTCTTCAATTTTAGCAAGAGTGACCCATCCGCCGGGCTCTGTTGGCGATCGAGCAGCAGGGAAGTGACTCCCATCCTCAGTCGAATCAGTTCACTGTGAGTTGAACCGTAACAGGCGGAGGCGGCGGCGCAGTGGTATCACTCACTGCCGAGACTGTTACCGAGTAACTTCCTGCCTGTGTGCCGGGAGTGCCAGTCGGAGGCGTGCCCGGAGGACCGGTCGGAGGGGTGCCTGGAGTACTGGTTGGCGCATTCAGACTGGCGGTGCCGCCACAACTCGAGAGCGACAGCATCGATCCCGAGACGAGGACGATCATCATTGTTGCCGCCAGCCTTCGAGAGCGGAGACGGCCAGGCAGCAAGAGCAGCAAGACGCCGCCCCACAGCACGATGCCGGTCTTGCCCAAAGCTGGATGACCGGCGACTCTGTTGCTTGCCGCCGTGGCCGCAGTCGTCGAGACGATGAGCTGTGTGTTGGCATCTGAGCCCTGCACCGGCAACGTGCTGGTGCCGAATCCGCAGGTCGGCGGACTCGCATCCGTTCCCGAGCCAAGGTAGGCCACCTGGCATGAGAGACTCACCGATCCCGCAAACCCATAGAGCGCTTTGACGGTAATGGTGACTGCGTTGTTCGCCGTCGCTCCGGCTTTCACCGCCAGCGTCATTGGCGATGCAACAAGCTCGTACCCGGGCGGATTGACGACCTGGGTCAGGGACGCAGATGCGGGGTTGAGAAAGGTGTCGCCGGGAAAGGCAGCCGTGACGACGATCGAACCAGCCGGCAGGGTTGTCGCCTCATAGGTGGCGGACGCCTTGAAGGGCCCCTTGGACCCGCCGCCTGCAAACGTGATCGGAACGGATACGTTTCCGCCAGGCAGGCCCTCGAATGTGATGGTTCCGGGGCTGGGAAGCACGGTGAGGTCCGCAGGTGCGCTGATTGTGGCGGTGAAGGTGACCGCCTGCCCGATGGCGCTCGGATTGGCACTGCTGGTCAGACTCATCGACGGCGTTCCGACATTCAGGAGCAAGACCATTGAGTCTGCCGGACCGCTGTTGGTGAATAGCAGATCCGGCTGGCCATCCCGATTGAAATCCGCGACAAACATGGAAGGGAAGCCCTGGCCTGCGATCAGGTTCGTTTCTCCGCTGAATTTGCGTCCAGGTAGGCTGTGAACGATGGAGATCGCAGTTCCGCGGTAGTCGTAGCCCTCTGTGGTGCTCAGAACGAAGTCAGAGAGGCCGTCTCCATTCAGGTCGGCGTCGATCAGATGGATGTAATTTCGATCGAGCGTAGCGGCGGTCACGGCCTGCGAAAATGTTCCATCGCCTTTTCCGTAATAGACGATGAGTGCCGTAGGACCTTCATTGGAGCCAGGTGTGTAGCGCAGGAATGCGAAATCAGCATTACCGTCGTGGTCGAAATCGCCGGTAATAACTGCTCCGCAACACCCGTATTGTTGGTTGTTGAATGATGGCACCGGCAGCGCCGGCAATGTTGTATCAAAGGTTCCATCGCCATGTCCCAACAGAACCTGCATCGTTTGCTGTTCAGCCACAACGAGGTCCATTTTGCCGTCGCCGTTAAAGTCTGCCGCAGCCGGAAGACCGTAAGAGTACCCAGTCCCGGGCAGCTCGGTCGTGACTGGATCGAGAGTGCCATCGCCATTTGATAACAGAACATTCACGATGCCTGTTGCATTCGCCGCATCCGGGGTGACGTAGATAAGATCATCGCGACCGTCACGATTCATGTCTGCGACGGCGTAAGGCCAGCCTGCGATTAGGTTTGTCACCGGAATCGGATCCTGAAATGTCCCGTCTCCGCGTCCCCGAAGCAATTCAGGAAGGAATGTGCCGTCGGATGCCGTATGAAGGGCCATAACATCCTGGTGCCTGTCGCCGTTGAAGTCCCCTAAATACAACATCCCGAACGATTCGAGACTAGGTGGGCTTGATGGCAACGTCTGCACATTGAGCGGAGAGGCGAACGTTGCATTGCCCTTGCTGAGGAGCAGCTGAAGACCCGACGCGTTTGAAGTGAAAATGTCTGGAGTTCCATCTTCATTGAAGTCAGCGACGACGTTGTTGATAGTCGTCTGAGCGGAACGAATGACCGGCGGCGCGTCGAATGTTCCATCGGGTTTGCCGTAGGTGATGTAGATGCCGTTGACGCCGGGCATCGCGAGATCCAGGTTGCCGTCAAGGTTGTAATCCGCAATCAGGCTGGGATCTCCCTGGTCTTCGTCGAAGCTCTCGGCGTTATAGAAGGCGTAATGAACAGGAGCGGCGAAATGCATGCCTGGCTTTCCGAAGAAGATCACAAGACCATCTGCTGAGAGCGCCAGAATGTCGAGATAGCCGTCGCCGTTGAGATCGCGCGCCGCGAATGCCACATTGAAGTCCGCATTCGAGTAGCCCTTCGAGTAAGACCGGCGCTATGGTGAAGGTTCCGTCTCCGTTGCCATGATGGATCTCGAGGTAAGCCTCGTTGTTCTTGTAGTTAGAAGAGCGTACAGAAGAGATCGAGATGTCCGTCTTTATCGAAGTCGGCCAGATGGCAACCGGTCCATGGTCCCGCAGTTGTATGCCCCAGTGAAGGTGCCGTCTCCCACACCGAGCATCACCAATGGCTCATCTATAAGGACAATGTCCGGATGTCCATCTCCGTTAATGTCAGCTACTGTTGCGCCTTTTAACCAACTTTCGTCCCGAAAGTAAGTTGGGAAGAGACGACGTTTTCGAATTGACCTGATCCATTGCCAAACGCCGTGAAGAGCGTTCCCGTTGAATTGGAAAAAACGATGTCCAGATGCCCATCACTATTCATGTCGGCAAAAGCGATAAAGACCCACTCAGACCCTTGGGGTACCAGGTTGTTGGGGACGAGACAGCTGTGCTGTCGGGACGAAGTGTTCCGTCGCCATTACCAACGAATATGATGGGCGATGGTGTTGTAGCCTATACGGGTGGAAAACAAACAGCGTCAGCGAAGCCATCTCCGTTGAAGTCGGCTGCTTGGCAACTGCCGATTGCTGGCCCAAGACCCGTAGCTGGCGGCGTGGCGGACCCTAGAGCGCTGTTGTCCGTGGCGCGGCGTAGCTGCCGTCGGAGTTTGCCAGGATTACATTCAATCCGCTCGCGTCGACATAGTAGAAATCCGGACGGCCGTCACCGTTAAAGTCGGCAGTGCCCACCTGTAGCGGATTCGACGGAATTGCGATGTGGCGCGGGTTATGAAATGTCTCGGAGCCGCAGGGGGAAATAAGCCCGAGGCTCAATAGCAAAAAGCCCCAGAAGTTGCGCAATATCTTGTCCTTAGCCCGCCGCTTCATCGCCGTCGTAGCGCGAGCAGCATATAGGAAACGACAACCAGATTCCGCAGAAAAGTCACCGCCCGGCGGCTCAGAACGCGACTGCCATTCGTAGAGTCCGCTCCAGGCCGTATTTATATGCAGAAATCCAAAATGGGACCGTTCTCCAAATGCGTTCACAAACCGTGATCCCGTGGGGGGCTGTCGCGGATGCCTTCCGCGTGGCAGGAGCGAATTTGTGAGTTACCGCCTCGGCTACTCCCACGAACGTTTCATGGCAAATCAATTAACAGTCCGCTTACTCTTGAAGGGAGAGTGCATTGCGGATCGAGGTTCCTGAATTGTCATTGCTGCGTTCCATTTTGAGTGCCGGCTGCTGCCTGGCCTTGCTGCTGCCTTTGTTGAGCGTCCCTGCCAAGGGCGCGCAGGACACTGCCGCCCCGCAAAAGAAGCACCCGACTGCGCACCACGCGGCCCAAAGCCACGCTAGTCCGAGTTCCTCGCACGGCCGGAAGGCGGTTGGGCGAGCACGCCGGCGGGTTCCCGCACATGTTCGCCATGCCCGCACACGGCGCTCCCAGCGTACCGCGAAGAGCATCGCCCGCAGCCGCAGGTTGCAGCGCGCCTTTGTCGCCTCCTCGCAACTGCGTCCCATGGCCCAGCAACTGGCGCAGAACCGCACTCCGGCTGCCTATGCCGGGGTTGCGCATTACGCGGAGACTCATAAGGATGACGCGGCCGCTGCGGCGTATCTCTCGCTCGGCCATGCCTACCTGCTGGATCGGCGCTTCCCAGATGCCATCACCGCGTTGTCGCATGCAGGCGCTTCGGGCGATGCCCTGGATGACTATGCCGCGTACCTGACCGCGCAGGCGGATATGCAGTCGAACCAACTGCCCCAAGCGGAGACGGTGCTGAACGGTTTTGCCGCGAAATATCCGGACAGCGTCTTTGTGCCGCAGATGCCGGTTCTGCTTGCGAACCTGTCGCTTGCGCAAGGCGATCCGCAGACTGCGCTGCACGTTCTGAGCGAGCATGCGGCGGAGCCGGCAGCCAACAAGCCGGATTACATCCTGGCGCTGGCGCGCGCGCAACAGATCGCGGGGGATACAGGAGCCGCCGCCAAGAGTTTCCGGCGGGTTTATCTTGGCTATCCGCTGAGCCCGGAGGCCGCTCAGGCCAAAACGCAACTGCAAGCCATGGGTGCGGACGCAGCTCTCACCGTGAGCGAGCGCGAGCATCACGCGAATGCACTCTACGCTGCTGGCCGCTACAACGAGGCCTATGACGACTACCGCGCGCTAGCCGCAGACCCCGGTGTGCGGGACGCCGAGCAGCATGCCAGCCTGCTGGTTGCCGCCGCAGCCTGCGATTACAAACTGAAGCGCGCCTATCGGCAGCAGATCGCGAGCCTATCCGATACCAATGGCGAGGCCGGCGCCCGCCGCCTATACCTGCTCACGGAGTTGGCGCGCGACCGTGGCGATCTGAACGAGCAGCAGGCAGACGTCACGCAGATGGAGCAGCGCTTCCCGCAGAGCTCGTGGCTGGCCGAGGCGCTCTACTCCTCCGGCAACATGTACATGCTGCGCAAGGACTATCCGTCGGCCGCTGGTTACTACACGGAGCTCGTCCACCGCTTTCCGACCATCTGCAAAGGCGCTGCTGGCCCCTGCTCCGACTACGCACCCAGCGCTCACTGGCGCGCCGCATGGCTCGACTACCGGCTGGAGAAGTACTCCGATGCCGCGCTGCTCTTCGACGAGCAGATCGCGCGCTATCCCGGAGGCAAGGAGATTCCGAGCGCCATCTACTGGCGCGCGCGAATCTATCAGGACCAGGAACATCAGCCGGCAAAGGCCGCAGCCTATTACCTAGTCGTGAAGGATACCTACCTGCACTACTACTATGCGCAGCAGGCGGCAGAGCGGCTGGCCGAGCTGGGCGATGTGACGCCGGCCCAGGCACCAGAACTCGACGGCATCCTGCCGCCCACCATACCCGCTCTTACCGATGCCGTGCCGGAGGACGATCCGCACGTGGTACGCGCGAAGCTGTTGGCCAACGCCGGGCTGAACGAGTACATCGCGCCGGAGATCCAGGCCGCCGAGGGTAGTGACGAGTGGGGCGCCTTCGCCGAAGCGGAGATCTATCACTCCTATGGCGAGGACGCGAAGGCCATGCGCGTGATGAAACGCGCACTGCCGTTCTATACCTCCGCCCCTATCGGATCGATTCCGCTGGCCTACTGGCATATTCTCTTTCCCGAGCCGTACTGGGGCACCATCGAGAGCGAGTCTGCGAAGAACAGCCTTGATCCGTTCATGGTGGCGTCGCTGATTCGCCAGGAATCGGAGTTCAACCCAACCGTCGTCTCGTATGCGAACGCGTGGGGGCTGATGCAGTTGCTGCCCAGTGTGGGTGCGGAGATGGCGCGCAAGGACGGCGTTCGCCACTTCGATCACAACGAGCTGCTGGACCCAATCGTCAACATCAAGCTGGGAACCAAGTATCTGCGGCAGACACTCAACAAGTTCGAAGACAAGCCCGAGTACGCATTCGCAGCCTACAACGCGGGCGACGATCGCGTGACGGATTGGAAGTCAGGCGCGCCATTCCACGGCATGGACGAGTTCGTGGAGTCGATCCCGTTTACCGAGACTCGCGAATATGTGCAGGGCATCGTGCGCAACGAGATGATCTATCGCGATCTCGCTGCACACCACACGGTTCCGAAGGACTCGAGCACAGCGACGAAATCATCCACTGCTGACGGCGCCAAGGGAATGCAGTAAAGCTGCCAGATACCAAGGAGCGATGGACGTCACGGCCGTGACATCCATCACACCTTCATCTCACCAGCGATAGACAATGAGCTTGTCCAGGTAGGCCTTGATCGAGCCGTTGCCGGCATTCTCGCCGTCGAACTGGACGTTCAGCAGAAGATCACCTTCCGCCCAGTGCAACGACAAGGCGGCAGATGCGGTCGCGTTTTCGAAATTATGGACCGCGCCATCGAAATTCACCCAGTCATGGGTCACAACGCCGGTGCTGCTGCGGTGCATGCCAATCTGGACGTGGTGCCACTTGTTTGCAGTCCAGTTCCTCGGGTTGCAGGGAATGTTGGACGCATGCCAGTGGGGGTGATTGGAGGTCTGGTAGACATAATCCCAGGTCTTCGAGATGCT
The DNA here is from genome assembly GCA_963712845.1 of uncultured Acidobacteriaceae bacterium. Taxonomy (GTDB): domain Bacteria; phylum Acidobacteriota; class Terriglobia; order Terriglobales; family Acidobacteriaceae; genus KBS-83. The sequence continues at coordinate 46,704 of CAVQJM010000018.1, forward strand.
GGAACACTGGGTGCCGAAGATCACCGTTTTACCGTCAGACATCACCTGGTTCATATCCAACTCGAGGTTTTGTACCTGCGACGGATCGACAAGATAGACGTAGGTGTCGTAGACAAAGTGAGTGGCGTATCGATCGTTGCCCCAGGAGACGTGATAAATCTCCCCACCATGGCGCCAATACGATACGGAGAATTCTCTCGACTTACCATCGAGAGATGGACTGCCTACCGGATACGAGCTGTATCCGACAGAGGTGCCGGGTGTGCCGCCATCGTGACTCCACTCCCAGCGGCCGGAGGCGGTCAGATCGCCCGATGAAGCGGCGTTTGGGGGAATCGCTGCGCTTCCCGCGAATGCGGGGGCTGCGAATACGAGAAGCATTAAAACTGCATGGTTGAGAATTTTCACGTCTGCCCTTTGCGTCAGTTGAGGTTGTCATCGGGCCCATGCTCTTCGCCTGGAAGGCGGGGAGTCGCGTGTGTGCGCTGATTCTCACGGGGCCAGTCTGAGCGAGAAAGCACGGCGGGGAGACGCGCGCGCCTTCGGGGAGCTCGACAACCTCATCTACTTGCCGCAGGAGACGCGGGGGAACGAACACCCGGCAAGACACTGAAAGTACTATGGCGAAAGGGCGAGAAGCGGAAGGAACTATCCTGCGAGGATACTTAGAAGCCCGTAATGATATCTCCGCTTGCTTCCCGGGACCCCAAGCCTGTTCAGGCAGAAGGATTACTCAAATAAAAGCCAGAGGAATGTGAACATACTGCTTGTGCTGAGACAAGGCTTTTGCGTCCAAAAATGTTGAAGCGAGACAGCCATTTTTCCGAATGCGGAAAAGTCATTTTTGAAACGGGAGCTAGTAGCGTCCGTGCGGGTGAAATTTACATCTTGCCCGCAATGCTAAAGGAGGTGCTTCTTACGCCTGGAACATTGCGCAATCGCATCCACGTGCTTGTCCCGCGTGTCCCTTCTGGTCAAAACGATCGCACCATCCATGTAATATGTGCGTTGTCGCGTCGATCCCACGGGCGGGCAGTCTGCACCCATTTGAAGAGTGATCGAGCTTTTACGAGACGTACTTCCTCGGAACTCCAGCATGGATAGCCAATGTTCGCCGTCGAAGGGACAATACCGCCATCGCGAGCACTACCCGAGGTGTGGCTGCTCAGCGAGCGGATTCACATCTAGCGGATTCACATCTGAAGTCTCAGGCCTGCCGAACCCTTCGGGCGATAAGTATTCGTTCCTCTTCCAAGCGATCCGCTCTGTTCTAAGAACGACAGCCAGTAGAGCGCAGTATGTGGAGAGTATGCCTGCAAACCAAACAACGGGATCCTGCGCTAGTTTCGCGATCACGAAAAAAGTTCCTCTATCTCAGCAATGGCCAATGAAGTTCAGCACCGCAGAGCTTGAGTAAAGGCTACCGACTCATCCGAGACAATAGCCCAGAGGTAGCAGTTTGGAATGGTAAGAACGGCAAACTTTGGTACTTCTCCGCGTGAGAATACTTGATGGGGCAGCGTCAAGCAGTGATCTACACCGGCCGGAAGGCGACATCCAACTCAGTAGGCTTGGCGAATTCAAGTCCACTCCATCGTTTACTTCAAGCCGGTGGGTTCCACTAGTAAGTACATCCAGCGGACTCAAGGGCCTGGGCCAACTGGCCGGTCTGGAATGTAGAGTCCTGGGTATCAAAGCTGAACCGGATGGTTGGCGAAGAGGAAAGACGGTCGATCCAGCGCCGGTCAAGCCTGCCTTCGAAGATCGCAGAGTGAGCAAACAGGGTCTTTCCGCCATCGGCAACGGCCCAATCCTCGAACGCAGGCTCAGATCCGAAACTTATCCGAGTCGTTGGAATCCCGCGATTCAAGTCGACCGCACGTTCCTGGACGGGCGCGCTCGTCTCCAGAGCCACCTTCCACACCTTGCCGTTTCGGCAAATCAAGTCGAGTTTTGCGTGATCCGAGACGGTCTGTATCAACACGGCGCGATGGCGTGTGGCCGGAGTGACAGACCATGCCCCGATCTGCTGTGAAGTTCCTGCGAACGCCTGGGCAGTAGACATCATGACAACAAGGATGGTGCTTATGGGGGTCTTCATCTGTTTAGCCTCGGTTACCTATGTATGGATCAGGTATGAGGGAAACAGTAGCAAGCGGCGAGCAAAGCAAAGAAGGTTTGCGGTAACAACCCACCCTATTCTCGTTATATCGGCTCGGTGACCATATGGGGATCTCCTGCATATAAGGAGCCGCGGCCCCGGAGCGGCGACCGATTCCCCTGGTCCTGGATCGGGTGGGACTTCTCCAGCCGCCTGTCGGTCCAGGAATGCCAGCCAGGAACCCCCAAACGGCCGCCGGGCCGATCGACTGTGGTCATAAGCCGATCTCACACATGCGAGCTATGACCCAAAAGTGCACTTCAAAGTTACATAGGTAAGTTGTATATCAAAGGAGGAACCTCGGTTCGGCATGTGGCTGGACAGGGTGGCTCTAAATGACCAAACTATCCCCCTGCATTAAACAGAACGTCTATCGTGCCGCGGGAGGGATGCTTCTCTCGCTCGCAACGCACAGCGCCTTTGCTCAGGCCGTTCCGCCGGTTCGATATGCGCCACAGCCCTCAGTCTTTACGGAATTTACCGTGGGCAAACCCGACTTCGGCAATTACGGCGATTGGGCAGTTTACGGTTTTACAACGGGCGGATTCGTGGAATCGTCTCACATTCTCAGCCTCGAGACGAGGGGCACAATCCTGCGATCGGGTGGCTATGATCATGCGGAATCAGCACTAATCGGTGTTCGTGCCCCATTGCACTTTGCCCGTTTCTCTCCATATTTATCGCTCCTTGGAGGCGGAGGGCAGGCGTGGTGGTATAGCAATGCGCCAAACAAGGGGCCGAAGCCGACCATGATAAAGGGCATCGGACCCGAATGGATGGCAGTAGCTGGGATGGATGTTTACATAAATAGACGTATCAGCCTGCGAGTGGGAGAGCTATCGTACGCAAACGTGCAGGCAGGCACCCGGACACTCACATCGCTGAGCGCCAGTGCTGGCGTTGTCTATCGACCGCGATCGATCTGGTTTTCCAAAGCCCGTTAAATTGGCGTCACAGCGCTAGCCGCCCATACACCGTTCACGCTTGTGGTGATCTCGTATCCGACGGAGCGACCCAAAGTCGTTCCCGCTACTCACGAGTTCCGCGACTCGTATCTAAGTCGTCCCACAGTGAGCACACCTCCGCCTTAAGTGTTGGCTAGCTGTCATTTGAAACGAGAGATGCTTTTGGCAATGCTGTCGCCGAGCGGCGAGGTTAAACGCAGTTTGTCCCGCAGAATGCAATACACAAAATACAACTTAATGATTACGGAAGAAACCTAATTCCTATTCTAAGATCCGTCTTGTCATAACAATAGCGACATGAACAACGACTGTACTAGGGCGATAAGTAAGCGGCTTGCCTGCAAAAATGCAGCCGCCAAAATTCGGTGCGGGAGAACAAGAGGCGACCGATGAGTAACAAGGAATTAGCTAAGAGCCAGGATAACGACCTGACCATCCAGGCATTGCTGGCAATACTCAGACGACGCCGGGTACTCATCACGCGGACGATAGCGATCTGCTTTACTTTGGCAGCGCTCTTCTGCATTTTCACGAGTCGACGTTACGCTGCCACGGCAGAGATCCAGGTGCAGAAATCGAGCGCCGATGGACTGGGTCTCGAAAGCATGATGTCGTCCGCCGGCGGGGACGCGACGGACGCGCTTGACGCGAACATTACCCTGCAAACCCAGGCAAATATTCTTCAGTCGGATACTCTCGCCCTTAAGGTGATTGGAGACCTGGACCTTGAACACACCAAAGACTTCAAGCCCAGGTTCAATCCGATCGGCTGGGCACTCGGGCTACTGACTCCGGCTGGTCCCAAAGACCCCGCAAATGTGCCGCTGGAGCAGGCGCCAATGCGCCGGCTTCACATGCTGAAGGCATTTGCCAAAAATCTCACGGTCAAGCCAGTGGCGGGCACGCGACTGATCGATGTGACCTTTCTGAGTACTGACCCGAAACTCGCGGCCGCGGTGGTAAATCACCTTACGCAGGGGCTGGTCGATTACACCTTCCAAACGCGTTACGACGCGACGACCCAGGCCGCTAGCTGGCTCAGCGCACAACTCGACGATCTTAAGAAGGAAGCGGAGACCCTTCAGGCGCGTGTCGTCACACTACAGAAAGACTCAGGCGTCTATTCGCTGGGCAGCGATTCGACAGGTAAGGAACTGGCCTATAGTGCCACTCTTGATCGGCTCCAGCAATCCACTGTCTCGCTCACGGCAGCGACCTCCAATCGCATACTCAAGGGCGGTCTCTATGAGATCACACGGAAAGGTGATCCTGAACTGATCTCTGGGCTCGCGGGTTCATCGATGGCCGGAAGTTCGCCCGGAATCAATAACTCACTTTCGCTCATTCAGAGCTTACGGCAGCAGCAGGCGACGCTTGAGGCGCAGATTGCTACCGACAACTCACGAATGGGCAGTGCCAATCCCAAGCTCGGGGACGAGCGCGCATCGCTCGCAGCCATTAATGGTCAGATCCAGGCAGAGGTGGCGCGCATCGGGCGGCGTGCGGAGAACGATTACCGTTCCGCGGTATCAGATGAAGCGAATCTTCAAAAAGTCTACGAACAGCAGCGCGCGGCTGCTAACAAGCTCAACGACAAGGCAATCGAATTCATGATTGCCAAGCAGGAGGCGGAAGACAGCCGCACTCTCTACGAAACATTGAATACTCACTTGAAGGAAGCGGGCGTCCTGGAAGGGCTTCATTCCTCTAACATCACGGTGGTCGATCCAGGCCGCGTCCCAGCCAAGCCGGTGAAGCCGAACGTTCCGCTCTATCTCAGCTTGAGCCTGGTGTGTGGCGCATTCCTTGGCAGTATCGGCGCGTTGTTCCGTGATGCCACCGATGATCGCATCCAGTCCATGGAAATGGTCGAGGCGGCGCTAGCAACACCGATCCTTGCCATCCTGCCGCTCGTGAATGGAGGCGCGGCTCGGAACGTCGCTTCCTACCTACCATCCCGTTCAGGAACGAAACAGCTGCCAGCGGGAGCCGATGAACTCGCGGCCGCACGTCGTCTGCCCGCGATCGATGGACCGCACACTGCGTTCGTTGAGTCGCTGCGTTCCCTCCGCACATCCATCCTGCTTTCGCGCTCCGGTGCTCCGCCCAAGGTAATTCTTATTACGAGCGCGACCGAGGATGAAGGCAAGAGCACCGTCTCAATGAACCTGGCAGCCGTCTTTGCCCAGTCGAATTCCAAAGTGCTTCTGGTTGAGGCAGATATGCGCCATCCCGGCCTCACCCGTCGCTTCGGCTATGAGCGCGTTGGTGGAACCGGTCTGAGCAGCATGCTATCCGGAGTGGACTATCAGAACATCCCGACCATCGAAGCATTCTCGGAACTTCCCAGGCTGCGCGTTCTTCCTGCTGGTCCTATGCCACCGTACCCGGCTGAGTTGCTTGGGTCCGATCGCATGCATGAGTTAGTCGAGGGCTGGCGCGGAATGTATGACGTAATCATCGTCGATTCACCGCCGTTGCTCGCCGTCGCGGACTCACAAATTCTGGCGCGCGAGTCCGATTTAACAATACTCGTCGCCCGGCACGGTCTCTCCACCAGGAAGAGCCTGGAGCGAGCCTATCGCAAGCTGGTCGCTGATGAGGAGAAGGTAAGCGTGGTGCTCAACGGAGTCAGCCGCGACTCAGTGTCCTATGGCGAGTACTACGGCTACACAGGCGGCTCCAAGTACTACACGGAAAATTAATTCCGCGAGAAAGGGAACTGCGATGAAGAAAGTCATATTCGTGTGTCTTATGAGTCTTTCGCTGGCTGCCCTCGCGCAGTCCGGGGAGAGCCTCCGCATCGGACCAGGCGACCAGATCCACGTCACCGTCGTCGATTCCCCGGAGCTCGACCAGCACCCGCGCGTTACGGATGCCGGTGAGGTGCCGCTGATCGGTGTCGGCGCCGTCAAGATCTGCTGGACTCACTCCCGCTGAAGCAGCCACGGCTGTTCATGACAAATTGATCGCGGCCCACTACCTCAATCACCCCGAGGTCACAGTGACAGTCGAGCAATACGCCACGCAGACCGTCTCGGTGCTCGGCCAGGTGCGTGCCTCGGGGGCGTATCCCATCGGCACAGCCCGTCCCGTAGTCGATGTTCTCGCGTTGGCGGGCGGCCTGAACGAGGTCGCGGACAGAAACATCGTCATCGAGCGGCGTGGCGACCCGGACCATCCGCTGCACTATAACCTGGCGAACGATGGCGTCGTAGCCCTTCAGACCTCGGTGCTGGTCTATCCCGGCGATACCGTGATGGTGCCGAAGGCAGGCATCGTGTATGTCCTCGGTGACGTGAACCGGCCCGGTGGATTCGTGATGGATAACAACTCCACTGAGTTGACGTTGCTGCAGGCACTGGCTCGGGCTGGCGGTGTCTCGCGTACCGCCAAGCAGGGTCATGCGAAGCTCCTGCGCAAGGATGCGACCGGCTACCACGAGACTCAGCTGTCGCTCGGCGAAATCCAGAAGGGCAAGCAGCAGGACATCGCGCTCGCCCCTGGCGATGTGCTGTACGTGCCGTTCTCCTATGCAAAAAATATCGCGGTATCCGGATCGTCGGGGATTATCTCCTCCGTGTCCTCGGCTGCCGTCTACAGCATGCCATAAGGCTGCTCAACCGCTGTCTCTTGATGCCTTGCAGCTCGTCTTACTTGCTCGGCTACTTGTATTTGGAATGGTTGTTTTCAAAGTGGTCTTATTCCTCCAAAGCGCCGCAGAGGTTGATGCGGACAGGACTGTAACATATGTCTCAAATCGGGATAGCGCGCTTCCTGGGCATTTCAGTTCAGCCGATGACTATGGCCGCATTGACGGACACGGTCATCGAAAGAGTATCCACAAATCAGAAGTCCGTTATCGCCAATCACAACATGCACAGCCTCTACCTCTTTCACAAAGAGGCGGCAGAGGGGCCGGATGGTCCCTTCCAGCGTTACTTCAGCCGGGCTCATCACACGCATATTGACGGCATGTCCATTGTCCTGCTGGCGCGACTCTACGGGCAGGCCGCAAACCGTATTCACCGGGTCGGCTATACCGATTGGCTCCCCGCTCTCATGGCCTCGGCCGTGGAGAAGAACTGGCGCGTCTTCTACCTTGGCTCGGCTCCCCGTGTCGTGGACATCGGGGCCGCCACTCTGCGAGAGCGTCACCCGGGACTTCAGATCGAGTGCCGCCATGGTTACTTCGACATGGATCCCGAGGGTTCTGAAAACAAGAACGTCCTGCAACAGATCGCCGACTTTCAGCCGCACCTGCTCATGGTCGGCATGGGCATGCCGCGGCAGGAGCTTTGGATTGAGGCAAACCTCGACGCGATCCAGGCCAACATCATTCTGGCCACCGGTGCTGTGCTCGACTATGTTGCCGGTGTCATCCCAACACCGCCGCGGTGGTCTGGCCCCCTGGGGCTCGAGTGGGCCTTCCGTCTCGCGGCGGAGCCCAGACGTCTCGCCTCCCGGTACCTCATCGAGCCGTGGACGCTTCTCCGCGTCATCGCTCGCGAAAAGCTCTCAGCAGCGACTGTCCCCGAACCGGTCCTGCAACTCGGAACGGAAATCAAGCTCGATTGATCGATGCCCTCACGGACGACCATCGATGTCAGAAACGGAACTGCACCTCTCGTTGCACTGTTGATCAGGAACCAGCAATGTCTCAGCATCTCGTCACCGCGGTAATCCCGACTCGCAACCGTCCGGCATTGGTGCGCCGCGCGGTGCTCGACGCGCTCGGCCAGACTTACCAGCACATGGATGTGCTCGTAGTCATCGATGGCCCGGATTCGGCTACCGAAGAGGCGCTTTCGACGATCAGAGATCCTCGCCTGAGGATCGTCGTCAACGCGGAAAACCAGGGTCTGGCGGAAAGTCGCAACATCGGAGTCAGACACGCACGCGGCGAATGGATCGCCTTCCTGGACGACGACGATGAATGGATGCCGGAGAAGGTAGAGCGGCAGCTTCAGGTGGCTCTATCCCTGAACTGCACGCATGCTTTTGTTGTCTCGCGCTTCATTGAGAGGACACCGACACTCGAGCGCATCATTCCTGTAGCGCTTCCCACCAGCACGGAGCGATTCAGCGAATATCTCTATTGCAAGCGGGGTTTCGTGCAACCTTCGTCCCTCTTTGCATCGCGCCAACTCCTCCTCGACGTGCCCTTCACCAAGGGTTCGAAGGTAGAGGACACGGAGTGGCTCCTCCGGGCTGCCGCCGATCCTCGCACCCGGCTAGGTGCTGTAGAAGACGCCCTATCCATCTATAACAATGCGCCGGCAGCGAACAGGCTGACGGATAGTGGGCCATGGGAGCCGCTCTACGCCTGGGGCATTGCGAATCGCGCCCTCTTCACCCCGAAGGCTTTCTCCCTGTTCATGACCAAACAATGTGTGTCGAGAGCACGGCAGAATGGCGCGCCTCCGAGGGTCTTTCTCCACTTGCTGATCTCCGGGTGCGTGTTGGGTTCGTTCAACCCAAGGCGATCCTCTACTTCTTCGTGTACTGGCTGTTTCCGGGAGATTTGCGCCGATCCATGCGCTACTCGCTATCGAGGAGCCCTCGTGCTGCAGTTGGAAGCTAAACCGGAGTCGCGGAGTGCAGCCAGCGAATCGAAGCGGCTACCACTCAACGGCAGACCTACGCCTACCCTCGAAGCGCTCTTGATGCGATTCAATCGGCGCACTATCACGATCATGGGCACTGAGGAGATACAACTGAAAGCGCCATCTATTTCCCAAGTTAGCAAGCCTCAGATTCTCCCGCTAACCGGAATGCGCATCGTTCTAGCGATGTGGGTGGTTCTGTATCATCACATCGCGCCCGATTCCATGCTTGGGCCATACATGGCCTATCTGCCACGCCCTCTCTTCTCCTTGGCGGCAACTGGGTACACTGCGGTGGGTGTCTTCTTCGTTCTTTCCGGATTCATCCTGGCAATCAATTATCCGCTCGCAGAAAAATGGGGAAAGTCAGAGAGCATCCGATTCGGAATAGCACGCTTGGCACGCATTTATCCTGTCTATCTGCTCGGACTCTTGCTTTCCATACCTGTAAAACACCTCATACATCATCCGGTGGTAGAAGGAGTACGCGGCCTCCTGAATTTTTCCCTTCTGCAATCTTGGTGGCCCCCGGCCCTGGGCGATGCGGGCGGTGCGGGTGTCTGGAACCCGCCGGGCTGGTCCCTGTCCAATGAAGCATTCTTCTACTTGATTTTCCCCGTCGTCGGCGTCCTACTGTGGCGCATTTCACGGCTTCGCACGTTGCTCATGACAACAGCTCTACTCTGGGCTTGTGCAATGGCGGCCCCTCTTCTGACCGTACCGCTACACCTTCCTACACTTTCCATCTCCGCCATCGCACAAAACAGACGTTCATTCGCACTCGATTTGGTTCGATACGATCCATTGCTGAGATTGCCTGAGTTTCTGATGGGAGTTGCATCGGCTCGCGTCTACACGATCATCCGTCACAGGTTGGAAGGGAAAGGGATGTGGCTTTACCTCCCGGCACTGGCCAGTATGCTGATCATTTTCACGCATGGTGATTCTTTCCTTTATCCCGTAATGCACAACGGCCTCGTTGCACCGTTTACCTGCTGCATCATCGTGGGCTTGGCCCTGGGAGGTGGCTGGCTTTGTAGGTTCCTATCGACTCGACCTATGGTCTTCCTCGGAGGAGCAAGTTATGCCGTGTACGTTCTGCATCGACCAATTGACATGTGGCTCGAAAGACTGCACCTGTCTTGGTATCGCGGAATAATCGGAATGGCATTCTACGTGTTCGTGGTGGTAGCGCTCTCCAGCCTCGCTTTCAAGTATCTCGAGGAACCCGCGAATCTGTGGCTGAAGAAGAAGCTGGGTGCTTGGATAAATACGCCGAAAGGCGCTGGACATGAACCATCCGCAAGCCATTCACTGCGTCGCCTTCAGTTGGGAGTGGAGTAAGTACTGATGCTAGCCACACGTGAATATCCGATTTTGGACCGTCTTAATACCTGGGTGTTGTTGTGCCCACTTCTGTTCGTTGCGGTCATTACCACGTTCTCATTTGAGCCATCCGCGCAGAACGATGCCCTTAGCAGCGTCGGGGGTTCCATGGGCGGTGGCGGATCAGCAGGTGGTTCCTTCATGAACCAGCTCAAGTATGCGCTTGTCTGGTTCATCTTCCTGGCTATCCTCGTTCCCGTTTACAGGCAGGTTATCCAGCTACTTGTTCGCAATAAGCTGGTGTTGCTCCTTTGCGTCCTGCCCTTACTCTCGACCATATGGTCTCAAGATCCGGGCAAGACGGCGCGCGCGGGTCTGTCTGTTGTATTGTCCTCTGCTTTCGCAGCATATCTTTCGGTCAAGTTCACTCCGGCAAGGCTGATGCGGCTCCTCATGCTCCTAGGTTGGGTAGCCATGATCGTGAGCCTCTTCCTTGCCGTGTTTATGCCCCAGTACGGCCTGAATCATCGGTCCGGATCCGCCGGAGAATGGGAAGGCATCTTTCCAGGAAAGAACGTATGCGCAATGCAGCTATTCTTTCTTATCTTTCCTGCTATCTATCTGGAGCCAATAAATGATCTGGAAAGAATAGGGAGAATTCTCTACATAGGTCTGGCGCTGGGTGAGATCGCTATGACCCGTTCCGCAACGGCAATCATCATGCTCGTAGCATTGGCCCTCTTCGTGATCACTACTCGTCTTGTCTTCAAATTAAGGAGCCGGGACTCCATTCCAGTCGCTCTCATTGCTGGCACGACTGCTATCGGGATAGCGGCCACAGCATTCCAATATCGCAACGTCATATTTGCCCTGGTTGGCAAAGACCCGACGCTCACGGGGAGGACCTCTATCTGGGGAGCAATCCTGGTATCGGTAATGAAACAGCCACTGCTCGGTTACGGTTACGGCTCATTCTGGACCAGTCTGACGGGTGAATCCGCGAATGTGATTCTTGCGATTGGCTGGGTTATGGGTTATGCCCACAATGGTTTTCTACAGGTTCTACTGGACGTAGGTTGGCTGGGGCTGATCCTGCTGCTTGTGGTCACCGCCGGAACATTTCGAGCTGCCTTGAAATGTTTCGTCTTACACCGTACGGCAGCAGTGCAGTGGTATATCGGTGTTTTATGTTTCGTGCTTCTCTACAACATGGACGAGGCCAGCCTGCTTTCAACTTTCAATCTATCTTGGGTCATGTTTTTAGTGTGCAGCTTCAATTTGCGTGAGCTGGCGAGGGAGCCCAGCACAAACACCGAGCTAGCAGTCGCAGCATGAACAAGCGAGAGATGCGCTGGTTGACCCAGTGCGGGAAATGTTCAGGAAAATGGGAATGATCTACCACCTGCTTGACGAGTGTGAGCCCTTCTCCGAGTTTCAGGGGGGCGCCATCTCTCGTTGGGTCGCGAATGTGCTGCGGGACGATGACCATGCAGTCGTCGTCTGCCCGTCGGCAGATTCCAGCTGGGGCTTTCCCGCGGAACGGGTCCTGGTGCTTCCGGAGATGCTGAAGTACAGCCGCCTCCGCGGCCGGCAACACTATCCGCTGCAGGTAAAGAACTATCTCATCCGTCGCTTTCTCCGCCCGCTCATCGACCGGCTAAAGCCCGGGGACGTGGTATGGGTACAGAACCAGCCGGACTTTGCGCGCTCTCTGTCTCCGCTGGTCAGGAAGGTGGGTGCGAGCGTCACTCTCCACAAGCACAGCGCCTTCTCGACGACTCGCCCCGACGCGACCATTCGCGAGATCGTAGACTCTGTCGACCGGGTCATCTTCTGCAGCGAGTTCCTGGAGGTCACGACACAGAAGCGCCTGCCTGGATTCACGCATTCCGCGCTTGTCCGCAACGGGGCGGACAAAGAGCTCTTCTACCCACCAGCCGGGACACCAACAGCGCGCGAGGTGCCCGTGGTGTTGTTTGCCGGCAGACTCATCCGGGAGAAGGGTGTCCACGTCTTTACCGCCGCCATGCGTCTGCTGCAGGAGCGAGGCGCAGATGTCGAAGCTCGCATCGTAGGGGGCTCGTCCTACGGTGGCAGCAAGATGACCTCTTATGTAAGCGAGCTGATCGATACCGCGCCGCACAACGTGCAATTCAAAGGCTACTGCAGCGGGCAAAGTCTCGCAGACGAGTTCCGCGCCGCGGATCTGTTCTGCTGCCCATCTGTATGGCAGGAGCCCTTCGGCATGGTCAATGTGGAAGCGATGGCCTGTGGTCTGCCGGTGGTGGCGACCAATGTCGGGGGCATCCCGGAGGCGTTCCGCGAGGGAGGTGGTCTGCTGGTGGAGCCGAACTCGCCCGAGCAGCTCGCCGAAGCCATCAGCACGCTCCTGCACAACGAAGCCGCCCGCAAGGAGATCGCCCGCGAAGGCTATCAGTCCTTCGTCAAGAATTTCACCTGGAGTGCCGTCCGCGATCAATATCAGCAGGTGGTGGCGACGCTGTGAACGTGCTCGCACGCAACGCGGGTTGGGTGTTGGCAGGGCAGTGTGCGTCTGTCGGCCTGCAGGCAGCCTACTTCATCCTTCTCACGCGTCTTCTGGGTAGTTCGCAGTACGGCGTGTACATCGCCATCGTGGCCCTGGTCTCGATCGTCAACCAGTACAGCACGCTGGGCGCGGGGTTTATCCTGCTCCGCCGAGTAAGCGCAGATCCGAGCCGTTTCCCTGTGTATTGGGGAAATGTCCTGCTCACAACGCTGCTTGTCAGCCCCTTCATCGTCGGCATGCTGGTCGGCGTCGGCCACCGTCTCCTGCATGGGGCAGGCATGCTGCCCATGGCCCTCATCGCCGCAGCCGAGTGCGTCTTCACCCCTTTGGCTTCGAACTGCAGCCAGGCATTCCAGGCCTTCGAAGAGATGCGCCGGACCGCGTTGCTGAGCTTCGTAACCAACCTGCTGCGCGCGCTCCTCGCACTGGCCCTCTTCCTGAATCTGCACAAGATCACTCTCGAGGAGTGGGCCGTAGGGAGCATTTCGGTATCCTTCCTCTCGGCAGTGCTCGCGGTTTCGGCAGTAACCTACTATCACGGACGGCCGGCCTTCCATCCAAAGCTCGTCCTTCGTCACGCAGGGGAGGGGATTGCCTTCGCCGTCTCTTGCTCGACGACCTCCATCTATAACGATCTCGACAAGGTCATGCTGGGCAATCGAGGGCTGAACGTAGCGAACGGCATCTACTCTGTCGCGTACCGCGTTCTTACCTTCGCTACCATGCCCGTCACCGCGGTCTACGCGGCAGCCTTTCCACGCTTCTTCAGGCAGGGTGAACAAGGCATATCTGCGACCGTCGCTCTGGCGAGCCGCTTGTTGAAGAAGACGACCTGGCTGTCGATCGCCATCAGCATCGCGTTGTTCGCATGCGCCCCGCTCATTCCTCACATCGTAGGCAAGGACTTCAGCCAAAGCGTCGCTGCTCTACGCTGGCTGTGCCTCATCCCCGTGTTCCGCAATTTCCAATGGAGCGCCGGGGACGCTCTCGCCGGCGCCGGATACCAGCACGTTCGGCTCGGATCTCAGCTTGCCGCAGCCGGCCTGAATATTGGTGTCAATCTGTACATGATTCCGCGCTACTCCTGGGTCGGAGCTGCATGGGCCAGCCTGATTACGGACGGCAGTCTGGCTCTGATGAGTTGGGGCCTGCTGCTCGGCTTATCCCTGCGCGAGAAGATGCGGCTGCAATTTCCGGCAGCAGCCGTCTCTGGGGGGCAAGGATGAACACCACCGAAGGCCGCTCCTTGCGAATCGCGATCCTGACGCCATGGTTCCTGGTCAATGGAGGAGGAACGAAAGTTGTCTCCGCCCTGGCCGAGATGTATCCCGACGCAGACCTGTTCTGCCTGTTCGCCCGGGAGCAGAGCGTTCCTAAGGAGCTGAAGGGGCGTACTCTGACCTGCTCCTTCATGCAGAAGATACCGGCAATCGCGCGCCTTTACCGTCCGCTGCTGCCGCTCTTCCCCTTTGCTGTGGAATCGCTGGATCTACGTGGGTATGACGTCATCATCAGCTCTGACGCCAGCCTGATGAAAGGTGTGCTCCTCGATCAGGATGCGTTGCACATCTGCTATTGCCACACTCCAGTTCGTTATGTCTGGGATCTCTACTGGACCTTCCGGCACCAGACGTCATGGCTCAGCAGGCCGATTTTCGCCGCAAGCTCACACTATATTCGTCAATGGGATTTCGCCGCGGCACAACGGGTTCACCACTTCATCGCGAACTCTGAGTACATTGCCAGGCGTATCGAAACCTATTATCGCCGGAGCTCAACCGTCATCTATCCGCCGGTCGAGACGCAGCACGCTTTCCTCTCAGATCAGCGCGGCGACTACTACTTATCCGTCGGCCGGCTCACCCATACCAAGCGCCTGGATGTGCTGATCGATGCCTGCAACAAACTCGGGCGCCGCCTGCTGATCGCAGGCGCGGGAAGAGAAGAGGCAGCGTTGAAGCGCATCGCCGGGCCTACCATCGAGTTCCTGGGTCGCGTGAGCGATGACCAGCTACCTTCCGTCTATGCGAACAGCCGCGCCTTCCTGTTTGCGGCAGATGAAGATTTCGGCATCGTTCCCGTCGAGGCGCAGGCATACGGCAAACCCGTCCTCGCCTATCGCAAGGGTGGCGCCCTGGAGACGGTGCTCGAGGGCAACGGCAACGGATGTCGCACAGGCTTGTTCTTCGAAGCGCAGACTGCGGACGCCCTCATGCGCTGTATCGAGCGCTTTGAACGAGAGGAGACTGAGTTCAATCCCGCCTCCATTCAGTCTCATGCTCGTAGCTTTGACACTTCAGTATTCGTCGGTCGCATGCACGAGCATATCGCCAGCCTGATAGACACACATTTTCAGACCGTGAGGGGAGGGTTCGTTGATTCACTTACATCCGCATGAACTCGAAGAACGCCTTTCGACTCTGAAAGCAAAGCTGGGCGAGATCACCAAGGTCATCGACACGAACAGCCGTATCTTCTATGTCGACTACCCGGTGCATAGCAATATCGGAGACCAGCTGATCAATCTGGGAACAGAGGCATTTTTCGAGCACTACAACATCCCGATATACAAGCGCCTCAGCGTGTTGGATCTTCCGCGTACTGGCGTCCCCGGAGTCACTCCGGACTCTACTTTTCTCTGCCATGGCGGAGGAAACTTCGGCGATCTCTACGGGAAGCACCAGGAGGCGCGTGAGTGGCTTATGGAGAAGTACCCGTCATGCCGGATCGTTGTCATGCCGCAATCTTTGCACTACAGCACAGACGCTGCCCGTGAGGCATCCCTTGGCAGGGTCGCGCGGCATGAGAACACTTATTTGTTTGTGCGCGATCACGAATCCTACAGCGCCCTGAGGCAGAGTGGAGTCCAACACGTAGCGATGATGCCGGACATGGCACATGAGCTGTGGACCCTCCTGAAGCCGAACGGGGCTGCCCCTGCAGGTCGCGTACTGAACCTGCTCCGGCGGGATAAGGAGGCGGTTGCCTGTCCGGAGTACGAACCCTCCGTCGATTGGAAGGACAGTCTCACTGGCGCCACAAAGGTCGTGGCGGGAGGGACATATCATCTGCTCTCGCTGTTTGGTAAGTGGACCCCGCAGCGTCTCAATGTCCTTCTCTGGTACGCCGCACGCGACAGAATGGTGAAGGACGGAATCTCTCTCTTCTCTGACTATTCGGTTGTTGCGACCAATCGCCTGCACGCAATGCTTCTCGGTTTGCTGCTGGGACGTGAGGTCTATGCGACCGATAACACCTACGGTAAGTTGGCTCGCTACACCAAAGCGTGGCTCGCCGAATCATGTTCATAACCAGGAGGCTCAGAATGAGCAGAAGCACCAGGCTTTGCCATGCCCTCTTGGCGGTTGCAGCATTCGTGAGCACATGCCATGCCGGACCGCCCTCCACATCCAAGTGGAACCTGGTATTCAGTGATGAGTTCAATGGCTCCGCGCTGGATACATCGAAATGGACTCCGGACAATGGGCCCACACAACCAACGCCCGCCTGGCTGGCTCAATATTTATCCACTCGTTGGGCGGACAACGTCGTAGTGAGCGACGGTATCTGCCACCTCGTCGTCCGTAAGCAAGAGCGCGTCAAAGGCGTGCCCTGGACTGCGGCGAGCATTTCCACGGCCCAGTTCAGCCAGCAGTATGGATATTTCGAGGCGAGAATCCGCTATGCAGGAGGATCCGGCGTCAACAACGCCTTCTGGCTCGATACCGGCAACGTCGACAGCGAAGGCGGTCAGCACTTCGAGATCGATATCAACGAGGGCCACTATCCCGCGAAAATGAACCTTAACTATCACATCTGGGCGGGAGAGACGGATCATCCCGACGCGAAGAAACTCAGCCGGACGGAAGACCTTAGCCAGGACTTTCACGTATACGGCCTCGAATGGAACGCGCAGGAGCTTGTCTGGTACATCGATGATAAAGAGATTTGGCGGCAGCCAATCACAACCGGACCCGGGCAGACCAAGGTTATTTTGGGCACGATGGTGATGCTCTGGGCCGGACCGGTAAACGACAGCCTCGCCAACAAGAGCATGGACGTTGATTGGGTGCACGTGTACCAAAAAGCTAATTAGTACTGGTCTTTGACCGGCTTTGACGAAACTCAATGGTGAGTGCTTTGGGCCGGCGGCTTCCGGAATACCAGGCACGGTCGATCCACCCGCGGTACGGTTATCCTGACGTGCAATCAGGTGGTCCAACACTCTCAAACTGGGCGAGTTGTCTGCGTTCGGGCGTACATCACCCTCTCCCACGGTCGCGACGTAGAGTGGCGGGCGCGGGAACGCCTGCCGATCCAACCTGGAGAAGGGCAGTTCGACACTCCCATTGCATCGCGTGAGCCTGCGCAAGCGCAGGTCAGCTCCCTCCGAGTCAGACTAAGTCTCGTCCAAGCTCACTAAAGCTTTAGCGAGTTCCTGGCGAACGGTAACCTCCTGTTTGAGTAGCGAAGGCCAAACAAGCCTCAGTTGTTCTTAATCAGGAGCCTTCCCCTCTTACTCCATAAACTTTTCTAAGATCACGACCGATAAGACCTGCTGCGTCCACTTGACCGCGTCCGGTCCTTTCTCGGGAGGGTTTCCTCTCCCTGATTGTCGGCACCCCAAAACTAGTCAGTGCTCGGCGATCAGTAACGAAATTTGTCTTGCTGCCGATAAACATATTGCTGTGGATCTGCTCTCAGCCCGGCACACCTATCAGCTCAGTGTAAGACGGAAGTGCCTGCTTCTCGCAAAGGTGAACGAGAGTAGCAGGGGATTGATTAGGTTTGGGAAGGTGACGCATTAGCGAGGCTTTTCCCAGTTCGAAGTCCTGAAGCGAAAGCCACTCTGAACCCTGCGATGACAGCACCAAGCTTGTCCGCGCGAGCTGTGGAGATCTTCTCGGTGGGTGGCGCATTCCATTCAGGACGAACGCGAGGTTTTAACTAGCGCAACCCGAAGGGGCTTCGTCCACTTTTTAGAGTTCGCGCTCATCCTGACTTATAAGGATGCTCTCCTTTATTCTGCGGGCAAGTTATTTCTCTTCCGGACAAGTTATTAACCCTTCCAGGACAAGTTATTTCCCCTCCTGGAAAGTTATTTCTCTTACTAAGTCGTGCGCTCCCAAAATGACTTAGTAATTGCTTCGGAAAGGTACTAGAAATACGCCCTGCTGCCGATAAAGACACCACACGTGACTTTGCAACTGGTCGCTGTGAAGGGATGATTCGGCTATGTCGATCTGCTTAGTAGATCCGGTCAAACGAAAAGCCCGGCTCACGACGCGTTTTCGTTGTACCTATAGCTGCCGGCTTGATCACCATCAAGAGGATCAGACGATCGTCTGTGTTGACCCCATTCGCGGTAGTCGCATGTCAGTTCCGGCGGACACGGGCGGATCGTCCATCGCACCGCAAGTGTCCGCGTTGCGGCATTGCTTTGGCGCTAGGGGGTTGATCACTCGCAAGAGGATTAGACGATTCTCTGCGTTGACATTATTCGCATGGATTGTCTTTACGGCAACTGCATCGGGTGCATTTGCTCAAACAAACGATCAATCTAATTCGTTCACTGACCTGTCAGCCGACACTAGCGGCAGTAATCAGATCTCCGTTCTGCCTGGAAATCTGACGTTTGCGTCGCAGGTTGCGGGGACAACGAGCGCGGCCCAGATCGTGACGATCAAGAATCCTGGCACTAGTGTCGTAGACCTATTGATCGCGTTATCGGGCGATGAGGATTACGTGCCGTATGACACGTGCATTGGCAGTATGGCCGCGGGCAGCAGTTGCACGATTTCCATGACGTTCAGACCTGGAAGTACGGGGCCCAGCAACGGTACGCTGACCATTACGGACGTGGATAACGGCTATTCACAATCAGTTGCGCTGACCGGCTCAGGAACACAGCAGAGCAGCGCGTCGTCCAACATCGCACTCTCTTCCTCAGTAGCTAGTTTGCAGGTGACTTCTGCTGGAGGGGCGGCAACTTCAGACGTCTACATAACTCCTCAAAACGGCTTCCAGGGACCAGTAAATCTCCAATGCAAGGTTGTCGCAGGAAGTCAAGGAGGGTCGGCTGCATCGCCAGTCTGTTCTCTGTCCACATCGCAAGTGACGATATCAGCCGGAGATCAGAGCTCGAGTGAGTTGTCAGTATCCATACAGACCGCTAGCGCAATCTCCGAATCCGGACCCCTTAGCTCGAGACGAAGCATCTCTTTAGGAGCGCTTGCTGCTCTTGGCCTGTTTACTTTGGGGCAATGGCGGAAACGAATCTATGCTGGTCTCAGCCTTCTACTAGTCATGGGGATGATCGGTTGCGGTGGCGTACCAAATATGTCTACTGCGACAAGCCCAACCTCCAGCAGCAGTTACAACGTGATGGTCACGGCCACTAGCGGGGCGCAGAGCACCTCCATTTCGATACCCTTGGAGGTTCAGTAGTATCGAGTCTTCGAGGATGAGTGATCTATTGTGGGCCAGAAGATATAAGCCTTATAGAATCTATGGTGCCCGGAGGGAGACTTGAACTCCCACAGCCGTTTCCGGCCCGC
>CAVQJM010000019.1:0-37714 GCA_963712845.1 uncultured Acidobacteriaceae bacterium
CCCGGGCGTGAGGTTCATCGTTATAGGTTGTTAACGATCCTGCGAAGGCGGCATGCATGGACGCCAAGATCACCTTCATCCTGAATGGACGATCGCGCACCGTCACTTCCGATCAGGATCGTCCGCTGCTGGACGTGCTTCGCGAAGATCTTCAACTCACCGGAACCAAGTATGGCTGCGGCGAAGGGGAATGCCGCGCCTGCACCGTGCTGCTGAACGGTCTGCCCACACCCTCCTGCCTCACATCCATCAGCCGCGTGGACAAGCAAACCGTGCTGACCATCGAGGGCCTGGCCAATGGCGGCAAGCTGCATCCGGTGCAGGAGGCGTTTCTCGCAGAGGGCGCCTTCCAATGCGGCTATTGCACGGCGGGCATGATCATGGGCGTTGCGGGCGTGATGAAGAAGAATCCCTCGGCCGGCGAAGCCGAGTATCGTGCGGAGCTGCAAAAACACATCTGCCGCTGCGGCGGCTATCCCAAATATGTGAGCATCGTTGACCGGCTGACACGCGGAAGGCAGACCCGAAAGGCTCATGCATGAAGGGGAAGCCGGCAGACGGCGTGTCTCACGCAGACGCAGTGAGCGAAGGCGAGCCACCGGAGTGCGTGGCTTACGACTTCGGGCTCAGCCGGCGCGCGTTTGTGAAGACGCTGGGAGCTGGACTGTTCCTTGCGGTGTCGATACCCGCGCTGCCCCAGGAGAGCGAGAGCGGACAACGCAGCCGGAACACTTTCCTTGGAAGCGGCGCGCAAAACCTGGCGGCGCGCATCCATCTCGGGGAAGACGGAAGCATTACGGTGCTGGCCGGCAAGGTCGAAGGCGGGCAGGGCGCACGAGTGGAGTTAACCCAGGCCGCGGCAGAGGAGCTTGGGGTTCCCGCGGGCCGGGTGCTGATGATCCTGGCCGATACCAGCCTCGTTCCGGATGACGGCATGACAGCCGGCAGCGGCACCACACCACGCACGGTTCCCGCAGTACGGCGCGGAGCGGCGATGGCACGGACGCTGCTGCTCGATTTCGCCTGCGCACAGTGGAAGGTCGAGCGAGCTACGGTTGAGATGCGAGACGGCGACGTCGTTCACGCGGCCAGCAAACGCTCCTGCGGTTACGCCGAGCTTGCCAGAAGCGCCGCATCTACAAATCTGTTTGAGCGGGCCATTCCATCAGATATCGCGCTTACGCCGGTGAAGGAATGGAAGGTGCTGGGCACATCCCTTGCCAGGCCAACCGGGCGTGACATCGTAACCGGCGCACATCAATATCCATCGGATGTTGCGCGGCCGGGAATGTTCTACGGAAAGATCCTCCGCCCGCCGTCGTATAACGCGAGGCTGGTCTCTATCGACCTTGCTCCAGCCAAGGCCATGACGGATGTGATCGTCGTCCGAGACGATCTCTTCGTCGGCGTAGCTGCCGCGAATAGTTTCCGCGCGGAACGCGCACTCGCCGCGATCTCCAGCACCGCGAAATGGGAGACCCTACCGTCCATCCCACAGCCATCCAGCAAGAACCTCTTCCAGTACTTGAAGCAGAATGCCGACGGCGGCGTGCCGGAGAACCCCTTTAAGAGCGAGCTCGCCGGGGCAAAGGTCCTGCGCCGAAGCTATAACGTTCCGTACATCCAGCACGCGCCGCTGGAACCGCGAGCAGCGGTTGCAGAGTGGAAGGATGGGCGGCTGACCGTCTGGACCGGCTCGCAAAATCCATTTGGGACTCGCACCGAGCTGGCGCGCGCCT
The DNA here is from genome assembly GCA_963712845.1 of uncultured Acidobacteriaceae bacterium. Taxonomy (GTDB): domain Bacteria; phylum Acidobacteriota; class Terriglobia; order Terriglobales; family Acidobacteriaceae; genus KBS-83. The sequence goes on from CAVQJM010000019.1 coordinate 1,740, forward strand.
TTCACATGCCCGAAGATCAGGTGCGCGTGGTCGTCCCCGATTTCGGTGCCGCTTTCGGCGGCAAACATACCGGCGAATGTGCGGTGGAAGCCGCACGCCTCGCGCGCTCTGCGGGCAGGCCGGTTTCCTTGCGCTGGACACGCGAAGAGGAATTCACCTGGGCCTATTTCCGGCCCGCAGGCGTGATCGAGGCGGAGGCCAGCCTGGACGCGCAGGGCAAAATCGCCACCTGGCACTTCATCAACATCAACTCCGGGCCCAACGCGGTGGACACGCCCTACGCCATCGGCAAAACAGACTGCCGCTTTGTCCCCTCGCAGCCCCCATTACGCCATGGCTCCTACCGCGGGCTCGCCGCCACCGCGAACAATTTTGCACGCGAGGTCTTCATGGACGAGCTTGCCGCTGCGGTGGGCGCCGATCCGCTTAAGTTCCGGCGCGCTCACCTGCAAAATCCGCGCTTGCTCGCCGTATTGGAGACCGCGGCCAGCCAATTTCACTGGCAGGAACGCGCCAACAGAAGAAAAGCCAACACCGCCGTTGGGCTGGCCTGTGGGACAGAGAAAGGCTCCTACGTAGCGGCTTGCGTGGAAGTTGGGCTGAACCGCATGCAGCATACCGTCAAGGTGCAACGTGTTTGCGAGGCGTTCGAGTGCGGCGCTATTGTGAACCCCGCGAATCTGCTGGCTCAGGTTCAGGGCGCCATCATCATGGGGCTGGGCGCGGCCTTGCGGGAGGAAATCCAGTTCGAAGATGGCAAACTCCTCAATGCCTCCTTTGGGGACTACCGAGTGCCGCGGCTGGACGACCTGCCCGAGCTGGACATTCATCTGGTGAACCGCCCGGATCTGCCCTCCGCGGGCGCCGGCGAAACACCGATCATCGCCATCGCTCCCGCGATCGCAAACGCCGTCTTCCGCGCTACCGGTGCGAGCGTCCAGGGCTTGCCGCTTCGCGTTTGAACTTTGAACCAGGGGCTGCTAGGTTCCTGCTCTTGGTGGAGAAAACGGCTGAATCCGCGGTCTCTTTCATCGAGGAGAAGACCCGGCGTACAATCAGCCCTTTCGAGCTTTTTTTCACCGCGATGCGTGCGGCGAAGCACATTGGGGAGGAAGCGATGCAGAGGACACTACGCACGACGACGTTGGCGGTATTGGGCACGGCCTGCCTGCTGGCCACCAGCAGTTGCGCTAAACACAGTTATTCCGACCAGTACTACCTGGTCGCCACCAATATCAAACTGTCTTATTGGCAGACCGCAAATACCGGCCTGATGAAGGCGGCTAATCAGTACGGTGTAAAGGCCGAGATGCGCGGCACCGATACCTTCGATCCACAGGGCGAGGTGCAGGAGTTTGAAACCGTAATCGCGCGCAAACCGGCGGGCATTCTGGTCTCCGTCGCGGACCCGGCTCTGATGCAGCCGGAGATCGACAAGGCCATCGCTGCGAACATCCCGGTGTTAACCGTCGACTCCGACTCCCCCAACAGCCACCGGCTTTACTTCATCGGTACTAATAACCTGGCGGCAGGTCGCCTGGGCGGACAGCGCGTGGTGGAGAAGCTGCACGGCAAGGGCAACGTGGTGTTCTTCACCATGCCCGGCCAGCCCAATCTGGACGAGCGCCTCAAGGGCTACATGGACGCATTCTCCCGCAGCTCGGGAATCACCGTCGTGAACATCGTCAACATCAAGGGCGACTCCGGCAACGCCTTCGACAACACGCAGTCGATGCTTGCCAAGACTGGCAAGGACAAGGTCGACGCCTTCATCTGTCTGGAGGCCTCGGCCGGCAAGGACGTTGCAGAAGCAGTGAAGCGGGCAAATGTGAAGGACCGTGAACTGGTGGCGATGGACGTGGACGAAGCTACGCTGAACCTGGTGAAGGAGGGCGTGATCGACGCCACCGTGGGCCAGAAGCCCTTCACCATGGCGTATTACGGTCTGAAGCAGGTAGTCGAGCTGCACGAGAATCCGCTGAAGCCGCTCGATAAGGACTACGATACCGACTCCTTCTCGCCCGTGCCGGCATTCGTCGATACGGGCACCACGCTGGTGGACAAGAACAATGTCGATCTCTTCCTCCATGCCCGGCAGGAGGCCGCACAATAAGGGTAGATCGTTCTCGCAATAGAAAGGGACCTGCCGTTGCGGCAGGTCCCTTCGCTTTTCCAATGACTCAGGAGCTCAATCCGGTTCCTTCACGTAGAAACCATCGGGTGCATCGACGATCGTGTCCTTTTGCTTGCTCTCCAGCTTGAGCGAGTGGAAACCGGGACGGGCGCCCTGCTTATCCGGATTGAATGTCACTACCGATTGGTGCGCCAGGTCGTTCTCGATCATGGCGTAGATGGCGGCGGCATTGTCCTTTTTCGTCAGTTCAAAGACGCGCCCGCCAGTCGGCGTCGCGATATCCGCCAGAACGCGCTTTCCGTCCCCCTTCACGCTCTGCTGGGGCCGGCGCTGCCCACCGCTGGGGTATCCGCCGCCCGGGTATCCGCCCCCAGGATATCCACCAGGATAACCACCGGGATAGCCACCGCCCGGATAGCCTCCGCCAGGGTAACCGCCACCGGGATAGCCACCTCCCGGATAGCCCATGCCACGGCGATTGGGATCGCGCTCCTGGTCCATTTTCTTTTGTTCCTTGTCTATCTCACCCTTCACATAGACGGCGTAGATGACCGTGCCGGTCCTTTGCGCGGTGTCGATGGCGCTGCGCAGCGACTCCTTGCTGCCCTGGTCTATGCCGTTAGAGAAGAGCACCAGCACCTTGCGTCCGCTCTGCTTGCCGGTGATCTCATTGGTGGCGAGATAGATCGAGTCGTAGAGCAGCGACTGCGCGCCCTTGGCCGATGGGTCGTTGCCGGTCGTGGGCTCCGGGGAGTCCAGCAGACTGGCGCCCTGCTGCAGCTTGTCCTTATCGGCCGTCAAATCCTGGAGCAGCTCCACCTCACGATCGAAATGGACGACGAATCCACGATCCTGCGCCGACTTCATCATTGCCGTGATGAAGTCCGCGCTGGCGGCCTTCTCCTCCGCCGTCGCACCGCGCTGGCCGCGGCTGGTGTCTACCAGGAGGCCGAAGATAAGCGGCTGCCCGGCCGCGGGGGCAAGCGTCAGGATGGTCTGCGCCGCGCCGTCTTCGCTTACGGCGAGCTGGTCCTTGGCGGGACTTGCGACCGGTTGGCCCTTCTTCTCGAGTACCAACACCGGCACCGTCACCATCATCGCGCTCTTCGGCGGCGGTGGCGTGGCAGGTATATCGGGTTTGGTCTGGGCCAATAGGGGCAGGGGCAGCAGCCAACAGAGTAGAGCAGCGCGCAGCATGGTGATGGATAGACGTATGGGGGCGGAAGAAGGGTGCAGTACGCGGTATATGGGACGTTGCAACATCAACGCTTCCATTATCATCCCACTCAGCGCAAGGCACTTGGAGTGGTTCTACCTCCCCGAGGCTCGCATCCCTTTCAAGGAGAAAGAATGCCGAACGAGAAGAAGAAAGCGCTGACCCGGAAGCAGTTGATCGAATACCTGAACGAAGATCTGGCCCGCGAATATCAGGCCATCATCGCCTATGTGAACTATTCGCAGGTGCTGAAGGGCGCAGCCTATATGAACATCGCGGACGAACTGGCCGTCCACGCCACGGAAGAGCTTGCGCACGCGCTGAAGATCGCCAATGCGATCGACTACCTGGGAGGCATGCCGACCGTAGCGCCGAAGCCGGTAAAGACCTCCGAGAAGGCCGAGGAGATGCTCCGCTTCGACCTCGACAACGAGCGGGAGACTATCCGCCAGTATCGCCGCCGTTTGAAGCAGGCCGAAGAACTGAACGAATACGCGCTCAGCGAGACCATCCGGACCATTCTCATCGATGAGCAGGACCATCTGGTCTCGCTCGCCACAGCGCTGGGCATCGACCCGCCGCAACCGGGAATCGCGGATTAGGAGTGAGTGAGGCGCCGCGTTACTGCACGGTGTAGCTGTGAGTGCCGCTGCCTACTTGCTCCGACCTGCCACGCGGCAGAGCAATCGTCGCGGTGGTATTCGGCGGCGTGGTCACGGTGAATGTGTGTGCCGCGCCGTTCCAGTCGGTTGTGATGGTGCCGTATGCCGAGTCGTACTCCGCGTGCACCTGCGGCAGGCTGCGATCAAAGTGTGGGCTGATCAACAGATGATGAAATCCTGCGCCGGATGAGTCGGTATCGATGCCGGCGACACGGCGAAAGACCCAGGCCATCACCGATCCGAATGCATAGTGGTTGTAAGAGTTCATGGCTGGATCGCCGGTGTCGCCGTTCCAGCGCTCCCACCATGTCGTTGCGCCCTTTCGCACCATATAGCCCCACGACGGATACGTATCCTGCAGCAGAAGTTTGTAGGCCACATCCGCGCGGCCGTTCTCGTCCAGCACAAACATGAGGAACGGCGTCCCGAGAAAGCCTGTCGTCAGATGGTTCCCGTGTGCTTCGATGTCCTTCACCAGCCGCTCGGTCATGGCCGCGCGTAGGTTCTCTGGCGCAATGCCGCTGTAGAGCGTGGCGACATAAGCGGTCTGTGTATCGCCGACGACGGAGCCGTCATCCTTGACGTAAGCCCTGCGATAGGCAGCGGCGATCTTCTGATACAGCGCCTCATACTTCTCCGCATCCGCCTTGCGATCAAGCACAGCCGCCATCTCCTTCATATCGCGCGCCACGATTGCCCAGTACGCTGTAGCGATCAGATCGTGCGGCGTATGCGGATCCGGCGCGAGCCAGTCGCCGTAGTTATTACCAAGCTGGTTGCGCCGCAGATACTCCGGATTCCCACGCTCGATGTAGTCCATGTAGCGCTCCATCTCCGGCCAGGAGCGATCGAGCAGCGCGGTGTCCCCATACTGCAGCCACGCGGCGTAAGGCACGAGAATGCCGGCGTCTGCCCATCCCGGCGCGCCTGACTCCGGCTTCAGAAGATCGGGCGAGATATCCGTGAACGATCCGTTCGCCACTTGCGCATCCAGAATGTCGTTCATGAACTTCTGCGTGAAACTTGCAGTATCGAAGTTGTAGGTGCCGGTTCGCCAGAAGACGCCGGCATCGCCCATCCAGCCCAGACGCTCATCGCGCTGCGGGCAATCCGTGGGAATGGAGAAGAAGTTTCCGCGCTGCCCCCACAGGCCAAGTTCGCTCATGCGGTTTAGCAGATCGCTCGAGCTGTGAAAGCGCATCGACGGCTGCTCGGGAAGGCTGTTGTAGACCAGGCCGTCGATGCTTGCTTTGGTCAGCGTACCCGGATAGCCGGAGACCTCCACATAGCGAAAGCCGTGGAAGGTGAAGCTGGGCGTGTAGCTCTCATCGCCATTGCCCGAGAGCGTGTAGTAGTCGGTGACCGTGGCGTTGCGCAGGTTTTCGGTATAGATGCTGCCATCCGGGTTGAGTCGTTCGGCATAGCGCAGCCGCACCACTGTGCCGCGAGGCCCGTGGACATGCAGCCGCACGTTGCCAACCATATTCTGTCCCATATCGAAAACCGCTGGATGCGCGGTGTTGCCAGGATCGAGCGACTCGGGATGCAGCGTGAGGATGGTCGTGATCGGCGCGTCAGGCGATGCGGTGACCTTCACACCATCGGGAACAGTTGCTGTCACCGCGTGAAGCCATCCTTGAGCCGCAAACCCAGCTTCATTCCATCCCGGAATCTCAGCGCGCGCATCGTAGGCCTCTCCGCCGTATATCTCCGAGGAGAGTATCGGCGCAGCGGCCGTCTGCCACGTGTCATCGGTGCCGATCGTCTCGTGATGACCATCCTCAAACGTGATATCGAGTTGCGCGCGCAGCAACTCCGGTCCGGCAAAAAAGCGATCGCCGCTCCACGTCAGCGGCGAGCCGTGCCAGCCACCGCCCAGAATAAAACCGAGCGAGTTCTTGCCCGAGGCGAGCAGCGATGTGACGTCGTAGGTCTGATAGAGCACGCGCTTGCGGAAGTCCGTGAAGCCCGGCTGCAGCAGCGTCTGCGGAGCGATGGGTTTTCCATTCAGATAGCTGCGATATGCGCCAAGCGCCGTCACTGTAAGACGCGCGGAGTGAATAGCGCCGCCAATTGAAAATTCCTTGCGGAGCAGGGAAGCGTCCGTCACGATGCGATCCGGTCCGGCAATCGCCTTTGTGCGATCGGCACCCACGCTGAACGCTGCATCCAGCGGACCGACCTCCTGGGCAGGCATCCATGCGCGGCTGTCTCCGGTCCGCGCGCTCCAATCATGATCGCTGACGATCCGCCGCTCAGTGCCGTTCTGATCGGTGACATGAATGGACGCGGCGCATGCAGCCGGCTCGGTTTGGGTTCCGTCTTCTCCCTTCGGCGATACGACGTGCACCAGGATTTCGTTGTCGCCCGCTGCTCCGGCGCCGAAGCGCAGCTCGGGCGTGATCTCCTCCCAGTCAAAGGCGCTCCACTCCGTGTGCTTGCCCGTCTCCTTGCCGTTGACGGAGGCAACGAATGCGCCGCGCGAAACAACACGCAGGCTTGCGCGCCGTGGTTTTTCATCCAGGTGCAGCACATAGTGAAACTCCGCCGCCGTGCCTGGTGTCACATGCTGCGCATCGGTATTCGGCAGCCACAGCCAGCGCACCGCCGATAACTCGTGCGCGGCAGCGGGATCGTCGCGCCGGATCCATTTTGCGGACCAGTCGGAGGGCGACAGGAAACCGGTCTCAAACCACGCCGGCGCAGACGTTTCTTCCTTGCCCTTGTTGTCCCACACCCGCACCGTCCACAAATATCGTGTATGCGAACGCAACGCCGGGCCGCGATATGCAATGTCGATCGACTCCGGCGATGCAATGCGTCCCGAGTCCCAGACATCTCCCTTGCCGCCACGGACCGCCTGCTCATCGGTTCCGACTTCGATCTCGTAGGCTCGCTGTATCCAGTCTGGCGCGGTCGCATCGCTCTGCCAGGCGAAGCGCGGGGATGCTACATCGACGCCCAGCGGATCGGTTCGATGTTCTGTCTGAAGATGCACAGGAGTTGCCATCGCCGAGAGAGTGACAACCAAACCCCCGGAGCACAACAGAGCAGAACGAAGAAGACGCACGAGCCCTCCCTGGCCAAAGCGAACTATGCCAACGGCACCGAGCCATCATCGCACTGTTGCGTCGAGAGCGGGCAGGAAGACGAGCGCCCGGTGCAGCATCCTGAACCACCACGCAGATGCTATCCTGATCACGTGCTGGAGAGATGGCCGAGTGGCTGAAGGCGCACGCTTGGAAAGCGTGTTTACTCTAACGGGTAACGTGGGTTCGAATCCCACTCTCTCCGCCATTCATTTAGAATCAATAGCTTAATCGAATGGCTACAGTTTCGGTTACAGTAATAGATGATGGCACTCCTGAATAGATGATGGCACCCCTGATCGGCATCTCTCTCAGGAGAATCCGTGAAGAATTTTGTTGTCCGACTCAAACTCCGAGTTCGTCTCTCTCACGGTTCGCGACCCTACCTTGATCCAGTTCTCTTAGCCAACGGCAAAGTGAAGCCGCTGTAGGCCGTCGTCGATGGCAAAGCGGAGCATCATCCCGAAGGACCTACTTCCTCCGCTATGCGAAAAACGGCAGGCCCGCATTTTGTGCACCGTGCGCTGAAAGCGAGCGAAAATTCCCGCAATTGACAGATTGACAAAGCTCTCAATGGGCTCCAAGATAATCGTCACCTGACTCGGAGAAAAGCTCTGCTTGACGGAGCGTCTCCACTCAGCAGGCCCTCCCGTTCTCCCCGATCCAATCTCAGCACTCTTGCCGGCTCCAATATCCACGAAACAGACGCACTTCTGCGGCTACCCCTCCGCGGACAGGAGCTTCAGGGACGATGGAAGCGTTAGGACTGTTCGATCTGTTGAGTCCTTACTTTCTGGCCGGGGTTGACCTCGGTCCGATCTTCCACGCACTTCTGTCGACTGTCCATGTCGACCAACTGGACACCTGCTTCGACGAAGAAGGCGTTGCCGTCTGGGGAATCGCCCGGCTGGATCCTTCCGCTGTAACGTCGTCGTTTTCGCTGACGCCGAATGGAGTCAATGTATCCGGCAGCGGCAGCACCGGTGGCAGTAACTCCTCCTCTTCCTCCCCGAGCAATTCTGTCTGGGACTGGCATGACGTCACCTTCCAGTTCCGCATCACCGCACCGCGCTCGCCGTCTTCGATGATCGCGGCGGCGATGAGTGCACTGACCGGCGTACCGCAAGCGACACTTCCTGCACTCTTCAACACCTGGGGCAGCAGCACTACGGCACCGTCCGATTATCCGAACTTGCAGTTCCAGCTTGACCTGCTCTTGACCGTCGCGACCGTGCATCTGCCGTTTCTCACCGGCGCAAAACTTGATCCCAATGGACTTCTCGAGGCAGACCCGGCGAATAAGAACGTCAAGCTCGTCCTGCCGAAGATCCTCGTCACCCTGACACAGGACGGCACTCTCGGCCAGATCAATTTCATACTCGATTCCTGGGGTGCAGCAACCATTGATGACCCGGACGACACGGGCGAAGCGCAGCTCATCCAGATGCTGCCCCCCTACGCGCTGGTAGGCGATGCAGGCCACTTCGGCTTTGGCTTTGACAAGGCGGTTCTTGACCTGAGTGATAGTCACACGCCTCCCGAACTTCTGTCGCAGTTTGGCGTGGGAGACAACTGGCAGGGCATCTATCTTCCGGATCTGCGAATATTCGTCGCGCCGAGCGGCGCTCAGGGGCTGGCGGTGGATGTCTCCGCCCACGATCTGTTGATCGGAGTCGGGAGCAGCTCCGGTGTATCGGGTGACTTCGAGCTCGACGTCATCAACGAAGACACCAAACCGCACATACAGGTCATCTTCTACGACGCGCAGAACAATACGATTGCGGAAGACCAGCAGAACGGTGTGATCGCGGTTGTCTTGCCGCAGAACTGCAACCTTATCGTCGACGTCCACCAGGCTGTTCCGCCCTACACGATTACGGTGGATGGAACGGACATTACTTCGAACCAGACGCTCGCCATCACTGGGTTCACCACGGCGCACACGTATGCAATCGTAGTCACCGATTCGGCGTCTCCGCCGAATACCACGAATCTGACCGTGGATGCAGTCCCACAGGGCACCAGCGGGAATCCTGCACCTGTGCCGCCATCGAGCCAGTCCGGAATGACCCTCGCGATGGGCAGCACCACCGACGGTATCCACACCATTACGTTGACCAACGCGCAGCAGGGCACGGTACAGTTTGCACCCTACGTGGACGGGATCCAGGTCACGGTCGACAACCAGAACGGCGGCGCGCCGCAGACCCTTACCTCCGACACCATCACGGTAACGGCGAATACCGGCGACACAGTCAATATTTCCGCTACATGGCCCGGGACCGCCAGCGGCAACAAAGTCGAGCTCAAAGGCTGGTTCCACTTCGATCATCCGCCAAAGCCAACCACGCCGCAGGCGCCACCGGCCGGATTGCAAAACACGCCTTCTTCGTACGGTGTGCCGAATACCGGCGATGTAGCGCCGACAGATCACATCGAGGTCTCGGACGAAGAAGACGTAACGCGCACCACGACTTCCGTTCCGTTTACCGCGCCGCTGGTCGACAGCAGCGATCTGAATCAGTTCATCGCGGGCATGGCCGATAACACGGCTACCCCGGTAGAGATTGACGGGTTCTCCAGCTTTGAGCACAACGCAACGCCAACCAGTTACAACGACGATCTCTCGTCGCGCCGTGCGGTCGCTCTGGCAGAAATCATTCAGGGGGCTGTGCAAAGTACCGCGAAACAGCCGCAGATCACGACTGTTACAAAGGGCAATGACCAGGACGATGCTGTGCTGCCCGGGGGTGTTTCCGCGCAGAGCGCCTGGGGCTCAGGCTCATCTCCGGACTCGCAATATGTCTACGCTGATTATTGGCTGGCGCATGCCTTCTTTAACAGCACGCAGCCCGGCCCCAGCGCGACAGTTACGGCTGTGGTCACCGGCCCCCCTGCCGTAACTCCACCCCCAAACCCTCAGCAGCCAACGCTGCAGAAGCCTCCCGGCGCAGATCAGAATCGGCCGGCGTGGTTCCGCTCCATCAAGATCATCGTTCGCATTGCACAGAACACTTTTATTGCGATCGAGGTTTCTGGCGAAGTTCAGTTCAGCACGGCTGCGCAACAGGGCCTGCAGAGCGCAGCGCAGAAGGCGTCGTACGATTCCGGCGGCGACCATTCGATGACCGTGAAGAACCTGCCCGGAAACCCAAATCCGGCAGACGGCACCACGGATTACGACCTCATCATCTCGCACGACGATTCAACGAACACCTGGACCGAGCAACTCACCATCGCGGCCGCGAAGAACGACAAGGATGGCCTGATGCGCTGGGGCGATCCGGTGACAGATGATTCCACCGATCCTCAGGTAAACCGCTTCCGCGATTTCATGGGTACCCTGCTGGTGTTTTCCCCGCTGTTGCAGGATGTCGCCGCGGCAACCGCGAGCATGGGTGGGTGGGAACAAGGCCTGCTCGACGGCGCCGCCCTCGGAGTCGCAGCGGCAATTTCGCAGATCGGCGTTTTGCACGCCGAAACCATCACGCTCTACGGGGGTGAGTTGCTGGCGCAGGAAGGAAGTGCCGGCGGTGAAGCCGCTTTCTTCCTCGATGTTGAAACGGACCTTTATGTCAACCTGCTCGGCATCATCACCACTAAGCCGAGCAAGCCCATCAAGGTTCGCTACAAGGCGGTGGGCGTAAAGATCGTGTGGGGTGCGGGCACTAGCAACGCGATGATGCCCATCGTTTTTGATTCGAGCAAAGGCTACTCGATTGATGTCACCGATCCCGGAACGTTCCATCTGCCCGCCGGGCTCGCGGACATCATCCAGGTGCTCGGTACCAGCATTGCCCGCACCAACCCGCTGAACTTCGAAGTGGACGTAGGTATCAAGGCCGACCTTGGCATCGTCAGCGTCGATCGCGCCAAGGTCCGCTGGCCGCTGGACCCGCTCGGGGTGCCGACTATCTCCGCGCTCGGCGCGTCGGTCAACATTCCGGGCGCGTTCAAGGGATCGGGATATCTCAACGTCGGCAACGGCGGCGTCGCCGGCTCGATCGACGTCACGATTGTGCCCATCGGCCTTCGCGCGAAGGCCGAGTTCAACATCCAGCAGACGCCGCCCGACGACTCCGGCAATACTGCGACCGGGGTCGCCATTTCGCTCGAAGTGGATTTCCCCGCACCCATCGTGCTGGGCACTTCGGGGCTCGGCATTTATGGACTGATTGCGCTGTTCGCGATGCACTTCGGACGCACGGTAGACGACCCCATGACCTGGTACCTGCAGGTCAAAGGCGACCCCACCGATGTTGCAAACGTGCATAGCAACGGCTGGCAGGCAGAAATCGGTCAATGGGCCTTCGGCGCCGGCGCCGTCCTTGGCACCATGGACGGCGGCTTTGTCATGAACCTCAAGGGCATCCTGGTGCTCGAACTGCCGGGGCCGCGCATTTTGTTGTTCATGAACGCGAACATTCTGGTGCCGTCGCTGCCCGGACTTCTTGGCGACGCTACGGGAACCATTTTGGCGACGCTCGATCTCGATATCGGGCGCGGCACCCTGACCATTGGCCTGCAGATCAACTACAGCCTCAGTCCGTTCTTTGCCATTTCCATTCCTGCAGATGCTTTCTTCGACTTTACCGATCCGACGAACTTTTATCTCGACCTGGGCAGCATCGCGAAGCCCGCGACCGTCTCTGTCATTAACTCCTTCACCGGCTCCGGATATCTCGAAATCCATGGGCAGGGCATCCCGGATTTTCCTGGCTTCAATCTTCCCACGCACGCGCTCTCCGGTTTTTCCATCGCGCTGGGCATCAGCGTCGCGCTCATCTGGGGCGATACCAGCATCAACCTGTATCTTGAAATTGGCGCAACTGCGGCCGTTGGCATCGGCTTCTCACCATTTCTGCTGGCCGGTTCCATCACCATTAGCGGACAGCTTCACCTGTTCATCGTCTCCGTCTCCGCGAGTGGAAATCTTAGTGTCACCAGCGACGGCACAGCCGCAAACACCACGATCACCGGACAGATCTGTGGCAGCGTCTCGTTCCTGTTCTTCAGCGTTTCGGGCTGCGTCGGATTTTCGCTCGGGCCGGGAACGGTAACGCCGCCCGCGCCACCGCTGGTCAATGCACTCTTTCTGCAAAGCCGTTCGCCGGCGCTGGTGCAGGGAACTGGAGTGGACCGTCCAATCGATGCCAAATTGGCCGATGGGGGTACGGATCCGAACAACCTGCCCAAGGACAGCAACGGCAACACCGTTACGGTGCCGATCGATTCGATCCCGGTGCTGAAGTTCGCTTTCTCTCCTCAGCTTGATTCCGCATTCACCAGTTTCACGCAATCTCCCGGCAATGCGCCTACGCTGCCGAGCGGCGGCTGGTGCAAGCGGGGTGAAAACTTCTACCGCTATACCATCCAGAGCATCTCTCTCGCACAGGTCTCCGGCCCCGGCCCGATGCTGCTGAACGACGCCGCCGGAGTGCCCTCGGTGTGGCGCCAGAACGCGGCCGCAAACGGCGGAGACGACCGCGCCATTGATCTCGCTCTGCTCGACTGGACCCCATTCGCAACACCCCAGGCTGTTGTCGCAGGCAGCTCATTGACGACCACAGTTACCACGACATGGAGCTCTGTCTGTGATCCTGCGGCGCCCGCGACATCCGTCTTCTGGTGCTTCAATCGCGAAAATGTAGGAAGGTCGCCGAATGGCTGGACGCTCCAGGGCTTAGCGTGGCCCGACCCGCCAGACACCGTTCGCTCCGCCCCGCCCCCGCTGACGCTCAAGGTGAGTGAGCTATGGCGCACGGGAATCGCGCTCATCGATTCACTGCTGCCCGTCGAGCCCGCCTACGTATTCCAGCTGCCGCTGCCGTGCATCCCCCCGAAGTTCACGCAGAAGCCAACGCAAACACCCCAGCGAAGTGGATTGGTCAACACGGAGCATCCGGTGCTGAGCGATCCGATTGCCCAGAACGAGATCCTGCGGCGTCTGCCGCAAGCCGAACAATTCGCGTCTCTCTCACATGCTGCCGATCTGGCGGGAAGCGCCTCCGCCATCCACAAGCTGTTTCGCACCCCTGACGCAGCGCGTACAGCTACCCGTAGTCTCGCGGAGACGCTTTCCCGCCTGCAGCCGTATCAGACCGCTTCGAAAACTCAACTTGGCACTTCAGCGATGGCTACTACTGCCGCGCGTGCCACAGGCTCCTACTCCGCGGTCAATCAGAATCCGTGGAGGTGCAGTGGACGCGCTCTTGCAGCTCCATTCTCTTCAGACCTGGCCCGTCTCAACGCGGAGTTCAATCTGCTCACACAGGCGTTGAGTCCGCTTGCGAAAAATAACGAGGACTTGGCTGACGCGCTGCACTTCTACGGCAATCCGCTGGAGCGTGTTCGCCTCTTCCTCTGGGTCACGGTGGAACTGATTCGCACGAGGACTCTGGTGCTGCGCGCGCTCGATGCAAGCGGTAAGAGTATTTCCGACACGATTATCGATCAGTCGGTGATTCACGCCTACACCGACCTGCCAAACACCTGGTACCAGGTGGGAGGAGTCTGGACCAATGACGCCCTTCTGGATTGGGAGTTGCTGACCGTCTACAACGCTCTCGAATCCGACGCTCTGGACAACTTCGGTTTAAACATTGTCGCGATGGTCGATCTTCCCAAGGGGACAGACTCCTTCTTGCTGGGCATTCGTGAGAAGGGAAATACGGTACCGGTCGCGTTGCCTCCGCCCTATGTAGTGGCCGCTGTGGAGGGCTGGAGCGTCGCCGAAGTGGAGCGCGAGACCTTCGATTCAAACACCCAGGTGCAGAACCAGCAGACGGTTGCCGGCGCGCTCAATGGCGATCCCGCCAAGTTGCCTCTGTTCGAGCCAGGCTCGGTGTATGGCATCACGGTCAACTACACAGCAGAATCGGCGACCGACGATGGCAGTGGCAATCCGGCAAACCCGACCAGTCCGGCCGCGGCATCCCAGGCGCTCTACTTCGCAACCGACAGTACGCCGCCGACTTCTCTGGCGCCCTGGGTACTGTGCGTCTGGCCCGGCAACGACGAGCCGCATTTCTTCTACTCGGAACCGATTACCGTGGTCTTCTCCACCGATGCCATCGAGCAGCTGCTGACCGCCTATGGCGAGACGCTGCAGGGCCACGCACGCGCGGCAACTTTCCGGCCGCCGGCGAGCGCGCCGCCGAATCAGCAGCCCATTCAAAAACTGTTCCCGCTCACTCCAGTGATTGGCGTCGTGCTGACGCCATGGGAAGACGCCATGCGGGGCCTCTTGAACAGCGGTGCGGCGCCCTGCATCAACGCAAGCGGCACATCTGTGCGGCACGGCAAACAGGTATTCGATTTCCCGCTCGACGGCATGACGCCCTACATCTTTGATCTCGAGAGCGATCCTGCGCCACCCGTGCCAACGACAAACTGGCAGCCCGGCGATCCTCCACCGCCGCCGGTGAACCCGCTGTATCGAACCGCCTTCGAAACATCGCGTTATGCCTCGCCGGGCGAGATGATCGCCGATATCGCGGGAACCAACACTCAGTACCGTCATCTCACCGCGGGCGCGTCCGCGCAATTGGCGGCGCTCCCCGCGAATCCAACCGACGCGGAAATGCAGGCCGCTCTCACGGCCGCCGGCCTGGGCGCTCTGCCTCTTCCCAAGCAGCCACAAGTCACGGTCTTCTGGGAGGATTCCTCCACCACACCGGTTCCCGTCGGTGTGCTCTTCGAGACTCCGGAGGCCATCCGCCGGAGCCGACAGACGCCGACGCCCATCATGGACTCCAGCACTCCCCCCATCATTACCGAGTGGCAAATGCAACCCGCTGTCTGGCTCGACCTGGTGGAGACCACCGGCACACTCAGCGCGACCATCGCAGCGAATACCAGCGGCAATCGGACGTATGTCGTACTGAAAAGCGGTGCGCGAGGCAATACGCTCCATCTCTCGATGCGGCGGTTCGCGAAAGCGCCGATTGATGCGGCAGACGGCCAGGCCGACACTCCGCTGCTGAGCATTGCGCTCAATCAGGCGCCGTGGGAGGACCTATGAGCCGCATCGTTTATCCTCCGTGGCTTCACCTTGCCGCGTCGGTGGTCAACTGGGAAGAGGTCGCTCGTCTGAATGGAGCATTTGCCGGCGCGACCCTCGCTCGCCAGAGTCCGCGCTTGGAAACATTGCAATTGCGCTGGATGGTACCGCCATATATCGGGTTGCCGCGCAAGCCTTTCACGACCTGGATCTTTACCGGGGAAGTCAGCCTGAAGCTGCAGCCCGGCTCTGGAGTGACCCTATACGGCGGCGTGCAACGGATTAACTTCCCGCATTCTATGGCGATGCTTGTCTTCCGCCTCAATCTCACGGTAGCGGGTGCCTACGTCTTTGCATTCTCCGCCGGCGGCCAGCTGCTGACTGGAGCGACCTCTGAAGGAACGACAGGCGTCGTACTGCTCCAACTTCAAAACAGTGCGATCGATTATGTTTTGATTGGCGGCACCGGATCGGGCGTCGAAATTTTCGGGATCACCTCCGTGGAGTTTGCAAACCTCCCCGGCTGGATTGCGGTCGAAACCGTCGGCATGCCCGTGAACCAGACAGACTTTGCTTCAACGAGCTACTCAGTCGCAAAACAGGGATTCGTAACCGCTCCGGTTTCACCGAAGGCGGCAGCGGAGCGGCGCCTTAAGGATGGAGCTCCGCAGATGGGCTGGCAGAATACGCTCCCCGACGGAGATCCTGCTCCTCCATTTGTTCCGCCGACAATTCCTGGATTGCTCAGCGACTTTGCAGCAAGCGTGCTGCCGAACATCAAGACCATGCTGAACTCAAGTTCGGCGCCCACCGCGGACTCTTCCGTCGTGGTGCAGCAGAACATACCCACGCCACAGCAGGCAGGCGGAAGCGGTGCTTCCTCTTCCCAGCCATCAAGCGCGACGTTTTCACCGTTGGCCCTGTTGCTGCTCGCTTCCGGCAGCGATCCGTATAACGCGCTGGGCCTTGGCTTCGGTACCGCATATACCGTCGATGAGCTGAAAAAAATACTGGGCAGCCAGACCGGGAATACGGACAACAACAGTGGCCAGACGGCATCCAGCTATGCATCGGTCGGGACTGTCACGCTGAAGAGCGATACTTCGGCGCTCATGGTGAGCTGCGAGTACGACATCAGCCTGCTGGGTTTTAAGGTTTCGGGCGAGATGGCCGATGTCGTCTTCTTCGACGGATTGCAGCTCGGCGTCACACCGGCACCGCAAAGCCTGGCTGCCACCACCCTCCGCCTGAATCCGCCGCTCACGGTCGACGCGCCATACACCGCCACAGTCGACGCTACCTGGAGCCGCCCCGCGCCGCTTATTCCCAACCAGACCGTTGCCGCAAGCTATGCCGTGGCGCGCTCGTCCACGGCGGCGGATGTCACGCTGCTGAATGCGCTACGCATCGGCGGCGGATTTATGCCGTTTCTCGCATCGTTGCCGGCAGATGGCGACACCAGCGCACCCATCGTCTTTGAGGACAGCAATGTTGCGCCGCCGGAAAGCGGCAACATGCTGAACTACTCCGTCGCGGCGCAGGACTGGTTCGGCGTTTGGAGTAGTTGGGTGGAAACCGACGCCAGTGTTCCTGCCGCGCCGGTGTTCTATGCGTCCGTTACCGACGCGAAGTGGACGATCACCGACCCGACCAGCTCACCCTACCCTGCGACACTGACGGTACTCTTCTCGTGGGACTGGACAACCCGCCGGCCTGAAGAAGTGGATCTGCTGATTGCGCTCAGTACATTGCCGGATCCTACGTCCCCGCTGCCCTCCGTGCCTGCGCCAGCCGGAACGCAGTACAGCATCGGCGGCGGATACTCGGGCGTTACATTTAAGTTCAGCGCGGATCCCACCGTTGTGCCGACGGTTCCTGGAGGTGCGGCATACACCGTAGAGATTATTCCTGCGACGCCGCCAACACCGCCCGACGGAACGCCGCCGCCGCCGATGCCCGGGAACCTGAACGTCGTCCAGTACAAGGCAACCATACCGGGCTTTAGCCTGAACTTCGCCGGCGCCGACGAGGCCGCAGCCTTTGTCTACGCGCAAAGCAAAGAACTGTTGAGTTCCATCTGGACAGTGACCGAAAAGCCGCAGGTCGCGCGTCTGAAGAGTCCCACGCCGCCCCCGGTCCCCACCTGCGACTCCATCGTGTGGGCCACGCTACCGGACGCGCTCGGAGTCAGTCGCGTTCACCTCAGGTGGAACAGCAATGGCGCTCCGCCTTCCGCATCCTTCCATGTCTATGAGGCCACCGAAACCGGCTTGCTGGACGTTGCTGGTATGCCGCCTGCTGATCTTTCTCACCCCTACGCTTCGCGTTTGGCCACGCTTCGCACTCTCAACCTGGCCACATGCCGGAAAACCTTCCGGAAAATAGCCCTGCCCGTGGTCCCTTACACTGACAGCGACTTCGAAGTGGAACTGCCGCGCGGCGGCCGCATCCTCTACGCTTACGCCGTCACCGCGATTTCAGCAAACAATATTGAGAGCGCATTTCCCTCCGACGCAAGCACCTTTACTGCCGTGGCTGTTCCGTATGTGGAGGTGCCGCGCGCGCCGCGCATTTCCGCAACGCTGATGCAGGGCGGAGGTGTCTACGAAGCTGTCGTCAAGGTTGAAAGCCGGGTGGGTGTTTCACCCGACCGCTTTGTGCTCTATCGCACTAGCCGGGAAGGTCTGTCGCGCTCGGTGGACCTGATGGGACCGCCATTGACCGACTCTACGCAAGCTGGCTGGAGCAACACACCTCCCGACCCGAACGACGGCACATGGATTGGCGTTTTCACTGACGCGGGTGTTGCAGGTTCGTGGTCTCCGACATGGTATCGAGTCGTAGCCTGGCGCGACGATCACCTCACGGATGGGAGTGGAAATCCACTCGGCGCATTGGGCGGGCGGTCCCTATCGAGCAGCGCCTTCGGAGTCGTCGTGCCGCCGCCTGACCCGCCGGTGCTGCTCTTCGTGGACTCAATTTCGAATGACACCACGAACGAAACCGCACTGCTCGCCATCTTCACCAGCGCGCCGATTGCCGCCACTGCTCTCGGCAGCCACATCCTCAATGTCACCGTGGAAGACCCCGCGCAGCTGAATGCCGCTGCAATGACGACGTTCCGCATGGAGACCGCGTTGGATCTTCTGAAACGCACGACCACGGTCCCGACCAGTGGCAAGCCCGGTGACGCGTCGCGCTATGCGCTCGGCAGCGTTTGGAGCGCGCTGCTGGTGTGGGTGCCAAGGCCCACTCGAACCGGTGCATCCACGGTCGCCTTCAACGTCACAGTGACGCTGACCGATCCGATCAACCGTTCCACTGCGGAAACCATACAAGTCGGGTGGTGGACATAATGAATCCAACGAGCCTGGCAGCCCGTCTGCAGCAATATCTGGTGGAAAGTCTGGGCGTTGCCGCGCCGCTGCTCGGCGCGCAATGGGCCTCGTCGAATCCCACGTACAACGGCGTGGACGCGACCGGCGACAGTACGCCGCCCATGTCGCTCACTTTTTCCGGTGCCTGGAACGCTCCGTTTACCGGAATGCTCAGCTACTCGGGCAGCGGTACTGATGCGCAATTCACCTTGGATGGTCTCGTTATCACCGGCTCGGTCGCGGTGTTGGCGCAACATCCGCATGCACACCTAAGACTGCGCGACATGTTCGCGAGCCGCTTCGGGAACGACGGCAGCAGTCACAGTGTGCGGCCAGTGCCGATGACTGCAGTAATCCGCATGAGTTCGCCCCCGAGTCCGCTGCCCGATGCGTTGTCGCTTGTAAATGCGGGCGACACGACGAACACGCTGCCCGCCGGCACGGTTACCTTCCACGATGCCAACGGCCTGCTGATCGATCCGCTCTTTGTAGCGAGTGCGTGGACCGACATCCTGAACAATTTCGAGACACTCGGCCCAAACGGCTTTACGAAGAGTCAGCTCAACAAAACCGCAGGCTATGTCGATTCCATCGCAGCTCTCGATTCCTCGAATACACGTTACATCCACATCGTCAATCCCCACGGCGGAAGTTGGAACGACCCGGGCAGTGGGCACGGCCTTGCCGTAACATCTTCCGGCACGCCGACACGCGTTTCCAGTTATCTGCCCGTCGCGTTTCCAGATAGCGCAACGCTCGGCGCGGAGGACACATCCTCGACGCAGCCCCTGCGTTGGGGGCTGGCCACCTTCGGAAAGCTGGGCAAGACGGCTTTCTCAGCTCCGGCACTTGCTGCAGGCGCGTCCCTTACGCGGGATTTCTTGCGGGTGATCGCGGTGAACCTCAACAACTTCCTGCTTGGCAACAGGACTACCCAGGACGTGGACGGTGTCCTTTACGCCGACGCCGGCACCGCTTCCGAACCAGCGCCGCTGGTCCGTGAAGGTTCAACGGTGCGCTTCTGCCCCGATGGCGTCGCCGTCCTAGGCGAAGTGCATACGCTCCTCTCGCACGCGCCCACCGGCGGCACTTCGTTCCTGGGATACCTCGTCTCTCCTGCAATCAGCGACAGCTTTTCCATTCCCTCGGACACCACTGCGAACAGTCGCTGGGGTAATGCATCCGCAACGGAAATTACGCCTTCAGCTGTGACGCCGCAGGATTGGGACCCTTCCGCCGCTATGCTGATTCGCCCCGGTCAGAGCACAGCGGACGGCAAGCCGTCCATTACCGCCGCGTGGAACTCTGCGACAGGGACAGACATCGCGGTCACGTTCGCGGCAGGAGCCGCTCCTGCAGGCGCTTTCCTGCGCATCTATAACCGCATCTTTTACACCGGCCCGTCGCTCGATCAAAGCGCGACATTGTTCCGTGGTGATGGCGGTTCCATCGTCGCGGGTTCCGCGTCACAACCCGTGCAGGTGTTGCTCAATGACCCGCTCAGCCTCGCCAAGTCGGGACAGATCGGCGATGCCAAACTGCACTTCGATCTGCACGTCGTTCCCAACGCCGGTTCACCACCGCGCGAGCGTATCTTCGGCGGCTACTCGCTGCCGGTCGGCACCTTCAGCGGAGCCAGCTTTACGCCTCCCACTGCAACGAACAACTTCTCCATCGTTCCGGTGAACCGTCGCGGTATCTGCACCGCAGCTATGCTCGGCCTGCATCCATCCAGCAACTTCAGCCCCTCGGTTGTCGCCGCCGACTCGGTTGCTGCGCAGGTCGTAGAGCTTATCCGCCAGCTTCTGCAATTCAACACGCAGGCCAGCGCTCCGCGTGAGGCTCTGCGCATTCCCACGATGGCGCGCACGGAAACGATCGCGGCCATAGGCACCACCTCCGGCAGCGCCGGCAACTGGGAGACAGTGCTCGCGGGTGGATTCCTCATGCCCGAATCGCATGTCGAGAAATATCAGCAGGGAAATCCAGGTGGCGTTGCAGGTCCGGAGACTTCCATCAGCGGAATCTTCGCCGGAGACCAGCTTGGTTACGATCTCGCACTTGCGGCAAACCGTCGCGCCAACGATCTTCTCAATCGCTTGGAAGACTACGACAACGCTATCTTCAACGCGCCGCCCGCGCCCACTTCGCCTGGCACGATCAGCGGAGCCGTGCTGCAGACCGTTTCCGCCTACGTCGAGACACCGGAATTCGGACTGCTTCCGGAAAGCGATCTCGCCGGACTGCCGAATACGCTGGCCGATCTCAAAACGTACATCCAGAGCAAGATCAACCTGCCCAGCAGTTTGAGCATGCCTAACCTGTTCAATGGCAACCCGGCAAATGGCGACAGGATTGTCGCGGAGATCAAACGTGAGTTTTATGCGGCTAGATACGGGCGCCGCGACTGGCAATGGTCGCTCAAGTTCGCCGTCTCCCATGCGCGCGATCTCATTTATATGGAAACGCAGTGTCTTACGCAGAACGACGATAACGAAGCCTATTCGTTCGACCTGGTGGACACGCTCGTGCATCAGTTGAAGTCCCAGCCCAGCCTGCGCTTTATCCTCGTCTGCAACAAGAAACTGTCATTCGACCCTACCTACAACGCGTGGGCGCAATACTTTTATGGCAAGCGCACCGATGCCTGGAACCAGATTGCCGCGGCGGCCCCGGGACGCGTGGTTGCTGTGCATCCTATCGGATTCCCCGGCCGGCCGCTGAACATCCGCACTACGGTTGCGATCGTCGACGACGTCTGGTGCTCCGTCGGCACAGGCGTCCCGCGGAAACGCGGCTTCGGCTTCGACGGCGCGATCGATGTTGCCTTGCACGATGCGCAGATTGCCGACGGCCGCGGCAGCGCGATCCAGCAGTTCCGTCGAACACTGATGGCGAACATTCTTGGAACACAGGCGCCGCCCTCGGGAGGGTCGCCCAACGCGGATTGGGTCCGCCTCCTGCAGTCGCGTT
This sequence comes from uncultured Acidobacteriaceae bacterium, assembly GCA_963712845.1. Taxonomy (GTDB): domain Bacteria; phylum Acidobacteriota; class Terriglobia; order Terriglobales; family Acidobacteriaceae; genus KBS-83. The sequence continues at coordinate 23,193 of CAVQJM010000019.1, forward strand.
CCGCGTTTGCAGCTTTCAATGAGCTGGTGCAGCAGGGTGGCCGCGGTCTGGTTGAACCGCAGATCTGGGCCGGTCCGGACTCTTCGCTGATTCAGGCGCAAAGCGCGGAACTCGCCGATCCGGATGGCCGCGACTTGTTGACGCTGCTGCCGGATTTGCTGACTGCGTTAGCCCTCGGCCCGCTCGAAGGGCCGCCGAGCTAAGCTCCCACGTCGGTGAGAGGAACTGACACTTCTTATAGTTGAACGTTATTGCTTCGCTTTTTTACCTTTCGGGCTAAGATGCAGTGCTAAGTCTTAGCCTTGCCGAGGAATGCGTAGTAACGATTAGCCATTCGAGGCTCCTTTCATACGCGTGTGAAATGCGCTCCTGTCGAACACCCGTATCGCAAACAGCTAACGAGGGCAAGCGCCGAAGTAGTCCAGTAGACGCTGGAAGGTGCGGATGTTGACTGGAAGCCGAACGTGTCCCTTTCTCGGCAGTCCAGATACTCGACGTTGCCGCGGCTGAAACGCAACGGTCCATCGCGCCTCCGGAGCAGGCAGACCGTGGTCTCATTTAATGTTGAGTCTCGCGTCATGAACTGTTACGGATCGTTTCCCAGCCTACGGAGCCGTCTTCGTGGAATCAGGCGCGATGTGGTTGAAGTGCAGCTGCTTGCGAACCATCTCACGAATGTTGTCGGAAAGCTTCATCGGCTCATCCAGCAAAGCATCATGATGATCGGAAGCCCCGCGAGGGGTAGCAAGGTAGCCGTGAAGCGCACCGTTGGTGTCCACGGCCAGACCTATGATCTCGCCGCTGTCATTGACGCTGCACGCGAGCAACAGATACAAGCCTGACGTGCTAGGAACAAGCGTGTTGAGGTCAATCGGCGCGTCGTGGTACCACAGCATTGCGCGTAGATTGTTCATCTCGTCGATCGATAGGCCGACTACCTCGCGATCATCGTTGACCGCAATCGCAATGCTGAAGACGTCCGTGCCAAACGGCGCAAGGTCCTGCATTTGGTGCTTTTCTTTTGTCCACAAGAACCCGTGGGAGGTGGCATCCCCGGCTACATCCGAACCGCCAACGACATCACTGCGATTGTTTATGCCCATAGTGATGCCTCCTGAAACACCGCCCAAACTTCCCAGATCGATAGCTTCGCCGTTTTCCCAGAGGACGGCGTGGACGGGTTGGATATAGAGGAAGGTCCGCGGGTTGAATGTGGCACAGTTACCGGATGTCCCGGCGGCGAAACCATTTTCATTGATCGCAAGCGCGTCGCCGGCAGGATCACTGCCGATCGTCTGCAGTTCATGGACGCGGCCCTTGCGCCAAATCACCGGCTTCGTCTGCAGCTTCTGACTCTGGCCCTTAGACGGATCGTAAGCCGGACAGGTAGAGTCACGCATCGTGTTCTCCGAAAGCCCTACTATCTCACCACGGCTGTTGATCTGATTCGCGACGCCGTTATTGCCATACTGGCCGTTCTTGTCCTTCAGCGTCGGCAGCGGCCTCATGATGCTTGCCTGCCACACAAACGGCAGGCAGGTCATTCCCGAAGAAAAACCGAAAAATGCAAACCCGCAGAAGTCTTCGCCATTGGGGTCAGGCCTGTGCGTGTCCGCCTCACCTATTGGGCCCAATGGTTGACACCAAAGGCGATGCTGTTCATACCTCCAAGTCCTGGTGTGCTGATATCCAACTTCAACCGTCTGTACCAGAGCGTTGCATGCTCCGAGTTCTTGTCGGCAGCGCCGCCCGAGATGAGGCCGTTGTTGGTGATGTGGATCGGCTGGCCAGGTGCTGGGCCAACCACGCCCAGGTCCGCGAGCTTGTAATGATGCGGTTCTCCGCTGTGCTCCTGAGTCGCTGACCCACCTTGCGCGGTGAGCTGCGCCGGCAGCGCCGCCACGGCGAGGAAACTCATCCCGGCCATGGAAAACAGTGTCTTGAGTTTCATTGGAATTCTCCTTCGGCTATGCCGTCAGTGCATGCTTGCCCGGCTTCCCGCCTGGCACAGACATAAAAACGTAGCAATCCATGCCGGTCAAAGAAACTTGTCGTAATTTCGTCCGTTAACTGCTAACTCGTCCCGAATGAGACAGCTCGAATTAGGTCGTAAGCCGTCAAGCCAGTTGATACACTCGGCGCCAACGCTCGCGATTGGGGGCGATTGTGCAGACGTCGCTCGGTTCTCTCTTTCGATTCGGACCGTTCCAGGTGAATTCTGCCTCCGGAGAACTCCTGAAAAACGGGAACCGCATAAAGCTGCAGGAGCAGCCATTCCGGCTGCTGGTAGTGCTCCTGGAAAATGCCGGAGAGATCGTCACGCGCGAGGAGCTTCGCCACCGCATCTGGCGGGACGATACCTTCGTCGACTTCGACAGCAGCCTCCGGGTGGCCGTCGGCAAACTGAGGGAGGCGCTTGGCGATGACGCCGACAACCCCCGCTATGTCGAGACCATTCCCAAACGTGGATATCGCTTCCTCGCTCCTGAGATATATCCAGCCTTTGACCCAGATTTGAATCCACAGCGGGCCGAGGCTGCCCCATCCGTTGTCGAACCCATCGCCCGAGCATCGACCTGGTTCCGTAAGTGGACGCTCGCTACGATCTTGCTGGCCATCGCTCTCGGCGCAGTTCTGGTTGCGTCCCACTCCTCCGGTAGCCCAAAGGTGCTCACGGAAAAGGACACGGTTGTTCTTGCCGACTTCGTGAATTCGACCAGCGATCCCGTCTTCGATGAAACATCGCGCCAAGGTTTGGCCGTCCAGTTGGAACAATCACCCTTTCTCAGCCTCGTCCCGGAAGAGCGGATCCAGCAGCTACTTGGCTTAATGGGCAAACCGGTCCCGACGCGACTTACTCCCGAAATCGCGCAAGAGATATGTGTGCGAACCGCAAGCGCCGCTGTGCTCGATGGCTCGATCACCCGGCTTGGCACACGGTACGTTCTGGGACTGCGCGCCAAGGACTGCAGGAGCGGCAGAGTCCTGGCAGAAGAACAGGTACAGGCGGCGAGAAAAGAAGATGTGCTGAGCGCGCTGAGTCAGATTGCCAGTAGATTCAGAACGCGCCTCGGCGAATCATTTGCGACGGAAAGATGCCGATCCCGGCATCCTGCTCCTGAAGCAGGCACGAGCTGAGTACGCGAAGCTGCAGTGATCTCAGCCGGTGCGACTGTCCCTATGCCGGAGTTTCAGCGTGGCTACACGTCGTCCCTCAATGAATGGCAGCGTCTGGCCTATGAGTGGTGTGTCGCCCATCCCTTACGGATGCTGGTTCTCGCATCGACGAAATCTCGCTTGATCTATCACATCGCCAAGCGTAGCGAATACGTCGAGTTCGGGCGGCCCCACCACTGCCACGGCGGTGAGAAGTATTGGGTCAGCCGCAATGGTGAGACTAGAGCGTTGATCAATGTCGATTAAGCACTCTATGCGCCAGTTTCCCGATAGTCCGTAAGTCTTTCGGAACGGGAAAACGGAGGCCCTGGAGAGGAGGACTGAAGCAGCTCCTAATTGTCATTCGTCTTTGAAGCGAATGGGTGTCCACTCGATCGGGCCCTGATAGCCACCGGCGTAGTTCCGCGCTGCAGCTGCGGCTTTACACTTTGCATTGTCGAGCGAGACGAACAGACCACCTTCAGTCTGAATCAAACATTTTGAACGTAGGTCGGTGATTCGATAGTGGAATCCTCCACCCTCAGGGGTGATATCGAGCGCAAGATCGCACACGGGGATGTGGACCTCCGCATGCGCTGCAGTGATCACCGATCTATGCGGCATAAATCTAGGCAAGCACTTTGTCATCTGTGATTTCAACTGCAAAATGCGAGCTGCGACGACGAAGTGACTCGTCGGCGAGAGTACAAAACTTAGCTCGCTCGGCCTGTAGAAGCTTATATGGCTGCTAACTCCCTGAATTTGCTCGTGATTATGGATTCGCTGCAAAAGATCAGAGGCCCCAACCGTACTCCAGGCTCATTCGAGCATTCGGCGGAATGCCCATGTCTTCAATCGTTGGAACGGAGATTCCGTCTGCCAAAGCTACGTTCGGCGTACCACTCCTCTGGAATGAGTGACTTGGCGATTTACCGCCAACTGACGGGCGAACGGGAGAGCAGAGTATGCCCAAAACACAGCGAAGTTACCTATAACCCCGCTTTCAGAGGACCAAGGGCGACATGTGTCCGATAAGCCGACATCCGTGTAAGTCATCTGTATAAGTCATCTGTCAAATTGAGGCACGGGTGTCCTGGGCACGCTCGGGAGAGCGTGCGAGTCAACAGTCCGAGGATGTTCCACACGCAAAAGCATGCCTCTCGTCATCGGTTCCTGCGCTTGGCAGAACCAGACATCCATTTGCTGTCTCACACTCCGAAGAGCCGTCACAGAGGATTGAGCTTGTGTTCTCTGCCACTCCCAAACAAGTCGTAGAGAGCCTAGGAACCATCTTCCGGGCTACAGCGAATGTCGCCCGATGACCGGCAACTCGATGAGTGACTCGCCCTGTTTACATTCAACCTACGCCGCAGTTTCCGAATAGACCGTGGCGCTTGCAACCTAAGGCGATCGGCGAACCCGCATCGTCTGCCTACCGCAGACCCTTATATTGGAGCAGAGAGCCAAAGGAGCCGGAGGCTGGAGCATGGATTCCAAAATGGATGCACGGTCAACTTGACGGCCAAGCGCCAACTGATTTCGAACCGGACGTGGGCGCGCTTTTCGGAAGAAGCGCCTGCTTCGCTCGAACCGGGCGTAAACCGATGTCACGTCTTCATGCACAGAGAGGGGTATCGAGGGCCCTATGCGGATCCTGAGCTTGCGATTGATCGTGGCGCTAATTGTTGGGGTCACCTTACTGTCCCTAACGTCGTCCTGGTACCAGGTTCAGGCGGAGAAAGACGCTCTGCGCCACGATCTTGAACGGAAGGCCGAAACATTTGGCGAGAGCCTCGCTGGGAACGCGGAGGCTTACTTGCAGGCCGGAGATAGGCCCGGACTCGAGCAGATGGTTCGGCGCTTTAGCAACCGCGACCATCTACTGGGAGTCGGGGTGTACGACCGGACGTTCTTTCCTTTGGCCGTGACTCGCGATCTGAATGATCTCCTGCCCGGAACCCCGCCAGCGCTTGCGGACGCGTTGGCGAGCAATCGCCCTGAAACCAGGTACACGCGGTTGCACTCCAAGCGGCTTTATCTGATCGCCGCGCCATTGCATGCCGTGAACAAGAGTGTCGCGGGCGGAATAATCATCGTCTACGACACTGCTTACATTCGGGCTGAAATCTTTCGCGTCTGGAGTCGGGCTTTCGTCCATATTGCAGGTTTGGCGCTGGCGATCGTCGCCATCACGTTGCTGATCGTGCGCTGGAGCCTCGCCGGACCGATCGCACGCGCGGCCCAGTGGATGAAAAGCCTCCGTACGGGACGGCAGACCATCCAGCCTCACGCCAAAGAGCTCGATTTTCTGCAGCCGTTGGCGCGGGAGGTAGCGCCTCTCGCAGAGAGCATGCGCCAGGCACGAGCGGCCGCGCAGATCGAAGCCAGGCTACGGAATACATATGAGTCGCTCTGGACCGCGGAACGGCTGGCCGACCATGTCCGCACGAAGCTGGATGGCAGCGGTTTGTTTGTGATCTCTAATCGCGAGCCTTACATTCACAGCCGACACGGCGGGGCTATCACCGTGACGGTTCCAGCCAGCGGTCTGGTTACAGCCATTGAACCGATACTTCGCGCTTGCCATGGGACTTGGGTGGCTCAGGGAAGCGGTAATGCGGACAGAGAAGCCGTGGACAGTCTTGACCGGTTGCAGGTTCCACCCGACGATCCTCGATATACTCTGCGTCGCGTTTGGCTCAGCCCTGAAGAAGAGGAAGGGTATTACTACGGCTTTGCCAATGAAGGTTTGTGGCCGCTCTGTCATATGGCGCATACTCGTCCGACATTTCGCGCCACGGACTGGGAATACTACAACCATGTGAATGCTCGATTTGCCGATGCAGTCGCGGAAGAAATGGCGGGCGAGAAACATCCTGTAGTTCTGATTCAGGATTACCACTTCGCACTGTTGCCGCGGATGGTGAAAGACCGGATCCCTCACGCCAGAGTTGCGATCTTCTGGCATATTCCGTGGCCCAATCCTGAAGCCTTCAGCATCTGTCCATGGCAACAGGAACTGCTGGATGGTCTGCTCGGTGCTGATCTCATCGGATTTCACGTCCAGGCGCACTGTAACAATTTCCTCAGCACGGTGGATCGTGTGCTTGAGGCAAGGGTGGATTGGGAACACTTTTCTGTCAAACGCAAGGATCATTGGTCTTCCGTATTACCGTTTCCGATCAGCGTGGATTTTCCTGAGGAGGCGGACAATCCTGCAGGAAACGATGCGGCAGAGGAGCGCAGTGCGTTGATCGCGGAGCTAGGGATCGAGGCGTCTTTACTCGGCGTGGGCGTCGATCGATTGGACTATACGAAGGGCATTCTCGAACGCTTCCAGGCGATTGAGTCGTTTCTCGAGAGCTATCCCCGTTATCAGGGGGCGTTCACTTTTATCCAGATTGGCGCGCCCTCACGCAGCCACATTCAGCGATATGCCGACTTTCAAAGAGCAGTCGAGGATGAGGCTACCCGTATCAACGAGCGGTTCGGACGCGGCAAATGGAGGCCGATCGTCTTACTGATTCGTCAACACAGCCACGAGGAGGTACGGCGCTATTACCGCGCAGCCCATGTATGCACGGTGACGTCCCTGCATGATGGCATGAATCTGGTGGCCAAGGAGTATGTGGCGGCACGCCAGGATGAGCGGGGAGTGTTGATCCTAAGCCGGTTCACCGGCGCCGCAAGAGACCTGCGGGACGCGATCATCGTCAATCCATACGACATTCGCTCCACTGGCGAAGCGATAGCGCAAGCGCTAAAGATGGACGTTGGTGAGATGGTCGATCGCATGCGGCGCATGCGTAGATCAGTCAAGGAGCACAACATCTACTGGTGGGCGGCTAGCCTGATCGGAGAACTCTGCGAACTTCGTCTTAGAAATTGAATGCAAGTTCTGTGCCGGCACAATCCAAAAGAAGACATAGCATGCAAGATGCCCTCGGAAGGACCGCCAGCGCTTAGAGAGGAGACTTATCTCGAAGGGTTAGCTCTGCCGGAGATAGAGATGGAGCGTGCAGCTCTTCCACTTCAAACTGGCCTGCGGATTGCTTGGCTCTCTGCACGAACACCATGCACAAATTCGTGGACAACCTGCGGGATTCCCTTGACCAAATCCCCCTCGACTGGGCGAACATGCCCAACCTCTTGCGTCACTATGAAGGCGTGACGGTCGTGGCGCCAAAAACCTTTCGGCTCTTTGTGAGACTGAACCGTGACAACGGCGAGCATGGGCCGCCGATGCGATGGATCTCATTTCATTCATCGCCAACTAAGAAAATCCTTAAGCCATCTTCCTAGTTGAAGCCTTGCGAGATACTGAGAGCGTTGCGCATGTGACGCCAGTCTTTAAATGCTCTGGATAACCCCCCGCCTCTTCACTTTTCTTCCGAACAAGCTTGACCGGTCCATCGCATGTCGCGCAACGAAAGTGCTTCTCGCCGCTCTTGAGCGCCTCCGCTACCGTGACAGTGGTCCAGCCGAATCGCCTTCCATCATCGCCATCCGTCCAGCTCAGTAACTTCACACTTTTAGTTTCAGGCATGGTTAATTGTAGCTTACAGGCTGTGACAAGCGTTTTGACGCTTATTAAAGGGCTCTGATCTTCTTTCCCCTCCAAGAAATACGGTGCAACGCCCTAAATGGCAGATGGCTCTCAAGTCTAGTGATCGCTATTTGGCCCTACGGCTGAAGCAGTACAGGGATATAGAAACGAATACGTAACTGGCGGCGACCAACCAGACCTCTGATATCTTATGCAGATGAATCAACAGGACATTCTTTCTGCCATTGATGCCGAGATCGCGCGCCTGCAGTCCGCTCGTACTTTCCTTGCCGGTACAACCTCCAAACGTGGAGAACGCCCACACACATACCCGTCGCCTACCACTCCGAAGAGGAGAACCATGTCAGCAGCCGGAAGAAAGAGGATCGCAGAAGCACAGCGCAAGCGCTGGGCGAAGCAGAAGGCGGCGGCGAAGAAATAGACAAGCTCATTTTACGGGTCGAGCAGGTGGCACTCTATCTGTGTAAACACGTTGAGGGGGATTCTGGCCCAGGGACCATTCGATCCGTCCATTCTTCCTCCTTCGTTATCGCTGCGCGATGGTCTTGCTGGGACACCAGCCATGTACCACGGCTAACGCGACTGTGTGCTAAGCCCTACACTTTCACCAGCGAATGTCACTGTTACTGCGCCGGTTGACAAACGCTTTTTCCCAGGACTAGAGTGCCAGCCGTAATGACTGCGCGCTCTCACTCTCCCCAGTTCATCCATCCCAGCTAGGTCAGCGCAGCTGGACGTTCCAAGTAGCGTTTCAATCATCCATCGGAGCACCTAGTCATTCGACTGGAGGTAATTCATGTTCGCTCGCAATGTTTCGTTACGCCTCAAGCCAGGCAAGCTCAATGAATTCACCCGTACCTTCGATAAGGAAGTTCTTTCCATTCTGCGGAAACAGCCCGGTTTTCGGGAAGAGATCGTCTGCGCCTCGCCGGGCGAAGTGGAGTTCACTGCCATCAGCCTGTGGGACAGCAAAGAGCAGGCCGACGCGTATAACGCTTCCGCTTACTCCAAGGTGCTGCAGGTGCTGAATACCATGCTGGATGGCGCTCCCAAGGTGCAAAGCCTCAATGTCCTCAGCTCGACGATTCAGCACGCCGGAACCGGATCGGGCAAAGCGGGGGCAGCTTCTTCTGCTAAAGCAGCGGGCGGTAAAGAGATGCCGTCCACAACGGAAAACAAGGAGATCGCACGCCGGTTCATAGAAGAGTGCTGGAACCATGGCGACAAGGCCGCGATGCGCGATGTGATCGCGGACAACTGCCGCTATCATGATCCGGTCTTTCCGGGAGTGGATAACGTCGAGCAGCACATTACTTCATGCCGGAGCGCTTTCCCCGACCTCCGCTTTACCATCGAGGACATGATCGGCGAGCGGAATGAGGTAGTGGTGCACTGGACGGTCCGTGGCACCCACAAAGGGCCGTTCCTTGGGGTGCAGCCGACCAATCGCGCATGCGCGGTGTCCGGTACTTCCATTTCCCGCATGGAAGGCGGCAAGCTCGTCGAACACTGGGCGGACTGGAATGTCATGACTCTGATGGAGCAACTTGGCGTGTCTGCCCCGCCGAAAGCGGAAGAAAACGTAAGCACGCATAAATAGCTGGATGCGGAATGGTTGAGGGGGCCAGGGCGAAAGCCTTGCCCCCTTGTCTTTGCACGGCGATTGATGAAGAGGCGATCGGATGGAGCGGGAGGGAAGCAGTACGCCTTGCGCGCCAGGGCAGAGCCGCATCTCGAACCGGTTTATTCCTGCCGTAGCGCGGTTGTTGGATCGATACCGCTAGCGCGCAAGGCGGGAATAAAGCCTGCCGGTCCTGCAGCCAAAGCAAGAACGACTGCCTAACCTATGAACGTCAATGGATCGCGCGGGTCCAACCCAAAGAGTTGGCTGCGGATCAGATTGGCAAGGGCCAGCGCGAGCGAAAAACCGGCAGCCACGCCGGCTCCGATGAGGATGAACACTTCGCGCATGACCATCGCAATCACGTTGCTGCGCAACGCGCCGAGCGCAATGCGGATTCCAATTTCGCGCGTTCGCCGCATCACAACGTAAGCCATGACCCCGTAGAGCCCGATGACGGCGAGCAAAGTGGCAAGTCGGCCGAATACCCCAGAGAGGCTCGCGACCAGTCGCTCGATCCGCAGCGAGATTCCAATCTGTTCGTTCATGGTTTGCAGTCCGACAACCGGAACATGCGGGTCGAACTGCCGCATGCGTTCGCGAAGTTCATCTTCCATCTGGCGCGGATCGGCCTGCGTGCGCAAATAGACATTCATGAAGCGGAAATGCACGCCTTCGAGATTTGGGGAAGTAAGCCTGCGGCGGTGGCGTCTCCCGCAGATCTCTATATTTTCTGTCCGGGATCACCCCGATGACTTCAGTGTCGGGGCTGACTGGCTCCATGTCGTCCACCAGCCCGAAGCGCTGCCCGATCGGATTTCGGCCCGGGAAATACTCCCTACCGAAGCTCTCATTGATGACAGCGTATTTGGCCGGTCCACGTCCTGCGCGGTGAAGGCACGCCCAGCGACGATAGGAATACCCAGCGTAGCAAAGTAGTCCGGGCCGATCTCGCTAAGAACCGGCTGTTCCTCGATCGGCGCTCCTTCGAAATCCTTGCCCTGGACAGCATTCTGCCATGCATAACCCTGCAGAAGCGGCATGGAGAAGAATTCAAGCGAAGTAAACACGGAAGGAATCCACTTCGCTCGGGCCAACTTCCGAATAGACCGTCACTCGCCCACAAAGTTGCCAAGGACTCGTGCAGTTCCGGGTTGACCGCTCGTGCACGCAATCAGCAGCACCAGCGCAAAAGACTAGCAGCAGGCATTCCGTCTGAAACATTTGGTTAACATATTTATGGGGCGATGGCGTGCCTTGCTGACGGAGTATCTTATTCTCAGCGGTTTCGGTCGATAACCAAAAGACAGTGAGGAAAATAAGATATGCAACTCGGAATGGTGGGCTTAGGAAGAATGGGCGCAAATATGGTCCGGAGGTTGGCGCGAAGCGGCCACGAGTGCGTCGTCTTTGACATGTCGTCCAAGACGGTTGGCGAAATGGCAAAGGAAAAAGGCGTCACCGGCTCTTCCTCACTAAAGGATTTTGTAAGCAAACTCGTCAAGCCACGTGCAATCTGGTTGATGATTCCGGCGGGAGTCGTCGAACAGACAATCGCGGAGATTGTTCCTCACCTGGAATCGGACGACATCTTAATTGACGGCGGCAACTCCTACTACGTTGACGACATCCGTCGGGCTAAGGAACTCGCTCCCAAAGGTATCCACTATGTGGATGTGGGAACCAGCGGCGGCGTATGGGGACTGGAACGCGGCTACTGCATGATGATTGGCGGACCTCGAGCTTCCGTGGAACGTCTTGACCCTATCTTCAAGGCAATAGCGCCGGGGATCGGCGATATTCCTCTGACTCCAGGTTTTGACAAAATTGGTGGCACTGCGGAACAGGGCTACCTACATTGCGGCGAGAGCGGCGGCGGCCACTTCGTCAAAATGGTCCACAATGGAATCGAATACGGCATGATGGCAGCCTATGCGGAGGGACTAGGCGTGCTCAAAGCCGCCAACATCGGTAAGCATGTCGCCGAGATCGATGCTGAAACGACCCCCCTTCGGGATCCTGAGCACTATCAGTACGATTTCAACCTGACCGAAGTTGCGGAGGTCTGGCGGCGGGGCAGCGTAATCGCTTCTTGGTTGTTAGATCTGACCGCAACCGCGCTCTCCGGGGACCCCGCCCTCGCAAAATTCGGCGGCAGAGTCTCTGACTCGGGAGAGGGCCGCTGGACGATTAAAGCAGCGATCGATGAGGGTGTACCAACCCCTGTTCTGACTACGGCACTGTATGAAAGATTCAGCTCTAGGGGACTTGCAGATTTTTCCAACAAACTTCTGTCTGCCATGCGCTATGAGTTCGGTGGCCACCTTGAGAAGCCCGTCGAAAAGTAACGAGATTGCAGCGCTCTGCGCCGTTTCGCATTCGTCGTAATCGATCGGCACGAAGTTCGGCCTGATCGATTACGACTTCAAAGTGCGGCGCTCGCGCTTCGAGAGGTAAGGCTTCACGCGAGATCGACACGGGATTAGCCGACGATCTCGCGTTGCAGGCTCACATGATGCGCACTATGCGGATACATATTCTGGCCTGGGCATTTTTCAGCGAGCCGCATCTCTAGAGGAACGAGCGCCGGATATCCGACACCGAGTTTTCGGCCGGTTTCGGTCGCCCGAATCGATCGCCACCGATCCCGCCTGAAGTCACTCCACGATGATCCGCGATTCGACGCCCTTATCGCCAACGCACGACAGGCCGGCAAACAGTAGATTGCAGGTCAATGGAACGTATCTTCCGGACGCCTGGATTACCGGCTGGTCAGACATTTGCACAGAGCAAGGGGCGAGTGAAAAATCCAAGATCAAGTTTGACGAGAAGCCGCCTTTTCGTCCCATGTGGCTCGCATTCCACTGTCGGTGAGCGAGTTTGACGATTTAGCACTCATTGAGAGGGACAGCCGCGGGGACGCCGTTCTCCGCCTTCAGCAGAAACGTGACCTGAACCACGGATGCACACATGCTCTGCATCCTTTGCGCACCGGGAGAATGCACAGGCCTGTAGGGCCACAGGCTAACCCTGTGAACCAGCGGGGCGCAACGGCGGCTCTCCGCTTCTGAGACCGAGAATTCCCGGCCCGACAAAAATATTCGTGACAGCATTGCCCTTTTCGTCAGTCCATTCCGCTTTAGAGAGTGAAGGCCATCAGATCAAGACGCCTTGAGGAAGTGGAAAAGGAGACATCGTCATGAAACGGATTATCGCAATCGCGCTCTTCGCCGCATCAAGCCTTGCCGCAGCTGGCAACCTGTCCGCGCAGGATCATACGGTGAGGGCAAACATTCCGTTCGATTTCACCGTGAATAACAACGTGCTTCCGGCCGGGACTTACACAATTTCTTCGTTATCCCCAAATGCGGTGGAGGTGCGGAACGGGAACGGGCACATCGCCGAATTGAGCCTCGTCCAGAATGACGACAAGCGCTCGACAACTCCTGTGCTGGTTTTCCAGAGGTACGGCAGTCAGTACTTTCTCCACGAAATTCTTGCTGCAAACGCGCTGAACGTGGCGGTTCCCCGCTCGAAGCGGGAGCAGAGAAGGCTGCAGGAGGCCACGCTGCGGGAGAGCAATCAGACTCTCATCGCGCTCAAGTAATTCTTAGTAGGTTCTGCGATAGGCCCGGAGATTTTGTCTCCGGGCCATATCACTTTAGGGCTGTTCCGACGGACAGTGCACGTGCTGGAGTTCGTTATTGCCTAAGACGGCGCACCGAAGCAAGAGAGCTTCTTAGGTGGGCTGCAGCCAACCGCTTGGAGTGGAACGCGAGATCTGCAGCTCTTCCTCTGTCATATCGATAGAAATATCGGCGAAGAGCGGAGTGCTCAGGTAACGCTCTCCCGTATCAGGCAGCATGCACAGAATTGTCGATCCTTTGGGAGCTTCACTACTCACTCGCAGGGCAGCAGCGAAAGTCGCGCCCGAGGTAATTCCGACGAAGATTCCTTCCTTGCGGGCAAGATCCTGGCTGCAACGCATTGCCTCTGCGTTAGGAATGCGGATCACCTGGCTGATGACATTCGCTTTCACGGCATCCGCGGTCAGTTTGGCGATGAAGTCCGGACTCCAGCCCTGTAGCGGATGAGGCTTCCATACCGGATGGCCGGCAGCTGCCGACCCATCGGGATTTCGTTGTTGCTCAATTCCGCTCGACAACATGGGCGCGTCGTCCGGTTCGCAAACCACAATCTTCGTATCGGGTCGTTCTTTGGCAAGCACACGCGCTACGCCCTTCAGCGTACCGCCAGTCCCGAATCCGGTGACCCAGTAGTCCAGAGCTTGGCCCTCAAAATCGTCCAGGATCTCTCTGGCCGTGGTTCGAGAGTGGATATCAGCATTGGCTTCATTTTCGAATTGTCGCGTTAGGAACCAGCCATGCTTTTCTGCAAGCTCTATGGCTTTTGCAACCATCCCCATGCCTCTGGCAGCGGCCGGAGTGAGAACCACTTTCGCACCGAGGAAACGCATGAGTTTGCGCCGTTCAACGCTAAAGCTATCCGCCATGGTCACAACCAGTGGATAGCCCTTCTGCGCACACACCATCGCCAGACCAATGCCGGTGTTTCCACTCGTCGCCTCGATCACAGTCTGCCCCTGCTTGAGTCGTCCACTTCGCTCTGCGTCCTCGATCACGCCGAGGGCGAGGCGATCTTTGACCGAACCCAACGGATTGAAGGCTTCGATTTTGACAAATAAGTTCACATCCGGGGGCGCCAGCTTGTTGATCTTGACAACGGGGGTGTTCCCGACTGTTTCAAGAATGTTGGCGTATCTATGTCCCATCGTAGGTCCTCCAGGCGTTCGCAATCTTTCATTCAAGGTCAGCGCAGCCACATGCCCCGGAGTCTAACTCGGCCAAAGTGGATCCGGTGCCTCCAAGGGCGTCGTCAGGCTATCTTCTCAAGTTTGGAGCGGAGTGTCATGGCAACGGTGAGATTCCCATGAATTGCGCAGATACCGAATACGCTCAGCAGCTCTCCGTCCTGAAGAGCTACGTCAGCTCCGCGCGCGGGAAGGGCGGCCGATTGTAGCCAGATGATCACTTGTCACGCACCATTGCCACCCGCAGCCGTGGCGGTTTTCTCTTGCTCTCCGCCAGAGATTCGATCAACACTGGTTACGGATCTTTGTATGCGGTCGCATCGGGAGTGGGGCTGTCAGTTCTGCAC
>CAVQJM010000020.1:0-37629 GCA_963712845.1 uncultured Acidobacteriaceae bacterium
GACTGACCGATTTCATGCTGCTTGAGGGGGTTATTGCACAAAGGGTCCATGACTATTACGGAGGTCCAAGCCAGCGCCTTGCTGGCAACGGGGTCGATGACGGCTGCCGTCGATCGGTTGGAGTCCAAGGGCCTGATCGCTCGGACGCTAAGGAAGAGCGATCGTAGGGCTCGCGTGCTGCAATTAACGGGTGAGGGCAAGGCCGTGATTACCCTCGCTTACCAGGAGCACAGCGGAGACCTGAAGCGCTGGATGAGCGTGCTTTCGGCGGACGAGCGTGCTAGCACCTTCACCAATCTTCGGAAGCTCGAGAGACAACTCAAGGGCATCGACATCGACACACCGCTGTAGCCGATAAACAGCCCTCATCGCAGCAGACGCTTGGCTTCGTAGCAAGGCGGGCCCCCTTTGTTTCTAGTAACCGACATTACCGTAGACCTCTGAAAGGAACTCGTTATGAGAACCCCCATCGTAGGCCTCCACCATGTCACTGCTATCGCATCCGATCCGCAACGCAACCTCGACTTCTACACACAGGTCCTCGGTCTACGCTTCGTCAAACGGACTGTGAACTTTGACGACCCTGAAACCTATCACTTTTACTTTGGCGAGACATCGGTACCCCTGGTACTATCCTCACCTTCTTCCCCTGGCCCCGTACGCCTAAGGGTCGGCGCGGCGCAGGTGAGACCATCGCCACGGCGTTTTCCATCCCCGTCGGCTCCATGTCTTACTGGCGCGAGCGTCTGAAGGACAAAGGTATTTCCACAGAAGAAAACGTCTACTTCGGCGGAACGCACCTGAGTTTCAGTGATCCAGACGGCATGGTGATCGAGCTGGTGGAGCACACGGAAGCACACTCCCTTTCAGTGCCTCGCTACGCCGATGTGCCGGCGAAGCACGCAATCCAGGGCTTCTTCGGAACAACGCTGCTGGAGCTGAGCTTGGAGCGCACGGACGCCCTGCTTGGCATCATGGGCCATCGGAAGCTCAGCGAAGAAGGAAATCGCACCCGCTATGCGCCGGAAGGCGATGCACGCGGCCGGTTTTTGGATGTTGTTGTCGACAAGAACGCGCACACAGGACGCATGGGCGCGGGCACAGTGCATCACATCGCCTTTCGCGCCAGTGACGACTCCGCCCAGGTGGACTGGCAGCAGGAACTCGGGCGTCATGTCAGCGTGACTCCGGTACAGGATCGAACTTACTTTCATTCCATCTACTTTCGCGAACCCGGCGGCGTGCTCTTTGAGATCGCAACGGATGCTCCCGGCTTCCTGATCGATGAGAGCGCCGAATCGCTAGGCGAGGCATTGCGCATTCCAGAGTGGTTCGAGCCGCAGCGGAAGTTGATCGAAGCACGCGTGCAACCGATCACGCTGCACAAAGGCAAAAGCGAAGCAACAAAGGAGAGCGAGGCAGTGCTATGACTTCGGACCCACACGGAAAACAAGCCATAGTGTCCATTGGCCCACCCCTTGCGGATGCAGCGGGCGTCCTCATCCTGCTGCATGGCCGCGGAGGAACGACTGAGGACATCCTCGGCCTCGGTGAAGCGATCGCTCCAGAGAGGTGGGCGATGCTCGCACCGCAAGCTTCTGGAAACTCCTGGTATCCCTTCTCGTTCCTTGCACCACGGGAACAGAATGAGCCCTATCTCACGTCAGCATTGGGAAGGGTCCAGGCTGCCGTAGACGCGGCGTTAGCGGCGGATGTCGCAGCGGAAAAGATCGCTATCGGGGGTTTCTCTCAAGGAGCCTGCCTTGCAACGGAGTTTGTCGGCCGACACCCGCGCAGAATGCTGCGCTGCTGGCTCTCACGGGAGGTCTCATAGGACCACTGGGAGCACCGATCAAACTCACGGGAGATCTCGCCGGCACACCAGTTCTTTTTAGCTCGGGTGACCCCGACCCTCACGTGCCCTGGGCGCGCGTCCAGCAGTCCGCCGACCTGCTGCAGGAGATTGGAGGCCGCGTCACAATCCGTCGCTATCCCGGCAAGCCGCATTCAGTCACAGGCGAAGAGCTGAGAAGTGCTCGTGAGGTACTCGCTGTGGCATAACTTTCTGCTCCTACGCGATTGAACCGGATCGGATATTCGCACTCAAAGGCATTTTCTCAGCCCCCGACTCGTTTCGCTTCAACAAGGTTATGCCGTGATGGGAGATTTTCCGATTTGGGCGGCGCGACAAGCACGGGTAGCACTGCCGACACAGCCATCACGCATGCGATCACATGAAGTCCGCTGACATACGATCCGCTGGACTCCGCATGTGGGCGATGAGCAAAGGGCCAAATGCGCTTGCCGTGCCCCAGGCCGTGAGCATCAGGCCATAAATGGGCCCAACGTTCTTCGAGCCAAAGTAGTCGGCAGCAAAGGCCGGCATGGTGCCAAACCCGCCCCCATAGCACATCAGAATGATGAATGACACGACGGTAAGAACGGCGGCCGAAGAGAGTACTAGGCAGAGCCAGAAGAGGCCCACCTGAACCACGAACATGGACGACAAAAGTCCATCGTCCGGGTAATCGCATCCGAGATCCAGGCCCAGAAGATGCGCCCAACGGCGTTGCCGATGCTGGCGATGCCGACCATGCCGGCGGCGATGATAGCGCTGGCTTTTGCGATCTCCTGAAACATGCGGCGATTCCTGCGAGATGATCGAGATACCGGCCGAGGTGTTTAGGAAGAGCAGCACCCAAAGGGCCCACCATTGCCACGTTTTCAGCGCGCCGCCAAGCGTGTAATCTCTGCGCCGCGCGCTGTGCTGGTCTGCGGTAGCGCTGGGCGCCCAGTCCGTCCGGCTTCCACCCGCCGGCGGGCTCTGCATGAAATAGCCAGTGGCCATGGTGACCACAAGATAGGCGACGCCGAGATAGGCGAAGGTATGCAAAACGCCCACACTCTGGATGAGATCGAGTGGCCACGGGAGCGGTGACCAGCGCGCCGGCGCCGAAACCTCCCACGGCGATGCCGGTGATGAGCCCTCGTCGATCCGGGAACCACTTCACCAGCACGGCGATCGGCACAATGTAGCCGAACCCGACTCCGATGCCGCCGATGAGTCCATAGCTCAGATAGAGCCACCAGAGTTTGTCAGCGGAGAAACTTGCCAGGAAGACTCCCAGGCCATAAAGAAAACCACCCGTGAGGGCCACCACGCGCGGGCCTTTCTTGTTCAGCCAAGGCCGCCGAAGAAGGCGGCAACCCCCAGCACAAAAATGCAGATAGTAAAGGTGAGGGTGACATCGTCAATGGACCAGTGAAACTGCTTGGCCAGCGGAACTCTGAAAGACGCTCCACGCATAGACGGCTCCCAGAGCCATCTGCATCAGGAAGCCTGCGGCTGCGATTCCCCAGCGATTCGTGCTGGACATGAACTTTCTCCAGGGAGGACTTCGAGCAGTGCTTCAATGCGTTCTTCGCAGCTGCTCCTCAGCTTGATTTGATTCCCGAGAGTCTCGAGGAAGCTGGTGATCAGCGCGATGCTCCGGCGCGACTCCTTGCGGCGAAATTGGCTCAGCAGGAAAAAAGTCCTGGCGGCTCAACGTCGGCTCTTCGTAACATCCCAATGTTTCAGTTATCGCAACGGCAACGCCCTGCAGCAGTCGGGATTGATGGATCCAAGTATCTTGCCGAGGATGATGGCGTTGCGAATGGCGCCGATTGAGCTGCGTCCGATTTGGCGGCATCCGACCGCTGTCTCAATCAGCTTGTCGCTGGCGCCGAGCGCGCCACGCAGCAGCTCAAAGACGCCGTGATCATGCAATTGCTGCAAAAACTCGTATGAGTCAAGCAAAGCTTCGGCATGCTCGATCGGCGCTTCGTCCAGGCGCTTGCGCAATTCGTCGCGCGGATCGCGGGGCGGAAGATCCAATGGAATCGGTAGCGCCATCTGTTTTCTCTGCTAATCGATGATTCTAGCGGGTCTGGATCTGAACCAGCTGATTGCCAGGTTGGCGTAATCTTTGCGCTTCCACTTACGCTCACTTCGACTCCATTTTGCGGCGTGGGATGTCCGAAGCGGGAGTTGGTGCGCGGCAGCGGGCTCGCCGATCTCGCCAAGCACCCTCAACTGCACAGATGTTTCTTTGTAAGCCGGAGTATGCGTGGCTTTGTCCGTATGGCTGCTGGTGAGGCGGTTGACCGGCTCATCCACAGAGTTCATGGGCATATACAGCTCATTGCCTTGAACCCGCGTAGGTGACCACGGCCTGCACGCGCACCTTCCCGTAGCGCGATGTCAATTGCACCCAGCTTCCGGTCTCGATGCCGCGCTCAGTGGCAAGCTCTGGCGAGACTTCGACAAAGGTGCAGGGCGTCTTCTCGCGGATTCCTTCGGCGCGATACGTCATGTTGCCTTCATGGAAATGCTCAAGCAAACGGCCGTTGTTCAGGTGCAGATCGAATTCTGCATTCTGTTGGTCGGTGGGCTCTGACCATGGGACAGGGAAGAACGTAGCCTTGCCGTCAGGAAAATTGAACTCCTTGGTGTAGAGCAGAGGCTGATCACGGCCATCTTCAGCAACCGGCCATTGCAGCGTCTTATATCCTTCGAGCCGCTCGTAGGTGACGCCCGCCATCAGCGGTGTCAGCGAGGCGATCTCCTCGTAAATCTGAGAGGGGTGCTCGTAGTTCCACCCGGCACCCAGCCGATTTGCGATGTCCTGGATAATCATCCAGTCGGGGCGGCTCTCTCCGAGAGGCTCAAAGACTTGATATAAGCGCTGGATGCGCCGCTCCGTGCTGGTGAAGGTTCCTTCTTTCTCCAAACTTGGGCTGGCCGGAAGAATCACGTCCGCAAAACGGCAGGTCTCGCTGAAGAAGATTTCCTGCACCACAAAGAAGTCTAGTTTCGATAGAGCGTCCCCCACATGGTTCGCGTTCGAATCGACCAGGCTCATCTCTTCACCGAAGAGATACATTGCCTTGAGTTTTCCTTCGTGGACGGCGTCGATCATCAAGTGGTTATCAAGGCCAGGCTTCGGCGGCAAGGAAACATTCCATGCCTTTTCAAACTTCGCCCGAATCACCGGATCGTCCACCCGCTGGTAGCCGGGAAAGAAGTTCGGCATCGCGCCATGGTCGCTTGCGCCCTGCACGTTGTTATGCCCGCGCAATGGATATGCGCCTGTTCCCGGCCTCCTGTAGTTACCCGTAGCCAACAGGAGATTAGAGATTGCCGTTGAGGTATCGGAGCCCATAGAGTGCTGCGTGACGCCCATTGCCCAGAGAACGCATACACCCTCAGCTTCCGCGATCATACGAGCAACCGTTGTCAGTGTTTCGACCGGGAGTCCGCACCTCTGGCTGGCCATTTCAAGGGTGAACGATTCCAGGCTCTTGTTGAAGTCATCGGCCTTCTTCACCCATTGATCGATAAACTCCTGATCGGCAAGCCCGTTGTCGAGGATGTACTTGGTAACTGCCGAAAGCCAGATAAGGTCGGTGCCGGGCCGCGGACGGAAGAACAGGTCCGCGCGTTGCGCCATCTCGTGCTCGCGAAGGTCAGCGACGATCAGCTTTTGACCGTGCATTTTGTGTGCGCGCTTCACCCGCGTAGCCAGCACCGGATGGCTCTCTGCGGTATTGCTGCCGACGATCAGTACCAGTCCCGCCTTCTCAATATCGGAGATCGAACCGGAGTCGCCGCCGTATCCTACGGTACGAAAGAGCCCCATCGTCGCAGGTGCCTGGCAGTATCGTGAACAGTTATCCATGTTATTGGTGCCGATAACCGCACGCGCCAGCTTTTGCATCAGATAGCTCTCTTCATTCGTGCATTTTGAAGAGGAGATGAAAGCGAGCGAATCCGGACCGGTACTTGCTTTGATTTCAGAAAATCTGCGCGATACAAGGGTAAGAGCCTCATCCCAGGAAGCTTCGCGGAAGACATCTCCTTCGCGGATAAGCGGCTTAGTGAGGCGGTCTCGGCTGTTCACATACTCCCAACCGAATTTACCCTTGACGCAGGTCGAGACGCCGTTGGCCGCGCCCTCGGCGGGCTCGACTTTCAGAATATGGCGGTCCTTTGTCCAGATATCGAAGCTGCAACCAACTCCGCAGTAGGTGCAAACAGTTTTGGTGCGCTTCGTGCGCGATTCGCGCATGTTCGATTCGATCTCGGAGAGTTGAAGAATAGAACCGTAGCCCACTTCCGGCTCGATGCCCTTCACGATATCGATCATGCCCGTGAGTGCAGGCTTGGATAGAGAGGTCATGTACCCAGCCTCTCCGAGCATGGACGTTTCCATCAATGCATTGCAGGGACAGACCGTGACACAGTGGCCGCAAGAAACGCAACTCGATTCGCCGATCGGCGATCCGCCGTCCCACAATACGCGAGGGTGCGGATCCTCCCAATTAATGCTGAGTGTTTCATTGACCTGGAGGGTTTGGCATGCTTGAACGCAGCGCCCGCAAAGGATGCATTGGTCGGGGTCATACCGATAGAAGGGATTTGACATATCCACTTCATAGGGCTTCGGCTTGTAAGGAATCTCTTGGTGCTCTACGCGGAGAAGACCGTGGTGTTATGTACTGTGCAGTTGCCGTTATTGTTGTCGCAGACCGTACAGTAGAGCAGATGATTCCCGAGAATGCGGTCAAAGGCTTCTCTCTGCGCTGCGTCCGCACGCGGCGAAGAGGTATCACACTCATGCCTTCTGCTGCGCGGGTACCACAGGCTCTCACCAGTTTGCCGTCCACTTCCACCATGCAGGTATCGCAAGTCTGGATTGGCCCCAGTTGTGGGTGATAGCAAACCTGCGGAATCTTGACGTCTCCGCGGTTGATAACTTCGATCAGCAATTCATCAGACCGAAGGGTCTGCGGGCTGCCATTAATGGTTAGTTCCATGGGGGATTTAAACGTTCGGCCAACACTTTTTTGATGATCGTTCACAGAACATCGATGCGCGAAAATTTGAATGAAATCGGCCTCGAGTCGCTCTAAGACCGATGGCACTCAGGCATTAACCACATGGGCGTGCGTCGCCATCCAGGAGAGGGTACCCATGAAGCGTCGTCTATGTGACAGTGTTGTGTCGAGCCGACCACAACCTCCCTATGACGTCTCGGCCTCTCCGTTTGTTTCAGTCTCGATGCAGGCAAGTCCGTCTATGAGGCTAATTGGTCCGGTTGTCACGGAGTGGATGCTCGAAGCTACCCCTGTGGCGGCAGCAAAGGGCAGGAACAGTTCCGTTCCTCGGCCAAAGATGGAGAAGGCTCATGATCGCCTCGGCCATGGATGGATATGGAAGTCCGTGTCGCACTGCCGCCGTGCCAATGTGAGAGCCCGTCGCAAGACAACCACGGGCTACCGAAATTCCGCTCCGTTGTGGTCGAACAATACCTTGACTCTGTAGTTGACTACAGAGTCAATGCGGAGGTGGTCGCAGTGATTGGTACCAGCGGAGCGCTTGCAGCCGCCAGGCTCACACCCTTTCGGCTCTACTTCATCACGGGCTCGGTGCTTTTGCTGGGTGTGGGATTTTGGATGGCATACCGTCCGCAGGGTGGCTGCATTGGGAAGGTCTGCGTCACACCGTCCGCAAATGTCACTCGGGCGCTCTTGTGGATGGCCGCGCTCGCCACCGCAGTCGCGATCCTTCTTCCCAACTTCGTACGGGGATGAGAGTCATGAGAGGGACCCTCCACATCGGAGTGACTGCACTCCTTTTCGGTCTGGCCGCTTGTACGCGCTTATGCTCCGAAAGGCCATACGAGATGATTGGAAGTAGTCCCAACAGACGCCTGCCGTCCAGGTCAGGTGGTGGGGATGGTTCGGAATCAATCCTGCGAGTTGCCAGCGAGTCCCTGTGCCGTGCAAGCTGAATCGCATGCCGGAGTTGCCGGACATTGCCGCTTATCTCAGCGCGCTTGAACCGCGCATTGTTGGACAGAGGCTGCGTCAGGTCCGCGTAGCGAGCGCCTTTCTGCTGCGCACGGTGCAGCCGCCGCTGAGCAGCGCAGAGGGCCGCAGCGTCAGCGAATTGCGGCGAGTCGGCAAGCGCATCGCGATCGGGATGGAGGGCGACCTATGGCTGGTGCTCCACCTGATGATTGCCGGGCGGCTGCACTGGCGGCCGGCGGGAGCGAAGCTGGCAGGACGGAATAGCCTGGCGGCCTTCGATTTTCCAAACGGCTCGCTGGTGTTAACGGAAGCCGGCACGAAGAGGCGCGCGTCGCTGCACGTTCTGAGCGGAGAGGAGGGGTTGCAGTCCATCGATCCAGGTGGCATCGAAGTCTTCGAGTGCAATCTGGATTCGTTTCGCGCAGCTCTGATGGCCGAGAACCGTACGCTGAAGCGGGCACTGACCGATCCGCGGATCGTGAGCGGCATTGGCAACGCTTACTCGGATGAGATACTGCATGCGGGGCGGCTCTCGCCGATCAAGCAGACGCACAAACTTGAGCCCGAGGAATGGGAGCGGCTGTTCACGGCGACGCGGGAGACGCTGCAGCTCTGGATCGAGCGATTGAAGACAGAAGCGAAGGTCGAGTTTCCGGAGAAGGTGACGGCCTTCCGCAAGGAGATGGCGGTGCATGGGCGTTATGGACAGCCGTGTCCGCGATGCGGCGAGCCGATCCAGCGCATCCGCTATGCGGACAACGAGACGAACTATTGCGCGCGATGTCAGACGGAAGGTCGTGTGCTGGCGGACCGCAGCTTGTCGCGGCTGCTGGGGAAGGACTGGCCGCGCACGCTGGACGAACTGGAGAGCATGACCAGATGCGCACGCACAGATGGCGCGCCCATGGCGGCACCAACTACGACAGATGGCAAGCCCTGAGCGTTTAGAGGTGACCTGAGTAGTGGTAGTGAAGCAGCTCTTCTACGGCGATGAGAGCCAGCGTAGAGACGGAGAGAACGATCTGCAGGCGCTCCATGCGGAGCGTCAAAAAGCTGTTGGTCGTTAAATGGTGGCCAGAGACGGGATCGAACCGCCGACGCCGGCCTTTTCAGGGCCGCGCTCTACCACTGAGCTATCTGGCCAACTCTCGCATGGGTGCGCGCTGGGTTGTTCTTCACTCTTCCGGCGGAATGCCGATTCACCTTCCGCTCTCGCTCCGGGGCGGAGCCAGATATGTTTTGGGGCGAATCAGCGAGCGAGACAACTGCGTCAGTATACCATCGGCTCGGACCCCTTCAGCCTGCTTTCCCGGTTCACCAGTGGAGCGTCACCTGCTGGCGAACATAGCCGTCTCCCCCAGGAAAATGGATCGCGAGTTTGCCATCCGCGGTGATGGTTCCGCCCTCGACATTCAGCCGCTCGCGCTGCTCTCGCTGCCGCAGAAAGAGCGTCTGGGTGCTGCTGCCCTGGGCCTCCAGAAGCAGCGTCAGCGAACGCGGCCCCTCCTCCTGCCGTAACACCTTCAGCATTGCCGTTCGCGCGCCCGGCAACGGCAGCGCGGCATCGGCTCCGTAGTCCATCCCCAGTTCCACCGCTGGTGTCGGAATCTCCAGCCCGCCGTTTGCCAGCAGCTTCGCTCCGGCGACCGTACTCTTCAGAGTGACAGATTTGCTGTCTTTCTCTTGCGCCCGCACCTCCCATCCGTCTGCAGCACGTTCGAAGCGCAGATCGATCAGTTGATCGCCCAGGCGCAGGCGATGCAGCGCAGCATGATTCCATTGCGCCGGGAGTCGCGGATCGACCGTGATGGTGTGCGAAGCCGCGTCCAACGTGACGCCGAATAGTCCGCGCACCGCGGGAATCACCACCATTGCCGACGACCACAATTGATGCGACGTACTGCGCCCGAATGGCGTGAAGAAGTCACCGCTCAGCAACTCGGTCACCGCACCCAGGTCCTGCGCAGTGGTCAGATTCGCAGTCTGCATCAGGTGCGCATAGCCGCTCAGCGTGTGCCCTGTTCGATATTCCGCGACAGATGTCCAGCCCGTAAACAGCGGCCATACCGAGCCTTGGTGATAGCTGATCGGGTCGTAGATCGCCTCGTGATCGCCTACGTCGCGCGTACCCCAGTCGGTTGAGAATTCGTCCGATGCCCAGCGCGCAAACATCTCGTTCGTCTGCGGCAGCGCCGCATGTCCATCCCACCACGCGACAGCGGGGTAGATCGTCGCGGTGTTGTCCACGCCTTCCGTCCCGTTGTAACTGAAGGCATACATGCCCTTTTGCTGCGTGTACTCCTGCGGAATCTTCGCGGCGATGCTCTTCATGCGCTCGTCCGCCTGGCTCGCGACATCTGACTTCTGCAGGCGCTGGCTCATCCGCGCCATCGCGCCGCTAGCCTGCTCATCCAGCAGCGCCAGATAGATCTCCTGGTGCGGCATCTTGGGAATCCAGCTCTCCACCCAGCCGGTGCCTTGCGAGTTGTCGTAGATGCCGTCTCCGTCCGTATCGTGCGTGCGCTCGAACTCCCACGCCTTCGCGACCGCCGGCCAGTTCTTCTCAAGGAATGCTGTATCACCACTCGCGTTCACGTAATCTTCCATTGCCATCAGGAAGAGCGGCGTCGAATCCGCGGCGGCGTATTCGTAGGGTGTCGAAGCCCAGTCCACCGACTCCGCTGTCTGCGAATATTCGTGCGGCATCTTGCCGTCGGCGCGCTGCCGGGCGATCAGGAACTCGAGCTCAGTTCGCGTCAGCGCGAAGTCGCCATAACTATTGATCGCATACGTGGTGTAGAGCGAGTCGCGCCCGAAGAACCATCCGAAACCCGGCCGCGCCGAATCGCCCGATGAGTAAAAGCCCGCTACCAGCCCGGTTTCGTTGCCGTGTCGCACACGCAATTGGTCGATGGAAATTGCCGCCCAGCGGAAATCGTCATTGAATGCCGCATCCGGCGTGTCCACCGTCATGCGGGTGTCGAAAAAATGCGCGTAATAGTCGGAGGTCTGCCGATACAGCGCCAACGCCTGCGCATTTTCCTCACGCAGCGCAGCCTCCAGACTTGCAGGGCTCGCCGCCTCGCGTGTGCGTCCCACCGCCATCAGCAGCGGATACGCGTTGCCCCGGTCGGTCTTTGGGTCATAGTGCAGGATCAGTTGCGTTGGGTAAAACTTCGGCCGCTCCTGGTAGGGCGGCAGGATGCCGGGCAATGAACCCGGCATCGCAACGGCCGCGGAAAGTTCAGGCCAATCCGTGTGCAGCATGTACCAGCCCGGCGCGGTCAGTGCGTTTGCAGCATGCGGATTCAGCGGTATCCACTCTGCGTCTGTCTGTCCAAGCTGCGGCGCAGGCCACATCGGCTTCACCTCTGGCGTGAAGTTGAACGTCAGAGTCGTGGGCCGGATGCTGTCCAGCGTGAAAACGGCCATAGCGCCAATACTGGTCTTTGCCGGATCCTGCGGCCCGCATTGGGTCGCGAAGAAGGTTTCGCGAAGCGTGAACGCGACGTGCGAGTACGTGATCGTCGTGTGGTCGGGCTCCACGTCGATCTCTGCCGCGTGCGCATTCACGTCGATTGGCACGTCATAGCCTTCCACCTGCGCCTGGATCTGCATGTGGCTCAGGACCTTCACCGGAAACAGCCACGCTTCAAACTGGCCGTCCTGCTGGCCCATAAAGGCTCCGCACTCGCCCGCCACGGTAAAGGGCTTTTCTGGCTCAGCGTGGCGCCGCAGGTGCAGTGCATTCTGCGTCGGAGTAAAGTTCTGGACCGGTGCAAGCCAACTCTGCGCGTGTGCCGTCGCGCACATTGCGATCAGGAACGCTAAAGTTTGTCCTACACTGGAAGCCGTTCGACGCAAGCACCTATCTCCATTTCGAGCCATGTCGCGCATGCTGGGTTTTCGCTCCTGCCTCACGCAGCTTACTCTGCTGATTGTCGTTCTGCTTCAGTTTCTCACCGTGCATGCGCAGTCCCGCACGCCGGAGCAGCAGGCTGCAGCCAACATGGAGCAGGCGCGCGCAGCCGGTCCGCTTGCTCTGCATGGCTTTCTCGCCGGCATGCCCAAGGGCGGCGACCTGCACAACCACCTTGGCGGCGCCGTCTACGCGGAAACCTGGCTGCGCGATGCAGCTGCGGACCACGTCTGCATCGATCCCCAGGCGCTCGACTTTGCCCATCGCGGCAGCGCGCTTGCCACCGAACCCTGTGCTGCGAGCACGGTCGCCGCATCCACACTGCCGCAGAATCAGCCGCTCTATGACAAGCTGATCGACGCCTTCTCCATGCGCATCTTCGAGCCGGTAACCGGCGACAGTGGCCACGATCACTTTTTTGCCACTTTCGATCACTTCGGCGGCTTGGCAGAGAGCCACAAACCAGAATGGGTGGACGAAGTAGCCGAGCGCGCTGCGGCACAGAACGAGCAATATCTGGAGCTGATGGACACGCCGGACGCGGCCTTCTCCGTCATAGCGAAGGCGAAGCCAGTCCCGCCCGGCACGGGTTACGCTGCGTGGCGCCAGCAACTCCTCGATGCCGGTCTCAGCCAGCAGGCGCTTGCCATTCGCAATCAGATGGATCGCTTCGAGCAGACACGCCGCCAGCAGGAACACTGTGAAACAGACCAGCCCGCGCCTGCCTGCACGGTCGAGGTGCGATACCTATACCAGGTGTTGCGCAATATGCCGCCGCCGGCCGTCTTCGCCCAGATCGTCCTCGGATTCGAGGTGGCCGCAGCGGATCTCGCCTCGCCGCATCCGCACTACGTTGGCCTCAACCTCGTCCAACCGGAGGACGACGAGTACTCCATGAGCGACTACACGCTCCACATGCAAATGATCGCCGCGCTGCGACAGTTCTATCCGCATGTGCCGGTCACGCTGCATGCGGGTGAGCTCGCGCCGGGCCTCGTGCCCCCGGAGGGCCTCCGCTTCCACATTCGCCAGGCGATCGAAATTGCCGGCGCGCAGCGCATCGGCCATGGTGTGGATGTGATCTATGAAGACCAACCCTACGAGCTGCTCAAGACCATGGCCGAGCACCACATCCTGGTCGAGATCAATCTCACCAGCAACGACGTCATCCTCGGAGTCAAAGGCAAGGACCATCCGCTGCCGTTGTATCGCAAATACGGCGTGCCGGTGGCGCTATCCACCGACGATGAAGGCGTTTCGCGCATCGACATCACCCACGAGTACGTAGTGGCGGCCGAGACCTTCGGCCTCACCTATCCTGACCTCAAAGAAATGGCCCGCAACTCCATCGAGTACAGCTTTCTGCCCGGCGAGAGCCTGTGGCACGGCCATGACTACCGTCATCCGCAACCCATCTGCGCGACCAGCCCGACCAGCGACGGCGAACCCACCCTCGCGTGTGGTGCGCTGTTGGCTGCCAGCCCGAAGGCCCGGCAACAATGGCAGCTCGAGCAGCGCTTCCATCGCTTCGAGCACGCGCAACAGCCTGATCTCCACTGATAAACTGACCCTTCGCAGTCACTCCGCGCCCATAGAAAGAGTTCCGTTGCAGCAGCAAAGCAGACCCACGTCACCTACGCCGACGCCGGCGTCGACATCGCCCGCGGCGATCAGGCCAAGGAGCGCATCAAAGCCCTCGCGCAGCAGACTTTCACCCGCGGCGTGCTCGGCGGCATCGGCGGCTTCGGCGCGCTCTTTGCCCCGGACCTGAAACGCTACAAGAGCCCGATCCTCGTCTCCAGCGCAGACGGCGTCGGCACCAAGCTCAAAATCGCCTTTGAGCTCGGTATCCACGACACCGTGGGCCAGGATCTGGTGAATCACTGCGTCAATGACATCGCAGTGCAGGGCGCTGAACCGCTCTTCTTTCTCGATTACCTCGCCACCGGCCGTCTCGACAACAAAGTCATCGAGAAGGTTGTCAGCGGCCTCGCGAAGGGCTGCAAGGAGAACGGCTGTGCCCTCATCGGCGGCGAGACAGCCCAGATGCCAGGCTTCTACTCGGACGGCGAATACGATCTGGCAGGGTTCATTGTAGGTATCGTCGACCGCGACGAGCTGATTACTGGGAAAAGTATCCGTCCAGATGACGTGATTATCGGACTGCAATCCACCGGTCTGCACACCAACGGTTATTCGCTCGCCCGCAAGCTCATCTTCGAGACCGCCGGTCACAAACCCGGCGAGCGCGTCCCCGCGCTCAAGGAAAAAGCCGGCGCGGCGCTGATGAAAATCCACCGCAGCTATCTGCCGGTCATTCGCCAGCTCACACGCGCGGGCGTTGTCGCCGGCATGGCGCACATCACCGGCGGCGGCATCACGGAAAATCTCCCACGCATTCTGCCCAAAAACATCTCCGCGGAGATCGACACTGCAAGCTGGCCGCTTCCGCCGCTCTTCGCTTACCTGCAGCAGCTCGGTAACGTGCCGCAGGACGAGATGCTGCGCACCTTCAACTTGGGGCTAGGACTCATCGTCGTCATCCCACAAGCGAAGTGGAAGCGCACACAAACCTTGCTTGGCCGTCTGGGCGAGCCCTTCCATGTGATCGGCCAAACCGTAAAGGGCGACCGCAGTGTTCGCTACCGCGCATGACCATGCCGCATCGTCTCGGCATTCTGCTCTCCGGCCGTGGATCGAACTTCCTCGCCATCGCGGAGAGCGTCGCCGCCGGGCGGATTCCAAATACCGAAATCGCCGTCGTCATCTCGAATAAATCCGACGCGCCTGGCCTCGCCGCCGCACGGGAGCGAGGCCTCACTGCGCTTGCCATCGAGGCCAACGGCCGCAAACGCGCCGAGCACGATGCCGCCATCATTTCCGCGCTACGCGAGCATCGCGTCGAACTGATCTGTCTTGCCGGCTACATGCGCCTGCTCTCACCCGACTTTATCCAGGCATTCCCGCAGCGCATTCTGAACATTCATCCGTCGCTGCTGCCGGCATTCCCCGGCCTCGACGCGCAGCATCAGGCCTTCGAGTATGGCGTCAAAATCGCAGGCTGCACCGTACACTTCGTCGACGAGGAGCTCGACCACGGCGTCATCATCCTGCAGCGCGCGGTGCCCGTTCACGAGACAGACGATGCACAGACGCTCAGCACGCGCATCCTCGCGGAAGAACATATCGCTTACTCAGACGCAATCGCCCGCGTGCTTTCTGGAAACTATAGGATCGAAGGCCGGCGCTATGTGCACAAATTATAGTTACGAATCCAGCGCCTCGTAGCGCACACCAGTCAGCGTCTCTGATATCTCCCACAGCCGCTTGCCCGCGGCCGGATCGAGCGCATGCGGCTTTGGCTTCACCTCGACCGGCGTCCCCTTGATCTCCGCAATGCCGTCGGGCCCATAGTAGCCGCCACCATGCGCGTCAGGAGAAGTAGCGGCGTACACGAGCGGCCACGACCCGCGGTCATCCGACTGCGCGAACAGCGAGACGACCACGTTCGCGATTCGCGCTTTTAATCCCGTTCCCATGCCGTTGCTGACAATGTTGGTGACCGCCACGCCCGGGTGCGCAATCACGCTCGTCGTCTTCGCAGCGTGCGCTCGCAACCGCCGGTCGAACTCAAGGCCAAAGACCACGTTCGCCAGCTTCGATTGCTGATACGCTCCCCGCGGATCGTAGCCGCGCTCGGCATTCAGATCGTCGAAATTCAGCTTGCCCCCCTTGTGGGCGATCGACGCCACCGTCACCACGCGGCTATTCGGCTGTCTCAGCAGAGCCGGTAGCAGCAGCCCGGTCAGCGCAAAGTGGCCCAGGTGGTTGGTGCCGAATTGCATCTCGAAGCCTTGCGGCGTCGTCCGCCGCTCCG
Source organism: uncultured Acidobacteriaceae bacterium (assembly GCA_963712845.1). Classification (GTDB taxonomy): domain Bacteria; phylum Acidobacteriota; class Terriglobia; order Terriglobales; family Acidobacteriaceae; genus KBS-83. The sequence goes on from CAVQJM010000020.1 coordinate 15,651, forward strand.
GGATCGCCATCACGCCGGCATTGTTGATCAGCAGATCGAGCCCGTTGCCCTCACTCATGAAATCCGCGGCGAAGCGTCGCACGGAATCGAGATCCGCCACATCGAGAACACGCAGCTCGACCTTCGCCGCCGGATTGTCCGAGACGATCTTCGCGCGTGCTGCCTCACCCTTCTCCCGATTCCTGCAGGCCAGGATAACCATCGCTCCAACCTGCGCGAGGTAACGTGCCGCCTGGTAGCCGATGCCGCTGTTCGCGCCGGTCACAATCGCAAGCCGCCCCTGCTGCTGCGGCATCTGTCGCGGTGTCCACTTGCTCATGGCGCTCCTGAGTTACATTCCGAACTCGTGATCAGCTTACGCTGTCTGCGTACCCGCTTCTTCCAGCGTCACCTTAGCGCTCATCTTGCGCTGCCCGCGCAGGAAGGTCACCGTCACTGTGTCGCCGGTCTTGTGTTCATCCATAATCTGCGAGACATCCTGTCCGCTGGTCACCTGCCTGCCGTCGATGGCAACGATCAGGTCGCCCCCTAGATAGATCGGCGTGTTGCCGAGGTACGCCTGCTGGTTGCCCCCATGCAGGCCCGCGCGCTCCGCAGCGCCGCCGGGGAGAACCCGCTGGATCAGCACGCCGTAGCCTGCCGCCAATCCCATCTGCTGCGCCAGGTCGGGTCCGATGGGCAGGGAAGTGATGCCTAGCGACGGCCGGCGAATGCGCCCATAGTGCGCAAAGTCTTCCAGCACCGCCTTCGCCGTATTGATCGGAATTGCAAAGCCGATGCCGGCGCTCTGCTCGATCTGCTCGTTCGGATTCGTGGCAATCAATGAGTTAATACCGATCACTTCGCCGTGCGAGTTCAGCAGCGGGCCGCCGGAGTTGCCCGGATTGATCGCCGCATCCGTCTGGATCGCGTTCTCGATCAGGTTGCCCTCCGGCCCGCGGACGGAGCGCAACGCGCTGATGATGCCGGTCGTCATCGTGCCATTCAGTCCGAAGGGATTGCCGATCGCGTAGACTTTCTGTCCCACCTGCAGGTTCTGTGAATTCGAGAGCACAGCCGGAGTCAAGTTCGGCGCATCGATCTGCAGTAGCGCCAGATCGTGTGGCTTGTCGGTCAGCACCACCTGTGCCTTGTACTTGTGTTTGTTCGCCAGCGTCACTTCAATCTGCCGGCCGCCTTCAATCACGTGATAGTTGGTCAGGATGTGGCCGTGCGAGTCCACAACAAATCCGGAGCCCTGCCCCTGCTGTGGAACCGCGCCCCAGAACCAGTCATAGGCCACCGCACTGGAGGTAATGTTCACCACCGCGGGCAGCACCCGCCGGTAGACGGAAATATTGTTCTGTTCCACATTGTCGTAGCTGCTCTGCGCGTCAGCCTCGGTCAGGTCGAGCGAGTGATTCAGCCGGACCTCGTGGGTCAGCAGCGGCAGCTCTCGATCTGCGACCTGCCGCAACTCCTGCACGCCCGGAATTCCAAAGCTCGTGACATACCAGAAGCCGGCAACGATCAGAACAACAAGCACTGCAAGACGGCGAATGTTCATAAGCGGTCGTTCTCTCCTTACTTCACTGCATTCACTTCATCGCGAGGCTGCCGCCAGCGCGCGCAGCTCTCGATACACGGCCTCCGTTTGCCGTGTCACACCTTCCAACGACGTGTCATTGCGGATGACGGTATCGCTCAGCCGCACCTTTTCCTCGTCCGGCATCTGAGCGGCCATGCGCTGGCGCGCCTCCTCTTCGAGCGCTGCACGCTTTGGCGGCGTCGGCATCCGGGCCCCCGATGCGTGCCACATACCGTGCGATGCGCAATGCCTCCGGCGCAGTCACCAGAATCCTGCGGTCGAAGCGCTCCTGCCAGTCGCGTGTTCCCGCAGCTTTGCTGGCCTCGAACAGCAGCGCCGTCTCATAGATCGCCACCGCGTCCGGCTGCTCCTGTTCGAGCGCCTCCATCCAGCGGCGCTGCTCGGCGATCACCGGCGGATGCACAATGGCATTCAGCTCTGCCAACCGTCCATCCGTGAAGGCGATAGTCGCCAGCTTCTGCCGGTCCAGGGTTCCATCTGCCCGCACCACCGCCGGTCCGAAGACCCGCACAATCTCGCCATACACCGCCTCGCCCGGCTGCATCATGGCGCGGCCCACGATGTCCGCCTCCATCACCTGCGCGCCCAGGCTGCGGAAGATTCCTGCCACCGTGGTCTTGCCGCTGCCCAGTCCGCCGGTCAGGCCAACGCGCAACATCCGCGTGCCTTACAACAGGCCGCGGCGTAGCTTGGCCGCGCGCACCGTGTTTGCCATCAGCATCGCAATGGTCAGCGGCCCCACGCCACCAGGCACCGGCGTGTAAGCGCCCGATACCGCATACGCCGCCGGATGCACATCGCCGATCAGCGTCGATCCCTTCGCGCGAAATAACTCCTCGCGCCGCGTGTTGCCGTGAAAGAAATGGTCAAACTCTTCCAGCGTCGTCAAGCGGTTGATGCCGACGTCCAGCACCGTCGCGCCCGGCTTCACCATGTCCGCGGTCACAAATCCTGGACGTCCGATCGCCGCCACCAGTATGTCAGCGCCACGGCAGACAGCCGGCAAGTCGCGTGTCTTCGAATGGCAGATGGTCACCGTCGCGTTCTCTGCCAGCAGCAGGATCGCTGCCGGCTTGCCCACGATGTCGCTGCGGCCGACGACCACCGCATTCTGTCCTGCTATCGGAATGCCGCTGCGCTTCAATATCTCGATCAAGCCGGCGGGTGTGCAGGGCGCGAGCGCTGGCTGTCCGGTTTGCAGCCGCCCGACATTCACCGGGTGAAAACCGTCGACGTCCTTCTCCGGAGCCACCGCCTCCAGCAGCCGTTTCGCATTCACCTGTGTCGGCAGCGGAAGCTGTATCAGGATGCCGTCCACATCGTCGCGACCATTCAACTCAGCCACCAGCGCAAGCATCTCTTCCGTCGTCACCGTCTCGGGCGGCGTAATCAAGTCGCTGCCCAGTCCCAACTCTGCGCAGGTGCGCACCTTGCTGCGCACATAAATCTCAGACGCGGGCACATGCCCCACCAGCACCGCTGCCAGTCCGGGGCGAATCCCCTGCGCCGCCAGCGCCTTCACTTCGCGTGCCACATCTTCCTTGATCGCTGCTGCGATCGCCGCGCCATCTAGCCTCCGTGCCTCTGCCATGCCCCTCCTATAAATGCGCTGCTTCTATGGTAATTGGCGCAGTGCACGCACGCCGGCTCTACACTTTGGAGAAGGTGCAGAAACCGGCCATCGACGAGATTGCGTTGCGCCTGCTCGCGTGCCCCATGTGCCACGCGACACTGAGCTCGCTCGACCAAGAATCCGTTCGCTGCAACGGCTGCGAACGCCGCTATCCCATTCGCGATGGGTTGCCTCTACTACTGGCAGATGCTGCGCGACGGTAACCGCCTCAAAATCTCTCAACGCGCAGGAAAGTTATGCATCGTAATGAGATAGGCCAGCACCACCGCAGCAATCAAGGTAAGCACCAGCAACACCACCAGGGCTCCCCAGGTAAAACCGCGCTTCTCCAGGAAATCCGGCTTGCGCTCATTTTCTTGCCCATCTTTCATGCTCGGTCCGCTCATGCAGGATCCTCGCGATTCACAACCACCAACAGAGATTCATTTTCTCGATACATACCTAATAGGGTAAGTCAGCGTCCATCTATACAGCTAGATGACGCATTGAACCAGCGCAACATTTTGTGCGTACTGGGTTAACACAGATAGATCAAATAAATGGAAGGAGGAAGGCCATGGAAGACCAGGTGAGACCGGATTCACGTCAGGCAGACAGGGCCGCGGGCCTTCCTGAATCGGAGCTGCAGCCTGCAGCGCAGATCGAGAAGTTCAGCGTAGCGGAGCTGACGAATTTGCGCAGCGAGTTGCTGCGCGGCCAGCTCGACAGTTGGCAGGCGGCAGATCTTGCCGCGAACTTCCTCGCCGGTCATGGCTATGGCGCCAGCGCTGAAAACCTGCGCGAAGCAATCACCAGCCTTGAAATGTCACGTTGCTCGCTCGATTGTCTGCAGACCGCGCTCGAAGGTGTCGCCTACATCCAGTAAGCAGTGCTGCGTATCTTGCTGAATTGCGGTACGCCGCAGCACATCTACTCGTACTTCAGGCTCTCCACCGGATCGAGCTGCGCCGCGCGCGTCGCCGGGAGTGTTCCGAAGATCACGCCCACCAGCACGGACGTCGCGAGTGCGATCACCACCGACCAAGGCGAGATCGGGACCTTATAAGCAGTGAAGAAACGCGCAGCCATGGGCGGCACAAGTCCCAGGACTGCGCCGATGATGCCGCCGGCCAGCGAGATGAAAATTGCCTCCATCAAAAACTGAAGCTTGATCTCGCGCGCCGTTGCGCCCAGCGCCTTGCGGATGCCAATCTCGCGAATGCGCGAGCGCACATTTGCCAGCATGATGTTCATGATGCCGACGCCCCCGACGGCCAGAGTCACCGCTGCCAGCAGCAGCAGCATCACTGTCAGGCCGTCGGCAATCTGTCCTGCCACCCGTAGGATGGCCACCAGTGTGTTCGCCGTGTACACCGAGTTCGACTGATGGCGGGCCTGGATAATGTTGAGAATGTCCTTCGTTGCAAAGGGAATATCGCTCTTGTCCCTGATGGAGAAAAAGATCTGCTTCACTTTATCTGTGCCAGTGAAGTAGCGTGCCACCGAATAGGGAATCAGGATTGTCTGGTCCGCCACTTCGGACATGCCAAACGTGTCGACGCTCTCTTTGAACGTCCCGACAATCGTGATGGGCATGCCGCGCAGTAAAAACGTCTGGTTGATGGCCGCCTCGGGGCTGCCGAACATTTGGGTCGCGAAGGGGATAGTGACGACGGCCGCTTTGGTATGTGTGGCTTCGTCCGTATCGTCAAAGAATCGTCCAGTCGTCACGATCAAGTGGCGTACCTCGCGATACTGTGGCGAGACGCCCAGGACCAGCACATCCTTCGCAACGCCGCCGCCAAAGCTGACGCGGTCGTGCATCTCCAGCATCGGTGACGACGCGGCGATCGCCGGCACCTGTGTGTCCACCGCGCGCTCATCATCGATCGTCAGCAGGTCATTGCGGTACTCGCCAACGCTGCCCGAAGAGCCGCCCGAATACTCCACCTCGACCATATTGGGCCCGATGTTTTCCAGCAGCTTCATCGCATACTGTTTGCCCGTCAGCCCGATAGTCACCACCAGGATCAGCGAGGCCGAGCCGATCACCATGCCCAGCGCCGTCAGGGCGAAGCGGACCTTGTTCAGCCGGAAACTGTCGATCGCCAGCAGTGCGATCTCACGCAGCAGGATGGTGCGCTTGGCGCTGTCCAGCGTGTGTTGAAAGGCGGCCCGGCTCATCCCCCGGCCGGCAAGGGCGGTCCGGATGCTGGTGGAAGGTCGGCTGGTGGTCGCGGTCGGCGTCATAGTGCCTCTTCACAGGATGCCAGAATCGTCCCCGTGGTTCGCCCTTTTCTTCCAGAAGTGATTGGGAGAGTCCTGCCCTCGCTACTCCTGCCCGCAATCCCCCTGCGAGCTTACACTCGCCCAGCAACGGCAAAGGCCGCCCGGTTCAGGCGGCCTCCGCCACTGCGGCTTGGTGGTTTTCGTTTACCTGAAGAGCCAGATCGGCGACCGGACAATCTGATTCACGTCAAGCGTCCCAAGGCCTGTCGCAAAGTCCCATCCCGGCGCGGCTGCATATGCCGGCTGGTCCTTCTTTGAACTGACCGAGAGCACGCCATTCGTCCCCGAGGGAAGGAAGCAATTTACCTTTCCTCTGCAGTTCACATCCATGTCGCCAAGGGTGACGTCATGGAAAGTGCAGGATCTGCCGGTCCCGTTCGTGGAGTTGCAGGATGCGTTGCCGCGTCTGCCATATTCACCGTTGGCCAGCGCATAGTAGGCGTAGTTCGGGTTTCCCTGGTAACCTCCCCAGCGCTGGTTCACCAGCGCCTGTACACCGGCAAGGATAGGCGCTACAAATGACGTTCCACCCGCGCCCGCCCAGTTGGCGGGAGAGCCTGTGCATGGCGCTCCTCCGCCGGCCGCATCGGTGTAGCAAAGGACGTAGTAGTGTCCCCACACGCCATTAGCGGCGAACATGGAAACATCCGGCAGATCGCGCACTCCATCGTTTGGATTGCCATAGACACCCTTCTGCCAGCTGGGCTTCTTATAGCCCCGGCAGGTGCCGCTGGTTTGCGGCGGGTTTGTCGGCGTGCCGTAGGCGCAGGCGCTGGGGCCACCACTGCCCGCTGCCGTGTCGAGGTAATACTCTTCACCGACGGCAGAGTTGCAGGAGCCGCCGGTCCCGTACGGAACCGTAAACCCGAGCGCGAGCGTAATCAATTGGCTGGCGCAGGAGTCATTCCATGGGATCTCTGGAATGTATGACTTGGCCGATCCGAACACCGCCGTATTCGTGGGGTTCCAGAAATTGGTGGTCGTGCCCAGGAACGCATCTGCGTAATCGGTGCCGCCCGCTGCCAGGTTGAATGGGGTGGAGGCCAGCCCGCTTACGTTGATGCCGTTATGGGCGAACGCGTGATTTTGACTATCCGAAGCAGCGCCCGAGTCACCGGACGAAACAAAGACGGAAACGCCTTCCGCAGCCGCCTGTTGGTAAAGCTGGTAGACCTCCAGATTCCCTGCAGCACCCTGTTCGCTCTCCGGTCCCCCGTAGCTCAGGCTCACGATGGCCGGTCTGTTCCGCTGCTCCAGAAGGGCCTCGAGAGCGATAAACAGGCCGAAGTCGGTGGAAGTATCCTGACACGAGGCAAGCTCGATGTTTGCTGCGGGAGCTGATGCGGCCGCCCACTCCACGTCCACCGTTGCCTCTCCGTCGTCGCCCACTATCACCCCGGGATCCGTGCAGCCTCCCGGATGCACTACCGAGAACTTGCTGTTGTATGCGTTCAGGCCGAATGTCTTGCGGAACGTGGTGTAGTCGGCGTTCGAGTAAAGGTCTGTCCGCTCCAGCAGAACCACCGTCTGGCCTTGACCGGCGTTTCCAGACCGAAAGAGCGGGTTGTAGTCATAGATCGTCGCGAGATCGGCCGGCACCACCAGCTGGTAGTCGGCATTGACCGTAAAATTCGGCGAAACTGCCGTCCTGGGAGCTCCTTTTGCTGTCATCGGGACGATGGGCGTCCGCAGCGCGCGTGGTTTGAAGTCATTCAGCTGGGCAACGCCCGCCACCACGGAAGACAGCGCCTCGGGAATCGCCGGATCCTGCATGTTCCCGAAATGCTTGGCCCCGTTGACCTCCAGGTTGTGAATTTCTGTCTTGAAGGACTCGGTGATCTGCCCCGCCGTTCCTGAAAAATCGATTCGCATCCCGCTCGATGAAATTCCGTTCACCTGGAAGCCGTGCATCTCCAGCCATCCCCGCACCGTCGCGATGTCCGCGCTACTCGGACCGTACTTTGCGCCAAGCTGTTCTGCGGTCAGATAGTTGTGATAATCCGGATTGCCCGGCGTTTGCTGACGGTCCATGAACGCATCGAGTGCAGCTTCGCTGTCCGCAGGTCGCTGCAGAAGAAGCTGCAGATGCTGCAGCTGCATGGAATCGCCCACCGCGCCGCGGTCGTTCTGGCTGTTCGCCTCGGGGCGCACGTTTCCGACGAGCCTTGTCATCCTCGTCTCATCGATCTTCTTGGTGATGGAAGCCTGTCGCGACGAGCCCTGACCGGCCGCGCCGGCCGACAGCGTAACTGTGAGTGCTAAGGCGCAGCCGAGCACAGCTCGACCGTTGCCCACGATAGACAGCAGATTCATGAGAGACCTCCCAAAGAGACGCGTACCGCGGACAGCAGATATAGGCGACGGACCAACGGAAAACCGATGTGAGGGACGAGAAAAGCTCCCAGAGCGATCGGGCAAGAATCATAGGGTCGGAGCAAAAACGTGTCAACAACAGAAGAGGTATGATCCGTTCCGGAACGGGAAACTTCACGCGCATCTTCGGAATGTTCGTCATACGAAAACGCTCGAGGAACGTCACGACGACGGCACATCGCTTTAACGAAGTATTCATCCGATCTCAACACCTGACCTGCCAGGTGTCACGACCCTCCACGTATCCCACGGCCAGTAACGTCGGTGATTGTCAGAATCGTAACGATCAGGAAGACAGGAGAAATAGCCGCCGGGCGCATCTATGCCGGCGTCCTCAGCAGCGTCGATCCATGGTTGTCGGGGTCTCTCACGTGAACGTGCCAGGTCCGCCGTCGTCCCACGCGAGAACGGCCACTTCAGAACAATTCTGCGCCGGGTCGCATGCTAGTCTCTTCGTTTATCTGGGAGCATGCGGCCCTATCTGGTTCCCCCGCCGATCCGCCGGCACTCTCCCCGGCTTAGGTTTCAGCGGCCGGAGCGGAAGAAGGCCCAGTGAATCCGGCAATTCCACTATCATGAGAACGCAACCGTCACTCGCGGAGGGATGTGTGAGTGGTTGAAACAGGCGGTCTTGAAAACCGCTTTACCCTGACGGGTAACGGGGGTTCGAATCCCTCTCCCTCCGCCACAGTATCTATCTTTCTATGATCTGCGCTTTAGATCGCGCCAAGCTATAGACTGCGCGTGACTCCGTAGTTGACATTTGAGACTCGGATCGCCGCGCTAACGCGACTTATATATATTGCCAGCGTGGCCGTCTTACCGTAAGCGCCGCAGACTCTCGACCGAAGGCACAAAATAATAGGAGCCGGTCAACGGCTGGGTATAGCGTGTCAGTGCATCGCGCGTCCCGTTAACAAGCCCCGCCATGCTATCCAGCATTCTGGAAAGCCGTTTCTGGTCAGCGCTGAATCCAACGAACACCGTGCCATGATCGTCTACTTTTCCGTAGGGCATGTTGCGACGGAAGATATTCCCAAACTCATCCTGATCCGTACGAGCGACATGCGAGTCCGCAGGCTTGTTCTCGAGTTCGATGCTGTCGAGCTTGGTGCGTCCCATGATGAGCTCCTGCTGAGCAACCGGCACAGCTTCCCACTCAGCGACCTTGTGCTTCCACTTTTGCAGCAACAGCACTGAGCCGGCAGCGCCGGGAACACCCTCAGGCAGGAGTGCGTCGCCAGGAGCGTCAAGCAGCGTCGGATTCTCCGAGCCATCGATGAAGCCGGTAAGATCGCGATCGTGCCGGTAAGGCCAACTCGAGGTCTCTTCCCCTAGCGACGCTTGCCCTGCAAGGTCATGGATGACCGAGCGAGCCATATCGAAGATAACGTCGTAAGCACTGCCGGACAGCCATACCAACGCATCATGTTGCGTGTTGGGCATCACGAATCCTTCTGTGCCCTGGATCTCTTTGTTAAAGCCCTCCACACCCGCAGGGGCGTCATCCGGAACGATATCGCGCCAGAGCTCAGGCCGAAAGCCGATAACGAAGTTCACTCCTCCGGTAGTCGTACGTGGTTCACGGATAGCGGAGATGGTAGAGGCGAACTGCTTGCATTTCTTCTCTTCGAGAAGGTCAAACTCCAGGTACGCGTGAGACGAGGTTCCAAGAGCAAAGATTCCAGCCTGCGGCGTGTACATGCGGGCATTATATCGAGCACCAGTTCACAGAAGTGACGCGGTGTAGAGGACATCCGTCTTACTAAATCGTGGCTTGCCCAGCATAGGCTAACGCTTACCGCGAGGGTCGTACTGGAAGCACTGCTCGAGCGGCACACCAAGCACTATGGCGACCTTGAACGCAGTCTCCAGCGAAGGTGAATACTTGTCTTGCTCAATCGCGATGACTGTCTGGCGTGTGACGCCGACGCGATCGGCGAGTTCCTGCTGCGTCATCTCCCGCATAGCCCGGAGTTCTCGAATCTGATTGCGTATAGCGGGCATCAGAGCGCTTTCCGGTAAGCCACAATCTGCGTGGCCGTCTTCGTGATATCCGCGATGACCAACATACCGAAGAAGACGCTCAGGAAATGAAGCCCTACCATCCGGTTGTCCAATCGGAGGTGGCCGACTGTCGCGTGAAACCACAACAAGCCCAGCCCCAGGACCATCAGTGACGCGATCGTTAGATAGCCTGCTCGATAGCCGCGCAGCTCGATCAAACGGTCCCGCTCGTCGGTTACGCGGTTGCGCGTCAGGACGGCGATGACCGACTGCAGGATCATCTGCAGCACGATAATTGCGATGATCATGCCCGCGACTTTGTTAACCGAGTTTTGCTGGTGCAGGAAGAAATAGGGGCCGTACACAAAGAGCTCCGCCGCAAGCGAGGCGTATAGAGACTTTTCCCGGTACGAAAGGCTTGTCGCCATCGCGAATCACCCCCATGTCAAAAATATTTAACATGGAAGAACATAGCCTCATATGCTTACAATGTCAAATATATTTGACATTTCTATTTTAAGAAGCCGCATCTTTAGAGCCAGCGGACTACCTTTGCTGGGCTACAGAGATCACTTCGATTGCATCGACCCGCGTGGGATAAAACGCCAGGTACTCTTGAATGTCGACGACTGCCTTATGGGGATTTTCGTACGTCCAAACGGCATTTTCCGACTTCGTGCCGCCGCTGGGAATGCTGTAGTACGCGCAATCACCCTTGTACGGGCAATAGGTGGAATGCGTGGTGCGAAGGAGCAGGGAGGTGTCCGCATCATCGCGCGGTAAATAGTAAACAGCCGGATATCCGTTCTCCTCCAACCGAAGTGCTCGCGACGATTCCGCAACGATCCTTCCGGCGACCGTCACACGCACCATGCCCTCCGCAGGCGAAATCGTGATCGGATGATCAGGCCCAGGAATTCTGATCTCCTTGCCTTTGCTCGTCTTCGTTTCCATTGCGACCTCACATTGCTAGTTAGAGCTTCGATCCACCATCGACCGGAATACTCGCTCCCGTGATCCAGCGCGCCCCGTCGGATGCTATAAACGCGACTACGTCTGCAACATCCTCGGGCTTGCCGATCCGTTTCAAAGCCTGCATGCCCAGCGCGACTTCGCGTCCCGCTTCTGTCTTCGTGAAATTCGACATATCCGTGTCGATGACGCCTGGTGCGACAGCGTTGACGCGTATGCCATGCGGCCCGAGAATAGCTGCCCAGTTCCTGACCAGCGTCTCAAGTGCGCCTTTCGTGGAGGCGTAAGCAAGAACGGAAGGGTTTTCCAAACCGGGTTTGCCCACCACTGTGCGAGCGACGGCGGAAGAGATAGCAACAATGTTTGAGCCCTCACCAAGAACTGGCAGCAGTTGCTGCACCAGGAAGAATGGCCCTCGAACGTTGGTCGCAAAGAGATTGTCGAAATCCTCTACCGTGTGGTCAGTGATGCGTGCCGCCTTGCTGACTCCGGCGTTCAGCACAAGCACATCCAATCGATCGCCGACAATAGAGCGCACCTGTTTGGCGAGCAGCGACGCGCCATCCGCAGTTCCTAGATCCGCCGAAATTGCATCTGCGTGTCCACCTTTGGTTTGGATCTCAGCGACGAGGGATTCCGCTTCCTGTGCGGAGCGGCCATAGTGAACCACGACGTGCGCCCCGGCCCTGGCTAGCGCCAGTGCTGTTGCGCGGCCGATTCCCTTGGATGCGCCTGTCACAAGCGCAGTCTTGTTTTGGAGTGTATTCATTGTCCTCTCCCTTGCCTGTCAGTTGCGAGTGCGGCACCCGGAATCGAAGAGAGCCGACTCCGCTACTTCATCGGCTCTCGATAGCGATCACACACGGACACCGCAATCTTCATCCCTATGGATGGAACGCGTGTATTGCCTCAAGCATTCGTCCCGCCATCCACGGTCAGATTCGCTCCGGTGATGTACGAGGACTCCGGACCGGCGACGAACGCGACCAGCGCGGCGACCTCGTCTACACTCCCATAGCGATCGAGCGCTGTGGCAGCCTTCTGCGGTGCCGCCCAATCGCCTGCTGCGGGATTCAGATCCGTATCGATCGGACCCGGCTGCACGTTGTTGACCGTGATGCCCCGGCTCCCGACCTCTCTGGACAAGCCCTGAGTGAACATCTTCACGGCTCCCTTCGTGGCCGAATAAGCGACTAGGCCCGGCGTCATCATGCGCTCCCCTACGCACGAACCAATCACGATGATGCGGCTGCCGCTTTTCATGTGCTTCAGCGCCGCCTGCGTCGCGACCATGGTGCCACGGACGTTGATGTTGAACATGCGATCTATTTCGTCGAGCGTGCTCTGCTCGAACGGCTTCGGAATGGCCGTGCCGGCATTGTTCACCAGCACATCGAGTTGGCCGAAGGCCGCGACAGTCTTCTCTACCGCGTTCTTGACTGCTTCAACGTTGGCAGCGTCCGCCTGGATCGCAATGGCCTTTCCGCCGGCCCCTTCAATGGCTTGTATCACCGATGCTGCGGCATCCGCACCGCTTGAATATGTAATTGCTACGCTCGCGCCATCGGCAGCGAGACGTTTCGCGATCGCCGCGCCAATGCCTCGCGAACCGCCCGTAACCAGCGCCACTTTTTTCGCTAACTTAGACATAATCTCCTTTGCTTTCCGGTGAACAATTCACCACTCCACTGATTCAACTGCGTCCGATCTTACGCGCGGCTGTTAGATGGCTTGTGAACTACTCAGTCCTATACGATGATGGAACTTCAGCGAGGATGCGGGAATATTGAACTGGTGAGTTCTTTAGCGGATAATACTGACATGGGGCGTCCGAAAAACTTCAGTCGAGAGGAAGTGTTGGAGAAGGCGATGCCCGTCTTCTGGAAGCAAGGGTTTTCCGACACGAGCCTTCAGGACCTGGAACGAGCCACAGGCGTGAACAAGTCAGGGCTGTATACAGAGTTCCGAGACAAGGAAGATCTTTTTGTTGCGTGCCTTCGGCACTATCTTGAGAGCCAGGGAAAGCGGGGGCTTCTCACCAAGGAGCCTCTGGGCTGGAAGAACGTCGAGACATTTCTCAAGAATGGTCCTCTCAACAAGGGGGAACAGCAGGGGTGCTTTTCCGTCAACTCCATGCGGGAGTTCGCTATCCTCCCGGATGAGGCGTATGGGGTCGTGACGGAGAATCGGGCCCTCTTGCAGCGCCTTGTCGCCATGAACATCGAAGCCGAAAAGCCCAGGATGACTCCCTCCGCAATTGCGGAGATGGTGCTGTCCTTCTTCTCCGGATTATGCATTGAGCACAACCTCAAATCCAGTAAAGCCTCGTCGACTCGCAAGATCGAAAACTTTATGATCGCCCTTCGCAATCTCTAATCCCGTTAGCACGGAATGGGCCGGAGAACGGTTCGCTCCGGACTTCTAGCCACAGCCAATCCGCGATCTCTGGACCGCATGCAGAACAAGAATGGATTCATTCACAGCCATCCGCACCTCGGCAAAGCACGCGTCGAGATCGAAGTCCGCAGCGCAACGCGCACGTGAGATCGATGGCCCTGCGCGGCGGGGACGGCTCACTGTAGCTTGTCCTGCAGTTGCAGCCGCATTCTGGTCAAATCCATGTGATTCCAGCCTTCAAGTATCTGGCCATTCCCACAAATGAGAAATGACGAGCCCGAGAGATTTACCTTTTTCGAAGTAGCCGGAAACCCGAGGCCATCGCCCAAGTGCGTCATCGTGGCCGTCCATCGAACCGCGACCTTATCTCCCTCTGCGACGAGGTCGTCCACGGTTACGTGGATGTCGGGGAAGGTGTCACGAAATGTCTTGCACAACTCCGCAAACTCCGCCGGGCTGCTTACAACGGCGTCCGGATCGGGGAATCCGTAGGCTCGCCCGGAAGAATGAAACATCTCTGCGACTGCCGAAATTCGCCCCTTGTTCCAAACCTCTTCAAACCACCTTCGCACAAGGTTCTTGTTTTCTTCTGACATAGAACCCCCAGGGCGCGAAGCTTACATCACTGCTCCTGACTTTGTCAGCAAAGAACACCTGCCAGCCCAAAGGCAACTCGCAGCGTTGCTCTCTCCACCTATTTCGTGGCAGTCGGCTTGGTCCCCAGGTACTTGTCATACCAGGCGAACCACCGCTCATAGCGGTCGCGAATAAAACTGGGCCGCGTGAAGCCATGGAACTGTCCCGGATACACAATCAGCTCCGCCGGCACGCCCACGCTCTTCAGCGCCTGGTACATTTGCTCTCCGCCGATCAGAGTCACGTTGAAATCTTTGTCCCCGCCCATGAAGAGCGTTGGCGTTTTGATCCGCTCCACATGGAAGAACGGATACGACAGCTTGATGTATGTCTCTGGATTCTTCCATGGCGGCCCCAACTCGTTGTCATACTGCAGGATGTATTCGTCCGCTCCATACATGCCGAACAGGTTTGCCGTCCCTGCGCCGCTCGATGCAGCCTTGAAGCGCGTCGTCGATGCGATCAGATAGTCCGTCGAGATACCGCCGTAGCTCCACCCGCCAACCACCATGCGCTCCGCATCGATCTTGCCCGTCGCCACTGCGGCATCCACCACAGCCAGCAGATCGGCAACTTCCTTGTCGCCCCAGTCCGCGCTGATGGTCTCGCTGTACTCGTGTCCGCGTCCGGCGCTGCCGCGATAGTTCACATTCAGTACCGCGAAGCCGTGCGACGCAAAGAGCTGCCGGTCCACCGTGAAGCGATGCTCATCCTGCGCGGTCGGGCCTCCGTGGATGAACAGCAGCATTGGCGCCTTCGTCCCTGCCTGATAACCGATCGGCATCGTCAGCAACCCATGCACATCGGTGCCATCCTTGCTCTTTGCGGCAATATCCTCCGTCGTCGCCAACGTGCGCTGCGCCAGCAGCCCATCATTGTGCGAGGTCAGCTTACGCAGCCTACTGGCGTCCAGGCTGTAGATCTCCGCATCGGCCGCGTCAGTCGACCACAGCAGCGCAACATGCCCTCCGGCCGCCGCCAATCCACTCGCCGTGCCGATTTCTTCTGTCAGCCGCTTCGGCGCTCCGCCTGTCAGCGGCACTTCTTCGACGTACACCACGCGGTCATCCGTCACCGTCGTCAGCAGCGATTTGCCATCCGCGGTGAATACCGGCGGACCAACATTATTGTCGATCGAGGTCGCCTTCAGCTCAGGCTGCCCGCCACGCGCCGGCACCACGGCCAGCCGCGTGCTGCCATACGCGGTGAAATGTTCGGAAAGTCCCTGGCGATATGCGATCACTTTGCTGTCCGGACTCCACGCCAGCGGGCCATGATCTTCACCGGGAAAGGTCGTCAGCTTGCGTGGCGCGGACCCTGGTTTCGCATCGACGACAAACACGTCATCGTTTTCTACGCGGTCGGGATCCGGCTGCGACTGATTGCTTACGAACGCAATCATCATCCCATCGGGAGACCATTCTGCTTCATGCTCCTCATAACTTCCCGTGCCGCTCGTGGGCGATGACGTCAGCTTGCTCAGCTTCTTCGTCGCGATGTCGAAGAGATACAACTGCGGGTGCTTGTCCGTCAGATAGCCTTCGATGTCCTGTTTGAAGTGGTAGCGATCGATCACGATCGGCTTCGGCGGCTTGGGCTTCGCGTTCTTGTCGTCGCTCTCCGGCTCATCCTTTTCGCGCAATGTCAGCACCAGTTGCTTCGCGTCCGGAGACCAGCGAAAGTCGCTCAGGTTCTGCTTCACATCGGTCACCTGGCGCGCCTCGCCGCCGCGCCGATCCAGCACCCACACCTGCGATCCCTTCGCCTTCCCCGGACGCGATGAGGTAAACGCGAGATAGCGTCCGTCGAGGCTCCATTGCGGCGAACTCGCCGACTCCGTGCCGTAGGTCAACTGCAGATTGTTCGAGCCATCCCGATCCACCATCCACAGTTCGCTGACGCTCTTATCGTCTTCCGTATCCACACGCGACACTGTATACACGATCTGCTTGCCGTCCGGCGACACCTGCGGATCGCCCACGCGCACCAGTTGGTTAAGATCGTCGATCTTGAGACCAGGCTTCGGAGCTTGGCTGAAAAGAGGGAAGACGAACAGGAAGACAAGAGAAAGGCAAACAAGGCCGCGGCGCATGCCTCGGAGTGTAGCAGGGGCCTAAGAAAGGAGCGGCCACGAATGTGTGCAGGCAGAAAGTACAAAGAGGCGGCCGCGGGTCGCCTCCTCGTTGGTGAACGAAACAACTACTCGGGCATCAGGGTGAGGTCGTCAAGGGAGATCACGTAGCTGGTTGCACTGGGATTCTTACCGGTCACTGTGAATGTAAATATATGGTTGCCGGCGGTCTTGATGTTGACGGCTCCAATATTGAGGTCAGTGAGAGATCCGCCACTCAGATTGCTGTATCCGTCCTGCGGCGCACCCAGGTTGACTCCGTCGACGCTCAATTGCCAGATTCCGCGCGTAATGTAATTCGCGGAGGAGACATGCACATCATATGTGCCGGCCTTCGGCACATTGACGGTAAAGGCCATGTAGTTCCCGACGTTGGTTGCGTTGAGAAACACGCCTGGAGGGTCGGGAAGAGTGATCCACGTAAATGGCCCATAGACGCCGCCCGAATTCGCTGTGTGCTTCTGCGCCTGCAGTTGATACACGAGCGGGGTGGCATTCGCATTTGCAGTGAATGTCCAGGTCAGTATCTTCTGGCTGGCCGTGAGGCCGCCGGTCCCGCCCGTAAAGCCGACATATGCAGCCGTGCCGCCAATCGTATTCGGTATGTCGATAACAAATGTTCGCGTCGCCGAAGCACCTGTCACCAGGTCCGTGATGGTGAGGTAGAGAGTCGTTCCGTCATACGAGATGTGCCCGTTAAATGTATCGCCATTCGTGAGTACGATTCCCGTACCGGTCAAATCGATAGCTGGGACGGTTGGCGAAGCACCGTTGATGTAGAGGCCGGTTGTATCATTGCCCTCTCCGGAATTCGACCACATATCGAATTTCACCGCGATGCTGTTCGGAATTCCAGGCGGCCGGCCGGGTAGACCGGCTCCGTAGCCCAGTCCGCCGCCAACCGGGCCAAGCGCCGTCGGAGCGTCATTCTGAATCGTAAACGTGATGCCGTCCGCGAGCAGCCCAGTGCCGGAAAGCTGAAAGAGGAAGTCGGTCGAGAAGGTCTGTATCCCCACCGGCGAATCCCAGAAGGCGCTTCCAGCCTGGCTCGCGCCGCCATTCGTGAGCTGCAGCCGGGTGTCGTCCGCATTCACGGCGCTGCCGTTCAGCGTCAGTCCGGCGACGGATGCGAATCCGTTGCTGAAGTTGATCGTAGGCGGCGCTCCGATCGTATACTTCGCGATCGCGACGCTGCTGTTGTTGTACCCACTGGCAACGCCCATCGCTTCCACAGTGGTTGTGCTGCTGATCGGTATTGCGCCGCTATACCGATTCGAAGATGTGGTCGGAAGTGTTCCGTCCGTCGTGTAATAAATGATGGCACCGCTCAAGCCCTCGGCAATCGTCAGATTCTGGGTAGCCGAATAGGTGCCGGGTGTTGGCGTGAACGTTGGCGGCGGCACGGTTGGCGGACCATCGGACAGCAGTCCATACACATCCACCTCGTTCTGCGTGCCTAGAAAGACCTTTCCGTTCGCCACCATCGGAACGCTGAACTTTACGGCAGGACCGGCCGAGTCTCGTGCCGTGTTCTGGCTGCTTGCATACAGCAGCTTGCCAACGTTGGTGGCGTCGTAGGCGAGCAGGACTGCAGGTCCGGGGGTGCCGAATGCGTCGGCCCGGATAGCCCACAAAATCCCATTGCTCGTGCCGTTCGCGCTGATCACTGGGCTCGGTCCTGGATACCCGGAATACATCGCGCTGTTTGCGATCGGCGTTGCGCCGAGCATGCCATTGCTCAAGCGGTACTGCTGCATCTGCAATCCGCTCGCCCAGAAGTAGACATTTCCGTTCCAGTAGGCCGGCGTTGCCCACAGGCCATACTTGTAACTGATCTCCTGCACAACGTTGTTGGAGCTGCTGTTGTATCCGCCAAGATTGTCGCGGTCCAGCAGCTCGATCCGGCCGTTCTTGCCCACCTGGATAAGCTCATGAACGTGCGATCCCGGCTGGTCCGGCAGCAGCAGAACGCCGCCGGAGCCCTGATCGATATCCGTGCTGTCCAACGTGGATGTGTCGAACGGTGTCCATTCATCCATCACCTGAAAGCCATTGCTCGTCAGGTCGACGCGTTCCACGGCATTGCCGAAGCTCTGGTTATTGGAATACGGCTCTTGCGCGCTGAAGCTCCCGTTTCCATTCGCAAAGAAGATGCGACCGCCGGTGATCACGGTGTCAGCCGCAGGGGCGGCCCCGGACATCCAGATCCCATTCTGTCCACCGTTCGGGCTCGTGTTGGAGATGCCGGTCTGCAGCAGGGTGGCTGCATCGTACGCCATGAGCCACCCATGATAGGGTCCATTGTCGCTGTGTGAGCCGAACGCCACGATGACTTGTCCGTTCAGCAGCAGAAGCCCGGGCCGGTTCAACTGATACTTGGCCTGGAATGCAATCTTGCCATTGACGCTTCCCGTGCCCGTGCCGGCGACAGATCCCTGAATCACCACCGGGCTGTGCGTCTTCTCCTGGCCTGTGGCCAGATCGAGCGCGTGCAGACGCCACACCATGGTTCCGCTCTCTTCGCTGGTGGCCACCAGGTACATCGTGCTCGTTGTTGGGTCGATCACCGGCGTCGAGGTAATGCCGTACTCGGGGTTAATGTCGTAACTCCCCACGTCCTCACTCGGGGCGGCTGTCGCGCCGCTTGGCGCGCCATGAGCCGTGTCTACCATGCTTACTTGCCATAGCTGCTGGTTGTGGTCCGCATCGAATGCATAGACACTGTCGTGCTGCGTCACAACGTAAAGAACATTGTGCGTGCCACCCGCTATAGCGATCCCGGACATGTAGAGCGGTTGCGCGTAGACCTGGCCATCGACCGGATAGGAAAACAGCTTGCCGAAGGTGGTGGTGTTCACGTTGGCAAGCGTGAGCTGGGTTTCATTCAGGTTCTGGCCAGTGCGGCCCAGATCATTCCGCCAGGTAGTCACGTTGGTGGCGGCTAACGCGCATAGCGCGAACGTCCACAAGGCACTCAGTACGAGCAGCTGTTTACGCAGCACAATCGGCTCCTTGAAACAAACACAGAGGCTTGCAATCCGCGCTAAAAATGAGCGCGACTCAGGAGCGAATTGTCCGGAGGGAGGAGATACTGCACTCCGATGCAGCAGAACAAGTTGTAACCGGAGATGCGCCTTGATTCAAGACAAATTAGGCATGGTGGTCGAATCTATAACGAATGCTAACCAAAATGTAACTAAATCGCGCGGATAGGCGGCGCATCGGTAGCGCTATTTCGCCGGATTATGCCGCATATCGGAGCCGGTGCGCCCCAGTCTGCGCAGCTCATCGCTCAGCACAATCGCCTCCGCGAGCTCACGCATGGAGCGCCGCTTCTGCCGGCTCTGTTTGCGCAGCGCTGCGTACGCGCTCTCTTCGTCGATCTTGAGATCGCGCTGCAGAATGCCTTTTGCGCGATCGACGACCTTGCGTGTCTCCAGTCGGTCGCTCAGCTCCTCGCGCTCCATCTCCAGACGCGCCATCTCAATCTCGGCGCCCACAAGAAATCCGATGGTCGAGAGCAGTTGTATCTCGCGCTGCGTGTGCTCATGCGGCTTCTTGTGCTGCACGTTGATCACACCCACCAGCTTGCCCCGGCTCAGCAGCGGAACCGAGAGGAATGCCTCGAAGCGGTCTTCCGGCAGATCCTTGAATGCCTTGAAACGCGTATCGCCCGCAGCATTTTTCGCAATCGCTACCGGCTCGCGATTTTCTGCCACCCAGCCGGTAATGCCCTGTCCCAGTTGCAAATCGAGGTTGTCGAGCAGCTCGGCATGGGGAATTTTCGATGCCCGCAGCACCAGCTTATCGCCCTGGTGCACATAGATCAGGCACGCATCGCAACGCACAATAGATGTTGCAAATTCCACCACCCGGTTCAGCACATCGTGCAGCGGATCAGCCGCCGCAATCCGGCTTCCAAGTTCGTGAAGGAATTCAAGATGCGGGTCCTCGGCGTGCTGCCAACTGGATGCGTCGAGGGGTGAGTTCATGGGTGCGCTCAGGGGTACGTTCATCGTCTCTGCGTCTCCTCTCAGAGGCCTCGCTGTGCACTCGCGGTGCGCGCGGCATGACTGTGTGAAGTGGAAGACGGCGAAGAAAGTGTCTACGCGGGGAGGCAGCCTTCTTTTCCGGTTGCGTTCTGGATAACCTAACCCGTACAGTAAGGAATCCCAACCGTTTCAGCAAGCAGTAAGCAGAAACAAAGGCCTCGCTCCCAGTAGCAGCAGGCCTAGGGCGTAGTTCCTTCCACGTCGAAGCCATCGAGTAACACCCTCTTCCAAGCAGAAGAACGATCAACCATTCGGCTATGCCCAATGACGGGCAGGTCTTTGTTGCGATTCGTATTCCTTTGGAGGTTAGTTATGCTGTGGCGTCGTGGTACGTTTCTTGTCCCCATAGGACAGGCAGCGCTGGTCGCTGTTGTCCTCTCCGGCACTCTCGCAGGCGCGCAAACCTTCCGCGGCGCCATCAACGGCACCATCACCGATCCCGCAGGTGCGGCCGTTCCCGGCGCGCAGGTCCAGGCCACCGATGATGCAACCGGCATCGCGCATCAGACCGTCGCCTCCGGTGCAGGCGACTTCAGCTTTCCCGATCTTCCGCTGGGCTCCTACACCATCACCGTCACCACGCAGGGCTTCGACACACTCAAAATCACGCGGGTGAATGTATCGGCGGGCTCCATCCACACCGTTCCAGTCAAGCTCACCGTCGCGCAGCAGGCTACTACCATTGAAGTAAGCGGCTCCAGCCTGGCGCTCGACACCACCACGCCGGTGCAGACCACCACCATTCCCAGCAAGACGGTGCAGGACATTCCGCTCAACGGCCGCGACTTCACGCAGATGATCGGTCTCGCACCCGGCTTCGCGGGCTACTCCGCCGGCGGCTATGGATCGGTGAACGGCACTCGAGCCAACCAGGTCAACTGGCAGATCGATGGCTCCGACAACAACGACCTCTGGCACAACATCCCTGCCGTCAACCAGGGCGGCGTGGAGAACATCGCCGGCGTCACGCTTCCTATCGACTCGGTCGAGGAGTTCTCGCTGCAAACGCAGTCCTCGCCGGAGACCGGGCGCAATCCTGGTGGGACCGTCAATCTCGTAACCAAATCAGGCACGAATAGCATTCATGGCACTGCCTACTACTACAACCGCAATGAGGCTCTAGCCATCGTCTCCCCGTTCCAGACCGGCAACCCGCCGCTGCGCAATGAGCAGTGGGGCGCGAGTGCCGGCGGCCCGTTCTGGAAGGACCACACCTTCTGGTTTGCGAACTTTGAGAAGCAGAAATTCCGCATCGCCACCGGTAACCAGGGCACGGAGCCGTCTGCCGCTTACCAGGCGCAGGCGCTCGCATTGCTGCAGCAGTACGGAGTCGGTGCCAATTCCGCTACCAGCGCATTGTTGGGCACGCTCTGGCCGGCGGCGGCTCTTACCGGGCCCGCACAGAGCAACAACTACAGTGGCTCGGCACCGGAGACCGGCTACAGCTACAACGGCGTCATCAAGATCGATCACAACTTCAACGACAAGCAGTCGCTCTCGGCACGCGCATTTCTCGGACAGGGCAATCAGATCGCGCCCATCTGCGGCACCTGCGTCCTGCCCTACTACTTCGAAGTCGCGCCCATCCACGTCTACAACTACTCGCTGGTGCACAACTGGACAATCTCGCCACGCATCACCAACCAAATCAACATCGGCGTCAACTATTTCAATCAGGTGTTCAGTGACCAGCAGACCGGCTTCAATGTTGATTCGCTCGGCTTCGTCACCAATTCGCCCTACACGCAGGCGCCCAATATCAAGATCGCCGGCTTCGAGCCCATTGGTCTGACACCACCGGAAGGCCGTAACGACATCACCGGCCACCTCGACGAAGCGATCTCCTGGAGTCTGGGCAAGCACCAATTCCGTTTTGGCGGTGAATATCGCCAGGCGCAGATCGACGAGTTCTACCAGCGTCA
>CAVQJM010000021.1:0-151857 GCA_963712845.1 uncultured Acidobacteriaceae bacterium
TGGCGTTCGCCTCTGATGCGCCGCGGATCAGCCCCATGTCGCGCAACATGCGCTCGTCTTCACGGAAGCCGAAGGTGCGGGCCGGGGCGATCTCTGCACCGTAGGCGTCGGCGGCCAGATCGACCGTGTACTCCTGGCGGCCGATGGGGGTGCGGAAGTTGATCTCGTAGGTAATGCTGTAACCATCGCCGGGATAGACGCCGATGAACTTGTCGTTCTCCCGCACCTCGACCTTGCGCAGGATGCGGAGGTATTCGCGGCGGCGGCGCTGGATCTTGATGCCGACATTGTGGAAGGCTTCGGCGTAGGGGCGCGCGCTGCCGTCAAGGATGGGCAGCTCCAGGTTGTCGAGCTCGACGATGACGTTGTCGATGCCGGTGCCGACGCAGGCGGAGAGAAGGTGTTCGGTGGTGGAGATGAGGACGCCCTGGCGCATGAGGCTGGTGGCGTAGGAGACCTTGGCCACATTGCGGCCGATGGCCTGGATTTCAAAGTTGTCTAGGTCGGTACGGCGGAAGACGATGCCGGTGCCGGCGGCCGCAGGAAGGAGTCGTAGATGAACGGGGGCGCCGCTATGAAGACCGATTCCGGAAAATACGATGCTGCCGCCGATTGTTTGTTCGAGTTGAGCCTGCATTAAGGCGTGGGCACCCCTGCCGTATTGCTTTGGCGCTTCTCCCATAGATCCAGAGGACCGGCGGACCTTTTTGGGACTTTCATGAAGGAAAGGCCAGGTCGAAACCGCGTCCCCCACATCAGCGTAACGGGAGAATGCATTACCGCGAATAGACTACCCACGCCGGCAAAAGTTTCACTGTTGTAAAGATACGACACAAAGGCGGCATAATTGACTGAGATGCAACACAACCGACTCGCAGGAAATAAGCTGCAAATCTCTGGAATAAAAGATGATAGCGTCGGCCGTGGATGGGTTGCCCGGCTGGAGCGCAAACTCGAGGACATTCTGGGACGGGTATCCGCGCTGGTTCGGCAGGAGAGTCCGACTAGTCGTTATGACGCGGTAAGCGTGGCCCAGGAGATGGTAGCGGGGTGGGCTGAAGAGTTGGAAGGGCGGGTGAAGCGGCATGCTCGCAGCGGCAGCGGAGGGGTGCTGGAGGCCCGATTTGGGAATCCGGAGGATGGACGAAGACCAGTGCTGCTGCTGGGTCACCTGGATACTGTGTGGCCGGTGGGGACGCTGGCGCGCATGCCCTGGCGGGTGAAGGACGGCTGGGCCTTTGGGCCCGGGGTGCTGGATATGAAGGCCGGTGCGGTGATGGCGCTGGAGGCGTTGAGGCTGGTGCGCGAGGTGGATGCGGAACGGCCGGTGGTGCTGCTGTTGAGCGGCGACGAGGAGACGGGGAGCCACCATTCGCGCGGGCTGATCGAAGAGATCGCGAAGGGATGCCGGGCGACGTTTGTGCTGGAGCCGGCGCAGGGTCCTCAGGGTGCGTACAAGACGGCGCGCAAGGGTGTGGGCCAGTTTCGGCTGGAGATCACGGGCGTGCCTTCGCACAGCGGAGTGGATTTTGGCGCGGGACACAGCGCGGTGCGCGAGCTGGCCTGGCAGATCGAGCAGATCAGCGCGATGACGGACCTGGAACGCGGGACGACGCTGAATGTTGGCGTGGTCGGCGGCGGCACGCAATCAAATGTGGTGCCGGCGGCGGCGTGGGCGGAGATCGACTTGCGGGTGAAGACGGTCACGGATGCGGAGGCGGTCGCGCGAAAGCTGGAAGCGCTGAAGGCGCGGGATGCGCGATGCACCTTGCGACTGACCGGCGGGTTGAACCGGCCGCCGATGGAGCGAACCGAAGGAACGGCGTCGCTGTTTGTTCAGGCGAAGGAGCTGGCTGCGGGGCTTGGGTTTGCGCTCGAAGAGGCGGCGACCGGGGGCGGCTCGGACGGCAACTTCACCTCGGCGCTGGGAGTACCGACGCTGGATGGCATGGGTGCCATCGGTAATGGCGCACATGCGGAGAATGAATCCATTCGCATCGATTCACTCGTCTCTCGAACAGCGCTACTTGCCGCGATGATTGTCACAACGGTTTGACGGCAGCGCGCATGTTGCTCTGGGAGGCTGGCCTGTGCTGATGACAATTGAGGCGATGCTGCTGTTGGCTGTGCTTAGCCAAGTCCTTGCGTTGACGCGAGGTGAAGACACGCGTCCTGCGGTGGCGCGGGTGCTCTCTACTTCGCGCTGTTTGCGGCGCGGCCGGCGCGCCGTCTAAATTTTTCCCTGCATAGCCTCGATCATGCTGCTGACGAGCGCCAGCGGCAGACCTACCACGTTGAAATAGCAGCCGTGGATGCGCGGCACCCAGCGGCCTGCGCGGCCCTGGATGGCGTAGGCGCCGGCTTTGTCGAGCGGCTCTCCGGTGGCTAGGTACTCCGCAATCTCGTCATCGGATAGCGTTGCGAAGCGAACAAATGTCACTTCGGCTGCGCGCTGGCGCTCGCGCCCCTTGGCGAGACAGACGCCGGTGATGACCTGATGCGTCTGTCCGGAGAGCAGGCGCAGCATGCGGGCGGCATCGGCTGCGTCTCGCGGCTTGCCGAGCACCTCGTCATCGATCAGAACGATGGTGTCCGCGCCGAGGACGATGGTTTCCGGTGTGACAGGGTGAGTGGCGAGGACGGCTTCGGCCTTCTCGCGCGCAACCCGGGTGACGAAGCGGATGGGATCTTCCCCGGGCTTTCGGACTTCCGGTATGTCGGCGCTGATGACATCGAAGGTGAAACCGGCCTGCGCGAGGAGCTCGCGGCGGCGGGGCGATGCCGAGGCCAGAACAGCGTCCAGCCCGGTCACGCTTTGATCCCTACCTGCACCCCGCGGGAACTGCAGATGCCCCAGGCCATGCGCGGCGTGTTGTGGGCCAGGCCGTAGCGGCCGTCCGGGCCGAGCAGGATGATGCCGCCGTGACCACCGAGGCG
The DNA here is from genome assembly GCA_963712845.1 of uncultured Acidobacteriaceae bacterium. Lineage (GTDB taxonomy): Bacteria > Acidobacteriota > Terriglobia > Terriglobales > Acidobacteriaceae > KBS-83. The sequence goes on from CAVQJM010000021.1 coordinate 2,938, forward strand.
GCGGAAGAGATAGGCGATGGCGGCTTGCGCAGCGTCCTCGGGAGCGTCGCCGCCGAGGACGCGATCGACGGCCCACTTGCCGAGCACCAGCTTCATGATGGGCTCGCCCCACCCGGTGAGCGAGACGGCAGCGCTGAGATTGTCTGCATAACAGCCGCAGCCGATGAGCGAGGAGTCGCCAACGCGGCCCGGTGCCTTGTTGAGCGTGCCGCCAGTGGAGGTGGCGGCGGCGAGATTGCCGCCGGCATCGAGCGCGACCGCGCCGACGGTGTCGTGCGAGGTAAGGCCAGGGGGCTCTTTGTCTGTTTCCTGGGTGATGGTCTCGACCCCGGAGAAGGTCTGGTCGGGCAGGCCGGCGCGCTCTTTATGTTGCGCCAGGGCGAGCCGCTCGCGCTCGCGATCGAGGACCAGCTCTGAATTGTCAATGAGCGGCATGCCGTGCTCGGCGGCGAAGTTCTCCGCGTCGCGGCCGACGAAGTAGACGTGCGGACTCTTTTCGAGGACGAGACGCGCGGCGTGGATGGGATTGCGCAGCCGCTCGACGCAGGCTACGCCGCCGGCACGCATGGTGCCGGTCATTCCGCCGTCCATGAGCAGCGCGTCGAGCTGGACTTTGCCCTCGCGGGTGAGAAAGGAGCCGCGACCGGCATCGAAGGCTTCGTCGTCTTCGAGGACGGCGACGGCGGCTTCGACCGCATCGACAGCGGTGGCGCCGCGCTCCAGCAACGCGTAGCCGGCAAGCAGCGCGCTGCGGACGCCGAAGGTGTGGGCGTCGACGGCGTCGTCGGGGATGGCCCAGGCGCCGCCATGAACGAGAAGGATGGGTTGATCGGGCATGCGAACAGATCATCCTACATGGGGAGTTCGGGCGGGTTGTCATCCCGTGGTAACGGATGCCTTGACTATCTACACATCGATTGTGTAGACAGTCTAGGCATAGGCATATTCCATTGCGTGCCTGATCACAAGGAGGGCTCCCATGCGATGGCGGGATAGGTTGGGTTTGCGTTTGCGTGGGCTGCTGTTTCGCAACCAGGAGGACCGCCGCCTGCGCGCGGAGATGCAGTTTCATCTGGATGCGCTGATTGCCGAGAACATGACCGCAGGGATGTCCCCGGAGGATGCTCGCTGCGCGGCGATGCGGACATTTGGAAATGCGACGCTGGCGCGTGAACAGACCGAAGAGACGTGGGGCTGGACGTGGCTGGAGCGGCTGTTGCAGGATCTTCGCTTTGCGAGTCGGCAGATCGGGCGCGCGCGGGGATTTGCGCTGATCGCGATTTTGACTCTGGCGCTGGGGATTGGGGCGAATACAGCGGTGTTCACGCTGACGCACGCCATGCTTCTTAGCAGTGTTCCGGTGACAGAGCCGGACCGGCTGGTGCGGCTGGCCATCGACCTAACCGACGCTGATCCAACCGATGATGACAGCGACTTGCCGCTGAGCTTGCCCATGATGCAGGAGCTGAACGGCCGGGCGAAGTCGTTCGATGGCGTCTTCGGCTGGTCCATCTACGCGTTCCGACCCCAGAAGAGCGACAACCGGCGCACGATTCTGGGAGCTACAGTCAGCGGGAACGCATTCCAGGTGCTGCGTCTCCACGCAGCGGCTGGACGGCTGATCCAGCCGGCGGATGATCATCCGGGCGGAGGTCCGGATGGCTGGGCGGCGGTGATCAGCTATCGCGATTGGGCGCAGCGGTATCACATGGATCCCTCCGTCGTTGGGCGTCACATCGTAGTGACGGATCATCCGGTGACGATCGTAGGTGTGGCGCCCGCGGGATTTGAGGGCATGATGACGGCGCAGCATCCGGATCTGTATTTACCGCTCGAGTTCGACGCAGCGTTGAACGGCGAGTCCGGACTGCACAACGGCGATCGACTGTGGCTGGTGACTTTTGCCCGGCTGCGCCATGGGATAAGCCGCGAGGCAGCGCAGGCAGAGATGACCGCGATCTTTCCCTCGCTGAGGCGCGAGGTGCTGTCGGCTCGACTGCAGAAGGCGCCCGATGTGCAAAAGGCGCGGCTGGCGGTGCGGCGGGGGAACAGCGGCTGGAGTGAGCTGCAGCAGGAGTATGCCAAGCCACTGGTGTTGTTGCAGATGCTGGTGCTGGTGGTGCTACTGATCTGCTGCGCGAATCTCTCAGGGCTTTTTCTCGCGCGGGCGGCGGCCCGACAGCAAGAGTTTGCCATCCGAGCGGCGCTGGGAGCCGCTCGGGGACGCCTGATGCGGCAGCTGCTGGTGGAGAGCCTGATGTTGGCGTTGCCCGGAGCGGTAGTGGGCGTCGCGCTGGCGTGGCTGGCCGGGCCATGGCTGGTGCATCTACTGGGCAGCGGGAAGCAGGCGGCGAAGATCTCGCTTTCCATAAGTCCGGATGTGACGGTCTTGTCGGTAACCGCGGCGTGTGCGGTGTTGTGCGCGCTACTCTTCGGCATGGCGCCGGCGTGGGCCGCCGGGCACACCAGCATGGAGGTTGGACTGCGCGGGACGCGGCGCGCGTGGCCAAGGGGAGCTCCGGCGCGCGGCGGTTCTTCGTTCCCTTCCAGGTGGCGCTGTCGCTGGTTCTGGTGGTGGTGGCGGCGTTGCTGGGCTCGACGGTGGTGCGCCTGCGCACGGATGACTCCGGATATCGAACTAAGGACGTGTATTTCTACATCACCGATTTCAACCGCATCCCGCAGAAGGGCGCGGCGCTGTTGCCCCTCTATCGCCGCATGATTGCGCGGATGAACAGCATGCCGGGGATAGTCTCGGCAAGCGTGGCTGAGTTTCCTCCGCTGTTTGACATGGGCGACGGAGGAGGTACGTGGCTGCTATGGCGGCCCGAAGACAGAGGCGGTCGGACATTGCGAATGCGGTGGGGAACGGAAATTTTTCGCGACCGTGGGGACGCCTTTGTTGCCGGACGCGATCTGCGCAACGATGAGACAGACGCAGGCTCCTGCATTCTGAATCAGGCTGCGGCGGCAAGCTTTTTCCCGAAGCAAAGTGCGATGGGCCAATTACTTCGCCGTGCCGAACGAGTTTGGCGATCCGGCCAGAGTCACATACTGCCAGGTGGTGGGGATCGTGAAGGATCGAAGTATTTCACGCTGGTGCAGGAGAAGCGCCGATCGTGTATCTCCCGATCTCGACGCGCCTGGGCCCGCGGCTGAGGAGGCGTCTTTCTGGCGATGCAGGCCCGAGCAAGGCGGCGGCCGAGGCGGCGCAGCGCACGGTGATCGACGAGGTGGCGCCCACGGCGCCGTTAAGCGATCCGTTCGGTTTACCGATGTCTATAACGACTCGATCGCTCGGGAGCAGCTGCTATCAGCGCTATCCGGCTTCTTTGCCGGCCTGGCGCTGCTGTTGAGCGGGATCGGGATCTACGGGCTGGTGGCATGGAATGTGACGCCAGCGCACGCGGGAGATTGGGGTGCGAATGGCGCTGGGCGCTACGCGCATGCGGGTTTTGCGCTGGTGATGCGGCAGGTGCTCGCGCTGCTGGCGGTGGGCGTTGCGGCTGGTGGGGTCGCGGCGTTCTTCGCGGCGCGGTCCATTCGCAGCTTTCTCTTTGAGGTGCAGCCGGGCAGTCCTAGTGGTCTTCCTAACGGCGGTACTCGCGTTGGTGCTGATCGGAGTGCTTGCTGCGATGCTGCCGGCGCGGCGGGCAGTGTCGATCGATCCGATGCGGGCGTTGCGGACCGAGTAGGAGGCTTATGCGGCTTTTGATGACCAACGCCTTCGCTACGCGCGGGGGGCGTTGGGAGCGGAGAGGAGTTCGTGCTGCTCTGCGCCGCTTACCGAGGCGGTGCCAGAGACGGGGCCGGGGCTGGCGGCGGGTCGGATCGGCGTAGATCGGGCTTCATTTGCCAGTGCGCGACTGGCGCTTGCGCGCTCGTCGAGCGCGAGGCCCTTGGCCATGGTGTAGGTGTAGGAGATGCGGTGAATGACCGTGATGGTGGAGAGCACGGCCAGCACCCAGAGGGCCGGAGCCATGGCGTCCCAGCGCTCGAATAATGCGCCGAGGATGATGAGCACGACGCGCTCCGGGCGCTCCATGAAGCCAACCTTGCAGGAGCCGATGAGGGCCTCGGAGCGGGCGCGGGTGTAGCTGACCATCAGCGAGGTGATCATGACGAAGGCGGTGAGGACCACATAGAAGAAGCGGTTACCACGCGCATAGAAGACCAGCAGCCCAAGGAAGAGAACGACATCGGAGTAGCGGTCGATGACGGAGTCGAAGAATGCGCCGAAGACGGTAACCTGATCGGTCTGGCGGGCGACGCGGCCATCGACCATGTCGAAGATGCCGGCGCCGATGATGACCAGGCCCGCGTAGAGGAAGAAGCGGACGTAATTGTGACTGTTGGCGAAGCCGAAGAAGATGGCGGCGCCGGTATTGATGACCAGCCCGATGAAGGTGAGGACGTTGGGCGAGATGCGGGTGAGGGCAAGGCCATTGACGATGGCCTGGAGGATGACGCCGCAGCCGCGTCCGAAGGCGCTAGTCCAGGTCATACGCTGCGCGTCTCCGGGACAGGGACTCCGCTTCTCTGAATCATTGGCTCCGCCTTCAGGGTCACAGGCTCCGCCTTCCTCATTACGATGCGCCTCCACGCGTCATCGAGACGCTGCCCTTTGCGGTCATTTCGCCTCGCGCTGGGCGGCTTCGTCGTGGATGGTGGTCAGCTTCAGAACTTCGAGCTCGCGTTTGCCGTTCGGGGTCACGACCGTGACCGTGTCGCCCACCTGCTTGCCAATGAGCGAGCGGCCAATGGGCGAGGTAGTGGAGATGAATCCCTTGTTCACGTCGGACTCTTCGGAGGTGACGAGCTTGTATTCCAGCTCCTCGTCCTTGGTGGTGTCGAAGACACGGACCGTGGATCCGAAGGCGATCCGGTCATGCGGAATGTTGGAGAGGTTTACCAGGGAGAGTTCCGCCATGCGCTTCTTGAGCTGGCCGAGGCGCGCGTTCACAAACTCCTGGCGCTGCTTGGCCATGTGGTACTCAGCGTTCTCACTGAGGTCGCCGAGCGCAGCAGCCTTCTTGATCTCCTGCGGCAGCTCATGCTGGAGCTCATGCTCCATCTGCCGGATCTCTTCTTCTAATTTTTTCTTGATGTGTTCGGGCATGGCAATATCCGTGACGGCCTGGGAAAAGCACAAGCCGCAAGGAACGGCAGGGATCCGGTATCCGCCAAAACACCATTATACGACGCCGGGCGGGCTAAGGAACCGGCGGAAGGAGGGTGACGCGGCCACTTTGCGCGTCGAGCCAGCCTTGCAGAATAAGGGCGGCGGCGAGCTGGTCGATTTTGCCGCGGGGAGCCTGGCGAGGGTCGTGGCCGGTGGCCTGGAGGGCGGCGTGCGCCTCGGCGGTGGAGAGGCGCTCGTCCCAGAGATGAATGGCGAGGCTGGTGCGGTCGGCGGCAGTGTTTTCAGGGGCGTTTTCGTCCCCCTGGGCCGGCGGTTCGGCGATGAGCGCCTTGAGTTCATCGACAAAGCGATGGACGCGCTCGGTTTGGCGGCTGCGATCTCCGGAGAGGTGCAGCGGATTGCCGACGACGATGCCGGCGCAGTCGTGACGGCGTGCCAGTCGGAGGATGGAGCGCTGATCGCGGCGGGGCTGGGTGCGCTCGATAGTGAGGAGCGGCTGCGCAATGCCGAGCGCATTGGAGAGCGCGACACCGATGCGGCGGGTACCGACATCGAGGCCGAGCCACGGCTGGAGCTGCGCGCACATGCTGCCATGATAGCCACGGCTCAGGCGAGCGACTCCACGCCGCGCTTCGCCGAGAGCACGCGCCGTTTTAGCGGCATGTACGGCGGGCATACAGGCCGGACTACAATCCAGGGAGTGTTTCGACTGACCCGTGAAGGGATCTGACAGGTTTGCGTCGCTTTCTGCTGCTGCTTCTCCTCCTGCTGTTGCTGGGCGCGGGCGTCTGGTTTCTGATTGCGCCAGCGGGGCCGCACCTGGAAAAGTTCGTGGAGATTGCGCCGGGCACGTCCTCGCAGGGGGTGGGACGGCTGCTGCAGGAGCGCGGCATCATTCGCAGCCGTTTTGCCTTCGATGCGGTGCGGATGGTGAAGCATGGCACGTTGAAGGCGGGCGAGTACCGCTTCGACCATCCGGCGAGCGTCTTCGACGTGTACGACCGGTTGCGGCGCGGCGATGTGTACTACCGCGTGGTGACGGTGCCGGAGGGGTATAACCTCTTCGACATTGCGAGCGCTGTGGAAGCGGCACAGCTTGCGACGCATGACGATTTTCTGGCCGCGGCGCACAAGGACACGACGCTGATTGCCGATCTCGATCCAACGGCGACCAGCCTGGAGGGATATCTGTATCCCGACACCTACCGCTTCCAGCGCAGCGACACGCCGATGACGATGCTGCGCACGATGGTGAAGCGGTTCCGGCAGGAGGCGACGCAGATTGGGCTAACGGGAGATGCGCATCGGACGGTGACACTGGCGTCGCTGGTGGAAAAGGAGACGCCGGTGGCGAGCGACCGGCCGCTGGTGGCGAGCGTGATGGAGAATCGGCTCCGCGTCAACATGCCGCTGATGACCGATCCCACGGTGATCTACGCAGCGATGCTGGAAAACCGCTATCGCGGAACGATTTACGCCTCCGACCTGCAGCGCGATTCTGCTTACAATACTTATCGCCATGCCGGCCTTCCACCAGGCCCGATCTGCAGCCCCGGCGCGGCATCGCTGAAGGCAGCATTACATCCGGCGGCGACGGACTACCTGTATTTCGTTGCGGATCCAGCGGCGAGCGGCCACTCCCGCTTTGCGAAGACGCTGGAAGAGCACCAACGCAATGTGGCGGCGTACCGCCAGGCACAGCGGGCGGGCGGGACGACCCCCTAGGTTCAGCTATAGTTAAGGTTTGCTGCCCTGATCAGACTCGTGATGCAAAGACGATGGTGGAGTGTGGGATTTCTGGCAGTGTTGCCGTGGCTTAGCGGCTGCCTTTACCACACCCACAAAGTAGAGAAGACCACGCTGGCCGGCCCCGCCATGGACGCGAGTGTGGCTCAACTCGTGAACGAGGTGAATGATCGCTACTCAGCCGTCAGCAGCCTGACGGCGACGGTGGACTTCCAGGCGACGACGGGCGGCGCGCGGCAGGGCAAGCAGACGGACATCACCCCGTTCCACGGATACATATTGCTGCGCAAACCGGCAATGCTGCGCGTGCTGGCGCTGCTGCCGGTGGTACGCACGCACGCCTTCGACCTGGCCAGCGATGGGCGGACATTCAAGCTGGTGATTCCGCCGCGAAGCCGGGCGATTGTGGGCACCAATAAAGTGACAAAGCCGTCCGCGAATGCGCTCGAAAATCTGCGGCCGGATATTTTTCTGGATTCGGTGCTGATCAAGTCGATCGAGCCGGACCGGCTGGTGTATCTGACCAATACATCGCAGACACACAGGCAGGAAAAGAAGCTGGTAGAGACGCCGGAGTACGACCTGCACATCGGCGAGGAAGACCCGCAAGCCACAGATGGACTGAAGGTGCACGTGCTAAAGCCGATGCGCGTGATTCGCTTCAGCCGGCTGACGCTGCTGCCGATTGGCCAGGATATCTATGACGCGGACGGCGGCGTGGAGACCCACGTGGAGTACGGGCCGTACCGGCAGTTCGGAACTGCACACATGCCGAGCTCGATTGTGATTCAGCGGCCGCGCGAGGCATACCAGATCACTATTTCGGTGCAGAAGGTGGTCGTGAATCAGCCGCTGGGCGATGAACAGTTCGTGCTGAAGATCCCCAGCGATTACAAAGTCCAGACCTTGCAATAGGTGCTTGCCGCACGGGCGATTGCGCCTGCGGCGCGTTTTGTGGGGTTCCCTCTCTTTGGTCGCTCACTTCTGTTGTTGTGAGCGGTGCGGATGAACTACAGGTCTTCGCCTCGCTCAGGATGACGTTTATTCGAGACGAAGGCAGATCAGACGAAGCGGTCTAGCCGGGCTCGCGTGGCGTGCTCTGCTATGGCGGCGTTGATGTCCAGGGCGAGCGCGAGGGCGGCTCGGCCTTGCTGGCCGGTGACTTGCGGCTGCCGGCGGGTGCGCACGCTTTCCAAAAAGGATTCGATTTCCAGGCGCAGCGGCTCGCCGGGGGTGACGGCCGGCTTGGAGAGGGCGAGGCCGCTGAGCATGCCGGCGGGGCCGGGAGCGCCGTCTTGCGGCTTGACGTCGATGAAGAGCAGGTCCTGCCGCGCGTAGTCGATGGAGATGTATTGATGGGGCTGGAAGAAGCGGAGCTTGCGCACGCGCTCGGTGCTGACACGGCTGGCGGTGAAGTTGGCGACACAGCCGGAGGCGAACTCGATGCGGACGTTCGCAATATCGACTTTGCGCGAGAGAACGGGAAGACCCACGGCCTGCAAGGAGTGGACCGGCGACTGCACCAGGCTGAGAACGATGTCGAGGTCATGCACCATGAGGTCGAGGATGACGTCGACGTCGAGCGAGCGCGGGGTGAAGATGCTGAGCCGGTGCGCCTCGAAAAACATGGGCATGTGGATGTAGGGATGGACGGCGAGCACGGCGGGGTTGAAGCGCTCCAAGTGGCCTACCTGGAGGATGCGCTGATGACGCGACGCGAGCTCGACGAGCGCGTCCGCTTCGGCGAGCGACGCGGCGATCGGCTTTTCGACGAGAACATCGATGCCGGCCTGGAGCAGTGCACTGGCGACGGCTGCGTGGGCGCTGGTGGGCACGCAGACGGAGGCGGCGTGAAGCTCGATTTCGCCGAGGGCGCGCGCGGCAATGCAGGCGTCGATGTCGTGGAAGACGCGGCTGTTGGGAAAAGCGGCGTGCAGCGCCTGGGCGCGTGCGGGATCGCTTTCGACGATCGCGGCGAGGCGGACGGAAGCGTCGGGACCCGCGCTCAATTCGCGAATGACGCGGAGATGATTGCTGCCGAAGGCGCCTGCCCCGATGACTGCGAATCCGATGCACTGAGCCGGTGCGGACGCCACGAAGCTAGCGGGCGCTCTTGCCTTCGACGGCCTGAAGGCAGCGCGTATAGAGCTCGAGCAGGTGAGTGACCTGATCGTCGGCTTTGCTGGTCGAGGGTGAGGTGAATCCGGTGGACCCGACGGCGGGGCGACCGACGCCGGCAGTCGTCGCTATGAATTTGAGCAGGTCGAGGGCGATGTCTTCGTTGCGGCGCGCGGCGCTGGACAATGTCGCGGGTTGATCCATGATGCGTCCTCCGAAGGCGATGCTAACAGAACTCGCCATTCGGGCGGAGGTGCCTGCGGCGCGTGCCGCGGGTTCATTCCTTTGGCCGCTCACATTTGATGTTGTGGCCTCCGCGAGCAGACTGGGGGTTCTTCGCGGAGCTCCGGATGACAACATTCATCTACTGGGACGACGTGCGCGCCACTGGGAGGATGCGGACTATTTCGTTTCGCTAGGGGACGGGCGCGACGACGAGGCAGACGCGACCGACGATCAGGTCAGATGGCGCCTCGTGGGGTCCGAGGGTGAGCAGTTGCACGGGGTAGTTGATCTCAATCGGGCGGAGGATGAGGCGATTGTTTTCAAATTCGGCGAGCCGGAACTGTAGCGTGTTGCCGACGCGTACGGCGAAGACGGATGGCTGCGGCGGCTGATAGGCGACCGGCGAGTTGTAGTGGCGATCGATGACGGCAAGGGTTTCCGGCGGCAATACGGGTTGCATGCCGGCGGCCTGCTGGCGCGTGAGACGCACGGAGACGAAGCGGGACCATCCACGGCGCGAAGTGGCGCGGCGCGAGCGCATGTGCTCGAGGATGCCGAGCGGAAGCTGGATGAGGTCGAGTATTGCCGAGCCGGGTGGCACGGGGTCATGAATGGCGGCGGTCGGTGCCACAACGGGAACAGGAGTGTGAGTGATGCTGCTTGCCGATTCGCGCGAACCGGGATGTGTGTCATCGAGGGCGAGCAGATCGCCCAGGGAGAGCATCTGGGCGGCGAGAAGACGATCGAGCGCGCCGAGGCTGAGGGTGCGGCGGCGGCGAAGGAAATTGGAGATATGCGAGGGCTGGAATCCGGTCTGGCGGGCGAGGAGAGCTCCATTCACACTGCCTCGATCGATCCGCCGGAGGAGTTCCAGGCGGAGACGCTCTTGCAGTTGGGTGAAGTTCATTGTGGAAAGTTAGCCAGTAGATAAAGATGCCATAGTGATGGATTGTCTGGGAGAAACGTAACTGTAATCGGTTCCTGTGGTAATTGGCTTTCGGGAATGGACTGGCACGCTGCACTCTCCTGTTGGGGCCGGTATCGTTGACGCTACCGATACCTGTCTTTAGAGTCGCATTGCTTCCACCTGCAACAGCGGACACCCGCGATGACGAAGTAACAACTGCTGCGACCGACGAAAAAGCAGGTCGCGGGAGGTATAGCGTCGGCGCCGCGGCAATAAATTGCGGGAGGAATGCGAATTTAACCCGGAACCGATCTGCGCGCACACGGAAGCCCCGCTACACGGTATGAGGCGATGGGCATTCCTGCAGCGAGCTGCCGATGGTCCAGTACGGACACGAGAGAGCAGCCAACGGACAACGAGCCTGCCGCGACACCGTGGTGAGAGACCTAGGTGCGACGGTGGGCCTGAAGCAGCCTTGGAGAAACGATGGAGTATTTGCGCGTTCAGTTGAAGGTATGTGAGGGGTGCGGAAATCTTTGGTTCCGCACGCAGAGTACAGAGGAAGTTTACGGACGCTGCTGCGCGGGCAAGCTGGCAGAGCATGCGAAGGCTAGACCGGAGCGGCGGCACAGACGGCAGGCAAAACGGCATAAAGTGGCGATGTGCCAGGCCGTGGCAATGGGAGGGACGGAATGAGCGCCGCACTGGTGGTGCGGTGCATGCAAGCGAAGAAAGCTGCTCAGCAAGACGAGCAGGCGGAGAAGCCGGCAACAACACAAGCGCCAGTAGAGATGGCCTTCTATCGCAAGTACACGGAGGGGATGCTGCGGCGGTATATGTATCGTTCGATGGAGATTGGACGGGTGCCATCGCTACTGGGCGATTTCTCATTTCGCGGGCGATCGAGCAACCGGAAGGCGTATACGTTCGAGGACTCGGTGATCTTTGTGTACGACGTAGAGCGATGCCTGGCGCGGCTGAATCGCCTGGAGCGCGAGTTGGTGGGCCGGATCGCGCTACAGGAGTACACGCTTGCGGAGACCGCTGCGCTGACGGGCATGAGCGTGCGGACGGTGGTGCGCCGTTATTCGGAAGCACTGGACCGTCTGACGCAGGTATTTTTGCGGCTGGAGCTGCTTCAAGTACCTGGCGTCCTCTGAGGAGGGCTGCATATGTCGCTCAGGTTTGTGCAATCACTTTGCGTGTCAAGCTTTCTGGATGGAGGTAAGGGTGGTAAATGGCAGCAATAACATGAGTTAGGTAGTTACAAAAAATTGCCAGTTCATTGAGTGCGAATTGATATTCTAGATTTAAGAGTTAAGACAAGAGACAAGGGTGGGGCGCTAAGGCAAAAGCACAGATAGCGTGATGTGGCGAATTCCGGTTCTGAGGAGTTTTGCCGTACATGACGCCGTCTGTGCATTTGTTTGAAGTGCTGCACCCTTTCTTTTTTGTCTGGTTTGGATGTGGATGGGGACGTGGGGAAGAAGAAGGCAGTGCGCAAGAGTGAGGGGTTAGAAAGAAAACCAACCGCGAAGAACGACGCGGTAAAGCAAAGAGTGGAGAAGGACGGAGAAACGGCAGAGCCCGCGAAGACGCGGAAGAGACGTCCGGTGCCATGCATACAGCGGCACACCGATGTGGAGTTTCGCCGGGAATTTCCCGATGTATTCGAAGCACTGATGAAGAAGGCCAAGAAGGGCAGCACGGCGGAGACGCGGCTGCTGCTGCAGATTGGGAAGTTTGGCGACGCGAAGGCGGCGAAGCGGCGCGGCGCGAAGAGCCTGAGCGAGGTGCTGATGGATGAGCTGAGGCGGCGTCAGGATGAGCGGGAAGCGGCCGCAGACAGCGCGAAGGCTCAAGGGCAGAGTACAGAAGCAAACCAAGCGAGCAGCGAAGGAGCGACGAGTGGCGGCGATGCTGAGAGTGAATAAGTGCTGGTGGCGCGGAATGCTGTTGCTGACGAGTCTGCCGCTGTGGATTCCGATGCGCAGCCTCGCGATACAGACCACCAACGTGTCGGGCACCGTGTACCGGGCGGACGGCTCGGTGGCGCAGGGAACAATGCTGGTGAGCTGGCCAGGATTTACGGCAGCGGATGGGAGCGCGGTTGCGGCGGGCAACACGACGGTGACGATTGCGGCGGACGGAAGCGTGAGTATGACGCTGGCTCCGAACGCGGGCGCGAATCCGCAGGGGACGTACTACACGGTCGTGTATCACATGAATGACGGCACGGTGCAGAAGGAGTACTGGGTTGTGCCGCAGGCGGCGACCGCAGCGATTTCCGCGGTACGGGCGAGAGTGGTGCCTGCGGCGGTGGCGCAGCAGTCGGTGACCCAGCAGTATGTCGACACGTCGATCGGTGCGCTGCAGTCGAGCTATCTGCAGTTGAAAGGCGGCACCATGGCCGGCGCGTTGGACTTATCCAACGATCCGACGGATGCGATGCAGGCAGCGACGAAGGAGTATGTGGATGCCCATGCCGGAGCACAACTGCCGCAGGCACAGAACGTGATCGCAGGAAAGGGCGACGGGGGCGCCGTGTCGATAGCGGAGAAGGGTGTGAGCGTCACAGGCACGAATGGAACGGTGGCGTGGGAGGAAGACCTGAAGGCGGGTATCTATGACCCGCGAGATCCGCGCTGGGCAGGAGGGATCTATGGTCCCACGCCAGTTGCCGCAGCACAGGCGATGTCGAATCAAATGGCCTGCGACCTGGCGATGGGGGTGGTTGCCCATGCGTATGCGAGGTGGCCACAAGGGAATTTCCCGGTGGACCAGCTTTTGATTGCGCCGGGTTCGACCTGGGAGGGCATAGCAAACGCCCAAGGCGGGACACACTGGCAAGCCGTTTACAACAATCACCAAATGGCGCTAGCACCCATCAGCATGACGGTTACGTGTTCGGATGGCCTTAGTCACACCGACAGTATTGGTCAGACGCGCGTCGCTCATTTTACCTTGCAGGGCTGCGCCACGGGTGGCTGCGTAAACGCACCGGGGGACACGGGCAACTACGGGGATGGCGGTCCGGGGAATACCGGCATCGAGATGTCTTCGTCTGGAGGCGTCCTTGAATACGACTACGCCGAATATTTCGGAGGATATGGCATGCGCGTTGATAATGCAGACGCAAAGGCCTTCCACGATACTGTCTACAGCAATGACGAATGGTATTACTTCGGGGGCTATAAAGGCTTCAATGAGAGTCTGGCTAGCGCAGAGGTTAGTGCGGCGACGACAGGGACCACAGGCTCTGTAGCACTGAGTTGGACCGCTGTTTCCGGCATAACTTCCTACACTGTGTATCGTGGATCAACAGCCGGAGGTGAAGGTGTTTATTTCCAAGTGGCGACCAACTCATTCACGGACACGGGAGCCGCGGGTAGCGCAGGAGGTATTCCCGGCGTTGCTACGCAAACAACGGGGCCGGCTCCGGGTACGCCAACAGCAACTCCTTCCACAACAGGTGGAACGCTCGCTGCCGGGACCTACTATTACAAAGTAGCTTCTGTGACAGCAGATGGGTGGCACGGAAGCATCGAGGTGGTCGGTGCCGATAACATGGCCGACTGGATCGAAGCTTATGGTCTCTTCGACCTTCCTACCCCGGCGACCTATCACCATCTCGCGGATTTTCTTGGTGCTGGCGGAGATACGCACTTCGATCATATCTGGGCCCAACTGGGTCAGGTGGGCATTGCTCAGCCTTATGGTGGTGGTCCTGGAGATAACTACGAGAACATTCGTTCTGACTTTACTCGCCTCGAAGGATTCTGGACGAATGATCTGTTGGTCTCAATTCGTGGTGGCGTCATTGACGCATCTTGCGCCGCGAGCAATGCTCTCGCTGTCAGTGGCACTGCCTACTGCGTGCAGCTTTTCGACTTCCAGGGCTCTGCGCCTGGTGGCTACATCTCGGGCATCACTTTTGAACAGAATCCTGGGTTTGGTACTACCTACTCCACTGCCGATTACTTAACCAATGCAACGGCGGATTTGCATAGCGGTGTACCTCAGTTCGTAAGTGGCTACGGTGTGCTGTCCGGCACTCTGTTCTCGCCAACCACTGATGGACTTACAAACACTACTGGAGCAGGGCCGACGATCTATGGCCTGCATGCGATTTATCCAGCTGACACCACACCGGTTACGCTGCTTGGTTTCTATGGCAGCTACAACCAAGAGTTCTGGGTGCTGGGTGGGAATGCCAATGTAACAATGCACAACGATCCTGCGAACCTGACTCTCTGCTCCGGTCAGGATCTGAACCTGGGTAATGTGCACGGGTGGTTGCACTTCCGCATCGTCACGAATCCAGTTTTTGCCGGGTTGGGGATCACGGCCTCAGAAGTCTGCCCTGATGTGCCGATTGTTGCGAGTTCAGAAACAGTTGCGTACTCGGCCACACCTACCTTCTCCGATAAGACGCGGTCCAGCCTTATCACGCTGACCGGAAGTGTGACAAGCTTCACGCTTGGCGCAGGAGAGGATGGCCAGGAGAAGACTCTGGTCTTCTGCCAGAACGCTACCGGCGGGTACACGGCAGCTGCGCCGGCGAACGTGCGCGGCTTCTTCGCGGTGGGCATGACGGCGAGTAAATGTTCTTCCCAACACTTCACATATTCGGCTGGGCAAGCGGCATGGCTTGCGGATTCGCCGGGTGTCGTGAATGAGTAAGGCCGGAGTGAGCGAGGCTGAACCATCGCGCGTTCTCTCTTCGTGGTTGCAGGAAGAGACTCTCGAGATATAGCGGTACGGAAGCAAAAACAGAAGAACAGAAATAAAGGAGGCTCTGCGGTATCGCGGGGCCTTTTTCTTTTGGGGGCGGAGATGTTGAGTTGGAAGGTGTGGGCGAAGGGCATTGCAGCAGCCGTGATTGGCGGTGGCGCGAGCGCGGTGGCTGCAGCAGTGACAGCGCCGGGAATTGTGAGCGGTACACGGGGAAGCTGGATGGTGCTGCTGCGGATGAGTGCGGTGGCGGCGGTATTGAATGCGGCGGCTTATTTGAAGAAGAGTCCGCTGCCTGCAGGTGAGAAAAAAGGGGAGTAATGGAAATGACGAATATTTTCGTAGAGATCGGTCACGGTGTTGAAACGGCTGTAAAGGATGTGGTGAAAGGCGCCGAGGATGTGCTGACGGTGGGCGGCAAGGTTCTCAAGGTGATTGCCGATGTAAAGGCGATGTCTCCTGAGTTCAAGGCGAACCTGGCAACGCTGGTGGACGATGCGAAAGCGATTGCGATGCCGCTTGCACCTGTCCTGGCTGGCGGTGGTGAAAATATCCCTGCCGACCTGGCGGCGCTGGCGCCGGTTACGAAGGATGTGATGAAGCTGGTCAAGGATTTCATTGCATTCCTTCCCAGCGTGGAGGCTGCTCTCAAGACGGTAGCCGCAGACATGGAAAGCGCATAGCGCCTCCGTCATGCCGTCTCGTGACAGAACGGAATGGATCCTGCTGATTCGCTCAGCACTGACGAGAGGATGAGCTGAGATGGATGGCGATCTGGAAGAATTGCTGGCGCTGGGGCGGCTGCTGGATGAGTGCCCGGAACAGCTTGGTGGAGAGACGGCGGGCGTCTTCCTGGCAGGAGCATTGTTGAAGGTGCGGACGCGTACGGGGGCGTTCGCACCGCTGCAGCCAAATCGTGCGCAGAAGGAGTTCGAGCGGCGGCGCGGCCGCGCCAATATTGTTTTGAAGGCGCGGCAGATGGGCATCAGCACGTGGGTGGCGGGGCGGTTATTTCTGAAGACGGTGACGCAGCCGGGCACGTTGAGCGTGCAGGTGGCGCACACCCAGGAGGCAGCGGAGGAGATCTTCCGCGTGGTGCGGAGATTTCATAGTGAACTACCGGAGGAGCTGCGCGAGGGAGTGCTGCGGACATCGCGGGCGAATGCGCGGTCGCTGGTGTTTCCGGAGTTGGACAGCGAGTACCGCGTGGAGACCGCGGGCGATCCGAATGCGGGACGCGGGTTGACGGTGCAGAACCTGCATTGCTCGGAAGTAGCGCGGTGGCCGGGCGATGCGCGCGCTACGCTGGCGGGACTGCTGGCGACGATGCCGGCGGAGCGCGGCGAAGTGGTGCTGGAGTCGACGGCACAGGGCGCGCACGGATGCTTTTACGAGGAGTGGATGGGTGCCGAGGCAAATGGCTGGGTACGGCATTTCTTTCCGTGGTGGTGGGAGGCGAGCTATCGGCTGGATGCTGGTGAGGATACGGAGTCGGAGGAAGAGCGCGCGCTGGTCTCGAAGCATGGATTGACTCGCGAGCAGATTGCGTTTCGTCGCAGGCTGCAGCGGCAGTTCGGGGTGCTGGCGCGGCAGGAGTATCCGGAGAGTGCGGATGATTGCTTCCTGGCGAGCGGTAGCTGCGTGTTCGACACGGAGGCGATCGATCGGCGACTGCGTGAGGCGCCGACGCCGGTAGAGCGACGCTGGGCGGGTGCGTTGGCGGTATGGCTGAAGCCGATGCCGGGACGCGAGTACCTGGTTGCGGTGGATCCGGCGGGCGGCGGGAGCGAAGGCGACTACGCGGCGATGCAGGTGCTGGATGCGGCGACAGGATTGCAGTGCGCAGAGTTCCAGGGGCGATGTGGCCTGCTGGAGATTGCGGAGAGGGCGGCAACGATCGGACGCGAATATAACGGCGCGACGCTGATCGTCGAACGGAACAATCATGGCGCGGGCGTGCTTGCGTATTTGACGGGTGTGGTGCAGTATGCGCGGCTGTATGAGCAGGATGGACAGCCAGGATGGTTGACGACGGCGTTGTCGCGACCGCGTGCGGTCGGACAGGTGGAGCGATTGCTGGGTGAGGGAGCGGAGAGCGTGATGAGTGCGCGGCTGCTGCGGGAGATGAAGACATTTGTGCGCGATGCGCGTGGACGGACGGGCGCAGCCGAGGGACAGCATGATGATCTGGTGATGGCGATGGGGATTGGACTCGCCGTGCGGGCGGAGGGCCTGCGGCGCGTGTAGCGGGCTTCCTTTGGTCGCTCGCGCATTGGGACAGCGGTGCGAGGAGGCCGCAGGTTCTTCGCTGCGCTCAGAATGACAGATATGAGAGGGAAAATTGGCACGCCCGTTAGAATCGCTGGCAGGAGAATTCTGCGTGGCGGTGTTGGCGGTTCAGCAGATTCGGGCGATGCGTGGCGGGGCTCAGAGCCAATTGATGCTGGGCTCGGATGAGAACTTGTGGGTAGTGAAGTTTCAGAACAACCCGCAGCACACGCGGGTGCTGGCGAATGAGTATCTGGCGACGCGGCTGGCGGCGAGTGTTGGGCTGACAGTACCGGCGTGCGATGTGGTTGAAGTGACAGAGTGGCTGATTGCGAATACACCCGAGCTGCTGATCCAGGTGCCAGGCGGGCGTGAGCGTTGCCGGGCGGGTCTGCATTTCGGCTCGCGCTTTGTGGGCGGATTGATGCCGGGGCAGGTGGTAGATACATTGCCGGAGACACAGCTTGCGGAGGTGAAGAACCTGCGCGAGTTTGCGGGGATGCTGGTGATGGATAAGTGGACGTCGAATGTGAATGGGCGGCAGGCGGTGTTTGGCAAGCGGCCGCGGGAGCGGCGGTATACGGCGACGTTTATCGATCAGGGATATTGCTTCAATGCTGGGGAGTGGAAGCTGATCGATACACCGCTGCGCGGGGTATTCGCCAGCAACCTGGTATACGAGCGGGTGGTTGGCTGGGAGAGCTTTGAGCCCTGGCTGGCGCGGGTGGAAGGGACAGACCCGCAGACCATATGGTCGGCGGCGGAAGCGATTCCACCGGAGTGGTACGGCGGCGACACGGCGGAGCTGGAACAACTGGTAGAAGCGCTGATGGCGCGGCGGGCGCGAGTGCGCGAGCTGATTGACGGATTTCGCGAGTCACATCGGATGCCGTTTCCACACTGGGGAAGGACGGCTTCCGAGGTGCTGCCGGCGATTTTTGCGGAACCATTCCCAAAGGGGGAGTGGGGCGCGAAAACGGGCGCGGGGAAGCTGGTGATGTAGGGCGCGAGAGTGGAAGAATACTGGTGGGTGTCAAGATGTGGTGACGTTTGTGAATGAGCAGTTGCGAAGCGGGGTTCGGCATTGACAGTCAAAGCGGGGTTCAGGATTGACTGACCGGCAACGGTGTGAGTTCTCGCTGATCCGGTATGTGCCGGATCCGGTGAAGAACGAATTCGTGAACATTGGCGTGTTGCTGAGGAGCGAAGACGCGCGGGCGGCAGTGCGCTTTACGCGCGACTGGAGCCGGGTACGCTGCGTGGATCCCGATGCCGATACCACGATGCTGGAAGCGTTAGAGGCGGAGATTGGCAGGCGGCTGGCCCTGGATGCACGAGCGGGTGTGGCGTCGCTCGAGGATGCGCTTTCGAATGCGGTGCAGTTAACTGAAGCCAAGGCGTGCCTGGCGGAATCGTTCGCGACGGAGCTCGAAGGATTGATGCAGCTCTATGTGCTGACGGCGAAGCGGCGGCGCGAGAGCCGTCGCGCAGGACGCGGGGCTCTGCAGGCACGGATGCGAACGGAGTTTGAGCGGGCGGGAGTGTGGGAGCTGATGCAGCGGCGCATCCAGTGCGGCGCGGTACACGCGGGCGGGAGATCCGCTGCGCATCGATTGCGGATACCGTCCGAACGGAGTGGTGCGGATGTTTCAGGCGGTATCGCTGGCTGGGGATGTGGAAGGCGCGAAGGTGTTGGCGTTTTCTTCGGCGGACCTGGCGGAAGGCATCGCTCGAGTGGAGCACGCGACGCTGGAGTTGACGGCGATCGTCGAGCCGCTGCGTGAGGTTGCTGGGGAAGACATCGAAGAGGAGCAGGCGTCGTACCGATTTGGGGTGGAGACGATGGAGCGTAAGCACATCCGTGTACTGACGACCTCCGACCTGGGACGGGTGGCGGAGACGGCGCGGCGGGAGTTGCGGGTGTAGTAAAGAGACGACGAGAACAGCGTCAGAGAACAGCGGACAACTGTAGATGGAAAGTCCATCTGCAGCGGTGAGGGTGAAGCCAAAGGCTTCACCCTTTTTCTTTGCGGCAAAGCGGATAGAGCGAAGGAGCGAGGCGGATGAGTGTGCGAAGAAATATGCGCGAGCTTTGGCGCTGGATGGGTTCGATCAGTGCGGGCAGTGAAGCAGCGGTATTGCCGCGACAGACGCAGGTTCTGCCGGCGATTCTGAACCCGTATCACGCGGGACAAGCAATGTTGCCGAAGCCGACTGCGGAGAACCTGCGGCGTTTCGCCGAGACACCTGTGGTGCGAAGGGCGATCAACCTGATCAAGGACCGCGTTGCGGCCATGCAGTGGCAGGTGCGGGTGCGGGCCCATTGCGCGATACCGGAGGATGCGACCGAACGGATGGCGGCGCTGCGCTGGTCGCTCGATGAGCCGAACGAGTCGGATTCGTTGCGCACGCTACTGGAGCAGGTACTGGAAGACATGTTGGTGGGCGGCTTCGGCGCGGTGGAGATGGAGCTGACGGGAGTTGCCGAGCGGCCCGTTGCGCTGTGGCCGGTGGATGGCGCAACCATCCGGATCAATCCCAAGTGGCAGGGAGGGAATGAGGTGCCGCGGTATGCGCAAGCGAGTCTGCTGCAGACTCCGGAGAAAGCGGTGCCGCTGGATGATGACCAGTTGATGTACATCCGGATGAATCCGCGGACGCATACGCCGTTCGGCCTTGGTCCGTTGGAGGTCGCGTTCGAGACGGTGAACAGCCTGCTGGCCGCGCAGCGCTTTGCGGGCAAGCTGGCGAGCAATGCCGTGGTGCAGTACGCGCTGTGGCTGAACGAGGCGACGCCGGCCGAGCATGAGCGGCTAATCCGCTGGTGGCAGGACGAAATCGAAGGCACGGGGCGCGTGCCGGTGCTGAGCACCGAGCAAAAACCCGAGGTTCTGCGTTTCGGCAGCGGGACCGATGCCGATCTGCGGATGGAGTGGCAGACCTTTCTGATCCGCATGGTGGCGAATGCGTTCAGCCTGCCGCCGATGCTGCTGGGACTGGAGAACGATGTGAACCGCGCGAGCTCGTCGGAGTTTGGCGACGAGGCGTTTCGCGGAGCGATTGTGCCAGTCGCGAGGCTGCTGGAGCAGCACATCACACGCGATGTTTTCGGCAAGCGGCTGGGGTGGCGCGAATTCGAGTTTCGCTTCACCGAGCTTGAATCGCGCGATGAGGCGACGGAGCTGCAAATCCAGATGGAACTTCTGAAAGCGGGAGTGCTGACAGTAAGCGAGGTACGGGCGCTGCGCGGATTGGGGGCCGTGCAGCCGGCGGAAGAGCCGGTGGAAGAACTGGTGGACGAGGGAACGAATCAGGAGATCGGGGAGACGGAATGAAGCTGGATGCGATGGCGGTGACGATGCCGCTGGTGCGGGACCATCCGAACCGGGTGCCGTTCGAGGGAGTACTGACGTATGTGGATGTGCCGAGCGATCGTGCGCCATCCGGATCGCGGGGCAGGCGCGTGATCCTGACGCGTGGGGCGGCAGATGCGGCGCTTCCCTCTCTGTTGGGGATGGCGGTGGACTTCTGCCCTGGCTGGGATGGTCACGATGCGCGGCGCAAGTGCGGGATTATCACGGACGCGGAGATCGTGAGCTCGCGTGGCGGTACAGGCGAAGTGCGGGTGGCGGGATACCTGTTCGGACGGGATTTTCCCGAGGTGGAGCGGCACCTGCGCGCGACACCAGCCGAACAGATGGGCATGAGCTACGAGCTGGCGGATGCCCATGTAGAAGACATGCGGGCATCGGTGTGGCGACTCACGAAGGTGACCTTCACAGGTGCGGCGATTTTGCTGCGCGAGAAGGCTGCCTACGGACGGACGTCCTTCCGCTTGTGCGCAGCGAAGAACAGCGGCGAGCAGAAGCAGGCTCTGGCAGCACGTGGTGCGTGAAGCACGTGAAGCCTGGAGCAAGCGGAGACGCGGCAAGGCAAGCACGACAAGAAAGCGAGGAGACGATGGACGAGCACAATGCAAGTGAGACGGCGATGGTGGCCACAGAGCGTCTGCAGGCGGCGACCGAGCGGCTGGAGAAGACGGTGGCCTGGCTGGAGGAGCGGCAGGCTGCAATGACAGGGGACGTGGCCAGGATCGTAGCCACGGTGGACGCGACTGCCGATGCGCGGCAGCGTGAACTGGAGCGAAAGCTGGAAGCGGCCGAGCAGCAGATTGCCGAGCTGAAGGCGCAAGCGGCAGCCTCGAGCGGCCGCAAAACACTGCCGGTAGCAGCGATGCAGCTGCTGGCGAAGCAGGGCATTGGCAGCGTGGACGGTCTGGAGGCCGGCTCGCTGGATGCTGCTCTGACAGGTTTGAGCCTGGAGCAGCGCGTGGCGGTGAAGGCGCAACTGATCCGCAGCGGGGCCTTGGCCTAGACGCAGCTCAACTCGTCTTCCACGGGGCGTGCCGTTGCGAGGTCATGCAGCGGCCGCCCTTTTCTTGTTTTGTAACAGTGACTGCTCCTTTGCGAGCGAAAGGAAGAATCCATGAACGCACAGTTTCTCGATATCCACTCGGCGGCAGATTACATCGGACCCGGCGCGATTGAGGTTCCGTTTTACCAGACGGAGATCACCGACCTAGTTCGCCGCCGCGGCATGTTCGGCCAGCGCATCAAGCAGGTGCCGGCGACCGGACATCCGTCGCGCTACTTCGAACAGACGGCAATCCCCAATCCGGGCACGGCGGGCTTCGTCGATCCGCGCAACATCACTCCCTCTCTGGTGACGCCGACCCGCGTGGAGCGGAGCGTTCCGCTGAAGGGCCTGGTTGCGCAGCTCAACTACAACCTGTTCGACATGGAACTGGGCGCGCAACAGAAGCAGTTTGCCTATCTGCAGGCGAAGGACCTGATCGACACGGTGGATGGTGTGCTGCACACCCATGATGTGGCGTTGTGGAACGGCAACGACACATCGCTGAGTGCGCCAACGACCACGCAGTATTTCGGTGCGGCGGGACAGATTGCCGCGGGCGGCAACGTGGCCGCGATCACGACCACGGAGAGCATCGTGGACGGGATCAAGTCGCAGATTGCGCAGATGGTGGCGAGCACCAATTTCGCTGTCCGCCCGACCGCGATCTATGCCAACCCGGTGCTGCTGGACCTGATCGATCGCGAGATGAAGACCGAGTTCAACGTGGTGCTGAGCTCGCGTGAGATCACGAGCGGCTTCACCGTGAAGACGCTTTCGACCCAGGCGGGCGAACTGCCGCTGATTCCTGAGTGGGCGTTGAGCTACACCGGGACGCCGGGGTCGGGCAGTGCATCGCTGCCGGCCTACATCGTGACGGAGGACCTGATCGAGTACCACTGGCTGAGTGAGTCGTCGCCGCGCATCTTCCAGCTTGGTCTGCCGAACTCGCTGGCCTCGCAGTATGTGGTGGTGAAGTTTGGCGGCCTGGTGGTGAAGGGCGCGAACTACGCGCATGCGCAGGTGACTGTCCAGCGCTAAAGGCAAAGTACAGATTGCGTGATGTGGTCGAACGGCCACGTGGAATGTGGTCAGCTACTTCACGAGATCAGTGCTTTGGCTAAATCACGTGCGCTGCCCGAACCTGAGCAGTGCACGTGGCGGCATAAAAGGGACGGCGATCCTGCCGTCCCTTTTGTGTGCGATTCACGCCATGGGTATCAGAACCACGCGGCGCACCGTAAGACCGCGTACGAGGAGAGTGCGGATGGCCTACTTAGAGACGACGGAATACGAGAGTTACGGTCTGGCACCCGACACAACCGATGACTGGATTGCTGTGGCGTCCGGGATGATCGATGCGTACTGCCGGCGCGCCGGCATATTGGCAACACAATATGTGGAGAGGCTGCGCGTGGTGGAGGGCAGCCAGACGGTGCGTGTGAGCTATCTGCCCCTTCTCGCAGTGGCGCCTGCCACGTTGCCGCTGGTGATGGTGCGCGGCAGATACATGCGGCCGCGGCGCGGTGAATTGTGGCCGGTCGGACTGGACGTGGTGGCATATGCGTTTTCGCTGCCGGGCGCGTGGACGCAGGTGGATCCAGCGTCGATCGACTTCATGCCGGACACCGGCGAGTTGACGCTGCCCTACAACGTGCTGGGGCTGCCCTACAGCGAGATCGAGGTGACCTACACCGCCGGATGTGCCGCGGTGCCGGTGTCGGTGAAGATCGCCTGCGCGCAGCTGGTGAAGAACGCGCAGACGACGCCGGGACTCAACGTGAAGACTACCAAGATGGACACCATGTGGATGGAGTACTTCTCCAACTCGCTGGTGGATGCACAGGTGCAGCAATTGCTGCGGCCCTATGTGGCGACAAGGGTGGGATAGGCGATGAGTGACCTGAGCGTGAGACCGAAGCAGGGAGGGTGGCAACGCATGGCGGATGCACTGCTGCGATCGCTGGGCGGATCGGTAGCCATGCTGCGGATGCCCGCAGCGGCAACCAGCGCGATTGGAGAACAGTTGGGAACCCCGACGGCCGGCTTTAACGATCTTCCACTTTCTCCCGCGGCATTCCGAAAGGTGCGAGTGGCGATCACCGATGGCAACCAGGCGAAGTATGAATTGCTGATCTCCGCTTCGGCGGTGGAGGCGCAGGTGAGCCAGCTCGGACTTTCATCGGCCGAGGTGCTATTCGCCATGGGGCTGGGCATCACGGTCGGCAACGATTTCTTCGTGATCGAAGGCGTTTCCTTCACCAGCGCGGCGGGACTGGCCTGCATGTATCGTGTGCTGCTGCGCGAAGCCGCCACACAGAGCTATTGAGAGGGTGAGATGAAGAAGGCACGTGATTCTTTCTATGTGGCGCTGCGTGACCGGCTCCAGGTACTCAATCCCGCAAGGCAAGCTATGATCCGGGGCGTTTGGCGGCCGGGCGTGCTGGTGGAGGAGAACGAGAGCTTTGTCGCGATCGTGCCGGACAACGTGTTCGTGCTGCGATGGACAAAGACACTGGCCGATCAACAACACGCGCTGGTGCGGACACAACAGACATGCGAGATCCAGTATCAGACTGCGGGGACAGCGTCCGCGGGAGGATTGGATCGCGGCACGCTGTTGACCGCAATGGACGCGGAGTTGCTCTCCATTTTGCTACCGCAGCAGGTACAGAAAACCGACTACAGCGTAACTCCGCCGGTCGCGATGGGCACGCAAGTGTCATGGACGGGGCCGGTACTGGGACCGGTGACACGCGAACGTGATCGCCTGGTGCGTAAAGCCGAGATCACCGTGGTGAGCTATGAGGAGGCAGGAGAGCTATGAGTACACCAGCATTGGTGATGCAGCCGGGCCTGCCACCGGCGGTGCGTCGCGTCCGCGGGTACTTTGCACCGGTCAATCGACTCACCGCCACGCCAACTGCATTCGATCCGACAACCGCAGCGGCCTTTGATCCTGATACACCGCCTGCTCCATGGATGGACCTGGGATGGATCGACGGCTTTACGCGCGCGTCTGAGACGAAGCTGCAGGTGGTGGAGAGCGGAGCGCCAGGCACTGTTCTGCTGCAGGGGCGGCAGAGTGTCGGCGCAACAGTCAGCATGACCTTCGAGCGGTGGTCAAAGCTGACCATGGCGCTGGCCTGCGGCGCACAACAGACAAATGTGCTGAAGGCTGGCGCAAATCCGGTCGCCATTACGGCGGCGAGCTCGACGGCGACATTTCTGAGCACTCCCAATGGAGCCGGCACAATCCAGGCCGGAGACATGATCGCAGTCGACATGGATTACACCGGCCAGACTGGCTATGTCGGCGCGGGAGCGTCGGCCGCGTACCTGGCGACTGCGATCACCAGTGGCGATCTTCATTGGATTCGCCGTATGACGCTGAATGTGGGACGCGTGACGGACGGTGACGGCTACCGGGCTGCAGCTTGCAGAGCCATTGCTGGCCGGTGTGCCTGCGCAAGGGATGCAGGCACAGTCCATGGTTGCACTGCAGGATCGCGAAGGCGGCACATTCTTCCAGGAGTGGTCCGGGTTGTTTTGCATGCAGGGAGAACAAGGCGACGCGCTGTTCTTCTACTACCCGCGCCTGCAGACGATGGCGGGGCCCGCCGAGACGGCGGTTACGATAACGGCGCCGCTCTCGCAGGTTCTGCTGAACGGGCGCTTTGTCGCTCTTCCCGTTCTCGATGCCATGGATGGATCGCAGGTCTGCTGCTACCGCACTTACCTGCCACGTGCAAATGCCCAGATATAGAGCGGCGGTCCTGTATGTCTCGCTAGACCGGGAAGGTACGGTTCTCTCGCGAATCGCATCTGTCGTCTTCCGCCGTGAGTGTGCCGAACGCGAAGAAAGTAGGAGAAGGTGAAGATCACGATCGACAATCTGGATGGGAACGGTGCGCTGGATTACACGACCTCGCTCAGCGGCGCCGCGCCCTTGACGATCGAGCGGAAGCTGAACCAGCCAAGCAGTTGCATGTTGAGTGTGGCGCAGGGAAGCCTTGCCGTCCCTGCGCGTGGTGCTCGAGTGGTCGTGACCGCCGATAACGGTGTAGTGCTCTTCACCGGCTACACGATTGCTGCGCCGGCTCGATCCTACGCGGGGATGGGAACGACGGGGCCTGCCTATGTCCTGCAGCTCTCTTGTTTGAGTGATGAGGTTGTGCTCGACGCCAGAGTGAGCGAGAAGACCATCGAGTGTGTTGCCACTCCTGTAAGTGATCTGCTGACAAAGATTACCGGCCGCGCCACGACACAAGTGTTGCCGGTGAGCGGGGATGCTACATCCACACGCATCGGCGGATTTCAGCCGTTGGCGGGCAAAAGCTGGTCGAAGAATGTCGGCGCGCTTGCGAATGCCGCTCGCGCCTGCTATCGGGTGGTGAACGACGCGCTGCTCTTCGACAATATCGGCGACCAGGTGCATACGCTGGCGGAGAGCGATGGGAGCTTCAACCGAGACGCATTCAAAGGAGAGCGTACGCGCCTTGCCGTGAACGACGTGACGGTATGCGGCAAGGAAGAGCCACAAGCGTACGTGACGGAGATCTTCGAGGGAGACGGTATCACCTCGGTTTATCAATTGAGCGAAGTACCTTTGCTGGAAAAGGCGACGTTGCTGTTCGACACCTTTACCAGCAGCACGGTGGACACGCAGAGCTGGGTGGTCGTCGACGGCGGTGGTCACATCTCACTCACGAGTCGCGGGCTAACGCTGGGCGGCGGGCAAGGTGCGAGGAGGCGTGAGTAGCGTGACCGCCGTCGATGCTGTCGAGATGGGCGGCGTGTTGCTGATCGAGCTCGCTGGGTTGGAGGTCGATAGCCTGGGAGAAGGTTACTTCGCCGGCCTGTCTTCCGGAACAGTGAGCCCTACGAATCTTGTAGGCGGTTTTCATGCACGGCCGAATGGCACGAGCATGGTGGTGGCGCCGATCGTGCTGGGCGTGGAGGCCGGTGCAACGACAACGCTGCAGACCGGCCATACCTACACGCTGCGGCTGCGCTTTCATTGCAAGGACCGGCAGCGGGCGCTGCAAAGTTACAGTGCCGGTGGTGCAAACGGTCCGGTCCAACTGGGCGGCCAGACACTCACCGCGGGAGCCGATCTGGTTCTGGAGGTGCAGGAGACTACGGGAGGAGCGCAGTTTCCCGTCGTCGTGCTGTACGACGGCTCGGTGACAGAAGCGCCGCCAAGCTGCACACCGGTGGTGGTGGACAGCGTGAGTTTTCTTGGCAGCGTTGCGAGCTTTGAGCTGACGCGGCCGGGAGAGGTGTGGGTGAACTGCACGGCAACCGGTTCGGCGGCAGCGACGCAGCGCCTAGGCGCCAGCGCGCAAACATCGCAGGCAAAGGTAGCGAGCACCGGCAGGATGAGCTTTTATCCCGGAAACGTGCCCGCGTCGAACACGGTGATCCGAGTGAACTATCGCATCGGCGGCCGTTCGGTTGCGCGCATGACGGCACCGACATCGTCTCCGATCAGCAGCCTCATCGTGACTGCCGAACACCCGGTAACGCGCACTTCCGCCGATTGCGAGAACGCCGCATTGGCGCTGCTTGCCACTTCAACATGGTCGGAAGGCGCGTGGAAAGGAACATACACGTGCTGGAACCCGCACCAGACTGCAGATGTCTGGCCAGGCGATCAGCTGGAGGTGGAGGCGCCGTCGGCAGATATGTCCACTGAACTTCTGGTGCGCAACGTGCAAATTCGGGCAACCTCCTGCGCGCCGGAGCTGCTGAGCTACACGGCGACATTTGCGAATGAGTGGGCGGAGGCTCTTTCGTTGACGATGAACGAGGGTGCGCCGTTGAGTGCGTGGCTGCCGCCTGTTGCGTTGACCAGCTCCACGGCTCTGGTCTCTGCCCGCGACTTATCGGTCACAAGCGTAAGCACCACGCAGATTCAGGTGCAGGTGGGCCTGACGCCTCCGACCGGCGGTGGATTTGAGGTACGGCGGAGCGATTGGAAGTTCGGTGCGGGCGATGGTGCGGACCTGGTGTTGCGCAGCCCGGTGGCGAACTTCACCATCGTCCGCGAGGCGCCGGTGGAGCGCTATTACGTTCGGATGTACGACGGCGCTACACCGCCGAACTACTCGCGCTTTTCCAGCGCCATATTTGTGACCGCAGCCACGCAATGAGACGAGATGTGAGTGAAAGCCGTATGGACATGATGAGTACGTTTGAAGCACAGGTGCTGGCCGATCTGAGCGTGGTGAAAAGCCAGATGGCGTCATTGTTGGGGGACGGGCAACCGGGGCGACTTAGCCTGCTGGAGGAACGGGTGGAGCGGCACGAGCTGAGCGTGCAGCGCGTGAAGGGCTTCGCCGGCGCATTCGGGCTGCTGTTTACTCTGCTGCAGCTTGTGGTTGAGTGGCTGCGGCCACGTTGACTTAGGACATTCTGCAGCGCGCCGTCTAGAGCATTTTCCTGTAGAGTGTGGACCGGCCAGCGACAGCTCGTGTGGGCTTTCCGTTAAGAAAGGCCACGTCGAGAGGGTCTCCGCTGTGCACAGCAACAGGAAAAATGCTCTAATGCGACGATGGCGCGCTCAATTCTGGTGGGTGTTGTGATGGGCAGCAGAAGCGACTACTCGACCATGGAGCCGTGTGTCGAGCTTCTGCGCGAATTTGAGATACCGGCGGAGACGAGGATCGTATCCGCACACCGCACACCGGACCTGCTCTTCCAATATGCGAGTGAGGCGGAGAGCCGCGGGCTGAAAGTGATCATCGCCGCCGCCGGCGGTGCGGCGCATCTGCCTGGCATGCTCGCGTCGAAAACATTGGTGCCGGTTCTTGGCGTGCCCGTGCCGGCGACCTCCATGCAGGGGCTGGATGCATTGCTGTCGATCGTGCAGATGCCAAAGGGTGTTCCCGTGGGCACGCTTGCCATCGGACGGCCGGGAGCTGCGAATGCTGCGCTGCTGGCCGCAGAAATTCTCGCCAACGAGGACCCTGCACTGCGGCAACGTCTGAAAACCTGGCGTGAAGGACGCATGCGCGAGGTGCTCGCAGAAGAGCTTCCGCAGTGAGCGCGATCCTCCCCGGCGCAACCATCGGCATCCTGGGCGGCGGCCAGCTCGGGCGCATGACCGCGATGGCGGCGCGTTCTCTTGGCTACCGCGTCCAGGTGATGGATCCCGATCCCTCCTGTCCCGCAAGGTTTGTCGTCGACGCCTGTTTTGAAGGATCCTGGGATGATGCGAAGGCCGCGGCCGATCTCGCTCGCGGATGCGATGTCGTTACCCTCGAGATTGAGCAGCTTTCGCTCGAAAGCTTACGCGCGGCGCAACGCTATGCGCCTGTGCGGCCCGGTGAAGCTGTGCTGGCGATCATTCAGGACCGCATTGCGCAGAAAGAATGGCTGGCCGCGCGTCAGTTTCCGGTGGGCCCATTTCGTTCCATCCGGTCGCTGGACGACATGCGGGCTGCGCTCGATGCGTTCGGCCACGATTGCTTTGTAAAGAGCGCGCGCGGCGGCTACGACGGACGCAGCCAGCTCCGCATCACCCCGCGTAGCGGCGAAAGCGCCGAGTTAGGCTGGCGCGCCCTCGGTCAGCGACCATGCATCGCCGAACAAGCCATCGCTTTGGAGCGCGAGATCTCCGTGCTCGTGGCCCGCACGCCCTCCGGCGCCGTCAAGTCCTTCCCCTCCGCGACCAATCACCACGAAAACCAGATCCTCGCCTGGAGCGTAATACCGTCGTCGATTCCGGCAACGATGGAGGCGGAGGCACAGCATATCGCGCGTTCGCTTGCCGAGCAATTGGGTCTCGAAGGAATCCTCGCGGTGGAGATGTTCGTCGCCCAGGACGGAAAGCTTCTCATCAATGAGCTTGCGCCGCGTCCGCACAACAGCTATCACGCAAGCGAACGCGCCTGCGTGATCAGCCAGTTTGAGCAGCATGTGCGCGCAGTGTGTGATCTTCCGCTGGGCAGCACGGACGTTCTTCGCCCCGGGGCCATCGCCAACCTGCTTGGCGATGTATGGGCCGAAGGCGAACCGCATTTTGATCGCGCGCTCGAGGTCGATAGCGTGCGCTTGCACCTCTACGAAAAGCACACAGCCCGGCCCGGCCGCAAAATGGGCCATCTCTCCGCAATCGGCGACACGCCGGAAGAGGCAGTGACGCGCGTCCTCGAAGCCAAGAGTCGGCTATAGACAACAACGGCGGACCCGAAGGTCCGCCGCCCATTGCAATTCGGAAGAGATCAGCCGATCTCTTCCGACCAGTTCTCCAGATACTTCTTTAGCTCGGCCATGAACTTGCCCGCATCGGCGCCGTCGATGATGCGGTGATCGAAGCCCAAGGTCAACCGGATGACGTGGCGGATCGCGATCGAGTCATTGCCATCCTTATCCGTCAGCACGGTCGGCTCTTTGAACAGGCCGCCCACGCCCAGAATTGCCGATTCCGGCTGGTTGATGATCGGCGTGCCGAACTGCTCGCCGAAGATGCCCGGATTGGTAATCGTGATGGTGCCAGATCCCACCTCATCCGGTTTCAGCTTCTTCGCGCGCGCACGTTCTGCCAGGTCGGCGATGGAGCGCGCGATGCCCAGGAAGCTCTTGTCCTCCGCCTGCTTGATCACCGGCACGATCAGTCCCCAGTCGAGCGCCACCGCAATACCGACATTCACGTTCTGGTGGTAGCGGATCGCATCCCCTTCCATCGACGCGTTGACGATCGGTATCTTGCGCAGCGTGGCTACGACCGCACGCGTGATGAACGGCATATAGGTCAGCTTCACGCCGTTGCGCTGCTCGTACTTCGCCTTCTCCTTCTCGCGAATCTTCACGATGCGCGTCAGGTCCACTTTGAAAACGGTATGCACGTGCGCGCTGGTTCGCTTGGAATCGACCATGCGCTGCGCGATGATCGAGCGCATGCGGGTCAGCGGCACCAGATCGCCCGGCTGCGGGCCCGCTGCGGCTGGAATAGGTGCCGCACCAGGCTTCGGCGCTGCAGGCGCTTGCGTTGCGGGTGCCGCTGCGGTTGGCGTAGCGGCAGGCGCCTTCGCTGCGCCACCCTTGTCGATGTACTGCAGCACATCATCCTTGGTGATGCGGCCGCTCGAGCCAGTCCCCGGAACCTGCTGCAGATCGAGCTGATGCTCCTTCGCAATCTTGCGCACCAGCGGCGACGAGCGCAGCCGCTCCCCATGCGAAGCCGCCGGAGCAGCAGTAGTTGCGTCAGGTGCAGCCGGCGCGTTCGATGTCGAAGCCGGTGCGGATGTCGCAGCTGGAGCACCCGCCTTCGCCGCGCCACCGCCAATCACCGCAACGACAGTGTTGATCTGCACGGTGTTGCCGGCTTCCACCTTGATTTGGGAAAGCGTGCCGGCCGCCGGCGACGGAATCTCCGCATCCACCTTGTCCGTCGAAATTTCAAACAGCGGCTCATCCCGCTGTACGCTGTCGCCCACCTTCTTCAGCCACTTGGTGATGGTGCCTTCAAAGATCGACTCGCCCATCTGCGGCATCACCACATCCGTGCCGCCACCACCCGAAACTGCAGCCACCACCGGCGCTGCCGGAGCAGCCGCAGCCTTCGGCGCTTCCGTCTTCTTCTCTTCCTTTGCAGGCTCCTGCTTTGGCGGTGCAGGTGAGGCGGCTGGCTTGCTGGCAACAGCACCCTCGCCTTCGCCAATAACAGCCACTACTGTATTGATCTGCACGGTGTTACCGGCTTCGACCTTGATTTCGGAAAGCGTGCCGGCCGCCGGCGACGGAATCTCCGCATCCACCTTGTCCGTCGAAATCTCAAACAGCGGTTCATCCCGCTGTACGCTGTCGCCGGGCTTCTTCAGCCACTTGGTGATCGTCCCCTCGAAGATCGACTCGCCCATCTGGGGCATGATGACGTCTGTTGGCATCTCTTCGTTCCGCCTTCCCATTCACGCGGCGTGCTGCGCCGCTAAGCAAACAATCTCGATCATAAGGGCCCGCGAGCCGTCGCTCCGCGACCTACCTCAATAGGCAACCAGCCGTCGCGCCTCGCGCACTACGTCTTCCACCTTGGGGAGAAACGCCTTCTCCAGCGGCGGTGAGAACGGCACGGGCGAATCCAGCGAGGCGATGCGCGCAATCGGCGCATCCAGCGCGTCAAATGCTTCCTCGTTGATGATGGCCGCGATCTCGCCCGCGATGCCGCCGGTCTTGGTGTCTTCGTGCAGGATGATCACGCGATTCGTCTTCTCCACCGTCGCCGCAATCGCTGCATTGTCCAGCGGCAGCAAGGTGCGCAGGTCCAGAATCTCCAGTTCGATGCCTTCCTTCGCCAGAATGTGCGCCGCCTCTTCGGCCACGTACACCATCGCCGCGTAGGTGATCACCGACACATGCTTGCCCTCGCGATGGATGCGCGCCTTGCCGATCTCGACCGTGTAGTCCTCCGTCGGAAGCTCTTCCTTCACCCGCCGGTAGAGATATTTGTGCTCGAAGAACAGCACCGGATTGTTGTCGCGGATCGCCGACTTGATCAATCCCTTCGCATCGCGCGCCGTCGCCGGACAGATCACTTTCAACCCCGGCGTGTGCACGTAAAACATCTCCGGATTCTGCGAGTGGAACGGGCCGCCGCTCACACCGCCGCCCGAGGGTCCGCGCAGCACCAGCGGAGCCGGTGCGCCCCAGCGGTAGTTGCTTTTGGCCAATATCTGCACAATCTGCGAGTGCGCCGAACTGATGAAGTCCATGAACTGGAATTCACCCACCGGACGCAGCCCGGTGAGGGACGCCCCATAGGCCGCGCTCGCAATTGCCATCTCGGAGATCGGCGTATCCACCACGCGCTCCGTGCCGAAGCGTTGCACAAAGCCTTCCGTCACCTTGAATGCGCCGCCATAGACGCCCACATCTTCGCCAATCACGAAGACCCGCGGGTCGCGTTCCATCTCTTCCCACAGGCCCTGGCGGATCGCCTCTAAATACGTAACTGCTGCCATTGCTCGATCAGTCCTCGTGTTCTTTCGCGCTCTTACTTGTAATGCGTGGTCGCGCTGGACTCGGCCAGCTTCGCGCTCGCATTCGCATTCTGCACCCGCACCTCGCCGTACTTCAGCGGGATATCCGTCGCATTGTCGAAGTACACATCCGTCCCCGCATCCGCCGGATCGGGCATCGGCGATGCCTCGGCAAACGCGCGCTCCTCTTCCATCAGCTTGTCCACATCGGCCTGGATCTTTTTCGCCTCCTCCGCGGACAGCCAGCCGCGCTCGATCAGGTATTTCTCCATGCGCAGGATCGGGTCGCGCCGCTTCCAGTACTCCTTCACCTCGGCCGGAACGTAGACAGCAGCGTCGTGCATCGCGTGGCCCTTCATGCGCATCAACTTCGCCTCAATGAACGAAGCGCCCTCGCCGCGATAGGCTCGCTGCACCGCCTCATGCGTCGCGTCGTACACCTGGTTTGCATCCGTGCCGTCCACGATCACGCCCGGCACGCCGTAGCCCAGCGAGCGATCCGCCAGGTCCTTGCAGGCAAATTGCAACTCCACCGGTGTCGAATAGGCCCACAGGTTGTGCTCCACAATCAGTACCAGGCCCAACCGCTGCACCGCGGCGAAGTTGAAGCCCTCATAGGTCGGCCCGGTCGACTGCCCGCCATCGCCGATGTATGCGAGACACGCAATGTTCTTGCCTTGGATGCGCGCGCCCAGCGCCACGCCGGCGCACACGCTGATGGAATCGCCCAGGTGTGAGATCGGCGCGATCACGTTCAACTTCTTCGCGTCGCCATAGTGGGAGCCGCTCTCGCGTCCGCGGGTCGGCGAGCCACCCTTGGCCATGTACTGCATCATGGTGTCGCGCGGGCGATAGCCCTTCACAATCATCGAGCCCTGGTTGCGGATCATCGGCCCCAGCCAGTCATCCTTGCCCAGCGCATAGGCCGACGCTACCGAAGTGGCCTCCTGCCCCTGGCTCAGGTAAAGCCCGCCGATCACCTTGCTCTGCTTGTACATCCGCTCCAGCGAATCTTCCATCCGCCGGTTCGTGATCATCAGCCGGTAGACATCGATCGACTGCTCGCGCGTCAGGTACTTCGAAGGACGCAGCGGCGGCGCTGGCGCCGTCGTGTCGCCGATTACCTTGTAGTGATAGTTGCCGTTCTTCCACTCGCCTTCAATGTGGAAGGGCAACTGCTCCAGCCGGTAATCGGGAATTCCGTTGGGGTTCCTGGTAGGGGGTTGCTGCGGGGGAATATTGCTACCGTTGGATTTCCCGGGGTTCGATTCCTTGGAGTCCCGCGGTTTCCCATTCACCGGGGCAGACGACGCCCCTGCGTTCTCAACTTCTGTTTTTCTACTCGCCATCGACAGCGATCCTGGTCGGTCAGTACCGAACTGGTCATTTTATGCCAAAAGCGCCGTGGAAGCACTCGCGTGCCTGCGAACGCTACCTACAACTCTTGTTCGCAGCACACTTTACGCCGCTCCGTGCGGCCTGACGCCTACCGGAGCCAACTCCGCGGAAAGAGGCGCCGCCGCAGACAGCAGGGCCGGCCCCGGAGAGCGGCCCTGTAGTTAGTTCACGCTGCTTGGTCGTGTGCGCTTATCTCCAGCGGCCTTCGGCCCTCCAACAAATCTCCCGACAACGGCAAGAATCGCGAGCATCACGATCAAATCCCCCGAGTCGATAGCAGCAATCGCGATTGCCGGAACCCACTTGCTGGTCCAGGGAACGAATAGAACCAACGGAACATGAAGGGCCGCGAGGACCGCCACGGTGATCCAAAACCACGTGTGCGGCCATAGCTTTTGCTTCAAAGCCATAGTGAAACCAACGACCGCGAGGCTATTCAGTGCAGGCAACGCAAGATCAAATCTTCCAAGCGAAATGAGCAGCCAGTCGATGAGCCCACAGCCAGCCATCCAAGCAGCACGCCCCACCACGGTATGCGAATCTTCTTTGCTTCTCTTATGTCGTTCCTGATGTCCCGAATTAGGGGCATTTTGCGACCGCCATTCCTGTCTTGATAGCGTCATCAGCCTCCAGCGACTCCAGCCACAGCACCTGCGCATGGAAGACGTGACCAAACTGCCGCGCTACTCGCTCCGCCGCCACTTGCAGTCTTAAATCGGCGCTCGGGCTTTCCTGCTCCAGGCTGGTCACCGCGCGGTCGCTGATCCCGCACGGCACAATCCAAGCAAAATCCTTCAGGTCCGTGGTCACGTTCAGCGCAAATCCGTGGGAAGTGATCCCGGCTGAAACATGGATCCCGATTGCCGCAATCTTCTTTTCCTCCACCGTCCCGCCCGGCTGCGTCCACACTCCGGTCCGTCCCGGCACCCGCGTCGCGGCCACGCCATAGTCGGCCATGGTGCGGATCAGCGCCTCCTCCATCTGTCGCACAAAGTCCACCGGCCCCAGCCGCTTGCCCGCAGCTCGCAGCGGTCCTCGTAAATCAAAGATCGGATACCCCACCAATTGCCCCGGTCCGTGGTAGGTCACATCGCCGCCGCGGTTGGTCTCCACCACCTCCACGCCGCGCCGTCGCAGTTCGTCCTCGCTCAGCAGCAGATTCTCCCGGCCCCCGTCCTTTCGGCCCATGGCCCGCCCCAGCGTCAGCACCGGCTCGTGCTCCAGCATCACCAGCACATCGCCGATGGCGCCTGTCTTGCGCAGCCCCACCAGCCGCTCCTGCAGCTCCAGCCCCGCGCGGTACGCCACTCTTCCCAGATACACAACCGACAGCACCATGCCAGCGAAACCTCAGCGGCCATTTGATCGAATCACAATTTTTGTGAAGGCGGACTAGCCGAAAATACCGCTCCTGACATCCATTCTGTCACCGGGGGCACTCCGCCGCCGGCCGCAAGCCGGCAATCGAGTACGCACGGCATTTGGGAAGAGAGGCCCCCGATGTCCAGATCCTTCAGCCATCTGCGCACGTTGTTCCTTTTGCTCTTTGCCGTCTTCGTCATCAGCATGGCCGCACACGCACAGACCGGCATCTACGTCGAGTTCGGCGCCTCCAAGGTCGATGCGCCCAGCAACGATTGGATCTACGGGCCTACCTTCGGCGTCTACCACGACTTCTACTCCGTCCCATTCGTTCATCTAGGCGCCGATCTCCGCGGCAACGTCCTCGGCGTTTCGCAGACCACTACGCTTACCAGCGGCATGCTCGGGCCGCGCGTCTCCCTGCACCCGCGTGTGCTGCCCGCCATGCCCTACCTGGAAGCCCTGGGCGGCATCGGCTACTACGATTACGGAAATGGCCAGGGCAGCAACACGCAGTTCGAATACCAGTTCCTCGCCGGCATAGACGACACCCTGCTGCCCCACCTCGACTGGCGCATCGTCGAGTTCTCCTACGGCGGGCTCAGCGCCCTCAACGGAACTCTCCACCCCAAGACCCTCAGCACCGGCCTCGTTCTCCGCCTGCCCTGACGCGCCGCTCCTCGCCCTTTGGAATAAACTCCGCGAAGTACAATCGAGACTGACCATCACTGCCAGCAAGCGGTCCAATGCTCTTTTGTGAAGAGGCTCTTCCTGAATGAATAGTTTTGCGTTTCGTCGTCCCCGCCTTCACTGCGTCCTTTTCGCCCTTCTCCTCTTCGCATTCGGCATCCCGGCAGCCCACGCACAGACCGCGCTCTATGGTCAGTTCAGCGCGTCGCGTTTCAACACTAATACTGTCCCCAAAGCGAATGACTGGGGTTACGGCGGCGGCTTCGGCCTGTACTCCGACTTCTATAAGGTGCCCTTTGCCAAGGTGGGTGGAGACATCCGCGTTCAGTTCGTGCGCCCGGCGAGCAACACCACGCTCACCAGCTTCCTCCTCGGGCCGCGGCTCGCCCTGCACCCAAAGGTCATCCCTTTGAACCCGTATGCCGAGTTTCTCTTCGGAGGCGGCCATTTCAGCTACGGCAACAACCAGCCCAGCACGACCCAGTTCGACTGGCGCGCCCTCGGCGGCCTGGACAAGACCGTCCTCCCGCATCTCGACTGGCGAGTCATCGAAGTCTCCTACGGCCAGCTCAACACCTACTCCGGCCGCCTGCGGCCCGTCACTCTCAGCACCGGCATCGTCCTGCGCTTCCACTGATTTCCAGACAGCGGGTGCACGTCTAGCCCTTGCTGCGGTCGGTAAACCGGAAGAACAGCGACTGCTTCGCCACCGGCGCCGCCATATCCTTAAGCGTCGCAACCTGCGTCCCAGACAGCGGCGTAAACTCGCGTGCGATCTGCACGTTCTCCTCAAGCTGCGCGATGTTGTCGCAGCCGATGATCACCGTGCTCACCGGGTGCGAGAGCGTGTAGTGCATCGCCTCCCGCATGTTCATCACGCCGGTCCGCGTCGCAATCGCCGAGCCCTCCCACATATGGTGCTGCTGTTCCACCGGCGGCGGCGTCCAGCCTGTCAACAGCCGCCCGCGTGCCGGCACTTTCATCCCGATAATCCCCATCTGCTTCTCCACTACCAGCGGCAGCAGCTTGTCGGTAAAGCTGTAGATATGCGGGTCCGCCGCATTCAGCGCCATCAGGATGGTGTCGAATGGATGCCGGTTGACTGCGTCGATCAGCGCATCCGGCCGGTAGTGCCCCGTCACTCCGAGATACCGCACCACCTTCTGCTGCTGCATCTCGATCAGCGCTTCCATCGCGCCGCCCTTCGCAAAGATCGCGTCCACATCCTCCGGCAGCCCGATGTCATGCAACTGCCATAGGTCCACGTGATCTGTATTCAGCAACTGCAACGACCGCTCGATCATCCGCATCGATCCATCGCGCGTGCGCTCCTTGGTCTTCGTCGCCAGGAATGCCTCGTTGCGCCGCGTCTTCATTACGCGGCCTACATACTGCTCACTCCACCGCGGCGGGCCGCCATAAATCGATGACGTGTCGATATAGTTCACGCCCAGGTCGAGCGCGCGCTCAATAATTGGCACAGCTGCATCGAAGTTGTTCGGCTTTTCGATCGCTGCCTGCCCACCCAGGCTGAAGATCCCTACCTTGTAACCCGTCTTGCCCAGATTGCGCGTCGGCATCGCGGCCATCGTCCGCGGATTCGCCGGCATCGGTCCCAGATTGGTGGTCGCGGCTCGCGCGGGCACCGCACCCTGCGCCAGCAGCCCCGCGGCCACAGCACCGCCAGTCTTCAGAAAAGTGCGGCGATCAGAAGAAACACGCGTCGGCTTCATGGCAGATACCTCTCAAGACAATCGAATGCGTACGGCGCAATTGTAGTCCCGAAAACGGGAACCCTCGCAGCACCGGCGTCACGCGCGCCCGCCGATTTCCACTGCAAATCGCCGCACCGTCCACTAACCTCGAACCCATGCGCCAAGACCGCATTCCCCTCTCGCACATCCTGCCGGTCGTCGACCTTGCGCTCCTGGTCCTGTTGGTGATCGTTCCTATTACGTTGACCTCGGTCCACCTCTACGAAGCGTCGAAGGGTGCAACTCAGATCCACATCCACAGCGGGCAATTGGAGATGAGCCTCCCGCGCAATCAGATCGTGCCCCTCGCGATCCGGATGGAGACGGTAGCGAAGGCCCACATCATCCAGGGGATCAACGTACCCGGGATGCTCTTCGAGATCCTCATCTCTCTCCCAACGTCATGGCCAGCCATCTGGCATCCGACAGCCTTGCTTCCCGAAACCTGGGACGCACTCG
The DNA here is from genome assembly GCA_963712845.1 of uncultured Acidobacteriaceae bacterium. Taxonomy (GTDB): domain Bacteria; phylum Acidobacteriota; class Terriglobia; order Terriglobales; family Acidobacteriaceae; genus KBS-83. Next base: position 41,137 of record CAVQJM010000021.1, read on the forward strand.
TCTTTCCCTTCTTCTGCCTGCCCTTCTGGTGGCTCGTCGGCTGCGGCCTCGATGGGCTGATCAGCAACGAGCGCCTTCACTGGTCGCTGCTGCCCATCGGAACTCTGCTCGCGGGAAGCTGCCTCGCACTCGTCCTCGGCTTTCACGTCGGCATCCCGGCGGCCGAACGAGGGAACCACCCATGGCTCATGCGCGGCCTCGCCGGATGGACCATCGCCTTCGCCGTCCTGCCCATCGCCTGGATCGTGCAATTGATTCGCCAACGCCGTCAGCAAGCTGCGTGATCAGCGTGAATATTCGTGGTACTGACTACGAATCTGAACGTGAGCGACCAAAGGAAGCGAACCCTACAGCACGCGCCGCAGGCCATCTGCCTCGGACGGCCCGTTCTACATAGCACCGCCGTGACTCACCGTCGCAGCAGGCAGGCAGAACGTCCCCTCCACCACCTCCAGAAACGTCCGCTCCTCCCGCAAAACAAATCGCTTTGACTGCGCGAAAGCAAAATTCTCCTGCGCTTCCGCATCCGTTCGCAGCCGCGCGCGATACGCCTCATACGCCGCCAGACTGTCGAACGCAATCAGTCCCCAGCCAACGTCGTTGGTTCCCTCCAGCGGCAGAAAATATCCCACCAGGTGGCCGCCGCATCGCGGAATAATCCGCCCCCAGTTCTCCGCGTACTTCTGAAAAGCCTCGCGCTGAAACGGATCGATCTGATACCGGATGAAGCACGTAATCGTCATCGTCTTGCTTTCCTCGGCCTCTGTACTCACCATCTCCGGTACGTCGCATCCGGTGACCAGCAGGACTCCCGCCGTCGCCGCCATTTCGCCCAGCACACGGCGCCGGCTCAGCTTCACGACGGAATGTTCGGGCCCTTGCATTGCATGCAGTATCGGTCTTGCCCCCGCAGGGACGATTCGTTTACCGTCAAAGCGTGAAAGCATCAGCAAAATCGCGCCTTACCGTTGCGGACATCGCCTCCGCCATCGGCGAGCCGGCACGCGCTCGCATGCTTGCGAGCCTCATGGATGGCCGCGCCCGCACCGCGACCGAGCTCGCCGCCATTGCTGTTGTCACGCCCTCCACCGCCAGCGTGCACCTGCAACGCCTCAGCTCGGCGCAGCTCGTCAAAGTGCTCGCGCAGGGCAAGTGCCGCTACTACAGCCTGCATGGCAGCGATGTCGCGGCCGCCCTTGAAGGCCTCAGCGTGCTTGCCGGCGCTTCGCATGATCCGTACATCCCGCGCACACCCGGCCCGCTGCGCTTCGCGCGCACCTGCTACGACCACATGGCTGGCACGACCGGCGTCGCGCTGCACGATCGCTTCACCGCCTTGCGCTGGATTGCACTCGATGCAAAGGCCAATGGCGGCCGCCCCAGTGACACGCGTGAGGACTCCTACAGCCTCACCCCCGAAGGCGCCCGCGCCTTCACTTCGCTCGGTATCGACGTCGACGCTACCCGCAATCTCCGCCGCCGCTTCGCCTACGCGTGTCTGGACTGGAGCGAGCGCCGTCCCCACCTGGGAGGCGCACTTGGCGCAGCCCTGCTTCATCTCGCCTTGAAAAAACGCTGGGTCACGCAGCAGCTCGACAGCCGCATCCTCACCCTCACCGGCAACGGTCGTCGCGAGCTGTACACACGCTTCGGCCTCACACTGGACGAGCCCATTCGCGCTGCGTCGTAACGCCGCGTGCACTTGCCGCCTGTGCACATCACCCGCCACACTAGCCGCATGCCCCGCAGCATGCTCGTCCTGCTTCTTCTTCTCCCGCTCGCCGCATCCGCGCAGCAACCGCTGGTTCCTCATCCGCTTCCCGCCGCTCACGGCCGCACCATCACGCTCTCGCTGTCCCGGGATTTTCAAATCAACGTCGCGCTCACCGGCCTGCATCGCGTGCGCTTCTTCGCCATGGCGCCGGACCATCGCCTCTTCGTCACCGACATGTACGACCGTACCGACAACACTCGCGGCGCGGTCTACATCCTCGACGGCTGGAACCCGGAGCACCACACCTTCACCCGTGCCATCCCTTACCTCGAGCACCTGCGCAATCCCAACAACCTCGCCTTCTACACCGACGCGCATGGACAGCAGTGGCTCTACCTCCCGCTCACCGATCGTCTGCTGCGTTTCAAATACAAAGCCGGCGACACTGCGCCCACCAGCGCACCCGAAGTCCTCGCCCACTACCCCGACTACGGCCTCAACTACAAATACGGTGGATGGCATCTCACCCGAACTGTCCAGTTCGCAAAGCTCAATGGCGTAGATGGCAAACCGGAAGACAAACTATTCGTAACCGTCGGATCGTCCTGCAACGCCTGCATCGAAAAGGAGCCCATCCGGGCCAGCCTGTCCGTCATGAACCCCGACGGCACCGGTGACGACAACGGTCAGAAAACAGCCCAGAAGATAGTCGCGAAGAACCTCCGCAACGCAGTCGCCATGCAGTGGGACCGCGCCAGCAGCACGCTTTACCTGACCAACATGGGCGACGATCAGCTCGGCAACCACGCGCCCGAAGATCCCTTCTTCGCCATCCCCGCCAGTCGGATCGAAGCTGCACTCGCCACAAATCAGCCGCTCGACTACGGCTGGCCTTACTGCTACTTCGAGAACGGCACCGTGCACCCCGATCCGGTGTTCGGTAAATTACCCAACGCTCACTGCGACCACGTTCCCGCCGCCTACACCACCTTCACCGCGCACAGCTCACCGCTCGGCTTTGTGCTCTTTCCCTCCACCGACACGCTGCTGAAGGACACTTTCCTCGTAGCCCTGCACGGGGCCGGTCATCCGCGCATCGGCACCGGCTACAAGCTCGTCCGTTTCACGGCGAACGACCGCACCCCGCAGGACTTCCTCACCGGCTTCTACCAGCGCACCAAAATTCCCGGCAAGCCCGACGACGTCCGCGTCCTCGGCCGCCCCTGCGGCATCTACCGCACCGGCCCCGACAGCTTCTTAGTCACCGACGACATCCAGGGCACCATCTACGCCATCTATCCCGCGCATCCGTAATGGCTGCCGCCATTGGACATTCACCCCCCAAGATGCAATAAAGGACGCGTCCATCACCTCATCGGAGAACCCATGCGCCGACGCGACTTTCTCTCCTCCGCCGCAGCCGCCGCTGCTCTGCTTCCGAGAGCCGCGCTCGCCGAAACCTTCGCGCCCGCCGCTCCACCAACCACCGCGCCCGATCCGAACGTCATGCCGCTCGGCCTCCTGATCTCACCCGCTGAAGGCCCCGAAGAAACCATCCGCCGCGTGCACGACCTCGGCCTGCCTACCTGCTTCTTCTCGCTCGACGCCTATATCGGCAAGTTCACCCCCGCGCTCGCCGCTCAGTTCAGTGGCCTGCTCGCGAAGTACAACGTCACCTGCACCACCGTGGAAGTCGTTGGCCCACAGCCGCTGGTATGGGACTTCATGCAAGGCCCTGCCACCATCGGCCTCGTCCCGCGTGCCACCCGCGCCGCACGCATCGACGCGCTCAAGCAAGCCTCCGATTTCGCGAAGCTCCTCGGCGTGCATCAGGTGCAGACGCACTGCGGTTTCATCCCGGAAAATCCAGACGACCCTCTCTATAAGGAAACCGTTGCTGCTATCAAAGAGGTCGCTGAGCACTGCGCCACCAACGATCAGCGCTTCCTCATGGAAACCGGCCAGGAGACCCCCACCACCATGTCGCGCGCCATCCGCGACGTTGGCCTGCCGAACCTCGGTGTCGGCCTCGACACCGCCAACCTCATCCTCTATGGCAAGGCCAATCCCGTCGACGCCGTCGCCATCCTCGGCCCGCACGTCCACGCCGTCCACGCCAAGGATGGCCGCTGGCCTACCGATCCGGACAAGCTCGGCGAAGAAGTCCTCATCGGCACCGGCCTCGTCGATTTCAAGAAGGTGTTCGAAGGACTGCGTAAAGCCGGTTACACCGGCGCCATCACCATCGAGCGCGAAACCCACGGCCCCGCACAGATCGAAGACGTCCGCAAGGAAAAGCTGTACCTCGAAAAGGTACTCGCAGAAGTTACATAACTGGAGTGTCATGCAGAGCTCAGCGAAGCACCTGCAATTCGTTCGCATCACCAGCAAAACGGGTGCCCCATCCTACCGAAGGTAGGGTGGGCTTCTGAAAATGAGCGCATTCCGGAGGAATGACAGCAATCATGGATAGACGCGACTTCATCAAGGCCACCACCGCAGCCTCCGGCCTGCTCTTCGTCAAGCCCTCCACCGCCTTCGGCTATCCGGCCAACTCCGCCGTGCGCCTCGGCCTGCTCGGCTGCGGCAACCGCGGCACCGCCGTCGCGACTTCCTTCGCGAAGAACACCACCGCGCGCCTGGTCGCGCTCGCCGACATCTTCCCCGACAAGCTCGCGCTCGGCAAACAACACTTCGACGAGCTCAACGCCTCGCTGAATGCGCCCGCCATCGACCCGCGCCTCACCTTCCACGGCTATCGCGCCTTCGAAGAGCTCGCCCACTCCAAAGATGTCGACGCCGTCCAGATCTCCACGCCGCCCTTCTTTCACGTCCAGCATCTCGAGGCCGTGGTCGCCGCCGGCAAACACGCCTACTGCGAAAAGCCCGTCGGCGTCGATGTTCCGCAGACCCGCAAAGCCCTCGAAATCGCGAAGCGCGCGCAAGGCAAGGTCAGCGTCGATGTCGGCTTCCAGATTCGCAGCGCGCCCCCCTTCGTCGAGATCGTGCGCCGCCTCCACTCCGGCGCGCTCGGCAAACTCGCCAGCATCACCGCCTACTACAACGCGCCCGCATCTGTGGACCACGCCGCGCCGGGCATGTCTCCCGATGAGACGCGCCTGCGCAACTGGCTCTGGGATCGCACCCTCTCCGGCGACATCCTGCTCGAACAGAACATCCACGTCATCGACATCTGCAACTGGGTCCTCGGCACGCATCCCATCAAAGCCACCGCTACCGGCGGCCGCAACATCCTCACCCACGCCGGCAACATCTGGGACAACTACCAGGTCGACTTCACCTACCCCGACAACGTCCACGTCAGCTTCTCCTCCACGCAGTTCGGCAACTTCGGCTTCGATGTCTCGGAGCGCGTCTACGGCGCCGACGGCCTCGCCGAGATGCCCTACTCCGGTCCGCTCCGCATCGTCGGCAAAAATGCATGGACCTGGGTCGATCCCGAAGGCACGCCGCAATCCACCGAGCCCGCGCGCTTCGCCGCCAACGGCGCCTTCACCGACAACCTCATCTACGCCGATCGCGAGAAGGATCGCGGCTTCATTGAGAGCATCACCAGCGGCCAGTTCCACAACCAGATCGCCGCCGGCGTTGAAACCGCGCTCGCCTGCATGCTGGGCCGCACGGCCGCCTACACCGGCCACGAAACCACCTGGGACGAGCTGCAAAAAGACCACGACAACTGGGAACTCGGCATGGACCTCAAGCAGTTCAGCTAGAACCATGCGGCCGCAATATCACTTCCGCAGATCGCCTCAGGGTCTCTGCGCATGGAACGTTCGCCGTCTCGTCGAACTGTCCCGTGATCTGCCCCGCGAGTGGGTTCCGCTCTCAGCGATTCGTGAGCTGGACGAACCCTACTGGTCCAACGAAGGCACCCAAATCCTGACCTGCCGCGAAGTCGTCGATCATGCGCGCTTGATGCTCGACAGCGATCTCGCCTTCCCCATCATTCTTTCCAGCGACGGCCGCGTCATGGATGGAATGCATCGCGTGTGCAAGGCTCTCTTCGAAAATCGCACGGAGATTGAGGCAGTCCGCTTCGTTCGCGACCCCGCACCGGACTACATCGGCGTTCATCCAGACGATCTGCCGTACGACGAATAATCGAGCCATCGTGCCGCTGCATCCTCCGTACACGCGATTGTGTTTTAACCTCCGGGCTTCGCGGCACATTTTCAAAAAGGAGGCAACATGCCCACCATCACAACCAAAGACGGCGTCGAGATCTTACTACAAGGACTGGGGCTCCGGCCAGCCCATCGTCTTCAGCCATGGCTGGCCGCTCTCCGCAGATGATTGGGACAATCAGATGTTGTTCTTCCTGCAGCAGGGCTATCGCGTGATCGCGCATGATCGGCGCGGCCACGGGCGCTCCACCCAGACTAGCGACGGCCACGATATGGACCATTACGCCGACGACCTCGCTGCTCTTACCGCGCATTTGAATCTGAAGAACGCCATCCATGTCGGCCACTCCACCGGCGGCGGTGAGGTCACGCGTTATCTGGCACGGCGTGGCGAAAGCGGAGTCGCCAAGGCAGCGCTCATCAGTGCGGTGCCGCCGCTCATGGTGAAGACGCCGGCCAATCCCGTGGGCCTTCCCAAGAGCGTCTTCGATGATCTGCAGGCGCAGCTCGCCGCCAATCGTTCGGAGTTCTATCGCGCTCTACCGGAAGGGCCTTTTTATGGCTACAACCGTCCAGGCGCGAAGGCCTCGGAGGCGGTGATCGCAAATTGGTGGCGTCAGGGGATGATGGGTGGTGCCAAGGCGCACTATGACGGCATCGTCGCTTTTTCCCAGACCGATTTCACTGAAGACCTCCAGAAGATCACCATTCCGGTGCTGGTCATGCACAGCGAAGACGACCAGATCGTTCCCTATGTCGCCGCCGGCCCGCTGTCCGCGAAGTTGCTGAAGAACGGAACGCTGAAGACCTACAAGGACTTCCCGCACGGCATGCCCACCACTCAGGCGGCCATAATCAATGCGGATCTGTTGGCATTCCTCAAGGGCTAAAGGGATTGGCCTGCTGTCGATGCCATACGGCAAATAGTCCAAAAGCTCTTGGAGAGCAGGTCAGCGAATCATGTTTGGCGTTTTCTTTCTAATCTTGGTGGTCGCGGCAGTTCTGAGCATTTGCGGTGAGCTTGTAATGAGAGTTCGTCTCACCAGACTGGAAACCGCGCGGGACAAACTGGCGTGGTGGAGGCGTGGCGGCGATGAGGTCGCATCTACCTATGCAGAATTATTCCCGCGCAGTTATATTCCAGCGTTTAGGCGTGTTGTATTTTGGTGCTTTCTTGCCTGCTGTGCTGGCATCGTTATCGCCATCCTGTTGAAATCAAAGTGACGCACTAGCCGCATCCCCCGCCACGGAAACCCGTAATAACCGACGTAGAGAAGACCCCAATACCCCTGCCCACCGACGAGAAAATTCTCGCCCTCAGCGACAACATCCTCAAGCAATTCGATACCATCTTCAGCCTCAACCCCGGCTTCCGCCCCGTACACGCCAAAGGCCTCCTGCTCAGCGGCACCTTCACCCCCGCCGCCTCCGCCAAAGATCTCACTCGCGCCCCGCACATCACGCGCCCGTCCACGCCTGTCGTCGTCCGCTTCTCGGACTCCACCGGCGTCCCGCTCATCCCGGACACCGATCCCAACGCCAGCCCGCGCGGCTTCGCCATCCGTTTCCAACTCGCCCCGCACGTCCATACCGACATCGTCGGCCACTCCACCGATGGCTTCCCCACCCACACCGGCGATGAATTCCTTGAGTTCCTGCGTGCCCTCGCGACGAGCGATCCCGCGAATCTGAAGGGCTCGCCGCTCGAGGCCTTTCTCGGTTCGCATCCCGCTGCCCTCGCCTTCGTGCAGGCGCCCAAACCCAATCCCTCCAGCTTCGCGCGTGAAAGCTACTTCGGCGTCACCGCGATGCGCTTCATCAACCAGCAGGTAAAAAGTCGCTACGGCCGTTACAGAATCCTGCCCGCAGCCGGCGACGATTTCCTCGATGACGCAGCCACCAAAGCCAAATCACCGAATTATCTTTTTGACGAGCTGCCCCAGCGCCTCGCAAAAGGTCCCGTTACCTTCCGCATCGTCGTCCAACTCGCGGAAGAGGGAGACACCGTCGACGACGCCACCATCCACTGGCCGGAATCGCGCACGCTCGCAGACTTCGGCACCTTCACCCTCAACGCCGTCGTGCCCGACAACGCCGCGCAGCAGAAGCAGATCATCTTGGACCCCATCCCCCGCGTCGATGGCATCGAGCCCTCCGACGACCCGCTGCTCGAGCTGCGCGCCGCCATCTACCTGATCAGCGGTCGCCGCCGCCGATCCGCATAAGCCGGTAGTACTCAAAAACCCTGGGCGCCCCACATTCTCGCTTTGAAATGTGGGGTGCCACCAAAGCCGGCAAAGCCCGGGCAGTCGTCTGAAGCTGTCTGCGGGACTCTGCGGTCGTCTATCCTTGCGGCACATCCCGGCACCCCCAAACCTCATCTCTCCCCCTGTAACCCTTGGTTCAGATAGCGCTTCAGACAGGAGCCACCATGTTCAGCAAGTTGAACGATGCCCGCCGCAAACGCGCCCACGACCGGCGCACCGACAAAAAGCCCACGAAAACGCGGAAGCGGCACCAGACGAAGCTCCTCGGCGGATTGACCGCGGGCGTGATCGGCGGCATTGTCGCCACCTGGGCACTGGACAGATACCAGGAGGGCGCGTTCGAAGCTACCCGCCGCCGGGAGAACACCACCGGTACCGCCCCAATTGTGCGTTACGCCATCGGCGCGCTCGCCGGCGGCGCCTACGGATTCGCCGTGGAAATCCTCCCCGTCGTCCGCCGCGGCTACGGCACCGGCTACTCCAATCTGCTCTTTCTCGGTGGGTCGGAGGCGGTGCTTCCCTGGTTTAACAGCGACCGGTTCAACCGCGGCCCTCGCCAGAAATTTCAACCCACCTCCGGCGGCCTCTCCGCCCCGCTCGTCTACGGCGCCGTTCTCGAAACCACCCGCCGCATCCTGCGCTGGCTCCTCTGAATCAACCACTGGCCGGGTCGCCAGCAGATCGGGTGCCCGACATCTCGCGCCCCTTTTTGGAACAAATCAGGCCATGCCACAGGGCTGGCCTTTCCGCATCAAGCAACGTTCGTCTGGCTACTGCGGCTGTTGCGCCGCCTGGTTTGCCTTCGCCGCCTCGTTCGCGGACTTCTCTTGCTCGTACGCGGCTTTGTCCTCGTGCTTCTCAGACTTCCTCGCGGCCTTGTCCGATTTCTCGTTGTGCTTCAGTTCCTTCTTCTCCTGCTTTTTCTCCTGCTTGTATTCCTTCTTCGTATGCGGCTGCGGATTCGTCACCTGCCCGTTCTCGTCTGTCTGCTGGGCAAGCAACATCGGCGTCCCTGCCATCGCCACCCCGATCCCCATACTCAGACAAAGTGTTGCAGCCGCAATCAGTTCTCCTGTTTTCATTGCTACCCTCCGGGTCTGTCTGAGGCTTGGCAGACCTCACTGGTGGGATGCCGGGGGCACAGTACCAAAGTTGGCAAGGCGAGTCGAAAGCTGCCAGATGTACGGGTCGGATTTTTTACAATGGAAATAGAGATCCGGAATGGCCGTGTAGCTGCGGTCTATGCTTCAAGCCCGTTTCCAATGAAATAACGAAATAAGATCGGCGGGAGATTTGCGTAATCCACAGCTCAGTCCGCGACACATCGACCGCTAACTCCAATGGCTGGACGAATTTACCGATAACTCCAATAGAATGACATATTTAGCCCTCCGCAGAGCGTCTAAGCCATTGCAAGCACGGAGGTTGCAAGGGGGTCTCCCGCACCGGAGGGGGGAGGGGGTGGCGGTCACGTTACCCTGCGCAACATTTCTCCCGAATCGCGGTTCACATGGCTGTCTGCAAGGCAAGCTAAAGCAGACGATAGGCCGGACGGAACGCGCACTCCCATGCAGGAACCGCAGCAACGGGAAGCAGTAGGCGACGGGCCGCTGGCGAGGTGAAGGGTATGCGCATCGCAACAGCAATTCGCTCTTTGGTCCTGGCCGCCGTGGTCAGCGCGATTCCGGCCGCATCATTTGCCGGCATCTTTGTTTCCGTCGGCATCGGCGCACCACCCGTCCTGCCGGTGTACGTGCAGCCCGTCTGCCCCGCCCCCGGCTATATCTGGACTCCGGGCTACTGGGCCTATGACGAGGCGGCGGGCTACTACTGGGTGCCCGGTGCCTGGGTGCTCGCGCCCTATACCGGCGCTCTCTGGACACCCGGCTACTGGGGCTGGGGTAATGGCGGCTACTTCTGGCACGGCGGTTACTGGGGTCTGCATGTCGGCTTCTATGGCGGCGTGAACTATGGCTTCGGCTACTTCGGCCGCGGCTTTGAAGGCGGCCGCTGGGATCACGGCGTCTTCGCCTACAACCGCGCCGTGATGCATGTGGATGGTCCTCGATTCCATAACGTCTACAACGAGAGGGTCGTCAACAACTACAACACCACGCGCGTCAGCTTCAACGGCGGTCACGGCGGCATCAACGAACGTCCTAATGCCGACGAGCAACGCTGGTCGCACGAGCAGCACATGGCGCCCCTGGCGGCACAGCATCAGAACGAGATGCACGCCAGCCAGAACCGTGCGCAGTTTGCCAACGTGAACCATGGCCGCCCGGAGAACCTGGCCCGTACCGAGCCGGCTTCCTTCAACCGCAACATGCCCGCCAACACCCGGCCCGCGGTCAATAATGCCCGGCCCATGACGAATAACCAGAACTTCAACCGCCCGGCCGCTAACAACAACGCCTCACGGCCGCCGACGCAAACGTATCGTCCGCAGGCGACTTCGCAGACGAGCCGGCCACAGCAGAACTATAGCCAGCCGCGCTCGCAGCCGCAGGCGGCGCGTCCGCAGGAGTCCCACCCGCAGCCCGCACACAGCAGCGGCGGTGGCGGACATGAGGGTGGTCACGAAGGCGGCCACGGCCGATAATCAGCGCCAAGTAGAAGAGAGGGCGGACCATACCAGGTCCGCCCTTTGTTTTTGTGAAATTTGCTCTACTGATGCGTCGCGGGAATTTCGTTGACGCTGTGCGTCATTCCGGCCGCTTCCATGGTGGCGCCAATCATCGCCGGAACCCCCATGCACGAGTTCAGCATGAGCTGGTAAAGCCGGTGGTCGCTCCAGTCCTGGTTGTAGAAGCGGCGGATGTAGCCGGCGCGGCGGCGGTCGGTCGCCTCCAGTTCCTGCTGCGCATCGTCTGCGCGATCGGGAAACTGATCGCGGAACCACGCCAGCTTGCGCGCCGTGGAGGCATACACAAATACGTGGAAGGTGCCTGGTACATTGACCAGCGCCGAAGCCGCCCCGCGTCCTACCACGACGCAGCGCCCCTCGGCCACCCGATCCTTCAGGTAATCGCGGACCAGCGAGGTCATCCGCTCGCTGTCGAAGACCTCGGACGAGGTCATGATCGCCGGCAGCCGCTCCACGCTGGCATGCCAGAAGGTCTTGCCCAGCCGGTAATACCAGGGATCGAGCCGTTCATCGCAGTTCGCGACGGCGGCCTTGTCCAGCCCGAGCTTGGTGGCGATCTCGTCCACGATGCAGTTGTCGATCAGCCGCCAGCCCAGGTATTCGGCGAGCAGATGGGCAAACTCGCCGCCGCGGCTGCCGTACTCGCGCTCCACCGTGATGATGCGTACCACGCTGCACCGCCTGTGCGTCGGCCTATCGCCGATATATGCGAATGGAGATTACCACTCGCGTCCCGCGCTGACTACTGAGACTCCGCATACGCACTTTTGGTTACTGCCGGAGACCCCTCACTGCCGAATGTCGACGATGGTCGCGCCGGCGCCGCCCTCCGCCTGGGTGGCGTCGGTCACGGTGGCAACATGCGGATGGTTGGTCAGCATCGCCCGGAGTGCCCGCCGCAACACGCCCATGCCGGTGCCGTGGATGACCCGCACCCGCGGCAGTCCAGCCAGAAAGGCGCGGTCCAGGAAGCCCTCAACCTCGGCGCTGGCCTCGGCCACCGTCTGGCCGATGACGTTGATCTCCGCCCGCATGTCATCGCTGGAGGAGGCCATGGTGACGGACACACCCCGGCGCCGCGCCGCTTCGACCGGATTCAGCTCCGCCGCCGCGCGCCGGCGGGAGATCACCTCCGCTATATCACCCCGGGGCACCCTCATCTTCATCGGCCCTATCGACACTTCAAAATTGCTGTCGTCGATCTGCCGCTCCACAACGGCAATCCGTCCCAGCGACTTCAGCCGCACGGTGTCACCCGCCGAGACGTGGCGCACCACGTGTGGCTGCGCCTGCGGATCACCTTTATCGGCGCCGGTGTGCTGCGCAACAGCAGTGGCATTGAACTGCTCCGCGAACTCGCGCCGCAGCCGCGCGATGCGCCGCTCTGCTTCCTTGGAGAGCTTCTGCTGCTGCATCCGATCGTCGATGGCCTTTACCGCCCCGCGCATGCGGAACTCGAAGTCCTTGAGCAGCGCGGCCAGTTGCTGCTCCAGCTCGCGGACCTTGGCCTTCCATTCCTTCAGTCCTTCTGCTTCCAGACGTTGCCGCTCGCTTTCGACTTCGTTCTCGCGTTGCCTTAGCGTCGCGCGTTCGCGGTCTACAGCGGCGAGATCCGCGTGCAGCCGGTCGAGAAAGTGCGCGATGTCTTCCGTCTGGTGCGAGAGCTGCCGTCGTGCCGCCAGGATGATCGCCGGATCAAGCCCGATGCGCTGCGCGATGTTGATGCCTGCTGAAGCCCCCGGCACGCCGAGCCGCAACGCATAGGTCGGCGCCAGCGTCTGCTCGTCAAAACCAACCGCCGCATTCAGCACGCCCGCATGCTGCGCCGCGTAGACCTTCAGCGACGTGTGATGCGTGGAGATGATCGACCACGCACGCGTATCGAGGAAGTGCTCGGCAATCGCGACCGCCAACGCCGCACCTTCCTCCGGATCGGTCGCCGAGCCTAGTTCGTCCAGCAGCACCAGGGAGTGCTCGTCGGCTTTCGCAGCGATGCGGTTCAGGTTCACGATGTGCGCGGAGAATGTGGACAGGTTCTGTTCGATCGATTGCGCGTCGCCGATGTCTGCGAGGAAGCTGCGGAAGACCGGCAGCACCAGCCGCTCGGCAGGAACAGGAACACCCGCCTGCCCCATCATCGCCAGCAGCGCGGCCGTCTTCAGCGCGACCGTCTTGCCGCCGGTGTTCGGGCCGCTGATGATGAGCTGCCGCGCGCTGGATTCCAATCCGAGGGTGAGCGGCACGATGCCGCCGCCGCTGCGCCGCAGTCGCCGCTCGAGCAGCGGATGGCGCCCCTTCTGCACCAGAAACTCCGGCGCGTTGTCGTCAGCGAAGGTCGGCGCGATGCACTCGTACTCATCGGCGAAGCGGGCGCGCGCCTGCAACGCATCCACCTCCGCGAGTATCGCCGCGCCGGTTGAGAGTGTCTGCGCCTCGCGCGCGATCTCGCCCGTCATCTGCACGAAGATGCGATGGACTTCGGCCTGTTCCTCATCGAGCAGCCGGATGAGCTCGTTGTTCTGCTCGATGGTTTCGAGCGGCTCGACAAAGACCGTCTGGCCGCTGCTGCTGGCTCCATGCACCACGCCTGGAATGCGGCGCTTCCACTCCGCCTTCACCGGGATGACGAAGCGCTCACCGCGGATGGTGATCAGGTCTTCCTGTGTTGAGCCTTCATCGGAGAAGCGGCGCACTGCCTGTCGTAGGCTCACTTCGATGGCGCGTTGTTGCCGCTCGATCTCACGGCGAATGCGCTTCAGGTCGGGCGAGGCGTCGTCATTGAGCGTGCCGTCCGGGTTGAGGCGCGACCTCAGCGAGCGCAACAGCGGCGCAAGCTGGTTGCCGCGAAGCGGCTCCGTCATGGCGCGCAACGCTGGGATGCGCGCAGCTAGATCCTCCGGCGGCTCCTGCATCGCGAGATACCATGCCACGACATCATCACCAAGTGTGAGCAGCGGCAGCAGCTCTTCTACTTCGAGGGCAGTTCCAGGGATTCGCGCCTTTGCGACCAGCGTAGCCGGATCGAACAGCGCGGCCACTGCAGGCCGCACTCCGGCGGCGAGACAGACGCGCATCTCCGCGATCGAGGTATGTTGCCCGCTCGCCCAAGCAACCGATGTAGACGGTGCAAGCGCGCTCAGCCACTCTCGCGTAACCGCAGCAGTGGCATATTGCGCCAGCAGCGCAAGCAGTCCTTCCCACTCCAACGCGGCGGGGCTGAAGTCGGCAACAGGCTCCGGAATGGATGGCAACAGGCCCACATCCTCACTCTACCTTGGCCGGGGTAGATAGAATCGAGCCATGGAGTTTCCGCAGACCCGCCTTCGCCGCCTGCGCACGACCGCGCCCATGCGCTCCCTCATCCGCGAGACGCATCTTCATCCCGGCGCGCTGGTATACCCGCTCTTTCTGTGCCCCGGCGAGGGCGTGCGCCGCGAAGTGAAGTCCATGCCCGGCGTCTACAACGTCTCAGTGGATGAAGCAGTGAAGGAGGCAGAGCAGGCCGCCGCACTAGGGCTGGGTGGACTGCTGCTCTTCGGGCTGCCGGAAAGCAAGGACGAGCAAGGAAGTGGCGCCTATGACACGAACGGCATCACGCAGCTAGGATTGCGCGCTCTAAAACAGACGGCAGCCGGGAAGAACCTGGTCCTGATCGCGGACGTCTGCCTGTGCGAGTACACCTCGCACGGCCACTGCGGCGTGGTGCGTCGCGATGGCGACGAGTTCCACGTCGACAACGACGCTACGCTCGACCTGCTGGCCAAGACGGCCGCGTCGCTTGCCGAGGCCGGCGCCGATATCGTCGCGCCATCCGACATGATGGATGGGCGCGTCGCTGCCATTCGCGATGAGCTGGATGAGGATGGCTTCGAGCAGGTGCCGATCCTGTCCTATGCGTCGAAGTTCGCATCGGCGTTCTACGGGCCATTCCGCGAGGCGGCCGATTCCGCGCCGCAGTTCGGCGACCGGCGCACCTACCAGATGGACGGCGCGAACCTGCGCGAGGCGATGCGCGAGATCGAGCAGGACCTGGGCGAAGGCGCGGACATGATCCTGATGAAGCCGGCGATGCCGTACCTCGACGTGATCCACGCCGCGCGAGGCCGCTTCGATGTGCCGATGGGCGCGTACCAGGTATCAGGCGAATACTCGATGATGCAGGCCGCCTTCGAGCGTGGCTGGCTGGAGCGCGAGCGCGCGATGCTGGAATCGCTTGATCTCGATTCGCCGCGCTGGCGCAGACTTCATCGTGACCTACTTCGCCAAGGAAGCAGCAAAGCTGCTGTAGTCGCATTGTCGCTATGCGAGCAAATCCCGCATCCGGGCTTCGAGTCGCGCGGTGAAATCCTGCGGCGTCTCGCCCGATTCCATCGTCATCGCATCGGCGACACGAATCGTCACCGTGCCCGGCCGGAACCAGCGACCCTTGCGTTGCTTGATTTGACCGACCCCGACCATGGCAACTGGCAGCACTGCTGCGGCGGACTCGCGCGCCAGCAGCCCGATGCCGGACTGGAACGCGCCCAGCATCTCACCTGCAGACCGCCGGCCCTCGGGAAAGAGAATGACGTGCATGCCGTGATCCATCGCCGCGCCCGCATGTGCGAAGCTGCGGCGAAAGCCCGCGCCCTGCGGCAATGGGAAGACATTGAACAGTGCGGTGACCAGCCAGTACGCGAGCGGCGTGAGCGGCCGCAGCCATGCGTGCCGCTCCGTCCGCGCGTGACGCCAGCCCATGAGCAGGCCGCCGGCCATGGCGACCGCAGTGTGGCGCCGAATCCGCGCAGGTAGCGCGGCAAGCACCAGTGGGACATCGAAGGCGGTGACGTGATTCGCGATGATGAGCATCGGTTTGCCGCTCGCGATGGTTTGCGGACGCACGATGCGCGGACCGAGCAGCAGACGTGTAAGCGGGATCGAGACGCATTCCAGGAAGGCGACCCTCAGCCATCGGACCGGTGCGCTCCACGGCCAGCGGGGATAGATCGTGTCGTCAGTCGCAGGTTCTCGACTGACAGCAGCTTGGGCAGGCGGCGGGTTTATGACGCCGCGTACCGCGGCTTCGGCAGATTTCCCTTGAGGTGCGATGAGACTGCGCAGATCGCCGACAGAGCGCGCCCGCTGCCATGCGTCGTCGGGAATCTCCACGGCGAACCGTTGCTCCAGCGCGCTCTGTAGCTCGACCAGTCCCAGGCTGTCGAGACCGATATCCTCGCTGAGCCGGCTCGCATCGGAGACGCTGTCCAAGCGCGCGCCTGGCATCGCCCGGAGGGCCTGCAGTATTGGATCGTCGCCGGCGCTAACCTCACCCGAAGAGCGGAATGCGAGCGCCGCGCGTGCCGCGACCTCGCGCCGCTTCACCTTGCCGGTGGAAGTGCGTGGGAAAGTCGGGGTCCGGCCAGAGCAGCCAGCGGCGTATCTGCTGGTAGTCGGCAAGGGTCGCGTTGGCGGATGCCACCGCGGCATCTGCCTTGCTCTCGTCGCTCATCAGCAGCGCGGACGCGGGCTGCGGACCGGCTCCGCTGTCGAGGGCGAATACACATGCATCGCGCACGCCAGGCTGGTGGGCCAGCGCGGCTTCCAGGTCTTGCGGATGCACGTTGAGGCCGGCGGCGGTCACGATGACGTCGCTCTTGCGGCCTGCGAAGATCAGCTCGCCTTTGTCGTTGCGCGCGGCCAGGTCGCCGGTGCGCAGCCAGCCCTCGTCGGCAATGCGTGCCTGCGCGTGGCCGGCCCGCCATTCTGTCTCGGCTATGGAGCTGCCGCGGACGAGGATCTCGCCATCCTCTGTCACCTTCACCTCGCGCCCGGCGAGCGGCTTGCCGATGCTGCCGCGCGCGGTGTGGAACGGGTGGTTGAGCGTGACCAGTGCGGTGGTCTCGGTCATTCCATAGCCCTGGATGAGCGCGAAGCCGAGCCGCGTCCAGAACTGCTCCAGGTCTTCGGGAAGCGTGGCGCCTCCGCAGACGAAGGCCCAGAACTTCCAGCCGAAGAGGCGATGCTGGCGCCGGAAACGCCACCAGCGGCCAAGTGCCGAAACCCGATCCGCCGCATCGAGCCGGGCGGCGAGTGCCGGGTCCAGCCGAATGAGGTGGCTGCGCAGCAACTCCAGCACGCGTGGCACCGCGGCTAGCACCGAGATGCGCTGGTTATGGATGAGCTGGATCAGTCGCGGGGCATCCAGGCGGGTCTCGAAGTGGACTTCAGCCGCGAGCAGCGGTGGCACCCAGAGGCCCATGAACTGGCCGAAGACATGGGAGAGCGGCAGGGTATGGAGGAAGCGGAGCGGATGGAAGGGTCGCTCATAGCGGCGGTATTTGGCGATCTCGCGCTCGATGGGGTCGAGGGAGGCGAGCACGTTGCCGTGGGTGTGGACGATGCCTTTGGGCTCGGACGTGGTGCCCGAGGTGAAGATGATCTGGAGCGGCGTTCTGCGGCTCAGGGCCTCGACGGGCACGTAGTCGGGCGCGGGCAGGCCGGTTGCATCCAGCGCGAGGGCTGGGACATCAGATGGCTGCAGCTTGTGGAGCAGCACGGAGTCGCCGACGAGCAGCCGGGGCGAGGTTTCGGCGATGACACGCTCGGCGAAGCGCGGATCGCCTGCGGCGTCGAGGGGGACGACGAGGATGCCGCGCAGGACACAGCCATAGAAGGCGGCGATCCAGGGTGCGGAGTTCTGGCCCCAGAGCAGGATGCGGTCGCCGGAGGCAATGCCGCGCCCCGCATACTCGGCGGCGAAGCGCGCGCTGAGCTCGGCTATTTCGGCATACGTCGAGGGCACGCTGCGATTGCCGGTGTGGCTGACAACCGCGCGTTCCCGGCCGTAGCGGCGGAAGTCATCGATGAGCGTGGCCAGATGCGGACGGGCCAGATGCGGACGCACCCGGTTAGTGTGGCACATGCGCGTAGAATGATGTGTTTGCCCTCTGGCAACAGAGTTGATCGGACGGAAGGGGAGCGAAATTTTGGCAGAGACTACTTACGATATTGCGGTGATTGGAGGGGGGCCGGCGGGGTATACGGCGGCCATCCGGGCGGGGCAGTTGGGACTGAAGGTGGCGCTGATCGAGCGCGAGCCGAAGCTGGGCGGCACCTGCCTGCACGTGGGCTGCATCCCGACCAAGTCCATCCTGTTCAACGCCGAGGTGTACGACCACCTGAAGCACGCCAAGGAGTATGGCATCGAGGGCGTGGGCGAGGTGACGCTGAACTGGAAGGCGATCCTGGACCGCAAGAACCAGATCGTCACCAAGCACGTGAAGGGCCTGGACTTCCTGATGCGGAAGAACAAGGTCACCGTGATACCGGGCACGGGGAGCCTGACGGGCGGCGCCAAGGGCGGTATTCATACCGTCTCCGTCAAAGGCACGGACGGTAAGGCGACGCAGGTGTCGGCCAAGAACGTGCTGGTGGCCACCGGCTCCGACGCCAAGATGCTGCCGGGTCTGAAGCCGGACGATCGCATCCTGACCAATATCGAGATCCTGAGCATGGACCGCATCCCGAAGTCGCTGGTGGTGATCGGCGCGGGCGCGGTGGGCGTCGAGTTCGGGTCCATCTTCAAGAGCTTCGGGTCGGAGGTGACGATCGTCGAGTACCTGCCGCGGCTGGTGCCGAACGAGGACGAGGACGTGAGCAAGGAACTGGCGCGCGTCTTCCGCAAGCGGGGCATCGAGTCGCATGTGGGCGCCAAGGTCGACAAGGTGGAGCGGACCAAGGACGGCGTGAAGGTCGAGCTTCACAAGCTGCGGATGGCAAGGCGCAGGTGAAGGAAGCGGAGAAGGTGCTGGTTGCGGTGGGACGCGCACCGCGCACTGAGAGCGTCGGGCTCGACAAGACGAAGGCGAAGCTCGAGCGCGGGTTTGTCCATGTGAACGAGTGGATGGAGACGGCGGAGCCGGGGGTGTATGCGATCGGCGATGTGGTGGCCGGGTTGCCGCAACTCGCGCACGTCGGCGCGATGAGCGGCATCGTGGCGGTGACCAAGATCGCCGGGCGGCCGGCGCGGCCGGTGAAGCGCGAGCGCATTCCGGCGTGCACCTACTGCGAGCCGCAGATCGGCAGCGTCGGTTTGACTGAGGCGCAGGCCAAGGAGAAGGGCTTGCAGGTGAAGGTGGGCAAGTTCCCCTTCTCCGCGAACTCGAAGGCCTCGATCGTCAACGAGCACGAGGGCTTCGTGAAGGTAGTCGCAGACGCGAAGTACGGCGAGGTGCTGGGCGTGCACATCATCGGGCCGCAGGCGACGGAGCTGATTGCCGAGGCGGTGACGGCGATCGAGCTCGAAGCGACGGTCGACGAGATGATGTTCACCATCCACGCGCATCCAACGCTGGCCGAGGCGATGCTGGACGGCTTCGGAGCGGTAGAGGGCATGGCAATCAACGTCTGATTGTTTGCCTTCCTGATTGCAGGCCGCGGAAGTTTTTCCGCGGCCTTTTTCATGACACGCGAAAAACGTGCGCTTGCTGTCTGCCGATACGGTTAAGAAATTCGTTATTTTTTGTATATAACCGTATATATGACGCTTATTCGAGAATTTCCCTCCTTGCGCCAGATCAGGGGCGCCGGCATTCTCTTGTCCCTTTCGCTCTCCCTGGGCTGTGCTGCGGCTCTGTCCCAATCGACATCGGCACCGCCCCCCAGCCGGCGACGAGCACCCCGCAGACTTTCATCCAGCGCTATCAGGCGCGCGTGACCGCGACGCAAAACGAGCAGCCGCACTGGATTACCCCGCTGGTCACGGTGACGCCGCGGCTGGAGCAGGAGCTGCGCACCGACTTCGTCCACCAGTACAACCCGAAGGGATTTGCCGTGTGGAATTACGGCAACGGCAAGGGGCTGGAGTTTATTCCACAAAAGAACATTGAGATCCTGATCAACGTTCCGCCCTTCTTCAACCGCACCAATGGCGAACAGGACGGTTTCGGCGATCTCTCTTTCAATTCCAAGTACCGCATCTTTGCGCGGAACGAGGAGCACGGCAACGCCATCGTGACTGTCTTCTTCGCCGCCAGTGTTCCGACCGGCAAAAATGGCAACGGCAGTTGCTGCGCAGTGGTCACGCCGACGCTCGCGGTGGGCAAAGGCTTTGGCCAGTTTGCATTCACCTCGACCGCGGGCGGTTCGCTACCCATCACCAACTCCAAGGGTCTTGGGCATACGATCACGTGGAATAACGTGGTTCAATATCGGCTCGGCAAGACCGGACCGGCGCGCCTTGTCTGGCCGGAGTTTGAGATCAACTCAAGCTTCTTCAAGGGCGGAGCCACGGATGGCGACGTTGCTGTTTTCGCGACGCCGGGAATCATCTTTGGCCGTATTCCGCTGCGTCACGATGCTTCCGGCAAACCGGGCCGTTTGGGCCTGACGTTCGGCTTCGGCGAACAGATCGCGGTCAGCTCGTATCATCCCGACAATCACGCACTGGTACTCACTGCCCGGCTTCCCTTCTGACAGGACGGAGCCCGAGCAGCGCTGATACGAATGACTGGCGAGGCCGCGGTCTCGCCGGTCTGCTCGTACGGTTGCCCACCTCCTCACTCAGGCGGGCGGCGACTCTTTCATGGCGTTGCTCGGCACGGCGTTCGTCGGGAGGGCGTTCCTGCGCGCGATATTTCCCAGGATTGCCGCGCTGGGTTTGATCGTTCGTTTCTGTGTCGCACGATCCACGGCGACCAGGCCGAACTTCGGCTTGTAACCCGACATCCACTCGAAGTTATCCAGCAGCGACCATGCGACATAACCCCGCACATCGACGCCATCGTCGATCGCGCGCTTCAACCCCGCCAGCGCCCGCTCAACATACTCCACCCGACGGCTGTCATCTTCGGTGGCGACGCCGTTCTCGGTCACATAGATCGGGACCCCCGTTTCCTTGCTGGCATACCGGACCACATGCTCCACGCACTCTGGATAGAACTCCATCCCTGTCTCGGTGAGCTCTGCGCCCTTGGGCGGTGGCAGATCCCTCTTCCCCACGATCGACCGCGAGTACATCTGCACGCCGAGATAATCGCAATGCTTTGCCGCCTCCAGCCACGGCCCATACACATCGGCCCGCTTCTCCGCCAGATGGCTGTCCTCGCTCGCGGGCTGATCGTCCGACATGGCCAGGTTGAAGCCAACAGGCATATCGGGCCGCACCGACTTCATCGCATCTCTTTCCCTTGGCATGCGCGGCCAGCAGACCATCGCGCGTCTTCTTCTCATCGCCCAGAAACAGATCGGCAAACTCCGGCGCGTTCACCTGCTTGCGCACGTTCGACAGACTCGCCTGGAACGACTCGGTGAGGCTCTTTGCCCCAGGCTGCAGCGGCAGGTAAAGCCAGTTCAGCAGTTGCGGGATGTCCGGCTCATTCAAGGTCGATGCGTATCCCACCATATCGCCAAGATGCCTGGTCGCCTTCTCGCAGAAGCGTGCATAGAGATCCGCCGCCTGTGCATTCTCCCAGCCGCCCTTCATCGCAAACCATCGCGGCAAGGAGAAATGGGAGTAGGTCAGCATCGGCGTCAGGCCATGTTCATGACAGGCGGCCAGCATGCGCCGGTAGTGATCGAGCTCGGCATTTGAAAAGAAGCCCTCCTCTGGCTCGATCCGCGACCACTCCAGGGAGAAGCGATAGGTATTGAAGCCAAGATCGGCCACCATGCTGATGTCCTGCGGATATAGGTGGTAGTGATCGCAGGCGTCGCCCGACGGCTCCTTGAAGATCGTCCCCGGCAGGTATTCCATCATCCACAAATCGGTGTTCGTGTTGTTGCCTTCCACCTGATAACTGGCTGTGGCGCAGCCCCACAGGAACTTATCCGGAAAGGCCCGGCTCTTGTCTGCGACCGTCGAAGGGGTCGCCTTCTCAGTTTGCGCAAACGACAACTTTCCCAGCCCGCTCACGACAACAGCCGCTGAAGCCTGCAGCAATAGTGCCCGCCGTGACATTGATGATTTCGTTGCCGACCCGACCACAGACCGCCCTGCGTCACTCATCTGGATCTCCTTGTTCCGCGGCTCTTTGATCTGCCAGAAGATCATCGCCGGGCACGAAGCATCATAAGCCCAGCCCAATCTGGATCATCAAACCTG
Source organism: uncultured Acidobacteriaceae bacterium (assembly GCA_963712845.1). Taxonomy (GTDB): domain Bacteria; phylum Acidobacteriota; class Terriglobia; order Terriglobales; family Acidobacteriaceae; genus KBS-83. The sequence continues at coordinate 62,993 of CAVQJM010000021.1, forward strand.
GCAAGGATTGGAGAGCGGGTGTGTTCGCCCCGTCTCGCTTGGTACCGTTACCCGACCCCCTCCCCCCTCCCGGTGCGGGAGGCTGGCTCGTAAGTGCCTTTCTTTAAGGCGTTTAGGCCCTCCCCCGAGGGCCAAAGTCGTCATTCTATTGGAGTTACCGCTAAATTCGTCCAGCGATTGGACTTAGAACCCTGTCAACACAAAAGCCACCGGGCGGAAAGTGGCTCCCGCATGGTGGCTCTGTGACTACATTCGGTCTATTTCAAGCATAGCAATTTGTGAGGAGTAAACCGGCAGGTTTCTGGGGGTTCGGCGGAACGGTGGCCCAGTTTGGAATGGAGGCCCTTAATCCATGGGGTACTGCTGCACCATCGGGTACACCGTCATGGCCGTTGCGTCCAGCTTGAAGCAGTGGTGGCCCGCCGGATGGATCCATTGTTTTTGTTCCGGAGGAACGTCGCTGCGTTCGCTGCTGCGCGCGAATGTGGCGCAGAGTTCGTACTGGCTTCCCTGGCCGGGATGATACTCGTAAGGCACGCGGGTGATCGGGTCGACGAAAGCGTTTCCGGGAAGCTGATCGATGTTCCCTGGGAGTTGCGAGGCGTGCGAGGACCAGTAGCTGTTGACCTGGCTGCTGAGCTGGAAGAGTTGCTGGACGCGCTGCATGTCCCCGCGAAACTCTCGCTGCCTGCCGGGTGAGCCCAACTGCCAGAAGCCAAGAACGAGCATGAGCGCGACAATCGCCGAGCTGAGCGCAGCCATCCGCCGGTCGCGGCTTTGCCGGGTTGGCGCGGTATCCATCCTACGGAGGCCGCTGAAGTAATGGAAGAAAACGCCGCCGGAGAGCGCCAGCACGACAAACGCTTTGAGAACGAATCGCGAAGTCAGCTCGCCGCGCAACAGATGAGTGAGGACGGCGATGAGATCGCCCATGAGAACGCAAGCGGCGATGACCAGGGCGAGATAGGTGAGCCATTTGCGAACGGAGGAGTCGAGCTTCTCCGGGTGCTGGGCCGCTTCGCCCGCGACAGTGCGCGAGATCAATAGATAGAGCGGGAAGGCGACGATGAGCGCTGCCAGAGACGCAGTGATGGTGTAGGACTCGTAGCTCTGCTGATAGCCGGCGAAGAGCGGATCGGCGATCCAGCGATCGATGAGGGCAAAGGCGAGGCAGCCGAAGGCGATGCTCCATGTCGCCAGGGTGGCGAAGATGAGCAGATAGAAGAAGGCATCCTTGGCGGAGGCTCCGGCTGCGGCCCGCCGCGGAACTTCGATTCCGGTGAGGCGCTGATAGTGGACGGCGAGCGCGTCGTAGACTTCCCTCTCCGGCCAACCGCGGGCAGTGAGGATTCCGACCAACGAATCGTGAGGAATGCCGGAAGCGAGGGCTTTCTCGACGAACTCGGCGATGCCAGGATCGGTGGGCACGATCAAAGTTGTACATCATTGTGGCGCGGAGGCGATGGGAAAGCACTTCGACACCGATCATCAGGCGATTCAATGCGGATGCGTTCTATTGCCGGTTCTCGGGGAAGCTGTGGATGCCTTCGACCCTTTCCACATTTTTCCCGAACATCAAGGGGCAGCGCCTACACTTACTGCACCCCAATTCACTTCTGAGAGCAGCCCATGATTCGCTCCATTCGCAGGTTTGCGGGCCCCCTTCTTTTTACTTTCACGGTTGCATCGCCATTCGTGTTTCCCGCGGCAACGTCCTTCGCGCAGACAGCGGCAAAGAAGGTCGTCAAGACGCAGGACGATCTACCGCGATTCAACTACGCAATCGCTGGCACGGTGACGGAGCTGCTGAATTCCGACGACGCTACGTTCAACGTCTTTGCCGCCAAGGTGCAGGGCGATGTCGACTCCGTCCTGAACGATTACGACATCCAGGACCGCGCCACGCTGCGTGGGCTGCTGGCGGTCCGCCTCCAACTGCAGCTTCTTGCCGGCAACCAGGACAAGGACGCGCTGGAAACACTTGCGAAGATTCGCGATCTGGAAGATAAGCCCGACGCCAAATTGCTGAGCGGACTCCTGACCAAGGCGCGGATTGAAGCTCGCATGGCCACCGGCCAGAGCTCCGGCGCGGCTTATGAGCAGGCCTTTGCGAAGTCCTACGCGGCCAGCCTGAAACCGCTGGCCTGGTCTATCGTCGGCAATCGCATCAAGGAGAGCAAAAGCAGCGCAGAGATTGTGACGCCTGCACTGGTTCTGGGCAGCGTGAATGCCAGCCTGGAGCCGGCCGTCGCGAAGACGCATCAGCTCAGCAATGATCTGGCATGGGAGCTGATTGGGGACCGCGTCGAGCTCAAACAGGTGCTTCCGCTGAGAGCTTCGATTGTTGCCGTGCTGACGCAGGAAGTGGCGGCAAACAATGTGCAGAAGCCGGATATCTGGGAGGCGCGCGAGGTCACGCTTACGGAGGCGGACAAGTTGACTCCGGCGAAGGTCGCCATCTGGGACTCGGGCTCCGATCTGTCGCTGTTCACTGGGCGGGTGTGCACCGATCCTCACCCCGGGCCGCAGGGCGATCCACACGATCTGGCATTCGATCTGAAGGGCTTTCCCACGCATGGCTATCTTCTGCCGCTGGACGGCCAGCAGACGGAGCAATATCCGGGGATGCGCGATGAACTGAAGGGCTTTTCCGACTTGCAGCTTTCCATCGACAGCCCGGAAGCCACGGCGCTGAAGCGGAAGCTGGCGGGGATGTCGGCCGCGCAGGTTCCCGCGTTCATTGAGCAGCTCGAGTTCTTCTCCATCTACTCGCATGGAACGCATGTGGCGGGCATCGCTTCGCGCGGCAACCCGGCGATTCGTCTTGCGGTGGGCCGCATTACCTTCGACTGGCACAATATTCCGCTGGCTCCGAGTGAAGAGCTCAGCCGGCGGGCGGCCGCTGACTATCGCGCGTATGTCGACTGGTTCCGATCGAACGGCATTCGCGTGGTGAACATGAGCTGGGGCGGTGGTCCGCAAGATGACGAAGCGGCGCTGGAGAAAAACGGCATGGGCAAGGACGCAGCCGATCGGAAGGCTATCGCCAAGAAGCTGTTCGCGATCGAGCGCGATGGTCTTTACAACGCGATCCAAAGCGCGCCCGATATCCTTTTCATCTGTTCGGCTGGCAATGCGGATAGCAATAGCGGCTTTAACGAAATGATTCCGTCCTCGTTCAAGCTGCCCAATGTGCTCGCTGTCGGAGCGGTGGACCAGGCGGGCGACGAGGCCAGTTTTACCAGCTATGGCGATACTGTTCTGGTGGACGCCAATGGATACCAGGTGGAGTCCGTGCTGCCGGGTGGGGCCAAAGTTCGCTTCAGCGGAACTTCCATGGCATCGCCCAACGTCGTCAATCTTGCGGCCAAGCTCATCGCGCTCGATCCCAAGCTGACACCACAACAGACCATTCACCTCATCGTCGCCGGAGCCACCCCGAGCGAAGATGGTCGTCGCCACAACATTGATCCGAAGCGCTCCGTGGAGCTGCTGCGGCAGACGCAGAGCGCCATGTAACTGGAGCGAGCGCCGGCTGGCGGCTCACTTCAGGGAAGTTCGGTCTGGATGAGAGCTTCGATTTTGTTCCAGACGCTAGGATCGTTCTCGATCTCGATGTGCGGCTTCATGAAGGCTCGTGCGTACCACGGGTATCTGTCGCAAGAAACGGGATTTTCTTTGTAGTCTGACTCGAAGTTTCCCAGGATGGTGGTCTGCTTAGGGTCCATTGCCTGGATGCGGCTCCGGCCATGCAGAAAGCCGTCTGACTGATAGAAGTTGATGGCTTGACGCACATTGGGCGGGATGAGTCCGTCGTGCTCCTTCAATTTCTGGACGCTGTCCACCTGAACGGTGAGCAGCACGGGGATGCTGAGCTCGTTGAGCCGGCGGGCGAGGGCGATGGTCTCCGATGCTCCCCAACTGTGGCCGTAGATGACAATGCGGGCGGCATTTCTTTCGCCGGCGTTGAGGCAGCCGTTTTTGTCCTTGTCCAGAAGATGGAGCACGGTTTCCAGGGCGGCGCGGCTGTCGCGATTCGCGAAGACGGCGGCATGCAGCCGGAGCGGGTAGCGCTGCTGGAGATCGTCGGCCATGAGCGCTTCTCTGTGAACGAGATCATTGGCGCGCACACTGCCGCCCATAAATCCAATGACGATGAGTTGCTGGAAGGCCCGAGTGGAGGCTGCACCCAGATTCGGCACACCAACACGCGCAAGTGGCGGTGACTCAACAGCACCCTTTGGAGCCGGGCAGGCGGGCAGCATATCTTTCGCATGCGCCGCGGGACACACGAAGAGGGAGTATAGGAAAAGGGCAAGCAGCCATGCGGGCGATGTGGGCCCGCAGAGGCTTCGGAGACGCGCCTGGCGAGATGGTCCGCGCGGCATAGTCATTCATCACCGCCTAATGCCCACTTTACTCTTACGGCGGGGCTCCGGGTGCGGCTCAAAGGTGGATGACAGGTGCCCGGAGTACCTCCGCGAGGCCGCGGCGCATCTTTGTGTGCAGTTGATTGGGCTGTGCAATTGATTGGGCTGTGCAGTTGGCGCGGTGGCAGAGATGCCGAAGAAGCACTGGAGCACGGATGCGGAGCGCATTGAGGCGCATCGGGAGTTCTTTGCGCGCCTGGTTGCGACGCGGGCCGGTGTTCCTGCGGATGGGGAGCTGGCGGCGGCGTTTCGCTCGACGCCGCGGGAGCGCTTTGTGGGCGGTCCGCCGTGGCGGATATTGACGCGGCATGGCTTTGTCGAGGCGCCTCATAACGATCCGGCGTTTTTGTATCAGGATGTCGTGGTGTCGCTGGACGCGGATGGCTTGAATAACGGAGAGCCTTCGCTGCACGCGATGTGCATGGCAACGCTGCGGCCGCAGAAGGGTGACCGGATTGTGCATGTGGGCGCGGGCACCGGCTACTACACGACCATCCTGGCGAAGCTGGTGGGCGAGCGCGGTGTGGTGGATGCGTACGAGATTGAGCCGGGGCTGGTGCGCCGCGCGGCGCAGAATCTGGCAGAGCTGCCGCAGGTGCGGCTGCATGCGTGTAGTGGAGCGGAGGGTCCGCTGCCGGCGTGCGATGTGCTGTATGTGAGTGCCGGCGCAACCGCTCCGCTGGGAGTGTGGCTGGATGCGCTGAAGGCGGGAGGGCGGCTGCTGTTTCCGCTGACGCCGGAGGACGGCGCAGGCGCGATGCTGCTAATCACGCGGGCTGACGGCTATGTATACGCGGCGAGGTTTCTGTTTCAGGCGCAGTTTGTCGGATGCATGGGGGCGCGGGATGAGAACGAAGGGGAACGGCTGGAAGAGGCATTTCGTAACCGCAACTGGAACAAAGTGAAATCGCTGCATCGGAATGACAAGCCGGGGGAGAGCTGTTGGCTGGCGGGACGCGGCTGGTGGCTTTCTACAGAGGCGCCACCGGCGATGCGATGAACAATCTGCCGATGTAGCTGGGATTGCTAGAGACGACGTTTTAACGACGGGCGTTTGCTTCCATCGCTGAGAGGAACGTATCGACGGCGAAGTTGACCCATACCTTTCGCTGGGCCGCTGTCTTTGCATATGTGGGCGGCAGGCCGAGCCAGACGCGCAGGCTGGCTCCGCTGACCAGGAGGCCGAGGAAGAGTTCGACGGCCTGCTCCGGCTCGCCGCACTGGATGTTGCCGAGCTTCTGTTGCGCGCGAAGATAGCTGGCGAGCATGGCGCGCGTTTTGCCCGGGCCTTGCTCCCAGAAGATCTCGCCGAGCTCGGGAAATTCGACGCACTCGGCAATGACGACACGATGGACGCCGCGGGCGTCATCGGAGACGATGAGCTCAAGCAGCTCCGAGCCGCAGTGTACGAGTGTTTCGCGCAGGCCGCGGCCTTCGCCGAGCGGTCCGAGGGCATTGAAGAGACGCGAGGCCTTGCGCTCCACCAGCGCGGCGAAGAGTGCGGCCTTGCTGGGATACCGCGCGTAGAGCGTCTGCTTGGAGGCGCCGGCGCGGCGGGCGATATCGCTCATGCTGGCGCCTTTGAAGCCCTTGTCGAGGAAGACTTCCGTCGCGACGTCGAGGAGATTTTCGGCGCGGGTGGCGACTTCGCTCGCAGGCGGGCGGCCGCGGGCTGACTTCCGCTTTTTTCCTGCGGCTTTACGGGTTGCCTGGCGCGGCGTCTTCCCCTTCATGCATTCAGCATAGCGAATGTGACGACCTGCGGGTTTTGCATTAATGTACCGTGTGGTACTATTTTGTCGATATGGCGACCACGTCAACGAAACCGGGCCGGGACGCGGCGACATGGAAGCCGCACCACAATCCGTGGGCGATTGCGCTGACGGTGACGCTGGCAACATTCATGGAGGTGCTGGATACCTCGATCGCGAACGTGTCGCTGCCGCACATTGCGGGATCGCTGGCGGCGAGCCAGAACGAGGCGACATGGGTGATCAGCTCCTACCTGGTGGCAAATGCGGTGATTCTTCCGCTCAGCGGCTACCTGGCGACACTGATCGGGCGGAAGCGCTTCTACATGAGCTGCGTAGCGATCTTCGGAGCGAGCTCGCTGCTGTGCGGGCTGGCGCCGTCGCTGGGCATGCTGCTGTTCTTCCGCGTGCTGCAGGGGCTGGGCGGCGGAGGACTCGCGACGTCGGAGCAGGCGATCCTGGCGGACACCTTCGAGCCGAAGAAACGCGGGCAGGCCTTCGCGCTGTATGGACTCGCGGTGGTGACGGCACCGGCGATTGGACCGCTGGTAGGCGGCTGGATCACGGACAACTATCAGTGGCGCTGGATTTTTTTCATCAACGTGCCGGTGGCGCTGATCTCGATGTACCTGACGAACCGGGTGGTGGAAGACCCGCCGCATTTGATTGAAGCAGTGCGGAAAGCTCGCGCGGGCCTCATCAAGATCGACTACACCGGCTTCTTGTTTACCGCGCTGGGCTTTGGCTGCCTCGAGGTGGTGCTGGACAAGGGGCAGGAGGATGACTGGTTCGGCTCGCATTTCATCACGACGTTCACTGTCATCTGCATTGCCAGTATTGCGGCGCTGATCTTCTGGGAGCTGTGGCAGATTCGCAAAGGGCATAAGCCGGTGATCGAGCTGCGGCTCTTCCGCAGCCGCACCTTTTCGCTGTCCTTCGTGATGATGTTCATCCTGGGCATCGCGCTCTATGGGACGACGATCCTGATTCCGCAGATGCTGCAGACATTGATGGGATACACGGCGACGAATGCGGGTAAGACACTGTCGCTGGGTGGGATTGCGACGCTGATCTGCATGCCGATCGTGGGCATTCTGATTGCGAAAGTAGATGCGCGATATCTGCTGGCCTTCGGCTTCGCCATCACGTCGGTGGCGCTCTTCCATATGACGACGATTCATCTGACGATGAGTCTGAGTTACACCGCGTGGCTGCGATTCTTTCAGGCATGCGGGCTGGGCTTCATGTTCATTCCTATCCAGACGCTTTCGTACGTGGGCGTACCGATGGAGGGGAACAACGACGTCTCCGGACTAACCAACCTGGCGCGCAACATGGGCGGATCGGTAGGGACGGCACTGGTGTCGACGCTGCTGGCACGGCAGGCGCAGCGCCATCAGACGTACCTGGGCGCGCACATCACCGGGGGGAGCTCGGCGTATCTGCAGGCCACAACGCAGATGAGCCATCACATGGTGGCGGGCGGGCTGTCACTCACCGGAGCAAACAGCGCCGCGATGCTCCGCCTGTACCAGCAACTGCAGCAGCAGGCGGCCATCCTCTCTTACATCGACATCATTCGCTTCTTCGCCATTGCCGCGCTCTGCATGGTTCCGCTGCCGTTCATCATGCGAAAGTCGCGGGGCGGTGTGGCGATGCACTAGGATCTGCCATCCAGGTAGACGCGCCGGTGGCGCGCGTTCGTCGGGTTCGCGTGTGGAAGCGCGAGCAAGGAGCAGGTGCTTCACCCGATGTTCGATTACGTTCAGGATGACGAGCTTATGGAAGAACTTACTGACGAACGACTTGTAGATGCGGCGCGCACAGGCGATGAGAGTGCGTTCTCCGCATTGTTTCTGCGCCACCAGAAGCGGCTGTTGATGCTGGCGCTGCAGTACCGGCTCTCCGTGCAGGATGCGGAGGACGCGGTGCAGCAGACGATGCTGAAGGCGTGGCAGGGGCTGGACAGCTTTCGCGGGGAGTCGCGCTTTGCGACCTGGATCACGCGCGTGCTGATGAACGAGGTCTTCCAGTCGCAGCGGAGGCGGGCGCGCATGCGGCTGGAAGAGATGGAGAGTGCGAAGCTGACGGCGGTGCTGGAAGCCGGAAGCTCGATGACGCCGCGGCAGATGTCGCAGGAGCAGCGGCTGCTGACGATGGAGCGGAACCGGCTGGTGCATGCGGCGCTGCGGTCGCTGCCGGAGTCGCTGCGATCGGCGGTGCTGCTGCAGTTCTTTGACGAGCGTTCGCTGGAGGAGATTGCCGCGCAGATAGATCGGCCGGTGGCGACAATAAAGTCGCGGCGGCACCGGGCACGGCTGGAGCTGCGCAAGCGGTTTGCCCAGCGGCTGCGGACGGTAGACCCGTCGCCGGCCTTTCCCTGAGGGGCCTTCCCGCAGGTTGAGGTCCTCCCCGTTGGGTTCCGCAGGAGTACATTGGCGGAACGGGCCAATCAGGAACGGCAACCCGGAGGACTGGCTGCATGAAGCTGCTTTGCGGGCAGAGGCGACTCACGTGTGTTGTATGCGTGCTCAGTTGGCTGGGTGCATGGCCGGCCTGGGGACAGACGGCGCCAACGTCTGCAGCACCGGCAGCGACGACCGCGGCTACAGCGGTTTCGCATAATTCCAGTTACATCGAACCGGACGGCACGGCGCATGTGGGCCGGATCGTGCCGGTGCCGCAATCGCTGAGCCCGCAGGCGCAGGCGACGCTGCGGCAGCCGGCGATGGATGCAGATGTCCAGGAGCCGTTGGAGAAACGCCGCGCCATGCTTGATGCGTATACGACGCGCGCCGAAAAACAGTGGCAGAAGGTGTGCCCGGTGACCATCGCCAACGATACGATCGCGGGCGTGCCGGTGCGGCGCATCGCGCCCCTGAAGGTTTCGGCGGCGAACGCGGACAAGGTGCTGCTGGACCTGCACGGCGGCGGCTTCGATTCTGATTCGGGCAGCTATACGGAGACAATTCCGATTGCGTACTACACGCAGATTCCGGTGGTAGCGGCGCTCTACCGGCTGGCGCCGGAGCATCCGTATCCGGCGGCGGTGGACGATGCGGTGGCGGTGTATCGCGAGCTGCTGAAGACGCACAAACCTGAGCAGATCGCGATCTATGGAACCTCGGCGGGGGCGATTTTGACCGGGGAGGTGGCGTCGCGCCTGAAGCAGTTGTCCCTGCCGGAGCCGGCGGCGCTGGGAATCTTCAGCGGATTTGGAGATTTTGCGCGCCCGGGTGATTCTGTCCATCTTTATGCATTGCGTGGGCTCAGCGGCTATCTGACGACGCCGAACGGGGAGCGGCCGCTGTCGCCGTATGTGGGGCAGACGGATCCGAAGGACCCGGTGCTCTCGCCTATCTACGCTGACCTGAAGGGGATGCCGCCGACACTGTTTGTGACCAGTGGGCGGGACCTGCTGCTAAGCGGGACGACAAACCTTCATCGGGCCTTTCTGCGCGCGGGGGACGATGCCCGGCTGATGGTTTTCGATGGCCTGCCGCATGCGTTCTGGTACGACCCGGAACTGCCGGAAGCCATTGAGGCAAATCAGGCTATGGCGAAGTTCCTGGCGGAGCATCTCAAGTGATATTCGCGGATATGCGAGAAAGGCTGCATACTCTTTTGTCGCCAATGCGTATAGCAGAGTGAAGGTTGTTATTCAACTCCGGCACGGTCGTCGGGTTCCAGGTGACCACCTGCAGAGATCGCTCGAAAGCTTTCGCCTGCTGATGCGGGAGCACCAATCGATGGTGTTCAGCATTGCGCGGCGCATCGTTCGCGACCCGGCGCTGGCCGAGGAGGTAGCGCAGGATGTTTTCCTGGAGTTGTATGAGCAGCTGCCGTCGCTGGCATCTGAGGAGCATGTGGTGCATTGGCTGCGGCGGGTGACGGTGCATCGCTCGATCGACCAGGCGCGGCGCAGGCTGCGGCGGCCGCAGGATCATGCGGCGGTGAGCTTTGCGGAGCCGGGTGTTGCCGAGCCGATGGCGGCATCGCAGGAAGGCGATCCGTTGTTGGCGGAACGGTTGCGGCAGATGATTGCGTCGCTGCCCATCGTGCCGCGAACGGTGATCGCACTGCGCTATCAGGAGGACCTGATGCCGGAAGAGATTGCCGCGGTGCTGGACATGCCGGTGGCCACGGTGAAGAGTCATCTGCAGCGGGCCTTGAAAGTGCTACGGGCCAAGGCGCAACGTCTGCGCAACTGAAACGTCTGCGCAACTGAGAGGTTGAAGTCATCGTATGTCGCGAATACCACCCAATCCGAATGAGATGGAAGAGCTTGAGGACCAGCTTCGCCGTGCGCTCAGGCGCAAGGCGGCGCCGGCCACGCTGGCACCGGCTGTGGAGGCGCGGATGAACGGGACGGATATGTCGGGCATTGCCCCGAACACCGCCCCGGACCGCATTCCGAACACCGCCCCGGGCGGTATGCTGCACACCGCTTCGTCCAGTACGCCGCACAACAGACCAGTGCCCGAACCATACGAGCCGCAGCTGTGGAATCCGGTGGTGGATGAGCCGGTGTGGCGGACGTGGCTGACGGATCTGCGTGGCATGTTTCAGCGAGAGCATTTGCCGCCGCTGGTTCTGACCTCGCAGCCGGTCGCGGTGCCGGATCCGTTCCGGGCGCCGCGCAGTCCGATGTCGTCGGCCCTGTCCGTGGGCGCGCACGTGGCCATCATCGGGTTGATTATTTTCCTCATCATCGAAGCGCGGATGCATCCCAAGCCGGTCCCGAAGGTGCAGACGGTGCAGATGGACATCACGCCGTTTCGTCCCATTGCGCCCAAGGGTCCGGCGATGGGTGGCGGCGGCGGCGGCGGTGCGCGCGAGCTGGTGCCGGCGCCCAAGGGCCGGTTGCCCAAGTTTTCCGAGACGCCGATAACGCCGCCCATGCTGGCGGTGAACGAGCATCCCAAGCTGGCGGTAGAGCCGACGATCAAGATGCCGCCGAACGTGGTGCTGCCCAATAACAATCTGCCGAATCTGGGCGATCCGCGGACCAGCATTGTGGGTCCGGCGTCGAATGGGTCGGGCTCGGGTGCCGGCTTAGGAAGCGGCGATGGCGGAGGGATCGGATCGGGATCCGGAGCAGGCTACGGGCCGGGCGAAGGCGGCGGCTACGGTGGCGGGCTGTATCACGTGGGTGGCGGAGTATCGCCGCCGGTGCTGATCTACTCGGTCGACGCGGAGTTCTCCGACGAGGCGCGGCGCGCGAAGTATCAGGGCGTGTCGGTGGTGTCGCTGATCGTGGACGCGCACGGGCTGCCGCAGCGCATCCGGGTGGTGCGCAAGCTGGGCATGGGGCTGGATGAAAAGGCGGTCGAGGCGGTGCGCCAGTATAAGTTCAAGCCCTCCACCTATCAAGGCAAACCGGTCCCGGTCGAGATCACCATCGAAGTCAATTTCCATATCTATTGATATGGTGGGCTGCTCTTCGAAAACGTAACCGTCTGAGGACTTCCGTCCTCGGCGATCCGCGGCCGCCCGCAGAGTGGACGTATATCACGGGCTGGAGTGAGGCTCGCTCGCCCCGGACGGTGGGTGCGCACAAACACGGCTATTACGCGCAGCCTTGAAGGTCTGCGGCGCGGATAGAACAGCAGGTCTCTCCACTTCTGTGATGGCGGCGCAAAGAAACTACAGGTCCTTCGCTTCTCAGCGATGACTCTCCATTTTGGTTTGGTGTCTCCTTGCCATGGATGGCCTCGAACTATTTGCCGCCTTTGTAGTCGACAAATAGGTCGGGGAACTGCTGCTTGAGGGCTTCGATCTTGGGGCGGTCGCAGACCAGGATGTAGGGATTGTCCGGATTGTGGAGCGCGTAGTCCTGGTGGTAGTCCTCGGCGCGATAGAAGCCTTTGAGCGGCACCACCTGGGTGACGATGGGACCCGGGAAGATGTGCGCCTGGTCGAGCTGCTGGATGTAGCTGGTGGCGAGGCGCTTCTGCTCGTCGTTCGCGTAGAAGATGGCGGAGCGATACGAGGTGCCGACGTCGGGGCCCTGGCGGTTGAGCTGGGTGGGATCGTGCGCGACGGAAAAGAAGATGCGCAGCAGCTCGCCGTAGGTGATCTTCGAGGGATCGAAGACGACCTGGACCGACTCGGCGTGGCCGGTGGTTTCGGTGGTGACCTGGTCGTAGGTGGCGCTGGATGCGGAGCCGCCAGAGTAGCCGGTGGTGGTCTTCAGTACGCCTTTGACGCGCTCGAAGACGGCCTGCGTGCCCCAGAAGCAGCCGCCGGCGAAGACGGCGGTCTGTTTGCCGCTGGCCTTGGCGAGGGATGCGTCGGCGTTCGGCGGCGGGAGGGGCATGTGCGATGCGGCGTTGACAGTGCAGCCGGTGAGCGAGGCAGCGAGCCCGAAGGCCAGCAGTAAGCGGTTGAGCGAAGTACGCATGGAAACCTCACCTGGAGTACGTGGCGCGGTATGCAATGGATGGCGCGGCAATGCTCCCAGTATGAGTGGGACGGCGCCGAAAGGTGGAAGTTACACGCGACGCGCGCGATGTTGGAGAATCTATTGCATATGAACACTGTCCAGGTGGGTGAAGGAAGTATCCGGATTGCGACGGTCGAAGATCGCGAGGCGATTCGGCAGCTGGTGAACCAGGCATTCGAGGTGGAGCGCTTTCTGAAGAAGGGCGGCGGCGATCGGCTGCAGGGCGATGGCGAGCTGGAGGCCATGTTCGAGCGCGGGACTTTCCTGGTGAAGGCGGAAGATGGCGAGCTGGTGGGCTGCGTGTATGTGGAGCCGCGTAGCGAGAGGATTTTTGCTTCTAGTCAGCCCAGCGGGGAGTCGCGAGATGTGGCTTTTCTTAACGGAAAAGCCACGGGGAGTTCGCCTGTTCTGTGTGCACCGGAAGCGAAAATCCTCGAGCGGGCCTATCTGGGGCTGCTGTCGATTGTGCCGGCGCGGCAGGGCGCTGGGCTGGGGAAGCGGTTGAATGCGGCGGCAGAGCAGTATGCGCGGGAGCAGGGCTGCCGGTGGATGGACCTGCGCGTGGTGAGTCCGCGCGCCGACCTGCTGGTGCCTCTTTATCGTCGGCTGGGGTATGCAGAAACAGGAACGCAGGAGTATCCCGCAGTGCTGGTGGAGAAGATGACGATTCCCGGCCACTTCATCCTGATGGCTAAGGCGCTTTGAGAGCTTGAGAAAAATACGGCCCGGCCACGTGTGCCGAGCCGCAGGGATGAAGCTGTTGCCCTACTTGAGCGTGTAGACGCGCACGTAGTCGAAGTTGATGGTGGCGCCGGCGGTGTTTTCGGCGGAGATACCGATTTGTGCGCCGGAGCCGAGCGAGTGCTGCCAGGTGCCGCCGCGGATCCAGTGCTCGCCATCCGTGCTGGAATAGGCGGTGTAGAGCTCGCCATTGTGCCCGTTGCTGTGTTTGGCGACGCGCAGCCAGGTGGTGGGGCCGGCCTGGCCGATGTACTGGTGGTCGTAGGTCGGGTAGTTCGCGGGCACTGGGCCGACCTGCTTGCCGAACTCGGTGGCGCGAACATCGAAGTTGGGGAAGATGTCGAGCTTAATGGAGTTCTGGTCGTTGCCGTAGATGAAGAGCGCTCCCTGCGCAAAGTTGTAACAGCAACTGTTATCGAAGGGAACGCTGGTGGTGATCTTGGTTTCGACCATCCAGTCGCCGGAAGGCGTGGGCTCGCCAAGGATGGAGACCTGCTGCGGTGTCCCGTTCTCGTCGGGACCTTGTGTGTCGACCTGATAGCTGGAACCGGTGAGGACATAGGTGTTGTCCGCGCTGGGGTGGATGAAGTGCCACTGGCTGGAGAGCGTGGTGGAGTTGAACTCGTCCGAGAGCGCAGCGATGAGCTTGCCCGGCTGATCGTACGGAAGAATGTGAGTTTGGTAGGCGTTGTATTGCCAGGGCTGAGCGGCGGGCACGGGCTGAGCGGTGTCGGACGGACCGTAGCCGCCGCGCACGATTGGCCAGTCGTTCACCCAGTCGATGGGATCGATGAGCGCGGGCCGGATGGTGGTGCCGGGGAAGCCTGCCAGATAGGGCGTCACCGTGCTGACGGCGTGATAGAGCATGTAGTCCTGGCCGCCGTCATCGGTGAAAACGACGTTGCCGCCGGGTCCAACAAACTGGTTGCCATTGGCGGCGATGGCGAAGGTGCCGCCGGGCGCAAAGTTGGTGAGATCGATGCCGTTCTTATCGAGGAACGGGCCCATGGGCGTGCGGGCGCGGCCGACCATGACGGTGTAGCCGGTGAGCGGGCCGTCACAGCAGCTCGATGTGGAGAAGAAGAAGTAGAACCAGCCGTCGTGCTTCCAGAAGTTGCCGCCCTCCCCGAAGTTGTCAATGCCGATCAGTTTTTCCGACGATGCGTCGGAGGTGAGGCCGTTGGCGGAGAGTTTGCGCACGCTGATGCCGCCGAAAAAGCTGCCGTAGGAGATGTAGAGCTGGCCGGAGTCGTCGGCAATGACGTCGGGATCGATGACGGCGCGTTGCGAGCCGGCGCAGCAGAAGGCCGCCTCATTGGGAACGGCGGGAGCGCCTGCGTCGGTCCACGGACCGGCGGGTGAGGCCGCCGTCGCGACACCGATGGCCGCGCCGCCCGCGAGCGTGTTGGGCGCGACGTAATACATGTAGTACTTGCCGTTGAGGAATTTCACCGCCGGCGCCCAGAACTGGTTGGTCGCGGTACCGACCCATGCGGGCGTTTGCGCGAAGGCATCGCCGATGTAGGTCCAGTGAATCAGGTCCCAGGAGCGGAACTGCGTGATGAGGTGCAGGCGAGGGTTGCCGTTGGCATCGAGGTCCTGCGCGTTGAGTGGATCGCCGGTGCAGTAGAGATACCAGGTATCGCCGCTGCGCTGCTGCTGGTGATAGATGGCGGGGTCAGGACAACTGACGGCGGGCTGGCCGTTGGCAAGCTGCAGGGTGAGCGGGTTGGTGTAGGTGTGGGGAAAGTTGTAGTTGGTGGGAATGGTGGCGGCGCTTTGCGTTTGCGCTAAGACGAGTGAGGGCGCAAGACACATAGCCGCGAGACACATAAAGGCGAGCACGAGTCGGGGGATGCTGCGGAGGAGTGGCATAGGGCTCCGGGAGGGCGGAAATATCCAGCCGGGGAGCGAGTGTAAGCGCTCTACGAAAGGACGGGCAATGGTTCATTCCAACTAGGCGTGAGGTGTCTGGTGCAGGCGTGATGTGAGCTATCGGGCGGCGCGGCGTGACCACCTCCGGCGCGACGCCCGATCGCATTGGACGACAATTTCCCCGGATGCTTTCCGAGCCGCGGATTGTATTTGGGACAACCCGCTTTTACCTGGGATCGAGCTCTGCTGCCGAAACCGGAGCGAAGCCGGAAGACGACTGCGCTTGCTGCAGGCGATATCCATCCCGCGTGCGAATGTGATATTTCTGCAGATCTTTGCCAGCCAGCTTCACTGTGATCCGTCGCCAGCCGCGATTTGGATTCGATGCCGGGTAATAGGTGAGCGTGTAAAGGTGCGCGAGATCATCTCGAATAGATGCGAAGGCGCGCGCCTCGTCCCTCCAGCTCTTCGCGAAGTAGGCCTTGCCTCCCGTCGCCTTGCTCATGCGCTCAAATACGGCGGTGGACACAGGCTCATCGCGTGCGAGCTGGGTACTGATCATGTAGATGACGGTGCCGGTGGACTGCGCCAATTCCGCAACATCCTCAGGCGGCACCAGGCTGGCATTGTCAGGACCGTTCGAGAAGACGACGATCACTTTGCGTCCCGTGTAGTGGGCGGTGTCTTTTACTGTGAGCAAGAGGCAG
Source organism: uncultured Acidobacteriaceae bacterium (assembly GCA_963712845.1). Lineage (GTDB taxonomy): Bacteria > Acidobacteriota > Terriglobia > Terriglobales > Acidobacteriaceae > KBS-83. The sequence continues at coordinate 78,942 of CAVQJM010000021.1, forward strand.
TTGTAGAGGGCGGCGTCATCACCGGCGACGGTGCTGCGCACCCCGCGCAGAACCTGGGTACGGTCTGAGGTGAGTGTGGCGGCGCGGGAGAGATCGCGGCTGTAGGAATAAAAGGCAACCTTGTTCGCACCTTCCAGAGAGCGAACGAAGTCCGCAATGGAGTCCTGTGCGAAAGCGAATCCCCGATACATGTAGTTGCTGGTGTCGAAGAGGATGAAGACGTTCGCGCCATTGAGCTGTGAGGATGGGCCTAGTTCCTCTGTGTCAGAACGGTACGACTGCCCTGGTTCCGCGGGGTTCGCCGTGGCCTGCATCAAAGGAGTGCCGGCGGGTGGAGGAGGGACATCTATCAGACTGCGAGTGGGGCCGTTGCCTTCCTCAAAGGTAGCCATCTTCTGAGGGATCTTATCTTCGCTGATGATGAAGTCCTGCGGGTTGAGACCTTGGATGTAGCGCCCCTTGCTATCGGTTACGGCGACATTCAATTGCACGAGGTTGACGTTCACAAGAATGCGGCCGCTGTCCTGTGCAGTCGCGTCTACGCCGGCATTGGAACAAAGTCCGAGGGATATCAAGAGGAAGAGAAGATATCTTTTTGTCATAGTCACTCCAACATCCCAACTCGTACTTACCGGCCTTTGTCTATCTCCGCTGATTTAATGGCCGGGAGTTTCCTGTGCTACCTGCAGTGAAGCAATTTTGCCTTGCCGAAACTCGTCCCCGGTCTCCTGCATCGCGCGCTGTATGGCAGACCAGTCCTCCAGGTCTGTCGCAAAGATTTTGGAGACCATACGGCGAGTCAGCTCGGGAACCAGGCGATTGAGCATAACCGGGGAATATCCCATCTCATCGGCGAGGCGCGCCCAATAGAGGTTGGTGGAATCCCAGGACTCCCCGAACAAGCGGCTATCTTCTCCTCCGGAGGCGGGGAACGGCTTGACGTTCAACAGCTCCAGGGAATTCGTTCGCGCAAGTATGGGATGGGGTATGCCAAAGTCTTTGGAGAGACGACTCCCGCTGGTATCGGATGGATCGTCGCGCCGCAACTTCTCCAGCTCACGGTTCGCCGCTCCCAACGATGCCACATCATCGCCCGGGTATTTGCTGCGGTATTCGGCGGCCAGGTAGAAGTTATCTGCCGGCAGGAGATGAGGAGTCTCTTTGTTGCGAAACGCCAGATCTGTCTGCTCAAGGCGCTGCGGAGCCATGCGCTCGGAGAGAATCGAGACCACCTTGCTTCGCAGTTGTTCATCGGCCACAGCGGCCGCCAGCATCTCTTCGCCAGATCTTTGATAGAGCGCCACAGCGTGAAGCTCGTTCGAGCTTATGTTCCACCATCGCGGCAGGGTCGCACTGACAACGAGATCCGGTACGACTTCCTTCCAAATCAGCGCCTGAACGTTTTCAGGAGCGATGAAGTCCTCCTCGGTCATGGCGAGGGCGTAGGGTAAGTCGGCGAGCGAACCTATCAGGTAGGCACCTCCGCCTGCCGGCGTTCCGATTCCAAACAGCTCGGGAGTCAGCCACGGCCGGTCGGCGCCGACAATCGAGAATCCTGAAAAATCGTGCGAGCGGACGAAGAGCGGGTTGTTGTGGAGAACCTGCGCCCCTGGGGGTTCGTAGTAGGCGTAGTTCAATCCCACGAGGCTGTCCCTGACGAACGGGGCAAGCTGTCCGCGAGCTACTTCAAGCTGCGCGCGAGAGGCCCGCGTCTTGAGTGTTTTCGTCAGATCAGTCTTGATCTGAAGCTCTGCGTGACGGCTGCTGTAAATTGTCGGCGCCCATTCGATTTTTTCGCTGCTGGTGAAGATCTGCTGCGGGAGCTCAAATCCGTGGAGATCTTCGGCGAGTGGCACCAGACTGTTGCCAACGGCTGCACCATGTTGCATCTGCTGCAAACCATCGCTAAGAGCGAACAGTGTGTCCAGCGAAACAAGCCGCTGATCGTCCAGCACGGAGCGCATGCGACCGGCCAGCTCCGCATGCATGCGCCGACCGTCAGCGGTGCTTTGTGGTGGACCCGCCAGCAGGTCGACGACGTCATCCTGCGACCAGCTTCGTTTTCCGCTTGCGGCAAAGACCAGCGCTCCCAGCGAGTTGTGCGCTGCATCCAGGAGCTGGGGAGATGAAGAGACTTTCGCGAAAGGCTCGATTGTTTTTTGCCACGACGCATTCCATTGATCTCTCGGAATCTCCCTTTGCCGGGCCAGGATTTGCCACAACCCAACGTTTGCCTGGAATGCTCCCAGCGTGTTGCCGCGAAGCGAGAGATGCGAAATTCCATCGATCGCGTCGGCCACATTCACGAAGCGGGTGATCGAGTCTTCACCTAACTGGGGAAACTCGGAGAAGATCAAATACCAGCGGCCGAACTGAGAGTATCTGGCGGCCAGCAGCCGCACGGTCGGTGCAGAGAGATGCCTTTCCGGAGGACGCACTCTGTCTAATTCACTGATGGTGAGATAGATTTGCAGCGGCCCATCGTCCATGGGGACGCGTGAGGAGGCGACCAACGCTTCGACCAGTTGATCGGGATGCTCCCAATGGCGGGAGCGCTTGTTCCAGTCACGGATGACTTTCGCATCTGTCATCTGCTTCGGGAGATCCTTCCAAACCTCCAGGTTGCCGGGGACATGAGGATCTCCATTCGGCTCCCACTGGAGTCTGGTGAATAAAACCAGAAGCGATGGCGCCTTGCGGAAGGCGGCGTTGGCGGAATGCTCTTCGGTGTTCGGCGATCGAAATGCCTCGTAGAGAGGCTTCAGAGCGGGAGCTTTCTGTAAGGTGTGCCTGCTGGGCCGGATTGACGCGCGCCAGGGCATCGAAATAGGCCGCCAGCCAGCCGTTGTCTTTGGCCACCAGATGGAGAGCGAAGTCTCCGCCAGATTCCGGACTGGCTCCCACCAAATTCTTCCACGCAGCCTCAGCGGCCGGCCCTCCGGGTAGGTTCGCGTGTCCGGAGCGGATACAGATCTGGCTTCCGTAAAAATCCAGCACCGCACCATAAGGAAGCAGCTTGCTCAGCCCCGGAGAATGCTCGAGCGCCACTCTGGTCTCGTCGTCCATTCTGGCGAAGGCCCAATAGAGACGGGCAATGGACCGCTCGTGCAGAAGCACATCGATCAAGTACTGATCGCGTCTGTCCTTGCCGGTCCCGAGCGCGGTCCAAGCCCGCTCGCTCAGCAATACGGGCACGCGAGAGGTTGGGAACTGATATGTGAAGGGGAGATTCTTCTGAAGATCTTCTTCCAACTCGGTGACCGGGAAGCCGGAGTCGATGGTTAGAAAGGCTCTTTCGGGGTTCGAGGTTGTCAGAAACGCGCCTTTCTGGCCGCATGGCTGCGTCAGACGATAGCCGAGGATCGGAAGCAAATTTCCCGCATGTGCGCAGTCACTCATGCGAATGAATCCACTGGAATCAGCCAGGGCCTGCAGTTCTCTCGCCTGATGCAGGTAGCGATCGACCAGGATCAGATATTCCGTGGGTCTTCCGTTGTCGTAACCCTCGGTAATGACGTTGCGAGCGAGCAACGGCAGAACCTTTTCTGAAGGGACCTTCTGACTGATGGCCGCCATGCGCAGAAAGGACCGCAGAGGGCCGGGGATGACAACGGTTTGCGCCGATGCAACAGATGGGTCCACACCGGAAGGAGGCGAAAAGCCCTCCGCCGCAGTTTCAGCGAAAGACGTTCCATTGCAGACAGAGAGATAGAGGAGTACGCCCAGACAGGCGGCGAGCGGACGAAGAGGAGAGTTCATTGCGGTTGCCTCTTCGGAACCTTGGACTTTGCGACAACTGAGGGCCGACCGAACGTCGCCATCCTACGGAGTAGGCCGAGGGAACATCGGCACGTCAGTCCTTTTGCAGCTTGGCTTTCAGTCCCGCTACATGCTTTTGTCTCCCAGTTCCATCGACCGAAAGATATACCTTCGGTCGGCGCAGTCAAGCGCTTTCCTCGAAGCACTCCGTGAATTGACATTCAAGTGACAATTACGCGCGTTGGACGCCGCGAGTCCCGCACATTTGCGATGGGAAACGGCGACGCAACAGGAACCCAATGAATTCACTACTTAGCGGAGACGGCAATATATTGGCAGCGCACGCGGACGGCGCGACGTTGCATAGAACTTGCACCATTTATGGTGGAGAAACTATTCATGGGACGAAAAGCGTTGGGCTGAGTTCTCCGGCGCAACAAGGGCGCGAGTGTGATCCGTGGTCGGAGCAGCGGTGATGCTGACGCTGCTCGGGTCTTATCGGTTTGGGCCCGCGGGGGAGCGAGTGAACGCCACCGGGCTTAGAGAAAAAGCTGGCATACCTACCAAGTATAAAAAGCCACCGATATGGTGGCTTTTTATACTTATCGCGGCTGTGACCGGACTCAAATCCGCATGGGCATGATGATGTAGCGGTATCTGTAGCCGTCGTCGTTCGCCTCTTCCGGGCGCATCTGGCCGGCGGATTGGGCATCTTTGAATTCCAAGCGGACTTCGCCGGTATTGCCGATGGCTTTCAGGAAATCGAGCATGTAGGCGGAGTTAAAGCCGACCACGAGCGCGTCGAATTGATACGGCGCCTCGATGGTGTCCTCCGACTCGCCGGATTCAGTGGAAGAGCTGGAGATACGCAGCTCGTTCTGCTCCAGGCGAATCTTGATGGCACCAGAGCGCTCGTCGGCGAACTGCGCGACACGCTGGATGGAGCTGGAGAGATCTTCCGAGCGGATGATGATGAACTTGTTGTTGTCCCGCGGGAGCACGGCCTCATAGTTGGGGAATTGGCCGGTGAGCTTGCGCGAGGTAAGGACGCGCTTGCCGATGCGGAAGAAGAGCTGGTTCTCATCGTCGGCGAACTCGACTTTGGCCTGCTCTTTGTCCTTGGGGTCTACATCCGCCAGCAAGGACTGCAGTTCGGCCAGCGCCTTGCGCGGGATGAGGGTCTTCTTCTCGCCGCCGGGGACGGCGCCCAGATTCTCGCCCTGTTTCTCGATGTGGGCGAGACGGTGGCCGTCGGTGGCGACCATGGCCAGCGATTCCGGCTTGAGGATGAGCAGAGCGCCGTTGAGGGTGTAGCGTGATTCCTCGTTGGAGATGGCGAAGATGGTCTTGGAGATCAGGCTGCGGAAGGTGGCGACGGGCAGCGCGACGGAGGAGATGGAGGGGAACTCCGGTACCTGGGGGAAGTTGGCGCGGGCCATGCCGACCATCTTGGTGTTGGAGCGGCCGGAGCGAATCTGCACCCAGTGGTTGTCCTGGAGCTTGATGGAGATATCGCCGTCGGGCAGCAGCTTGATGTAGTCGTAGAGCTTACGCGCGGGAATGGTGCAGGAGCCGGGCTTTTTCACCTTGGCGCTGCAGGAGGTCTTGATCGACTGGTCGAGATCCGTGGCGGTGATGGTGAGGCGGCCTTCGGCCTCGTCGGCTTCGAGCAGGAAGTTCGACAGGATGGGGATGGTGGTCTTGCGTTCGACGACGGACTGGGTGGCGGTGAGCTCACGGAGCAACTCCTGCTTGCTGACGGAGATCTCCATAGCGAATCCCTGAACGGTGTGCTTGTCTGCTTCGAGTCCTACGCCGGGCATGTGGACGGCTCCCTTTGGAGTGCGGTCGTGGAATGGATTGCCCACACTCTACACCAGACGCATGGCAGGAGGGCAGGAATCCGAACTGTCCCATTTTACGGGCGAGGGATGCGTGGAAACCTAGGCATTTTCGCGGGAAAGTACTCGCCGTACTGGCGGCGGCCCCGACGGGGCGTGTTGTGGGGTTCGCTTCGTTGTCGCTCACGCATGGCTTTATGGGCGACAGACAACAGGTCCAACACTGCGTTCAAAATGCCCTGCTGTACACGTGGACCAAATCGATGCGGGAATGACGGCTACTACGAAGTACATAAACAGGTATGTATAGATAGCCGTAGTAGTCGTTTGCTGTGGGGAAGTGGGAATGCGCGGCGAAACCGCATGGACGTTGGCCGTGGGGCTTGTGCGAGATTTCCAAATTGGGACGGTACGAATGTGGGAGTGCTGGAGAACCGGTCGATAGGGCGGTGGGAGCAGTCCGAATCTCCATCGGCATCCACAGGCGGGGACGCGCGATACGCAATGCCGCTTTCGTGGATGGGTGGAAATATGGGCACGGCCCGCGCTGGGAGCGGCGATGGTTCGGTTTGGTTTTCCACGGCGGGAAGATTGGGCACCGGCTTTGCAGTGAATCCACAGATGCGCGTGGATTGTGGAGGACCGGTGTCCGTCAGGCGCGAGTCAGGACCTTGCGGCGGCCTACAGTGAACACGGCGAGGCCGGTGAGGATGATGGCCAGTGTGGAGAGCAGAACTTTGGTTACGGCGAGGGTCGGGTTGGCGTCGTCCGGTGAGGGGATGGCGGAGAGGACGATGGTGGCAGCGGTGGCAAGAAATCCGATGCCGGCGAGGGTGACGGCCACAGGCGCTCCTCCGGGCAGCGGATAGTGGTGGATAGCACCCCGCAGAGCGAGGCGGATCAGCGCGGCGAACAACAAGAGGAAAGGCAGGAACGTCGTGACAACCGTGAGGCTCACGAGCACGTCGTAAGCGCCGCGCACGCTCGTGCCCGCCTGACCGAGAATGGCGACCGCAATGCCGGCCAGTCCATAGACCAGGATGGCTACCCAGGGCGTCCGATAGCGTTTGTGAATGTATCCGAAGGCGGCAGGCAGGCATCGGTCGAGACCCGCGACAAACGGCAGACGCGAAGTGGCTGCAAGGTACGCAGCGGCGCCACCCACCGCGCTGAGCGCGACCAGTACGGCGACAATGGGGGACAGCCAGGGAAGGGACATGCGGTCGCACAACTGCGCGATGCCGCGCATGAATCCATCCAGACCGGAGACAGCATCGCCGGGTAAAGCAACCAGCATGGCCGCAGTGCCGGCAATGTATGCCACGGCAACGATGAGACCGGCGAGAAGCAGAGCCCGCGGCAGGGTACGCCGTGGATCCCGGATCTCGTCGCCCATCATGGAGCCCGCTTCGCAACCCGCGAATGCGAAGACGATGGTGGACCAGAAGATGGCATTCCGGAATGTAAGGTGGGGCACGAAGGCGGCTTGGGTAAAATGCGTGGCGGATCCGTAGCGCGCCGCGACTACAGCCGCCAGAAGCACAAGGACGAGCACAGGAACCCAGTTACCGACCGAGCAGATATTGTTCAGCCATTTGCCCGCCTCGATGCCGCGTATGTTCAGCGCGACGATCACTGCGAGCCAGAAGACCGCGAATCCCATGTGCCACGTGGCACTGCCGCCGAGCGCATGACCGCGTGCTCCGAAGACGACCAACAGCGTGCTCGCTCCGAAGTAGAGGATGCCGGGGAAGTATGGGAGATTGGACATCCAGTACGTCCATGCAGTGACGAAAGCAGTGCGGTCGCCGAAGGCTTCGCGCGTCCAGATATAGATGCCGCCTTCCTCCGGGAATCGAGTGCCGAGCGCGAGCACGCTGACGGCAAGTGGGAGAAAGAAACAGAGCAGTCCGCCGACCCAGACCAGGAGCGTGCCGGGACCGGCGGCGGCCGCGGTGGCGATCCAGCGGATGCTGAGTGTGGTGAGGACAAAGAGGACTGTGAGGTCGCGCAGGCCGAGCGAGCGCTTCAGCAGCTCAGGGCCACCGGGTTGGCCGCCGGCCGAGGATGAGAGTGGCGGAGCGGCCAGATCAGCCAAGCGTGTCCACCGTTCGCAAGCTGCGATCGGGGGAGGGGTGATGGGTCACTCGAGCTGCCGTATCGGCCAGGACCGCCATGGCGGCGTTGCGGCCGTTGATGGCGATGACAGAGCCGCCGGGATGGGTGCAGGCGCCGCACATGTAGAAGCCGGGCATGGGGGTGCGGGCGGAAAGACGATTCGACCACATGTACGGCGGGAGGCATTCGCCCTGGAAGATGTGGCCGCCGGTGAGTCCGACCTTCTGTTCGATGTCGGGCGGCCCGAGAACCTGGGCGTCGATGACGGCGGAGCTGAGGCCATCGATGTTGGAGCAGAAGCGGCCGATGGAACGAAGGGCTAACGCGCGGACCTCGTCGCGACGCGAGTCCCAGGTGCCGGCGTTGAAGGTGTAGGGGACGTATTGCGCGAAGACCGACATGGTGTGCTGCCCGCGCGGGGCGACGGTGTCGTCATGCGCGCTCTGGAAGTAGAGCTCGCACCAGAGATGCTGGGGCAGGTAGCCGCGCTTTGCGGCGTCGAAGCCGGCCTGCCATTCGGCGTGGGTGAGGGGCGCGTTGATCTGGCCGTAGTGGTGGGGCTGATTCTGTCCGGGACGTGCGAGGAAGTCGGGGAGTTCGGAGAGCAGGACGTTGAGCTTGACCGTGCAGCCCTGGATGGGAACCGACTCGATGCGCTTGCGCCAGGCTGAATCAGCGCTCTGGCCAAGCATGGCGAGGGTGCGGATGGGGTCGGCGTTGGAGATGACGATGGGGGCGGCAATGCGCTCGCCGGATTCGAGCAGGACGCCTTCGCCGGGCAGGATCTGCGCGACGGGAACACCGGATGCGATGACCGCGCCGGCCTCCTGCGCGGCGTCTGCGATGTAGAAGGAGACCATGCCCATGCCGCCGGCGACGTATCCCCACATGCCGGGCATGCCGCCGAGGCGGCCGGAGGCGTGGTGGAAGCGGATGGAGGCGGTACCGGGATCGAAGGGGCTGGCGTTGGTGCCGATGACGCCCTGGCCGAGATACGCGGATTGCAGGCGCGGGTCGCGGAGATAGTGCTCGACGAACTCGGCCATCGACCAGTCGAAGAGGAGATGGCGGGCTTCCTGATCGTCGCCGAGGCGCTCGTCGATCTCTTCGGGAGTGGGTGCTGGCCCGATCCAGAAATCTCTTGGGCTATCGGATGCTCCGGTGAGATGGCTTGTGGGACGCAAAGTGTCACGTAAGCGGCATAAGGTCGCGTTCATCGCCTTCCAGCCTTCGACATCGCCGGGTGCGAAGCGGCGGACCTCGGCCTCGCATTGGTCGTCATCGTCCCAAAGCTGGATGCTTGTGCCGTCGAGGAAAGGGACGAAGAGGCCGTTGAGGGCGGGGGTCCAGTGAAAGCCGCGCGCGGGAAGTGCGAGCTCTTCGACGACAAGTGGATGCAAGAGGCCGGCGAGATAGGCGCACGGCGACATCCTGACGCCGGGGAATGGCTCTTCGATGGTGCAGGCGCCCCCGATGCGCTGCCGCGCTTCAAGGACCAGGACGCGCTTCCCGGCACGCGCGAGATATGCGGCGCAGGCGAGACCGTTGTGGCCCGCGCCGACGATGATCGCGTCCCACGACTTGGCGGCTAGCTCACGGATGGGCGCGGGCAGGCCTAGCTCGCCTAGTTTTTGCGCGGTGGGTGAGGTGGGTGCTGGCACGCTGAGCGGGTTCCTCCGGCGTGGCTATGGTAACTCGTCACTCAATAGGCTGCTGCTTGAGTTTCCCCCAAACGAATTTCCCTAACTTCCGTAGATTCTGGGGACCACGGGCGTTTGTCATATAACGCCGAACTCAGTGAGGGTTGCAGGCCAGAGGATCATGAAACTCTCGCCGGGCGGTTCGCGGTATGCGGCCCGCATGCCTTGTTGCAGCCGTTGATCACGAATAATCCGGTGTGCCTTATCGAAGACCATTGCTGGTTCGTTAGTCAGAATGAAGATGTTGAATTCTGATTGTCCGAAATCGTGACCGTCGACGATCGCGCTATATTCCAGTGCCTCGAGGAGTTTTTCCTCGAGAGCTACAAATTGATCCAAGTCAGCAATCGTGTCGGCTGTGAATTGCAAGACCAGCTGATATCTCACCGCCGCTCCCAGTGCTCCTCGTGGCGGTCGTCATGGAAGAGGATGCCGGTGACTCGGCCGCTGGAGTCCTTCTGGAAGATCAATCTGGTTGGGCTGCCGCTGGGATAGAAGTAGGTGGTCGGGTTCTCTGGCAATAACTCGTTGAGGTCGTTGGTACGGTTGCGAGCGAAGAGCTTGTCGCCTTCGACCAGGACGGTGACCTGGCGAACGTCGCCGTCCCAGTAGTCGCCGACGTAGTCGTCGTAGATATCGGGGTCGACTTTAGCGGGCACGGGGTGCAGCGGCACCGTGAGCAGTTGCGCTTCGGCATGCGCGTTGGGGATATCCGAGAGGCGATGGGCGAGCAGCCACTGCGGCAGCGAGCGCTCGCTGTAGGCCTTGTCCCACGAATTGTGGTGCCAGCCCTCATAGAGCCATAGGCGGACATCGCCGCCGCCCGCGGAGAGCGCCTGGTACATGATCTGCGACTCCTTGGTGGGGACGACGGAATCGAGCGTGCCGTGGAACATCCAGACCGGCGTTTTGCCGACAGCGTGCACGTAGGCCTCGGGCAGGATGGTCGATTGTTTCCAGCGCTGCGGCTCGTAGGACCAGAAAATCCCGCCGGAGACGGGCACGATGGCGGCGAAGCGGCTGGGGTAGTCCTTGGCGATCTCCCATGCGCCGTAGCCGCCGAGCGAGAGGCCAGTGAGGTAGACGCGTTCGGGGTCGCCATGGAACTCCTTCATCTCGGCGTCGAGGGTGGCGAGCGCCATGGCCATCATGTCGGGGTCAGTCCAGTGATGATGGCTGTAGGGAAGCTGGGGCATGACGACGACGAAGGGCCAGCGCTCCGGGTGGGCGCGGATGGCGTTGGGCAGGCCGACCTGGGTCTCATCCATGCCGTCGGAGCCACGCTCCCCGGAGCCATGCAGGAAGAGGATGGTAGGCCAGGAGCGGCGCGCGTCGTATTCGATGGGCAGGTAGACGACGTAGCGGTAGCTGACGCCGTTGAGCACGATGACGCGGTTGAGAAAGCCGGTGTCCTGCGGGTGCACGGCCAGCCGCTGCGGGTCGCGCACGGGCACGGGGCTGACGATCCGCGCGGCGAGTTGTGTGGTGGCACGCGCTGCAAGCGGTGTCGTGACGACGAGAGCGGCGAGCAGGACACTGGCCAGATGGTGGCAACGGCGCATTGGGGGAAGAATACCGTACGGACTGGCCGTCCGGGGTGCTTGCCGCACCGGCGGAAGCGCCTGCGGCGCGTTTTGTGGGGTTCGCTTCCTTTGGTCGCTCACGTCGGGTTTCGTGGCGACCCGCTAGTTCTCTTTCTTATCTTCCGCGCTCGACCGCTTCGGCGAGGGATGGGCCTTCGGGTGTCCAGCCGAGCAGGCGATGCAGCTTGCTCAAGGGAAGCCACGGGAAGCATGGCTTCAGGCAGTTTGTCTTGCAAGCATTTCAGAAATCGACGATGTCGAGGTTGAGTGGAAATTCTCCGTGACGCGGGCTCGCGTTGGGAAATAGATCGCTGCTCCAGCTTCCCTCTACGCTGTCAGCCAAGGCCGGATCTTTGTCTGCCGGAATCTTTCCGGCGAGCGCAAAATTGTCGATGACATAGGGAATCCCGTTGGACCCTAGCACGGACACGCCTTCCATGAGGTGGAAATGCAGATGGGGCGCTGTCGTGTTTCCGGTATTGCCGAGCTTGCCGAGGAGCTGACCGCGTTTTACATGCTGGCCCACGGTAACCGGGATGGACTTCTTTCTGAGGTGAGCGTAGAACGCGTAAACGCCGCCGCCGAGATCGAGGACAACCTGATTCCCATCGACGTTGGCCAGGGTGATGGTGTTGACATCCGGCAGCTTGCCGGGAAGCTGGTCGTCCAGCGTATCCTGCATGGTGACGACGGTGCCATCGGCAACGGCGAGCACATCCGCGTCGTAGTCCGCATAGCTGTGCACGTCCGCAGGATCGCCGTGTACCAGGCGTCCGCCTTCATCCAGGCGCAGCCAGTCGATGGCGAAGCGCTGGCCAAAATACATCCCGCCATTCACAGACTGACCGGCTCCTCTATGTGCGCCGCTCAGCCCACAGCATCCGTTGAAGGCCACCCATCGCTTGCCTTTCAGCGGAGGGCCGATCTCCAGCACCTTCTGATGAAGAGCGATCGGCGCGACGGTATAGCTCAACGCCACCGGTGTCACCGGCATGGGAGCGGGTGTAGGTGCTGCCATTACTTCGAAGTGATGTTGCAGCCGGTTGGGAACCTGAGCGCGCGTGTCGAAGATGAGGTCGATCAGGAACATCCGTGTTCCGTTGAATTCGATATCGAGATTGTTGGCCGGTGAACCCGCCATCGTTCGCAATCGCGACAATAATGTGTCGCCCTGGTAAGCGGCAATCACTGCTGAAGGCTTGTCAGCATCGAGTACTTCAATCTTTTTCAGAGTGGCCGTCGTCGGCTTGGCGTTGGTCACGACCAGTTCGTAATCGACGTGGTATTTGCCGTCCGTGGCGAGGAATGGCTGGGTGCTGCTCGTGAGCGGCGATACAAGTACAGGTGTGAACTGGTCTGGCGCCGCTTCCTGTCCCATTGCCGGGAGGAGCAGCAGCAGTGGCAGCAGAGCATGCTTCGCGAGAGGAACAAAGGACAAAGCCATATGCGACCCGCCGTTTCTGCCAGGCTTGGAACCTGGACCACAGTAGACGGGCGACGCTCAGGTCGCAATACCAAATACAAGTGAAGACTACCGCGCTAGCTGTTGAGGGTTTCCATCAGCTTGTTCAGCGTGCGGTTCAGGTCCTTGTCGGTGCGCTTCTCTTCATCGATCTTGCCGATGGAGTGCATGACCGTGGTGTGGTGCTTGCCGCCGAACTGGCGACCGATCTCGGGCAGCGAGGCTTCCGTCATCTGCTTGGCGAGGTACATGGCGATCTGGCGCGGGACCACGACGGAGCGCGAGTTGTTCTTCTGCTTGAGCTCGGAGACCTTCATGCCGAAGTGCTCGGAGACGGTGCGCTGGATGGCCTCGATGGTGATCTTGCGCACCTGGGTGTCGATGAACTGCTTGAGCGCCTGCTGCGCGGTGGAGAGGGTGATCTCGACGCCGTTGAGCGAGCTCCAGGCGAGCAGGCGGGTGAAAGCGCCTTCGAGCTCGCGGATGTTGGTGCGGATGTTGGTCGCCATGTAGAGCGCGACGTCCATGGGTAGCGCGCACTGCTCGCTCTCCGCCTTCTGCTGCAGGATGGCGACCTTCGTTTCGAGATCGGGCGGCTGAATGTCGGCGATGAGGCCCCACTCGAAGCGCGAGCGGAGACGCTCTTCGAGGCCGGCGAGATCTTTCGGAGGGCGATCGGAGGCGATGACGATCTGCTTGTCGCTCTCGTGCAGCGCGTTGAAGGTGTGGAAGAACTCGTCCTGCGTGCGCTCCTTGGAGGCGAGGAACTGAATGTCGTCGATGAGCAGGACGTCCACGCCGCGGTACTTGTCGCGGAAGCTGGACATCTTCTCGTTGCGCACGTAGGAGATCATCTCGTTGGTGAACTTCTCGCTGGAGACGTAGCAGATGGCGGACTGCGGCTGGCGGCGCTTCACCTCGTGGCCGATGGCGTGCATGAGGTGTGTCTTGCCGAGGCCGACGCCGCCGTAGAGGAAGAGCGGGTTGTAGGCCTTGGATGGACGCTCGGCGACGGCCTCCGCGGCAGCGCGTGCGAACTGGTTGCCGGCGCCGGAGACGAAGCCGTCGAAGTTGTAGCGCGGATTGAGCTGCGATGCGGAGTTCCAGTCAAAACGTGTCTGCTGCCCGTTACTTATAGGGCCTGCGGGACGCTGCCCGGGCTGGCGCGGTGCTCCGGAGCCGTGCGCGGAGGAGGGCGGGAAGCCGCCGTCTTCGCGGGGCTCGCGCGGGCGCTGCGGCACGGAGGGATCGTTCTCGAGGGTAACGAACTGCACCTCGTCAAGCTCAAGCTCGAGCTTGTCGATGGCTTCCTGGATGAGGTCGCCATAACGATCGCCGACGTGCTGAAAGTCTGTGGAGGGAATGCGGACGAAGAGGATGCGTCCGTCGAGATGGCTCATGCGCGTCGGCTTGAGGAAGGTGTTGAAGGACTGCCGATTGACCTTTTTCTCCAGTGCCCCGAGGATGCGTGTCCATGGATCGATGACAGTCGTGCTGGTTGGGACAAAAGACATACGCTTCCTTCAACTGACGCAAGACGCCCGATTGGATGGCAGGTAGTTGAGAAAAAGAAGCAACAGCGCGCCTCCTCGATGGGAGACGCGTCGGGTGCAGGCCCGCGGCCTGCTGGTCAGCTTCTTTGGCTCCTCTACCGGGAATCGCGCCGCGACGGGGAATCTGTTCGCAGGCGATAGTTCGATCCAGGGTTGGGGCGTGACGCCAGAAAATTCAGTTGTGAACGGAGCCGATACTAGCACAGACGGAAGCATCGAGTGAGCAGCATTGTCACCAAAATGTTGTGTTGCACCACTGCTTGTGAAGACGCGCGAAGTAACGTCGAAGACGCTCATGTTTTTGTGGTGAGTTGACGACAACTTGGCGATACAGACCCGATGCATGCGAAGAAGTGTCTTAACCGAAGATGAAGATTCGCGACGGCGAAGGACTGCGCGCGTTCGAATGAGGACGCCTGTCGTCGGCGCCCAGCGGATTGTACCGAAGTGAAGGGACGTTCTCTGCGGCAGAGGAGTGACGCCGCCAGAATGGAAGTCTTTGCCGGATTTGCACAGAATCGGCTATACTCAGAACTTGCCCGCAAGGCAGTGATTCTCTTATCAGGACAGTTCGATGCCCAAGCGTACCTTCCAACCCAACCGCCGCCACCGTTCGAAGGTGCATGGCTTTCGCGCGCGCATGAAGACCAAGGCTGGAGCGGCTGTGCTGTCGCGCCGTCGCGCCAAGGGACGGCACCGTGTCTCCGTGTCGCCAGGCTTCCGCGACTAATCCGCAAAGGCTCACGTCTGCTGGCTCTAGGCCGGCGAGACGCGACCGACGCCAAACTCCTATCGCAGTGCCTTCTTCCACTGCCGCTCCGCTGTCCACACCGCCGCCGTCCACGACGCAGCTAACTGGGAAATCAGAGATTGTGCCGGATCCGCATCCGGCGATCGCCTCGCATGCGCGCGACTGGCGGCTGCACAAGCACGCCGACTACCAGCGCGTGTACCAGGCAAGCCGGAAGCAGTTCTCGACATTGCTGACCTATTTCGTTGCTGCGCAGCCTGCGGGGATTGCGGGCGCGGGGCCGCGGGTAGGGATTACCGCGGGCAAGGTGCTGGGCAAGGCGGTGGAGCGCAACCGCATCAAGCGGCGCATGCGCGCGGCCATTGTAGGGAATCTGGATGCCCTGCACGTCAACGTCGACGTGGTGCTGCATCCGAAGCGCAGCGTGCTGACTGCGGAGTGGCCGGCACTGCGGAACGAAGTGCGGCGCATTTTCGTAAAGATTGAAGAGAACAGTAGCCGCGGCCTGCCGGAACGTGGTGCTCCTCAAGGTAAAGTCCCGGAGCGTGAAGCATGATGCGCTGGCTGCTGTGGCTCTACAAACACGGCGTGTCGCCGATGCTCCATGCCGTGGCTGGGGTGACCGGTGCGTGCCGCTTTCAGCCGACCTGTTCGGAGTATGCAACGCTGGCGGTTGCGACGCACGGGCCGTTGCGTGGCGGCTGGCTGGCCGTGCGGCGTGTGTTGCGGTGCCATCCGCTGTGCCGGGGTGGCTTCGACCCGGTACCGGGCACGGGTTACGACGGCGTGGGGGCGGGTCATGCATCTGGTCAGGGCCCTGTAACCTGATGCATTTACCATGATGTGAGAGGCAGCGCCTATGGCAGCCCGGGCCTGAGCTGGCCGATTCCCTTTTGCGCGCCCTCGATCCTTCGTTTCAACGAGTAGAAAGAGTTTCCTTGGCAGAGATACAAAATCCCAACCAGAAGAGCGGCGGTAAGCAGCAGGACTCCCGCTCGTTCCTGGTCTTTTCACTGGTCTTCCTGGTGATGTTGCTGGCGCTGCAGTACTTCCGGCCGAAGAAGCCGGAGCCGCAGCCGGCTGAACAGAAACAGCAGCAGAGCACCGCCGCTCCCGCATCGCCTGCGACAGACAGCGCCAGCACTGCAGCCGCGCCGAGTGGAAATGCAGCAGCAGCGTCGACGGTTGCCTCTGTCGCCGCGACCGGCGAGCAGACCACAACGGTGGAGAACGAAAACTACCGCATCGTCTTCACCAATCGCGGCGCCGAGGTGAAGAGCTGGGTGCTGAAGCGGTACGAGGATGACAACGGCAAACCGCTGGACCTGGTGAACCCGGAGACTGCGGCAAAGTTCGGCTATCCGCTGTCGCTCTACAGTTATGACGCGGGGCTGCGGCAGCGACTGGCGAAGGCGCTCTATGTGCCCTCGACGACGGGAAACCTCACAGCTCCGGGGGAGCTGACCTTCGACTACGCAGGCGGCGGCCTGGTGGTGAAGAAGACCTTCCGCTTTGACGCGAGCTATGTCATCCACGTCACCGCATCGGTGACGAATAACGGAAGTGCGCTGCCTACGCTGGTCTCATGGCCGGCGGGCATCGGCGACCAGAACACTTTGGCGTCCTACTCCAAGGCACAGTTCGATACCTCGCAGAACGGCAAGTTCGAGAAGACGGCAACCAAGAAGGTAAGCGGCGGCGCGACTTTGAACGGCCCGTTCGACTACGCGGGCATCAGCGACCTGTACTTCGGCGCGATCTTCCTACCCGATCAGCCGGAACAGACCTCCGTGATCTCGCTGAATAACGGATGGAGCATTCCCAAGGATCCCAAGCAGCCGAATGGCGCGACCGAGTCGGTGCCGCTGCTGGGTGTGGCGGTGGGCTCGATGAGCACGCCGGTATCGCTGCGCGTCTTCGCAGGGCCGAAGGTCATCTCTGTGTTGAGCAGTGTGAAGTCGACATCTGCCAATGGTACCGAGACTGGTCCGAACCTAGAGCCGATCCTGAACTTCGGCTGGTTCGGCTGGATTGCGAAGCCGCTCTTTGTGGTGCTGCGCTTTACCTACGACCACATCGTGGCCAACTGGGGCTGGTCGATCCTGATCCTGACCTTGCTGCTGAACCTACTGATGCTGCCGACACGCATCACCATGATGAAGTCCGCGCTGAAGATGCAGAGGATTCAGCCGGAGATGCAGCAGATTAAGGAGAAGTACAAGAAGTACAAGGCCACTGATCCGCGGCGCCAGGACATGAACAAGGAGATCATGGAGCTACAGCGGCGCGAAGGCGTGAACATGTTCGGTGGCTGCCTCCCCATGCTCATCCAGTACCCGCTGCTCTACGGCTTCTACGAGATGCTGGAGAACGTGATCGAGCTCAGGCATGCGCACTGGCTCTGGCTGCACGATCTGGCCGCGCCGGACGCGCTGCACATCCTGCCCATCTTCGTCATCCTCACCATGTTCACCACGTCGTACCTGTCTCCCTCGCCGGGTGTGGATCCGGCGCAGCAGAAGATGATGGCCTTCATGATGCCGCTGATGTTCGGCTTCATCATGCTGAACATCGGGTCGGGCGTGGCGCTGTACTGGGCGGCCAGCAACCTGATCACGACAGGGATGCAGGTCATCATGAACCGGACCGGCATGGGCAAGCAGATGCGCGAGATCGCGGCCAAACGTGCGGCGAAGCGGCTGCCGCGCAGTGGCCGGCGCACCGCGTAAAGACGATAAGAGAGAACAAGCAAGGCGATATAGGATAGAGAGCTATGCCGATCGAAGATTACCGCGCCGCGGCCAATACCATTTCCGAGTTCCTGAAGCTGCTGGTCGCCAGCGGCGGGCTGCGGCTGAAATACCGCATTACGGCGGGCGCGGGCGCTGCCGATCCGGATGGACTGGAAGCGCGCGAGATCTACGTAGAGATTGCGGGGCCGGATGCTCCGCTGGTAACGCAGCGCAACGGTGAGCTGCTGCGGGCGCTGGAACACATCGCGGCCAAGATGGTGCGGCTGGAGCCGGAGGAGCACGATCGCATCTCCTTCGACAGCGGCAACTTCAAAGCGATGCGCGCCCGGGAGATGAAGCTGGCGGCCGATGCGGCGGCAGAGCGCGTGCGGCGCAGCGGCGCGCCCTACAGCTTCCAACCGATGAGCTCGCGCGAGCGGCGCATGCTGCACCTGGCCTTCCGGCAGTTCGACGACTTGGAGACCGAGTCGAGCGGCGAAGGGTTGCGGCGCTTTGTCGTGGTCTATCGCAAGGGCGACAAGCATGTGCCTCCGGCAGAGGCGCCGTCGTTTCAACGCAGCGGCCGTGGAGGGCGCGACTCGCGCGGTGGCGGACGGGGTCCGGGACGCAGGGATGACCGCCGCGGTGGCGGTGGCGGCGATCGTCGTGGTCCACGCGGCCCGCGTCGCTAAACGGTACCCGACCTATCGCTGAGGCTCGGCCCGGCAACCGATATGCCAGTAAAGATATGACCGGGAGCACTGCCATCCCGAGCATTGCCGAAGACACCATCGTTGCCGTTGCCACGCCGCCCGGGCGCGGCGGTATCGGGATTGTGCGGCTCTCCGGCCCGGATGCGCCGCACCTGCTTTCGCCACATTTACAGTTACGATCTCGGCTTCTGCCGGGGCGAGCGCGCTACTGCGAAATTGTCGACGGCGGTGCGCGATTGGACGAAGGCGTGGTGACTTACTTTGCCGCGCCGAACTCCTATACCGGTGAGGACGTGCTGGAGGTTGCAGCGCATGGCTCGCCGGTGATCCTGGACCTGCTGGTGCGGCGCGCGCTCGAAGCAGGTGCACGGCTGGCGCGTCCCGGCGAGTTTACCGAGCGCGCCTTTCTGCATGGGCGTATCGATCTGACGCAAGCCGAGGCGGTACGCGACCTGATCGCGGCGGAGACGCTCTACCAGGTGCGCGTGGCGGCAGAGCAGCTTGGCGGCGCGCTGAGCCGGCGGGTGGCTCCGGTGAAGGAGCAACTGGTCGCACTAGTGACGCTTCTCGAAGCGGGCATCGACTTTGCCGAAGATGACATCGATGTGACGCCGGATGCGGAGATCGCGCGGCGGCTGGATGCGCTCGATGCGGCACTGGCGCCGATTGCCGCGAGCTTTCGCGAGGGGCGGCTGGTGCACAACGGCCTGACGATGGCGATCGTGGGACGGCCGAATGCGGGCAAGTCATCGCTGTTCAACCGGCTGGTGGAGCGCGAGCGCGCGATTGTGACGGCGACGCCAGGGCACCACGCGCGACCTGGTGACGGAGCGCATCTCTCTGGGCGGCATTCCGGTGGAGCTGGCGGATACGGCGGGGCTGCGCGAAACCAAGGATGAGGCGGAGTCGCACGGGATTGCGCGGACGGAGAGCGCGATGGCCGATGCGGATCTGGTGCTGCTGCTGCTGGATGCGGCGGCGA
Organism: uncultured Acidobacteriaceae bacterium; assembly: GCA_963712845.1. Taxonomy (GTDB): domain Bacteria; phylum Acidobacteriota; class Terriglobia; order Terriglobales; family Acidobacteriaceae; genus KBS-83. The sequence goes on from CAVQJM010000021.1 coordinate 98,136, forward strand.
CCGTCGACGCCGAAGGCGCGTTGCGGCTGCCGGAGGAAGATGCGCGGCTGCTCGAGTCGCTGGATGGGCGCTCGCCGCTGCTGGTGCTGAACAAGATCGATCTCGCGCGGCCCACGAGCGTGAATGGAGTGACGCAGGAATTGGTGCAGGTCTCGGCACTGACCGGTGAGGGTGTGCCGGAGCTGCGCGCGCGGCTGCTGGGGCGGGTGCGAGGGTCTGCAAATGATGCCGAAGGCGGCATGCTGACCAGCTTGCGGCACCACGAGGCGCTGCAGGGATGCGCGCAGGCTATGGCGCGCGCGCGCAGTGCATTGGGCCAGCAGGTGCCGCACGAGATGCTGCTGCTGGATTTGTATGGGGCGCTGCAACAGCTCGATCAGCTGACCGGAGCCACGACAGCGGACGATATCTTGAACCGAATATTTTCCAGCTTCTGCATCGGAAAGTAGCGCGGGGCATACGACTAGCTAAGGCAACACGTATCCGAGCAGCGTGCCGGCTCCGCTGCCTTCGCATTGTGGGTCCTTGCTTGCGAAATGGCCGTAGCTGGCCGACGAGCAGCTGTAGATAGGCACCGTCGACTTGCCGGCGACGGGCTTCGCATAGCCGTAGCCCTCAAATCCCACGACGTAGCTCCCGCCGCATAGTGGATCGAGTGAGACGAAGTAATCCCTGGGAGGATTCTTGCAATTGTAAAAGGGAACAACTGCGGCATCCTGCAGCCCTTCATAAAGATGTCCGAGGACCGTATCTGCTGCGAAATGCGCACCTGGGTCAAGATAGCCGCTGCTCGTGTCATAGCTATGGTTGTTCTTATAGCGGGTCAGGGTGCGCATTGCATTCCCGGGCGTCCAGGTGAACGAACCGATGTCCCACTGAATGAGACCTCCAACCAGACTGAGCGCGTTTGCATCATCGTCCCAGTTGGCCCTGGGATTGGCAATCGACGGGTAGAGTTGAATCGTCGGATACGCTCCCACGTTCAGGTTGCCGTACTGATCTTTTAGAAAGCCGGCGAGGAAGTTGGCTTCGTAGCCCGTGGAATTGGTGTCGAAGGTCTTCAGCAGTTGCCACGGCGTCGCTCCGGTGAGGAGAGCTGCGTCCGGGATGCGATACATCTGTAAGCCGTATTGACCGTACTCCTGTTGGCCGCCGGTAGTTGCGGCGTTGCGCGTGGGAAGGTTGAAGGCGGCGTACCAATATTGCGTCACCGGGTCATAGCCGATATCTCCCCAGGACGGGGCCGGGTTGTTGGGATCGAACCCGTTCCTCGTCAGGGTTCCCTGGACGGAGAAGTGGATTCCATCGGTCGATGTCGCCTTGATGTGCTCGATGGAACCATCGATGTCCTCGTAGAGAAGCACGAGGTTCGACTTGCCATCCATGTTGTAGACAGCAGGTTGGCCGACGCCGTAGTTAAAGGCAGTATCGGACGCAATGACCGGGTCCTTGTATTTGTTCCACGCGATGCCGTCGTTGGAAAAAGCGACGCCAATGCTGTTGTTCACGCCATTCCCGGTTGCGGTTGCGACATAGTACATCGCATAGGTATAGGTCTTTCCGTCGTCCAGCGGGTTTACGAAACTTCCGCGAATGACTCTGGGATTGCAGGTGAAGACTTGATCCCAAGTCCCCGGAGTTTCAGCCAATACGATGACGGGATCGGTCTTCTTACCGGTCGTCGTATCGATCGCGACATAAAGGATGGAGTCGCTGTCCTGGGATGCGTCCTGAGGATTCCTGCCCTGGCCGCACCACCATATCTGCAGCTGATTGCCTGTCTGCATGATGGATGGGGAGTAGTCGTAGCGCCCTGCACGGCCCACCACGGCGCCGGCGGGCGTTCCTGAGGCGGCACCGCAACCCGACAGGGCAAATATCAGAGCCATGGCGATCAGGCTCATCGTCAGCACGAAACTGCACTTCATCAAGCGGATCGAGTCTCTCCCAAGCCCCAGGGTGGGGAACGATTCGCGAACCTCCAGCCATACATAAAGGAGCGGACGAATCCGACTGTAGCACGAGCACGATGGCGCAGCGCGCACCGGCCGTGCGCTTACTGGTTCATCCCTTCGCAGGTATAAACGCGAGCCAGAGCTGCATGACGGCGAAGAAGATGAGGCTCTTCACGACAGCAAAGCTCAAAGCAAACTCCACGACAGGGAAACCCGGTCACCGCGCGCGGGAGCAACGCTGGCGCACCTATTGTTCTAGTGGTGGCCGCCGCCGGAGCTGTGACCGCCACCGGCGCTTCCACCCATGGCACTTCCACCCATAGACGCGCCGCCTCCGCTGAACGAACCGCTGGAGGTGGAGTGTCCTCCGCTGCTTGAGCTGGCGGCAGAACTAGAAGAATGCGTCGCCATGGAGGAGTGGCTGCCGGCTGACAGGGTGTGGACGGCGGTGGTCCCGTGATTTGCGGCCATCCGGCTTTCGTTTTCCTGCTGGCGACCATTGGCTATGGACGTGACGTGGGCCGTTCTTTCGACCGAGCCGTGCTGCACCACGCCGGAGGAGATGTGGTTGAGTTTTCCGAAGGTGCCGCGCGGCACGCCGAGTCCTGCCGAGTCCTTGCGGAAGACGAACGAGTCCTTCTCGTTGAGCTTGGAGGTCACGAGAGGTTTTTCATTGACGGCGACCATGGTTGCGCCGAAAGGAACCGGCTTACCTGGTGGCGGCTTGAGACGCCGTGGGCCGGTGGGCAGCCTCACAAGTGGGGTGTTGTGCAGGCCGTTCCACTGATTGCCCGGCTGCCATCCCCAGCCTGCACCGGGGCAATAGTTCCAACTGCCGGAGTGGAAGGCCGTCCAGCCCCAGGGATAGGGCGAAACCCAGCTATAGCCGGCGTTCGGGTACCAGGCCCAGGTGCCGTTGGCGTAGGGGCTCCAGTTTGCGCTGGCGAGATAGGGTTGCCACATCATGCCGCAGCCGCCCAAGCTGTTGAAGCCGCCGTAGTAGTTCATGTCGGCGAGGCCATAGGCGTAGGGTGTGGCTGCGTAGTTGCCGTTGGTGGGCGCCAGGCGCTGGTGATAGTCGACGGCATGCTTGTCCCAGTCGTCGTATGGGCCTTTTTCATTCTTGCTGAGCAGCGTAGGGGCGCTGGTGCTGGTTGGGTCGAAGAGCAGCGCTTTCTTGCGGCCGACTGTCGTCGTGGTTGCGCCGTTGACCGCCTGCACGGTGCCATCCAGCACATCCAGCCGGGGCTGCTTGCCGGTGGTGAGAGTCAGCGCGATGTGGGCGGAGGGGCCGAGGGCGAGCGTCTCGCGATCGAAGGTGATGTTGACGTTGCTCTGCTTGCTCTTGGTGAGGCTGACGTAGATGGCGCCCTGGACCACATGGATGGTGGAAGCACGCGTGCCGTCGCTGCCAAGCGAGAGAACGGGGAATTCCACCAAGGTGTTCGGAGTCAGGCGCAGGCTGCTGTTGTCCTCAAACTCCACTTCGGCCACACCGTCGCCGGTGCGCAACCTTCCGCCCTGGATGATGGGCAGGTTGGCGAAGGCGCTTTCAAAGCCGTGCCCGGTCTGGCGATCCAATTGCACATTGCCAGTCACCTGACTGAGGCGCACGATGCGCACGCCGGGGGCGGCCTGATCCGGTTGCGGGGACTCGGCGGCGTCGGCCGGCGAAGGACTGGTGGGTGATTCGACTGGAACCGCCTGTTGTGCAAGGAGTGGTGTGGCGCAAAGGGCGATGGCGAGACATGCGACGGATACGAGAGAGCTTGTCAGAGAGTGTGTCATGGCGCTACCCCGTCTCTCCGGGCAGGGATCATCGGCGCTGGTTACCAGCCGAAAACTTGTCCTGCGAGGCGACACGAGTATAGCTCCGCCGGGCTATCGCTGGCGCGAAGCAATTGTCTCCCGCCTGTCATTTCATTCGTTCATTTGGCGCGCCCGGCGGCTTTCTGCGATTTCTTGACCAGGCCCAACGCTGTTTTGGCTTCCTTGCAGCCCAGCAGCTTGTACTTCTTGCCCTCCAGACCGTGGTAGTTCACGAAGAAAGCCTCCAACTCGGTGATGAATTGATCGGGCAGGTCCTTGAGCTTCTTCCAGTCCTTGTAGGCATGGCTTAATTCTGCGACGGCGATCAGGCGATCGTTGCGGATCTTCTTCTTTCCATCGAGCTGTTCGCCTTCCATGACGCCGATCAGGCGCGATGGCACCAGGCAGCCGGGAAAGGCGGGCACATCCATGAGCAGGAGGACGTCGATGGGATCGCCATCGGACGCGAGAGTTCTGGGCAGGAAGCCAAAATCGTGGGGGAAGACCATGCCTTCGGGAAGGACTTTGCGCAGGGTGAAGATCCCCTGCTCGGGATCGTAGCTGTATTTGTTGCGGCTGGCCTTCGGGGTCTCAATGATGACCTGAAAGGTGTCCTCGCTGCGTGGGTTGAGCGAGGTGGGGTCGGCGAGGGAGCGTTTCTGCTTTTTCGACATAACTGAGATTGAGAGGAGGTGGAACGGAAAAGGGATGCAAGCGGACATGATCGATTGCGCGAGACGAACCTGGTGCCACATTCTGCAATCACCGAAGTATCTTCGGCGCAGCACTGCGGTCGCGGCAGGCAGGTAAGATATTGCGATGCGAATCATACTTTTTGGCGGGGGCAGTGGCCTTGCCGATATTCTCAGCGTTCTGCCCGATCACGTGGTGGTCGTTTGCGTTTGCGATAACGACCCCAACAAGCACGGAAAGATCGCGTCGGGACACCGTATTGCGGCCCCGGAAGCACTTGAGACGAGTGCTTACGATTTCGTCGTAGTTACTGCGCGTGCCGGTGACAAGATTCGCAGGCAGCTTGTCGACCGAGGTGTGCCGCAGGAGAAGATTCTCCTGTTTTATTCCAATTTCGACAGTGAGCTGCGCCAGAGGGTGAATGAGGACCTGGACGCGCTGAATCGCCATCTGGGGATTGGACTGCACCCAATCTCCCTGTGCACCATGCCGATATGGCCGGATGCTCACCCGGAGCTGCCATCCGCTCAAGACGATTATTGCCGCATGATGTCACTACGGCTGGCAGCTGACCGCATCGTCGATCACGGAGTGCCGGGCTCGATCGCCGAGCTCGGCGTCTATCAGGGCGAGCTTGCGAGCGTCCTCAACCGGTTGTTTCCTGAGCGAACGCTCTATCTCTTCGATACGTTTGAGGGATTCTCCGCAAACGACCTCTCCGGCGGCGCCGAACAAAACCACTCGAAGGCCGTTGCGGGAGACTTCCAGGACACCACCATTGACCTGGTGCTCTCGCGCATGACGCATCCAGATAGGGTGTCGGTGCGGAAGGGATATTTTCCGGAGACCACGAACGGCCTGGAAGATACGTTCGCGTTCGTCAGCCTGGATGTCGATTTGTACAAGCCGACGGTGGCGGGCCTGAACTATTTTTATCCGCGGCTCTCGCCGGGCGGATACATCTTTGTTCACGACTACAACAATCGCCGCTATCGCGGGGTGCGGAGCGCCGTGGATGAGTTCTCGAAGGCGAGCGGCGCCCCGGTGGTGCCACTGCCGGACATGGCCGGAACCGCGATCATCTCAAAATAAGACGGTTGATCCTGCGGCGCAGGTAGCAGGCCCGGTTACACAAAGGTGGAGTCTGCTGCCTGAAATCGCGCATTCCTGAGGATCATTTTGGGAAATGAGTACGCTTGTCCTGGGAAATGAGTACGGTTGTCACTGCGGTGCGCCGAAGGTGGGAGGGATGCCACGAATGTCCGGGTGGGAGGATCGTGTTGCGGCATTCCGCTGCGGAGAACGATATGAAAGCAGCATTCGGCATTCTGGTTTTATACGTCAGCATTCCGTTGGCGATTGTGGCGGCGCAGATCATCGTGGCGCACGAGGCGGCAATGGATCAGAGCGCAGCGCACGCGACGGTAGCGCGGATGGTTCCGGTTGCGACAGTCGTGGCTGCACGCTAGAGCGACGCACGCACAGCTCTTAAATGAGAGGCAGCGGCAGAACGCAAGCTGCGAATCCTCAGCGAAACGAGATCACTTGCGAGGGGGCTCTTCAGTGCCCGAGGGCATGAGGTGCACTTTGTCGAGTGCGGCTGGGCGCTCGACCGGCCCCGCCATACCGCGGGCGTAGATGGTCTGGCGCAGCGATGGAATCTGGGAATAGGGGCTCTCAATATCGTCGATGCGGATGGCCTGATGCGCCTTGACCGGGTTGAGCAGCAGCTCGCCGTTCATCAGCTCGCGGCAGGAGAGCTGCCCTTTATGGAGCGGGATGGCCAGATAGACGTCCTGATCAGTTAACTGATGCCCTTCGGGCAGGTCTTCCTTCGCATAGACGCCGCGGACGAGGGCATCCAGATATTCGATCTCTTTCCTGGGCGGGATGCGCTTTTGCGTTCCCGGAGCGCCACACATCGCCTTGGCCTTGTGAAAGGCCTTGAACCACTCATCGGCCTGATGCGGCAGGCTGCAATAGGGCGCGACCTGCGTGCCGTCGCTGTCCGTATCGATATGCCGCTCAAAGGTTCGCGCGCCCTTCGCATAGGCAATCATCATTGAGTCCTTCCAATCGGAACACTCATGAGTGGAAAAGCCGATGGTGTTGTTGGGATAGCGAGCGCGTAGAAAGTCGATCTGGTTGAGCTCGAGCTCGGAATCCTCCGACGGATAGATCGATACGCAGTGATTCACGGCGAGCGGAATATTGCGATTCGCGAAGAAGGTGACCACATCGTCGAGATCCTTCAGCGAGGAGCCGCCGGTGGAGATGACGACAGGCTTCTTGGTCTTGGCGATCTTTTCGAGCAGCACCCAGTCATTCAGATCGGAGCTGGCGACCTTGATGATGGGCAGGCCCAGCTCAACGCACAGGTCCACAGAGCGCTCGTCGAAAGGTGTGGCAGTGGGAATACATCCAGCCTGGCGGATGGCCTTGACGAGCGTTGCGTACTCATCGTCGCTCAGAGCAGTGCGCAGTGTCTTCGCGATGTAGCGCTCGCTGGAGTCCAGGTAGTCCTTATGGACGAAGGTGCCGACATCGCGGAACTGCAGCTTGATGGTGGCGCGCACATTATTGAAGCGCACGACCTGCGCGAACTCCTGGATGATCCTGAGACCGCGGTCGACCCTGCCCAGGTGATTGTTGGCTAACTCCAGAACAAACAGGTCTTCAAAGATGTCTTTATCGATCACGGGAGGTTCTCCGCTGCCAGATATGGCATGAATTCAGAAAAATTTGCGAGTTTGAGCAGGACCGGTTGTGCAAGAGAGAGTTCTCCGTAGCCGTGCTCCATAAAGATGAAGCCGATGTTATGCAGTGCGGCAGCGCCAGCGTCTTCCATTGTATCGCCAACCATAACGCAAGCCTGGGGTGCGAGCCGGTGGTCGGAGAGGAGGGCGTCCAGCATAGCCTCCTTGGAGGCATAGGGAGGCAGCGCAGAGTCGCTCGTATAAAGCTGCTCGAAGTGCGGTGCGATGCTCTGCGCTTCGAGGATTTTGGCCGAGATATGGCGGGGTTTGTTGGAAATGATGAACAGCCTGTGGCCGTTCCTCTTCAGGGTTTCCAGCAACTCCGGCACACCGGGAAAGCAGAGTGTTTGCCGCCAGCCGTCGCTGTCATAGCTAACACGAAAGTGCCATTCCAGCTCATCGAGAACAGCGTCGTCTGTCGTTTCTGCTGCGCGGGACAAGATGGTGCGAATGGGCGGGCCGATGAGCCGGCGAAGATCGAGGGTGCGTTCCTGCAAGCCGGCGGCGCGAAAGGCGGCCGCTACGGAATAGGCGATGCCGGGGATCGAGTCCAGCAGGGTGCCATCCAGATCGAAGAGCACGCACTGAGGAAGTTTGACCACTCACTTCTCTTCTTTGACGAGCATGTTTTCCGCCAGTTCCTCGGGCGAGAGGAATGGGTACATGTCTTCGAGATTCGGTGTCGTGATTTTGCCGTCGGGTGCAATCTTCGAGCGCAGGCGCGGCTCGAACTCCTGCGCCGGATCAAGCTGCACATCGAACAACGTTGGTCCAGGTGTATCGAGCTCGCGTCGAACGATCTCGAGATCTTCTACGGTGGCGATTTCAAAGGAAGGCAGGCCATACGCCTCGCCTACCTTCAACATGGAGGGGATGGTGACGCCGCTGTCTTTGCTTTCGCCGATCTTGCGGCCCTGAAAAAATCCCGTCTGGGTCTGGCGAATGGAAAGGTAACCGTTGTTGTTCAACACAAAGATCTTTACCGGCAGATGGTTGCCGACAACGGTTGATAGCTCCTGGATATTCATCTGGATGGATCCATCGCCGGCGAGGCAGATGGTTCGCCGGCCGCTGGCCACAGCGACACCGATGGCGGCGGGAAGATCGTAGCCCATGGAGGCCGAGCCGGAGTTCGAGATGAGGCGTTCGCCCTTTTTCAGCTTGGCAGCCTGATAGGGCACGATGCAGGCGGTCGCGTTGCCGCAGACAACGGCGTCGTCGCCGGTCAGCATGGCGAAGAGTTTGTCGATGAAGTCATACGAGTTCAGCGGCGGTCCAGGGACTCGTTGTTTCTGCTGGACGACGGGATACTTTGTCTTCCACTGCTTGGCGAAGCAAAGCCACTTGTCGTGCTTCGGTGCATAGGAGACTCCCAGCTGGCGAGCCATCTCCGCCAGGAAGAGCTTGACGTCGCAGTGGATCGGCATATCGGGCTGGTGCAGTGGCTTGCGCAGCTCGGCTGCATCGATATCGACTTGGATCTTGGTGGCAAAGCGCGCAAACGAAGCCCAGTTATAGCTGGTCTGGCGGATGTTCAATCGCGAGCCGAGGACGAGCAGCACATCGGAGTTCTGCACGGTAAAGTTTCCGGCGCGCTCGCCGATGGTGCCGGGACGGCCACAGAAGAGCTCATCGTCGGTGGCGATGAGATCGTGCGTCCAGGCAGTGACCACCGGGACGCGAAGCAGGCGAATGACGCGCTCGAATTCCGTGAGCGCATTGCCGAGGCGTACGCCGCTTCCGGCGAAGATGACGGGCCGTTCTGCGCGCGCGATGCGATCGAGAACATCCTTCACTCGAGCGGATACGGTGGACGGATTGAACTGGAGCTCGTCTTCGCTGGGATCGTAGTGGCGGATCGTATCCGGATCGACCTGCGCCGATTGCACGTCCACCGGGATGTCCAGCCAGCAGGGGCCGGGTCTTCCGTTTTGCGCGAGATACCAGGCGCGCTCTAAATGATAGGCAATGGAATCGGGGTCACTGACAAAGACGGAGTACTTGGTGATTCCCTTTACCATGCGGATGATATCGACTTCCTGATCCCCGAGCTGGCGAAGGTCGGTTAATCCGTAGGTGGCCATGCAGGTTTCGCGCTTCACCTGGCCGGATAGGATCAACATCGGGATGGAGTCGGTCCATGCGCCGAAGACGCCATTCAGCGCATTGATGCCGCCTGGACCAGTGGTCACATTCAGCACGCCGGGAGCCTGCGCAATGCGCGCGTAACCCTCCGCTGCCATCGCGGCCGCCTGTTCATGATGCGTGCAGATGTAGTGGAGGCCGGAGGTGCCGATGGAGTCGTTGAGGTGCATGGCGCCGCCGCCGGTGACCAGGAAAACGTGACGTGCGCCCCACTCCTTCAGCCGGCTGAATACATAGTCCGATAATTTCACTCGTGCGGCACCCTGGATACTCGGAGATAAAGGTCAGCCAGAGCACAATTATATGCATCGCAAGAAAGGCGCAGGCTGGCGCTGCCCGCGTGCGATTATGCGCGGCAACGAGCCTGGTTCTATGCAGCGGCGATGCGGTGGGTCAGGTCGTCCTGCTCGTGGCGTGATTCGGCGCCGATGGTGAATGCGTCGAGCACACCGCTGCTGAGCGCGAAGCGCACTGCTTCGGAGGGCCGGTCGCGCATCGCACCTTGGCCGAGGATCTTCATGCCCACGATGCCGGTGCCGGCTTTGCGCATCTGCTTGACGACGCCGATCACGGTGTCGGCATCGGCATCCATGTGGGCGCCGACAGGATTGAGGCGCACGAGATCGATATCGACCCAATCCGATGCCGCTGCGGCGGCGCGCAGGGCTTCGATGGAGTGGCAGGAGACGCCATGGGCGCGGATGATGCCCTTCTGCTTGGCCTCGGATAGCACGTCCATCACGCCGCGGTAACGCGTGGTCCAGTCGCCTTCGGTGGTGCAGTGGATGAGCAGGATGTCGATGTAGTCGGTGCCCAGCTCGCGGCGGAAGCGATCGAGGTCATCGCGTACTTCCTTGGGATCGCGATGGTCGGTCTTGGTGAGCACGGTGACCTTGTCGCGCGGCAGTTGCTTGATGGCCTCCGCTACATAAGGATGGCTGCCGTAGGAGTCGGCGGTGTCGAAGAAGCGAAGTCCGTTCTCGTGGTAGCCGTCGAGCAGCATCGTGACGAATGGATTGGTGCCGAGGCGCGTCTGATTCGACTCACCGCCGCCGCCGATGGTGCCCGTGCCCATGGCGAGACGGCTGGTGCGGATGCCGGTGCGGCCGAGGACGACGTCATCGTGGGCGCGGTATTTGCCGGTAGCAGAGGGTATGGCGAGGCTGGCGGCGCGGGCCTTGCTGGCGACCCAGGTGGCGGCCAGGCCAGAAGCGGAGCGGCGAAGGAAATCTCTGCGTAGCATAGAGGACTCCTATGCCAGACAGGATACTCCGGCGCGCGCTGCATTGGGTGTAAAGGCTTGTGAACTTACGGGACTATTGAGGACCGGAGAGTGTGGCGTCCTGCAGCATGACGAAGCGGCCGTCGGGGTTGCGCTGGATGGTGGGCGCGTAGGTGCCGAGAAGCTGGCGCCGCCACCAGTGGCCGGTCGCGCGCTTCTCCGCCATTGAGGTGAACCAATACTGCCAGAGAACGGCACGAAGATACCGCGGCGGGGTGCCGGGGAACGGATTTCCGGCGAAGAGCTGGAGGACGTCGTGGTCGTTGGTAAGGAGGAGCTCCTCGGTGCGCGGGACGATGGGGTATTCGTTCCACGCGCCGAGCGAGGCAAACCAGAGGTTCCAGTCGAAGCGCGGCTGATAGGGCGCATAGAGGCCGGGCGCGGCGGAGAGGTCCTGCGGCTTGTAGCGGAAGGGATAGGCAGTCCAAGTGGCGCCGTCGTTGGAGCCCTGGAACTCGATCTCGTAGCGGTGCGGAGTCATCACGGCGAAGAGGCCGTATTGATTGGCAATGCGGAAGGGCTCGAGGGCGACGATGGGCTCGCCGGGCAGCGGCTCTGCGCGCCAGAACATATGTAACAACAGAAGCGACGTATCGTAGAAGACCCAGGTAAGCATGACGGCGGTGACGGCGAGACGTATCGCCGCGAGATGGCGGCGAACAGCGGTGCGTGGCTGGCTGCGTGGCTGTTCGTCTGGCTGCTCGTCATCACGGGTGATCTCGTCCTGCAGCGAGGCAGGCTCCGGGAGCTGCGGGAAGGTGCTGCGGAAGCGGCTGGGAAGAAAACGGCGGAGCAGGCGGTCATCGAGCAGGAGCACGCCGAGGACGAGCACCAGATAGTTGAGGAAGGTGTAGTTCGCGGTAAGGATGACGCCGGCCTGCCATGCGGTGACGATGCAGAAACAGACGATGCGCCAGCGGCGCGGCAGAAAGGCCATGAAGACGAGCACGAGCTCCATGAGGAGAGTGGTGACGGCGGTGGCCTTGTGGAACCACTCCGGCAGGTGCTGGATGTACCAGCCGATCCAGGTAGGGAGCGGGCCGTTCTGGTAGTACTCGTCCATGGCGGTGAAGTTGCGCCAGGTAGGGTCGCCGCTGAGCAGCTTGACGGCGCCGGATTCGAAGTAGATGCGGAACCACTCCCAGAGCAGCAGGAGAACGCTGGCGCGCGGCGCTGGGAAATCCGCTCCCCAGCCGGGTAGCAGACCGCCGGGCGCGAGAAAGAGGCTGATGAAGCCGGCTTCCAGCAGCATGCTGTCGGATTGGTAGTTCGCGAAGTCCTGTGCGCCGGCGACGAAGGACAGAAAGCCGATGAAGCAGACGACCAGCATGGCCCGCGGCCAGATGTTTGCGACCAGCAGCAGCGATGCAAGCATGCCCACGATGGAGAGCGCGATGAGCATGTGGTTGCCGGCGGAGAGCCAGAGGATGGTGGGTGCGTACCAGAGGCGCAGCGGGCCGAGGCCGTGTTGGACCTGTTCGAGATATTCGCCTGCCGGCAGAACGCCATCGGGACCGATCAGGCCGCGGATCTGAAAGAGGAGTGAGAAGAAGGCGGAGAAGTAAATCAGGCCGAGCGCGCGCAGGAAGAGCCAGCGGGCGATAAGGCGATTCGATGCGCCTTGCTTCCCGTCCGGGGTGGAACCGAAGAGGTATCGGATGAAGTTGGATGGCGCGGAGGGCATGCCGGCAAATCTCCGATGAAAGCCTGCGTCTGCAGATTACGGCGTCTTCGGTATGGCGTCGAGCGCGCCTTTGTGGGTACCGCATCGTCGTGGCGTGGCTTTCTTCGTCAGCTTCTCCGTGCGAAGCTGATCGGGGGCGTTCCCATTGGAGTGTTCGTGAGCCGAAGCAGACGCTGGAGATTCGTATTCTGAGCCACACGCTCGGAATTATGGTTTGGTTGCGGATGTAGAGTCAGCGGCATATACAAACTGCCGCACTTCGGCTCGTTCTTTATCGACTTCGGCCTGATGATGAGCCTGAAGCTGCTGAAAGGTCTGGAACTCCTGCTGGGCATGGTCCTTTTGCCCGGCATGCACATAGTATTGGCCGAGCCGGTAATGAGCGTCGGCAAGGTTGGGATTCAGCTCCAGTGCCCGCGAATATTCCGGCAGCGACTTAGCATATTTGTGCTGGTCGGCATAGAGAATGCCTAACTGCAGGTGCGCTTCCGCGAGCTTGCCATCCAGGGCTATTGATTTTTGCAGCAGGGACTCTACCAACGGATAGTTGATGCTGCTTGCTTCGGATCGCTTTCCTTTCCATAAACTCACAGCATAGTAATACTGAGCCAGCGCATTGTCGGGCTCTAACTCGGAATAACGACGGAAGCGCTGGATAACTTCGTCTGCCTGGTTTGGAGAGCTGAGATAGGCCTTGGACAGGAAGAGATAGCAGCGCGGGTCTTTCGGATTCAGATCGGCTGCGGTCAATAGGGCCTTGACGGAGTCTTCATATCTGCCGCGCGAGTACAACGCCATGCCCAGCCCGATCCAGAGGCGGGGCGAGGTGGGAAAGCGCAGTGTCGCTTGCTGAAAGACCTGAATGGCTGGCTCGTATGTCCGGTGAAGAAGAAGCTCGCATCCCCACACGAACAGGTTGTCCTCGCTCGGGTCCATGCGCGCGGCGGTCTCAAACTCGTTCGCCGCCTCTACGAACTTTCCGTCCTTCTCGTCGATCTTGCCCAGCAGGTTGTGAAGCTCTCCGGTATCTTGCTGCTGGGCGATTTTATTAGTTAGCTCGCGCGATTCGCTTTGCCGACCCGTGAGGAAATAGGCGAGCGCCAGGTTGTAGCCATTGTCGTAGGAAGAAGGATTGATTTGCTGCGCCCTTTCGAGGAGAGGGAGCGCCTGTGCGATCTTTCCGGATTGGAGATAGAACTCGGCCAGGTTGTGGTTTGCCTGGAAGTCATTCGGCTTCAGCGTGAGCGCCTTGCGGAACTGCTCTTCGGCCAACGCGGACTTGCCGGCGTGAAGCAGGCCCGTTGCGAGATTGGTTCGCGCGGCTGCCGAGTCCGGCTTCAGATGTACGGCGATTTGCAGTTGCTCCACGGACTGCTGGCTCTTTGACTGCGCGGCATAGACCAGGCCGAGAAGCTCATGGACTTCGAAGCTATTCGGCGTGTGGGGTAGAAGCTTCTCCAACTCGGCGGCCGCCTCGGCGATGTGTCCGGCGTTGTATGCGGAGACCGCCGATTGAAACTCGCGATCCAGCGACTTGCTTTGACTATCCTGCGCAGCAGCAGCGGGTAATGCTGCGAGGCTCGCACAAGCGATCAGGCAGCCAAGAGCGACGCGCTGGAACCGGGATCCCTTGCTCACAAAACACCTCTGCGATGGCTTGCGTGAGCATCCGCTACGCAAAGAGAAGCACCCCGGACAGACGCCTATGCGGCGAGTAGTTCCGGGGTGCTGATCGTTGCTTACAAGTATAGCGTTAGTAGTAGAGCTTCAGAGCGAACTGGATCTGTCTTGGATCGTATGGAGCATCGCGAGTCGATCCGATTTCGCCGAAGGTGGAGCTGGTGAAGGTGCCTGAGCCCCCGATCGACGTGACGCCATTGCCGCCGAAATTTGGAGCGTTGAAGTTCGGATGGTTGAGGATGTTGAAGAACTCAGCCCGGAACTGCATGGAGATGCGGTCGCTGACCTGGAAGCCTTTGAACGCGGAGAAGTCCAGCCGATGGAAGCCAGGGCCATAGGTCGTTGCGCGGCTGCCCCCCAATATCCCGGAACCCAACAGAGGTACGCATCCGGTTGGCGTAAGGGGAGTCACCAGCTGACCATTAGTGCCCAGCAGACAAGGCTGGTTATACGCCGCCGGATTGCCAAACCAGCTGAGTTTTCCATTCGAGTCGGTGTGCAGTCCAAGCTTCTGGCTCTGGCCGGGAACCAGCAGGTCATTGCAGTTGGTTCCAGAAGTGGTTGCATTATCTCCGTTGGAGCCACCAGTCGGGCAACCGAGCGTGATAGGTTGACCACCCTGGAGGGTCGTGATCCAGTTGATCGCCCACCCGCCAACTAAGTTATCGACCAGCTTACTGGTATTGGCAAGGTACTGCTTGTTCCGGCCTATTGGAAGCTCGTAGCCGCCGCTTATATGGACTACGTTTCGGACATCGAAATCAGCCAGCCCCCAATCAAAGCGCGGACCCAGGCCGGGTACGTATGGCGCGCGATATCCTTCATTCGGACTGCCATTGAGTAAGTCGCCTGCGTCCGAAAACGTCTTTGACCAGGTGTAGGTGATGAGGTAGGTCAACCCATGCGACAACTGCTGTTCCAGCTTGGTTTGCAAGCCATTGTAGATGCTGCTTCCGAGAGTCCGCTGATAACTGGCGCCCTGACTGAAATCCGGAAAGGGAACAAAATTCGTTGTACTTGTGTTGGCGGGCAAAAGCTGAGAGACCATGTTGTTGCCGATGCCGGTCTGAAGATCGCTGCCGTCGGTGAATACGTATGCCGCCTGTGCGGACAGAGTATTGGTCAAGGCATATTGCAGAGTAAGGTTCGTACTTAAGGTACGCGGAGTCTGGTAATTGAATTGAAGACCTTGCAGGCTCAATCCTGCGGCGTTGACAGCCAGAGGAGTAAAGGCCGCGCAGGTGAGACCGGTGCCGATCGGCGCACTGCCGCCGACACCAGCCGTTCCGCAGGTGCCATACGGGTTGGGGCCGCTGCTGAAGGGTGCGGTATCAGAGCCATTTGTCTTGAAGTCGAAGTTATAGACAAACGGATAATTCTCGCCAATGTTCGGGCCGTATCCCTGGTTTTCGAATGCGTTGAAGAAGAGACCGATTCCGCCGCGCGCTACAAGTTTCGGAGTAGCTTGAAAGGCGAAGCCTGCGCGTGGAGCGAAGTTGGTCTGTTGTGTCTGGACGAGGGCATTTCCATATTTGTTGGTCGATCCAAGCGCGATGCCGTCCTTCGCCAGCAGGTCGAGGAAGCCCTGACCATTCAAGGAGGGGTTATTCGCCGTCGAAGATAGGCTTCTGTCGTCTTTGCCAGAAGCGGGGATCAGGTATGTGGGCACGCCATTGGGAGGACCGCTCTGGACAAAGTTGGCCTGACCGCCATTGGTCTCGGAGATGGGGCTGAAGTAATCCCAGCGGAGACCGAGGTTAAGCGTGAATACGGGGCTGAGCTTGATGTCGTCCTGGAAGTACAGCGCCAGGTAAGACCTTTGATCGTAGGTTTTGCTGATGTTGGAGGCATGTACTTCGTTCGCGCCGCCGACGCCGGCCGGGCCGCCAACTGTCGAGGCCGTTGGAGTCAGCAGCAGTTGCGCGCGACCGGTCTGGTCTCCGCTCTGCCCGGGTACGCCCGCATAGTTGCCGTTGAAGTCGAACTCGCCGCGCGAGTAGGCGGGCTGCAGGGTATTGAAATTCACCGTCTGGTATTCAAGGCCTACTTTGAAGGTGTTCTTCCCGTAGATCTTGGTGAAGTCATCCGTAACCTGGAGGGTCTGGCTGACTTCGTCGGAGGGTAGAAAGTCATTGCTGCCCAGCTCATTGAGACCCGAGATGACGATCGCGGGGAGGCCACCATTCTCATTGCCCTGCGGGATGCCCTGAATGCCGAACTGCGCGGGGATACCGCTGACGGTGCCCTCCGGTCCGAAACGGGTGGTATGGAGGTGATTGAATCCGACGCGCGCTACATTGATGGTGCTGGGCGTGAAGACGTGGGTATATCCCAGGACCGCCTGGTCGGATTTATAAGTCTGAATGCCCTGCTGGAAGCCGCCGCCGTCCGCTATGCCGCCGAAGATGCCCGGGATAAATTGAGGATCATCCGCGTAACTGAAGCGGCCGAATATCTGATCTTTCGCAGACGGATTAAAGTCGACGCGAATATCGAAGGCGTTCTTATGCTCGTACAGGGCGGGACTGTTGGTGTAGTTGGAAGTAAACGCCCCGTTGGTCGGCGCCGGGTAAAGATTCATCAGCTTGACGGCGTTTGCGATCCAGGCGTGTGGCAGGAATCTGGTTGAGGCCGCAGCCGGCGAGCGTGTAGTTCACTGTGCTCGCGTCCGCAGGATCCGAAGGGGTCGCGAACAAAGCCTGTTGTTGTCGCGTTTATTCCGGAAACGGGGTCGACTGTACCGGCAGTCACTGCGCGGGTCGTCGCAGGGTCAAGGACCGTGCCATAAGGGATGGAGCGGCCCAACGGCGTCGGTCCGCGGTGCGCCGTTCTGTCCGGTGATCAAATCAGATAGGTTGGTGAAACCGCTGTTTCTCTCTGTAAGCGTAGGCACGCTGCCGGTGAGAACGGTGCCCTGCACGCGGCGGAAGCCTTCATAGTCGCCGAAGTAAAAGAGCTTGTCCTTGATGATCGGGCCGCCGATGGACGCTCCGAATTGGTTCTGACGCAACTCGCCCTTTTTGATCCCGCCGTTATCTTCAAACCAGTCCGCGGCGTCGAGTTTGTCATTGCGGAAATATTCCCAGACCGCGCCATGGATGCTGTTGGTTCCCGACTTGATGGTGGCGTTCAGAACGGCGCCCGCGGAACGGCCAAGTTCGGCGCTGAAGTCCGCGGTCTGCACCTTGAATTCCTGAATGGCCTCCAGCGGTGGAAGGATGACGAAGTTGGTTCCGTTCAGGAAGTCAACGGCGTTGGAGTTGTTGTCGATGCCGTCCAGCAGGTAGTTGTTCTGGGCGGGACGAAGCCCGTTTGCGGAGAAGGCGCCCGAGGCGGCGTTGCCGCGAGTGTCTGCCTGGGGTGTATTCACGCCTGCGCTGAGCTGCGCGAGAAAGGTAAAGTTGCGGCCGTTCAACGGCAGACTGTTGATGGCGCGCTGGTTAACGACTTGCCCGACCGACGCTTCGTCGGTCTGAAGCTGCGGCGGTGCGGCGGTGACTTGAATCGTTGAAGAGGCGGCGCCGAGACTGAGCTTGACGGGGACCAGCAGGTGCTGCCCTACGTTGACCGTCAAGTTTTGCTGGGTGGTCGTCGAGAAGCCGGGAGCGGTGACAGTGACGGTGTAATGGCCGATTCTGACCGGCGAGAAGATATATTCGCCTGCGCTGTTTGTGGTGGATTCGAGCGTCAAACCCTGGTCGGTATTCACGAGCGTCACGTGCGCGTTGGGCACGGCTGCGCCGGAGGAGTCCTGCACCTGTCCGTTGATCGCGCCTTCATCCACCTGCGCCGACAGGCGCGGAGCTTGCACCAGAAGAAACAACAAGCATGCAACGGCTATGGAGGTTATGCGTCTGAACCACGGGAAAACGTTATTACGATCAATGGCCATAAAATACCTCACTCTCCCTATAAGGCCCATTCGTGCGGCTGAAACGGCTGCTGTTCTATTCATTGGCCCGGCTTAAGTAACCGGTTACATGCTCATGAACATGAACCGGCGTGAAGTAACCGGTTACATCCATCGGCCAGGAACATATTCCAATCCTCCAACGCTTGTCAACCAAAAGGTGGAACGCTGACTGGTTCCTGTGCACCACCGAGCCGGGCGGTGAGGAATCGTGCGTTTGCCTTGCGCAGACAACGGCAGCATGAGGATAGAGCTCCGGCGTATGCGGGGCGGTGGATCGTTGCTTCACGGGTATGTACCAGTGAGGTATTGTCAGATTACTGTTTGCTAACCTGCTGGCTGCGGAGGGTGGCCACACTCATTGCCGCGACGGGATCTGCGCCGCCTGGTGTTAGCATTTCGTCTGCACGGGACCCGTCAGGATGCCGCGTCACACCATCGAACATTCATTTCTTTCCCGGCGGGCACTCCTGAAGGGCCTGGGCCTGGCGCCGGTGCTGCTTCGTCCATCGCCCCTCCACGGATACTCGCTTCTGTTTGGCCCCCCCGGTGGTCTATCCGACCCCGCCTCCCTTCCCCTTCTCCGATCTTCGACTGAAGCCTCGCTATCCGGCGAAGTCTCCTTTGGAAGATGTTCTCCGGCTAGTCGCGCCGGGTTCGGATGAATTCGTCACTGAAAAATATGCATTTGAAATCGAATCTGTCCTCCAGCAGTGGAGTGTGGCCTTCAAAGCGTCGGTTCGCGATCTTTCGGCTTTGGCGCAGGCGTTGGACGGTTCGATCGAAGGCTGCATCCTGGCTCCCGCCGGCGAAACCCCGGTCCGCGCCGGATACGGAATCGAGATCTTAAGACGAGAATTTGCGGCAGGCACCGTCCACGGTCGGGAGCAATCTTTTCAGCAGATCGCCGGTTGGCTCGGAGACCTCGCGCGAGTCGATGTCGCGGAATTTGAGATTACCGGCATCGAAGAGATCGCAAGCGCGCCGCTGACGGTGCGGCTGGATCTCCGATACGACATTGTTGGCGACCGGATAGACAAACGGCGCGAGGAGCGTATCGGAAGCTGGCGGATGGAGTGGGCGCAGAACGAATCAGCCGGTTGGAAAGCCACCCGGTGGCAGACGGGGAAAGAGACGCTGAGCCGCTCGAACGGGGCTGCATTTATTGACGTGACTGCTCAGGCGCTTGGTGGAGTGGAGTCTTACAAGAGCCAGATGCTTCGCGGCTCCGATTACTGGCGTACGGTGCTCGATGGCGCGTGCGGCATCGATGTGTACGGCAACAACGGTGTGGCGGCCGGCGACTATGACAACGATGGCTTCGACGATCTGTACGTCTGCCAACCGGCGGGATTGCCGAACCGCCTTTATCGAAACAAGGGCGACGGGACCTTTGAAGACGTGACAGAGAAGGGCGGCGTCGGAGTGCTGGACAGCACTGCGTGCGCGCTCTTCGCCGATTTTCGGAACCAAGGGCTGCAGGACCTGCTGGTGGTGTGTGGCGGGGGGCCGCTGCTCTTTCTCAATCAGGGCGACGGCACGTTCGCGATCAAGCGGGACGCTTTCCAGTTTGCGCGGCCGCCGGAGGGAACATTCACCCACGCAGCGATCGCCGACTACGACCGAGACGGACGCCTCGATATTTATTTCTGCCTCTATAGCTACTATCTGGGGCTCGATCAGTATCACTACCCCGTGCCTTACTCCGACGCGCGGAATGGTCCGGCGAATTTTCTGCTGCACAACGAAGGGAATGCAGTTTTTGTAGACAAGACGGAAGCGGCGGGATTGAACGCGGAGAACGATCGCTATAGTTTCGCGTGCGCCTGGGGCGAATCTGGTTCCGGCGGTTTCCCCGATCTGTATGTAGCGAACGATTTCGGGCGCGCCAATCTATACCGCAACAACGGCGATGGCAGGTTTACCGCCGTTTCAAGCGAGGCCCACGTTGACGACGCGGGCGCCGGCATGAGCGCGTGCTGGTCCGATGTCGATAACGATGGCAGGCAGGATATCTATGCCGCGAACATGTGGTCGGCGGCAGGCCAACGAGTTTCAGGGCAAAAGATCTTTCATCAGAAATCTACTGACGAGATTCGCGCCGTTTACCGCCGGCATGCGCGCGGCAATTCGCTGTATCGAAATCAAGGGAACGGGCAGTTTGAGAACGTGAGCCAGCGTGCCGGAGTGGAGATGGGACGCTGGTCCTGGTCGTCCGACTTCTGGGATTTCGATCATGATGGCTATCCGGATCTCTATATCGCCAATGGCTATATTTCTGCGCCCGATCGGAGCGACCTCGCCAGCTTTTTCTGGCGACAGGTGGTGGGCAAATCGCCCGACGATGCGACGCCCGCGTTAGCTTACGAGCGTGGATGGCAGGCGCTGAACGAATTGATTCGGTCCGACAGCACCTGGAACGGCTACGAGAGAAACGTGATGTTCGCCAACAACCGCGACGGAACATTCTCCGAGGTCTCAGGTGTTGTGGGGTTGGACTTTCCCGAGGACGGTCGCTCCTTCGTTCTCGCCGACATCGATCATGATGGGCGGCTCGAGGTCATCCTGAAGAACCGGAATGCGCCGCAATTGCGGATTCTGCATAACACGATGAGAGAGATCGGCCGGTCGATCTCTTTTCGCCTGCGAGGCCACAAAAGCAATCGTGATGCGATCGGAGCGGCGGTCACAGTCGAGGTGGGGACGCTTCGCCAGACGAAGTATCTGCAGGCGGGGTCAGGATTTCTGGCTCAGCATTCGAAAGAGATCTTCTTTGGGCTGGGAACGCCGGAGGGAACAGTTCGGGCTGCGATCCGCTGGCCGAGCGGGCTGACTCAGGAATGGAAAGATCTGCCGGCGGACCACCGAATCGAGATCGAGGAAGGTTCCTCTGCATTTGCAGCCAAGCCTTTTACGACACCCCTTGCCGCGCAAGCGCAAGCTGGACCATCGCCGGCGTTAGAACGGTCGCCGGCTCAAGTGGCTACATGGCTGATTGAGCCATTGCGAGCGCCGGAGTTTTCTCTGCCGGATCTTACGGGCGCCACGCGAGAACTTCAGCAGTTTCGCGCCGGGCTGGTGCTTCTCAACTTCTGGGCCATGACGGCGCCGCTTTCGAGTGAGCAGTTGCGGCTTTTCCATCGCCACCTGGCGACGCTTGCGGCGCTGCAGGTGAAGGTCGTCGCCATCAACATCGACGATGCTGGCGATGTTGGTAAGGCGCGATCGTTTGCCATCCGCGAAGGACTCAGCTTCCCGGTGCTCTTTGCGACGGAGGAATTGGCGGGAATCTACAACATCATCTATCGATATCTCTTTGACCGTCGCAGGGATCTCGCAATCCCGACCTCCTTCCTCGTGGATCGGGAGGGCATGATCGTGAAGGTATACCAGGGGCCAATCGAAATTGAGAGCCTTCTCGCAGATGTGAGATCGATGCCTGTCACGGCTGCCGAGCGTGTGCGAAAGGCGCTTCCCTTTACGGGGACCCTCTATCAGAGCGCATTTCAGCGTAATGACTTTACCTACGGCGTGGCGATGTTCCAGCACGGCTATCTGGATGAAGCAGCGGCTTCTTTCCAACAAGTCATTGCCGCCAAGCCGGATGACGCCGAGGGCTACTACAACCTGGGCACGCTCAGTCTGCAGCGGCATGATTTTCCGCAAGCGCGCCGCTATCTGGAGCAGACGCTGAAGCTGCGTCCGAACTATCCGGAGGCGTGGAACAACCTGGGCATGATGGCCGCGCAGGAAGGCAACGCGGGCGAGGCCATCCAGAACTTTCAGCAGTCGCTGCTCCTGCGTCCTGGCTACGCGACTGCCCTGCTGAACCTGGGCAACGTGTATCGGCGGCAGGGGGATTTTGCGAAGGCGCAGGAATGTCTGACACATGCTCTCGATATTCAGCCCAACGATCCGGAGACGAACTACAGCCTGGGCATGTTCTACGCGCAGCAAAACCAGTTGGCGCCCGCCGCGGATTTTCTGCAGAAGGCGGCAGAGCTGCGGCCGGATTATCCCGAGGCGTTGAATAACCTTGGTGTTCTGTATGTGCGGGAGCAGGAGTATGCGAAGGCCGAGGAGCAGTTCAAGAGCTGCATTCGAGTGAATCCGAAGTTCGATCAGGCATATCTCAATCTCGCGCGCCTGTACGTGATGCGGAACGACAAGGAGAAAGCGAGAGCGGTGCTGCAAGACTTATTGCGCGTGCTGCCCGAAAGTGCAACCGGCAAGCAGGCCATGGACGTGTTGAACTCACTGCCCTGATGGGGCTGCGTCCGTCTTTATAATCGCAATCTATGCATTGGCCTCGACGGCGGTTCCTCGGTTCCTCTCTATTCATGCTCAGCGGCGCATTGACCGAGGCGCTCGCCACGCCGCTGTGGAGATGGAGAGATCCGGCGCTGCTGCTGCAAGCCGCGACATCGAGGCCCACGGCATCTCCAGTTCAGTTTGTAGATGTGGGCGAGCAGGCCGGTCTGAATGCGCCGAACGTCTGGGGAGGCGTCGACCACAAGCGGTCGATCATCGAAGCCAAGGGAAGTGGGCTGGCTTTTTTTGATTATGACAATGACGGCTGGCTGGATATCTATCTGACCAACGGTGATCGGCTCGATGCGCATTGGCCCGATGGGAAGGCGCCTACCTCTCATCTCTACAAGAACAACCGCGACGGCACATTCACGGATGTAACCGAGAAATCGGGACTGGCTCGGACGGGTTGGCAGACCGGCGTCTGTATTGGCGATTACAACAACGATGGTTGGGACGATCTGTTCTGCTGTTTCTGGGGACACAACATTCTTTTCCATAACAATGGGAACGGCACATTTACGGATGTCACGCAGAAAGCTGGGCTCTATCAGAAGGACGTTCGCTGGGGCGCTGGCTGCACGTTTCTTGACTACGACCGGGACGGCTTTCTCGATCTCTTCGTGTGCAATTACATCAAGCTCGATCCGGACAAGATTCCGTCGGCCGATGCCACGCATTACTGCCAGTGGAAGGGCGTTCCCATCATGTGCGGGCCGCGCGGTCTTCCGGGCGACACGAATATTCTGTATCACAACAATGGCGATGGGACCTTCACCGATGTCTCGGAGAAGGCTGGCATTCTGAAGACCGGGCCGCGCTACTCCATTACTGCGGTCTCCTATGACTTCAATAACGATGGCTGGCCGGATATCTATGTTGCCGTGGACTCCGAGCCCAGCATCTTGTTTCAGAACAACCACGACGGCACGTTTACGGATGTCGCGGTGATGGCGGATTGCGCTTACAGCGATAGCGGCCACGAGCAGGCGGGCATGGGAATCGCGGTAGCGGACTACGATTGCGACGGCTGGTTCGACATTTTCAAAACCAACTTCGCGGACGACACCTGCAACCTTTATCACAACAACGGCGATGGAACCTTCAGCGATGTCACCTTTGCTGCCGGCATTGGTGTGAACGCCCGCTATGTGGCGTGGGGCTGCGGGTTTATCGACTACGACAATGATGGCTGGCCGGACATTCTTCAGGTCAACGGGCACGTTTACCCGGAGATCGATACATATGACTTCGATCAGAAGTTCAAGAACCCGCGGCTGGTCTATAAGAATCTCGGCGATGGGCACTTCAAGGATGTGTCATCGGAGATGGGGCCGGGTATCAGCGAGCACTATTCGAGCAGGGGCGCTGCGTTTGGCGATTATGACAATGATGGCGACGTGGACGCGCTGGTCCTGAACATGAACGATCGGCCGTCGCTGTTGCGCAATGACGGAGGCAACAAGCAGAACTGGATCAAAGTCAAGCTGGTGGGGACCAAGTGCAATCGCACGGCCATTGGCGCGCGGGTGCGCGTCTTTACCGGGAAGCATATTCAGATGGATGAGGTACACAGCGGCGCAAGCGTGATGTCGCAGAGCGATTTGCGGCTGCACTTTGGGCTAGGGAAGGCCGAAACGGTCGATGTCATCGAAATCAAATGGCCGACGACGCAGAAGCTCGAGCGCTTCACGCAAGTGAAGGCGAACCAGATACTCACGATTCGTGAAGGCGGCGGCATCATCGCGACCTTCAAGCCGAAGGCGAAGTAGCGAACGTCACTGCGTGACGGACTTCGCCGGCTGTCCCTGCACCACCACAAACTGCTTCACATCCCGCCGCTCTCGCTCAATGGCAGCGGCTTGGCGTTTCTCGATCTCGTCATGAAGCTGATATTCCTGTGCGGCTTTGTCTCGCTCGCCGAGCCGGTCATAAGCCACGCCCAATCGGTAGTGCGCCTCGCCCAGTTGCGGATCGGCATCAAGCGCCTTGGTGTAAAGCGGAATCGCTTTCTCATAGTTATGTTGGGACGCCGCGAGGATGCCGAGTTGCAGGTATCCATCAGAACATTTCGCGTCGAGCGACACGGCCTTTGTAAGCAGAGCTTCTACCTGTGGCGAGTCGGCTTTGTTCGCCGATAATTGCTGGCGTTTCCCGATCGCCATGGCGTAAAGATAGTTCGCAACGGAGCTATCCGGATTCTGCTGCACAAATCGCGCCAGCTTCGACTCGATGCACGGCAAGGGCGCGGGCGCGGCTATCCCCACCTTACCCATGAAAATGTATGGCTCCGGATTCGCCGGATCCAGATCGGAAGCAGCGCACAGGGTGCGCGCGGCTTCATCGTAGAGTGCTCCGGCAAAGAGCGCTGTGCCCAACGCGGTCTGCAGCCTTGCGGATTGCGGATGAGCCTTGATTCCATTTCTGAAAACTTCAGCGGCTTGCCATACGGCGCGGTGCAATAGCAACTCCGAGCCCCAGTCGAAGTAGTTCCGCTCGCTGGGATCAAGGCTGGCAGCCTTCTGATATTCCTGAACGGCCGCGAGTGCATTGCCCAGCTTCTCGTCGAGCTCACCGGCCATGCGGTGCAGGTCCGCATCGTTCTGCCGCTTCAGCAGATTCGCAATGTGTTCACGAGCCTGCTTGAGATTTCCGGAATTCTCGTAGGCCAGTGCGAGGTCGCGCTCATTCTCATCGTTCGCGGGATCGATCCGGTATGCGGCCTCGAGCAGGGGCAACGACTCACTGTATCTGCCGGCGTGAAGATAGAACTCGCCAAGTTGATGGTTGGCCGCGAAACTTCCAGGAGTAGTGGCGAGCGCGGCGCGCAGGCCGCTTTCCGATCGACTGTCGCTCTCCATGCCGGCAGAGGGATGTTGTCCTGCGCCCTGCGCTTTGAGCGCGAGTGTTTCCCGCGCGAGATCTTCGCTGGTGCGCAGGATGGAGTCCGAGCCGTGGCCGCCGACGGCCGTCCAATCGGTCACGCCCGCGACGGTGAAATTGGGCGTGTCGGAAAAGCCCATTGGCTGCGCCGTCATTCCGGAGGCTTCGAGGACCAGGTCGATATGCCTTCGCTCGCCATCGGACAATGCAACGGGCGCAGTGGCACGGCTGCGCAGGCCTGCTTTCACCGCGCTGAGTGTGTAGCTGCCCATCGAGAGAGCCGAAAATTCGAAGGCACCTGCTGCGTTGGTTCGCGTCTGCGCTGGAGCTCGAGCGCCTGTTGCTTCAAGTCGTACCACTGCATCGCCAACCGGCTTGGTCTCCGAATCGAAGACGCGGCCCTGGATGGCTGCACCTTTCAAGTCTTGCGGAGAAGGCTCCTGCGCGGCTGCCCTCACAGGCGCGAACAGGGTTGCGATGGCGACGAGCGCGACCCAGAGACACCGGCTCCAGAGAGACCGGCGAATTCTGGTTTCAGAGGAGAACCACGGTTTGTGCCAACCATTCACGATGGGAATCGACTGTGCTACCTTGCGGATTCTAGCCGATGTCCCCCAGCTTACCGGAGTTGGGAAAGCGTTTGCATGTATGCTGGACGCGATTGCCGCGGCTGCGTCCTGCGGCGCAAGGAGACCTTCCATGGATCGAAGAGGCTTCATCAAGACAACCGGCACCTTAATCGCCGGCGCGACACTTGTACCTGGTGCGCTTGCTGCAGAGCGCGATGCACCCGCTGACGCAGAGACAAGCGGACGCATAGTGCTGCCGATGAATCGCGGCTGGCTCTACAGCCACACCGCGGAAGATGGAGCGACGGCGCGCGAGTTTAACGACGCCCACTTCGAGCACGTTGTGGTGCCGCATACAAATATCAAGCTTCCGTGGCACGGCTTTACGGAGCACGATTACACATTCGTCTCCACCTATCGCCGCCACTTCAAGCTGCCCGAGTCCGCAATGGGGCGCCGCGTCTTCGTCGACTTCGAGGGCGTCATGACCGCCTCCACTGTCTGGCTCAACGGCCACAAGCTCGGCGAGTACAAGGGCGGTTACACACCGTTCTCCTTCGAGCTGACTGCAGGGCCACAGCTCGACCCAAGCGGCGATAACGTGCTGGCTGTGGAAGTGGATTCCACCGAGCGTCCGGACATCCCGCCCTTCGGCTACGAAATTGACTATCTCACCTTTGGCGGCATCTATCGCGAGGTTGCGCTGCGCGTGGTGCCGGAGACATTTCTAGAGAACGTCTTCGCGGCGCCGAAGAATGTGATGACGCAGCCCGCCGTCGATGTGAAGTGCTACCTGGAGCATCCGGCAACTGCGAGCCACGAGCATTACTCGTTGACGGCCGAAGTGCTGGACGGCGATCGCGTGCTAGGAAAAGCGACGAAGGAGATTCCCGCGGCCAGCCTGGCGCATGGCGAGCTCGTGCATACGGTGGAGATCGCGCAGCTGGACAAGGTGGAGCTGTGGGATCTGGATCATCCGCGGCTCTATCAGGTACGTGTGCGGCTGATGCGCGAGCGTCAGGTGGTAGATGAGCAGACGCGGCGCATCGGCTTCCGTGAGGCGACGTTTACCGATCACGGCTTCTCGCTCAACGGCAAAATCGTGAAGCTGCGCGGCCTTGATCGCCACCAGACGTTTCCCTACGTCGGCCAGGCGATGCCAGGCCGCGTGCAGCGCCGCGATGCCGACATCCTGCGCACCAACTTCCACTGCAACATCGTGCGCACTTCGCACTACCCGCAGTCGCGGCACTTCCTGGACCGCTGCGACGAGATCGGGCTGTTGGTGCTGGAGGAGATTCCCGGCTGGCAGCACATCGGCGACCTGGCGTGGCAGGACATTGCGGTGGACAACGTGGGCCGCATGATTCGCCGCGACTGGAACCATCCCTCGATCGTGCTGTGGGGCGTGCGCATCAACGAGTCGCGCGACAACCACGACTTCTACACACGCACGAATGCGCTGGCGCATCAGCTTGATACCACGCGGCAGACGGGCGGCATTCGCTACTTCCAGGAGTCGGAGTTTCTGGAGGATGTGTTCACGATGAACGACTTTGGCTGGCCGCTGAAGAAGCCGAATCATCCGCGCTATCTGAATACGGAGTTCGTGGGACACACGTATCCGTGCAAAACCTTTGACAGTCTAGAGCGGCTGCGCGAACACACCATCCGGCACGCGCGCGTCCATGACACGCTGGCGTCCGATCCGCAGTACGCAGGCGGCATCGGCTGGTGTGCCTTCGACTACAACACGCACGCGAACTTCGGCTCCGGCGATCGCATCTGTTATCACGGCGTGGCGGACATCTTCCGTGAGCCGAAGCCTGCCGCGTTCTTCTACAAGTCGCAATGCGATCCCGACGAAGAGATCGTGCTGGAGCCGGCGTTTCACTGGGCGCGCAACGATGAATCGATCGGCTTCACGAAGGGGCTTATCTGCTCGAATTGCGATCACGTGAAGATCTACACCGTTACAGACTCAGGCGAACATCTTCTCGCCGAAGCCGATCCGGATCGCACGCAGTTTCCGCATCTGAAGTACGCGCCGTTCGATGTGGACTTTGGCGAGAAGATCCGCGAGAACTGGGGCGATCTGCGCATCGATGGATACATCGGCGGCAAGCAGGTGATCTCGAAGCGCTACTCCGGCGATGGTGTGGACCATGAGTTCGTGGTGCAGGCGGACGATGCAGAACTGGTAGCCGATGGCGCTGATACGACACGCGTGGTGCTGCGGATGAACGACCATTACGGCGCGATCCGGCCGTTTGCGAGCGACGGGATTGCGCTGGAGCTGGAGGGGCCGGGAATGTTGATTGGCGACAATCCGGCGACCCTGATCGGCGGAGCGGTGGCGGTGTGGGTCCGGGCTGGGGAGCAGCCGGGTTCCGTCACGCTGCGGGCGACGCATCCGCGGCATGGAACCAAGGAAGTGCGCTTCACGCTGAAGCAGGCGGAGGCAGAGCAGGTCTGAACGACACGTTCAGGGCAAGAGTCAGGGCAAACGTTCAGGCGCTGGCTTCGGCTTCCGCTGCCGTCGGATAGTTCTTCAGGATGAGGTTCACCCTCGTCATCTGCAGCAGTGCCTGGATGCGCTCATTTGCGCCCGCAAGCAGCAGCTTGCGTCCATTCTTCTCCGCGGAGACGTAGTAATTCATCAACAGGCCCAGGCCGGCGGAGTCCATGTAAGGCGAGTCGGTCAGATCCAGGATGAGCACCGCGGGCTTGTGCTCCGCAAGTTCGCGCTGGAAATCGAAGCTGTTCTGCAGGGTCAGTGGCCCGTGCAACACAAGGATGGTGACCCCCTCGCCGCTTCCTGATGCAGCGGTGACGGTCAGCGGTAGTTCGTGCATGGCGTTGAGTGTATGGAGCGTTTGATTACGACGGGATGAATTTTGCGTTTCCCGGGGTATCGTCACCGTCACAGCCGCTTCAGGTCGGCGGGGGTGTCGATGTCCACTTCACCCCCGGCCAGGGGGATGGCGTGGACCGAGCCGGGATGGCGGGCGAGCAGCGGTCCGGCGCCGCGGTCGCCGTGTAGCTGGCGCAGCTCCGCGAGGTGGGCGGCGGCGAATAGCGCGGGAACGCCCCGCGTTCCGGCATAGCTGGAGGCGACGATGCTGCTGCCGGTCTCGCGCCAGGCAGCGACCAGCGCCTGCAGATGCGCGGCGGTCATGGCGGGCTGGTCGCAGACGGTGACGACGACGGCGTCACAATCACCAGCAGTATCTGTCGCCACAACCAGCGAGCTGGCCATGCCGGATTGGGCGGCGGGGTTCTCCACGATGCGCAGCGGCAGGCCGGCCAGCAGCGGGCGATGCTCTGCGGCGCGGGGACCGAGCACGACGATGGGCATGACGAAGCCGGCGTCGAGCAGCAGACGGGCGGCCCGGGTGAGCATCGGAACTCCGCCTAGGAGCGTGGACTGCTTGTCTGCACCGAAGCGTTGGCTGCTGCCGGCGGCGAGCAGGATGCCGGCGACGCGGTTCATGTCGGCTGCGGCGGCCATACCGGCAACGGTAGCAGGCCGTGCGCCGCCCAGGTCAAGTGAGTAAACTGGAGATATGCAGGAGCATGCCCGCATGATGGCTGCCTGGAAGGATGCAGGCGGCGTGTGTGTGCTGGCGACGGTAGTCGGCACGCGTGGCTCGTCCTACCGCTCGCCCGGCGCGCGGATGCTGATTCTGCCAGATGGCTCGCGGATTGGCGCGGTGAGCGGCGGCTGCCTGGAAGGCGAGTTATGCCGGCGCGCGCACTGGTGGACCTCCGAGTCGCCTGCGGTGCTGAAGACCTTCGACACATCCACGCAGGAGGACAACGAGGGCTTCGGCCTCGGTTGCGGTGGCGGGATCGACCTGCTGCTGGAGCGTGTGGAACAGCACGATACCGCGACGCATCCGCTGCTGGCGCAGGAGCGCGTGACCGCGAGTCGCGTGGCTGCGCCGCTGGCGGTGGTGCTGGAGGCGACCGCGGCTTCCCGGCTTCGCGTGGGTGAGCGGTTTGCGCGGGAGCATGCGCAGCAGTATCCAGAGATGGCTGCGTTGCTCGCGCGTGCGGTGGAGATTGGCTATTCGTTTACCGCGGAGCTGCGTGAAGGCGCTCTTGCCGGCTGTCGCGTGTTCTTCGAATCACTGGCGCCGCCGGCGCAGATGGTGGTGTGCGGTGCGGGAACGGATGCGCAGCCGGTGGTGGCGCAGGCCGCGGCGCTGGGCTGGAGCGTTGTGGTGCTGGACCAGCGCGCCGACTTTGCGCGGGCAGCGCGCTTTCCAGAGGCGGCGCGCGTGATCGCTGCCAAGGACGCTGCTGCGCTGGACACTCTGCGGCTCGATACGCGCACGGCGGCAATTGTGATGAGCCACAGCTTTGCGCAGGACACGCTTCTTCCTTGAATTGCTGCTGGCACAGCCGCTCGGGTACCTGGGGGTGCTCGGAGCACGGCGTCGGACGCTGGACCTGCTGGCGCGGCTGGGCCGTGACGCCATGCCGGCGGAGCTACATGCACCGGCGGGGCTGGACATTGGCGCGGAGACGCCGGAGCAGATCGCGCTCTCTATCCTGAGCGAGGTGCAGGCGACGTTCGCCAAGCGGCCCGGCGGCGCGTTGCGCCAGCGCGATGGCAGCATCCATGGGCGCGAACTGCGCGGCGATCATTCCCGCGGCGATCATTCCGACGAGGCCGGCGAGCGAGCGCAACCGATACGCGACTGCGGCCTTTTGTAAGTACCGTTACCGGCACCCCACCCCCTCCCGCACCGGGAGGCTGGTGTGTAACTCCTGCGGATACAACAACCTGGAGGGCCTCCCGAGGCCTAAATTCGTCCAAATATTAGGCTTATCGGTAAATTCGTCTTCCGAAAAGACTTACGTCCGACCGGGTCAGCCATTTGTCACTTCGGCTGATCTTTCTGCGTGCCTCTATTTCAAGGCTAGCAAATTGAGTGGGGTGAATCGGCAGATTTCTGCGAGTCTGCTGCACTCGGTTCCCGATTTGAATCATTCGAAGTCAGCCCGCCCTCGGCATAACTTCCGTATTGCCGGTCATACGTTCGGTGGCAGAGAAAAGCCTACTGCGCAGGCGCCGTCATCTCGAAGGTCACCGTTTTGCTACGCAGCCATCGATGGGATGACGGGTCCATAACCTCCGCGTAGGCGGTGTACCCGCCGGGCGCGCTTAAATCGTAAAGATAGGCCAGCTGAAACTTGCGATCCCACCAGTCGCCAGCCCCACCGGCCGGCCACACTATTACTTCAGAAAAGGCAACGTTCGGAGTGTAGTTCAGAGGCGCATCGCCTGGGCGAAGTCTGCCAGTCAACTGTCGCTGAGGGAGCGTTGTTGGCGCTTCTCCATCTTTCCCGTAGACATACACCCGCATAGTGTTCTGGATGATCACCGGCTGATCGGTTATGTTGTAGACGGTCAAAATGGCCCAGGGCGTTTGACCGACTTGAACTTGCTCTGTTTGCATTTTCAGCGATACGGCAAGTGCATTGCTGTTCGAGGCAGTCCGCGTGGCCTGGCCGGGTGCAACGATGCTGCTGAATAACACTGTGAGGATGAAGGCGATGCGCAACCCAGTATTAAACGGAGCACTCATGGCTCTGACCTTTCAGGTCCCCCGATTCTACGCCGGCTAGACGAAATGGCTGGAAGTCGGCAATCCGGCGGAATTGCATCCATATTGACCAATCGCGGATTGGACTTGGTAAATCTCCGCGAGCGGCGCTTCATGCACGGGCACCTTGTTTGTGCTGCACGTCGGTCCGCCGTGGCAGATGCTCCCATAACGCGCGCGCCGAGAGGATGACGGAGAAGAGCGCGGTCACGCCGAGCGCGAGGAGTGTCCAGATAAAGAAGAAGGCTCCGCTGGACTTGGCGATCGCTCCGCCGACTCCCGCCCCCTTCATGTGGATGACGGGGACGACCAACCCAAGGAGCGACCCGAGGAGGGTGATGACGTATCCCGATCGCCTTTCGGCTAGCACCAGCGTTCCGTACAGCCAGACGACCAGGATTGGCACCGCAATGAGGTCTGAAAGCGTTCCTGGCTCCATCCCGCGGACGATGTCGTCCGCCAGGTGAAACGTCATGAAGAGGATCGAGAGCACAGACGCGATGACTAACAGGATGTTGTGTTTCATTGGATATTCTCCTTGTTAGATGGGAGTGCCCTGGTCTTGTATTGCGCGTCCCGGGTTCCCGACGATCCGCTCCGAACTAACTACTGGCTTCATCCCTGACCAAGTCCACGCCTGCCAGATGATGACCGAGGTGGCTACAGTTTCGATCGTTGCGAAGAACAAGTACGCAGGAAGAGCGGGCGTCCGGGCACCGAAAAGAGGCGGAACGAAGGTCAGGCCGCCGTTTATAAGGGTGACGATGCTGCCCGCGATGATATTCGCCAGCCGGTTCGCTCTAAACGGAAGTAGCCGACACGCCACAATCATGGCGATGGGTATTTCCATCAAGACCGATGAGGCCAGCAGAACCCATGGTGGGAAATGTGGGGCGTCGGATAGATTTGGCGAGCCAACAATAGCAAACAGGGCAGTACAGTCCGCATACAGGTAGTTCAATAACGCGAAGAGCCAGAATAGAGACAACCGCTCCTTTGTGTCATGCATGTCAACCTCCTACGAGTCTGCATTCCATGCGAATTCGAATTCGACTGCTGGATTGTCTGATTTCCTAGAAACAACCACCCTGGCTCTGCTCACGATGCGGCAGACGGTGAAGGAGTGCTGCCCGAGGCGGATGAGAGTTTGTCAAAGCCACAGGAGGAGCAGAATCGCCCGGTCTCTCCTGGCTGCCCGCACTGAACGCAAGGTGGCACGAGTGGCCGGCGCAGCGCGAAGTAGAAGAGAAAGCCGAGCAGGTTAGGAACCAGCATGGCAATGAGCGTCCAGGGAATGGCCGGCATGGCGCGGCGTCGAGCGTCGACGTAGATGTAGCCGAGGCAGAGAAGCCAGATGGCGGCGAGAGAGCCGGTGAGCAGGCCGATGCCCATGCCGGCGAGACCGCCGAGCGCGCCGGCGACGCGGCACCCCGGAACGTGTCCGTGGGTGATGCCGACGATAACTCCGATGAGCACAGCGCAGCAGACGATGGCGCAGGCGGCGACGCGAAGCGCTTTCGGCACAGTACTCAAAAACTGATGAGCTTTCATAGGACACTTCCTTTGGTCTTCGTCGAGCGGGCAGAAAGCAGGAGCACCAGCGGCAGGAGCAGAGCGAAGCACAACGAGGGGAGGACCCACAAAGCGAGGACACCGGCCTGCGCTGCAGATGGCTGCAGGTTGAAAAGACCAGCGAGTGGGCCGCCAAGATGCAATGCGGCCAGGGAGCCGACGACTGTAAGCAGAAGCGCGACGATGCAGGTGCGCACGATACGCTGCCGGCCAGGCTGCGCGGCTTCGAGTTGCTGCGCGCGCTGTGCGAGGGCGGCGAAGACTTTTTCCTGAAGATCCGGATTCGCGGCAAAGGAAAATCCGCCCAGGCCGGCGACGGCACGGCGGCTGTCGTCTGCATATTTCTGGCACGCGGCACACGCGTGGAGGTGTTCGCGAAGCGACTGCTGCTCCCTGGACGAGATCTCACCCGCGAGCGATCTGTCGATGATGTGGCGCATGGATTGGTGACGATCAGTTTGCATGCTGTGCTTCCTCCAGTTGCGCCCGCAGTGCGGCGAGGCCCCTGTAGATCCTTGAAGAAACGGTAGTGAGTGGCACACCGATGACGGAGGCCATTTCCTGAAGAGACAACTCTTCCTGAAAACGCAGGACGAGCGCCTCGCGATAGATCGGCTCTAGTGTGTCGAGTGTGTGTGCGAGGCGTTGCGCGTCCTCGGTGCGAGCCGCCAGCTCGAAGGGCGACGGGTCATGCGAAGCAAGGGATATCGGTTTGCGATCCTTTTCCGGAGAGTGGCTGGAATAAGGCTCGCCCGAGTCATCGCTGCCTGAATCCAGACTGAAGATGCGCCGCTGGCGCAGATGGTCGATGGTGAGATTGCGGGCGATGGCGAAGAGCCAGGGCTCGAAGCGGGAATGGCCATCGTAGGAACGGCCGCGCTCGAGGACGCGCAACCAGGTTTCCTGTACCAGGTCATCGACGGGGTCGCGCCGCCCGAGCAGGTAGATAAGGTAACGGACCAGGCGGAACTGATACTCGACCACCAGCTCGTGCAGCAGGGCTACGTCTCGATGACGAAGACCGCGTGCAATCCGCTGAGTATCGGTGTTCCCGGCCACGGCCATGATCCCGTCGTATTCAAACATACGAGGGGTATACGGAGGACGGGCGGGAAATTACGCATGGATGTCGGTCATAAGCAAAATAATCCCACCCTAACTGCGCTAGGATAGGGCACCGGCGCTTGCACCCGGCGCTTTTAGAAACGAGGAAGAAATGAATTTACGAAGCTTTTCGGGTGCAATCGGCGCGGTGGCAACTGGTGTAACGTTGTTGCTCGTCCCGGCAGGGGCATGCACAGCAAAGCCAGTGGGCGTCGGCCGATGACAAGACCGCGAAATACATGATCGACATGGAACGCAAGTGGGCTGAGGGTGCATGCGTTGATAACGGCGTCGTCGCCGGCCTGCTTGCGGACGATTTCCAAGGCACATCCACGAAAGGTGCACGCTTCAGCAAAGCCGACGAGCTGAAGGACGAGAAGGGTGCACATACCGCTCATGATTGCGGACTCGAGGAGGCCAAAGTGCACTTCTTCGGAGACAGCGTCGCCGTCGTCTACGGCCGGGAACATGCTGTGGGCAAAGATAGCTCCCAGCCGAGCATGAAGGTGTGTCAGGTTTGGACGGATACGTGGCTCAAACGAGGCGGTACGTGGCACATCATCGCCTCGCAGGATAATCGCGCGGAATGTAAGTAGCTAAAGAAGACGCGTCGATTGGCGCCCTAGTGAACTTGTCGATACTGGTCGGCTGTTGTGAATGGCCAATGTGGGGTGAGAAAACTGCTGTCAGCCCTGCGTTGTCTGCTCACGAGCCCTCCCACGAGTTGCCTAATCCTTAGGGGAAAAGAGAGGCCGCGATTCAGCAGCGGGCCTTTGTACTCGAAATCTGTACGCAGGAAAGCGATGCAGCGTTCAAGTAGCTGGCGATCCTGCAAGGTCAACTCTTCTTTTCTCAGAAACTGCGCCGCAACATCATCGTAGTAGAACCAAATTCGGTCATACACAACGTCCAGCCCAGCGTCTCCTGCCCGATCTGGATATTCGTTGTCATATTCATCATTGGTGATCTGACCCCGGGAGAGCTTTTCGAGTAAATCTGCGGCGGCTCGTCGTTCGCTTGTGTGAACCATTGCGCTGTACTCGTCGTATTCGGCTCTAAAGTTCGAGCGACTTGCTGGCAACAAAAGATTCTATCTTCGCGATGAACTCGGCTAACGGCATGGAGCCCTGGTCGCCTTTGCCTCTGACTCTTACGCTGACGGCGCCGGCTTCCTGCTCCTTGTCGCCGAAGACGAGCAGGTAGGGGATCTTCTGCATGGTGAGGTCGCGGATTTTGGAGTTCATCTTTTCGTTGCGGCTGTCCAGCTCGACGCGGAGGCCGGCGGCTCTCAGTTGATCCTGGACCTTTTTGCCATAGTCGTTGTGACGTTCTGCGATGGGGACCAGGCCGACCTGCACCGGCGCGAGCCAGAGCGGGAAGTTTCCGGCGTAGTGCTCGATGAGATAGGCAATCATGCGCTCCATGGTGCTGACGACCGCACGGTGGATCATGACGGGCCGGTGCTGCTTTCCATCGGCGGCTGCGTAGACAAGAGCGAACTGGCTGGGCAGATGGAAATCGACCTGAATAGTGGAGTAGGTTTCCTCGTGACCCATCACATCGGCAAGCTGGATGTCGAGCTTGGGGCCGTAAAAGGCAGCGTCGCCGCGGCTTTCCCGGTAGGGCAGCCCGAGAGAGTCGAGAGCTTCGCGCAGGACGCGCTCGCCGAGCTCCCACATCTCGTCATTGTCGACGTACTTCTCCTTGTTTGCCGGATCGCGCAGCGAAAGGCGGTAGCTGTATTTGGTGATGCCGAGATCGCGATAGGCCCGCTCTACGAGCCGCATCACGTTGGAGAATTCTTCCTTGATCTGATCGGGCGTACAGAAGATGTGCGCATCGTTGAGCGTCATGCAGCGCACGCGGCTAAGCCCGCTCAATGCTCCCGAGCGCTCGTAGCGATACATGGTGCCGAGCTCGGCTAGACGGAGCGGCAGATCGCGGTAGCTGCGGAGCTTCGATTCGTAGATCAGGATGTGATGCGGACAGTTCATGGGCCGGAGAACCAGCTGCTCGGTCTTCAGGTCCATGGGCGGAAACATGTCTTCGTGATAATGCGCCCAGTGGCCGGAGCGAACATACAAATCGACTTTGGCCATGGCCGGTGTATAGACGTGCTCATAGCCGGTTTCCCGTTCTAGCTGGAGAATGTATTCCTCCAGAAGGCGGCGAATGGTGGCGCCTTTGGGAAGCCACAGCGGCAGGCCGGCGCCTACATCTTCATTGTTGGTGAAGAGCTCAAGCTCCTTTCCAAGCCGCCGGTGATCCCGCCGCTTCGCCTCTTCGAGCAGAGCGAGATACTCGTCCAGATCCTTGCGGGAGAAGAAGGCGGTGCCATAGATGCGCTGGAGCTGCGGGTTCTTCTCGTCGCCGAGCCAATAGGCGCCGGAGAGGCTCATGACCTTGAAGGCTTTGACGCGGCCGGTGGAGGGCACGTGCGGGCCGCGGCAGAAGTCGACGAAAGTGCCGTTGCGATAGAGCGAGATCTGGTCGCCGGGCTTGGTGAAGCGCTCGATGAAGTGGACCTTCATGAAGTCGCCCTCGTCGCGGTAGTCGGCGAGTCCCTGCTCGCGCGGCTCGTACTCGCGGACGAAGGGCTCGTCGCGGCCAACGACTTCGGCCATTTTGAGCTCGATGGCGGAGAGATCGTCGGTGGTGAAGGGCGTGGGCCGGTAGAAGTCGTAGAAGAAGCCGGCATCGGTGGCGGGACCGTGTCCGAGCTTGGCCTCAGGAAAGAGCTCGAGCACAGCCGTAGCCATAACGTGCGCGGCGGAGTGGCGCACCACCTGGAGCGCGTCGGGGTCTTTTTCGGTGAGGAGCTGGAGGTGCACGTCTTCGGTGAGCGGCGTGCGGAGATCGACGAGGTGCTCGGCGGAGGCGTCGGGCGCGGCGTACATGGCCTGCTCGCCGGGCTCGGATTTTTCATCGCCGGGCGTATTGGTGGCGTGTGGGGCGGGGGCGTGCACCGGCTTAACACGCGCGACGATGGCGGCTGCGGCGAGGCGCGGCGAGATGGACATCGCGACATCGTGCGCAGTGGAGCCGGCGGGGAGCTGTTTGATGGAGCCGTCGGGAAGATGGATCTGGATCTGGTTGGCGTCGGACATGGTCGCTATTAAGGATAGGGGAGGCGCGGGGGAACGTCGAGGCTGGGGTGAGGGCGGCACCGCGGACCAGTCAGCCAACGATGGCGATGAGCTCGAGGATGTGTTCGGCAAGGGGCACGTCGCCCTGGATGGTGAGCTGCGCGCGGGCCGAGGCGCGGTCGATGCCTTTGGTAAAGATGCGCCAGGCGATGGCTTGTGGGATGGTGACGTGGGCGGTGATGATGGGCGGGAGCTCGCTGGCGAACAGCCAGTCACCGTTTGACCGACGGAGGCACCAGAGTCCGCCGCAGTCGCCGGAGACCTCGACGAGTAAGGCGGTGCCGCCGGGCGCGGCGACATCGCGATAGGCATGGGGAAGGCCGCGCAGGAATGTGTCCAGAACGGGACGGTAGAGCGGCGGCAGCATGATGCCGGGGCGGTTGGTGGAGAGGCGGATCTGTTGTTGATGGTGCCAGCGCTCAGTGAGCTCGCGAGCGACATCGAACCAGACGAGCGAGGTCATCTCTCCGGCCCAGGAGACGCCGATTGCAGCCGTAGCGAAGGGGTCAAGCAATTCGTAGTAGTCGGCGGCTTGCGCGCAGGCCAATTGCATGAGCGCGATCAAGACCGGAGGACTGAGCCGCCGGTAGACAGTGACGCCCTCGCGGTTGAGCCGGTTGACGAGCTTGATGACGTCCTGATGCGAGCGGATGTCGACACGTTCGACGTGACACTGGTCGCGTCCTCTGGACAGTTTGCGCAGAGCCGTGTCGAGCAGGTGCGCAGCGACATCGCGAACGCTCCACTCAGGTGCGATGGTCGGCAGCTCCCATTCGGCGGGATCGAGCGAGGCCAGCAGATCGATGAGATGTTGATCGATCTGACGGATGATGGGTGCGCAGAGGATGGGTTGTGTGCCGCTGAGTTCCATGTACTGTTCTCGGTGGGTGCATTGTATCGAGAGGTCGAGCGTTGGCACGAAGCTGGCGAGGCTGAGACGGTCGGCGGTCTCTCTGGGGATGTCCCTCAATTCCCCCCTTGCACTTCTACAAGAGTTGCAGTCATACTCCTGTAGAAGTGAAGGGGCAGGCCATTGACCGCTGAACGTATCGATCTTCCGCAGGGCACGCTGGACCTGCTGATTTTGAGGACGCTGTCGCTGGAGCCGCAGCACGGCTGGGCGATTTCTGAACGCGTGCAACAGGTGTCGAGCGATGTGCTGCGCATCCAGCAGGGGTCTTTGTATCCGGCGCTGCACCGGCTGGAGCGGCGGGGATGGATCAAGGCCAAATGGGGCACATCGGAAAACAACCGCCGCGCGAAGTATTACGAGCTGACGCGCATGGGGCGCAAGCAGCTTGAGGCAGAGACCGAGAGCTGGCGGAAGCTGGCGGCAGCGGTCGCCCAGGTCCTGGAGAGTGTGTGAGGTGCTGCGATGTGGAACGACTTGCGTTTTCGCGTGCGGGCGCTGTTTCGGCGCAGTGCAGAAGAGACGGAGCTGAACGAGGAGCTTCGTTTTCATTTCGAGCGCCAGGTAGAGAAGTACAAGCTGTCCGGAATGGCCGATGAGGAAGCGCGACGCCGGGCGCGGCTTGTCTTTGGCGGGCATGAACAGGTGAAGGAAGACTGCCGCGAGGCGCGGGGCACGAGCTTTGTCGAAAACGCGCGGCAGGATGTGCGTTACGCCATCCGGCAGTTGCGGGCGAATCCTACATTTGCGATTGTCATCGTGCTCACGCTGGCGTTGAGCATCGGCGCGAACAGCGCGATCTTCAGCGTGATCGATGGCGTGCTGATCAAGTCGCTGCCCTATCGGCAGCCGGATAAGCTTGTCCGTATTTTTCTTTCCAATGCGGCCTATCCCAGATTTCCGCTGAATCCCTTCGATTTTCGCGACTTCAGGGCACGGAGCAAATCCTTCGATGGGCTGGCCGCTTTCACGCGCGGAGATGTGCAGCTCTCCGGATCGGGCGAGCCCGTGCGGCTGAATGGATTCGGTATTACGTCCGGATATTTTCGCGTGCTTGGCTTGACTCCAGAGCTGGGACGCGAGTTCGACCAGAAGGCAGAGATACCGGGCAATGGGCTGCAGGTGATTTTGAGCGACCGAGTGTGGCGGACACGCTTTGGCGCGGCGCCGGACATCATCGGACGCAAGATCACGCTGAACGAGCAGCCGTTCACGGTGGTAGGTGTGATGCCGCCGGGCACGGCGCATCCGGGCAATGAGTATCAACCGCTGGCCTATGGAGAAGATGTCGATGCCTGGTGGCCGTTCACCTTCGAAGGCGATCCGGCGCAGCGCGGCTCCCACTACCTGGAGGGCATGGGGCGGATGAAGCAGGACGTGAGCCTCGATCAGGCTCACGCGGAGTTAAACGCGATCATGACGCAGCTTGGCCGCGAGCATGAGGGAGATATCGGCTGGCAGGTACTGGTCGTTCGGCTGGACAACGAAATCGTTGGTGCGAGCCGGCCGTTGCTGCTGGTCTTACTGGGAGCGGTGGGCATGGTGCTGCTGATTGCGTGTGCGAATGCGGCCAACCTGATGTTGACGCGCGCAGCGGCACGGCAGCGGGAGATCGCCGTGCGTGTTGCATTGGGAGCGCAGCGCTCGCGCGTGGTGCGGCAGTTGCTGACGGAGAGCCTGCTGATCGCGTGCATAGGAGGCGTGCTGGGGTTAGTGATGGCGGTGGTTGGGGTGAAGGCGCTGGTCTCGCTCTTACCCGCGAACTTCCCGCGCGCACATGACATTCATGTGAGCGCTGCCGGTGTTCCTGTTCACGTTACTGATCAGCGTGGCGACGGGTGTTCTGTTCGGACTGGCGCCGGCATTGCAGGCGTCGCGCACCGACCCACGAGAGGGGTTGCACAAAGGCGGCCGCGCGGCGACCGGAGGAGGACATCAAAGCAGGTTGCGCAATGCGCTGGTGATGTCAGAGGTTGGGCTGGCCTGCGTGCTGCTGATTGGCGCCGGGCTGATGCTGCGCAGCCTGCTGAACCTGATGCATCTCAATCCGGGATTTGAAACGGAGCACGTGCTGACGGCGAAGCTCTCGCTGCCGCATGAGCGATACAAAACGCCGGAAAGCTTATTGCATTTTTACGGGGAGCTGCCCAGGAATTTGCAGTCGTTGCCAGGCCTGGAGAGTGCGGGGCTGGGCAGCGACATTCCCTGGACGGGCTATGACGACAACACCGGAGGGTTCACGATTGAGGGCAAGCAGCCACCGCCGCACGAAGAGTTCCATGCGCGCTATCACATGGCGACTCCGGATTATTTCCGCGCGCTGGGCATACCGTTGCTTCGCGGGCGCTTCTTTACTGATGCAGACAAGCCAGATACGCCGCTGGTGCTGATCATCAACCACGCGATGGCCGAGCGCTACTGGCCCGG
Source organism: uncultured Acidobacteriaceae bacterium (assembly GCA_963712845.1). Taxonomy (GTDB): domain Bacteria; phylum Acidobacteriota; class Terriglobia; order Terriglobales; family Acidobacteriaceae; genus KBS-83. The sequence goes on from CAVQJM010000021.1 coordinate 138,587, forward strand.
TGAAGATGTTGTAGGCAAGCGGGTCACCTTTGAGGATCATCCGAAAGACAAAGACTGGATGACAGTGGTTGGCGTCGTCGGCGACGTGAAGGACCAGCCCAACAGTCCCGGAGCAGCGCCGGCGTTCTGGTGGCCATTCCTCCAAGCCGGTTACGGGTCTCCGAATCTGTTGCTGGCGGTCCGGTCGAACGCCGATCCGCAATTGCTGGTGGGCGCGATACGGAATCAAGTTGCCCGTCTCGATCCGGCGCTGGCGGTGGCCGATGTGCAGACGATGGACAAGATCGTCACCGCGTCTGTCGCGACGCCGCGATTCGCCTTCCTCCTGGTCGGATTGTTTGGCGGGCTAGCTATTCTGCTTGCAGCGATCGGCACCTATGGGGTGATCGCGTATGCAGTGAGCCAGCGGACCTTTGAATTTGGCCTGCGCATGGCGCTGGGCGCGCGACGGCTGGATGTTCTGCGTTTGGTCCTGTTGCAGGCGGGCAAACTGATTCTGTCGGGCACGGTGATCGGAGTGCTGCTGGCGCTGGTGATGGCGCGTGGATTGAAGAGCCTGATCTACGATGTCAGCCCGGCGGATCCATTGACGTTCACCGCGATTGGATTCGCGGTTGATCGCGGTTGCGATCGTTGCCTGTTACATACCTGCGCGAAAGGCTACAGAGGCGGATCCCATGATTGCTTTGCGGGCGGAGTGAGGCTCGATCTCAAGCATCCATCCTGAGTGGAAAAGCCTGAGTGGAAAAGGCCGTCCGGCGGGCGTTCCTTCGCTGCAACGTGGCAGCGTATGTACCAATCATGTCATAATTAGCTTGAGGTGTCATATCCGTGGCAAATGTCATTTTGGATGATCGAGTCAAATTGAACGAGAATGGCCGCATTGTGATTCCGGCGGCGATGCGCGAAGCGCTGCAAGTTAAACCGGGAGATGAGTTGCTGCTGCATGTAGAAGATGGCGAGCTGCACGTGACCACGCGCATGCAGCGCATCCGCCGGGCGCAGGAGCTGGTGCGGCGCTATGTTCCAGAGGGTGTGTCGCTGGCGGACGAGTTGATTGCAGAGCGACGCGAGGCAGCAAAGGGTGAGTGAATGCGTTCTGGATGCTTCTGCACTTCTGGCAATGTTGCAAGGTGAGACCGGTTCTGGGATGGTGCTTCGGGATGCAGCCGAATCATGGATCAGCGCTACGAACATGGCCGAGGTCTACGGCAAGCTGCTGACCCGCGGTATCCCGAGGGAGCATGCGATCGAGATCGCCTTTGGCGCAGTAAAAGGGGTTGTTGCCTTCAACGATGGACAAGCGCGGTTGACGGCGGAGCTTTTGCAGCAGACGCGAGCGCTGGGACTATCGCTGGGCGATCGCGCTTGCGTGGCTCTGGGAATTCAGCGCAAATTGCCTGTGCTGACTGCCGATAAGGCGTGGAAGGCGCTGCGGGTGGGCGTGGAGATTCGGGTGATCCGCTAAGCGAAGTCACACGCAGCGGTGATCGAAGAAATTATCACGAGAGGAGAAGCGGCCGAGATTGAGCCGCCTCCGCGCCGTCTGAACTACTTCCCGTTATCCATGGTATGGGGCACATCCGCCGTCGTCTGATGGAAGACGGCGAGCCAGTTGCCGCTCTTCTTTTGCCAGAGAGAGTTGGCGTGCTGGTCTCCTCCTGGCATCGTTTTGCCGTTGCAGGTCACTGTCTGATTCAGCATGTAAGAGACGAGGACCATATCCGGCGTAAGCCACTTGTAGGTGAAGCCAGTGAGTGTTGGATTCGTGGTTGTGCACGGACTCGACTGGATGTCCTTCAAGACTTCTGCCTTACTGCGATCGCTCCACCCGGGTCCCAGCGCGATGATGTTGTCATCGAGATACTTCGTGAATGGGGCAGGGTCACGAGCGACGTCGCCCTGGGCCAGCGCGATTTCCATTTTCTGAAGATTGGCCTCAGTCGTCGTGTTGCCGGTTGTGCTTTGTGAGAAAGCGATACTCGCGGTGAGCAGGAACAGCGTGCAAGAGGACCGAATCGCATATTTCATACTCGTTCTCCTGAATGGAGTTGGCCCAGCGGAACGTTAGCCCCTGCTTGAAAGGTCGTCAAGCGTGCGCGGCTACGTGAGATGAGGCCAGGAAGTCCCGTAGGCAAAAGCGGAGAGCACGTATGCCCTCCGCTTTGTTGTTGCCGGAACGGTTCGCCTATTTCTGCTCCGGCGCGGCTCCGGGGAAGACGTCTTTGAGCGGCGCGGATTGCTGGTCGCGCAGCTCGGGGTGGGGCATGGGTTTGCGGGGCATCATCTCGTCGCGCATGGCGGCGTTGTAGAGGAAGATGGCCTCGACGGTGGCGATCTGCGCGAGATCGCCGGGCTGCAGCCGCTCGTAGGTATCCATGTTGGAGTGGTGGGTGCGGCTCTCGTAGTCCATCGGGTCCTGGATGAACTGGAAGCCGGGCAGGCCGACGGCGTCGAAGGAGAGGTGATCGGTGCCGCCGGTATTGCGCATGGTGATGGTGGTGACGCCGAGATCCCGGAGCGGCTTGATCCACTGGCGGAAGATCGGCTCGACCGCCGCGTTGCCCTGCAGATAGACGCCGCGGATTTTTCCGGTGCCGTTGTCGACGTTGAAGTAGACATCGAGCGTCTTCCACTCCGGCTTGGTTTCGACTGGGCCGGCGGCCTTGCGGATGAACTCGGGCATCTTCATCGATTCCGGCATCGGTGGCGAGCGGGTAGGAGCCGAAGTGGTCCCTCACATAGCCCTTCGAACCAAAGAGGCCTTGCTCTTCGCCGCTCCACAGCGCGATGCGGATGGTGCGGCGCGGATGGACGTCGAGCGCCTTGAGGATGCGGACGGCTTCCATGGCGACGACCGTGCCGGCGCCATTGTCCGTGGCGCCGGTAGCCGAGGCCCATGAGTCGAGGTGGCCGCCGACCATGACGATCTGATCTTTGAGCGTGGGATCGGTGCCGGGAATTTCCGCGACGGTGTCGAAGCCGTGCTGGTGGTCGCCGGTGAATTTGGTTTCGACGTTCATCTCCAGCGTGACCGGCACATGCGCCTGGAGCAGGCGATAGACGCGGCCGTAGTTCTCGATGGCGGTGACGACGACCGGGACTTTGACCGCCTTCTCCGCTTTATAAGGTTGCGAGCCGAGCGCGGCGCCGTTGTCGTCGAAGAATGTTCCGCCCGAGCCGCCGCTGTTTTTGCCGTCGCGGCTGGGCAGGATCACGCCCGCGACTTTTTCATCGACGAGGAAGGCCGCGATCTTGTCGCGCATGGCGTAGCGCTGGAGATAACGCTTCACACGCGCTGCATAGTCGCGATTCTGATCGCCGGAGGGATATTCGGCGAGCTCTTCAAGGTCCTTGTCGGTGTAGCGCTCGAAGAGCGGCTTGTCGACCGGGGGCACGTCACGCATCTCGCCGAGCAGGACGATCTTGCCGGCGAGTTTGCCCTTGTACTTGTCGAAGTCCTTCTCGTCCTCGATGTTGACGTTGATGGCCTCGCCGGTGACAGCGCCGTTGGTGGCAGGCGACCACGGCGTGGCTTGCGCGATGAAGGGCGCGGTATCGGGCGCGGTCATGCGGACCCAGGTGTTGAGCTGCTGCCAGCCCATGCCAAACTCGCCCCAGTCTTCGAGATGCGCGTTGACCAGGCCCATGCGGGTGAGCTGATCGCGCGTCCAGTTGTTGGCCTTCTCCATGTTGGGCGAGCCGGTAAGGCGGCCGCCGATGTCATCGTCCAGCGCGGAGGCGAGCTCCATCACATGCGAGTGAGCGATGCCCTCTTCACGGATGCGGGCGTAGGCGTTGAGGTCGAGCTTCTCGACGGCGGGCTGCGGCGCATCCCATGGATTGGTTTCGGAAGCGGCTGCAGCGGTGTGAGCTTTTTTGTCGGGGTTTGCGGCCGCGGAGAGCGGCGAGACGGGGAAGGCGAGGATGGCGCCGGCCAGCGCGAGGAGCGCGGCCGCGCGAGCGGTGTGCATAGGGTGGTGCCTCCGGGAAGAATGACAGTCGGCACGAAGAATATCAGGTGCTTGCCAGTGGCACGATTTGTTGGGGCGGCTCCCTTTGGTCGCGCGCCGTACGTTTTGCGTGCCTTCGCCTAAATTAAGCAGTCATCTCCGCGGAGAGGTCGGCGTCTGGGTGCGTCTTGGGCGCACGGAGGCGATACAGCAGCGTGAGCAGCGCGAGGAAGGGGATGCCGTAGAGGAGCATGGGGCGGAATCCGGGCGTGAAGGCGGAGGTGATGAGGACAGCCAGCATCAGCGCGGCGCCGAGCAGCGTCGTCCATGGAGCACCCATCATTTTGAAATCTCCAGGCTTGGCGCGGTGACGGCGGCGGAAGGCGAGATGCGTGATGAAGATCATGAGCCAGACGAAGAGTTCGGCGAAGGACGCGATGGCGATCATGAAGCCGAAGGCTGCGGAGGAGTACAGCGTGTAGAGCACAGCGGCAACGGCAACGCCGCCCGAAGAAGCGAGCAGCGCGGCAACCGGCACGCCGGCGCGACTGAGCCGGCCGAGCGCGGCGGGAGCATAGCCCGCGCGCGCGAGCGAGAAGAGCATGCGGCTGGTGATATAGAGCTGGCTGTTCATGGCGGAGAGTGCCGCAATGAGCACAACCAGATTCAGAATTCCGGCGGCATAGGGAATGTGCGAAACCTGCATCACGAGGACGAAGGGACTGGTGGTGGTGCCGGCCTGGTTCCATGGCACGATGGCGAGCATGACTGCGAGCGTGAGCAGATAGAAGAGGATGAGGCGGATGGCAGTGGAGCGAAAGGCGCGCGTGATGGCGATGCGCGGATCGCGCGCTTCCCCGGCGGCGACGGCGATCATCTCCACACCGAAGTAGCTGAAGATGACAACAATGATCGCGGTCCACATGCCGCGTATCCCAGCGGGAAAGAAGCCGCCGTTTGCGGTGTAAAGATGCAAGCCCATGGACGAAGCGTCCCGGCTGAAGAGAAGGATCCAGCCGGCGAGCACGAGGAAGCCGATGATGGCGAGAATCTTGACGAGGGAGAAGGTGTATTCCAGCGTGCCATAGACGCTGACCTGCAGGACGTTCATGGCGATGAGCGCGAGCGAAAAGATCGCGATCCAGAGGATGCCGGGAACGGACGGAAACCAGAAATGCATGTAGACGGCGACGGCCGTCACCTCCGTGCCCACGGCTAGCACGACTCCGGACCAGTAGCAGTAGCGCACGAGGAAGCCGGCGAGTGGACCGAGGTAGTGACCGGCGAAGGCGCCAAAAGATCCGGAGATGGGATGCGCTACCGTCATCTCGGCAAGGCAGCCCATGATCAGCAGCGCGATGACTGCGCCGACGACGTAGGTAATGAGGACCGAGGGTCCTGCGATGCCGATGGCGAGGCCGCTGCCAAGGAAGAGACCGGTGCCGATGGCGGTGCCGATCGCCATCATGGAGAGCTGGCCGGAGGTGAGCGACCGCTGAAGGTGCTGGCCGGCAGCTTCCGACGACGTCACTTGGGTGGACATAGGGTCACACGTGGAGCATTCAATGTACGGGGGCGGAGTGGATGATAGCACTGAGCTCGTGGATGGTGTGCTCGAGCTCGTGCTCTGCGGTGTAGAAATGCGGCGAGATGCGGATGCCGGCACCGGGGCGGTGGTCGACGAGGATCTGGCGCCGCAGAAGCTCTGCGGTGACACGTGCGCCCTCGGGTACATCGAGGATGACGACGCCACCACGCCGCGCCGGATCGCGCTCGCTGCGAACGGTGATGCCGGCCTGGTCAGCAAGTTCGATGAGCCGTGTGGTCTGGCGAACGGACTTGGAGCGAATGGCATCGACGCCGATGTCATTCACGATCTGGTAGCCGGCGCGCGCGGCGTAGAGGCCCGGGATATTGGGAGTACCGCCGAGGAAGCGGAAGGCGTCCGGTGCGTAGTCGATGGGGCCGCCCTCAAAGTCGAAGGGCGCGCGATGTGCCTGCCAACCGACAGCAGCGGGTTCAAGCAGCGGCCATAGATCGCGGCGCACATAAAGGTAGCCGGCACCGGGGCCGCCCAGCAACCACTTGACTGATCCGCCGACGGCGAAGTCGACGTGGAGCGCGCGGACATCGACGGGCAGGATTCCGGCGGACTGGTAGAGGTCCGCGACCACGTAGGCGCCGACGGAATGAGCGCGACGGATGATGGCGGCGAGGTCCTGCACGTAGGAGGAGCGGAAGGCAACGTGCGAGATGCTGACCAGTCGCGTCTCTTCGTCGATGGCGTCGAGGAGCGGTTCGAGCGGCAAGGTCATGCCGTCCGGCGAAGGTATTGTGACGACGCGGGCGCCCTGACGCGCGAGGCCGTGGTAGATGTAGTCGTTCGATGGGAAGTTGAGGCCCTCGGTGACGATCTTGTTGCGGCGCTCCTGCCAATCGAAGCAGGAGGCGATGACCCACTGGCCGGTGGAGGCGTTCTGGTTCATGACGACCTCGCCCGGGCCGGCGCCGATGATAGAAGCGATGAGGTCGCCGACGGTGACAGACATCTCCCACCAACCCTCATGCCAGGCGCGGACGCCGCGGGTGGCCCAGGTTTCTGTGAACGCAGAGAGCGAATCGGCAGTGCGGCGGGGCATGGCGCCGAGCGAGTGGCTGACCATGTACGTGGTGTGAGCGAGGATGGGGAACTCATCGCGCCATGCGAGCAGCGGATCTGTGATGGATAAGACGGCGGCGGTCGGGGCCATAGGGATCTTCTATATCAGACTGCGGCCGCGGCTGGCTTGCGCGCGAAGATATACGCCCGGCGGCTCTGGTGTTCCACTTCGGGCGCGTAGGGCTCGCGCTCGATGACTTCTTCGACGACGAGACCGGCAGCTTCGAGATTGCGCTGGATCGCGTGCGGCGGGAAGAAGTAGAAATCCATGGAGACGGGGCGGCCCCACAAGGCGCCGGGCTGCAGTGTTTCGTCGCCGATGTGAAAGGCGAGCAGCAGCAGGCCGTCCGGCTTCAGGACGCGCGCCATCTCGCGAAAGACCCGGGGCAGAGCTTCCCTGGGCAGATTGACGATGGCATAGAAGGCGGCGATGCCGGCCAGCGACGCATCGGGAAGATCGAGCGCCAGCATGTTTCCCTGGCGGAAGGAGATCTCTGGATTGAGACGCCGCGCTTCTTCGATCATGCGCGGTGAGAGGTCGAGGCCGAAGACATTTGTGCCGGCGTCGCGCAGATAGCGGGCGATGTGGCCGGGGCCGCAGCCCATGTCGCAGATCGCTCCTTTGCCTTTGACCCGGGCGGCGAGGCGGGTCAGCAATTCTCGATCGAGCGGTTTATTGTCGAGCTCGGAGTAGAGATGGCGCGCGTACTCATCGGCGATGCCATCGTAGCTCTTCTGAATTGCGTGGAGTGCTCGCTCATCCATACCTGTCTATTGAAAGCGGACAAGCGGTGGATACGCAATGCGTGAAAGAAAAGCGCGGGCCGCGACATAGATTGCGCGGCCCGGTTGAGGAACGATTACTTATAGACCGGCGAGATGGTGATGGAGTCCAGATCCGGCGCGTAGTTGCTGGGATTGCTGAAGGTGATGGTGTTGTCGCCGGCGTTTAACTGCACGGGGATAACGGTGCTGGCGGGTGAGTTGAAGCTGGTGCCGTTGAGATCGAGCTCCTGCGCGGTGCCGTCGTTCACCGAGAGGAAGTAGGAGCGCGGGCCGCTAGTGAGGTAGTCGATCTCCATGTTGTATGTACCGGCGGCAGGCACGTTTACGTTGGTGAAGGTTGCGGTTGCACCGGCGCCCAGGTTACCTGCCTTGGCAAGGCCGGAGCAGTTACCGCAGAAGCCTCCGCTACCGCTTCCGGTCAGCGTGGCGTACTCGCCTTCATAGGTGGTGGCTGTTGGGTAGGGCTCGTTGCCATCGCCGCTGATGACGATGCGATCGAGATCGGGCGGATAGCTGACGGGATTGCCGAACTCAATGCTATTGATGCCGGCGTTCAGCTTCACCGGGATGGTGAGCTGCGAAGGCACGTTGCCGCTGCCGCCGCTGGAGTTGAGCGTGATGTTGGGACCGCCGTTCACGTTGATGATGTAAGAGCGGGTGCCGTTGGTGAGCGAGTCGACCTCCATGCGGTAGACGCCCGCCTTCTTCACCTCGACATCCGCGAAGGTGGCGTAGTTATCCGGGCCGATGCCGAGATAGGTGATCTTCGAGCCGGAGGCGCACAAGGGGCAGGGTTGAATGTTGGCGGAGCCGTGGAGGATGGCCGAGGAGCCGTCATACGCCTGCGATGGCGAAGCTGGAGCATGACCGACGCCGCGCACCAGGAAGAGACGCGTGCCATGGCCGGGCAGGATTGTTGAGAAGGAATTGAAACTAGGGCCAAGCTCGGTGTGGCTCCACAGATCACGCACCTCCACTGCGTTCTGGAAACCGAGATCCTTCCAGTCGAAGGTCACGCTGGAGGGCAGCGCGTTGAGGTTGAAGAGCGCGACATAGTACGCGCCGTGGCCGAGGCTGGAGGCCCAGACGGGGGTGAAGCCGGCGGTGATCTGTGTTGCGGGATGGCCGGAGCGGTCGACGGCGAGGACTTCGTCGTTGGTGAGCGCCTGCTTGCCGAAGGTTGTCAGCTGCGTGAGGTCGCCGCCGATGGTGAGCGGCGCGTTGGCCATGGCCCAGAGCGTCATCGCCGTCTGCTGCTCGGTGTTGCTGATGCCGTCCGTGGCCCCATTGCCGACTTCAAGCGAGTCGAGATCGTTCCATCCGAGCATAGGACCGGAGGTGTGCTCCCAGCTGGGCAGATCGAGGAAGCGGACTTCGACGCGCGGCCACTCGGTAAGCAGCGGGCAGTCGCCTTCGCACTCGACATCGCCTTCGATGCGGCGCGCGTTCGAGTACTGCTGCCAGTTGCTGATGTAGTCCTCATCGAGCGCCCAGGAGATGGTGAGCCAGATGGGACGGTGACTCTGCGCGATCGCCTTCGAGTAGGCCATGACATCGGGAATGTTGTTGATGGTGAGATCGTCGTTGTAGGAGCCGGGCGTTACGGAGTCGAGCTTGATGTAGTCGATGCCCCACGAGGCATAGAGATTGACGATGGAGTTGATGTATTCCTGCGCGCCGGGCTTGGTGAAATCGATCTTGTATCCGTAACCGAAGCCGTTGCCGTTAGTGAGCGGCTGCACCACGATGTCCTGCGCGTGATACGAGGTGCCGTAGATCGGCAGATTCGAAGAGACAATCTGCGAGCCGATTCCGGGAAGCAGATAGATGCCGACCTTCTGGCCGTTGGCGTGGATGTGCTGAATCATCTGCAGAAAGTGCGGGAACTCCGTCGTGTTCCAGAGCGAGCGTCCGTAGCCGTCGATATCGCCGTTCCAACCCGCGTCGAGGTTGATGTACTGGAAGCCGTGGGCGGTGAGGCCGGAGGCGCGCATGGCATCGGACTGCGCGAGAATGTTTTGCTCATTCATCACGCTGGCAGAGGGAACGATGGTCTGTTCGCTGTAGGTGCTCCAGCCCGCGAGGGGGCGCGAGCCCAGGCCATTTACCTGGGCGAGGGTTGCGGGAGCGAGCGTGAGAAGCGCGGCGGCGATGGTGGCGGCCATGCGGCGGAGTGTGCGACTGCATCGGTAGAAGGCTGGAAAGCCGTTGCGGTTGGCGTGGACTGTCTGTATTCCAGGGGGATATGTCGTCGGCATGGGGGCTTACCTCGTCGTGTAATCGGTTTCAGAAATAAAACACATTGTTCATGCGCGAAACACTCTATACCGCGGAAATGAGCGGTGACAATGCGGCCGCGAAAATAATTTTGAGCACACGCGCGCCGGAGCTGCGGCGGGACTTAAGAGGAAGCGGGCGAGTGACTTGCGGCTGTCGAGCTATGACTAGACCAGGCGGGCGCCGGTGAGTTCCTGGAGTACCGTGAGCGGGGCGTGCTGTGGGGCGACCATGGCGTCGGGTGCGATGAGATAGGTCTGCTCCAGCGCGTACTGGCCGCACAGGACTGCGTGCGGAACCATGTCGGTGTAGACCATCCAGCTGGAGCCGGCGGGGAACTGGTAGTCGTACTTGGCGCAGGTGCTCTGGAAGTCGCGGTTCTCTTTGAGGAAGTTATGGAAGCGCATCATGAAGTCGTCATAGGGCGAGCGCTTGAGCGCAGGCGCGGCGGCGCCTAGGCCGATGCCGGTGGCGAAGGATTTGAAGGCGCGGCCGATCTCCGAGTCCGGCTGCGGCAGTGCGATCTCGGCCGGCGCGTATTTTGTGGCGACGGCGCGAAAGGGATCGCTAACGACCCAATCGCGGGTGCGAGTGGGATGAATGTTGTTGAAGAAGCGCAGAATGCGCGCGCCGTGCGTGGGGCGGGTGGGGAAGGCGTCGGTGTGCAGCAGGTCGTTGCGGCGGCGCAGCGGCAGATCGCGGCCTTCTTCTTCCTGCGGGCGGAAGCTGGCGTAGTCAAGCTGCCATTGGCCGTTGTAGGGCGCAAGGAAGCCGGTGAGGAATGCGGTGACCGACTGCGAGTAGTTGCACAGGATGCCGCGCAGGCGCTCGACTGCGGCGGGATTCGCCGTTTTGGTATCGACGCCGCTCAGCTCGTCGGCCTTGGGCTTGTAGGCGATATTTTTGTGCAGAGAGCTATCGCTCTGCTGCTGGCCGCGGAGGAACTGGAGATCTTCATCGAGGAGCGCGATGGGGCTGTTGGGAAAGAAGAGGATGGAGCCGGCTTCGAGGCTCTCGCACCATTCGCGGTGCTGGGCCGGGGATGCGGAATCTGTCTCAGTGATGGTGACGAGTGACATGCAGATCAGGAGCGGCTGGTGAGCTTGCGGCGCAGCCAGATGCCGAGCAGTACGGCGAGGCTGACGATCAGGACGAAGATGCCCGCGGGCAGCGCGATGAATTTGTAGCTGGTGTCCAGCGTGACGTGATGGCCGGCCAGGTTGTAGATCATCAGGCCGAAGATGCTCAGGAAGGTGACGCCGAAGAAGGTGATGAAGCCGAGCGCGACGGCGATCAGCGTGCTCGCGAAGAGGCCGAAGTCGCCGATGGGAACGCCGCAGATGTAGGTGTTGCCGCGGCTGTTATCGCGGTGGGGCAGAGGGCCGGAGTTGCTGGCGGAGATTGCTGACATATACAGAGAGCGCTCTCAGCTAGAATACTCGTGATGGGCCATACCGCACAGACAGAGCTGCTGCCAGCAGCGCAGGTAGCGCGTCAGACGCCGGTACAGCAGGCGGAAAACGGCATCTGCTACGCGACTTTCGGCGACCACAAGCTGCCGCCGGGCGAGCTGGAGCAGGTGATTCGCGCGGTGCCGCGTGACGTGGCGGCCGCGCTGAAGCAGCGGGCGTACTATTTTGTTCCGCTGACCATTCATGAGCAGGACGGCGACGGCATTCCGGAGGACGCGCACTCCAGCGGCGAGACGCTGATTGCGCCGCAGTACACGACGGAGCTGAGCGATCGCGCGATCTGCCATCGCAATGTGCACTTCGCCGGTGCGGACTACATCTTTATCTCCACGAGGCTGATGCAGGACAAGTTTGCGCTGGCTTTTGAGCTGTTCATCAACATTGGCCACCACTTTGTGGATACGGCCGGGGTGCCGGCAAGTTTTGCCGAGCTGGTGGACCGGCAGGCGCTGGCGCAGGTGCGCGGCGAGACCAGCCACGATGCCTGGGAGAGCCGGGCGCGTGCGTACGGCGAGCCGCGTGTCGAGGCGGTGGAGCGCGGCGGCCGCGTAGGACGCGGCGATCGCATGACGGCGTATGAGCCAACGGAGCCGTCGTCACCGAGAGTGGACGAGAAGGCGAAGACCACCTTTATCCATGCGGCGTTCGCAGATGCGCTGGCGATTTATATGCTCTCGCTGACACTGGACTTCGACTACGCCGACCTGCGCGAGCGGGAGTATCCGCTGCTGGCGCCCCCTGCGCTGGCCGATCGGCTGCGCGCGGTGGCCGCGCTGTTTCCGCCGAATGCGGGATATCAGTTCCAGGTGCTCTACCGCCGCGACTCGCCTTCCCGCCGCTAAGTGCTGGGTGCTGGCCGCACCGGGCGGAAGCGCCTGCGGCGGGACTGGCCGTCCGGGCAAAGGCGCCTGCGGCGCATGTCGCGGGTGGGCCGCTCCCTTTGGTCGCTGCCGTCTACTTCAGTCGTTGCGTCCGCCGGTGATACTGGGAATCTGATCTGTCAGGAGGAGTGTTTTGGCATCGCGCGAGACGATAGCGGAGGTTTTGCCGGAGACTCACTCGCTGGCTCGGAGCAGCGGCGAGACGCTATTCACCATACTGGCGGCCATCAGTGCCTGCCATCTGCTGAACGATCTGATCCAGGCGACGATTCCGGCACTCTATCCGCTCTTCCAGCGCATCTTCGGTTTGTCGCTGGGGCAGATCGGCATGATCACGTTTACCTATCAGATCACTGCATCGCTGTTTCAGCCGTTCGTCGGCATGGCGACGGACCGCAAGCCGATGCCGTATTCGCTCGCGCTGGGGATGAGCTTTTCGCTCGGCGGCCTGGTGCTGATGGCGTGGGCGCCGAGTTTTGGATGGCTGCTGGTGGCCGGGTCGCTGGTGGGGCTGGGGTCGTCGGTCTTTCATCCGGAGTCGTCGCGCGTAGCGCGGCTGGCCTCCGGCGGTCAGCATGGGCTGGCGCAGTCGCTGTTTCAGTTAGGCGGGAATGTCGGGTCGGCGCTGGGACCGCTGCTGGTGCTGTGGCTGGTGCTGTCGGCGCGCGGTGCGCGGGCGGGACAGCATCGCATCGCGTGGTTTTCTGTGGCGGCGCTGGTGGCAATTGCGATGCTGGTGGCCATCGGCGGCTGGTACAAAGCGCGGGTGCGCGAGGGCGCGTCGGGAAAGAAGGAAGATCGAAGAGCATCCACATGCGCAGTTGTCACGCGGCAAGCTGACCCAGGCGATGGTGGTGCTGATGACGCTGGTCTTCTCGAAATATTTCTATCTCGCCAGCATCACGAGTTATTTCACCTTCTATCTCATGCAGCGATTTCGCGTGACCTTGCACCAGTCGGAGATGTATCTGTTCATCTTTCTTGGCGCGGTAGCGCTGGGTACGATTCTGGGCGGTCCGGTCGGCGACCGATATGGGCGGCGGCTGGTGATCTGGGTGTCGATTGTCGGCGTGCTGCCGTTCACGCTGGTGCTGCCGTACGCGAATCTGGAATGGACGGCGATCCTGAGCTTCATCATCGGGCTGGTGCTGTCGTCGGCGTTTTCAGCGATTCTGGTGTACGCGCAGGAACTGGTGCCGGGCAAGGTGGGGACGATCTCCGGATTGTTCTTCGGGCTTGCCTT
>CAVQJM010000022.1:0-175825 GCA_963712845.1 uncultured Acidobacteriaceae bacterium
CTTGGCCACGATCTTCCCCCGAAGGTCGCTTTCGACTCTGATGGCAATCCCACCAATGATCCCGCCGCAGCACTCTCAGGCGCATTCGCGGCGTGGGGCGGGCATAAAGGGTCGGGCCTGGCTATCGTGGTCCAGCTTCTGGGTATCCTGGCGGGTTCGCCGCCCATTCCGCCGGAACTCGCTGGATTCGGCTATTTGATCGTGGCGATGCGTCCGGATCTGATGGGGTCAGCCGAAACATTTCGCGAGAACGTGTCGAACTTCGCGAACGCGGTGCGATCCGCGCGTCCTGTCGAGGGCGGCTCTCCGGTCCGCATGCCCTTCGATCGATCCCAGCAGGAGCGCGGGAGGAGGATAGCGGAGGACGCAATCGAGATCCCCGACGTCCTCGCAGTGCAGTTGGAGCTTATTGCTTCGGCTCTTCCCCGATAGTTCGGCCGTTCGCGAGCGTAACCTTCCGGCCATCGGCGGAATGAGATGCATCTTTGGCCGGGAAGGCGTGAACGATCACTTTGTCGCCCGGCTTCAGCGAATCGCGCATCCAGCCCCGCTTGGTCAGCCGGTTCGGGCCGCCCGTTTCGCACGCCCAGTTCACCACTGTGCCGTCGGGCTGAACCACATCGATGAAATAATGCACGTGCGGATTTTCCCAGTCGACGCGAGTCACCACGCCTTCGAGAGCGAGCGGCTTGGATTCATCGAACTCATTGGAAAAGGCGTGATGTGCCAGAGCGGGCAAGCCGCTTGCCAGTAATGCGATGCTTGCAAACGATACGAAAAATCGATTAGACATGAATATCCTGAGCTTCATTCAGAACGCGATCGAAAACGTCAGGTTCGGTGCAAATCCACATCATTCTTTCCAGATCCGCAAAGCGCCGTACGAACTCAGCCGCGATGTGGATAAAACGCGATCCGGTCAGCATGTTGACCTTATGCAAGCGGGCTTTATGGCTTCCCAACCATCGCGCCCATTCACCGCTGACATCGATGGATGCGCCGCGGACATCGCGTGCATCAATGAAGAACTCCACCGGCGTTGCCGTTCCGGCCAGCCACTCGCTTAAGGTCAACATGGGCGCTTCGCCAAATTTTGCACCGTTCCAGCAGTTCCATGCGCTCTCCCGATATCCTCAATCATAAGCCAAACAGGCTCGGCGAAAGTCCTCCGGCAGGCTACAATGTCCCTGCATGGGAGGCAAAGTTTCGCACTGGCCGAGAGTGGCGTGCATGCTGCTGGCTGTCACGGCAGCTGCGGCCGGCGGACGTCATCTGATCCAGAGAATTCCCATTCCGGGCGATTACGGCTGGGATTATTTGACCGCCGATAGCGAAGGACGCCGGCTCTATGTGTCCCATGACAAAGAAGTGGTTGTCGTCGATCTCGATTCCGCGGCGATCATTGGAAAAATTCCGGGCGGCGCCGTCCACGGGATCATCCTTACCCGCAATGGCGTGCAGAACGGCAGCCTGCGCTTTTCGGATGAATTCGTGCGCCACAAGGTGCTCGACCTCATCGGCGACCTCGCACTCGCCGGTCACCGTATCCTCGGACGCGTCGTCGCCGAGCGTGCCGGTCACGCCATGCATACTGCGTTGGTCTCGCGTCTGCTAGCCGATCGCACCGCCTGGGAGCTCATCACCCTGCCCCAGCTTGAAGTCACCCGCCGCCCCGCCCGCGCAGCCCGCCTGGCACCCGTGCAGGTCTAAAAAGTCGGCAGCTCAGCGGAAAACCGCATCTCGCAGACTCCTCTTCCATCGCTAGAAGCTAGTAGCTAGAAGCTGCTTCCTGCGTTGCGCTCTCCCGCTCCGCCTCTCGCGCCCGCTTCACCTCTGCGGCAATCGCGTACTTCAGCGCATCCACACCCTGTCCGCTCACCGCGGAGATCGCGTAGAACGGCAGCTTCCGCCGCTTCGCCATCGCCTGCAGCTTCTTCAGCTTCTCCGGGTTCGCCACATCCGCCTTGGACGCCACGACCATCATCGGCTTCTCGTCCAACCCGTGGCCAAAGCTCGCCAGTTCCCCCTGGATCACCTTGAAATCATCTACCGGCGACTCGCGTCCGCTCCCATCCGACACATCCACCATGTGCACCAGCACGCGCGTGCGCTCAATGTGCCGCAGGAACTGCACTCCCAGCCCTGCGCCCTGACTCGCGCCTTCGATCAGCCCCGGAATATCCGCCACTACAAAACTCTCTTCGTGCGGCGCGTTGCCCACGGTCACCACACCCAAATTCGGCTCCAGCGTGGTGAACGGATAATCGGCAATCTTCGGCCGCGCCGCGGAAAGCCGCGAAATCAGCGTGCTCTTGCCCACATTCGGATAGCCCACCAGCCCCGCATCCGCCAGCAGCTTCAGCTCCAGCCGGTAGCTGCGCTCCTCGCCCGGCCGTCCCGCTTCATGTTCCCGCGGAGCCTGGTGGGTCGGCGTCGCAAAGTGCTGGTTGCCTCGTCCGCCTCGTCCGCCGCGTGCCACCACGATCCGCTCATCGGGATGCGCGAAGTCATGGATCAGATCGCCAGTCTCTTCGTCGTACAGCACCGTGCCCACCGGCACCTTCAGGATCATGGTGTCGCCGTCGCGCCCAGTGCAGTTCGAGCCTTCGCCGTGCCGCCCGCGCTCCGCTTTGTGCTCCGGGTTGAAACGGAAATGCACCAGCGTATTGTGCCGCTCGCTGGATTCCATCACTACGTCGCCGCCGTGCCCGCCATCGCCGCCGGAGGGGCCGCCGCGGGGTACAAACTTCTCCCGGCGAAAGGCCATGCAGCCATTGCCGCCATCCCCCGCCTTCACTCGGATTCTTGCTTCGTCAATAAACATCGCTCTCTCTAGTCTATCGGAGGGTATTCGAGCAGTTATGGACCTGCGGCTATCTGCATTGCGCCGTTCAGCCGTCCGCAAAGGATCGAAATCTCTCCACGCACAGCCGGAGGAGCTCCTCACGATTGCGCTTCGTCAGGAGCTCATGTCCCGCACCCGGTACCGGAAGCAGTTCCGACGGCACCGGGATGAGTTTCAATGCCTCCTCCATCTCGGGAAGCGTGCCGAATCCATCGCGAGCCCCGTGCACGAAGAGGGCAGGCGTCTTCAGGAGCGGGAAGTGCGCCGTCCGCAGCTCATCCGGCCGCCGCGGAGGATGGAGCGGGTAGGAGAGGAGAAGAAGCCGTTCCACAAGGCCCGGTTCGCTCGCAGCCAGCATCGACGACTGCCGCCCACCATACGAATGGCCACCGAGAAAAACGCGGCCCGAAGTCAGGCGCCGCATACATGCGACGGCCGCCCGCAGTCCCTGCTGATCGCGTTCCGCGCTTCCTCGCGGCGGCGGCCCGGTGGGCCGGGATTGCCGGAACGGCAGATCGCATCGCAGCACAGTCATGCCAGAAGCGCTGAACGCATCCGCGAAAGCTACTATAAGTGGCGACCGGCAACTGGAGCCGGCGCCATGTGTCAGCACCAGAGCGTCGGCACCGGAATTCGGCGCGGTGTGCAGGAAGCCTCGCACAGGCACGCTTTCCGGCGATGCCTGCTGGAATTCTCGAAACTCAGTCCGAAACTCGGTCATAGACAACGTCGCACAGCCCTACGCTGCGGTTCCATTCTGCAACATCCAGGTGCCGTTTTCTTCGCTGCATAGCCTCCGGCACCACTTATGGGGCATGGAGCCGTCGCCGCGTTTCCGGCATGATCGAAACAGGCCGGCTCCCGCCGAATCCAGACCCGCAGTCAGGACCGGCATTCAGGAGCACGGGCCATGCCGCAATGCGGCGCGCATTGGGGAACGATCCGCAGCAAGTGCGCACTCTGCGGCATCGTTACAGCGCTCTTCGTTTCATCTCTCTTCATTTCACCTTCCTGGGGCCAATCCACCACGCAGGGCGTCGTTGGCGGCATGGTCGTCGGTCCCGGAGGCGCCGCTCTTGCGGACGCAGAAGTCGATCTCACCAGCGCAGACACCGGTCACATCTACCAGTCGCGCGCCGACGCGCAAGGCAACTTCCGCTTTCTCGGCCTGCCTCCCGGCAACTACGACGCATGGATCACGCAGAGCGGCTTCGCCCGCCTGCACATCCCGCGCGTCCCGGTCGAAGTCGGCCGCTTCACCCCGCTCCCCGCGAATCTCACCATCGCTCGCGCGGAAGAAACCGTCGAAGTCCGCGAGCCCGGCGCTGTCCTCGACCTGAGCTCGCCCGCGCTCTCCACCAACATCGACGAAACTTCGATCGAAGATCTGCCCTCGAACAGCCGCCGCTGGACTTACTTCGCGCTGCTCACACCCGCTGTCGCGCCGGACCAGGAGGGATACGGGCTGCTCAGCTTCCGCGGCATCAGCGTGCTGCTCAACAACAATACCCTCGATGGCGCAGACAACAACCAGGCCTTCTTCTCCGAAGAGCGCGGCCGCACCCGCACCGCCTACTTCGCCAGCCAGGCGTCCGTCCGCGAGTTCCAGGTCAACACATCGAACTACTCATCCGAATACGGCCGCGCCGCCGGCGGCGTCGTCAACACCGTCACCCGCAGCGGCACCAACCACTTTCACGGCAACGCCTTCCTCTTCGATCGCGACAACGCCTGGGGCGCGCGCAATCCCTTCACGCAACTGGCGCAGTTACAACCGGATGGCACCGTCGCCGCTGTATCGGTTGCGCCCACCGACACCCGGCAGCAGTGGGGAGTCGCCGCCGGCGGCCCGGTTCGCAAAGACCGCATCTTCTGGTTCTTCACCTACGACCAGTTCCACCGCAACTTTCCAGCTATCTCGCGCCCCGGCAACATCACCACCTTCTTCAATCGCCAACTCACCTCGTCCGACCTCCAAACCCTGCAGGAGCGCCTCGGCGTGCCGCTGCCCGGCTACGCGCTGGAGCAGTATCAGCAGTTCGTCTCCGGGTTGATGGGCGAAACCGGCCTGGTGCCGCGCACCGCCAGCCAGATCATTCTCTTTCCTAAGCTCGACTGGCAGCTCAACGACCGCAACCACATCTCCGTGCAGTACAACTACCTGCGCTGGAACTCACCCCACGGCGCGCTCACGCAGACCGCCTCGAGCTATGGCGTCGCAAGCTACGGCGACGACCATGTCACCGACGACGTCATCATCGGCCGCTGGAACACCTTCCTCACCGCCAACCTCATGCACGAGCTGCGTGTGCAGTATGGCCGCGACTTCGAATCCCAGTTCAGCGCTCCGCCCTCCGCCTTCGAGCAGCCCTTCAGCCACAACACCTTTGGTCGCTCGCCGCAGATCACGCTCATCGGCTCCGGCTCCGGGCTGCGCATCGGCAAGCCGCCCACGCTCGACCGCGCCGCGCTCCCCGACGAGCACCGCACTCAGGCGGCCAGCACCTTCAGCTACGTGCGCGGCAATCACATCTTCAAGCTGGGCTATGACTTCAACCATGTGCTTGACGGCATCAACAGCATCTACAACGGCAACGGCAGTTACGAGTATTCCAGCCTGCTGGACTTCGCCTCCGACGCGCTCGCGCCCAGCCGTTGCGACGCCAACGGCAGCGGCCTCGGCACCTCACCCTGCTACAACTACTACACTCAGCAGCTCGGCCCGCAGGTCTTCAGCTTCGACACCAACGACTACGCCGTCTTCCTCAGCGATGAGTGGAAGCTGAAGCATCGCCTCACCCTCTCCTACGGTCTGCGTTACGAATATGAGCAGCTTCCGCCGCAGAACAAACTGCTGCCCAACCCTGCTCTACCCCAAACCCATTTCATCCCCAGCGACCGCAACAACTACGGTCCGCGCATCGGTGCCGCCTATGACCTCACCGGCCGCGGCAACACCGTTCTGCGCGGCGGCTACGGCATCTATTTCGGCCGCATCATCAACTCCACCATCTTCTCCGCCTATACCGAGACCGGCTCTCCCGCCGGCCAACTCGGCTACTACTTCCGCCCCGGAGACGCCGGTGCGCCAACGTTTCCGTACATCTTCAGCGGCCGCGCCGTAGTGCCCGAGACCCCCACTGCCGACTACTTCGATCCCAACTTCCAGAACCCGCGCATCGCCCAGTCTGAGGTCTCGCTTGCCCAGCGCATCTCCCGCAACACCGAGGTGACGGTCAGCTACCTGCACAGCACCGGCCAGTCCCTGCCCAACTTCATGGACACCAACATCGATCTCGCCACCGCCGTCCCTATCACCTACACGGTGAAGGATCCGCTGCAGCAGGGGCCGCTCAAGCAATCCACCTACTCGACGCACCTCTTCACCCAGCGCCTGAATCCGGCTTACGGCTCCATCACCGACATCAACAGCACGACCGGCTCGCACTATCAGGCGATAGTGGTCAAGGTCGCGCATAGCGGCGGGCGCTCGCTGCACCTGAACGCCAGCTACACCTATGCGCACGCGCAGGACAACAACCAGAACGAGACCACCTTTACCGACGTCAACGATGTGCTCGATCCCACCGACCTGAATCTCGAATACGCCGATTCGAACTTCGATGTTCGCCAGCGAGCCACTGCCGGTTTCATTCTGCGCGCGCCGTGGAAGGCCCACGGATGGCGCGGCGCTTTGGCCAACGGCTATGCGCTCGCGCCCACGGCCAGTGCGCAGGCCGGATTGCCGTACTCCATGCGCACCAGCGGCGCGATCCCGTACATCCGCTACATCAATCAGTTCGGCCAGACGGAAAAGCTCACTGGACTAGGCAGCAGCATCAACGGCTCTGGTGGCGCTACCTGGATCCCCGCGGTGGGCCGCAACACCTACCGCTATCCCGGCACCTACACCGTCGATCTCCGCGCCTCGCGCACCATTCCGGTCAGCGAAAAAATACGGCTCGAGCTCATGGCGCAAGGCTTCAACCTGTTGAACCATCAGAACGTGACGCAGATCAGCACTCTCGGTTACGAAATCAGCGGAGCCTCCAGCGCCACCACGAATCCCACGCTCACCTGGGAACCCACCTTCGGCACCGTGACCAACAGCAATAGCACCAATCTTTACCGCGAGCGCCAGCTCGAGTTGGTGCTCCGCCTTCGCTTCTGAGCGAAATTTCAGTCTCCCAAAATCGGACTTCCCTGGCCCCGCCATTTACCTTGCGTTGATCGCGCTCTGCGAGACTAAATTGACTAGTTGAGCGAAGGCCCGTGAGTGGTCCGGCTCGATCAGATCTATCGCTGGTTCTGTCTACGGTCCCCTGTGTCCCGGGCAGGATCCAGCCTTCAGTTCGGTTGTTTGAGGAGAGCCAGATGTTTGCCACACGTCCCCGCAGGGCGCTGACCCTGCTTGCCCTTGCTGCGGCTACGCTCGCACCCGCCGCCATCCACGCCCAGACCACTACCACCGGAGCCATCTCCGGCACCGTAAAGGATCCGGCAGGCGCAGCCGTTGGCAGCGCCACCATCGTCGTCCATAACGACGCAACCAACGCAGAGAGCACCCTGACGGCCGACGGTAGCGGCTTCTACAACGCTGCCCAGTTGCAGCCCGGCAGCTATACGGTCACCATCTCGGCCGCCGGATTCGGCACCCTCAAGGACACCGGCATCGTTGTCGCCGTTGGCCAATCCACAACGCTTTCTCCCGCCCTCTCCGTGGCCTCCGGTACTCAGGAGGTGACAGTGAGTGGCGGCTCACCACTGATCAACTTTGAGAGTCCCGACTTTGCATCGAACATGACGGCGGAGGTCATCAACAACCTGCCCATCAACGGACGCCGCTGGTCGGACCTTACGCTTTTGACTCCTGGTGCGGTTTCGGATTCGAACGGTTTCGGTCTGCTGGCCATCCGAGGCATGAGCCCACTGCTCAATAACGTCACCATCGATGGCGCTGACGATAACCAGGCATTCTTCTCCGAGGAACGCGGCCGCACACGCGAGGGATATTCCACACCGCAAGTCGCCGTTCAGGAGTTCCAGGTCAATACCGGCGTCTATTCGGCGGAATATGGCCGGGCCCTCGGCGGCGTGATCAACTCCGTCACCAAGAGCGGCACCAACCAGGTGCATGGACAGGCCTATTTCTACGATCGTGATAACAACTGGGGTGGGACGAACCCGTTCACGAAGCTGACCACTTTCAATCCAAGTACCGCGACGACAACGACGAGCCCGTACAAGCCTGTGGACTGGCGAAAGCAGTGGGGCTTTGGCGCGGGCGGTCCGATCATCAAGAACAAGCTCTTCTGGTTCTACAGCTATGACGGTTATCGCCGAAACTTCCCCGGCACCGCCGTGGCCTCCAGTCCGGCGACCTTCTATAAGACGCCGGATGCCGCGATTACCACAATCAATCCAGCAAGCGGACAAGCATGGACCTGCCCACAGCTCATTAAAGCGGCGGGAAAAGGATCAGGACTGCCCCAGGATCTCGATTCCCAGGCCTGCGTTCTGCAGGCTCGTCTTGGCCTCAGCTCTTATAGCGCCGCTGTCGATCTCTACAACACGGATCTTGCTGCCCTCAGCTCTGTCTTAGGCCCGGTCCATCGCACCGGCGATCAGACCATCAACATGCCGAAGATCGACTGGCAGATCAACGAAAAGAACCGCCTCAGCTTCATCTACAACCGGCTGCGCTGGGATTCCCCCGGCGGCGTGCAGACCCAGGCCACCAACAGCTACAGCGACGACGCCTTCGGCAACGATTTCGTCAAGCTCGACTACGGTCTCGCCAAGCTCGACACCGTCTTTACGGCAAAGCTCGTCGACGAACTCCGTTTCCAATACGGCCGCGAGCTCGACGACGAAAATGCGCAGCCGGTCAGTCCCTACAATGCGCAGTTCGCTGGCGGCAATGCCTTCGAAGGTTTCCCTCCCTCCATCGGACTGCCGACCGGCGCCTTCAGCGACTCAACGCAGTACTACTCCTTCCGCCAGGCCTTCCCCGATGAGCGCAAATGGCAGATCGCCGATACGCTCACTTGGATCCATGGCCAGCACAGCTTCAAGTTCGGCGGCGACGTCGTTCACAACTACGACTTGATCAACAGCCTTGGGCTGGCCAGCTTCTCGCCGAACGGTGATTACACCTATCAATATTTCGGAAATTTCTTTGCCGACATGGCTAAGTCCTCCGGCACATGCGGCTCCAGCGCCACCGAATTCAACATGGGGACGCTGCCCTGCTATTCCACGTTTGGGCAGAACTTCGGGCAGGCTGCCTTCGATATAGCCACCGTCGACTACGGCTTCTTCGTTCAGGACGACTGGAAGGCCACACCTAGGCTCACCCTGAACCTCGGTCTCCGCTACGACTACCAGGACAATCCATCGCCATATACCAACCTTCTGCAGCCGGTCGGCAAATACGTACCGCTTTCGCAAATGTCGAACCGGCCCAGCGATAAAAACAACCTCGGACCTCGCATCGGCTTCGCCTACGATCCATACGGCAAAGGCAAGACCGTCATCCGCGGCGGCTTCGGCATGTACTATGGCCGCCTCGTCAATGACATCCTGTTGACCGCATACTCTTCCACTGGGTCGCCGGCCAGCCAGGTTGCCGTCAGCTTCCGCAACTCCCAGGGAGGGCCGAAGTTTCCCAGCATCCAACCGCCGACCTTCACGCCCACCACGCTGGCGGCGCCGAGTGTCGAGTACTTCGACAAGCACTTCCAGAACCCGCAAGCGATGGAGTACGACCTGACGCTGCAGCAGAATTTTGGCGGCAACACCGTGTTCTCCGTCAGCTACCTGGCTTCCGTCGGCCGCGAACTCACCAACTTCGTCAACACCAATCTGGTCAACACGCAGGCACCGAATAACAACAGTGACTCGGGCAACGGATGGACGAATGTTAACTATGTTGTCCAGCCGGGCAGTGGCACCAGCACGTGCGGGCCGCTCGCTTGTGGCAGCACCTACACGGCCAAGGTCTATAACTTCGGATACATCAATCCCGCCTTCAACCAAGTCACCGACATCATCGGCAACATCAACTCCAGCTATAACGCGCTGGTGGCCGAGGTGGTCAACCACGGCTTCCGCTATGCGGACTTTGACGCTAACTACACCTGGTCTCATGCGCTGGACGACAATCAGAACCAGTCCACCCAGGCCTCAGTCAACACACCGCTCGATCCTTACGCCAGTCAATCTCAGTCGCATGGCAACTCCAACTTCAACGTGCCGAACAGGTTTGTCGGCTACGCCGTCCTCAAGTATCCCAGGTCGTTTACGGGATTCAAGAGCACCCTGCTCGATGGCTGGAATCTGGATCCGCTCGTGCAGGTGCAGAATGGACTCCCGTACAGCCTGACGACCAGTGGCTTCCCCAGCGGGGCCTCTGCGAGCAGCGGCTGGAATGGCGCCGGCGCCGGTACAGCTTATGTTCCGAACATCGGCCGCAATTCCTTTCAGTTACGCCGCATGCGGTCTTTGATCTGCGCGCGGAAAAGCAGATCCTGCTGCACGATCGCTACAACCTGCAGTTGCTGGGAGAATGTTTCAACGTCTTCAATCACGAGAACTTCACCGGCGTAAACAGCACCGGGTACGACTTCGGGTCGGGGACATCATCTACGGCAGCGAACGGTACAACCACCTACACCACGCCATTGACGTACGCTCCAAGCTTTGGAACCTATAACAATGCGAATAGCAACTATGCCTACAGCCCGCGTCAGGTGCAGTTAGCGCTTCGCCTGGAGTTCTAAGGCCCGAACTCGTGTCATTTCTTCGCAAGCGCGGCAGCTTCGGCTGACGCGCTTTTCTATTCTGTAAATCGGTAAAATAGAAAGACGCATGCCATTTACCGAGCAATACGAGGTCGTCATCGTCGGAGCTGGTCACGCCGGCTGCGAGGCCGCCATGGCTGCGGCGCGCATGGGTCTGCGCACGGCGCTCTACACCTTCAACCTCGATCTCATTGCGCAGATGTCCTGCAATCCCGCCATCGGCGGCATCGCCAAGGGCCACCTCGTGCGCGAAGTCGATGCCCTGGGCGGCATCATGGGCGAAGTCGCGGACGCTGTGGGCATCCAGTTCCGCCTGCTCAACACCTCGCGCGGCCCTGCTGTGTGGTCACCGCGCGCGCAGTGTGACAAGCAGCAGTACCGCGTCAAAATGCGCCAGATGCTCGAAGCGCAGCCCGGTCTCTTCATCAAGCAGGCCGAGGTCATCGATCTTCTTATCGATACGGCTCCCGACGGCTCACGCCGCGCCCACGGCCTCAAGCTGCGCGATGGCCGCACCGTCGAAGCCGGCGCAATCGTCATCACCACAGGCACGTTTTTGAACGGCCTTATCCACTGTGGTGAGGAGCAATATCCCGCAGGCCGCAGCGGCGAGCCGCCCAGCGTCCTGCTCGGCGAGAGCCTGAAGCGCCTTGGCCTCCGCGGCTGCCGCCTCAAGACCGGCACGCCGCCGCGTCTCGATGGCCGCACCATCGACTGGTCGCGCTTTGCCGAGCAGCCCGGCGACGCCGACCCCACGCCCTTCAGCTTCCGCACCACCACGCTGCCGCAGCGTCAGGTCTCCTGCCACATCGCCTACACCACGCCGGAGACGCTGCGCATCATCCGCGAAAACGTCTCGCGCTCGCCCATGTACTCCGGCCAGATTCAGGCCATCGGGCCGCGCTACTGCCCATCCATTGAGGACAAGGTCGTCCGCTTCCCTGACAAGGAGCAGCACCAGTTCTTCCTCGAGCCCGAAGGCCTCGACACCCACGAGGTCTACGTCAATGGCATGTCCACCTCGCTGCCCATGGATGTGCAGTGGCAGGTGGTGCACTCCATCCCCGGCCTCGAAAACGCCGAGATGCTGCGCCCCGGCTACGCCATCGAGTACGACGCCATCGATCCCACTGAGCTTGAGCGCAGCCTGCGCGTCAAGTCCATCGCCGGCCTCTACCTTGCCGGCCAGATCAACGGCACATCCGGTTATGAGGAGGCAGCGTGTCAGGGCCTGATGGCCGGCATCAACGCCGCGCTCGCTGTGCGCGGCGAGCCTGCGTTTACCCTCGACCGCACCGAGGCCTACACCGGCATCCTGATCGACGACCTCATCAGCAAGGGCACCAATGAGCCCTACCGCATGTTCACCTCGCGCGCGGAGTTCCGCCTCCATCTCCGCATCGACAACGCCGACCGCCGCCTCACACCCGCCGGCCGCCGCCTTGGTCTCATCGATGACCGAGCATGGGCGGACTACAAAGCGCGCCAGCAGCGCGCCGTTGCGCTCGAAAAGCTGCTCGCCACCACGCGCATCGATGCAGATCGCTGCACTGCCGCATTCCCCCACCTGAATCTCGACCCCGAAAGCATCGCCGGCCAGACCTATGCGCAGTTGCTCAAACGCCCGGAGATCACCATCGAGAATCTGCGTCCGCTGCTGCAAACCCTCGCGTTATCCGACGAGACGCGAGCTCTGCTCGATCCGCTCCTGAGCGAAGCAACGCTCACCGCCCGCGCGCGCAACGAGCTACGCGCCGTCGAAACCGAGATCAAGTACGCCGGTTATCTCGACCAGCAGCGCAAGTCGATCGAAAAGCTGAAGCGCGCAGAGAGCCTCAGCATCCCCGTGTGGTTTGACTACCAGAACGTCAGCGGCCTCTCGCGCGAGATGCAGGAGAAGCTCGGCCGCGTCCGCCCGCAAACCGTGGGACAGGCCAGCCGCATCCCCGGCGTCACTCCCGCGGCGCTCTCGCTGATCCACGTCTATATAGAAATTCAGGCTCGCAAGCGCAACCAGGCCATCGCCACTACCACGGACGCGATCGTCGGCTCCTGATCCGGTCGTCATCCCGACAGAAGCCTCGCAACCTTGTCATCCTTCGCGAGACGAAGAGCCGTTTGCTAAGCTACGACGACGATGCACACATTGAAAGAGCTGCTTGCACACGGCTATGGTGCCCGAGCAAAGAATGATCCGGCGGAATCGCGCGCCGCATTTTTTGAAGCGGTCCGCAAAGCATCGCTAGAGGCCGATCGGCCTTCTTTAGCAGAGGCGCTTTGCGGTCTGGCCCAGGCCGAACGCGATATCGGCGCCCTCGGCCCTGCGAGTCACCAGTATGCGAATGCAACAGTTCTATACCGTGAGATAGGGCCGCCGGCCAGGCTGGCATACGCGCTTCGTCACGAGGCAGACATACTTCGGGAAATGTGCCGGCCTGCCGACGCTGAGCCACTCTACCTCGAGGCCGAAACAATCTACCGCCAACTTGGCGGGCAGGCTGTCCTCGACTTGGCGAATACCCTCAGAGGGTTGGCTTTGGTGAATGAATCAACAGGCAACCTGGACCAATCGAAGAAGCTCTGGACAGAGGCCCGTAAGCTCTATGCTGACTGCAACGTAGAAGCGGGCGTTTCCGAGTGCGATAAGAAGCTCTCTCAACTGACGAAATAGGGATCGCCGTGCGTTTGCTTCGCGCCGTGCGTTTGCTTCGTCAGGATGCGTTGATCTACTGCGGAGGCTGATTCGTTGCCGGCGCCGGCGCAGTCTGCGTGCTCTGCGGTCCCTTGTAAATCAACGGAATATGCAGCGGCAGCGCCGCACTGCTCTTGCTGGCAGGTGCGGCAGCCTTCTTCTTCCGCTCCTCATCCGTGGCCACTACCGTACGCTGCGAGTTAATGCACTGCCAGTTGCCCGCGCTGTTCTTGCGGAAGACGTGCGTGTAGATACCCTTCTCCGCAACCTTGCGCTGGTCGCTCGCGCCCTGCCACTCCATCACGTAGGTGCCGTTCACCACCGCCACATCGCCAAGGACTCGAGCTCCAATCACCTTCTGTGTAAGCGAAACCGGCTCCGCGCCGGCGACAAACAGGTGCGAGATCTGCTGGTTCCGCGTCGTCACGTCGCCCTCGGCGCTGATGCCGACGTAATCGCGCGCAAGCAGATTTTCGAGCGCAAACTGATCATGCTTGCTCACCGCAGCATCCCAGGAATCTTCCACCTGCTGCATGGCCGCGATCTCCGGCGACGGATCAGCGGATTGGGCATGGAGGCTGGCGAAGGGAAGGGCGAAAAAAACAGCGGCGAGTGTGCAGCGAGCGCGAAACGACAGCATGAACAGCATTCTCCACCGCACATGATACAGGGCGTGTGTGAACACGAGATTCACACAGAAACGCCCTGGTTCCGAACAGGCGAGAAAATAGAGCAACATAGACCCCATGGCTGCCTTTCCAGACATCTCCCTTGAGCGCGGCATGCCCGCCAGCCCGGACGCCGAACGCTCCATCCTCGGCGCCATCCTGCTGGAGAACGCGCATTTCCACGAAGCGGCAGAGAAGAAGCTCACCTGCGACGACTTCTCGCTCGACTCGCATCGCCGCATCTTCGCCCGCATGGACGACCTCATCAGCGGCGGCCGCCACGTCGATCTGGTCACGCTGGTCGAAGAACTGGCGAAGAAAAAGGAAGTCGAATCAGTCGGCGGCGTCGCCTACATCGCGTCCCTCACCGAGGGCCTGCCGCGCCGCGTGTCGATAGAAGAGTATGTGCGCATCGTCAAGGACAAGTCCCTGCTGCGCCAGCTCATTCATGTCTGCAACACGGCGATGACCCAGGCGGCCGACCAGTCCGACGATGCTCTGGAAGTCCTCAACGCCGCCGAAAGCGCGCTGCTTCAGGTGTCGGAGAGCGGCATCACCCGCGACTTCTCCAACATCCCCGCCATCGTCAAAGAGCACTTCGGCACCATCGACAACATCTGGAAGCTGAAGCGCGAAGTCACCGGCCTGGCCACGCACTTCAAGGACTTCGACCGCATGACCAGCGGCCTTCAGCCCGCCGAGCTCATCATCATCGCGGCGCGCCCCTCCATGGGCAAGACGGCGTGGGCCATTAACATCGCGCAGCAGGCCGCGCTCAAGGATGGCCGCGTCGTCGGCATCTTCTCGCTTGAAATGTCGAGCGAATCGCTGCTTCGCCGCATGCTCGCGTCAGAAGCCTTCGTGAACATGCGCAAGATTCAGTCCGGCTTCATCAGCCGCGACGATCAGGACGCACTCATCAACGCCGCGGCCAAGCTCACCGAGTCGCACATCTACATCGACGACACGCCTGGCATCTCGCTCGCCGAAATGCGTGCCAAGGCGCGCCGCCTCAAACAGCAGCGCGGCCTCGACCTCCTCGTCGTCGATTATCTCCAGCTCATGTCCTCCTCTCTGCCCGGCGCCACCAATAAGCGGCACGAGAATCGCACCCAGGAGGTCTCCGCCATCTCGCGCGGCCTCAAGGCGCTGGCTAAGGAGTTGCACATCCCGGTCATCGCGCTCTCCCAGCTCAGTCGCGCCTCGGAGCAGCGCGGCGGCGACAAGAAGCCCATGCTCTCTGACCTGCGCGAATCAGGCTCCATCGAACAGGATGCCGACGTCGTCGCCTTCATCCACCGCGAGAGCTACTACAACAAGGATGAGAACGGCGACGAAGATCCCGATTCCAAGGGCAAGGCCGAGATCATCATCGCCAAGCAGCGCAACGGCCCCACCGGCTCCGTCCACCTCGCCTATCTCAGCGAGTACACCCGCTTCGAGAACATGGCGCACGAAGGTGACGGCGGCGGTTACGAATAAATGTCATACGTGATGGCGTCCCCGTGCACCCGGCCCACCTGCGCAGAGATCTCGCGTATGGGTCTGCGCAGCAACTACCGCATCCTGCGTGAGCAGGCCGCGCACGCCGGCGCAGATGTCGTCGGCGTCATTAAAGCCAACGCCTACGGACACGGCGCGGTCGAAGCGCTCTCCGTTCTGGCTGCCGATGGCTGTGATTGGTTCGCCGTTACTTGCCTCGACGAAGCGCTGCTCCTGCAGCCGCAACTAAAGACCCATCGCACGCTGATCCTCTCCGGACTTTTTGCGAGCGAAGCGCAAGCAGTTGTGGAGCACGCTCTCACCCCCGTGCTCGGCTCCGTCGAGCAGTTGACATGGCTCGCCGAAGCTGTCCCGCAATCCGCCGAGTCACCCTTTCCCCTGCACCTGGAAATCGACACCGGGATGGCGCGCCAGGGAATCCAGTGGAACGACGTCGCCGCGCTCGCCACATTCGCCGCGCAGCTCACGGGTCATCCGCAGCTATGGCTCGAAGCCGTCATGACGCACTTCGCATCGCCGGAAGACCCGGGCTCGCCGCAAACCGCGGAGCAACTCGACCGCTTCCGCACTGTCCTGACGACGCTCCGCCAGCACGGCATCGTTCCACCCATCATTCATGCGGGCAACTCCGCCAGCCTCTTTGAACCCGCGCAGGTAGCCACGCTTCGCGACATAGCACAGCAAAGTGGAGGCCGCCTTTTGCTGCGCCCGGGCATCGCGCTCTATGGTTATGGTCCGCACGCCGCTGAACGGGAATTGCAACCGGTGCTGAGCTGGAAGACACGCATCGCCGCGCTCCGCACCATCCCGGCCGGCGAAGGCGTCAGCTATAACGCGACATTTCGGGCCGCGCGCCCCGCGCGCATCGCTCTGTTGCCGCTGGGCTACGCGGACGGCTACAACCGCCTGCTCTCGAATCGCGGAGAGGTCTTGATTCGTGGCCAGCGCGCGCCCATCGCCGGCCGGGTCACCATGGACCAGACCATGGTCGACGTGACCGACATCGCAGATGCCGTAATCGGCGATGAAGTCGTCCTTCTCGGCCAGCAGGGCAGCGAAGGCATCACCGCAGACGACCTCGCCGCCCACACCGGCACCATCGCGTACGAGGTGCTCTGCGCGATAGGAACGCGCGTCCCACGCGTCTGGATATAAAACTCCTCGGTGCCCGTCATCCGGAACGTAACCGAAGGTGGAGTGAAGGACCTGCTGTATCTTCCGTTCAATATCGGCGCAAAGCGCCGCTCAACCAATCCCCACGCCATGAACCTCGCATAAACGTCATGCCGAACGCGATCGAAGCGAAGCGGAGGGAATCTGCCGGTCGTCCCCACGCCCACATCACCAGCGTGAGCGACCAAAGGAAGCGAACCCAGCAATCTGCGCCGAAGGCGCGTCTGCCTGGATGGCAAATCCTTCAGAAGCTGAAGCTCATCTGCAGATCGATGGTGCGCAGCGATGTCTCGTTGCGATTGAAGAACTGCCCGGCGAGCGCGAGCGACTTGTCGAAGTTCTGGCTGCTTACGACATTGCTCGGTTGCGCCAGATTCACCACGTTGAAGACATTGTTCGCCGCCACCGTGAAATTCAGGTTGTACTTGCGCGGCACCTCTTTCGAGCGCGGGCCGCCGAAGAAGCCGCCGCTGCCGCTGCCACTCAGCCCGCCGGGCCCAAGTCCGCCGCGCGGACCACCGCCACCATGCGATCCACCACCGCCATGCGGTCCGCCATCGCCACCGCCCCCACCATGCCCGGTCAGCTTCGGCCCAACGCCAAAGTTCTTGCTCAGCCGCACATTGGCGCTGAAGTTCGCCGGTCCTCGTCCACTGCCATAAGGGATGATCGTCTCGCCAGGATTGGGCGTGATATTCAGGCAGCCATAGCGCGTCGCGTAATACTGCGTTGAACCCGGAGTGCACAGGCTGGCGTCTACCACCGATGGCCGCTCGTTGAACTGGTTGTCCTTATTCAGATCCTGCCCGGTCGTGATGTTGTACGGCGCCCCGCCATTCGCGATAGTGAAGATCGATCCCTGAATCCCATAGGGCAGATTCGTGGTGGCCAGCAGGAAAAACCGGTTGCGCACATCGTTGCTGGAGCGCCCGTAGTCGAATGCAATGTCGTCCTGACGCGATGGGAAGTAGTTCGCCCCAGTCGTATCGCTCTTGAAATATCCCAGCACATAGAAGCCCGAGACGGAATAATTTCGCGCCCGCGCGTTGACCGACGTGATGAGCTGGTCTTGCCGATACACACCATCCGATTGGAACTGATACAGATTGCCTTGTCCGGGGAACGGGTATTGCAGATTCCCGGATGCATCTGTGATGAACGTGTTGTTCGCGTAATCGTAGAGCGGGGCGTTGATGTTGTCGCTCAGATACTGGTGGACGCCGCGGCTGTAGAGATACGTCACGTTCCCGGTGATCGCCTTCGTGATCTCCCGGTCGACGCCGATGGCTCCCTGCATATCCAGCGCCGCCTTCACCTTCGGACTGATGCTGTAGCTCGCCGAGCGCGAGCTGACCGTACCTACACCAGAGGGCGGCTGCCCCGGCACATACGTCACTGGCGAATAGACGATCTGCTGCTGGTTCACGCCATTCTGGTGAATCGCCTGGATCACGCTGCTGTTGCTGAAGCGATTAAAGAACCAGCCATACCCGGCGCGGATCACCGTCTTAGGCGGCCGCTTTTTGCCGCCGTCCAGCGCGTAGGCAAAGCCGATGCGCGGCCCCCAGTCCGCATGATCGTGAATACGGTTCTGCGCCTCGAAGCGCAGTCCATAGTCGAAGGTGAGCTTGCGGTTCACCTTCCAGTCGTCCTGATAGAACAGCGCCGCGTCAAACAGCGTCGCGCGCGCGCTGAAATTGGTGATCTTCGTCACGCTGCCCTGCGAAGGCGTCCCGGCGATGAATGCCGCACCGCTGTCGAAGTTGTAGTTGCCGTTCGTGCCGGCATTGGAATAGTCCGACTCGCGATACGCACGCAGCCGCGTGCCAAAACGCAGCGAGTGGCTCTTCAAGTTCGCCGTCGAATAATTCTGCAGCTCCCAGTGGTCGCCGTTGGTGCGGGATGTGCCGTCGTTGCTGCCGCCGCCCGTAAACGCGCCCTGCACGGTCAGCGTCGGAGAGGTGTCCTGCGGCAGTTGCTCATCGCGATCCCGCTCATATTCAAATCGCGTGTCCATCAGCAGGTGCGCGTTGAACACCTGCGAATCGCTGATCTGGATCGTGTTCTCCAGGCTGCGCGTGTTGTAGGCCTGCGAGGCCAGCGCGTACTGCCCGGGACCGTCCCCCGTATCGACACCGCGGTTGTATTGGTAGCGCACCGTCAGCGTATTGCTCGGCGTCAACTGGTAGTCGATGCGGGGCGTCAGATGTATGCGCGACTGCGGATTATCCAGGTTCTGCACAAAGTTACTGCGCGCCGTGGTCCAGATAGTAGTTCGGATCGGTAGGCGTCCCCGCCGCGTTCACGATCAGGATGTTCTGCGTGTCGCGCGCGAACACGGAGAAGAAGTACGACGCCTTCTTCGAGATCGGGCCGCCGAGCGAGCCGTTGAGAAAGAACTGGTGATACGGCGGTGTGCTGGTGACGAAGTGGTTGGTATTCCATGCCGAGTCGTTGCCGCTGGCCTGGATGTGCCCATGCAGCTTATCGGTGCCCGGCTTGGTAAAGATCTCGATGCGGCCGTATCCGAGCTTGTCGAACTCGGCCGAAAAGGGATTCTGATTGATACGAATCTCGCGGATCGATGACTTGGGCGGCAGATCGCCGCCGGTAAAGCCGTCGATGTAGATCTGGCTGCCGCCGTTTCCCGCCGCGGGACCGGCCAGCGCAGTCAGCTCGTTCTGCATCTCATCCGGATCGTCGGAGAGCGCGTCCAGGTCCTTGCCGCTCAACACCACAGCGTTGCCATTGTCTGCCGGTTCGGTATCCAGTTGCCGCGTATCCGCGGTCACCTCGACCTGCTGCTCCTGCGTGGCAATCGTCAGCGGAATATTCAACATGCGCGAGGTGCCATTCACAATCGACACGCCCGATTCGGAAAATGGAGTGAACCCCGTCACATTCACATCCAGCGTGTAGCTGCCGGAAGGCACGGTGCCAAACGAGTAGCTTCCGTCACCGCGCGAGGTAGCGGAAAAATTCTTGCCGCCGCCGGACAGTTGCACGCTCGCCCCCGGTACGATGGCCCCACTCGGATCCGTCACTTGTCCATGCAACGATCCCAGTTTCTGGGCACTATTGTTTTGTGCACACACCAAAGGTGTAGCCAAAATGGACAGATACACTATAGGGGCCCAAATAAAACGCGACAGAGCAGTCATCCGATACCTGAGGTAACCCTTAAGAAGAAAATTGGCAGTACGGGCGCGCTCTCGGAAAGCGCATGCACAATAAGACGAGAGAGCGGTGTGAAAAGTTGAAGGCGCAACGATGAAAAAAGGGCCAGATCAACGTTTGCGCTCGTATGGGAACCTTATCTGAAACGGTCCCCGTCAAGCGGTTTTGTTTGCTGCGAATTCAGTCTTTCTTAATCAGCTACGATTACTGTAATGCTTAGAAACCTCTACGCACGCTGGATGTTCGCATGGGAGACGGCGCTCACCACGCGTGACACCAACCGCGTTGTGCGTCCGGTCGAATGGGGCTTCGACTGGCTGGAAGATTTTGCGCGCCCGCGCGGCCTCATGCCTGATCCCGCAATCGTGCGCGATCCGGCCGCTGTCCAAGCGAATCACGACGCGCTGCTCGCCATCAATCAGGCGATCCTGTGCGATCGCGAGGCCTTCTATGGCTATGCGCGTCCCACAGACTTCCGCTTGGAAGAGCGGCATCCACTGCTCTTTCCCACCAACGTTCGTCCAGAGACGCTGCGCCGCGACGCGCAGCTTCGCGCCGCCGCCGCGGCAGGTCGCGCGAAGACGGCGCACTTCCTCCGCTTCACCTCGCCGGTCCGCACTCCCTATCCGGAGAACGATCTCGTCAACGCGCGCTGGTATCCCGCGTCGCCCGAAAAACAGAGAGCGGCGCGGCAAGCGGGCAAGCCCAGGCAAGCCATCATCGTAATGCCGCAGTGGAATGCCGACGCCTTCAGTCACAACGCCCTCTGCGCGCTCTTCAACCGCTTCGGCATCTCTGCCCTGCGGCTCTCCAAGCCCTACCACGACATCCGCCGCCCCGCGGAGCTTGAGCGCTCCGACTATGCCGTCAGTTCGAACCTCGGCCGCACCATCGCCGCCTGCCGCCAGGCTGTGGTCGATATCCGCTCCTGCGTCGACTGGCTCGAGCAGCAGGGCTACGAGCAATTCGGTATCCTGGGCACCAGCCTCGGCTCCTGCTACGCCTTTATCGCCGCCGCCATGGACCCGCGCCTGCAGATCTGCGCCTTCAATCACGCCTCCATGTCCTTCGGCGACGTGGTGTGGACTGGCCAGAGCAGCCGCCATATCCGCGCGGCGTGCGAATCCGTGATGACCCAGGAGCAGTTGAACGGGCTCTGGGCCTGCATCAGCCCCGTCTCCTTCATGGACCTGTTCCCAGCCGCGCCACGCAAGGTGCTGGCGGTGCATGCCACCTACGACCTGACGTTCCTCAGGCGCTATTCGCTCGAAGTGCTCGAGAGCTTTCGCAGGCACGGCGTCGACTTCCAATCACGCGTGCTTCCCTGCGGCCACTACACCACCGGCGAAACGCCCTACAAGTTCATGGACGGCTGGTTCCTCGGCTCCTTCGTTCATCGCGCCTTCAAGGAGCTAGCCGCTTCCGGAAAGCGTGCGATCGCCGCAACACGTCCCACCTCCGCACAGCCGGAGCGAGACCTCATCGCCCGCTAGCCGCACGCCAAAACGAAGCGACGTCATCCTGAGCCCAGCGAAGGAATCTGTTGTTCCTCCGCAACCATTCCCACATATCCCGTACTGTTGTCATCCTGAGCGACGCGAAGGACCAGCAGTTTGTTCGTGTCACCACAAAAGTGGGTGCCCCATCCTGAGCAAAGCGAAAGGTGGGATGCGCGACAGCCGCAGTGAGATCCCAAGGGCCAGAGGCTAGGAGCTAGCGGCTAGAAGCTCTAGAATCACGACATGCCCAGCCAGACCGTCGCCGTCCAATCCCGCACGCTCGCCCAGGCCGACCCCGCCGTCGCCCAGGCCATCGCCAACGAAGTCGCCCGCCAGCACGAGGGCCTCGAGATGATCGCGTCCGAGAACTTCGTCAGCCGCGCCGTGCTCGAAGCCGCGGGCTCCGTCTTCACCAATAAATACGCGGAGGGCTATCCGGGAAAACGCTACTATGGCGGTTGCGAATTCGCCGATGTCGTCGAAAACCTCGCCCGCGACCGCGCCAAGCAGATCTTCGGTGCCGAGCATGCCAACGTGCAGCCGCACTCCGGCTCGCAGGCCAATGCCGCGGCCTACATGTCGGTCCTCCAGCCGGGCGACACCATCCTCGGCCTAGACCTCGCCCACGGCGGCCATCTCACCCACGGCCACAAGCTCAACTTCTCCGGCAAGCTCTACCGCGTCGCCTCCTACGGCGTGCGTAAGGATACCGAGGTCATCGACTACGACGAGCTCGCCGAGATCGCCCGCCGCGAGCAGCCCAAGCTCATCATCGGCGGCGGCAGCGCCTACCCGCGCACCTTCGACTTCCCGCGCATGCGCGCCATTGCCGACGAAGTCGGCGCCCTCCTGCTCATCGACATGGCGCACTTCGCCGGCTTGGTCGCTGGCGGTGTGCATCCCTCACCCGTGCCGCACGCGCAATTCGTCACCACCACCACGCACAAAACCCTCCGTGGCCCGCGCGCCGGCATGATCCTCTGCCAGCAGCAGTATGCCGCAGGGGTCGACAGGTCCGTCTTCCCCGGCCAACAGGGCGGTCCGCTGGTCCACATCATGGCCGCGAAGGCCGTCGCCTTCGGCGAAGCGCTCGAGCCCAGCTTCCGCGACTACGCCGCGCAGATCGTCAGTAACGCGAAGGTGCTCGCCGATGAGCTCGCCGGCCACGGCTTTCGCGTCATCTCCGGCGGCACGGACACTCACGTCATGCTCATCGATGTCTTCGCCAAGGGAATGTTCGGCAGCGAAGCCGAAACCGCACTCCACGCCGCCGGCATCACGGTCAACAAGAACGCCATTCCCTTCGACGCCAACCCACCCATGAAGCCCAGCGGCATCCGCATCGGCACTCCGGCTCTTACGACACGGGGTATGGGAAATGCAGAGATGCGTACCATCGCCCGCTGGATCACCGAAGCGCTCGACAAGCGCAGCGACGAAGCCGCGCTCGCCCGCATTCGTGGCCAGGTCCGCGAGCTAGCCGACAGCTTCCCACTCTACGACTGGCTCCGCGAGCCGCAGCTGGCTGCCCACTAACGATACCCCGCCCGGGAAGTGGTATCGGAAATTCGATAGGAAGTGGATATTCGAAAATACCAGCCGCAATGTCACTCTTGATGCTGAGGAGATAGGAATGACATTGCTACGACGCATCATGAGTTACGTTTTGTTAGGTGTTTCCGGATGCTTGCTGCATCCCTCGTCCGCTCTTGCACAAATTGCGCCTTCGCCGGCAGCACAGCGCGACCGCCAACACGATTTTGATTTCGAAGACGGCACGTGGAAGATTCACCTCAAGCGCCTCCAGCATCCATTAACCGGTTCGCACACCTGGGTGGAATTTGACGGTACCTCCACCACTCGCCAGTTGTGGAATGGAAACGCGCATATCGAGCAATTTGAAACCGACGGCGCCGCCGGACACATCGAAGGCCTCACCCTCCGCATCTACCATCCCCAATCCCACCAGTGGAGCCTCCACTGGGCCAACAGCAACGACGGCGAGTTGGAACAGGCTATGGTTGGCGAATTCAAAAACGGCCGCGGCGAGTTCTACGACCAGGAGCCCTACCACGGCAGAATGATCTTCGTCCGATTCGTGTGGTCGGACATCACGCCCAACTCAGCCCACTTCGAGCAGTCCTTCTCCGATGACGGCGGCAAGACCTGGGAGGTGAACTGGATCACCGATCAGACCCGGGTCAGCGATGTGGCCGCCAACGGAAACGAGTGAACGCAGCAGCCCCTCTTCTCCTCTTGATACAATTCGCCTCTGTTTGCGGGAAGGCCCGCCGGTCTTCCCGCTCTCGTCCGAGGTCAATAGAACGTCATGACGAAACTGGCTTTTGCCACACCTCTCGTTACAGATAGGCGAACTTTCCTGAAGCACTCCACCGTGTTGAGTGCCGGTCTCTGCGGATTTGTTGGAGAGATCCTACATCCGGAGTCAGCTGCCGCGGCAAAGGATCCAGCCGGCCTCGATATCATCGGACCCAAACCGGGCTACTCTCCGCAGGTAGGCACGCTCGTTTCCATGCTTACCTGGATGCGCGAAGCCAACGGCGTTATCACTGCGACGAAAGGTCTGACCGAAGCGGATCTGGATCACCTCTTCGACGCCAAAGCCAACACCATCGGCGCGCTGATGCTTCATCTCGCGGCTACCGAGACTTACTACCAGATGAACACCTTCGACGGGATGAAGTGGGATAGCTGGTCCGCGGCGATAAAGCAGAAGTGGGATCCTGCCATGGGCCTCGGCGACGCCGGCCGCACGACGATCAAAGGTCACGACCGCGACTACTACCTGAACATCCTTCAGGAGACGCGGGCAAAGTCGCTGGCCGAATTCAAAAAGCGCGATGACGCATGGCTCATGGCCGTCGACAAAGACTGGCCCTGGGGGCCGACCAACAATTACTGCAAGTGGTTCCACGTCTGCGAGCACGAAGCACACCACACCGGCCAGATCGCGCTTCTGCGCAAGCGCCTCCCAGGTGCGAAGCCGGACTCAGAATAGCTGGGCGTCGGCAGCGGGAGCGGCTATCAACGGATAGCATTGGTGTGTCCGACGATCGAGTGCGCAACTTTCTGGAGGCACAGCATGGCTGATCCGGCCGTTCACTATCCGTATGAAACCCGCCTGAACCTCTTACACCAGCCGCTCGAAGTGATCGATGTCCAAGCCTTGGCGGACACCTGCAAATACAAGTGGTTCAACCAGACGCTGTGCAAA
This sequence comes from uncultured Acidobacteriaceae bacterium, assembly GCA_963712845.1. GTDB lineage: Bacteria > Acidobacteriota > Terriglobia > Terriglobales > Acidobacteriaceae > KBS-83. Next base: position 24,595 of record CAVQJM010000022.1, read on the forward strand.
GTCAACGACTCGGTCGTGCGCGTGGGTATCGTCGAAGGCGAGTACCACTGGCACAAGCACGATGACGAGGATGAGTTCTTCTATGTCGTGGAAGGGCGGTTGTTCATCGATCTGGAAGACCGCATCGTCGATCTCACTCCACTGCAGGGCTTTGTCGTACCCAAAGGAGTTCTGCATCGTACCCGGGCGCCACGAAGGACCGTGATCTTGATGGTCGAGAATGCAGGAATCATCCCCACCGGGGACTGATGTGGAAGATGACGCAGGAATATGTTGGAATGGTCGAGAATACGGTTGAAGATGATCGGTTCTATTGGCTTCCGGCGCTCTACGCGGCGGCGGCCGCGCTGGCCATTTTTCTTCCCATTTCTCTTTACAGTTCGCAATGGGGCGCATTTCTTTACCTTCTTGGCGTCATTCCAATTGTCAGCTTCGTTCTACTGGTCATTGCGATCGCGTTTGCCATTCGCCGGAAGCCACGCCGAGCTCTCGCAATTATCCCTGCGCTTTTCGTCTTCTGGGTCGTGTCATGGGTCTTGTTGAGAAACGACCTTCCGATGCGTTCCGAAGTTCGATGGCTATGGAACTCGAAAGCGTACAAGGCTCAGGTTCTGGCACAGCCGGCAGCGGTAAATGGAGAGTTACGTCACATCGAATGGGATGGGTGGGGTTTTCCAGGGGCTGGCGACACCGTCGTGTTATCTCGTCTTTGCTCCGAACGATTCGCTTACGGAGCCAACAAGAAACCATGCGCCAGGCAGGTTTAGCGGCATCCCTTGCAAAGTTCCCGGAGTACACCGTCTCGAAAAAGATTGGTACACCGTCTTGTTCTATACGGATTGGGATTGGAACCACTGCGGATAAAGCTGGCGCCGCAGGCGCTGTAGGAATCATCGCAGTAGAAACCTACTGCATTTGCAGTAATAACCCACTGCATGGGCCGACGCCCTCCTCCACCAGCAACTCGCGTAAACTAGCCATGCAGGTGGGCTGGACGGCCGCTGCCGGACACTCGTTGCCCGGGAGAGGAAAGTCCGAACTCCGCAGGGCAGTGTGCCGGATAACGTCCGGGACCGGCGCGTCAAGGCGCCGGGACGGCTAGTGCCACAGAGAAGATACCGCCACCGTGCGCAAGCGCGAGGGTAAGGGTGAAAAGGTGCGGTAAGAGCGCACCGCTCCGGCTGTAAGGTCGGAGGCAGGGTAAACCCCACACGGAGCAAGACCAAATAGGGAGGGAGACCGCAGGCTGGCCCAATCGCCTGCAGTCGCGTGCCGGCCCGGCGCGCCCACGTGGGCCCTTCATCGGTTCGCCGATGGAGCGGAAACCTCCGGGTAGGTCGCTGATGAACGTCGGCAGCAATGCCGCGTCTAGAGGAATGGCCGTCCTCGACAGAATTCGGCTTACAGGCCCGCCTGCGAATTTCTCTTTCCCCTCGATAAAACGGGCTTACCATGCTCCGTACCGGAAATCTGCTCGACCGCGGGCGGCGGGCATATCCCTGGGGGAGGGAACATGTTTCATCTGCTGTGGGAGGCGATCATCGGGCTCATCGTCGGCGCTCTGGCCAAGCTCATCATGCCGGGCAAGGATCCAGGCGGCATCATCGTGACCATGCTGATCGGCATTGCGGGTGCATTGCTCGCCGGATGGCTCGGTAAAGTCATCGGCTGGTACAAGGAGGGCCAGAGCGCAGGTTTCATTGCGTCCTTGATCGGCGCACTGATCCTGCTCGGCATCTACCGGCTCTTCAAAGGGAAGGCCGCCACCGCGTAAACAGGAAAACTGCGCAGACCGCAAAAACAGCGAAGGCCCCAGCCTGTACTGGGGCCTTTTCGCTGTACTACGCCGGGCCTATGCGGCCTTCTTGATCAGCCCATTCGGGTTCAGCACATATTTCTTGGCCGCGCCCTTGTCGAAGTCCTGATAGCCCTGCGGCGCCTCGTCCAGCGGGATCATCGTCGCGTTCACGATCTTCGCGATCGGCAGCCGATCGTGCAGAATCGCCTGCATCAACTGCCGGTTGTACTGCAGCACCGGTGCCTGCCCGGTGTGGAAGTGCAGGGACTTCGACCAGCCCTTGCCAATCCGCACCTTCAGCATGCCCTGCTTCGCATCCTCATTCGGCGCGCCCGGGTCCTCCACTACATAGAGTCCCGGGATGCCAAGCCCGCCCGCGACAAAGGTGATATCCATCAGGTCGTTGAGCACCGCTGCCGGTGCAGCCTCGCCCTTGGATCCGTGGCCGCTCGCTTCAAAGCCAACGGCATCGACCGCGGCATCCACCACCGGCTCGCCCAGGATCTCCGCGATCTGCTCGCCCAGCTTGTCATGCTTCGAGATATCCACCGTCTCAAAGCCCACCTTCTTCGCGTGGGCAAGCCGATCCGGGTTGCGGTCGCCAACGATGATCACGGCCGCGCCCAGAATCTGCGCGCTCGCCGCCGCCGCCAGCCCCACCGGCCCAGCGCCCGCAATGTAGACTGTCGATCCCACACCTACGCCCGCCGTCACCGCGCCATGGAAGCCGGTCGGCAGGATGTCGGACAGCATGGTCAGGTCCATGATCTTCTCCATGGCACGGGCCTTGTCCGGAAACTTCAGCAGGTTGAAGTCGGCATAGGGCACCAGCACGTACTGGGCCTGGCCGCCCACCCAGCCACCCATATCGACATAGCCATAAGCCCCACCCGGCTGCTGCGGATTCACATTCAGGCACACGCCGGTGTTTCGCTCGCGGCAGGCACGACAGCGGCCGCAGGCCACGTTGAAGGGAACCGACACCAAATCGCCGATGTTCAGGAACTCGACGTCCTTGCCCTTCTCGATGATCTCGCCGGTAATCTCGTGCCCCAGCACGATGCCCTTGGGTGCCGTGGTGCGGCCGCGCACCATGTGCTGGTCCGATCCGCAGATGTTGCTTGCGACGATCCGCAGAATCACCCCGTGCTCGATCGGTTTGCCCTGCGGATTCTGCATCTTCGGGTAGTCAATGGTCTGCACTTCCACCTTCTGCGGGCCAAGGTAAACGACGCCATGATTCGTGGCCATGTGGGTACTGCTCCTTTCGGGGTAAGGCGAACGACTTCGCGCTGCACGATCTGTTCCGCAGCTCGACAAGGAGATATCCAGGCGACGCGCCCGGATATCTCAGGAAAGTTCGTGGGAAGGCCGTCACTCTGGACGCGCCACTCGTCCCATCTTTCTATTAGAACGGGCAAGCATCAGCTAACGTTGCCCATATATAAGACCGGCGACGGAACCTTTTCACTGCTCATACCGTTTCACTATGAGAGACGCTCTGAAGACCGCGATCGGCGCATCTTTTTCGCTAAGAAAAACTACGTTTCGCGATTGCTGACCGAAACGTGATCCTTCGGAAAACGGTATAAACTCGTTCCACCCTGGACCAACCCTATGGCATTCCGAGAAGCCATCCGTATCGCGCTGCAGTCGCTCTGGGCGAACAAGCTGCGCTCCGTCCTTACCCTCATCGGTATGGTCATCGGTGTGGCCTCGGTCATCATGGTCATGACGCTCGTGGCTGGGGTAAATAAGTTTGTCGCCACCAAGATTTACGGCTACGGCGCGGATGTCTTCACCGCCTCCAAGCAGCCCTCCGTCGTCTTCAGCGACGCGGAGTACATGAAGTATCAGAAGCGCAAGGACTTGAAATACGACGCCTATGAGGCGATCGCAGAGCGTTGCGCCGCCTGCTCCAGCACCGGCGCCATGGCCAACGCCACCGGCTCGGTCGTCTACGGAACCCACTCCGCTACCGACATCGACATCCGTGGCTGGACCTCAGATATGCCCGCCATCTACGACATCAACATCGAGCGCGGCCGCGCCTTCACTCCCGGCGAAGAAGCTCGCCGCCTGCACATTGCGCTTATCGGACCGGACATCGTCGATAACCAGATGGGCGGCGAGGACCCCCTGGGCAAAGTAATCCGCGTGGACGGCGAGCAATACACGGTGATCGGCGTAGGCGAGCGGAAGGGCAAGACGCTCGGCCAAAGCCAGGACAACTGGGTCGCCGTTCCGCTCACCACCTTCCTCGATACCCACGGCTCCAACCGCAGCCTCACCCTCTACGCGCGCGCCAACGGCGTCGGCGATCCACTTGAGCTGGCCTCCGATCAGGTGCGCGTCATCCTGCGTTCGCTCCGCCACGACGCCCCGGGCGCAGAGGACAGCTTCTCCGTCGACACCAATCAGACCTTCGTCGGTATCTGGCAGAGCATCAGCTCCAGCTTCTTTGCCGTCTTCATCTCGCTCGCCGCCATCTCGCTGGTCGTTGGTGGCATCGTCATCATGAACATCATGCTGGTCTCGGTCACCGAGCGCACGCGCGAGATCGGTGTGCGCAAAGCCCTCGGCGCGCGCCGCAGCGATGTCATGTCGCAGTTCCTCATCGAGTCCGCCACCATGTCCTTCGTCGGCGGCATCGGCGGCGTCCTGAGCGGCATCTTCATGGCCAAGCTCATCACGCTCCTCGTCGGTTTCCCCTCCGACATCAAGATCTGGTCAGTCATCCTCGGTCTCGGCGTCGCAACCTCGGTGGGCATCTTCTTCGGCGTCTACCCTGCAAGAAAAGCAGCGACACTGGACCCCATCGTCGCCTTACGTGCCGAGCTGTAGGGAAGTCTTAGGAGCGATCCATGCGCTGGAGTGACGGAAAAGAAGCGGTGCGGATGGCCGTGGATACCCTGCGCACGAACAAGCTGCGCTCCGGGCTCACCATCCTCGGCATCATGATCGGTGTCACCACCGTCATCCTCATCTCCTCGGTCATCAACGGTCTCACCGCCAACGTCGACACCCTGGTGAAGTCGCTCGGCACCAATGTCTACTGGGTCTTCCGCTTCCCCGTCTTCGGCAACCGCCCCACCCAGGAGATGCTCAATCGCAAGCAGCTCACCTACGAAGACGCCGTCGCCCTCCGCGACCTGCGGCACGTCCTCGCGGTCGATGCCTCGCAACAATACCGCTCGCCCACCGGCCAGCTCGGCAGCTTCTCGGTCAAGTACAAGAACCGCAAGGTCTCCAACACCATCCTCCAGGGCGACTCCGATCAACAACCCCTGGTCTACGATCTCGATCTCACAGAGGGCCGATTTTTCACCGAACAGGAGGAGCAGCGCCGTGCCAACGTCGTCGTCCTCGGCCACGACGCCAAGCAGGAGCTCTTCGGCCAGGAGTCCGCCCTCGGCAAGGAGGTGGACATCGAAGGCGACATCTTCACCGTGGTCGGCGTGCTCGCCAAGCAGAAGCAGGTCTTCGGCGGCGGCACGAATCCCAACGACAACTCCGCCCACTTCCCGCTCTTCACTTTCCGCAAGATCCACCCCGAGATCCTCGACTACTGGGTCACCGTGAAATACGACGATGCAAAGAACAAAGTAGCCGTCGAAGACGAGATCCGCGAGATGCTCCGCCGCCGCCGCAAGGTCCACTCCGACCAGCCGGACAACTTCGCCATCTTCACCTCGGACGCGCTGCTGGAGCTGTGGAACTCGCTCACCGGCGGCCTCTTCATCTTCCTCGTCGGCGTCTCCAGCGTCGGCCTCATGGTCGGCGGCGTCGGCGTCATGAACATCATGCTCGTCAGCGTCACCGAGCGAACCCGCGAGATCGGCATCCGCAAGGCGCTCGGCGCCACCAGGCGCACCATCATGCTGCAGTTCACCCTCGAAGCCATGACGCTCTGCGCCTTCGGCGGCGTCATCGGCATCCTGATCGGCGCCCTCCTCACACTGATCCTCAAGCTCAGCCTCGGCACCGTCCTCCCCGCGCAGATGTCTGCCATCTGGGCCATCACCGCATTTACCGTCTCCTGCGTCATCGGCCTGGTCTTCGGCATCTACCCCGCCTGGAAGGCCGCCACCCTCGATCCCATAGAAGCCCTCCGCTACGAATAGCCGGGCAATCTTAGGATGTCCCGTCCTGACCGAATGGTTGAGTCAGTAAGAGAGTTTGATGGGATTATTATTCGGACTGCGCAACTGGAAGCCCGATGAACAAAAGAAGAATTGCCCGGGAATGGTTGTATGCATTGGGCGGCGTTGTCGCTGGGGTTGCTTAATAGTGTTGACGCAGCCCCATGATGACGTTGATAGGTGGTCAGCTTTCTTAGCCCCGTATGTTTTGCTTCAGCTAGTTCGTTCTGTTGTGTGGGCAGCAAAGACGCTCAAATCGCCGGCGGCACGGTAATTTATGAAGGAATTCGGTGCTCAGATCTATACTGCCGTCAAATCCGGAAGACTTTCACAACCCTTCGACGCTGCGATGATTAAGATCGCGTGTCCGGGCTGGGCAGATAAGACATACCACACGTTTCTCAGCAAGCACGCTGTAGGAAATGGCCGAACAACAGAGTTGTTCGTACGAGTTGGGCGCGGTCTCTATCGCTTAAAGAACTGAAGCACGGCGCGGTCATCGCCGAGCTTGGCGAACAAAAGTCTTCTGCCGCAGTACTCCGGTGCCGCAAGCTACACTCAGATTCTTGCTCCTCATCGCCACCATCGTCGCCGGCATCACCACCGTCCTTACCTGGGCCGGTATCGGCTACTACCTGCTCGCCCTGTGGAGCGCGCGCGCCTTCGTCCACAGCCTCCGCCGCCCCCATCCCGCCTACACACCAGCCGTCAGCATCCTCAAGCCGGTCCGCGGTCTCGATCACGAGATGTACTCCGCCTTCGCCAGCCACTGCATGCAAGATTACGCAGGAGAAGTCGAGATCCTCTTCGGCGTCAGTTCGCTCCAGGATGCCGCGCTCGCCGCCGTCCGCCAGCTTCAGGAGGAATTTCCCGACCACGTCATCCGCATCATCGAATGCCCCGAAGTCCTCGGCGCCAACGGCAAGGTCTCGAACCTGGTCCAGATGCTCCCGCACGCGCGCCATCCCTACGTCCTCATCAACGACAGCGACATCGTCGTCTCGCCCCAGTACCTCTCGCGCATCATGGCAGGCTTTGCGCCCTCGCCGGAGCACAAGCGCACCGTCGGCATGGTCACCGCGCCGTATCGCGGCCGCGCCCACGGCAAGCCGCGCCAGGACCCCACCATCGGTTCGCGCATGGAAGCTCTCGGCATCTCGACTGACTTCATGGCCGGCGTCCTCACCGCGCGCCACATCGAAGGCGGCATCCACTTCGGCCTCGGCTCCACGCTCGCTGTCTCGCGTGAGGCATTAAGACTCATCGGCGGCCTCGACCCGCTGGTCGACTATCTCGCCGACGACTACGAACTCGGCGCACGCATCGCCGCCGCCGGCTTCGACATCGAGCTTTCCGCCGAAGTCGTCGAAACCTGGGTGCCTCCCTACGACATTGCCGGTTTTCTGGAGCATCAACTCCGCTGGTGCCGCTCCACCCGCGACTCGCGCCGCTGGGGCTACACAGGCCTGCTCTTCACCTTCGGGCTGCCCTGGGCCTTCTTCAACCTCATCGCCAGCGGACTCAGCCTGGAAAGCATCGCGCTCTTCGTCCTCGCGCTCGTGGTGCGCGTAGCCCTCGCGCTGGTCGTCGGCGTCGGCATCCTCGGCGACACCCAGGTGCTGCGCGACCTCTTGCTGCTGCTACCCCGCGACCTGATCGCGCTAGCCCTATGGGGCTGGAGCTTCGCCGGCGACACCGTCACATGGCGAGGCGAACGCTTCCTGCTGACGCGCGGCAAACTCACACGCATGGACCGCAAACCTGCCGCTTCCTGAACAGAAATCAGCCTGATTCAAATCAGCCCGGTTCAGTAGAGGACGCGAAAGATCCGCAACCAGCGGCTCGTCAAAAAGCGCCATCTCCTCCGCGGTAGGCACTTGAAATATCTCGGCCCATTGGGCCAGTGCCTCTCGTTCAATCGGCGGATTCTCCCTGCCTCTGCGTTGCAGCCGCTCAAAAAGAACATCCACCGGCGCAGCCAGAGAATGCAACTCGACAGCGGCTCCAAGGGCGCGGGCTCCAAGCCGCAACGTATCCCGCTCGGACCTCGCCCAGGTACCCCATTCGATGATGACCGTGAGGCCCAGTGCGAGGAGATCCTGTGCGAGCTTCCATTGCAGTGCCTCGATCTTCTCGCGGACATCTTCGCGATAGAGGTCAATGGACAAAGCATCCAGCCACTCGTCCGGAGAAAAGCGAATCGCTCGGAGTCTGCTTTCCAGCGCTTGCGCGAGCGTAGTTTTTCCTGAGCCCGGCAAGCCGCACACGAGGATCAGTCTGCCATGTCTTTGCACAAAGGGAATTATCCCCGAGAGAGTCCGGCCAACCCGAGCTTCACCGTCCCAAACGGGACCACGTGCGTCCACTCCCCGTGGGTCACTTTGAATCGCCATCTTCCGATTTACCCGCTATCCGGGCGCATCGGAAGAACCGTACGGTCCCCCTAGGCAGGTCACTTCCGTTATGCCGACTTATGAGTACTCATGCTACCCGGAAAACTGACGGCAGTAGGCTCAAGGAATGAAGGTGACGCGATTTGATGAGTCGAACCTCTTTGACGATCTGGACAAGATTGACGCATGGTTAACCGGGCGCGGCTTCACACAGCGTAATCGTCTACGCATCTATCGAGAGAATCTTATCGCGATGCGCAACACTGACGACGACATGGCAAAGATCCATTCGCGGATGCAAGAGGCGGGGCGAGTGAATGAGATGCTAGCCTCCTACGTCGAAGGATTCGAGCTATGCGATGCGATGAAGTGTCTGCTTGACAACAAGGTGGATATACCCGACGAATTGCTGAAGCGTTCGCTCGACGGCCACGCCGATGCCGCGCGGGAGACCGCGAAGAGCAACCAGGGGCGGAATGCAATGTTTGAACTGTCCGTTGCCGCGGCAGTCGCTCGGCAAGGTCTAAAGCCGGTCTTCAATCTCGATAAGCCCGACCTGGAGTTCAAATTTGAAGGCCGCCGCGTACTGATGGAGTGCAAGAGAGTTTTGTCGGAAAACGGAATCGACGAAGCGATTTCGGTCGGCATTCGCCAGCTACGGAAAAAGGTGAATCTGTCAGCGGATGACGTAGGAATGGTCGCTGTGAACATATCGCGGCTGTTGAATAGCGGTGATGGCTGGTGGACTATAACAGGTGAAGTGCATCCGGTGCTGGTGCTGTCGAACATGATTCATCGCGTGGTCGAGGGTCGAGAAGCAAACATCCGTCATCGTAAGGAACCTGCGATGCGCGGCATGATGTTTTACGCCGCAAGCCCATTCAGGATCGAAGGTCTGGGATACATGCCAGTGCGCACCGCAACAGTTTGTCGGCTGGATTCAGGCGATGAACTGATGCGGCGACTATCCGGAGCGCTGAAGCTGTGAGCGTACTCGATATGTCGGAGATCAATTGCGGCACGAACCGGGAGAGTAAGGAGCTGCAGGCGCTGTCGGCCTGAGACTCCCCAGTTTCACGGATGAATCGACAAACGCCCTTCTCGCCCGCTATTGCCGTTTGTCGGCGATCCGGAAATTAATTATGTATTCAGACGATCGGTCTGCGCGTCAGCGCCACAGCGCGGTCAAACCGCCGTCCACGATCAGGGAATGACCGACCACGTACGACGACGCATCTGAGCAGAGCCAGAGTACTGCTTCGGCGGCCTCGGCCGGATCACCGATTCTGCCGGAAGCTGTCATCGCCGTCCAACGATTTTCGACCGTCTTTCTAGCTTCGGGGTCTCCGCCCGCCGCCCGGTCCATAGAGCCTTCGAGCATTGGTGTGCGAAACGCTCCGGCGACGAGTACGTTGACGCGTATACCCTCTTTTGCGTACTCCCATGCGGCCGACTTGGTCAGAGCGATAATGCCGGCCTTCGTCGCGGAATAGAACGATGCCTGCGGGCAGCCGCCCAACCCATTTCCGGAAGACGTGTTGACGATCGCGCCGCCCTTCGGCTCCTGCTTCAGCATCTGCCGTATCTGGTATTTCATTCCAAGCCACACGCCCTTGAGGTTCACGCTGACCGTTCTGTCGAAATCTTCTTCACTGAGATCGGTCATGGGTCCGATCACCTCGTCAGTTCTCGCAGCATTATTGAACGCGTAATCCAGTCGGCCAAACTTCTCAACCGTAGTGGCGATGAGTCGTTCGATGTCCTCGGATTTCGAGACATCCGTGGGAATGAAAACCGCATTGCCGCCGGCACGCTTGATCTCGTCCACCGTTTCGAGTCCTGGTTGCTGCCTTCGAGCGGCAATGGCAACAGCAGCGCCCTCTCTGGCAAATGCGATCGCAGTGGCTTTGCCGATTCCGGAACTCCCACCGGTGACGATCGCAACCTTGTCCGCAAAACGCTTCATACGGTTCCCTCTGGCCGCCATTATTACCCTTGCGAATTTCGAAATGGGACGCGCCTCATCCACGCCAGTCAAAAAGTGCCGATTCATCCCATCCAATTTGCTAACCTTGAAATAGAAGCTAGGGCTGTTACAAGTCGACAGAGTGTCTCGACTGGATTTTCGGATAGCTAAGTCCTTTCACTGGACGAATTTAGCGCTAACCATTTCGAATGACGATTTTGGCTCCCGGAAGAGCGTCTAAGCCGAAGAAAATATGGCGGTTATGGACCGCTCTCCCGCACCGGGAGGGGGAGGGGGTGGGGGTACCGTTACCCCGCCGTCGGGCCGAAAGCGACGCTCAAGGCCGGTTGGAGAGCACAGCCTTCCCACCCGAAGCCGCAACTGTGTAGACCGCATCCGGTAGATGCGGCGGCTGCGCGGCATCGGTCAACAGGAAGATCCGACGCGGCCCGCTCCACAGTCTGGCGATCGAAGCATCGTCATCGAAGATCGCCGGTGCATCGGTAAAGAACGATCCGTACCAGAGATTCGAGCTGCGGCCATTGAGAATGCGGACCTGCCGATGCAGATAGAACCCCAGCGTCGAGCCGCTCTCGTACTCGCCGTTCAGCACGATCACATCGTCCGGCGAGAGACGCGGACGGATCGCATCCGCCAGCGTCGCCGATGACAGCACCGGCGAGAAGGTGACCAGCGCCATATGCGCCGCGATGAGGAACAGCACGCTGCCGCCAGCCAGCGAGCAAGCGCCGCATGCCTGCGGCCGGCACGCCGCAGCAGCAGATGTCCGCCCGTTCCAATGAACAACGCCACCGCAGTCAGGAGCAGCGGCACGCGGAAGAATGCCATCGCCCGCGTGCTCAGGTCGAGGAAGTGCCCAAAGGAGAGCGCGTAGTCGCCGGGATTGATGCTCAGCGCCGCCGCCAGATCGCCTGTCGGAGAAGGCGAGTGGAGCGCGAAGAACAGTGCAACAGCAGCACCGCACGAGCCAACGGCGAACAGCAACCACGCTGTTCGCATACGCGGCGGCGCAGTATCAGCCGCATCCTGCGCCAGCCAGCCGCCGATCAGCAGCGCGAGCGCGGGCATTGCCGGCAGCACGTAATATTCCTGGCGGGTGGAGAAGCTGAAGAAGACCATCGGCACCGCCGCCCACACGAAGAACAGCAGCCGCGCCGGCTCTGCCCCGTTCAGTGGTTTGCCGCGCCACCAGCGGCGCAGCGGCACGCGGCACAACGCCGAGCCCAGGAACACGCTCCACGGTAGCAGCCAGATCAGCAGCAGCCCCCAGAAGAGGGCGAGCGGCACGGTGTCGTAGTCGCGCGGCACCCGCCGGTTCAGGTAGCGCAACAGGTGCTCGTTGACGAAGTAGAACCAGTACCACCCGTGCACATTCCCCGGCGTCGGCATCGCCCCCGGGTGGCCCTGCTGTAGGATTCGCCATCCCCGCCGCCACATGCCACGGCGCCGCGATCGCGAAAAAGATCAGCGTTCCCAGCAGCGGATGCCAGCGCCGCAGATGCGCAAGGTTCCGCGTCATCGCCAGATAGACCGCGACGATCAGCAGCGGAAACACGAACCCGATCAGCCCCTTGGTCAACACGCCCAGGGCGCATGCGACGGCGAATCCAGCAGCATTCGCACGCGTGGGCTGCGCGCGCGAGCGCCAGAAGCACAGCATTGCGACCGCGAGCCACAGGCACACCATCGCATCGGGAATCAGAATGCGGGTGAAGATGAACAGGCCGAAGCTCGTCATCAACACCAGCGCCGCGTAGAACCCGGCGAAGGTGTTCTGGAAGCATCGCTGGCCGATCGCAAAGACCACGAGCAGCAGCAGCAGCGTGTAGAGTGCAAGCGGCAATCGCGCCGACCAGGTATGAACGCCAAAGCAGCGGAAGCTTGCTGCCATGCTCCAATAGAGCAGCGGCGCCTTCTCCAGATACCGGATGCCATTCGCGTAGAGCGTGATCCAGTCGTGCCGCGCCACCATCTCGCGCGCCACCTCGGCATGCACCGAGTCGGCATCATCCAGCAGCGGCGGTCGCAGCAGCGTGAAACTGCCATACAGCAGCAGCCACAGTGCGATCACGACCCATACCAGCGTTCGCGGCGCGACGCGGCTCTCGCTCGGCGGATGCTCCATCGAGAGCGATTGTCGCATCCTGAGCCGCGCTGGTTGCGCGGCTTATAGTAGACCCAGTTTATGGCCAAGGACCTCATCCAGATCGCGCCCGGCCCGTCAGCGGCAGCGCCAGCAACCACGCTCATCTACGACGACTGGTACCCGGCGCTGCGCAGCGATCGCCTGCGCGGCAAGCGGCTCACCACCGCGATGCTGCTGGGCATTCCGCTGGTGCTCGGTCGGCGCAGCGACGGCGCCATCTTCGCCATGCGCGACAGTTGCCCGCACCGCGGCATTCCGCTCTCCTGCGGCTGGTTCGATGGCGCCAACGTGACCTGCAAGTATCACGGCTGGGCCTTCGAGGCCGGCTCCGGCCAGTGCCGCGAGATTCCCTCGCTCACCACCGAGGACACGCTCGATCCAACCCGCATCTACGCCACGTCCTATCCCTGCGTGGAGCGCGACGGCTACGCCTGGGTCTACATCCCGGATGCAGGCCGCGGCCGCCTGCGCACGGAAGACTTGCCGCCTCCGCCATTGCTGCCGCGTTTCAGTAACAAATGCCGTTCCGCGCATCTCTCCGCCGATCTGCCCTGCAACGTGGACCACGGCATTATCGGGCTGATGGATCCGGCACACGGCCCCTTCGTCCACCAGGCATGGTGGTGGCGCTCCCGCGCCAGCATTCACGAGAAGCACAAAAACTTCGAGCCGATCCCGCAGGGATTCCGCATGTCTGCGCATGCGCCTTCAGGCAACAGCGCGCCTTACAAATTGCTCGGTGTCTATGGCGAGCCAATCACCACGACCATCGACTTTGTGCTGCCCAACCGGCGCTGGGAGACGATTCGCTGCGGCCAGAAGTGGTTCTCCAGCCTCACCACGGTCACACCGGTCACGCCGTCCACTTGCCGCATCGATGTAATCGCCGCATGGAATGTCTTCTACTACGTGCCACTGGTCACAGCGATAGCACGCTTCTTCGGTGCGCGTTTCGTACGTCAGGATCAGCAGACCATGATCGAGCAGGCGCAGGGACTGCGCCATAATCCGACCCTCATGCTGATCGATGACGCGGACCGCCCCGCCAAGTGGTACTTCGCGCTGAAGCAGGCGCGGCTCAATGGGGAAGACGACAGCCATCCCCTGGATGGTCCGGTCACACTGCATTGGCGGAGTTAGAGAGCCGGGCTAGTTGCGTGTTCCCGTGGAAGGACGGACAGTGTCGCTGGCCGTCGTGGTGGGCACGTCCATCAAGCGCTTGCGGCAGCTTCTCCTTCTTCACCGCCAGCGCCGGCTGGTGCACGCGATTCAGGGCGGTGAGCGCCTCGCGCTTGTGCCGCAACATATACGTCTCCGTCTGACGCACAAATGGGTAGCCGCATGCCTCATCGAAGTGCTCTTCGCTGCCGATCATCTTCAGGACGCCTGTTGGATTGACCACCAGTGCGTCTGCGATGGCTACCTTGATCCCCTGGCTGAAGGTCGCGTCGGTATACGGAGCAATCTCCGCCACCGCGTGAAGCCAGTCACTGCTGCCCTCAGCTACATGTTCCAGCACGATGTCATAGTTCGGCTCTTCGGGGCTGTGTGGATCGATGTCCTTGACGAGGCGCCCCACAAACTGCTGTGCGCCTTCCTCGTCGATATGCCGCTGGAAATCCGCAGCCGTCATGTTGCGCAGCTCGCTGGAACTTATGCTCTGCGCGCGGCATGCAGGCACGCATGCTGCAAGCAGCGTGAGCAGAGCGGCGGGCGTCAGGAGCCGAAGGAGCGTCATAGGCAAATCATCGCACCGTGTGACCGGTTCGAGCCAAGGAACCGTTCCGAAAACCTCAGTCGACAGTAATGAAACCGTTGTGACTACAAAGGGCTTCCGGGTACACCGCCGAATTCCCGATTCCGGTCTCGAGCACCATTTCTACTCCTAAATCAGATGAGTGGGTAACTGGCAGCGTGGCCTTTCCCGGGATGCGTTTAAAGAAAAATGCCTTACGGAGCCGACCTCACATGCCGATCCACCCGGATATTCAGCGCGGCCCCCAGGCCGAGAAAGTCGTCCCGCAGCGCCTTTCCCTCGCCGACAACCCGTGGAGACAGCCCATACCAGATGTTCTGCGCCTGCCACAGGTCCAGCGTGAACGGGAGCGCCTTCAGGGCGGTGGCCAGGCTGAGGGCATGGCGCACCGCCTCCGGATCGGACGGCGTCTGTTGCAGCCGCTCCATGGCGGCATGCATGCGCTCGTCGGCCAGGTAGCCCAATGTCGGATGGTCCACGACGACGGCATCCTCGCGTGCCTGCGCCAGCAGCCGCTCCGCCGCCGCCACGTCGACCGGGTCGGCCTCCAGCGCGCGGCGCAACTGCGCGTGAATGGCGAACTGAGCCGCCACTCGCAGCGCGGCGGGGCGCGGCAGACCACTGCGGCCGAGAAAGTGCAAAAGCGATGCATGGCTTGAGTAGAGATCGGTGAGTGCGGTTTCCAGCGACTGCATTGCCGGGTCGAGAATGCTCTTCACGATGCGGCGCTGCTCGTCGGCGAAGAGTGAGGTGAGCGAGAAGCGGCTCTCTCCGAAGGAGTCGTCCATCAGTCGGACGACCTCAGTGAGATTGCTTGCGTCCACCGCGTCCTCAATCTCTCTTGCCAGCAGACTCAGCGCCTCCTGCTCTCCCGGCTCCATACGCTTCACCGCCGCGGAGACGTTCTGATCGCCAAAATGGAGCAGGCCATAGGCGGCCTCCTCGCACTCTTCCGTCAGTAAGGAGCAGATGCGCACGCGCCCCAGCCGCAATTGGCCCAAACCATAGGGCAGCGTCGTTTCCCAAAGGTGCTCGATGCTGTAGCAGAAGAGACGGTCACGCTCCATGATGGAAGTCTCTCCAGCGCGGGGAAAGACGCAACTGATGGCGTAATGCGCCACCACTTGCTCCAGATCGACGAGCATGGGGCGGATCGCCTCGTCGTAGATGTAGCGGCCATCACGCCACTGCGGCTCATTGCTCTTCGCCTCTGCCAGGCGATCGGTGAAGCCTTTTTCCAGCACGCCGCGGGTCTCCGGAAAGAGCGCAGCGGCCAGCTCCAGCACACGCGCGGCGTAGGTGACGATTTGCACCGTCTCGATGCCGGAGATATCGTCGAAAAACCAGCCGCAACTGGTGTACATCAGCATCGCGTTGCGCTCCAGCTCCATCAGTTGCAGGGCGCGAACGCGCTCGTCGGTGGTGAGCGTGCGGATGCTATTGCGAGCGAAGAACGCATCGACAGAAGCTTGCGAGCGGTCGAGAATCACGGAGATGTAATCGTTCCGCGCCGCATCGGCACCGGTCAGCAACGCGGAGGTCGCATCGCGCACCAGCGGCGCCAGACAATCGCGCAGCCAGTCCAGCGCCTGGCGCAGCGGCGTCCGCCATTTCTGGTTCCAGCCCGCCTTACCGCCATTGCAGCCGCAGTCGGAGCGCCAGCGCTCCACCCCGTGGAAGCAGCTCCACGAGCTGTTCTCGACAATCTCGGCCTCCTGCGTTGGCGGGAAGTTCGCGAGGAACTGTCCGTAGTTAGTCAGCTTCGCATCGCCTTCCTCGATCAATTGCAGCGCGTAAGCGAGCGCCATCTCGCCGTGCCGATGATGGTGGCCATAGCTTTCGCCATCAGTCGCGACATGCGCCAACTGCGGTGCCTTGCTCTCGCGGAATCCGCCCATGAGCCGTTCCGCGAAGGCTTCTCCGCTGTTCAGCAGGCCGTCGAAGGCAATCGCGCGCGACACCGGGCCGTCGTAGAAGAAGACGGCGATGGAGTGGCCCGGACTGGTCTGGACCAGGTAGGGCTGCGTCGTGTTCACGCTCGCGTCGGGGGTTTCCTTCCAGCCTGTGTCGGGCGTGCCTATCCAGCCCGCGGTCGTTGCGGCATCTTCTGCCTTGCCGGTCTTTGTGGCAGGCGCTTTTGTTGCGATTGCGGCAGGAGCATCGGTGCCGGGCAACGGCCGCACACGCGCGCACTGGTGTGGCGCCAGGATGGTGAAGCGGATGCCGTGGCGTGCCAACAGGTCAAGCGATTCCAGATCGACCGCCGTCTCCGCCAGCCACATCCCCTCGGGCTTGCGGCCATAGCGGTGCTCAAAGTCGGCGATGCCCCATACGATCTGCGTCTCGCGGTCGCGCGTCGAAGCGAGCGGCATGATGATGTGGTTGTAAACCTGCGCGATTGCCGAGCCGTGGCCGCCAAACTGGTGCTGGCTTAGCCGATCCGCATCGCGGATCATGGCGCAGGTCAGCGGCGCCTTCTCCTGCATCCAGGAGAGCAGAGTAGGACCGACATTGAAGCTCATCCGCGCGTAATTGTTGGTGATTCGCAGGATGCGGTTTTTGCTGTCCACAATGCGCGCCGCGCCATTAGGCGCGTAGCACTCGGCGGTGATGCGCTCATTCCAGTCGTGGTAAGGCGCGGCCGAGTCCTGCGTCTCGACGGTTTCGAGCCAGGGGTTCTCGCGTGGTGGCTGATAGAAGTGTCCGTGAACGCAGACAAAGCGGTGAGCGGAAGAGACGGACATGCTCGAACAGTCTAGCTGTCCCGGGGCTTGGTCTGCATATGGCGCGAAAGTTACGCGCCTCAGCGATGCGCAGGGAGCGATTCAGACACCGCGTTAGACATCGCGTCGGAGACCGCGGAGCTCTCCTCTTCGGCCAAGCCCGTAAGCAATCCGTCGAGGCTGCGTGCGTTCTTCTGGCGGCGGTACTCTTCGAGACCTTCGTCGCCCTTCTGCTGCGCCCACCGCTGCAATGTAGAGCGCTCACCGATGTACTCGAACAACGGCACACCGTAACCGCAGGAGGTCTGCACCAGGTCGATATCGATGCGGACGATTTGTCGCGCACCCAGCGGCTCCTGATTGTCGAAGGCTGAAGCGAGCAGCACAGCATACTCACTTGTGTTCCGGGCGAGGCTCGTGCCGCGACCGTAGAGCCGCAGGATCGAAGGCGGCTCATCCAGGGCGCAGAACATCAGGGTGATGCGGCCATCGACGCGGAGATGCGCAGCGGTCTCGCTACCACTCCCGGTCAGGTCGAGATAGGCGACGGTGCGCTCATCGAGAACCCGCAGCGCATCTGTCGGGCGCGGGGAGACGTTCACGCGGCTGGTGCTGGTTGCCGAGGCGGTGAAGAAGATTCGCTGCCGCGCAATGAAATCGCAGTGCTCCGGCATCATGCTGGCGAATTGTTTTGCCATACCGCCAGATTACGCGATGCGCGGGCTCATTCCGGCGGCGGCGAGGCGGTGCCGTGCAGGTCGCATGCGCGCCACAAATACCAGCTTGCGACTGAACGCCACGGCTGCCACTTCTTCGCGCGACGCAACATTACATCGGGCTTCGGCAGCACCGCGGGCGTGATCGGCTTCGACTTCGGCGGACGCCCGAAGGTCAGCAGAAAGCCCTTGCGCACCCCGTAGTCGCTCACCGGAAAGATATCCGGACGCCCAAGCCGGAAGATGAGCAGCATCTCCACCGTCCACTGCCCCACGCCGCGCACCTGTGTCAGCCGCTCTGTGATCTCCGCATCCGGCATGCGGCGGATCTGCGAGAGCGTGGGCACGGTGCCATCCAGCGTCTTTGCGGCGAGATCGCGCAGCGCCTTCATCTTGTTCGCGGATAGTCCGCAGGCGCGCAACATCTCCTCCGGCGCGGCCAGCAGATGGTCCGGCTGCGGATGGATGTCGCCGAAGGCGTGCAGCAGGCGGCTCAAAATCGCGAATGCCGCTTTGCCGTGAATCTGCTGGTAGATGATTGACTCCGTCAACGCTTCGAAGGGCGAATGCTGGCTCTTCAGCCGCATGGTGAATGGCCCTGCGTGGCGAATCAGTTCACCCAGCTTCGGATCTGCCGCGCTCAGTGCGGCGATTGCCTCTTCCGGGTTGTAGTGGACACTGCGGCGGCCATCGTTCATAGCGCTTGAGTGTAGCGGAGGCCAGGGGCAGAAACCTCAGATTTGGAAAACACAAAAGAGACTCATATCACCGAAGCGTAGGAGGGAACCACAAGAGACAATTCTGCGATCCATCGCAGACAAACCACACTTTCACACGCGCGAAGACCATCGCGAAGTTGGCAGAATCACAACGAGTCGCGCCGCCCATTATGGTCGAGACAAGAAATGCTGTTATAGTCCTGCTTTGCCCCTCGGTGGTCTTTTCGAAATACGACTACAGCGGTCGCAAATGGTTGATTGCAGTGACCTCTAATCTCCTTTCTTTGACGTAAGGGAAACAGGAACGGATCGATGCCGCAGATTTTTGACCGCAGCTCAAACGCGTTGGCGCGTATGAGCCTGATCCTGACGGGACTGATTGTGATTGCGTTGGGAGTTACGCTGGACCAATTGCAGCGCTCCCCATGGGTAACTCGGCAAGGGCAGCGTGCGGATCAACCGGTACCCTTCAGTCACAAGCACCACGTCGTAGGTCTCGGGCTGCAATGTCAGTACTGCCACACGACGGTCGAGCGCTCGAGCTACGCCGGTATCCCGCCAACCAAGACCTGCATAAACTGCCATTCGCAGATCTGGACCAACGCGCAATTGCTGGAGCCTGTTCGCCAGAGCTGGGCGACGGGTGAATCGATCCGTTGGATCCGGGTGCACGATCTGCCTGATTACGTCTACTTCAACCACTCGATTCACGTGAACAAGGGCATCGGCTGTTCGTCCTGTCACGGCCGCGTCGACCTGATGCCGATCATGTATCAGGAAAACTCACTGCAGATGGAGTGGTGCCTGAACTGCCATCGCAATCCGGCGAAGAATCTGCGCCCGACGAGCGAGGTCTACAACATGGCCTGGGCCGGTCCTTCGACCGACAAGCCGGTGTGGTGCGGGAGCACAGGCGACAAGAACGGGACGCCGACCGCACAGACGGTGAATTGCACGACGGTAAATCCGGAACAGGTGGGGGCACGCACAGCTTCGCTGGATATGCTGCCGCCGACCGATCAGCCGGAGACTCACATGCTGGACGTGGCAGCGCATCCGAATGGCGCTGCGGGACCGACTGGGGCGGACAGCGTGAACTACACGAAGTTTACCAACCAGGAGGCGCTGGGCCTCTTCCTGCTGAAGCAATACCATATCCGCGACCCGCATGAGCTGAGCTCGTGCGAGACCTGCCACCGCTAGACAATGTGCGCTGGCGGCCATGACGATGGGAACTGAGAGCAAAGCCGAAACGATGGACACACAGGACGGAACGTTGGCGAAGGACCAAGGACTGGCAGTGCTGCAACCGGCTCAGCCCGCGGCAGGCTCGGCGGCAAAGTCCGGCATGACGCTGGGAGCCGCGCGCGCCGAGCTGGATAGCGCCGCCGGCTGGCAGGGGCTGGACAAGGTGGCGACGCAGCCCGGCTTCGATCGCCGCGTCGAGCAGGAGTTCCCGGCGCAGGCACAGGAATGGGTCGACCCGGTCTCGCGCCGGGGCTTCATGAAACTGATGGGCGCCTCGCTGGCCATGGCTGGCCTGGCCGGCTGTACCAAGCAGCCCGATGAGCCAATCTATCCCTACGTCAAAGCGCCGGAAGACCTGATCCTCGGCAAGCCGAATTACTTCGCGACCGCCTTCCCGTTCTCCACCGGCGCGCTGCCTCTGCTGGTTAAGAGCGATGCCTACCGCCCGATCAAGGTAGACGGCAATCCGGAGCACCCGATGAGCATGGGCGGCTCCGACCCTCTGAGTCAGGCTTCACTATTGGGCCTCTACGATCCGGACCGCTCCCAGCACGTGCTCTACCGCGGCGAAACGGCCTCGTTCGGGGACTTCCAGGCGGCGCTGGTCCGGGATCTGGCAAACCTGCCAGGCGGACAGGGCCTTTACATCCTGAGCTCGACCATCACCTCGCCCACGCTGGCGGGGCAATGGAAGGATGCACAGAAGCGGCTCCCGCAGGCCAAGCTGATCCAGTACGACCCGGTCAACCGTGATTCGGCGCGCCGCGCCTCCAAAGCCGCTTTTGGCGATTTCTACGATGCCCAGTACATGCTGGATCAAGCGGATGTGATCCTGTCGCTGGATGCCGACTTCCTCTCCGGCATCAGCCATCCCGGCTTCGTCAAGCTTTCCCGGGATTACGCGAAGCGCCGCAAGCTGATGGACGCGTCCGTCGAGATGAACCGGCTCTACGCGGTCGAAAGCATGCCGACCACAACCGGCTTCAAGGCCGATCACCGGCTCAAGGTGAAAGCCAGTCTGGTGGAAGCGGTTGCGGTTGCCATCAGCGGAGGGGGCACCCCGGCGCCCAACTGGACCGCCGAGCAGCAGGCATTCATTGCGGCGGTAGCAGCCGACTTGAAGGCGAACGCCGGCAAGTGCGTGGTGATTCCGGGTGAGCAGCAGTCCGCGAACGTGCACCTGGCGGCAATCGCACTGAACCAGACGCTTGGCAATGTCGGCAAGACGGTGGTCTACACCGAAACAGTGCAGCCGCTCCCTTCCGTACAAGGCGATGACCTGAAGTCGCTGGTGGCCGATATGAACGCCGGCAAGGTCCAGTGGCTGCTCATACTCGATTCCAACCCCGTCTACTCGGCTCCCGTCGATCTCAAGTTTGCCGAGGCGCTCGGCAAAGTGCCGAAGAGCGTGCATCTGGGCAGCCATCGGGATGAGACCGCGCAGATCGCGACTTGGCACATCAACAGCGCCCATTACCTCGAATCATGGTCGGATGCGCGCGCCTACGATGGCACCCTCTCCGTCATCCAGCCGATGATCAATCCGCTTTATGGCGGCAAGTCGGCCCACGATGTCGTCCAGACTCTGCTCGATGACCCCGCCCGTTCGAGCTTCGACGTATTGCAGGACAACTGGCGGCAGCAGCTTGCCGGCAAAGGCGATTTTGAGCAGGCGTGGCGCAAGGTGCTGCACGACGGCTTCCTGGCTGGCAGCGCGTTCATTCCCAAATCGCTTTCAGTCGGCGGCACGAAGAGTCTGGAGAACCCCCCTGCGTCCTCCGACGACACGATCGAAATCGTCTTCCGTGCCGATCCGTCGATCTACGACGGCCGCTACGCAAACAACGGCTGGTTGCAGGAGCTGCCCAAGCCGGTGGTGAACAACGCCTGGGACAACGCCGTGATGATGAGCGGTCCCACGAAGATGAAGCTGGGCCTGGAAGAGAGCGATGTCATCGAGATCGCGCTCAACGGCTACAAGCTCCGAGGCTCGGTGCTCTCCATTCCTGGTCACCCCGACAACGCCTTTACGCTGCATCTCGGCTATGGCCGCGAGCACGCTGGGCGAGTGGGAACGGGCATGGGCTTCAGCGCCTACGCCATCCGCACCTCGGATGCGCCGCTCTTTGCCACGGGCGCCGCCATCAAGAAGACCGGCGAGATCTACGAGGTAGCCGTCACCAAGAGCCACTACAGCGATGAGCGCGGCTCGCGCGCGCTGGCTGGGTCGGCACAGAGCGGCGATATGCGCTCGCATTCGCTCGAAGGCGATGAGGCGATCACTCGCGGCATCGTCCGCTCGGCCACGCTGGAGGAGTTTCGCAAGGAGCCCGACTTCGCGCATGAGAAGGGCGTCTTTCCGGAGGATCCGAGCCGCGATACCACCCTCTTCGCGAACTTTCCCTATACCAAGAACGCCTGGGGGCTCGCGGTCGACCAGAACTCGTGCGTAGGCTGCAATGCCTGCGTGATCAGTTGCTATGCGGAGAACAACATCCCGGTAGTCGGCAAGCACAACGTCAAGACCGGCCGCGACATGCAGTGGATCCGCATCGACACATATTTTGAGGGCGATTTGCAGTCGCCGCGGGCGCACTTCCAGCCCATGATGTGCCAGCAGTGCGAAAACGCGCCCTGCGAGCAGGTCTGCCCGGTGGCCGCCACGGTTCACACGCCGGAGGGCCTGAACATGATGGTCTACAACCGCTGCGTGGGCACTCGCTACTGCTCGAATAACTGCCCCTACAAGGTGCGGCGCTTCAACTTCCTGCTCTTCTCTGACTACGAGACGGAGAGCCTGAAGCTGATGCGCAACCCCGACGTAACCGTGCGCAGCCGCGGCGTCATGGAGAAGTGCACCTACTGCGTGCAGCGCATCATGGCGGCCAAGATTGAGGCAGATAAGGAGAATCGTGAGATCCGCGATGGTGAGATTGTCACCGCCTGCCAGCAGGCCTGCCCGGCCGATGCGATCGTCTTTGGAAACATCAACGACAAGAACAGCCGCGTGTCCAAGATCAAGGCACAGCAACGGAATTACGGCGTGATCGCCGATCTGAACACGCGTCCGCGGACTACCTATATCGCAGAAGTGACCAACCCGAATCAGGCATTGGCCGAGGCGCCGACGGAACACGCGCCCGAGCACAGCTAGCGAGAACCAGAAGACATGGCGACCAGAGATCTATCGACAAACGACCCGATGCTGGACCCGATCACCGGCGAGGTGGTGGTCATTGCACCCGGTCACTCCTTCAAGTCGGTCACGGAGAAGGTGTCCCGGATCGTCCTCACCGCGCATACCCCGGTCGGCTGGTTCTTCGGGTTCCTGGTGGCGGGCGGTATCGTCATGCTGCTGCTCACCTGCCTCACCTGGCTATTTCTGAAGGGCGTGGGCATCTGGGGTCTGGACATCCCGGTTGGGTGGGGCTTCGCCATCGTCAATTTTGTGTGGTGGATCGGTATCGGCCACGCCGGCACGCTGATCTCCGCCATTCTGTTGCTCTTCAAGCAGACATGGCGCAACTCGATCAACCGTTTCGCCGAAGCAATGACCATCTTTGCCGTGGTCTGCGCCGGCATGTTCCCGCTGATCCACGTCGGCCGCCCCTGGCTGGGATACTGGCTATTTCCTTATCCCAACTCGATGAGCGTGTGGCCGCAGTTCCGGTCGCCGCTGCTGTGGGACGTCTTCGCGGTCTCGACCTACGCCACCATCTCCGTCGTCTTCTGGTATATCGGCATGATTCCTGACCTGGGAACCCTGCGCGACCGTGCGAAGACGCCCGTGGCTCAATACTTCTTCGGCTTGCTGGCGCTCGGCTGGCGCGGCTCGGTGCGGCACTGGATGCGCTATGAGACGGCCTCGCTGCTGTTGGCCGGCCTGGCAACGCCGCTGGTGCTCTCCGTACACACAGTCATCAGCTTCGATTTCGCGGTGGCCATCATCCCCGGCTGGCATACGACGATCTTCCCGCCCTACTTTGTCGCCGGCGCCGTCTACTCCGGCTTCGCCATGGTCATCACACTGGCGATTCCAATCCGGAAGTTCTACCACCTGGAAGACCTGATCACCATCCGGCACATCGACAACATGGGCAAGGTGATGCTCACCACGGGCCTGATCGTGGCTTACGGCTACGGGATGGAGCTCTTCATGAGCTGGTTCTCGGCCAGCCACTGGGAGTATTTCGCATTCTGGAACCGCATGTTCGGCCCCATGGGCTGGAGCTACTGGGTCTTGATCACCTGCAACATCGCCCTGCCGCAGTTTCTCTGGTTGCGCTATGTGCGCACCAACGTTGGGCTCATGTTCCTCATGTCGTTCATCGTGAACACCGGCATGTGGTTTGAGCGCTTCGTCATTGTCGTGACCAGCCTCTACCGTGACTTCCTGCCGTCCTCTTGGGGCACCTACAAGGCCACCCGCTGGGACTACGGTACGTTTATCGGTACGCTTGGACTCTTCACATTTCTCTTCTTCCTGTTCATTCGCTTCCTGCCCATGATTCCCATGTCTGAGCTGCGAATTCTGCTGCCGCAGGCCAAGGTGAAGCATGCGCCGGAAGCCGCGCATGAGGCTGGTGACTGATGCCATTTCCTGAGGGTGTCTACGGCCTGCTGGCCGAATTCGATTCCGTCACGTCGCTGACCGCGGCCGCGGCAGCAGCTTACAAAGACGGCTGGCGCCGCCTGGACTGCTACACGCCTTATCCATGCGAAGAGGCAGCGGAGGCCATCGGGTTTCATCGCAACTACGTCCCGCTGATCACCCTGGTCGGTGGATTGATGGGCTGCGTGGCGATGTTCCTGATGGAGACGTGGATCAACGTCTGGGCGTATCCGCTGAATATCGCCGGCCGCCCCTACTACTCCTGGCCGGCCTTCGTGGTGCCTGCGTACGAGTGGACGATTCTGTGGGCTGGCCTAACCGCGGCCTTCGGCATGCTGGCACTGAACGGTTTGCCCGCACCGTATCACCCGCTCTTCAACGCGCCGAACTTCCGTACCGGAGCAACCTCGGACAAGCTCTTCCTGTGCCTTGAAGCGCGGGATCCGAAGTTTTCTATCACGGAGTCGCGGGCCTATCTCGAAGCCATGCATCCGGTCTCGATCGTGGAGGTGGAGTATTAACCCGAGGAGCCAAGATCGTCGCCGCACCTCGCACCTTCGGTTGCGGCAGGGCCTTGGGCTGTGTGCTGCGGCCGCACTGGTGCTGGTTGCCGGTTGCCGCCAGGATATGCAGGATCAGCCGAAGTTCTTCCCCCAGCGCGGCACGTCCTTTTTCCCTGATGGCCGTTCCGTCCGCGACCAGGTAGCGCATACGGTGGCGCGGGGACAGGCGGAGGAAGCCGACTTCTTCCACACCGGACTGCAGGACGGAAAAGAAGTGGACGCGCTGCCCTTCCCCGTCACCCTGGCGGTTCTGGAGCGCGGCCAGGAACAGTTCAATACCTACTGCACGCCTTGCCACTCGCGTGTGGGCAATGGCGCGGGCATGATCGTCCAGCGCGGCTATAAGCCCGCCGGCAACTTTCACGATGCCAAGCGGCTGGCGGAGCCGCTGAGCCACTATTTCTATGTGATCTCCAACGGACACGGCGCCATGCCCGACTACGCCGCGCAGGTGACGCCAGCGGACCGGTGGGCCATCGCCGCCTATATCCGTGCACTGCAATTGAGCCAGAACGCGAAGCAAAGTGACGTGCCTGCAGGTATTGGTGTGCAGCAGTTGAGCGAAGTCGCCGAGCAGCAGGGTCTGCCGGCCAGCTATGCACAGCCGTGGAAGATGCCGGACACAGCCGTCTATGCCATGCCATCGAGAGGGAATACTCCTTCGATGGCGCCTGCTGAGCCCAACGGGCCTCCGGATGCCAGCCGGCACCCACAGATTCAGCTGCCGAATGGGGACAGCCCGGTACCCTCCGGCGGCGCGGCGGCAGTGCCGTCTGCTACGGGCAAGCCAGCGGCGGGAAAGCAGCCCGCAGCGAAGGCCGGGGCGAGCCGGGCCCAGTGAGGACGAGGATAGAACTGAGGATGGAAACCAGGTGACGAACGCACACGGAAACGCAACCCGAGCCCTGACTGGCGACCTTGCCGCGCCTCCCGCTCTGATGGCGGCATGGCGGCGGCGCGCGCTCACCTTCGGGGCCGTCTTCACCATCCTGGCCGTGATACTCGTGGTGCTTGCCGAGTTGATGGAGCACGACGGATTCAACCACCTGCTCCGTTCCTGGCTTATGGGTTTCATGCTCTGCTGGGGCTTCTCGCTCGGCGGGCTCGCGTTGTTGATGGTGCAGTACTGCTCCGGCGGCAAGTGGGGACTGCTGATCCGGCGGCCGCTCGAGGCCATGAGCCGCACTCTCTGGGTCTCCGCACTCATGGTCGTGCCCATCCTGGTCTTCATGAAGAAGCTCTACCTGTGGGCCCGCTACTCCAGTCCGGCGGAGGTTGGACACGCGTTGAGCCAGCAGCTCATCAGCCGGGAGCAGGCTCACGACCTCAATTGGAAACACCCCATGCTCAGCCCGGTCAGCGTGATCATCCAGCTGGCTGTCTGTTTCGCTCTCTGGTTCCTGTACATGCTGGTGATGAACCGCTGGTCGCTGCAGCGCGATGCCGATCCCAATCCCAACGTGCCCTTCTGGCAGAAGCGGTTTGAGAACATCAGCGGCTTCGGCATCGTCGTCTATGCGATCACGCTTACAGTGCTCGCTATCGACCTGGTGATGTCGACCGACGTGACCTGGTTCTCCACTATGTATGGCTTTAACTTTCTGGTAGCGCAGGGCTACGCGGTCCTGGCCCTCTCCGTCGTCACGGTGGTCAGCCTCTCGAAGGCGGAACCGATGAAGACCATCCTGCGCACCACCGAGCAGCACGATCTGGGCAAGTTGATGTTCGCCTTCGTGATGCTGAACATCTACCTCAACTTCTCGCAGTTCCTGATCATCTGGTCGGGCAACTCGCCGGAGGAGATTGGCTGGTACCTGGACCGCATTCGTGGCCACTGGGGTGTGATCTTCACCTTCGACTTCATCTTCCACTGGCTCATCCCGTTCTCGTTGCTGCTCTCGCGCGATATCAAGCGCAATAAGCGGCGCATCGTGATGGTGGGCATGTGGATGATCTTTGCGCGCTGCTGGGACATGTTCCTGCTCATCGAGCCCAGCTTCTCGCCGCGCAACCTGCACTTCTCTATCGGTATTCTGGAGTACATAGCGGTCCCCGGCGCGATGATCTCGTTCTGGGTCGTCGCCTACATCAGCCAGCTCGGCAAGCGGCCGCTGGTGCAGACCAACGACCCGCATCTGGCGGAGATTCTGGAGGCCGAACATGCACACGCCTGATACTCCAGAAAGCAATCCGCAGAAGCAGCACGGGCTCTCCTCGACCGGCCACGGCGTGCCGACGCCCGGCTACGAAACCTCGGATGTGAAGGTCGGGGGCATTGCCGTCTTCCTGATCTCGCTGTTCGTGTTCCTGATCATCTTTTTTGTCTTCTGCTTCGGCATGGGCAAGGTGATCAACAACGCGCTCATCAAGCACGACGGTCCGCCGAACAAGTGGAACCAATTCCAGTATTCACCGGAGAACCGAGGCAAGAACCTGGAGTCGAACGCGGTGCTGGAGCAGCAGCAGCTTCGCGCGATGACGGCGCGCTTCCCCACCCCGCAGCTTCAGATGGACGATGGCAACCAGGACCTGGTGGACCTGCATGACCGCGAAGATCTGCTGCTGGACCACTACACCTGGATGAATCAGCAGCAGGGCACGGTGCGCATCCCCATCGGCCAGGCGATGCAGATCATCGCACAGCGTGGCCTGCCGGTGGTGCAGGGCGGCCCTTCCCAGCCGCTGATGACCGCCGATGTTCAACCGCATGTGACCGCGCCGCTGACCAACGGCTTCGCCCGTACCGGTTACGAGCAGGAGCTGGAAGTGGAGCAGTCGCGGCAGCTGCAGGATCAGCACAAGGAAGCGAAACCAGGTGAGCAGGCGCGACTGGCGCCGGTACACCCGTAAAAGGCCAAGGCAGAGGAGCAGCATGAAGCAGCAAGCGACATCGACGAAGCATGAGAGGGCGCCCAGGACTCCATCCCGAACGTGGCGCGCACTCGCGGCTGCGTGTGTCTTGGTGCTTTCCTGCGCCATCGGCGTCCATGCGCAGGTCTCGCCCACAGGCCAGAAGCAGATGGGTGAGCCGGCCGATGACAAGCTGCCAACGTTGCTGCACGGCGTGACCGTCGAACAACACCTGAACCAGCAGCTACCGCTCGATGCGACCTTTGCCGACGAGACCGGCAAAACCGTAAAGCTGGGACAGTATTTCGACGGCAAGCGCCCGGTGCTGCTGGCCTTGGTCTATTACAAGTGCCCCATCCTTTGTTCGGAAGAACTCAAGGGCTTGACCGGCGCGCTTGAAATGGTGAGCTACCAGCCGGGCAAGGACTTCCAGATCGTCGCCATCTCCATCGATCCGACGGAGACGCCGGCGGTTGCCGCGTCGAAGAAGCGGGAGTACGTCAAGTATTACGGTCATCCTGAGAGCGCCTCGGGCTGGCACTTCCTCACCGGCCAGCAACCGGCGATAGACGCTGTTGCCAAAGCGACCGGCTTTGGCTATGTCCGTACGCCCGGGCCGGACGGCAAAAGCAATCAGTTCGCCCATGCCAGCGCGATCCAGATTGTGACGCCGGAGGGCAAAATCGCGCAGTACTACCTGGGCGTCGAGTATTCGCCGCAGGATCTGCGGCTGGGACTGATCGAGGCCTCCAACCACAAGATTGGCACGCCAGTAGATACGATCCTGACCTACTGCTACCGCTATGATCCGACACTCAATCGGCACAGTTTGCTCATCGCGCGCATCGTGCAGGCAGGGTGTCTTCTTACAGTTTTGATTTTGGGAAGTTACATGCTGGTGATGTTCCGCCGGGATATCAGGAGCAGCCGGGCAATCGCAAACCAGCAACATTCAGCGAAGGTGTAAGCCTGGCAGGTCACGGCAGGTTCAGGAAAAGGAACGTAGGTAAAGGGAACGATGCATTTTTTCAGTCCAGTCCTTTGGCAATTCTTAGTCAAGTGGCTCACCGAGTTCGCGCTGTTTCCGCCGGAGGCCTCGGCGATTGCGCCCTACATGGACGCCTTTTACTTCTTCCTGGTGCTGATCTCGCTGGTGGGTTTGGTGCTGGTCGGGCTCATGGTGGGGACCTTCTCTATCATGTTCCGCAAAGAGAAGAACCCGCATGCTACGCACATTGAAGGCTCCACGCTGCTCGAAGCCACATGGACGATCATTCCGCTGGCGCTCTTCATGGTCTGCTTTGTCTGGGGTGCACTGCTCTACTTCCGCATCTACAACCCGCCCACCAATGCGATGAACATCTACATCGTCGGCAAGCAGTGGATGTGGAAGGCCGAGCATCCGGGCGGCCAGCATGAGATCAATGCACTGCACATCCCGGTCGACCGCGACGTGCAGCTCACCATGATTTCGCAGGATGTCTTTCACAGCTTCTCCATCCCGGCCTTCCGCGTGAAGCGTGAAGTCATCCCGGGCCGCTATTCGACCGTGTGGTTCCGCGCGACGCAGCCTGGCACCTATCACCTCTTCTGCACGCAATACTGCGGCACGCTGCACTCTTCGATGATCGGGGAGATCGTCGCCATGTCGCCGGACGACTACCAGAAGTGGACGGCTGGCTCGACCAGCGGCCAGTCGCTGGCGCAGAACGGAGAACGCCTGTACGCCAGCCTGGGCTGCAACTCCTGTCATAGCGGCACCGCCGGAGCCCGCGGACCGAATCTGGCCGGCATCTACCACAGCAAGGTGACCCTGGAGGGCGGCCGCACTGTGACCGTAGACGACGAGTTCCTCCGAGGCAGTATCCTGAATCCGACGACCCATGCGATGGCGGGCTATGCGCCGATCATGCCCACTTACCAGGGCCAGGTCAGCGAA
This sequence comes from uncultured Acidobacteriaceae bacterium, assembly GCA_963712845.1. Classification (GTDB taxonomy): domain Bacteria; phylum Acidobacteriota; class Terriglobia; order Terriglobales; family Acidobacteriaceae; genus KBS-83. The sequence goes on from CAVQJM010000022.1 coordinate 54,187, forward strand.
GAGGGTCTGATCGATCTCGTGGAATTCATCAAGGGTTTGGAAACCAACGATCGCATTCACCAGACGCTGAACGACAGCAACTTCTCGCCCAATCAGGCGGGCGCCAAGGGCGCGGCGCCGAATTACCGTTCGCGGCAGCTCACCGGGGCTGATCAGATGCCCGACGCGAAACCGGACACATCGTCTTCGAAGGGGATGGGGCCTTCGCCACAATGAGTACAATCGTCCGTCTTCCCAACCAGCAGGATGCAACGCTGCCCAAGCGCAGCTATCTGAACACCGAGTACGGCCTGAAGAGCTGGCTGCTCACCGGGGACCATAAGCGGATCGCGATCCTCTATCTGATCTCGATCACGTTCTTCTTCTTCCTGGGTGGCGCCTTTGCCGGTCTGATCCGGCTGGAGCTGCTGACGCCGCTTCCGGATCTGGTCTCTTCCGACACCTACAACAAGCTCTTCACCATGCACGGCATCATCATGGTCTTCTTGTTCCTGGTGCCCTCGGTGCCGGCAACCATCGGAAATTTCGTGCTGCCTATCATGGTGGGTGCGCGCGACCTCGCCTTTCCCAAGATAAACCTGCTGAGCTGGTATCTCTACATCGTGGCCGGTATCTTCACCGTCTCGGCTCTTGTTCTGGGTGGCGTCGATACGGGCTGGACCTTCACCACGCCATTAAGCACGCACTACCTGAACACCCATGTCATTACCGCAGCGATGGGCGTCTTTATCGCGGGATTCAGCTCCATCTTTACCGGGCTGAACTTCATCGTCACGACGCACCGCATGCGTGCGCCGGGCATGACCTGGTTCCGCTTGCCGCTCTTTGTCTGGTCGCACTATGCGGCGTCCGTCCTGATGGTACTGGGCACTCCGGTTTTGGCCATCACATTGGTGCTGGTTGCTCTGGAGCGCGCCTTCGGCATCGGCGTCTTCGACCCTACGAAGGGTGGCGATCCGCTTCTCTTCCAGCATCTCTTCTGGTTTTACTCACACCCGGCCGTCTACATCATGATTTTGCCCGGCTTCGGTGTCATCTCGGAGGTCATCAGCACCTTCTCGCGCAAGCGCATCTTCGGCTATACCGCGGTCGCTTTCTCCTCCATCGCCATCGCCGTCTTCGGTTTCTTCGTCTGGGCGCACCACATGTTCATCATGGGTGTCTCCAACTACTCGGCGCTGGTCTTTTCGTTGCTCACCATGCTGGTGGCGGTGCCCTCGGCCATCAAGATATTTAACTGGGCCGCGACGCTCTACAAGGGCTCCATCACCTTCGAGACGCCGATGCTCTATGCCTTCGGCTTCATGGGCCTGTTCACCATCGGCGGACTTACCGGGGTCTTCCTCGGCTCGCTGGGCATGGACATCCACCTGACCGAGACCTACTTCATCGTGGCTCACTTCCACTTCGTCATGGTGGGCGGCATGCTGATGTCCTACCTTGCGGGCGTGCACTTCTGGTGGCCCAAGATGACCGGCCGCATGTATCCGGAAGGGCTCTCCAAGCTAGCCGCTGTCGTCACCTTCATCGGCTTCATCCTCACCTTCTTCCCGCAGTTCATCCTGGGCTATCTGGGCATGCCGCGCCGCTATCATGCGTATCCGCCAGAGTTCCAGGTGCTCAATGTGCTCTCGACCGCAGGCGCATCCGTGCTTGGTATCGGGTATCTTCTGCCGATGATCTACATGACCTGGTCGCTGAAGTACGGCGCGATTGCGGGCTCCAACCCCTGGCAGGCGACCGGCCTGGAGTGGCAGATCCAGTCGCCGCCGCCGACCGAGAATTTCCTCGAGACCCCGATCGTGGACTACGAGGCGTACGACTACGAGTGGCTGGCGAACAAGACTCAGCACGAGGTAACGACCGTTGGATAGCCAAACCGTTGCAGCCCGTCAGGAAGGGGAGATCGCGCACCACGAAGGCGCGCATCCGCACTACCTGCGCCACCACTTCGAAACGGTGGAGCAGCAGAAGGAAGCTGTCTCCTTCGGCATGTGGCTCTTCCTGCTGACCGAAATCATGTTCTTCGGCGGCCTGTTCATGGCCTACCTGCTGTATCGCAACTGGTACTACGACGCCTTCGTCTCGGCGTCGAATACGCTGGGCATCGGGCTGGGCACGACGAACACCGCCGTCCTGATCGTCTCCAGCTTCACCATGGCCATGGGTGTCTACTGCGCGGAGATGCGCAACAAGCGCGGGCTCATGCTCTCGTTGAGCGCCACCATCCTGCTGGGACTCGTCTTCCTCGGCATCAAGACCATCGAGTACCACGACAAGTACACGGAACACCACATCCCCGGCGCGAACTTCTCGATCGAGGATTTCGTGCATCCGGCAGACAAGCGCGATGTGGCTCTGGCGCCGGACGTGGCGCAGCACGCGCAAATCTTTTTCTTCCTCTACTTCGCCATGACCGGGATGCACGCGCTTCACATGATCATCGGCATCTCCATACTGTTTGCGCTGCTTTATAAGGCTTCGAAGGACGCTTATACCACTGGGCACACCTCTATCATCGACAACTTCGGCTTGTACTGGCACTTTGTCGATATCGTGTGGATCTTCCTGTTTCCCTTGCTCTACCTGATCAGCCGTCACCCATTGCACTAGCTGCTCATTCGCCTGAGGAGAAAGACTGTGTCGCACCCTACACTCGAAGACGCGCACGCTGAACCACACATCGTCGGCCCCAAGGTCTATGGACTGATCCTGTTGGCGCTGCTGTGTCTCACCGCACTGACAACGGGCATCGCCTTTATAAATCTCGGCGTCTTTAGCCCCATCGTCGCTATCGGTATCGCCGTCATCAAGATGACGCTGGTCATTCTTTTCTTCATGCACGTCAAGTACAGCTCGCGCCTGGTGATGCTGACTGTCGGCGCCGGCTTCTTCACTTTCATCGTGCTCATCACGATGACCTTGAGCGACTACATCAGCCGGGCATGGGGGCTCTGGTAGTCTGAGCGGCATTCCACGGACGGGCGGCCTGCGGGCCGCCCGTTCTGCTGCTGCATCTTATGACGGATGACGGAGAACTCTGACGCACTCAGCAGCCTGCCTGAGCCGCTGCGCAAGTTGGCGGAGGGGCCGCGCGTGCGTGTCCGGCGAAACGGGATCCCGGCGTCAGACGCGGGGTGCGTCGTCTACTGGATGCAGCGGACGCAGCGCGGTGTCGATAACCCGGCGCTGGATTGCGCGATCGATGTAGCCAACGAACTCAAGCTGCCGGTGGTGGCGTTCTTCTCCGCCATCTCCAACTTCCCGCGCGCCAACCTGCGGCACTACGCCTTTCTGAATCAGGGCCTGCACGATGCCGAGCAGGACCTGGCCGTGCGCGGTGTGCCACTGATCGTGCGGCGACCGCCGGAGAACTCGCTGGAGCGATTCCTGCACGAGGTCGGCGCGGGAATCGTCATCGGCGACGAGAACCCCCTGCGCGAGCCGGAGCGCTGGCGCCGGGTGCTCGCTGGACGGCTGAAGATCCCGTTCTGGACGGTGGATGCAGATGTCGTTGTGCCGTCATCGTTGTTCACCAAAGGCTTCTATGCGCAGCATTTGTTCCGACGGCAGCTCGACCCGCTGCTTTCGGAGTATCTTGCGGAACCGACGGACGTGAAGCTCGGGAAGCAGTGGTCGCGTACGAAGATCGAGCGGTGGCAACTAGACGATGACATCACCAAAGGCTGGCGACACTTCGAGCGTCGCGTGAAGCCGGTGGATACGTTTCGCGGCGGCGCGCACGCGGCGGCGAAGCGTCTGCGGTACTTCGTCGAGCACCAGCTTGCCGACTACGAGACGGCGCGGCGCAAGCCGGAGCGCAACGGGACCAGCCAGCTCTCGCCATATCTGCACTTCGGGCACATCAGCCCGCTGCGCGTTGCGTTGGAGGTGAAGCGGGCCGCGGATGCGGGTACTGCGCCGCAATCGGCATATGACGCATACATCAACGAGCTGATCGGCTGGCGCGAGCTGGCGGTGAACTTCGTCATCTATGCGCGTGCGACGTATGACTCGATCGAGTGCGCGGAGCCGTGGGCGGAGAAGACGCTGCGCGAGCATCTGCGCGACCGGCGCGCGTACGAGTACACATATGAACAGTTGGAGCGCGGCGAGACGCATGATGCGCTTTGGAACGCGGCACAGTTACAAATGGTCCGCTACGGATGGATGCACAATATCCTGCGCATGTACTGGGCGAAGAAAATCCTGGAGTGGACGCCCAACCCGGCCCGGGCCTTCGAGTGGGCTGTGCTGTTGAACGATACGTACGAGCTGGACGGCCGCGACCCTAACTCGTATGCGGGGATCGCATGGGGGATCGCCGGCAAGTTTGACCGCCCTTGGTTCGAGCGGGAGATCTTCGGCACCATTCGATATATGTCCGCCGCATCAACGGGGAAGAAATTTGATTCCAAGCTGTATATGGCATTGGTAGCCAACCCGGTGATGGCGGCGGAACAGATGTTCGCAGCGCCGAGCAGGGTTGAGTGAGGTACACCCGAACCGCACCAGGACGGGTGTAAACACTTCAATGCGGTGATTAGGAGTTCACCGGTGGCTATAGGAGCAGTTCTGGCTGCGTGTTCGACAAATCAGCGCTATCAGAGGCACGCGGCCTCTATGATTTGGGTATGTCTGAGCTGGTTCAGCACGGGTCTGGGATTGGTGCGGCGCGCACGCCCTCGTGTGCTCCCGCGCGACCGTCGAGAATGGTTTTCTGGCTGCAGGCGGTCACGCTGGTGTGGATGCTGGTGGAGTGTGGCGTCTCGATCTATGCAGCGAAGATGGCGCACAGCGTCGCGCTTCTGGCCTTCGGATCCGATAGTTTTGTGGAGCTGCTGTCTGCGTCGCTGGTATTGGCTCAGTGTATTCCGGGTGTCTCGATCGCTGAGCGGCGCGCCAACCGAGTGGCGGGTGGTCTGCTCTTCCTGCTTGCCGTGATGGTTGCGGCGATGGCGGTGGCCGCGCTGGCGCTGCGAGTGAAGCCGGAGACGAGCGGAATCGGGATGGCGATAACGGTCGCGGCCCTGGTGGCGATGCCGGTGCTGGCGTGGCTGAAGCGCCGGGAGGCGAGGCGAACCGGTCATGCTGCGCTGGCGGCAGATGCGGTGCAGTCGGCGGCCTGCGCGTATCTCGCGCTGGTCACGCTGGCCGGGCTGGCGGCGAACGCTGTCTTTCACATTGCATGGATGGACGGTCTAGCCGCGCTGGTTGCAGTGCCGATCCTGTTGAAAGAAGGACACTCGGCGTGGCGCGGACAGGGCTGCGCCTGCTGCTGACGTTTTGACGATGGCGGAGCGCGCAATTGTCGGGTTTCATCGCGATGAGCAGGGCGACTGGGTTGCTGAACTGGAGTGCGGGCATGGACAGCATCTGCGGCATCGGCCGCCATGGGAGCTGCGGCCGTGGGTGATGACCGCGGAGGGCCGCCGCGAGCATCTGGGGAAGGCGCTGCGGTGCCGGTTGTGCGACGAGCCCGCGGTCACGGACGATGGAGCGGTTTAGGTGGTCTCCTACATCTCAAAATTGATGAGAGAGGAAGCCAAGGCGGAGTACGGTGATAGTGGTGCTCGGATGCGAGAGGTGAAGAATGGCGCTCGATGTTCGTGGGGTGACGACGCTGCTGCAGGTCTATGACATGCCGACGTCGGTGCGATTTTATCGCGATCTGCTGGGCTTCGAGATGGTGAGCCATTCGCCGCACCTTGGCGGCGATCCGGATCGCTTCCACTGGTGCTGGCTGCGGCTCGGCGGGGCTGAGGTGATGTTGAACACGGCATACGAGTTCGACGAGGAGCGGCCGGTGCCTCCGGATGAGGCGCGGGTGGCGGCGCACGGGGATACCGGACTGTTCATCGGATGTCCGGATGTGGATGCGGCGTACGAAGAGTTGCGTGCCAAGGGCGTGGGTGTAAAGAAGCCGCACGTGGCACCGTACGGGATGAAGCAGATGAGCCTGCGCGATCCGGACGGGTATGGCTTGTGTTTCCAGTGGGAGGCGAAGAGATGAAATGCCACGCCGGTCGCCGGGAATACACGCTCTGCTACAGTTAGGTCCATTTCCTTCTTGGGATAGCTCATGAGACGAGCCGGTGTGGCCGGTGCGATGCTGGCGGTGTTGTGGGGCGCGATGTCCGTGGCTGCGCCTGCATTTGCAGCAAAGGGTAAGGTAGCGCCGACGCCGGTGGACCTGCGCCAGCATCCGACGGGCGGCAAGGCTCCCGTAGATGTTTCGGTGGGGCTGTATGTCACCAACTTTGTCGCCATAGATGAGACTCGCGAGACCTTCGAGATTGGCGGCTATCTGACTGCCAAGTGGATGGATCCTCGGCTCGCCTTGCCTGCGGATCAGGCGGATGCGCAGATGGCGCCGCGCACATTTCGGCTTGACCAACTATGGACTCCGCCGATCGCATCGGCGAATTCTATTTCACACAAGACGGATCAATATTTTCTAGCGGCGGACAGAAATGGCTTGGTGACCTATGTCGAACACTTCGACGCAGGTCTCTCCAACAACTTCCTCCTGACGAAATTTCCTTTCGACACCCAGGACCTCCAGTTTCAAATTCATCCATTCATCTCGGCGGCCTCCGAGATTAGCTTCACCCCCGAGCCTTTGCCGTCGACGGGAATCAGCCCAGAGCAGCATACCCAGCTTGCTGCCTGGCAAATCAAGGACGTTCATTACACGAGGGAAAAGATAACCGGCGATCATGATGTTCCCGCAACCAACGGGGTGAGCTTTCATATCGTTGTCAAGCGGCGGTCGGGCTTTTATATCTGGAAGATCTTCGTGCCGCTGCTGATGCTGACGATGATTCCGATGGTTGTGTTCTGGATCGACGTGTCCCAGTTCGACTGGATCCTGAAGATACCGATGACGATGCTGCTCTCGATGGTTGCGTTCGGATTCACAATTGCCCGCGACCTGCCACGCATCGGCTATCTCACCTTTCTGGATGCTGTCTTTCTTGCCAGTTTCACCTTCTGCTTTCTCTGCATCTTCGAAATTGCAGCCGTGTTTCTGCTGCAGCAACGGGGAAAGAGACCGCTGGCGGTGAAACTGCACGCAGCGGGGAAATGGGCATACCCGCTGGCGTATTTCGGGCTGGTGTTCTTTCTGGCTATCGGGTTTCTGGCTTAAGGGCGCTCTGAATCAGCGGCCCTCTTCAGATTGCCTCAAGGTATTTAAATGGCCGCATGGCGTGGCTCTTCCAGAAGTACGCGAGGATGATGACGCTGGCGACCGCGGCATACGCGCACCATACCGAGGTGAAAGCGTAACGCTTGACGCCCATCACGATCAGCAGGATGACGACATTGGCGATGCCGAAGAGCACCATGTCGTTGATCTTCGAAAACAGAAGGGATCCGCAGGTCACGATGACATAGAGAATCGCGACGAAAGTGTTGTTGGTGGCGGGATTGAGATAGACGATGCTATTGCCGCGGACGAAGACTTGCGTCGGGTAGGCGGTGAGAGCCCAGAGAATATAGAGCGCCGTTCCAGTGCCGAGCAGAAGGAAAGGCCGCATGCGCATGCGTGAGCGCTTGTCCGGTTCGAAGAGCATCACGCTGAGTGGCAACAGGAAGGGAAGGAGTCCCTGGGCGTAGAGCATGAAGGCCGCGCCCATGTTGTGCGCGACCTAGGGCGAGAGAATGCCGTCGAGCCCGAGCCAGACGAATCCCTCGATGAACTGATGCACGGCAAAGAGCGTGGGAAGCGATGCGAAGAGGAGTTCGCGGCGATGCCGAACGCGGGTCAGAGTGAGGACGCCGACTGCGGCCAGGGCTGCGCTGCCTACAAAGTTTGCTGTGGCTGAAAAGCACATGAGGGTATCGGTCCTACTCGTTTACCGTTCGAGCGCGATGATACATGCGGTGGTCCTGCCCGGAAAGAATCTCGGAGGGGCCATTTCCGGCGCCTCGGTATCATCGTGTGGACGGGAGTGCGATGGCGAAATATCTGATCACGGGTGTGGCGGGATTTATTGGCTCGGCGCTGGCGGAGGCTTTGCTGGAGCGCGGCGAGGATGTGCGCGGGATCGACAACTTTGTCACTGGAAGGCGCACGAATGTCGAGCCATACCTAAATGCCAAGGACGCTGGGAAAAAGATGGATTTCCGCGAGGCCGATCTGCGCGACGCGGCGGCGATGCGGGAAGCATGCGACGGCATCGAGATCATCTTTCACGAGGGAGCGCTGCCTTCCGTGCCGCGCTCGGTGAAGGAGCCGGCGCCGAGCCACGACGCGAACATCAATGGCACCTTTACGCTGCTCGAAGCGGCGCGTGCGGCGGGCGTGCGGCGAATCATCTATGCGGCATCGTCGTCGGCATATGGGAATCAGCCGGGGATGCCGCGAAGCGAGTCGATGACGCCGGCGCCGATTTCGCCGTACGCGGTACAGAAGCTGACCGGCGAGCTGTACATGAAGAGCTACTGGCAGGTGTATGGGATAGAGACGGCGTGCCTGCGCTACTTCAACATCTTCGGGCCGCGGCAGGCGCCGGATTCGCCCTACAGCGGAGTGATGGCGAAGTTCATTTTGCAGATGATGCGCGGAGAGACGCCGACGATCTTCGGAACGGGCGAGCAGGGCCGCGACTTCACTTATATTGCAAACGCGGTCTCTGCGAATCTGCTCGCGGCCGAGGCTCCCAAGGAAAAGATCGGTGGCGAGACCTTCAACGTGGCATGCGGTGGGCGGCACACGCTGAATGAGACCTACGGGATTCTGGCCGCGCTGCTCAACTTTCCGCATGCGCCAGAATACGGGCCGCCGCGGCTGGGAGACGTCACGGATTCGGAAGCGGACATCTCAGCCGCGCGCGAGGCGTTCGGCTATGAGCCGGTAGTGGGATTTGAAGAAGGCTTGAAGCGGACGGTGGACTGGTATCGGGAAAGCTTTGGTGCCCAAGTGGGAGATAGCGTCCCCGTTTGGTAACGTGACTGTTCCGGTGATAGGCGTAATTCCTTTCTTTTGCAACGGATAATCGACGAAGACTCTCCATTGTCGCGTGCGCGGTGGAGGGGAAAGGGCCGATTCGTCCGGGACCATGCAAGAGATAGGGCTCAAACAATTCAGCGGGCCACGGGGCCGCGCGGCTGTTCGACGCCGCCTGTGGCAATGCGCGGGGCTGGCCTCTGTGGGGCTGTTGATGCTGGCCGCTGCCGGTGTGCCGCTGCGGGCACAGAGCGGGGGCACGGCTGCGCTGAACGTTCCCTGGGCGCCGCTGGCGCCCGAGAGCCTGAGCACTGCGACGACCGGGCCAGCGGGCGGGCGCGTCTTGAGCGTAGCGGTAGATCCGTCTGACTCGACTGGCAACACCGTATATATCGGCACGACTGGCGGAGTCTTTAAGTCGACCAACGCTGCCGCGTCGAGCGGAGTGGCGTTTGTGCCCGCGACCGACCTGGTGTCGGCAGTGGACGTGGCGCACACCCACATCAACTTGGTGAATATCGGGGCGGTGAGCGTGCAGCCGGGCCGCACCGGAGTGGTGCTGGCGGGCACGGGCGATCCGACCAACGAGTCGGATTCACTCTACGGCACCGGAATCCTGCGCTCGGCGGATGGCGGCAATTCGTGGACGGCGATTACGGGCTCACGCGATCCGGCGACAGGTCTCGAGCAGAACAGTTTTGTCGGCGAGGCATTCACTGGCTTTGCGTGGAGCACGGCCGCTCCGAACCTGGTGGTAGCTGCAGTGACGATCGCGCCGGGAGCCTACACAGTGAATATGGGGTACACGGGCACCGGGGACGACAGCGCGACCGGGCTGTATTACTCCGACGATGCGGGTCGGACGTGGCAGTTGGCCGATATCGAGGACGGCCCGAATCAGACGCTGCAATCGCCGATATTGCAGAAGACGGGCGTGGTTGCGTTATCGGTGGTCTGGAATCCGATGCGCAGCATCTTCGTGGCGGCCCTGCGCAATCACGGCTTCTATTCGTCGCCAGATGGGGTGACGTGGACGCGACTGGCTAGCCAGCCGGGAGGCACGGCGCTGAGCGGCATTTCCTGCCGGTTCCCAGGGTCGCCGAATTGTCCGATCTACAGCGCGGCGCTGGCGGTCCAGCCGGGCAGCGGAGACACGTTCGCGCTGGCGACCGATCAGAACGATAAGGACAGCGGGTTGTGGGAGGACGTATGCGGTGCGTCGGGTGGCACATGTTCGACGCAGGCGCCGGTTTTCGGCAAGCAAATCGGTGCAACTGCTTTGGAGACCGGCACGGGGACGATTGCCGGGACGAGCCATGATCTGTGGCTCGAGGCGATTCCTTCCGGCAGCAATGACACGCTGCTGTTTGCAGGGACGCAGGATCTGTTTCGCTGCAGCCTTGCGGCGGGCTGTGTGTGGCGGAACGCAACCAATGTGAACACGTGTCCCGGAGTGACGCAGGTGGGGCCGAACCAGCACGCCGTGGGCTGGGTGGCCAATACGTCGACACTTTATTTTGCAAACGATCGCGGGCTGTGGCGCACCAGGGATGCGGTGAACCAGCAACCGGCAGCCTGCTCCGCCGATGACGCGGCGCACTTCGACAACCTGAATGGGACGCTGGGTTCGCTGGCGGAGGTGACCTCGCTGGCCCAGGATCCTGGCGGACGCGAGCCAGTTGCTGGCGGGAACGGGAGCGGCAGGAACGGCAGGCGGTCACGATGGCGCGTGGCAGTTGCTGCTGAATGGGCCGGGCGGCTCTACTGCTGCCGGCTGGGGCGCAAATGCGGGAACGTGGTTTGCGACGTCGGGCGCGGGCGTATCGATCCGGGCGTGCGCGTTGGGAGCGTCATGCGGGCCAGCGGATTTCGGAAGCGGACCGGTGATCGGCAATGCGCAGGCAAGCGGGGATGGATCGGCACTGAATGCGCCTGCGGTATGGACCCTGGATCCGGAAGATCCGACACGCATACTGCTGGCGACCTGCCGGGTGTGGCGCGGGTCGGCAGATGGAACGAACTGGAGTGCGGCGAATGCGCTGAGCAGGATGCTGGATGGCAACAATGCGCCGGTCTGCCAATCGGGCAACACGCAGGTGCGCGCGCTGGCTGCGACGGGGACCATCTCGGGACGCGGCGATCAGGCAGAGCGGATCTACGTGGGGCTGGCCGGCGTTCTGGACGGGGCGATGACAGGTGCGGGCCATGTGCTGACGGCGCTGGTCACGCCGTCGTCGGTGGCGGGATCGACGGCGTGGAGCGATGTAACCGGCAGCACGGTGACAAACGATCCGACCGATGCGGAGGTCTTCAACCGCGCCCAGGTAGGCATTGCGGCGATCACGGTCGATGCCACGGACACGACCGGCAAGACGGTCTATGTAGGTATCGGTGGTTTTGGCGGCCAGGGGCTTGCGCCGCTGGCGTGGCCAAATGTGCCGGCTCTCTATGGCAGCACGGACGCAGGAAGCACTTGGCAGAATCTGACCAATGACCTGCCGAACACGCCGGTGAATGCGGTGCTGGTGGATCCGGAGGATCCGGCGATTCTCTATGTGGGGACGGACGTTGGTGTCTATGTCACCACTTCGGTTACACAATGCGCCGACGTAAAACAGAACTGCTGGAGCGCGTATGGCGCCGGACTACCGGCGGTCCGGGTGACGACGCTGAGTGCGGTGGATACCAGCGGGGAGAAGTGGCTGCGTGCCGGGACGAAAGGGCGCGGGGTGTGGCAGGCAGAGCTGGCGAGCACAGCGTTAAAGACCACGACGGCGACAGCGACCATCTTGCCGGCGACGCTAATCTTTGCTGCGCAGGCGGTGGCCACCACCAGCGGCGCGGAGAGCCTGACGATCCAGAATACGGGCGCAATTGCGCTGACGCTGGGTGCGCCAACGCTGAGCAGCAGCGACTTTGTTTTGAGCGGCAGCCAGTGCCCGGCAACATTAGCGCCAGGGGCATCGTGCGCGATCGGGATCGTGTTTGCGGCGACTGCGACCGGGCAACGCAGTGGGACCGCGACGATCGCGGCAAATGTGCAGGGCGGGATATTGACGGCCAATGTGCAGGGCACCGGGACACAACCGGGCACGATGGTGCTGACGCCGCTGCGACAGGATTTTGGATCTGTGCGTATCGGGCAGACCAGCCCGGTGCAATACGTAACTGTCGCGAATACAGGAGCAAATGTCGCAGGGCTGAAACCGCTGAGTATCAGCGGCCCGTTCACTATCACCGCGAACACCTGCGGCTCGTCGCTGCCGGTGAATACGAGTTGCACGGTGGGGGTGGTCTTCTCGCCCGCGGCGTCGGGCGCCGCATCAGGCAGCCTGGTGGCCACCGACGACGCCGGCACGCAGACGGCGCTGCTGAGCGGGAACGGGCAGACCGGCCCGACGGATGCGTTGAGCGCATCGGCGCTGACCTTCGCGGCGCAGGTGATCGGGACGACCAGTGCGGCGCAGCAGGTGACGGTGAGCAACAGCGGCGATAGCGCATTGACCAATATCAAGGTGCAGGTGACGGGCGACTTCGCGGTGACGAATCTGTGCGGCATTGCGCTGCCGGGGCATAGCGCCTGCGCACTCGCGGTGGTGTATTCGCCCAAAGCGGTGGGAGCGGAGCGCGGCCAGATGACGATCCAGGATGCGCTGGGCGCACAGGTGGTGGCGCTGAACGGCACCGGGGTCCCGCCCGCGTCGGGTGGCGGGGTCACGGCGACACTATCGCCCTTGGCCATCGATTTCGGAATTCAGGGAGTGAATTCGATTTCGTCGCCCCAGACACTGACCTTGATCAACACGGGCACAAGTGCTCTCGGCGGCATCGCGGTTGCGGCAAGCCAGAGCTTTGCGATCGCCAGCAATGCCTGCACGGTGGCGATTGCGCCCGGGGCGAGCTGCACCGTAGCGGTCACCTTCGCTCCGCAGGTTGCGGGAACGCAGGAGGGTACGGTGCAGGTAACGGCGAGCGGGGCTAGCGCACCGTTCAATGTGCCGGTAACCGGCATGGGTGCCGACTTCCAATTGAGCGTGCAGGGGGCCTCGAGCAGCACCGTAACCGGCGGGAGCAGCGCCACTTATCAATTGCTGCTGACGCCCGTGGGTGCATCGGCAGGGCCGATCACCTTCGCATGCACGGGCGCGCCGGCGGGGAGCACCTGCTCGACCAATCCGGTAAACGTAACCATGACGGGCACGGGGGCGACCGCAACCATACAGGTGACGGTCGCAACAGTCGCGGCAAGCGCGCATGCGAGCCCGTCGTCGCCGTGGGGCGGGAAGACGATGGCAGGGGCAGTATTGGCGTGCCTGGTGCTGTGGCGCAGACGGGGATCGGCGCGATGGTTCGCGCGGTGCCGCATACTGCTGGTGCTGGGAGCGATCTGCCTGGGGCTGACCGGCTGCGGGCTTTCCATCAACGGCGGGGCAGGCACCACGCCGGGCTCCGGGGATAGCGGTCAGGGCGTCTACACGATCACAGTAGCGGCGGGGGCGCCGGGCGTCTCGCACAGCGTGACGCTGAACCTGACCGTGGAGTGATGCGGAGCAATGCGACGATGCGCCATCCCGTGATGCGCCGGATCAGATGGATCGTCCCAAGACGCGGAACGGCGGCGCCTCGGCCACACGCTGCTCCGCCTTGGCGATATCACGGATGTAGAGGGTGTTGTCGGACCGCTTGTGCTTCGGACGGATGCGGCGCTGCCATGGGTCATAGCTGACCGCCGTAAACCCGTGATGACTCATGAAAGCGGTGACGCTCAGAATGCCGTCTCCGTATTTGTCACTGTCGTCGCTGTTTTCGGTGATGATGGCAACCAGCTCGTGGCGGGTTGCCGTTTCCATTGCGCCGGCGAGGACCTCGGCCTCGTACCCTTCTACGTCGATTTTCATAATCGCGGGCCGCAAGTGATAGGAGTCGATGGTCCGCCTTTCGACCATGGAAGAGGATGGGGCCGATCCGGGTTCGATATGGTGCATGGCACTTGGTCCGCCGGTAGAGATGGGCACGCTACCGGGCGCGCGTCCGGCGGCATACGGTTCAATGCTTACCCTGCCAGAGATATGGTTGAGAGCAAGATTGTCGCGCAGGGAATGGAGGGCGGCAGGGCTGGGCTCAAACGCGTAGGTTCTCGCGCCTGCGGCCGCGCCGGCGAGCACCGTGTAGGCGCCAATGTTTGCCCCGACATCCACAAAAACGTCGTCCTGTCTGAGGTAATGAACGAGGAAGCTCATGTCTTCGAAGTCGTTGAGCCCGCAGTAGACGTTCTGCGTGGCGCCATACATGCCACGCGACACCAGCAGACGTGCACGGTCAGTGAATGGAATCGCAACGGCGGCTCCGGGAAGCAATCGAGTGGCGATTTGCCAACGCGCGAACCGGCCAATGCCCAAGAGGCGTCCGTTTGCATTCAGGGGGTGGCGCCACACATGGCGTAGCGCGGTCAACATGACCGAACGATACCGAATCTCCCGTGGGAAAACCAGACACGGTATGCCTCAGAAGGTCAGCAGGTTAGACTGATGGCGCGCAGGCGAACCAGGCATGCGAACCGGGCCAGCGCCCGGCGGAGGTGCGGAGAGGGTGACGTTGAATATAGCGCGAAACCAATGGACCGCACCCTCCGGTGCTGGCTTCGCCAGACCATCGACTCTGCAGTTGAGCCTGAAATGGCTGGTCCAGACCAGCCTCTGCATCAGCTTCCTGACTGCCTTTCTGGAATACGAGTCTGCTTCCGCGCTCCTAGTCTTTCTCCCCCTGGTGGTCCTCGGCTTCTGCGGCCTGCTGGTCCTGTGTGGAAGGGAGCGTACGGATCGCCTGCAACACATCCTCGGAGGCGGTAGCCTGCTGTTTGCGGCGATGCTCTTCGGCGAGGCGGTCTCTTATACCTCGGGCGACTCATATTCGATGATCTATGGTCTGGGGTTCATCACGGTGTTCCTTTGCGCGCGCCTCGTTGTGCAGGAGATTGGCGTGCCGAACGTGATACGCGCTTACTCGCAGGCAGGCATTGCGACGGTCTCGATGTGCCTGATCTCCGGCAGGCAGACGCTGTTGCCCGGGGCGTCCGGGCGCTTCAACGGCGGTACTCGCGCTCATCCCAACCTGATCAGTTTTATTCTGGCCGGCTTCGTCCCGATGATCATCTGGAGGGCCATGGAGGAGAAGGCGGGCTGGAGGAAAAAAGCGCTGATTGGACTATCGATCGCCGCGTTTGGCATGGTCTTCATTACCGGCTCGCGCGGCAGCCTCTCCGCGGTGCTCATTGCCGGAGGGGCGATGTTGCTCCGTGGCGCGATGGGCGGGTGGTTGCGAGCAATCCGCGTTCGGCATCTCCATATTATTGTTTTTCTGATTCTGATTCCCCTTGCCGTGTCGTACCTGCTGCAGAACAACCGCATCGGCCATGTGGGAAGTTTTCTGGTGGACTTCCTCTCCTTGAACACAAGCGGGCGCGGTCTGAAATCCGGTCTCTCCGGACGCACCGGCATCTGGCAAATCGCCTTCCACATTCTGCGCGCGAACGACCGGTGGCTCTTCGGCTTTGGCTATCGTGCGGGAGACCGGATGGTGGGCACCATCGACAACGGCTATGTGCAGCTTCTCTTTGAGAGCGGTCTGATCGCCGGGGGAATGATCCTGGGCAGCATGCTGCGGGTCTTCTTTCTGCTGTGGAAGGTCTCGCACCCACGGGAGAACAACGCCTGGACGCGCTATTATGCGGTGCTGTGGTGCCTGATGATCGTGTATTTCATGAATAATATCTCGACTCGCTACCTGTTCAGCTTCGGCAACCCCTTTTCGCTTTGTGTCCTGTTGCTGATGGCAGCGTCACCGCGGGAACTGGTGGGCGGGGGTATACGCGCGCGTGCGGTCAAGGCGACGCCTCCAGCGCGCCTCGCGGCAGACGGGCTTGCGTTGAGCCGATCTGGAGATTGAGATCCGGCGCGGGGAGCAATTCCTGGTACACCACCGGGCAGAATGGAAACAGAGGTGCCCCAAGAGTCGTGTAGGCTCTACACTAGACGGGGCCCGGGCTGCATGGCCGGCCCTCGAAGCGGATCGTTCAAGGAGTGAAACTAGCGTCGCGTGCCGAACTTCAACCATCGAGTCGGCCTGCTGCAAAAATCCCCAAATATGAGTCAACGTTTAACGCAGTTTTCCTGGAGGTTCACACGAACCAGCGACAGTTCTTGTGGCCTTTCGTTAAGGAGAATCCATGCCAGGTGGATTTCCGCTTCTGACAGCGGCAGGAAAAGTACCTTAACGGTTTTTCTGGCGAGCGCATTCGCTATCGCGGTGCTGCAGCCGTTGCCGGTACTCGGCCAGGCTGCTTGTGATCCGAGTACTTCCTACTGTGGCGGTAGCACGGCATCGGGCCAGCAAGGCCAGCAACTGCAGTTGCCCAACCTGCAGAGCGGCGCTGTTCCGGGGGGACTCCGACGCAGCAGCAGAACCCCTACGGAAACGGTGGTGGTGGCTATAACGGCGCCGGGGGCAACTATAACGCCGCTCCGGAGTCGATGGATCTGCAGCCGAGTCCGAACTATGTCGACAACCTGAACGGGACGAATGGCCGTACCGAAGGCTCGAACGCGCGCACCTATCCGCTGTACTATCAGCGTTTCTTCGCGCCGGACCCGCCTACGGAGTTCCAACGACGGGTCTACGCGTCGGTGGGCCAGATGCTGCCGATCTACGGCGCGAAGCTGTTTCTGCAGAGCCCGAGCACGTTTGCGCCGGTGGACCAGGTGCCGGTCACGTCGAATTATGTCGTGGGTCCGGGCGACCAGTTGCTGATCCGCGTTTGGGGTCAGATCAACTTCAACGCCGAGTTGACGGTGGACCGGGACGGCACGGTGTATATCCCGCAGGTGGGCGCGGTTCACGTGGGCGGCATCCCGTATGACCAACTGCGGCAGCATGTCCACGATGGTGTTGCCCGCATCTACAAGAACTTTGATGTTTCGGTGAATCTGGGACAGCTCCATCCCATCCGCATCTTTATTACCGGGCAGGCCCGCTATCCGGGCAGCTACACGGTGAGCTCGCTGAGCACGCTGGTGAGCGCGATCTTTGCCACCGGCGGCCCGGCGCCGCAGGGATCGCTGCGTCACATTCTGCTGCGGCGCAATGGCACCACCGTCGCCGACTTCGACATGTACGACCTGCTGGTGAACGGGGACAAGTCGCACGATGTGGAGCTGTTGCCGGGAGACGTGGTATACATCCCGCCGGTGGGGCCGCAGGTGGCGGTGTACGGCAGCGTTCGATCTCCGGCGATTTACGAGCTGAAGGATCAGAAGGAAATCTCCACCCTGGGGGATGTGCTAACCGACGCAGGCGGGCTGACGAGCATGGCCTCTCTGACACGCGCGTCGCTGGAGCGGATCGATGCGGAGCAGCACCAGCGCGCTATGGACGTTACGCTGGACAGTGCGGGCAAGAACACGCCGCTCCAGGATGGAGATTTGATCCGTGTGCTGCCGATTTCGCCCAGCTTCGACAAGACGGTAACGGTGCGCGGCAATGTGGCAGACCCGGGACGGTTTGCCTGGCATCCGGGGATGAAGCTGAGCGAGCTGTTGCCGAACAGCGAAGCGCTGGTAACCCGCGACTACTGGCAGAAGCGGAACCAACTTGGGCTGCCTTCGCCGGTCTTTCAGCCGGACTATGCGCAGCGTTTCACGGCTTATCGCCAGACGCAGGCGGAGAGCCAGCGGCAGTACTTCCTCTATCTGCAGAGGGACCAGGAGAAGCGGCTTTACGATGCGCAGCAGGCGTCGCAGAGTGCGCAGAACGGCGATCAGCAGGGAGCGACAGCAGCGGCTTCAAGCAACGCACCGGCGCCGCCGGTGGACGCGAACGCGCAGGCGCAGTTGTCGAACAACCTGGCGTATGGGACCACGACCAGCGAGCTGACGCCGCCGGACGAACAGATCCCGGGGACAGTGTCCAACCAACCAACGCAGAATACGCAAACCGCGATCCCGCGCAGCAACATGATTGGTGGCGGGTCGCTGGCGGATCAGCAGCGCATGGCGCGCACCGAGAACACCGCGACCGCGCGCTACCTGAACGACGTCTCGCTGATGGCTCCCGAGATCGATTGGTCTTACGCGGTGATCGAGCGGATGGACCCGGTGACGCTGAAGACGACCTTGATCCCGTTCGACCTGGGCAAGCTGGTACGGGAGCACGATCCGAGCCAAGATCTGACGGTTGAGCCGCACGACGTGATCACCATCTTTTCCCAGGCCGACATCCTGGTGCCGCAGAGCCAGCAGACCAAGCTGGTGCGGATCGAGGGCGAGGTGGAACATGCCGGCATTTACAGCGCGCAGCCGGGGGAGACGCTGCGTCACCTGATTGAACGCGCCGGCGGACTTACCCCGAACGCGTATCTCTTTGGAGCGGAGCTGACGCGGGAATCGACGCGCATCGTGCAGCAGCAGCGGCTGGATGATTACGTAACCCAACTGGAGCTGGCCACCGACCGCGCCGGTGCGGCCAGCGCAGCGGGAGCTATCACGTCCACCGACCAGACGGCCAATGCCGCATCGCTGGCCGCTACGAGTCTGCTGGTGAATCGGCTGCGGCAACTGCGCGCGAGCGGCCGCGTGGTGCTCTCGCTCACTCCCGGTGCAGACAGCGTGAGCAATCTGCCGGACCTGCCGGTGGAAGATGGAGACCGCTTCATCGTTCCCCCGAAGCCCTCCAGTGTGAACATAGTGGGCGCGGTGTACGAGCAAAGCTCATTCCTGTTCGATCCGCAGCGGCGCGTCTTCGGCTACCTGAAGCAAGCCGGCGGCGCAAACCGGGATGCGGACAAGAAACATGCATTCGTCATCCGCGCGGATGGTTCGGTGATGAGCCGGGAATCGGCGAAGACCTTCTGGGGCAATGAATTCGATCAGTCTCGGGTCCATCCCGGCGACACGATCGTGGTGCCGGAGAAGACCTATCGCGGCAACGGTATCCGGACTTTGCTCGATTTCTCCCAGCTCTTCTCTTCCATCGCCCTGGGCGCTGGCGCCCTCGCGGTGATCACGAATTGAGTCCAATGATGGAAACTGAGCAGGGGAGTGTCCGCAAGCTGGATCTGCTGGACGTGCTGCTGATCTTTGCGCGGCGCAAGTGGCTGATCTTTGGCTGGGCGTTGGCGGGGCTGGTGATCGCGATTATTGCGCTTTTCCGCGCGCCGACGCTGTACAGGTCACAGGCCACGATCATGCCGCCGCAGCAGGAGCAATCCAGTTCAGCGCTGCTGAGCCAGCTTGGCGCACTGACGGCATTTTCCGCCGTGGGCAGCAATCTGGGGCTGAAGAATCCGGCGGACTTGTACGTCGCGATTCTGCAGACGAACCTGGTGGCCGACAACATGGTGGACCGCTTCCACTTGATGGACGTCTACAAGATTCCTGACCGCGACGGTGCTGCCGGCATGCTGCGAAAACGTTCCAAGTTTGAAGCCGGCAAAGATGGGCTCATGCAGATTATCGTGGAGGACAAGGACCCGCAGCGCGCGGCTAGGCTGGCCAATGGCTACGCCGACGAGCTGTTTCAGCAGAACAATCGGCTGGCGATCGGATCGGCAAGCCAGCGTCGCCTGTTTTTTGAGCAGCAGCTTGCGCAGGAGAAGGACCATCTGGCTGATGCCGAGGTTGCGCTGAAGCAGACGCAGCAATCCACCGGTGTGCTGCAGTTGAGCGGGCAGGCGCAGAACATCATCGGCCAGGAGGCGAATATCCAGGCCAATATCACCTCTCACGAGGTGCAGCTTGGGGCGCTGCTGTCCTCGTCCACGGAGCAGAATCCTGAGGTCGTCCGCCTGCGCACGGAAGTTGCCGGGTTACGGGAACAACTGCAGCAACTGCAGAAGGGCACCGGCGGCGCCATGCTGTCGCAGCACGAGTTTCCGGCAGCGGGACTGGAGTACATCCGCAAGGAGCGCGATATGCAGTACCACCAGACGCTGTACGATCTGCTGGCGCGGCAACTGGAGGCAGCCCGCATCGACGAGGCCAAGGCGACGCCGACGGTGCAGATGGTAGACCCGCCGCAGGTACCGAAGGTGCGATCCTGGCCAAAGCCGCTTGTGTTTATCATCGTCGGGTTGGTGGCCGGAACCATGCTCGGCTGCATCCGGGTGACGGTGGTCTACCTGTACGAGTATGCGGAGACGGATCCTCGACTGCGCGATCGCTACATGGAAGTGAAGCAGGCGATGCACCTTCGCCGCTAGGAGCTGGCCTTGCCGGGCGAGAGCTCAATCCATCGCATACGAATCTTTGCCGTGGTTGTGCTGTACGGACAGCGTCCATCTGCGTCGGTAACGGTGGCGACGCTGGCTGGCGCGTTGCGCGAGGCCGCTGCGGTCGATTGCCATGTATTGATCCATGACAACAGCCCTGCCGGCGAATTAGCCCTCAACGAACTGCCGGAGAATTTTCGATATCACGCGGCGGCGAGAAATCGTGGTCTGCTGGGCGCGTATGAAGCGGCGCTCGCGCAAGCGCGGGCCGAAGGCTATGACTGGCTGCTGACGCTGGACCAGGATACGGCGCTGCCGGCCGATTTCTTCTCAGCGACACAGCCGGGTCTCCAAGCGGCAGAAGACGATCCGCGCATCGCGGCCATTGTTCCGCACCTGGCGGAGGGCGAGCAGCTTCTATCGCCGGCGTATGTGGGAATTGGGCGAGCCCGGCCGCTGCCGGCGAACTTCGCCGGCGTGCCGAGGAGTGAGGCGCGTGCGTTCAATTCGGCGGCGCTGTTGCGCGTGGAGGCGCTGGATGCGATTGGCGGATTCGATCCCTGTTTCTGGCTGGATCATCTGGACAGTTGGCTGCATCATCAGTTTTACGTGCATGGCTGGCGCATGTACGTGTTGGGATCGGTGCATTTGCAGCATCACTTCTCGCTGCTGAATTATAAGGAGCGCATTTCACCAGAGCGCTTCCTGAACTTTCTGGCGGCCGAAGGTGCATACGTGGATCTTTACGGCTCGTGGTGGGCGCGGGCGGCCTACACAGCGCAACTGGGTGTGCGGTTGGTGAATCAGCAGCGTCGCCGGGATGCTCGGGAGATTCAGCGTGCTACGTGGTGGGCGTGCCTGCGGCGTCTGACGATGACCCGCACGAAGCGTCTGTCACAATGGCGGCAACAGGCAGGTTGCGGGGCCCAGCAATGACGGACAGCCCGCCCATCCTAATGGTGGTTGTGCTGTATGGAAAGACGTTCGCGGCATCGAAGACGCTGGCAGGCCTGACGCAGGCCGTGGCCGAAGATCCCGCGCTCCTGCGCAGCTTCGAACTACTGGTGTGGGACAACAGCCCGGCATCGCTGAAGAGCGCGCCGATGCCCTTTCCCTTCCGCTATCACCATGCAACTCGCAATGAGGGCGTGGCGGGCGCCTACAATGGTGCGGCGCGACTGGCACACGAGCAGGGTGCGCGATGGCTGCTGCTGCTCGATCACGATACATCGGTGACTGGCGACTTTCTGCGCGGGATGCGGCAGCATGCAGACCAATCCCTGGACGACGAGCGGATTGCGGCGGTAGCACCGTATCTCCATGCCGGCAAATTTGTTTTGTCACCGCGACTGTGGCGTTTTGCGCGGCACGTACCGCTGCCACGCCCAGCCATCCCATACACGGAGCGGCGGAGCATCTTTGCCGCCAACAGCGGCACACTGGTGCGTGTGGACGCGCTAGAGGCCATCGGTGGCTACAGCCCTCGTTTTTGGCTTGACTATTCCGACATCTACGTCTTCCAACGTTTTCATGAGCTTGGATTCGGGGTGCGGATCGCAGGCGACCTTGCTCTCAAGCATGAGGTCGCGATGCTCGATTACGACGCGCGCATGAGCCCGTCGCGCTACGCCACGTATCTGGCGGCAGAGAGTGATTTTCTCGACCTCTACCGCGGCGGTGCGGAGAGGATGCTGCACCTCTTCCGGCTCGCTATGCGAGTCGTGCGCCAGCGGCGCTTTGCGGACGCGGCATTCTCGCGCATGACCCGGCAGGAGCTGTGGCGGCGGCTGCGTACAGGGCGCGAGGCGCGGCTGCGCGCCCCGCATTAAATCTTTGGCTGCGCCGCCTTGCGCTGACCGGCATCGCGATAGACCGCGGCGGTCTCTTCGGCGGTCTTCCGCCAGGAGAATTTCGCGGCTTGCGCCAGGCCACGGGCGGCGAGTTCGGACCGCGCCGCCACGTCGGTGTAGAGGTGTTCCAGCGCAGCGGTGAGCTCAGGCAGGGATGCGGGATCGATGAGCAGGGCGCCGTCGCCGGCGATTTCCGGAATCGAGGTGCGGTTGCCGGCAATGGTCGGTACGCCGGAGGCCATGGCTTCGAGCACGGGGACGCCGAATCCCTCGTGGACCGAGGGATAGACGAAAAGGAATGCGCCACGCAGCAGCGCCGGCTTGTCCGCCTCATTCACATAGCCGGTAAAGATAACGCGGTTCGCGAGGTTGAGCGCGGCGACAGTGTGGAAGATCTCGTCGAAATACCAGCCCTTCTTGCCCGCGATCACCAGCCGTGCCTCGGGATCGCGTTGCGCCAGATCCGCGAAGGCGCGCAGCAGCAGCGGGATATTTTTTCGCGGCTCAAGGGTGCCCAGGTAGAGCAAGTAGCGGCTCGGCAGTCCGTAGCGCGCGCGGACGTTCGCGACCTCTTCCGGCGATCCATCCGGCCGGAAGGCGTCGCTCTTGCCGTGGTGGATGACGACTGCATTGTCCAAAGGCAGCTGAAACCATCTCCGGCAATCATCGAGCGCCGAGGCGGAGACGAAGATCAGGCGGTCTGCGCGCCATACGGCCTGCCGGATGAAGAACCGCATGTATGCGCCCTTGGCGCCGGTGTGCATATGCGGCAGCAGATAGGCGGTCATGTCGTGCATGGTGACCACCCGGCGTGCGCGGCCGGCCAGCAGGGGCAGAGAGTAGTGCAGCGAATGCAGGACGTCGGCACGAAAGCGCCAGGCAAGGAAGGGCAGAACGAGCTGCTCGAAAATAAGACGCACGGGAAACCAGCGGAAGAGGCGGGCGGGAAGCTCAAAAGCGCGGACGCGTGCAGGAAGCGCGGCGCGGAGTGCGGGATCGTCCGACTGGAGGACAACGGTGACGGAGATATCCGGCGCCACCTCGCGAAACTGCTCGAGCAGGTTTTCCGCGTAGCTGCCAATTCCCATCCGGCCGACCGGCACCTGGGTCAGGTCGATCAGAACTTGCAAGCGTGATCACTCCAAAGAGGCGGCATCGGGCAAAACAGCTTTGCTTGTCCGGCTGCAGGCGATTCAGTATCCTCTTTCGAGAGGATAGCAAGCGCGCTCGCTCTTGCGTCACGCGGACGTTGAACCCTCCAACACAAACTATCGGCTCGGCTTCTGCGAGAGCACTCTCCTCGGCAGCGTCGCCGTCCACGGTCGCCTTCGACCTGACGGCGTCGATCGTCACCTATCGGAATTCGATCGTGCAATTGCGCCGGGCGGTGGAGAGCATTGCCCGGCAGCGGTGCCGCATTCAACTGGTGCTGGTGGACAACGCCGGCGAAGAGGCGGTGGCGGCGCTGGCCGAGGAGTGCGGGGCGATTTATCTGCGGCCGCCCGGAAATCTCGGTTTCGGCAAGGCGCACAACCTCGCGTACCAGCGGATCTGGCAACTCAGTCCGTATCACCTAGTGCTGAATCCGGATGTGCACTTTGAGGACCCGGTGCTGGAGAGGCTGCTGGAGGTGATGATGGCGCAGCCGGATCTCGGTGTGATCATGCCGAAGATCCTCTACGCCGATGGAGCGACGCAGCACCTCTGCAAGCGGCTGCCAACGCCCTGGGACCTGGTGGTACGCCGTTTTGCGCCGGGCTTTGCGCACGGAGTCTTCCGGGGTGCGATGGAGCGGTACGAGCTTCGCGACCGCGATTATGACCGGCCCATGGAGCCGCCTACCCTGTCCGGCTGCTTCCTGCTGCTGCGGAACTCGGTCATCGATCAGGTAGGGCTCTTCGACGAGCGCTTCTTCATGTACATGGAGGACGTCGATCTGGTGCGGAGGATTCTGGCGGTCTCCCGCGCGCTGTATTATCCGGCGGTCTCGATTGTCCACGAGTATCAGAAGGGCTCGTATCGCGATACCCGACTCGCGTGGCATCACGTCCTCTCGGCGGTGAAGTATTTCTCGAAGTGGGGCTGGATCCTGGATTCGGGACGACAGCGGCTGAACCGGCGCCCCTGAAATCACCGGTCCCGCCTGGACCATCGATCGGCTGAGGCAACCAGAGGTTCATGCTGGGCGGCCTTATTGCCGATTAGAATGATTGCAGGAGCCGCTGGTCGCGGAAATGGCCTGCCCGGTCTTCGTGTGCCCGTCGTATATTCGAAGTCCCAGCTGTTACCAGAGCTTGTTCGCATGGGCGAAGAGACTTGGAAACCTTGAATTTTGGTGTATTGTCTATTGTTGTCTATCCGTAAATATATGAAAAGTCGTGAGCTATAGCGACTCGGTGTCGATTTGAGCACGTAGGAAGACAGGAATCTTTGCGATGGTGAGGTTACACTGATTCCGCACACAAATCCGATTTTTGGCCGTATTGTCAATCGGTCCCTTAG
Source organism: uncultured Acidobacteriaceae bacterium (assembly GCA_963712845.1). Classification (GTDB taxonomy): domain Bacteria; phylum Acidobacteriota; class Terriglobia; order Terriglobales; family Acidobacteriaceae; genus KBS-83. The sequence goes on from CAVQJM010000022.1 coordinate 78,752, forward strand.
GGGAGTGCATAGCGATTCCTTTACGATACTTTGATGAGTATGTACCTTATCTGCGTATGAGATAGGGCTGGCTGTGAACGGGGATGGATTCCTTGACGCGGGTAGCTGCAGTTTGGCGCGACACACTCAATGGCGTTATTAGGACTTGGGTAACCCGATGTTCGATTCCCCCGCTGCATCTGAACAAGAGGATGCGGCCTCGACCTTAATGCGCCAGAGCGGGGAGGGACTCCCGCGGGGCGCCGAACAGAGGGGCAAGAAGTGTATCCAAGGATACTGAATGAGTTCATTTGAAACCTCACGTAGTCTCTCCGTTCAACCTTTATGGAATGACTTTTCACGGAAGAGCGCTGCCCCCCATCGCGAGGAACGGTTACGCGGAAGTGCTGCTGCTTCTGCAGTTGCTTACGACGAGTTTGAGGCGGCGGAGCCGAGCGTCTTTCCGAACGGGAGTGAGTGGTCGCTCTGCGGGCTACGCCGGACTATGGACCTGACTCTGGCTTTTTTCGGTCTGCTTGTTTTCTCGCCGGTATTTGCCATTCTTGCCGTCGCGGTACGACTCAGCTCGGCAGGGCCAATCATCTTCCGCCAGGAGCGGGTAGGCCGGCTGGGTCAACTGTTCACCATTTACAAGTTTCGCACCATGGAGGCCCAGCCGCAGCCGAAGGGGCTTTCTGTTACCCGGCACGGCGATCGCCGCGTCACCGCAGTGGGGCGTCTTCTTCGCCGCTACAAGCTGGACGAGCTGCCCCAACTGGTCAACGTGCTCTTCGGGGACATGAGCCTGGTAGGGCCGCGGCCGAAGCTCCCCGATCACCAGCATCGTCAGGCGCAGAGCATGCCATTCCGCCCGGGCATCACCGGCGCGGCGACGCTGGTCTTCCGCTGCGAGGAGGAGATGCTGCGGCAGGTTCCCGAAGAACAGATCGAGGCATTCTGCAAGTACAAGCTGACGCCCTACAAGATCAACCTGGACTTCGCGTACGCGGAACGCGCCACTTTCCGCAGCGACGTCGCGTTGATGTTGCGGACCGCGCAGGTGTGCATGGTGCGCAGCAAGGCGAAGCCGCCGCAGCCGAGCGCGATCCTTTAGGCAGATTCCGCCCGTCGCGATGCTGCTCCGTTCCATGCAGCGTAGCTTCGCAAGATTCGCTCTATACTTGAAGATATGAATTGAAAAACATGAGGCCCGCCGGGCCTCATGTTGCGTGCGTGCTCATCATGACGGAAACGACATCAATACCCACGGGCCAGGCAGTTTCTGAGGAGCAGGTGCTGCAGGTGGCGGCCCTTGCGAATCTCGAGCTCACGCCGGAGGAACTTCCGGCAATGGGACACGATCTGAACGCTATCCTGGGCTACATTGCGCAGTTGAACGAGCTCGATGTGGCGCAGGTTGCCCCGATGTCGCAGGTATCTGAAATCGTCGCGGGAATCATTCCGGACGCAACTCGTGCAGAGGGCGAAGAGACTCCGTTGCGCGAGGATACGCCGGTGCCCTGTCTGGAGCACGCGCCCGTGATGCAGGCGGCGCCGGAGACCGATGGCGCATTCTTCAAAGTTCCGCAGGTGATTGGGCGATGACGACGGGCGAAGGCACAGTGACGGCGACAACATTTTCGCTGCGCGAGCTGGGGCAGAGCGTCATCACCGGCGAGGTGAAGGCTGCGGAGCTGGTGAGCGGTTATCTGGAACGGATCGCGGCGCGAAATCCGGAGATCAACGCGTACCTCTCGGTGGCCAGTGAGAGTGCGCAGCGCACCGCGGAGGATCTGGATGCGGCGGCGCGGCGTGGCGATCCGCTGGGTCCGCTCGCGGGTGTGCCGATCGGTGTGAAAGACGTGATCGCCATCGAAGGCATGGCGGCGACAGCGGGCTCGCGGATTCTCGAGGGCTATACGCCGCCCTATACCGCAACGGCGGTACGGCGGCTGAAGGAAGCGGGCGCGGTGGTGCTGGGCAAGCTGAACTGCGATGAGTTCGCGATGGGCTCTTCGAACGAGAACTCGGCTTACGGCGTGGTGCGGAATCCGGCGGCTCTCGATCGCGTGCCGGGTGGGTCGAGCGGCGGCTCAGCGGCGGCCGTGGCGGCGGAGATGGCCGCGGCGACCCTGGGCTCGGACACAGGCGGATCGATCCGGCAACCGGCATCATTCTGCGGCGTAGTGGGCGTGCTGCCAACTTACGGGCGCGTGTCACGCTATGGACTGATCGCGTTTGCGTCGTCACTGGATCGCATCGGGCCATTCGCGCGCACGGTAGAGGATGCGGCGACGGTGCTGGGTGTGATCGCGGGGCACGATCCGCTGGATGCGACCTCGTCGGAGCGGCCGGTGCTGGATTATGTCGCGGAGTGCAGGAGGCCCGTGCAGGGTCTGCGCGTCGGCGTGCCGGCGGAGTATTTCGCCGAGGGGCTGGACGCGGAGGTGAAGCTCACGGTCGAGAAAGCGATCGACTCGCTGCGGGCGCAGGGCTGCGTCATCACTCAGGTATCGCTGCCGCACACACGTTATGCGGTGCCGACCTACTATGTGCTGGCAACTGCGGAAGCGAGCGCGAACCTGGAGCGCTTCGATGGCGTGCGCTACGGCTATCGCTCGCCGGGAGCGAAGACGCTCTCTGAGATGTACCGCGAGACGCGCGAGCGCGGTTTCGGACGCGAGGTGAAGCGGCGCATCCTGCTGGGCACCTATGTGTTGAGCGCTGGCTACTACGACGCCTACTACCGCAAGGCGCAGCAAGTGCGGCGCGTACTGGCGGAGGATTTTCTGAAGGCGTTTGCGAAAGTGGACGTGATTGTGACGCCGACCGCGCCGACGCCGGCATTCCGCATTGGCGAGAAGACCGACGATCCGGTGTCGATGTATCTGGCGGACATCTACACGGTGACGGCGAGCCTGGCCGGCATTTGCGGTATATCGGTCCCGTGCGGCATGTCGAGCGAAGGGCTGCCGATTGGTGCGCAGGTGCTGGGGCCGCACTTCGGCGAAGGCACAGTATTCCGTGCGGCGCGCGCCATCGAAGGACTTGCCGTCCAGGGATAGGCGCGAAACTGCTCTCAATGGTCGCAGCTGACAGGGCCACCGTTCTGCGTGATCTGCCTCACCGCTGAGCTACTTCACGCCCTTGCTGGCATCCCACACGCCCTGCTCTTTGCGCACCATCACAATTTCGCCGATATGGTATGCGTTGTGTGTCGCGATGTTGGCAATGGTCGGCGCCCACTGGGCCAGCTGCGCGTCGCTCGCATTCGCGACCGCCTTTTCAAGATCGGTCATCACCTGGTTGAGCTTGTTGACCGTGTCATTCCAGCTCTTCGCGTCGAACTTGTCGAAGGTCTCCGTGTTCTCGCCCTTGAAATTAGGCAACGGATGGCCCTGAAATGTGGCGAGCGATCGCGAGTTCCAGAACAGAAGATGATACGTAAGCTGGCCGACGGAGTGGTTGCCTTTGCCGTCGCTCCAGTTTGCCTGCTCCGGCGTAAGGTTGGCGACAGCGACATTGGCACAGACGAACCAGTCGCTCTTGTCGTGCGTGCTGTGCAGCTGGTCGAGCAGAATGGACTTCAGCGTTGGGGCGGGCTTCGGCGTCTGTGCTCCGGCGTTCATGGTGAAGACAAGCGCCAGTGCGAGGATGAGTGGCTTCATGCGGTTCCTCGGAACGATTTTGTACTCCGTTGTGTCGGCGGACAGTCTATTGCGTGAGGGGTCATTCGCGGTGAATTTGTGACGAATGGTCGATTCGGAGTGCCGAGCATGATCTGCGGCGCTCTATAGCGGCTGGTAGTAGCATTCTTCCGGATTCGCGCATGCCTGGCAGAGACGCTCGCCGCCTCGCTCGACGAAGCGGTCGTAGTTGATGCCTTCGCCGCACTTTGCGCAGGCGAGGCGATCGCCTTTGTAGCCGGGGAATTCTTTGGGCGGCAGGGTGACGCGGACCCACTCTTCGCTGAAGAGGTCGGCATCGGAGAGCTCGCGGTAGGCGAGCATCTGCTGCTGGTTCCTGTTTTCGATTTCGGGGTGCAGGGTGCGGGCGAGCTCTTTGGATGACTCGCGGGCCGCGATGCGGATGGCGCGGTCGCTCGGGATGTCGATGAAGGTCGCGGCCATCTTGCCCCAGTCGCGGAACTTGAGCGCGCGCTTGCCGAGGCGGCAGCCGGTGACGACGCCGATGGCGTCGGTGGCGCAGCGATCGATTTCGACGAAGGTGACCAGGCGCTTGCGGTCGCGGCCGCGGGGCTCGTCGATGCCCAAACGCCGGCAGCCAAGCATGGCCATCCGAACGCCGAGAATCTGGCCGGCGCAGAGATGGCCGTGTGCGGTTTCGGCCAGGGCGAGGAGATCTTCGATGGGTTCCACGTCAGTGCTCTTTCGCTTGATGTTAACGCCGGCGCTGGGACGAGTGGTTGAGGACAATCCGGTCGTATTCGGATGGGGCGGATTGTTCGAACGAAGAGGGCTTCCTCTTCGTCCGTCTCACGACTGTGAGCAGAATTTAAGATAGCGCGATGAAGATGACTACGAATCGTCAGCGAATGAAAAGACGCAGCTTCGAGGAGCGCTCGGCTGACCATCGTGTTCCGCACGCGGCGATCAGTATCTTCATACTGTTTCACCTGATTGCAATCACGGCCTGGGCGCTGCCGGTAAATTTTTCGGCCGTGAGGGACCTAAGAGAGATCATCCGTCCGTACATGCTCTGGACTGGTCTCTACCAATCGTGGGATATGTTTGCGCCCAATCCCAAGTCGATCGATGCCTATATCAAGGCCGTTGTTTTTACACAAGATCGCCATATGAAGGTATGGACCTTTCCTCGGATGGAAGAACTCAGCTTTCGGGAGCGGTATCGCAAGGAGAGATATCGAAAGTTTGCTGAGATGCTCCCAGACCAGAAGAATGAGGCTCTATGGCCAGGCGTTGCAACTCATGTCGCGCGGCTGTTCAACAATCCAATCGATCCACCGGACAAGGTCGTGTTGATTGAATTCCGGGCTGATATCAAGCCGGGAACGGACGAGTCCTCTGCTCCGGTCCCGGAGCCAAATGTTTTCTATGAGGGCTATGTCGAACCGGGAGACCTCCGTTGAGCCTGCAAAGACTAAAGAAGGCCTGGGAGCATTTCTTTTTCACTCCGCAATCTCCTGTTCCCCTCGCACTGTTCCGCATTTTTTATGGTCTCTGCGTTACCGCAACCGTGATCCTGCTGCACGGGGACTGGCTCGATTGGTTTGGTGTCCATGGCTGGGTCTCGCAGGAGGCGATGACGAGTATTGAGCCTGGCGTCCGGTTGAACTTGTTTGCCGTCATGCCGCCTGATGATCGCTGGATCGCAGCTTTTTTCTGGATTTTTCTGGGCTTCGCTGTGCTGCTCACAGCGGGGATGTGGACGCGTGTCAGCAGCGTGATGGTATTCCTCGGCCTGGCTTCCATACAGCAGAGAGATCCATTGATCACGCACGGCGGCGATGCGTTCCTGCGCATCGCGGGGTTCTTTCTTATGTTTGCCCCGGCGGGAGCGGCTCTTTCTCTGGATCGCCTGATACGCGTTCGCCGCGGGCGCGAGAGCGCTGCGATTCGGCCAAGAGCTCCATGGGCGCAACGCATCATCCAGTTCCAACTAGCGTTGCTGTATTTCAGCTCTTTCTGGTGGAAGATGAAGGGAAATACGTGGCCGCATGGGACCGCGCTCTATTACGTAATCCATCTTCCATCGATCGCACGATTTCCTATACCGGGTTGGGTCCAGTATCCCGCGATTTTGAAAATGGGGAGCTGGCTTACGCTTGCCTTCGAGTTGTGTATGGGAGTGCTGATCTGGTTTCGGCCCTTCCGCTATCCATTGCTCCTGCTGGGCCTTCTCTTCCACCTATCTCTGGAATATGCATTGAACCTCCCGATGTTCGAATGGGACATCCTGGCGGCTTACGTGCTTTTTGTCGAGCCAGCCGATCTCGAACGTGTATGGCACGCCATTCACCAACGCTGGACGCGTAGTCGCGGGGTGAGCAAAGCAGCGGCCTAATGCCGCTATATTCGCGGCTTCTTGGTTTGCGAGGCTCGCGCGTCGGCCATTGCTGCGAGGTTCTTTTGCATCGTGGCGAGCCGCTTGCGCCCGGCCTTCGACCCTTCGATCAAGCGCTCGACGCTGATCAGCCACTCGGGCAGGTTCATCTTCTTGCGGAACTCTGACAGATAGGGCTGGATTTTCGCATATTGGAAATACATCTCCTGGCAGGTGTTGTAGACGAGTGTGGCATCGAGCGCACCGTGTTCTACGAAGGCAGCCACCATGTCCCAGTATCCGTAGACCTGAAGAACGAATGCGGTGTGCTTGCCGCCAGCGCTGACGATCTCGAGAAATTCGCTCGCCGATGCAGGCATGAAGGCGCCGCCAACGTAGGAGCGCGCTTCGCGCATCACCGTTTCCCGCCGCAGTTCGTAGAGGTGCAGGATCAGTTCCGCTTGCTGGATGGAGTTGGCAGGCGTGGCCTTCTTTTTCGCCTTCATGGCTGTCGGTTGGCTCCTGTGTCGAAGCCATAGTCGCCTGTCAGGCCTTTGCTGTGAAGAAGAATTGCAGATTCAACAGAAATTCAGTCAGTTGCTGCCGGAGCCCGCGTTTACAGCATCGTCCGTATCGCCATCTTCTACCAGAACTGCGGAGAGGCCGACGAGATTGAAGTTCATGGGCTCCGTGACGCCGGTGGGGGTGAAGCTGACGCGGAGGGGGTCGCGCTGCCAGACGGCTTTGGCGCAGGCGGTCACTAGGGGGCCGCCAGGAGCTGCCGGGGTGGGGGTCCAGGGGCCAATTTTCTTCGCCAGGACGGGACGGCGGGCGCCCACCTGGGCGACGACGGCATAGAGTTGGCGGCCGCCGGTGTTGAGGCCGCAGTAGGCGGCGTAGTCGCGAAACCAGATGACCTGTGAGACGGCGGGATCGTAGTCCGGCAGCTTCATGGCGGTGACGTGGCCGTTGCTGCGATCGATCATGATCCAGGGGCCGCGCTGCCAGATCCAGTGCTCGGTTTTCTCGCCGGGGAGCGCGTCGTTGAGGCGCAGGGCGCGGCGGACCACGAAGCTGCGATCGGTGATGTCGTGTACTTCGCCCGTAGTCCATTCTTTGACTTTGTCATCGACGATGAGGGGGCGGACGTGGAGGGTCTTCTCCTCCGGGGCGGCGCCGGCGGGGTCCGAGGTGAGGCTGTAAGGGACGTGCTTGCCTGCGCCGATGCCGACGGTATGGGGCTTGGCTCGGGCTCCGGCATGGAGCGAGAGCGGAAAGAGAAGAGCGACCGAGAGAACGTGAGGGAGGGCCTGGGTGCGGAGCCGGAGACGCATGGTGTCCCGAGGGTAACGGGCAGAGGCCGGGCGCGGTACTCCCCGAGGGTGGGACGGCGCGGTACTGGATCTAGGGGTGCGTCTTGTGGTCCGGGTGGGGTGGACCGAAGCCGAAGTCGTAGGTGTCCGGCGGTGGCTTGGGGCGTCCGATCATCTCGTTGCGCAGCAGCACCCAACCGAAGTAAATGCCGATGACCAGGGCGACGCCGAAGAAGATCATGATGGAGATATTCATCCAAGTCGTGGTCATGACGTCCCCCTTTCTCTTTGTTGTGATGCGCTCAAGTGAGCCGACTGTAGGCTGCATGGACAACTGTCGTCAAGCAGATTGAAGGGTGCGCCGTTGGCAGTCTGGACGCGGCGTATCGTATGGGGAATGCGGATGTTGCGGCGTTATCGTTGACTGGCGCCGGGTGGTCTCAAGTGGCGTTGCGGTTCATTTCTGGCCACAGCCATCACCTAAGAGTGCCATTGAGCCGGAAGTTGTATTTCTGCATGATGGCTGGTCTATGGCTCTTTTCGGAAGCGATCGTCCAGTCATGCCGTCTTTCAAGACACCTGCCGAGCCAGACAGCTCAGTCAAAGGCCCTTACGACGACTTGAACCGCATAGAGCGCAATGGCGATCGGAGCGTGCCGCGGCAACCGGAGCGCGGTGACGACCGCAACGGTGCGGAGCTTCGCGTGCAGGATCGGCTGGAGCGGGCGCTGGAAGCGGTTTCGGAGCGCAATGGCCGAGGCAATGACCGGAATGCCGACCGGATACCGGATCGCGAGCTTGAACCCGCCATAGCAGCGCCGGTGAAGCCCGTGCAGCAAGCCCCGCGGAAGGGCATTGAGGGAACCCATCCGCTGATTGAGGGGTTATTTTCGAAGCTGCCGGAGCCCGAAGCGCAGTGGCCGCTGGCAGCACGCCAGAAGTGGCTGCAGACGGCGGCGAGCATCTTCGACCTGATGTATGCGGCGAACGATACGGACGCGGGCGAGCTCGCGGTCCGCGTAGAGAGAACCTCCGCCCGCTAGGACTGGCCGTCCAAGTGGCGTCCGCGGCGATTCTTGCCGCACGGGCGGTTGCGCTTTTGGCTCGTTTTGATGACTCGCTTTCTTGGGCCGCTCACGTTTGCATTGCGGTTTGCCCTGGAAGACTGCGGGTCCTTCGCTTCGCTCAGGATGATACTTTCCGCAAATACTTCAAGATGATCTCCTACACTTTCCTCACTCCATGCGCAGGGCCTGCATGGGTTCTGTAGCGGCGGCGCGGCTGGCCGGCCACCAGGGCGGCGAAGAGACCGGTGAGCAGCAGCACGCCGCACATGGCGGCCAGCATGACGGGATCGCGTGGCGCTATGCTGAAGAGCAGACTCCGCAGGAGCTGTGCGCCGGCGAGTGAGGCTGCAAGCCCGACGCCGAGTCCCACGCCCATCAGCAGTCCCGCTTCGCGCAGCACCATGCGGAGGATGTCTGCCCGCTGCGCGCCAATGGCCATCCGCACTCCGATCTCTTTTGTCCGGCGAGCCACGGTATACGACATCACGCCGTAAAGCCCGGCACCGCCTATCAACAGCGAGATCAGGCCGAAGCAGCCGAGCAGCATCATGGTGAAGCGCTGTTGCGCAACTGAGGCGCTGATGACGTTCTGCATGCTCTCCACGCTGAGCAAAGGTGTGCGTGCGTCGTCCATGAAGATGCGCTGGATGGCTGCGGCATCCACCTGGCCAGCTTTGCCGAGCACGACCCAGCTCACGCCTCTCAGACCAACGCCGCCTTGCGTTATTTTGTCGGGAATTTGTGCCGCCGGAAGATACAAAATTCCGGGCGCGGGTTGGTCGAGTCCCGCATTCTTCGTGTCTCCGACGACTCCCACGATCTCCCGCACGCTGTCTTCAAAGCCCGGACCCATAGCCGCGCCAATGCGAAGATGCTGGCCGATGGGATTCTGCCCCTTGAAGTAGGTCCGGGCGACCTCTTCACTGAGGATGACTACCGGCTCCGTGCCATGGGCGTCAGAGAGGCGGAAGGAGCGTCCCGCGACCACGGGGATGCGTAAGGCGTTGAAGTAATCCGCCGTGATGGTCAAGTATTTCTCGTTGCCGCTGGCGGCGGGATTGTCGGCTGGCCGGCCGAGGATTTCGAAGGGGAGATCGGGCGTCAGTTGCGTGGGCAGACTGTTTATGGAAGCGGCAGCGTGAATTCCGGGCAGCGCCTCGAGGCGCGCCGCGAGCTGATCCATCCGCTGGCCAAGTGTGGCACTGGTGACAGTCCGCTGGTCGGCGAAACCGGTCTTGAAGGTCAGCACATTCTGCGCCGTAAAGCCGGGCGAAACGCGCATCAGCTTCCAGAAGCTGGTGAGCAACAGCCCGGCGGCCACCATGAGGACCAGCGAAACCGCCACTTCGCCCGCCACCAGAGACTTCTGTAAAAGGTTTCGGCCTCCAACGACCTGTGCGGAGTTCATACGGAGCGATTCGTTGAGTTGGGGGCGCCTGCTTTCTGTGGCTGGCACCAGGCTGAAGAGCAAGGCGCAGGCCAGCATCAGCGCGGCCACGAAGAGCAGAGCCTGTCTGCCGACCTGCAGGCTGGCAAACTGCGGCAGTTGGAGGGGATTCAGGTGCAGGAGCAGCGGCATGACAAACTGGGCCAGCGCGGCGCCAAAGGCGCTACCGAGGACGCAGAGCACGGCATTTTCCACCAGAAGCTGCCGCAGGATGCGCCAGCCGGAGGCGCCGAGCGCGGCCCGGAGAGCCATCTCGCGACGACGTGCGATGGAGCGGGTGAGCAGCAGGCTGAGAATATTCGCAGAGACGATCACCAGCACCAGGGCGACGGCGCCCATCAGCATCTCCAGGGCGGGACGCATCTGGCCTACGAGCGAGTCGTGAAGATCGAGGACGCGTACGGATTCATACTGGCTCCAGAGGCCCGGGTAGGTGCTCTTGAACTGCAGCAGCACACGCCGGAGATCGTCCTGGGCCTGTACGTAAGTGACGCCGGGCTTGAGCCGTCCGATGAAGTTGTAATCATTGCTCTGATCTTTGGGGCCTTCCACGATCTGGAGGGGTGTCCACACATCCACTTTAGTGTCGAGGCGAAAGGCTGGATTCGCCACACCAACAACGGTGTACTGCTGGTCGCCGAGAGTGATGGAGCGGCCAAGGATGCCGGGGTCGGCGGCAAAGTGCTGCCGCCAGGTGGCGTCGCTCAGAACGGCGACTCCGGCCACATGCGGTGTCATGTCTGCAGCGAGGAAGCCCCGGCCGATCTTCGGCTCCATCTGAAAGACGCGGAAGAAATCGGAGGTGGCGCGCATGGCCTGAAGCGGGACGACCTGATTGCCCTGGAGCAGATTGACCTGGCTGGGGATGTAGTCATAGACGGCGGCCGAGTCCAGGGTCCGGCTGGCGCGGCGCAGGAAGAGAGCCTTCGTTCCCGAGTAGGCCGGCACCACCGTGTCATGCAGTACGGGATAGAAGCGATTGATGCGCACCAACTGCTGCGGCTGAGGAAAGGGCAAGGGCCGGAGCAGCACGCCATAGAGGATGAGGAAGACGGTGAGGTTGGCGCCGATGCCGAGCGCGAGTGTGAGGACGGGCCGCAGCAGTGAAGCCGAGGTTCTTGCGTAACTGCCTCACTGCATACAGCACATCCTGGGTGAAGAAACTCATCATCGGCTGGGGCTCCTCTGATAGCAGGGACAGAATCTCTGCCAAGGACAGTGCAATTGTCCATCCATGAGCGCAAACTGACTAATTCGCTGATTCTTCACACGATGGCTGGATCGCAAGGGGCGTAGCCATCGCGGATCAGCGTCCGATTCCGGACGTGCTTTGTTCAGCAGTGGACAGAGCCTGGCGCTTCAGGAGCGCAATAGAGCGAGGCTTACAGAGAGGGCTACTGCGTGTGGTGCACAGCGGCGCGTTCCGGCGCGCTGCCTTTGGTCTCCGCCAGGGCATCGTCGATCATGGAGTAGAGCTTGGTGCGGTCGAGCACCTCAACGAAGGGCGTGCCCTTGGTCTGATTGGTGGCTACCCAGATGGTTGGTGTGTGTTGGATGCCCACGCTCTGGCCGAGGGCGTAGTCCGCTTTCACCAGCGCGGCGAGCTTCTGCTGCGGATCGATCACGAAGGGCAGCGCGAGCTTGTGGTCGGTGGCGAACTTCTCCGTAAAGGCGTGCAGGTTAGGCAGGCCCTTGCTGCCGTCGTAGGTGCCACCGTCGCTGATGACGGTGATTTCGTTCTGATGCGCGAAGACCGCATCCCGATATTCGTCGCCGAGTTTTTTGCTTTTGGTGTCGAACCAGCGCGCGTTGACTGCGGCCTGAAAGCTCCAGTCGTGCTGGGGCAGCGGGAAGTCGTGGCGCACCCAGGGAATCTTGTACTGCTCGGCCGCCTGCCGCAGCAGCGGGTTGGCGCGGGCGCAGTCGGGGCACTCCAGGTCTTCGAACTCGATGATGGCCACGCGCGCCCCGGCCGGGGGATGGAGCGGCGTGGTGTTATGCACCTGCGTGGTCTCCTGCGCAGCGGCGCGGACGGAGAGCGTTCCGGGCAGGAAAAAGAGCGTGGCGGCGAGGGCGGCGGAGGCGAGCAGGGAAGCTGGGCGCATGGACATTCTGTTGGACGTGAAACTATCCCCATTGTATCGGGACTGGCCGCCCAAGGCAGACGCGCCGCGGGGCGGGTGTTTGGGTTCCCTTCCTTGGTCGCTGACGCCCACTTTGCGCCAGTGCTGCCGGCTGGCAGCGACAAGGGATCGATTCTCCGTCTAAAGTGTTCGGTATGAGGTCGGCATGAAGAGGTCTAGATGAAAAGATCTGGGACGCTCACCTTCGGGTTGTTCGTGATCGTGCTGCTAGGTGCGGTCTTCCTGATGTGGAAGCGACCTGGAAGCGGGGCACTCGTGGCGGTGCTGCTGGGCATCCTGGTGCTGCGCGTGGTCCTGTTCGCCATTAATCTGCGCCAGCAGCGGCGCAACGCTGAGCAGGGCAAGGGTTCGGTGAAGATTGAGACCCGGCTCGGCTTGAACGATGATGAAGAAGAAGCGTCCGAGACCGAACCGCCTGCCTCATCGGCTGGCGCGCCGCGTCCGTGACCTACAAACAGGGATGCAAGTATGCAGCGCTGCTGGGCATCCCCTGCCTGATCTTCGACGTGATTGCGCGCATGCCGCCCTTCTACCATATCCCCGCCATGCGCAGGCTGGCGCAGATCATTCTGTTTCCCGGATGGCAGGTGGTGCACTGGCTGACTGGCGGCGTAATGTCGCGCTCCTTTGAATACAAGCTGCTGATGCCGCTGATCATCATCGGGCTGAATGTGCTGGCGTGGGGTGCGGTGATTTGGTCGGTGGGGAATGTAGTGGAGACCAGCCGAACGGGCAGGGCTTAAGACCAGGGGTCGGCGATTCTGGCAGCGCTACCGGCGCTTGCCTTTGTTTTTAGGGTGAGCGGCGGAGCTTGCTGCGTTTTTTGGATCGTGGGACGTGGGCCGATTCGGGCTTTGCGGCGGATTTCTTCTGTTTCTGTTTGCCTGGGCGCGTGGGCTGCGGCTCATCGAGGATGGAAAATTGCAGGCGGCGCTCGACCTCGTCGACGCGGTCGAGGATGACCCGCAGGCGATCACCGATGGAGAAGCGGCGGCCACTGTGAGCGCCGATGATCTGGCGTGTGTTCTCGCGATAGGTGTAGATGTCGTCGAGCAGGCTGCCGAGGGGAACGAGCCCCTCGATGAAGAGGTCGGTGAGCTCGACGAAGAGGCCGTATTTGGTGGCGTTCATCACCATCGCATCGAAGTCTTCGCCGATGCGGTGCTGCATGAACTTGACCTTCTTCCACTCCATCAGCTCACGCTCGGCTTCGGCGGCGCGACGCTCGTTGTCGCTGCACTCTTTGGCGATAGCGCTGAGGTCGTCTTCGCTCAGTGGCGCGGATTCGCTGACGCCTGCGGCGTGCTCATTTACATGAACTTTTGCTTCGGAAGCGAGATCGACATGGCCGGAGACACCCGCTTCGAGCAGTGCCTTGGAGATGCGGTGCACGATGAGGTCGGGGTAGCGGCGAATGGGCGAGGTGAAGTGGGTGTAGTGGGAAGTGGCGAGGGCGAAGTGGCCTTCGTTCTTCTCGGAGTAGCGAGCCTGCTTGAGCGAGCGCAGCATGAGGTGGGCGAGAATCCGCTCTTCGGGCTTGCCGGCGATCTTATGTGCCAGCCGCTGATACATTTTGGGCGTGACCGGTATGTCCTGCGGGACCTCGTGCGCGCGCGGTGCTGACCTTTGACTATTCCGATTGCGCGCGTTGTGGGCGCGGAACTCGCGGCGCTCGCTCTTGAACTGCACCCGCTTGACGGGCAATGGGCCGAGCCCGAGAGAGTAGCCAAAATGTGCGGCGGTCTCTTCGAAGTCCATGACCCGCTTCGCGTCGGGCTTTTCGTGGATGCGGTAGATGGAAGGCACGCCGAGGCGCTGGTGCCAGTCGGCGACACACTCGTTGGCGGAGAGCATGAACTCTTCGATGAGGCGGTTGGCCCAGGTGCGATCGGAGCGGAGGATACCCTGCATCTCGCCTGCGTCGTTGAAGTCGATGATGGGCTCGGGGAGATCGAAGTCGATGGAGCCGCGCTGCTCGCGCTTGCGGTTGAGGATTTTGGCGAGCGTGAGCATGCGCTCGATTTCGGGAACGAGCGGCGCGAATTCAGTGCGGGTGGCGTCGTCGCCGGAGAGAATGGCGTGGACCTGGGTGTAGGTCATGCGGCGCGCGGAGCGGATGACACCTTCCAGGACTTCGTAGCTGAGGATGGCGCCGTGGCGGTCGAGCTGCATGATGCAGGAGAGAACCAGGCGATCTTCCGCGGGGCGCAGGCTGCAGATGTCGGAGGAGAGCTCCTGGGGAAGCATGGGGACGGCGCGGTCGGGGAAGTAGACGGAGGTGCCGCGCAGGCGTGCTTCGAGATCGAGCGGCGAGCCGGGCATGACGTACTGGGCCACGTCGGCGATGTGGACCTGCAGTTCGTACCCTCCTGCAGATTCGCGAACGAGGACGGCGTCGTCGAAATCTTTGGCGGTCTCGCCGTCGATGGTGACGATGGGAAGATCGCGGAAGTCGTGCCGGCGGGCGATCTCCTGCTGGTCGAGATGGGCGACATCGCGCGCGTTCTCGAGCACCCCATCCGGAAAGAGGTGCGGGAGGTGGTGCTTGCGAATCATGATCTCGACATCGACGCCGAAGTCATCGGGATCGCCAAGGATCTCGAGTACGCGGCCGCGCGCCTGGCGATGGAGAGTGGGCCAGTCGGTGATCTCGACATCGACGACGAGGCCTTCGAGGTCGTCCGGAAGCATGGTGCGTGGCTTCGGCGTGGCGAGCGTGTCTGGATTGTGATTCTGGGCGTTGTGATTCTGGGCCGAGCACGCGGTGCGGGGTTTCCTCGGATTCCAGCAGGGGAACCTCGTCGCCGAAGGGGATGAGGATGGGCTGGGTCATGCGCTCGTCGAAGGGGACGACGAAGTTGCCTTGCGCTCTCTCGCTGGTGGCGTACTTGAAGCGGCCGACGACCGTGGGGTTGCGGCGGTGGGCGATCTGGACGATGCGGCCGGCGCGCTTGCCGGCGTTTGGGCCTTGGTTGCGGGGTGGGAGGAGCTCGACCAGGACAAGATCGCCCTGCATGGCGGCGTTGAGCTCGGCGGGCGGGATGAAAATGTCCGGATTCTCAACACCGCCGCGGGCGCTAACCTTCTCGCTGCCTGTGCCGATATTGCTTGTAGGCCGAACGAAGCCGAAGCCGTCACGATGGAGGTCGAGTCGGCCCGCAATGAGACTGGTGCGTGCTGCGGCGGTGTGGGGCAAGCTCCATTGATCGCGGTCGGCTTTGACGAGGGAGCCGCGCGCGGTGAGGCGGGCGAGCTGCTCCAGCAGCAGGCGGCGTTCCCGGCCGCCGCCGAGGCCCAGTTCGCGGACTAGTTGTTTGTAACCAGCACGACCGCCAGAGGAGCGGCCGATGCGAGCGAGCAGATCGCGGTCCGTGGGCATAGGGCAATTTCGATGGTAAATCCGCGGCGCAGACGGCCTTCTGCAAAGACCTGTGGGGATACCACTTAGGTGCAAGTTTGCGCGAAAAGTTTGTGGACGAGGGATGCAATTTTCGCGGAGAGGTGAGTAATATGCAACAAAGGACAGGTTGGACGCGGATTGCGCCGCGAATGGCGCGGCAATCCGGTTACTCTGTACCTGCTGAAGGATGGACCGGTGCAGAGGGCGGGCGAGTGATTCCCGCGGGGCCGTCGGCAGGCAAAGCATATTTTGCAGTATCTGAAAGGAAACACCCAAGCGATGTGGAAACCGAATCAGCCCGGCAGTACTCCCCAATCCCCCAATAACGAGCCGAACCGTCCGGCGACCCCTGCTTCCGGCGGGTTCGAGCCGGCTGCTTCACGCCCGGCAGCACCCGGAGCCCAGGCGGCTGCTGCCGAACAGGCCACCATCGGCAAGAGCCTGGTGGTGAAGGGCGAAGTCACCGGATCTGAATCGCTCTACATCGACGGCAAAGTCGAAGGCGCGATCAACCTGCCCGGCAACCGGGTCACGGTCGGCCGCAATGGCCAGGTGGCAGCGAACATCTCCGCCCGCGAGGTTGTGGTGCTGGGCAAGGTACGCGGCAACATCAACGCCAGCGACCGCGTGGACATCCGCAGCGAAGGCTCGCTGACCGGCGACGTGATCGCACAGCGTATCTCGATCGAGGATGGCGCGTTCTTCAAGGGCGGCATCGACATCCGCAAGCCGGGCAGCCCGGACAACAAGCCCAGCGAGGCGGCGAAGCCGGTCTCGGTCTAAACGCATAGCAATTGGCTGCAAACAAAAAGCTCCGGACGGCGCTGTGTCCCGTCCGGAGCTTTTGTGTGTCTGCAGCGCTATGAAGTGGCGCGTGGACCAGACGCTGTTACCTGCTGATAGCCTGCGGGCACCTGGAAATGAGACCCGTCGACCGGCGCTGATGAGAAGTCGCTGAGTGTCGTGCTCGATTCAATCAACACGCTCGACGCCGGATCCGTTGGAGCCGACGACCCCGTACTGGGAGCGTCCGCGGCCGGCGCTGGCAGCGGGATCCGCTGCCTTCTTCTTGTGCCCGAATCCACCGAAGCCGCCCAGCGCCGAGCCAAGCCCTCCGAGGCTGCTTGCTACCGTCGACGTCGCCGTCTGCTGCGCAACATCGCCGGCGGTCGGCATCGCTGGTCCATTGGAAGCCGGCAGCGGCGCTTCTGAGGCCGCCGGTAGCGGCTGCCCGTTGGATGTCATGCCCATCCGCATCACCTGCAGAATCGGCACGCCCTTCAGCTTCTGCACCTCGTTCGCCATCTCCGACATGCCCTTGGCCGCGCCCGGCTGCGCCATCAGCGACTGCATACCTTGCAGACTCTGATTGCCGCTGAAGACCGTTCCCATCTTCTGCGCAAACTTCACATCGAAGGCACGCACCTCGTCGTACACCGGCGTGCTGGTGGCAAGCCACATATCGTTGGTGATGGCGAGCGCCCCTGTCTGCTGGGTGTCCTTGTCCGTGGCATTCATCGCCATCGTCATGATGGCTTCCTTCGTGTCCAGGCCGGAGACCTCTTTCGCGGCACCGGTCTCGCGCACATGCACGTCGAAGGACACATCCACATTCTGCGGCGGCTGATCCGCGGGCTGCTTCGGCGCCTCGGCTTTGGTTTCTTTCGCCTTGGCCTCGGCATCCTTCTGGGCCTGCTCAAGCTGCTGCCGCATCTGCTCGAAGGTGGTGGTGGTGTACTGCCGTTTCACCGGGTCGATGTGCGTAATGGTCCCGGCATCCAGGTCGATGATCTCCGTGCCATCCGGCCGTATCCGGGCCATGCGATTGCCGCTCACGTAGACCTCGGAAGTGATGGGCTGGTTGGCCTTGCGCGCCTGCGAGCTGAAGGTGCCCGCCATCTTCATCATCCCCACGAGCGAGCCGCCCGTGATCTGTGTGGTCTCTTTGTAGCTTGCATCTGCCAGCAGCGGCCGCTCTGCTGCTAGCCACAGAACGACTGCGCACACGGGGATGGCAATCCGCAGGATTCTCCTGGAAGGCATAGGGCACCTCTCGTCGAACAAACAATAGTGTTGAAGAGCCCGACTTCGTTGCACCCCGGACCAACATGGGCCGGGCGCCAGAAGATGGCCTCCACTTTACTCTGCGGCGAGGCTTCCCGGTAGCCTTTTGCGGACTTGCCGCTTGTCTCAGCTCCGACTCCGGAAGCGACGTGCCAGGTACCCGAGAGCGAATATGCGGGGAAATACGAACGTCCCGGAGCGCGGTATTCGCTGCGGGGTTTTGTGCGTCTGGAACGAAGGGACTTAACTCAGAGCCAGCGCAGCGCGCCTGGAAGCGCGGACGCCGCGAAATCGATGTGAATCACGCGCCGGTGTTCAGGGTTTTGCGCTTGCGAAGAAGCGTGGAGCAGAAGTGGTCGCATCAAGAGTGCTCCACCCATTGACACACCGCCTATACGCTCTCCCCAGTGTTGGCGAATGGAATCAATATCCGATTCGGCGATGCGGCCCAACAGATGCGAACCAGGAACAACGCGTAAGGCCCCATTCCGCTCGTGGCAGTCGTCGAGGTGAAGCCGCACGGAGAGCATCGATTCGAGTACAACCACCGGAGGCTGCGTGTGCAGTACGCCGGCTTTGACTGACCACGGGCCAAACCCTTCCGTCTCGATTTTCTCTCGAACTGCAATCGTAACGTCTTGGTGAAAGGGCACTTTCCAATTGGCGTCGGGTATTTTGTCGAAGGGTATTCCGCGTACTGGAAAGTAATCCTTGCCGAGTATCGGTTCGACGAGACCTCGGACCGTCGCGGTCTCAGCGAGAGCCCGGACTTCTGGCGAAGCCTCCAGAAGGTTGCGAAGAGCATGCGGGGTGCCACGCTTGCTCGCGACGAGAGGTTCGGTAACCCGCGCAATTGCATGCTGCAATGCATCAACTTCTGCATGTGTCAGGACATTTGGAATGACGGCGAAGCCATCCAGCAAGATGGCATCACGTATCTCATCCACTGAAGATGGTGCGGCAGGATTCACGCGCGACCTCCCAATACGAGTTTAGTGCCGCCGATATCACTGATCTCAGCGTCGTTTGAAGCGCCGGAGCAGGCTTCCGGGGATGGGGACCTTCAGGAGCACGGTGAAGGCGACGTAGAGCGCGCCATAGGGGATGAGGACAGCGATGGCGGTGAGGATGGCCGCGCGCGATCCGTGGCCCCCTAAAAGGCTATGGACGGGCAGGTGCCTGTGCAGCAGGAAGCAGAGCGCGGCGGCGGCGATGGCGGCAAGCCAGAGGCGGAGGACGCGGCTGGCGGGGTAGTCGACGATGCCGATGCGCTGGTGCATGGCGCGGCGGAGAAGCGAGTATTCCAACCATGCGGCGATGCCGGCGGAGAGGGTGAGGCCGGCGACGCCCCAGCGCGAGTCGATGCCGAGCAGGTGCGGCAGGGGCTTCGAGAAGAAGTAGCCGAGGCCGAGGGTGAGGGCGACGCGGATGACCGCGAAGTTGAGCGGCGTGCGTGTGTTGCGCAGCGCATAGAAGGCCGATGAGTAGAGACGTCCGGAGGTGCCGGCGAGCAGGCCGACGCCGGAGCCGGCGAGCGCGCTCCAGACGTAGGTGACGTCGCGGGCGTTGAAGTGGCCGGTGCGATAGATGGCGGCGACCACCACGTCTCCGAGCGCGACGAAAGCGACGGCGGAGGGGACGACGAACCAGGCGATCTGCTGCAGGCCGGCCGCGAGGCGGGCGCGGAGCTTGGCGGCGATCTGCTCTGGAGTGCCGAGAGCGGCGGACATGGCGGGCAGCTCCGCGGCGGAGACGGCCATGCCGAAGAGCGAGACGGGAAGCTGATTGATGATCTGCGCGTAGCTGAGCGCGGCGACTGCGCCGGTGGGCAGCGGCGAGGCGAGCATCTGGTCGACGAAGGCGCTCAACTGCACGACGCCGCGGCTGATGAAGACCGGGAAAAAGTTGTGCACGATGGTGCGCACGTGCTCGGAGCGGAAGGTGGCCTTCCACTCGAGTGGGCTGAGCAGGCGCAGGACTGCCGGCAACTGGACGCAGAACTGCAGTGCGGAGCCGATGACCGAGCCGATGGCGAGAGCGACGGCGAGGCGCGGCTCGGCAATAGAGGCGGCGGTGATGCCGTGGGCGAAGAGGCTACGACCCTGCCAGACCAGCGTCGCGATCATGGCGACGTTCCAGACCACGGGCGCGGTGTAGGAGAGCAGGAAACGGCGGTGGCTGTTGAGGATGCCGAGGCACCACGCTGAGAGCACGAGCAGCGCCGCGCCGGGAAAGAGGATGCGGACGAGCTGGATGGTGAGGAGACGCGTGCCGTCTTTGAAGCCATAGGCGATCACGTCGACCAGCAGCGGCGCGAAGAGCACGCCGAGGAGCACGAGCACCGATGCGACGAGCACCAGGATGGCGAAGATGGCGGCGGCGGTGCGGGTGGCCTCTTCGTGGCGCTCCTCGGCGTTCAGGCGCGCGTAGACGGGGATGAAGGACGCCGAGAGGACACCTTCGCCGAAGAGGTTCTGCAGCATGTTGGGGATGCGGAAGGCGGCCTTGAAGGCATCTGCGGCCATGGAGTTGCCGAAGTAATAGGCGAAGACGCGCTCGCGGATGAGGCCGATGATCTTGGAGAGCAGGATGCCGGTGGCGACGGCGAGCGCGGCGGCGCGGCCGTGGGGCTGCTTCGTCTTTGGCAGGTCTGGCAAGTCGGCTGGAGGGGCGGTTTCGGGCATGCGGGATTGTGTGCTCGGTTTAGCTTATCGGGGCTGAGGCATCGGCGGGAGTGTGCAGATGGGCGCTGGCGGCAACGGTCGAGCGGTGAGGTGCTTCTAGATGGCTATGGCGAATGACGGAGATAAGCTGACGCGCTTCTTTGCCGGCGGCGTGGATGACGATGGACGGACCTTCGACGAGATTCTGGGCTGGGACGATGCGCGGCTGGAGATGGTGCACGACTACATCCAGTGGATCTTTCCGCTGCCGGAGCGGAGCGGGGCGAATCCATGGGCGCCGGTGCTGGATGCCGGCGACGATTGCCGCGATTCGGAATGATGCGGAGATGCAGGGGCGGCTACGTGCGGCGTTTCGAGCGCATGCTCGCGTTTTATGGATTTGCTCTTGAGGGCGATGCTGTCGTGCAAGGGCCCGCGATTCGCGGCGGCTTCGCGGAACTGGCTGCATGCGGGGAATCACAACCATCTACGGCTGACGCGGATGCTGCGCTCGCTGCGCGTTCTGGGGCTGGAGCGCGAGGCTGCGGCGCTGTGGGAGGCGCTGCGTGCGTTGTATGAGCGCGAGAATGCGGCGGGGCGGCGGACGATTACCCCGGAGACATTTGCATTCTGGCGGAAGGCGGCTACGGCGCCCGCTGGATCGCTAGAGCAGCCCTTGCACTACGCTCGAAGTACAGGTCCTTAGCTTCGCTGATGGCGTCAGGGACCTGATCCGCAGAGGTAGTCCGCTTTCGGATCAAGGCGCGAACATTGCGTTCAGCTCGCTGTAGCTGGTGGCGTCGTTGGCGAAGGTGAACGTGCCACGTTGTTGCATCTCCTCCGCGGCGCGCAGGAATGCTGTGAGAGCTACCCGCGAAAGCGCGCTGCCGACGCTGATGCGCTTTACGCCCATGGCTGAGAGTGTGGCGAGATCGAGCGCGACGCCTTGCAGGCCCATGACGACGTTGACTGGGCGATCGACGGAGCTGAGGACGGCGGCGATGTCTTCTTTCGTCTTGAGACCGGGTGCGTAGAGGACCTCGGCGCCGGCTTCCTGAAAGGCCTGCAGGCGGCGGATGGTGTCCGCGAGATCGGGATTGCCGGCGATGAAGTTCTCCGCGCGTGCGGTGAGGACAAAGGGAGCGGGGAGGGCATGGGCGGCTTCTGCGGCGGCGCGGACGCGCTCGACTGCTTTCTCGAACGCATAGATGGTGGGCTGGGGACGCGGCGAGACGTCTTCGATGGAGCCGCCGGCGAGGCCGGTTGCGGCGGCGAGCCGGATGGTCTCGGCACAGGTTTCGGGCGAGTCACCGAAGCCGTTCTCGAGGTCGGCGCTGACGGGCAGATCGGTGGCGGCGACGATCTCGGCGACATGTTTGAGCATCGCGTCGCGGCCGACGGCGCCGTCCTGCAGCCCGGCGGAGAAGGCATATCCCGCGGAGGTGGTTGCCAGCGCCTCAAAGCCCATGCGGGCCAGCAGGCGGGCGGTGCCGGCGTCCCAGGGGTTGGGGATGATGAAGGCACGATCGCGCTGGTGCAGCGCGCGGAAGTGCGAGCCCTTCTCTTTCTGCGTGGCCATAGTGACGTCGGTCCTTTCGTGCCCAGTTTCGCTACCAGTCTCGGGGTGCGGTGGTATCGAGCGCAACCGGCGTCGTGCCGGCGTTACAAGGAACGGCTGCGGTCTAACCGATAGTGGCCGCGAAAGTCCCGGACTGACCGAAGAGTTGCGCGCTGCAACTCTTCAGGCGATTTGTGCGGCTGGTTGGGTTTATAACCATGTGTCGGTATGCGGAGGCTGGGCGATGGGGCTAGGGATTGCTGTGTGGGCAGCGGTTGCGGGTTGTTCCTTTGCGGGGGTGGTGGGGATGGCGCAGTCTCAGCAGCAACAGCAGCAATCCTCGTCGCACCTGGGGCAGGTGGCGAAGCGGCATGGGGGCGAGGAAGCGAATCCGGCGAACGGCACGACCAACAATGTTCTTACCGTGGAACGCACACCGTCGCCGGGCGCGGGGCAGGTGCGGGGCGGCAATGGTGTGGTGCTGTCCGATCCGCCGGATACGGCGAAGCATCCGGTGAGCGATACGCTGCACGGCGATACCATCACGGACAACTACCGCTGGCTGGAGCAGCAGCACGATCCGCAAACGCGCTCGTGGATTGACCAGCAGAACGCTTACACGGACAGCTACCTGCAGCCAGGTGACGATTCGGCCGGAGATCCGGGCAGAGTTGACGCAAGCTGGAGAGGGTGGAGACGTACTCGATGCCGACCAAGCGCGGCGACCTGTACTTCTTCAAGAAGCGGCTTCCCGACGAGAACCAGGGCTCCATCTATGTACGGCATGAAGCCGCAGGCGCTGTACGGCGCGGCGTTGCCGGCGCGGATGAGCGGCTGGTGGATGCGGGCAAGCTGAGCGCGGACCAGAATACGTCCGTCGGCATCCTCGACGTGACGAATGACGGCTCGATGCTGGCGTATGGCATTCGGCAGGGCGGTGCGGATGAGGAGGAGGTACACCTGATCGACGTGGCGACGCGGAAGGATCTGCCCGATCGCCTTGCCAGCCAGCGCTACATGGGGGTGCAGATCTCGCCGGACAAGAAGGGGCTGTACTATGCGGTGTTTCACCACTCGGGCACGCTGGTGTACTGGCATGCGTTTGGGACGGAGCCGTCGACAGATAAGATGATCTTCGGCAAGGAGTACAAGGGCGAGCCGCTGGGTGAGCTGGACCTGATCCGGGTGAGCACTTCGGACAACGGGCACTGGCTGATCCTGAGCATCAGCCGCGGGGTGCCGGCGAAACGCGAGGACATCCTGCATCAAGGACCTGCGCGCGCCGGACGCGACATTCATTCCGCTGGTGTACGGGATCGAGAATCGCTTCAGCCCTGATCGATACAGGGACGGATACGTTTCTGGTGAAGACGGACATGGGCGCGCCGAAGGGGCAGATTCTGCGGGCGGATCTGAATACGCCACCGCAGCAGTGGCAAACGGTTGTGCCGGAGACGAACAACGTCATCGAGGACGCGACGGTGCTGGGCGGGAAGCTATTTGTGGATCGGCTGGTGGATGTGAAGGACGAGATCTCGATCTACTCGCTGGATGGCAAGCCGGAGGGAACGATGAAGCTGCCGGGCATCGGCAGCGCGACCGTGCCTTATGGACGTCCGCTGGTGAAGGAGGGTTTTTACAGCTTCACCTCATTCAACGTGCCGCCGACTGTTTATCGCTACGAGAGCGACACGGGCGCGACCAGCATCTTTGCGCAGCCGAAGGTCCCGTTCCGTCCGGAACATTACGAAGTACGGCAGGTCTTCTTCACGTCGAAGGACGGCACGCGCATCCCGATGTTCATCGCGGGCAAGAAGGGGCTGCCGCAGAATGGCAAGACGCCGCTGCTGCTGACCGGCTACGGCGGCTTCAACGTCAGCACGACGCCGGACTGGAACCCGATGTACGCGTGGTGGCTGGAGCAGGGTGGATGGTTTGCGGTGCCGAATTTGCGCGGCGGCGGCGAGTACGGCGAGGAGTGGCACAAGGCCGGCATGTTCGAGAAGAAACAGAACGTATTCGACGATTTCTTCGCGGCGACGCACTACCTGATCGACGAAAAATACACCAATGCGGCGAACCTGGCCATCTGGGGGCGATCGAATGGCGGACTGCTGATGGGTGCGGCGATGACCCAGCATCCTGAGCTATACGGCGCGATCGTATGCGGCTATCCGCTGCTGGACATGCTGCGCTACCAGAACTTCGAATTCGGGCGGCTGTGGACGACAGAGTACGGCTCGGCGGACAATGCAGCGGATTACAAGTACATCCGCGCCTACTCGCCATATCAGAACGTGAAGCAGGGAACGAAGTATCCGGCGATCATGTTCTTCTCCGGCGACAACGACACGCGGGTCGATCCACTGCACGCGCGCAAGATGACGGCGGAGATGCAGGCCGCGACCGGCGGCGATCGCCCGATCCTGCTGCACTACAGCCTGAAGGGCGGCCACAGTTCGGGTGTTTCGCGTGACGCAGCAGATTCAGGATGACACGGACATTCTGTCGTTTTTGTGGAACGAGACGGACACCCAATAGGGAGGACTACAGATAGCCGCAGAAGGTCGCCCGCATCGGGCTAAGGTTGTCTGGTTTTATCTGCTGTGGTCTGTCGGATCACTTTCAGCACGCGTGCGGCGCTGTGCTCGATGTCGAAATGTTCTGCGAAGCATCGGCGGGCGTTTCGGCTGCATGGTCGTGCGCTCTGCTTCGGGAAGTTGCTGCCAGCGGGTGAGCAGGCTGGTGGTTCCTTCTATGGTGTCCGGGGCGACGAAGCCGGCGTTGGCGGCTTCAATTTCGCGCCAGATGTTGACCTCGCGTGAGATGAGGACGGGTATGCCGCAGGCGAGCGACTCGGCGACGGCGATGCCGAAGTTTTCCTGGTGCGAGGGAAGCACGAAGACCTCCGCGGCGGCGAACGCGCTCCATTTCAGCGTGTCGCGCAGCATGCCGGTCCAGACGATGCGGTCAGCGATGCCCAGAGCATCCGCCCGCGATCGGAGCGTTTGCTGCCACCCGGAGGCATCGGGTCCGGCGAAGACCAGGCGCCATGCGGGATCGTTCGCCAGCGTGGCGGCGTAAGCTTCGAGCAGCAGGTCGCAGCCCTTCTTCGGATGCAGGCGGCCCATGAAGAGCAGCAGGCGCTTGCCGCGCAGATCAGGATAGCGATCGAGAAAGGCAGCCGAGTCCACGCCATCCGGCGGCTGTGTTGTGCCCAGGCCGGTGACCACGGGACGTGCGCGATAGAGCGCAAAGGATTGCGGTGCGAGCAGTTTTTCCTGTTCGCAGGTGAAAAGGACGGCGCGCGCGTCACGTAGGACGCGGTAGTCTGACCAGGGCCAGTAGAGCCATTTTTTTGCATGCTTCAGCGGAAAAGTGCGCTTGAACCAGGGGTCGAGCATCCCATGGGGAAATACATAGTAGGGCGTAGTGGTGCCGCGCAGCGCGCGCCAGGCGCCGAAGCTGTGGTATTGCCATAGACCATTGACGATGATGGCATCGTATCGGGCCCGGTTTTGACGCAGCCAGGGGACGAACGCGGGGGCGAAGGAGTACGTATTGTAGGCAGGGCCGAGCGCGTGCACATGCAGGGGGAAATTGTGGACTTCGGGGTCCGCGGGATCGTCGAGCGACGCGACTTCGACGGAGTGGCCGTCGCGCTGGTGCACGGCGGAGAGGCTGCGCACGGCTTCCGCAGGGCCACCACCAGCGGCGCGGATGGAGGCGATGACGTGGAGGAGTCTCATGGCAGGAGATAATCGGAGACCCGGCGGAGTCGTTGCACGGATTGTACCTGTCGGGGCATGAAGGGCTTGGGGAATGCTGTGGGGAGTAGTGTGCGGGATGGAGTCATGAATCCGAAATGCCCCGATGGCATTATGGATAGGAAAGCCAGACGCCGGCGTGTGCGGATGCGGCGAGCGATCTGAGTGGACGGCCCGTTGGGCGAGACGAAAGTTGAGGTGAAAGGCACGTGACACAACCGGTTTCTGATGCTTTGGTGTTTTTCGGCGCGACAGGCGATCTGGCATACAAGCAGATATTTCCGTCGCTGCAGCGGCTGGCCAAGCGCGACAAGCTCAAGGGACCCGTGGTCGGGGTCGCGAAGTCCGGATGGACGCTGGATGACCTGAAGAAGCGTGCGCGCGACAGCGTAGAGCAGCACGGCGGCCTGGACCCTGAGGGCTTTGACAAGTTGATGGCGCTATTGCGTTATGTGGATGGCGACTACTCCGACAGCGCGACCTTCCAGGAGGTGCGCAAGCAATGCGGGGGCGCAAGCCACCCGATCCACTACCTGGCGATCCCGCCGAGTCTCTTCGGCAAGGTGTTGGAGCAACTGAAGCAATCCGGATGCGCGGACGGCGCACGCGTTGTGATCGAAAAGCCCTTTGGCCACGACCTGGAGTCGGCAATTGCGCTGAACCAGATCGTGCACCAGACCTTTGATGAGAACGATGTGTTCCGCATCGACCACTATCTGGGCAAAAACGCGGTGCAGAATCTGATCTTTTTCCGCTTCAGCAACTCTTTCATCGAGCCGATCTGGAACCGCCAGTACGTCGAGAGCGTGGAGATTACGATGGCGGAGAGTTTTGGCATCCAAGGGCGCGGCGCGTTTTACGACGAGACCGGCACGATCCGCGACGTGCTGCAAAACCACCTGATGCAACTGCTGAGCAACGTCGCCATGGAGCCGCCGATTGGCGCTGGCGCAGAGGCGCTGCGCGACGAGCGCACCAAGGTGCTGAAGGGCGTGCAGTGCATGGAGCCCAGCACGGTGGTGCGCGGCCAGTTCGAGGGATACCTTCAGGAGCCGGGAGTGAAGCCAAACTCGCAGGTAGAGACATATGTGGCACTGAAGGTCTGCATCAATAGCTGGCGCTGGAAGGATGTGCCGTTCTACATCCGGACGGGCAAGTCGCTGCCGGTAACGGCGACCGAGGTGGTGGCGCGGCTTAGGCAGCCGCCGCAGATTTTTTCGCGCGATCCGATGCCGCCGAACTATGTGCGGTTCCGTGTGAGCCCGGAGATGGAGATTGGGATCGGTGCACATGTACGCCTGCCGGGCGAGGTGCCGCGCGGGGTTCCGGTGGAGATGTTGGCAACGCAGCCGACCAAAGCGGAGGACGTCCTGCCCTATGAAGAACTGCTGGCGGATGCGATCGTGGGCAACCAGGCACGGTTTGCGCGCGCGGACTACGTGGAAGACGCTTGGCGCATCCTGGATCCGCTTCTGAAGCATATGCCACCAGTGCACATCTACAAACCGGGCACATGGGGGCCGGTGGAAGCAGAAAAACTGGCCGAAGACGATGGCGGCTGGCAGAACCCTTCAAATTGAAGTTCTAGACGGCACGGCCGGCTGCCGCGCCTGACGCCCAGGCCCACTGGAAATTGTAACCGCCAAGGTGTCCTGTGACATCGACCGCCTCGCCAATGAAGTAGAGGCCGGGCACGCGACGGCTCTCCATGGTTTGCGCGGAGAGTTCGGTAGTGGAGATGCCGCCGGCCGTGACCTCGGCCTTGGCATAGCCTTCTGTGCCCGCAGGTATGACTTCCCAGCGATGCAGATGTTCTTCGGCTTCGAGTAGTGCGGCGTTGCTCCATCTGGAGGGTGAGTGGAGTGCGGCCCAGCGCTCTGCAAGACGCTGCGGCAGAACGGTTCGCAGCGCGGCCCGGAAGGCAGCGGCATCGCGACCGCCGGGCGGAGCCCGCAGCGGAGCGGTGCAGTCCTGTTCCGGCGCGAGATCGATGACGATCGAGCCGCGCAGCTTCCAATACGAGGAGACCTGCAGGATCGCAGGTCCGCTGAGCCCGCGATGGGTGAAGAGAAGCTTCTCGCGAAATTGTGTCTTGCCCTGCGTGACGATGACCTCGGCGGAGAGCCCGGTGAGGTCCGCGTAACGGGCACTGTCCTGCGGCTGCCAGGTGAGCGGAACCAGTGCGGGACGGCATGGCTCGATCGCGAGGCCGAACTGCGCGGCGATGCGATAAGCAAGATCGGTGGCACCCATCTTTGGAATGGAGAGGCCGCCGGTTGCGACGATCAGCGTCTTCGCACGGTACGTTGTCGCTGCGGTCTGGATGATAAAGCCGTCGGCATGGCGGACCTCTGTGATCTGTTGATCGATGAGGATGCGAACGCCGGCGGCGTGGCATTCTGCTTCGAGCATGGCGACGATGTCGCGAGCGGAGCCGTCGCAGAAGAGCTGGCCGAGGGTCTTCTCGTGATAGGGAATGCGATGCCGCTCGACGAGTGTGATGAAGTCCTGCGGCGTGTAGCGGGCGAGCGCGGAGCGTGCGAAGTGCGGATTGCCGGAGAGGAAACGGTCCGCGGTGCAGTGGATGTTGGTGAAGTTGCAGCGGCCGCCGCCGGAGATGAGGATTTTTTTGCCAACGCGGTCGGCGTGATCGAGCACCAGGACGCGGCGGCCACGCTGACCGGCGGTGATGGCGGCCATGAGGCCCGCTGCACCGGCACCGAGGATGACGACGTCACAAGTTTCGTCGTGGCGGGATAGATTCACGCTATGCGTTCAGGGTGAAGCGGTACATCCAATGGCCGCCGCACCATTGTGGATAGTTGGTGCCCCAGGCGTTGTTGTAGAGGCTGACGTGGAGGCCATCCTGCATGGTTGGCAGCTCGAGCGAGAAGTCGAGCGGCGAGCGCGCACCGAGCGCCACGACCGGCGCATCGAGCGTGGCGAGCTCGAAGGTGCCGCGTGCATCACGGTAGCGCAGGCGCTCCGATACAGCGTGCATGCTGCGGCCGCCGCCGCGGACGACGTCTGCCGGACGCACCGGCTGGCCTACCTTTTCCAGCTCCCATCCCAGTGGGTCACTCGTGACGGGATTGAAGGTAAGCCACATTGCCTCCGGAAGGCGATTCTGCTGCTTGCCGAGAGAGGTTAATCGTATCTGCAACTGAGGCGTATTTTTCGGCATGACGATCTCAAGATAGAGCGATGCGGGCCACGCGACCAGACCGGCGGCAGCACTGGCGGGATCATCGATGGCCAACTCCGCCAGCAAGCGATGTTGGTCGAAGGTTTCGCTGGCCCAGCACTGGCGCAGCGCAGGATGCCACTCGCGTGTGGCTGCGCCGAAGTGCGCGATGTTCGGCTTGCCGAAGTCCTGCGGTCCCCACCACGTCTTGACCGTTAGATACGCGGCGATGAAGGCGTCGTACGCCTCGGGCCCAAGCGTCTGATAGGTGAAGAGGGCGAGCGGGTTTTTCGGCGAAGCCCATGCGCGCTGCGTGTTTTTGTTGACCAGCGCAATGATGGCGCCGGTGCGTGGATCGAGCGCAATGCGATAGTGTGCGGTATCCAGGATGTGGGAGGCGGGGTGCGGGCGCATGCCGATGGGGCTTGGAGCTGCAACGCTCAGCGTCTCCAACCGTTGCTCCATCGCATCGCGCATCGGGGCAGGCAGGCGGCCGATGCCGTCGCCGAGATCGTCCCGTTTCTCCTTCCAGCTTGCCTCCATGGTGCGATAGCCGGGCTCGCCGAGGACCGCGCGCAGATCCGCCGGTTTGTAGTGGTCGTGATCGAGATAGCGCTTGGTGTCCGTGCCCCAGGTGTGTTCCACCGAGAGCGCCATGCGGCGCAGCAGCGCACAGTCGATACTCCCGCCGATCTCGAGCTTCTTCTGCGCAATCCACTCCTGGCGCATGCGCGCGGCCTCGCGATAGCGTGCGACTTTCGGCGGATCGCTGGGGATGCCGTAGATCCAGGTGTCACCGATTTCGCCGGTGACGACGGGGAGTCTGTCGCGCGCGGGGGCGAGTGCGGCGGCGACATCGTTGAGCGTTGCAGCGGTGACAGTCGCGCCCGGGAACTGCTGACGCAGGCGCGTGTAGATCGCGCGAATCTCATCCTGCGTGTGTGGCCCGGCATTGTCGTCGCGCATTTCCATGGAGAAAGCAGCATCCGTGCCGGGCAGGACGACGGTTCCACCGTAAGCGTGATGGTGATAGATCATCGGGAGGGTGCTGCCGTCGGGAGCCTTCCAGAGGAAGACGTCCGGCACTTGCGGCGGGGTGCTGGCCCCGTTAACGCCGATATCCAGCAGCGAGATGCCGGCAGCGGCCAGTGGCGCGATGATGCCGCGCGTGTGGCCGGGAACGTCGCTCATCTTCGCCGCGATGGTTTTGTGGCCGAAGCGTGCATCGAGTGAGCGCGAGAAGCCGAGCGCGCCCTCGATCATGGAGCGATCGAGCATCTCCGTTTGCCAACTGAAGGGAAGTGCGTGCCAACTGATGTCGCCCGCGGCGATGGCCTGCTCCATGGCGCGGCGCTGTTCCGCGGTGGCCTGTTCGAGATATTCGTAGAGCAGCCATGAGCCGGTCGTCCAGGTGTAGCGGTCCCCGCCCGCGCGGCGGAACGCGGCGCCGGTCTCGATGGCCTGCGGATAGTAGACATCGAAGTATTTCCGCATCACGGCGGCCTGAGTGTCCGTGAAGCCGACGTCGAGATGGCATTTGAAGACGACGAGCACGCGGCGGACGGCGGTATTGGGAGTATCGGGTGACGCCAGCGTGCCGGCGAGAGCGTGCTGCGCAGCGGTGGCGCCGGCGGTGAGCGCCGCCAATTTCAGGAGATCGCGTCGCTGCATGGTGCCTGCGTGCCAGCCTGTGCGATGGATTGCGGATCGGCGCCAGTGTATACCGTTTCATGCATGCGATGCTCCGATCAGCAACCGTGTGGAGGCAGCTCTTCTCGACGGAGAATGCACGTCCGGGCCCACAGCTCAGCGGTTAGAGTAGGGACTCATAATCTCCAAATTGCGCTCAACTACCGTTGACTATCGGCCTGTTACGCTAAACTCAGCTCCTGCGGTGCCGGAATCAAGGAAGGGCCCATAGCTCAATCGGTTAGAGCAGCGAACTCATAATTCGTTGGCTCCAGGTTCAAGTCCTGGTGGGCCCACCAAATCAGGTACACCCCCAAAGACGGTGGCACGTATAGGAGGCGTTTGAGACGAGCTAACCACAGTGGGTGATGGCTTGTGGCGAAACGGCGAGTCGTTCAATCGCGATGCTGACGTTCTGTAAGGGCGACGCGCGGAGACGACAGTCACCGACGTCTAAGGGGCCCTTTGCCGCGCGTCTTGGCGTCTCGCCGTGTTCTCCGCACACCGCCAACAGGAGATTCATGCGCGTGGCTCCGAGGGCAACCGGATTCTGACCACTTTGCTATGGGTAGCTTGGCTCGGTACGTGCCCTCTTAGCTGCACTGTTTTGAGGAATTAATGATGTCGGTCATGCAAGATGCGAGCACCGTCTGCGTGACATCTTGGCGACGCGACACGAGTAAATACATGGCTCTAGTGGAGGCCCAAAAATGTCTACCAATTGGCCTTACGAAGGATGGAAATTCTGCGCCACGGCGGTGGCTGCATTTGTCTGCGGCTCGCTCATCACAGCTCACCTGACCCATGCGCAAGAGGTGAAGGCTGATAGCAATCGCGTCTTCGAGTTAATGGTCTGTCACACGGAGCCAGGTAAGGTGCACGCGCTCGAATCCGTCTTTAAAGATGTGTCCAACTACAAACCAAACACGGTCTAAACCTTATCGGCTGCGTCGAACGTCTGCAGAACGATCGCTTTGTTTTCGGCTGTCACTTAGGGAATGAGTCGCCAAACATGGGAAGGCCGCTGGCAGATTCGGCCTTGGTCGCCTCGTCTTGCAAAACGTCCCAATGCTCCTTAAGAAGACCGTCTTCGAACCGGACAACGTCAGCGGCGATCCAGGCGGCGGGCCTACCAATCCCGGTGAAGCGGCCATGGGCTATGACGTAGTCACCTTCTGCAACGATGAGCTGGTTCTCATAGTGCATCGTTTCCGGCGATGAGCGAACGAGATTGAACAGCCCTTCACGACCTGGTGCTATATGTGCGCTGTGCTGGATGTAGTCCGGTGACCAGAAGCGTTCCGCCGCCGCGTAGTCACGCTTGTTGAACAGTGTCTCGAACGCTTCGAGCACGATTGCCTTATTCCGTTCTGGGGACGAGTTGCTCATTACTTCTCCTGTGTGTGGGAGGGATTGATCTCGCTCCCCCACCACATAAGAGTATGTACATAATCCAGAAGTCGCAGAGAATTCTGTGGAAAACTCTCTTGAAGTGCTTATCGTGCCCAATCCCAGCGTAGGGTTCCTAGGTGACGATTTGTTGCATCCAGAGAGAGGAGATTTGTATCTAGATTTTATAGAGTACGACAATACTCTCTCTAGGTTCTTTCTGCCGGGCTGATCCAGGCAGATTCGGGAAGAAATGGTGATGGCATATGGGTTATTCGAAGAGCGATAAGGCGCAGACACACGCTCGGATCGTGAGCGTCGCGGCCAAGAGATTTGGGAACTCGGTCTCGAAGGCATCGGCGTTGCCGATGTGATGAAGGAGGCCGGTGTTACTGTCGGCGGTTTCTACAAACATTTCGATTCGCGCGACGAACTGGTGGTTGAGGCGCTCGCCGCCGCATTCCAAGACCTCGACCGCTGGGAGGAACACACTGACACGATAACGAGACTTCTAGAGAACTATTTGTCCGAAGAACACCGGGACGCTCCGGGAACAGGCTGCGCCTTGGGCGCTTTACTCGGTGACATGTCTCAGGCGAGTCGATCGGCGAAAGCCGTGTATACCGCACGACTCAAGCGCAGCTTGGCATACTCGACGAGCCTTGTTCCGCGAAATGGAACCTCTGATCGGCGCGCCCGTGCGATTCTCATGATGAGTGCAATGCTAGGAGCGATCAACCTCTCTCGTGCCGTGTCAGACCCAAACCTTTCGCGAGAAATTCTCCAGCGGACTCGTGACCAGTTAATTTGTTTGAACAAAACCGCGAAATCGCATTAGACGGCTGACGCACCTCGGAAGCATTACGAGTTAGCGCAGGACGCGTACACCATCGTTCCGGAAAGCGGACAACTTCATCTGCTGCGCGACACGCGATCTTAGATTCGATGCGCCGAAAGAACTGTGGACCTGTGCAAGGCCGTTTACCGCCGACTGAGTGCGCTGGCTGATCTGCTCAACATCCGCGTGCAGAAGCCACGCGCATACCTCGCGCGACAGCCCGACGAGAATTCGTAGTACATAGCATTGACGCAGGTCAGGCGGCAGATGGAGAACACATCCAAGCTCAAACGGCAGGATCTTGACGGAGGCCTAGTCGACGACCCGGCAACTCCGTTGCTCCTGAGGATCTACGGCCCATTGAATCACCCTACGGAACACTCGTTGTCCACAAACATCTTCTGTTTCGCTGCAGTGAATGCTGTCAACGATGGCGCGTTCGGCCTGCTCTATGCTGCCGGTAAGCAGTAGTCCAACGATGAATGCATTCTCAATCGTTTTCTAGGCGGAGGATTCCTGACGGTGACATAAGCCCTTCATTCTGCATCGGTCGCCGTTGGCCGATGTCTGTTAGCGGGATTGTTTGAAGTATGGAGAGTTCCTGCGGGCGCAGCATCCCTTGATTGCAGGCTTTTGAAGCAATCAGTTGGGGTATCGGCCGCACCCCTCGAATTAGGGGTTAGCCGCCGCGGGATCGGGGAGCCCCCGGGATAACGATTTCGCGACGCCCAAAGAGGTAGGCATCCAGGGAGAACGCGCCCGGACCGAGCAGCACGACAACCATCGACATAATGATCAGGTAGACGGTGATGACAACACTGCCGCGCGCACCCGCGCCGGATGCCAGAAGCCAGAAGACGCAATTGCAGAGATTACAAAGTGCCGCCAGGACACCCGCAACCGGAGTGAGAATCCCGAGCAGAAGTGCAGTGCCAACCACGACCCCGAGCAGGCCCATGCTCCAGGAACCGATCGATTGCGTACCGGGTGCAGCAATCAGACTCGCCATCTTGCCAAAACTGCTGAAGCCGACAGTCAGCCGCAGGAGAAGGAGACCGGTCCCGGGCCATCCGTCCGGGAAGCTGATAAAAAGCTTCAGCAGACACTACCTCCTCGCCCCAAAACAAAGATTCGGTCAAAAGGCTAGCTAATGCGGGAGGTGGGCCGCATCCCTCGATGGAGTGCTTTTCGCCCAACCTCCTGGCCGCTTCGAATTGGGGCGCGCCGGAGCTAGAGCTGAATGATGCCGCGACGGACCGCAATGGCGACGGCCTCCGTGCGGTCGCTGGCGCTAAGTTTCTCCATGATGTGCTTCACGTGCCCTTTTACCGTCTCCTCGGAGATGAAGAGCTGTTCCGCAATATCGCGATTGCGGTTCCCGCCTGCCATTTTCTGCAGCACATCTACTTCGCGCCGAGTGAGAAGCTCATCGCCGAGATGTTCCGCCAGGTGAGCCGCAATCTCAGGAGGTATGGACTTCGCTCCGGCGTGCACTTTCCGGATCATCTCTACCAGTTTCTTCCGGGGCATGCTCTTCAGCATGTAGCCCTTGGCCCCGGCCTGAAGGGCGCGCTGGATCTCTGCATCACCTTCGAAGGTCGTCAACATGATCACGCGGGCGGCGACATACTCGGCGCGAATTGCAATCAAGGCATCGATCCCACTCATATCCGGCAGGCGAAGATCCATGAGGGTGATGTCTGGGCGATGTTTCCGGAATTCCTGCAATGCCTCTTGACCGTTCGAAGCCTCGCCGACTACGAGCATGTCCGGCTCATTCTGGATGACGGCTGTGATGCCTTCCCTCATCAGTGGATGGTCGTCCACGCATAGGATGCGAATCGCTGGATCGCTCATTCGGAATCACGCTCGCTATCATCGGCGACAGATTCTGCGAATCGTTCACGGGTCAACCAGTGACGCCACCGTGATGGCGTGTGGTGGGGCTGTCCTTCAAATGCGATCGTACTGGGAACAACCAGCTCTATTTCAGTACCTGCGCCGACGCGGCTCCGAAGTTTGAGCTTGCCGCCGATGCTTTCGGAGCGTTCCCGCATTCCGACCAGCCCCCAGTGTCCATCTCGCCCGGTTTGCAGCACGACAGGGTCGATCCCGCGACCATCGTCGCGTACCATGACGCGAAGATAATTGCTGGCGTAATCCACTTCCACCTCCACAATGTTGGCTTGAATGGCGAAAGGCATTTACCAGCGCCTCGCACCGATGCGGTAGACCTCGTCGCGGATCAAGGGACGCAAGGGACGAGTGGCGCTTTGGGCAACGACCCGGTATCCAATTTTCTCACTGACACCGAGTTCCTGCCGCATGCGGGAGAATGCCTTCTCGAGACTCAGATTGTCTGACGGCGTGTTGCGGAGACCGCGAAGTGCAGTCCGTCCCTCCTCTGTGACTTGCCCCATCAACTGCAATACCCGCTTCAAGAGCGGCTTAGCGGGAGAGTTATCGGGTAACTGGTCTTCCGCAACATCAAGTTGCATGGACGCGCTCAGGACACCCTGCAACAAAGTATCGTGCAGGTCCTGCGCAATCCGTGTGCGCTCCGCAAGTCGCTCCTGGAAGCGAACATTCAATTGGCGGGTCAGGAAGTAGATCCGCAAGCGATACAGAACAACCATCCCTAGAACCGCGATTGCCGCATAGATGCTTCGGAACCACCAGGTCTGCCAATAGGCCCTTGCAATCGTGAAGGGGATAACTGTCTCCGGCCCATTCCAAAGACCCTCGCCGCTCGATGCCACAATATGGAAGCGATAGGAGCCTGGATCCAGATTGGTGTAGGTGACTTGTCGCGATGTCACAACGCCGCTCCAGTCGCGGTCGGAGCCATCCAGTTTGTAGCGAAATCGCGTGCGTTCCGGAGTGGAAAGACTGGTGCCTGCGAAGTTGAAAGTGACAATTTTGTTGCCGGCCGCGATGTCGGGCGCTGCCCGCAGATCGACGCGCTTTCCTCCGGCCAAGGTCGATTCGAGTCTTACTGCGACAGGCGCAGAATCACCGAAAGTAATTTTCGGATCAGCCATAGCTATCCCATGATTGAGCGAAATCCAGACCCGGCCAAGGTGGTCGGTGATCATCGACCGGTCGCGATTCACTTCCCGAGTCCCGAGAAGACCGTCTTCCTTGCCATAACTTTGCACATCCACATCGCTAAGCGAATCATCCATGAGATGCTCCCGATTCACTCTTAATACGTGATCGGAAGTGCTGATCCAAAGTGATCCACGCCCATCCTCGGTAATCCCTGAGATAGGTTCCCGCAGCGAATCGGGTAACTGGCGAGGAATCTTACGCGACCTAAACTGCGAAAGGCCAGCCCTTCTCCGATGGCAATCCACAATACGTGTTCAGAGTCTTCAAAAATCGTTCTCACATTTGAGAGAGGTTCCCGACCCAACGCAGAGCTTGTCCAATGGCCGTTTAGGAAGGCACCGAGACCGGTCGGTGTGGCGATCCACACGGTTCCATCATGTCCTTCGACGATTGAATTGATGGTATCGGAGGAGAGCCCGTCGGATACCGAATACGTTGTAAATACACCGTTCTTCAATCTACTGATGCCGCCGCTGATCGTCCCCGCCCAAACCGTTCCGTCGTGAGTGCGCAGTACGGAATAAACACTGTTCTGAGCCAGTCCATCCTCATGCGCATAGGTGCGTGCTGTGAATTCGTTGCCTTTCTCGGTCAGAACCGTGAGACCTCCGCGCTGCCGTCCAACACAGATCTCACCGTTACCGCCGCTGATCGAGTAGACGACATCCTTGTCCAGTCCCGCCAACGTAATGGGTCGCACCTCCGTTCCCTTGAACCAATACAGACCTCCTGTTAAGGGTGCAAACCAGGTTCGGCCCTTGGCGTCTACGTAGATAGGACCATTGCTGTCCGATGGCAGACCATCTGCATGCGAGTATGTCGTGAACATGCCGTCACGTAACCGCTCGATGCCTTGCGATCCACCGAACCAGAGTGCCCCGTCGCGGTCCAGATAAATCGTTGTAACATCCGCACCGGGCCGGGAACTCAATTGCTCCAGAGAAACTGTTCCTGCAGTCGTTATGCGGAGCAGTCCGCGGTTAGTACCAACCCAGAGGCTTCCCTGGGAGTCCTTCGCGAGCGCCAGAATCTGCAACTGCGAAATCAATGGAGGCAGATTCACTTCTTGCAGTTGGGCGCCATCCCAGAAGAACAACCCTTCATCCGTCCCGATCCACAGGCCTCCGCTATTCGCCGCGAGCAGGGTATTGATCTTTCTGTTGGCTAATTGAGGTGTGACACTGGATATTGCGCCGTTGTTCACTCGAAACAGACCGTTGTCTGGTGTACCAATCCAAACCCGGTGATCTCGAGTTTCTGCCATCGAAATCACCGTGCCGGGTATGTCTGCCACTTTCACGAGCGTCTTGAATTTGCCACCAATGTAGCGCAGCACTGTTCGATCGCCCAGCCCCGACAGGAGCACACCGCCGCTGTCGTCGGGAGACATGGCGGTATAGGTGACGGCCTCCAGACCAAAAATGGAGACTGCGTCATCGAATCGTCCGTCTCGATAGCGAAGTAGGCGCGGACCGTTGAGTCGCACCCACAGGTTCCCCTCCTTATCTGATACAAGTCCGCGCACCGGACCAGTGGCGGGTAGATCGGGAATCGGCCGTTGAATCAGCGTGTAGTTGAAGCCATCGAAGCGGACCAGCCCGCGTTCCGTAGCGATCCAGAGATAGCCATCCGCGGACTGCGCGACGTCGTAGACTGCCCCACCGAGGAATCCATTGCTATCTCCCCAAGTGTCGTGAATGTACTGCGACATCGTCTTGCTTGGATCCAACGCAAACGCGCCTGGCAACAGAGAAAGACTGGCGACCCACGCCAGTATCCATAACGGAAATCGCGGTCCCTGAAAGATCCGATTACGGCAAATATTCGAATTTCTCAATGACGACCTCAACAGGCTGTTGCAGCGAACTCCCGGAATGATGAAAGTTGTACACATCGAGGTGAACCGTCTGCCCCGTGGCCTGCGGGATGCCCGAGTTGAAGACATGTTGGCTGATCGCTGGCGCGCTTGCGCCCGGTGCGGATCCGCGTATCGCCTTGAATGCCGCGCTCTCCGGCTGCCAGCGAAAGGTATAGGTCATTGGCCCCGAGGGCGCGTCGAAGCGGACCACGTTCTCAGGAACATAGAACGGCTGAACGACAAACTGGGCGTTCTTGCCGGCCGGATTGCCCCACCGGCTCAACTCAACATCTAATTCCCGACGCGCATCGTCAACGCTGACTTCGTCGTAGGTGAACATGCTCACGACGGCGGACGGCCCTATATGAGCAGTGTCGTGCACGACGAAGTGATATGTGCCGAATCCGAGGCTGCGAGTGAGATTCACTTCAGCACAGTACAAGCGGCCATTGCGTTGATCCATCCGAAGGTGCAGATATCCGTTCTGATCGGTCCACACATTCGCAGGATCATAAGGATTCGAAACACCTCCTCGATCGCTGCTGGCGGATCGTGCAATCCAATCGTAGCCACTGAAGTGGATTGTCTTTGGAGGCGGAATCGGCTTGCCGGGTCTGCCCTGGGCAATCGCGACCGCAACTACACCACTATCGTTCTCCGGTAGTACTGTAAGCTTCGGCGGGGGATTATACCCAGGGTTCACCAACAACGCAGCGTACTCGGTGCCGAGATGGGTCGCATTCTTCCATGTAGAGTCTGACTGGATTTTCGTGAATGGATGATCCGCAAAAGGCTGCAGCCACCACACGCCGCTGTGCGCGTATAGAACGATCTGCTGGCCCGGACCTGTATTCGAGCTGCGCCCTTCTATGTAATCAAGCTTTTCGGGGCCGCCGGGATCCGCGATTGGCACCCGCATGATCTCAAGCGACGGTTTTCGCTGCAACCTCTGTGAGTTGCAACTGGAGAGCAAGATACAAAGTATAGCTATCGTGAAGTGGCAGCACGGAGTGCGACTGACGCGACGCATTAAGGCCTTTAGTTGAGTTCCACACTGATCTTTTGAAGGGTGGTTCGTTCGTTTGCTCAACGTCTTGTCCCCACAATCACTAGAGGCGAAAAGTGAGTCCCAGAGGCAATGAGTGTAGCATCTCGTAGCGGTGGCAGATTGCGATGTCAAATCTCCATCGCTGGCCTAGTTCGACGACCCTCCGCTAAGTCGCGCGCAAGCCTAACGTCCAGTCAAAACGCAATGCGCGCGACTCCCGGTCTGTTGATTCCTCGCCTATATTCGGCCGCGGGTAAGAATTCGATGCTGCCCATGAAAGAGACCCAGTAGAGACGACGGCTCCTCTATCTACTGCGCGACGAGATACTAGGGCAAAGCCTCATAAGTGACATATGCGAAACGCATCGAGTCGGGAGCCCAGGAGTTGACGTTCATGGTCCCCTGGCCGCCGGTTGCCTCTATCAGGGTCTTCTCGCCGCTGCCAACTTTGTCATGGTTGATCGCGACCAGCTTGATCTTGATTGCGACGTTGCGCGGATCGTGAGTAGGCGTGCCAGCGGGATAACCGATGTACACCATCTTCTTTCCATCCGGTGAGATGTGGGGAAACCAGTCTTCCAATTCGTCATTCACAACCCTCACTGCCTTCTGATCGTCGAGACCCGCTCCGTCCGCAGGAAAGCGCCAGATGGCTTCCTTTCCGGATCGATCGGAGTTGATGTAAATCCACTTTCCGTCTGGTGAGTAGTCCGGTCCGTCATCGTGGTGAATGTTGGAGGTGAGCTGTTGCTCCGTTCCGCCGGCGGCGGGCAGGCGATAGATATCGAATTGATGGCTCCCGTTCCGCTGGGCCACAAAGGCAAGCATCTTGTTGTCCGGCGACCAGCCATGGAAGTAGCTGGGCGTCTCAGACACCATGAGCTTGATATTGCCGCCATCCGCGTCCGCCAGAAAGACCTGCGACCCGTCGCTACCGGTAGCCGTCGCGGAGAAGGCGAGCTTCTTCCCATCCGGAGAGAGGGCCTTGTCGTTATTGCAGTCAAACTTAGCTGGGATGGCCAGCTCTGTGGGCTCCGCAGTTCCGCTTTTTGCGAGCGTGAACCTATAGATACGTCCGCCGGAGTTGGAGAGCAGATACGTTCCGTCAGGAGACCAATTGGGCGCTTCCCAGATCGAGTCGGCTGTATACACCAGGTGCGAGGAGCCATCGTGCAGGTCGTAGATGAACAATCGGCTACGCAGATGCTCGGCGGCTTGCTCAGAAGGCGCGGCCGCCGCCGGCGCCGTGGCAGTCTGTGCATGCAGTACGCACGCGAGAAGACAGAAGGCAACGCCAGCCAGCCCAAAGTATGGTCGATGTATCGAGAGAGTCTTCATGGATGTTGTGCTCCTGTTTGCGGCAATCTCACGGCTGACGCGTTGCGTCCAAAGCGTTGTTCTACTACTGCACCTTACCAGCCGAATTCTCGAGAACAACGTTTGAGAACACAGCAGTATCCGGTTTGATAGGCAGGTGCGAGCAGAAACCCAGGCCGACATAGAAGGGGCCGTCAAAGTGCAGAGGAATCGGCGGACCCAGCTGACTCATGGGCTCACCCTTCAGGCTGACAAAAATCGCAATGGAATCTCCGTGCTTCTCGATGCCGATCCGCTTGGCAAGCACGCCCTCCAGCGTGCCTCCGAAGCGGTATTGCATGTCCGTCATCAGGGCGCCTCTCTTCGGACGCTGCGCAAGGTGGATCATGCCGCTGCCGTGCTCGCCGATCATGGCCTCCTGCGAGTCGTCATCCAGATTCTGGCGAATGATTAGGACTACCTTTCGGTCGTCATAGCCCTTCGGATCTGGAAACGTGGCATCCGCCGCGAGCGAGGCATCTCCGTTGTACTTCTTCCAGATGTAACGGAACTCATCGCGCGAATACCAGATGTTGTATCCGGCGGAGCGGATCGTATATCGCTTGGTAGCGGGGTCATACGTTCCGCTACCCGGCACCAAGGCCGCTCCAATATCCGATTGGCCATCGAACACGCCGGTTGGAATATCGAAGTTTTTGCTGAGGCGATGAAAGTCTGCCGGCGGCGGCACCTGCTCATGCGTTGGAGAACCTGGTTGCGCCCACGCAGGAACGACCAATTTTGGCTTTGTCGGGGCTTGTGTCGCCTGCGAATCCAAGCGATGCGGCGCGACGCACAGCAACAGGACGATCAGTGAGGGGAGCAGTGCATGTTTTGCGGAAAGAGAGAGGGATGGAGAGTGCCATGGCGAAGAACTTTAACAGAGTATGGGCGATGCGGCCGCACTTGACCGACAGCGCTCATAATCCCTGGTAGGTTCGGATCCATCTGGGCCTACCAATGCGGTTACAGCTTGATCTGTTTCAGGTGCTCGCGCAGACCGGGACCGAGATCGCTGCGCTTGAGCGCGAAGTCGACCGTGGCCTGCAGCATGCCGGCCTTGTCGCCGGCGTCATAGCGTTTGCCCTCGAAGGTGTAGCCGAAGACCTTTTCGGTTTCGAGCAGGCCTTTGATGCCGTCGGTCAACTGCAGCTCTCCACCCGCACCTTTCGGAATGTGTTCGAGCAGCTCGAAGACGTGCGGCGTCAGGATGTAGCGGCCGATGATCGCGTTCTTCGACGGCGCGTCCTGTTGCTTCGGCTTTTCTACCAAGCCCTTTACGGCATGCAGGCGCGGATTGTCTTTTACGGTGTCACAGTCGAGTACGCCGTATGAGGAGATAGCCGGACCTTCGACGATCTGCGTTGCGAGAACGCTGGACTGGACCTGGTCGAATACGTCGGCCATCTGCTTCAGGCACGGTGTGGTGGCATCGATGATGTCGTCGGGCAGAACGACAGCGAAAGGCTCATCGCCAACCATGTCGCGTGCCTGCAGCACGGCGTGCCCCAGGCCAAGGGCCTGCTTCTGGCGCACATACGAGATGTGGACCATGTTCGAAACCTTGCGCGTGAGCTCGAGCAGTTCCGTCTTGCCGCGGGACTCCAGGCTACTCTCCAACTCGAAGCTGACGTCGAAGTGGTCTTCGATGGCCGACTTGCCGCGGCTGGTGATGATGATGATCTCATCGATGCCCGCGGCCAGCGCTTCTTCCACGCCATACTGGATCAGCGGTTTATCCACAAGGGCAAGCATCTCCTTGGGAATGGCCTTCGTGGCCGGCAGGAAGCGTGTGCCCAGACCAGCAGCCGGAAAGACTGCCTTACGAATCTTTTTGCTCATGAAATTGTGGAAGCCCTTCTGGGTTAGGTGATGCTCGCGTGAATCGCGGATCTGCTGTGACGATTATACGGACGCTGGAAGAGCAAGTTGGAGTTGCCCGAGAGCAGCCGCAGAAAACGAATTCATCTGCTGTTGCGCAGAAGCTATAGCGCAGGGGAATCATCTCCGAGCATCGCGCGGCGAATGATGGCAATGGGCGGGAAGCCCTGGCGCAGAAATTCATCATGGAAGTTCTGGAGGGAGAAATTCTTGCCCTCCTTCTTCTCCACATCTGCGCGCAGCTTCAGAATCTCCAGCTTGCCGAGTGTGTAGTAGAGATATGTCGGATCGGCCGTGCCGCGCTTCGTTTCCACGTCGGCGATCTCGCGCGACTGATAGCCCTCATTCACGAAGAAGCTTCTGGCCTGGTCCAAAGTCATGTTCCCGGTATGCATCTGGATGCCGACGATGAAGCGCGCATCGCGCAGCAATGCGTCCTGCAACTGTCCAAGGCGAATCAGTTTGGCTTCACGGGCGTCCTTGGCGCCGGCGCCGGGCTGACCATAGCCTTCGTCGAGCATCATCTGCTCGCAGTAATGCGCCCAGCCTTCAACATCCGTGCTCGCGCCAAGCAGCTTGCGAGCCTTTGAGTGCACCTCCGGCAACACGAGGAACTGAACATAGTGCCCCGGATAGGCCTCATGCACGGACGTGCTGACGATGGTGCCGCGATTGAACGCATGCATGTAGTTGCCAGTGCGCTCGGCGTTCCAGGACTTCGTCCGGCAATGTCACGTTGAAGTATGCGGTGGTGGAGTGCGTCTCGAATGGGCCAGGCGTGTCCATGGAGGCCTGCGTGGTTGCGCGCATAAATGGTGGCGTCTCTTCGAGCGTGGGCCGCACATCGGACGGAATCGTGACGATGTGTTTCGCGCGTATGAACTCGATCAAGCCGTTGAAGGTGTCGCGGAAGCCGGCGAGCAATTGATCGGGCGAAGGGTGATCCTCGCCCAGCATGAGCAGCACCTGCTGCGGCGTCTTGCCGGGATCGACCTCATGCGCGAGTGCATCGAATGCCGCCCGGTTTTTATGCAGGTCTGCGTATCCGATCTGGAGCAACTGATCGAGCGGCGTTGTCACCATCTCGTCGTAAAGGAGCTTGAGCGCGAAGGTGTCTTTGCCGATGCGGAAGTCGCCGTTCGAACGCGGCAGCAGATCGCTCTTCATCCATGATTCGTAACTGCCGAGTGCATCGATGACCGCAGCGTTGCTCTGCTTGAATTCGGAGAGGAGTTTCTCGTCCTTGACTTCGGAGAAGGCAGCGGGCACGTCGTTGCGGAAGAAGTTGATGTCCCCGGGGAGTTGTTCGAGCGCGATTTCGGTATAGATTTTCGGACAATCGCGGAGATTCGCGCGTGCGGCCGTGAGCGCGGCCGGCATCTGGTGCTCTCGCGCGATGAGCGAACGCAAGCGATCTTCGGGCGGCGCAAACTTGCGTTCCATCAGCGAGAAAGCACTGCCGGTGATGCCGGTGGAGTAGATGTCCGGGTTCTTTTGCCAGGGCTTGATAGTTTCAATTTCCAGCAGCGTGCTGTGGATGTTGTTGAGCACGAGCTGGCGATCCCCTGCCGTCCACTCATCCAGGCCATCTTTTGGAAATGCAGAAACGCGGCGCTCGAAGGCATGCAGCGCTGCCGTCTGCTTCGCGATCGAGTCGCGATCATAGCGCTCCAGTTGCGCGTCATA
This sequence comes from uncultured Acidobacteriaceae bacterium, assembly GCA_963712845.1. Lineage (GTDB taxonomy): Bacteria > Acidobacteriota > Terriglobia > Terriglobales > Acidobacteriaceae > KBS-83. Next base: position 122,218 of record CAVQJM010000022.1, read on the forward strand.
CTGATGGAAGCCGGCGAGCGTTCCGTTCGTCGGTTGATAAGGAAAATAGACCGACTCGAAGTATTGATCGGCGAGCGAATTCCACGCGGCGTTGCCCTTGTCGGCCGCATGCGAGATAGAAGCAGAGAGTGAAACGCCTGTGGCAAGCAAAGCGGCGCCGGCAAAATGGGCCAAACGGGATTTCGTCAACGGGGTCTCCTGAAGTGAGCGATCGTCAAACGGTGGCGGGCTCAAGCGCAAGCTGTTCGAGCAGCGCGTGAACCTCCTGAAAGATGTCTGGCGGCTTGGTGCCGGCGAGCGGGAAGCGCAGCACGCCCTGGGGCGTAAATTGCGCACCCTTCTTCGCGTTGCGTGCGACGAGCTTCATCAGGCGGCCGGGGTCCACTTCGGCCTTCTCGCTGAAGCGGATATGAAGCTGATCCCGCTTGCGATCGATCTGCTGTACGCCGAGCCGCTCGGAGGTCAGGCGCAACGTCGCAGCGTCGAGCAGGTGCATCACGCTCTCCGGCAGGGCTCCGTAGCGGTCTTCGAGCTCCGCGCGCAGATCGGCGAGGGTCGCCTCGTCCAGCGCACCGGCGATTTTCTTGTAGACCCGCAGGCGCTGATTCTCCTCCGGTATGTAGCTCTCGTCGATGCGCAGGCTGATGCCGAGATTGAGCTGCGTCGTCACATGATCGCGCTTCTCTTCGCCCTTCAGCTTGGAGACGGCCTCTTCCAGCATCGACGTGTACATCTCGAAGCCGACTGCTTCGATGTGGCCGCTCTGCTCGCCGCCAAGCATGTTGCCCGCGCCGCGCAGCTCCAGGTCGAGCGCGGCGATCTTGAATCCCGCGCCGAGGTCGGAGAATTCCTTGAGTGCGGCGAGGCGGCGGCGTGCTACGTCGGTCAGTTCTTGTTCAGGTGGGATCAGCAGATACGCATACGCGCGGCGATTGGAGCGGCCGACGCGTCCGCGCAACTGATAGAGCTCGGAAAGGCCGTGGCGGTCCGCGCGATTCACGATGATGGTGTTGGCGAGCGGGATGTCGATGCCATTCTCGATGATGGTGGTGGCGACGAAGACATCGAATTCATGATTCATGAAGGCGAGCAGCGTCTTCTCGAGCTCCGCTTCACCCATCTGCCCGTGGCCGACGACCACACGGCTCTGCGGAACGAGTTCCTGGATCTTTGCAGCGAGCTCGTAGATGGTTTCGACGCGGTTGTGTACGAAGTAAATCTGCCCGCCGCGTTCGAGTTCTAGTTCGACCGCCGTGCGAATCAGCTTCTCATCGAATTTGGCCACCACGGTCTGGATGGCCATGCGGTCCTTGGGCGGCGTCTCGATGACGCTCATATCTCGTAACCCAACGAGTGACATGTGCAGCGTGCGCGGGATGGGCGTGGCCGACATGGAGAGCACGTCGATCTGCTGGCGAAGCTGCTTCAGTCGCTCCTTATGGCGGACGCCGAAGCGCTGCTCCTCGTCGACCACCAGCAGGCCGAGGTCCTGGAATTTCAGGTCCTTCGAGAGCAGACGATGGGTGCCGATCAGGATGTCGATCTGTCCGGCTTCGAGCTTTTCGAGGATAAGCTTCTGCTCCTTTGGGGTGCGGAAGCGCGAGATCATCTCGACCGTGATGGGGAACTGCGAAAAACGGTGGCGGAAGGTTTCGTAGTGCTGGAAGCTGAGCACGGTGGTGGGGGTCAGGATGGCCACCTGCTTGGAGTCCTGCACTGCTTTGAAGGCGGCGCGCATCGCCACCTCGGTCTTGCCGTAGCCGACATCGCCGCACAGCAAGCGATCCATCGGCATATTCGATTCCATATCGCGCTTGATATCCGCGATGGCCGAGAGCTGGTCGTCGGTTTCGTTGTAGTCGAAGGCGTCTTCGAATTCGCGCTGGAACTCGTTGTCCGGCGGGAAGGGATGGCCCTCGGCTGCGCGGCGTTGTGCGTAGAGCTTCAGCAGCTCGTCGGCCATATCGGCCATGGCCTTCTTCACGCGCGCTTTGGTCTTGGCCCACTGCTGGCCGCCGAGCTTGTTCAATACCGGCGCCGGCCCGGCATCCGTGGAGCGGTACTTCTGGATCAGGTCGAGGCGCGTGAGCGGCACGTAGAGGCGCGCGGCGTCGGCGAACTCCAGCACCATGAACTCGACGTTCAGGCCATCCTGCTGGATCTCCTTGAGGCCGTGATAGCGGCCGATGCCGTGCTCGACGTGGACAACGTAGTCACCGACGGTGAGGTCGCGGAAGTCCGAGACGAAGGCGGCGGTCTTCGACTTGGAACGGGTAGGCACGGGGCGTGCGGCGACATCCGCGTCGTCCGAGAGATCGTTCGCGCCGATGATGACGAGCTTGGCGTCGGGGAAGCTGACGCCGTTGGCGATGGCGGTGCGCACGATGATGGGTGTGCGCATATCGCCACCCAGGTAGCTGGACTCGTCGTAGATGGTCTCCGAGCCGGTGTGCTGCGTGCGCGAGCCCAGGCGATAGGCCAGGCCATATTCGCGCAGCATGTTGGCGAGGCGCTCGACTTCACCCTGGTTGGGCGCAGCGATGATGACGCGATGCTCCTGCGTGGCGAGCGACTTCAACTGCTCGACGAAGGTGGGGATCGAGCCGTGGAAGCGGAGCGTGGGCCGCGAGGGGAAGCTGACTTCTGCGGGTGCGTTGAGATCTTCGTCGAGCACGTCGACGGCGCCGAGCTGATCGAGCTCGAGGCCGGGGAGCGCGGCGATCCTATCCTTCAGCTCCCATGGGTTCAGGTAGATGTCGGCCGCGGTGATGAGTCCGCCGATGCCGGCGCGCTCGTGGCGCTGCTCAACTTTGTTCCACCAGCGCTCGGCCTGGTTCTGCAGCATCGCAGGCTCTTCCACGAAAATTTGCGGTTGCGGAAGAGGTCGAAGAGTGTGCGGTTGGCGCCGGCCACGGGGGCGAAGAACTCCCAGCCGGGGAAGACGGTGACGCCGCCGGCGGCGACGGCACGCGTGACCAGGTCGGTCGCAACGTCGTCCCCCGAGGCTTCCATGCGCGAGCGGCTGAGGCGCGTGTGCACGGCGGCGAGCAGCTTCTCCGAGACCGGTGTTTCGGTGAGCGGCAGCAGCAGCGCTTCGTCGAGCGGCGTCGAGGAGCGCTGCGACTCGGGCTCGAACTTGCGGATGGATTCGATTTCGTCGCCGAAGAAATCGATGCGGACGGGGCGGTCCATCTCCGGCGAGTAGACGTCGAGGATGCCACCCCGGCGAGTGAACTGGCCGGGCATCTCGACGATGTCCATCTGGGTGTAGCCGATGGAGCGGAGATGGTCGAGGAGCATCTCGATGTCCACCTCTTCACCGCGGCGCAGTTGCTGGGCGAGGCCGGCGTAGTAGGGCCCGTCGAAGAGGCGCATGCAGGCGGCTTCGACCGGCGCGACGACGATGGAGGCGCGATGGGTCGCGATCTTCCACAGCACGGACGCGCGCTGCTCCTGCACATCCGGATGCGGCGAGATGCCCTCGAAGGGAAGGACATCGTGCGCGGGCAGGCGCAGGATGCGCTTGGGCTCGACCGCACCGGTAAGCTCGGCAGCCGCACGCAGCATCAGCTCCAGCGATTCGGCGGCCTTGTTGTCGGCGACGAGAACGACGACCGGCGCCTGGGCGGCGTGCGCGAAGAGCGGAATGCAGAGTGCGCGGGCGGTCGCGGTGAGGCCGGAGACACGACGGCGCCCTCGCGCGAGGCTGAGATGCCGTCGCACACGTTCGAAGCCATCGGTGTGCTCAATGCTCGCGAGAGCATCGCGAACAAAGGGAAGGACCATGCATCTTGATTATGGCCTATTCTCTTTCACGGTAACGGTACCCACCCCCCCCCCTCCCCCGGTCGCGGGAGACTGGCTTGTAAGTCCCGCGGCAGCATCGAGTTAGGGTGGCTCCCGAGGGCTAAATTCGTCCAAGCAATGGGGTTAACGCTAAAAACGTCATTCCATTCGGTTTAGCCGCACAGAGTTGCTCCATCTCCGGTGCGGCGGTGTTCCGAGGTGCGGCGGAGGTCTTGCTAAGCGACTTACAAAGAGAAAGCCACGGCGTTTGCCGTGGCTTTTGTGACTGATGCTGCTCTATTTCCAGTGTAGCAATTTGGCGGGAGTGAATTGGCAGGTTTCTACGCGATTTTCGCTGCAGTGTTTCATTCCGGGATTGCTAGCGACGTGCCGATTCTCCCCTGACGTTCGGGGCTATTTGATTTCGGTGGCGGTGAGTTCGAGTTCGGTTTTGCCGGTGTCGCTTACGTTGTCGGAGGTGAAGATGATGGTGGGCCGACCCACAGTGACCAACACATCGGACTGCCAACTCAGCGCCCGAAAGACCGGCGCGGGAATCGTCTTGTCGGTCGCGACGTCGTTCTTCGCGACCTCGCTCAGCGCGACGGAGAGATTCACGGTGAGCTCGCTGCCGTGGAGTTTCGCTCCAGACGTGTCAATGTTTGTTCCGACATCCTGATACTGATATTCGATATTTCCACTCGAAGGACTTCCCGTAAGAATGGGCACTTTGTCGTTACTGCGAATTTTGGACGGTAGAGCGTGGCCAGTATTTGCCACGACGATGGTGGAATAGCTGTGGCTGCTCGCCACCTTGCCGTCCGCGCCGATCTGGAGCGTGCGATAGACGAGCTTCAGGTACGGACCTGTCTGCGGCGAGGAAGTGTCCGGAGTGTCCTGGCTCTGAGCGCAAAGGAGAGCCGGAGCCAGAAGGATTGCGCTGAGGGTTGCGGTGATAAGCCTACGTGCAGGCATAGTGTTTCTCCTTGCGTGCGGTTATTGAGAATCGGATCGTGATCCGGAGAGGTCGGCGATCTGAATGGGGGCGATGATGACCGGATCGAACTGAAGCGGGCCGCTGGGAGGCGGGCTTAGCACGTCGCGGGCCTGTTTGGGATGCTGCTGTGCGAAACGGAGAAGGATCGTTTCTTGGGCGGTGAGCGGAGTTGGGGACGGGAATGAAGCGTCGCGTAAAGCGGCGGACCGCTCGCTCCGGCGGGTGCGGCGTGTGGTGAGGACCGCGCGTGGGCGGATCATCTGCCGTGGTGCGGCTGGCACCGCAGCAGGTGACTGAGAAACGCTGGCGATCGCTGGCTCGGCGGCCGGCTGGGGATGAGGCGAACGCGAGGGCGGATGCAGGAGCAATGCAATCAGAATCGAGGCTGCACATGCGGCGGCAGGCGCGAGCACCCAAAGCCGCTTTGGACTTGGCTTTGCTTCCGCGGCGCGGGCAAGGATGCGGGTGCGCAGCGCCGGGTCCGGCTCCTGATCCACGTAGCTGGCGAGCGCCTGATCCAGCAGCGTGTCGAGTTCGTCCTTATGTTCATCGGGCATGACGATTCTCCGTGTCTGGGCCCAGTTTCTGCTTGAGCAACATGCGTGCGCGCTGGATGCGGGTGCGCACCGTGCCTTCGGGGATGCCGAGCGCGGTGGCGATTTGCGCGGAGGTCATCTCTTCGAGCGTGGAGAGCACGAGCGGCTGGCGGAGCTCCTCGGGCAGCGTATCGATGAGGCGATGGATGCGCGCGATACCGCTGTTTGAGACCGCGGCTGCTTCGGGCGAGTGATCTGTCGCTGTGATGGTATCCATTTCGATGCCGCCGTCCTCTCTGGCGGGACGCCGTTGCCGGTCGCGCGCCATGCGCCAGACGACGCGTGCCAGATACGCGCGCTCGTCTCTTATCTCCTCTGCGAGGCCTTGGATCCCATGCCATGCGCGCTTGCGATAGAGGCGCAGAAAGCATTCCTGCACCACATCGTCCGCATCACTGCGATTGCGCAGCAGTGCCCAGGCGACACGGAAGGCGAAGCGCATGTTGCGTTCGACGAAGAGCTGGAAGGCAGCTTCGTCTACGCGTGCCCCTGCTTCTGACGCCTCTCGGGGCACAGCCGCGCCCTCCGTCCAGTTGTGAGTGGTGGCCAGATCCATGCGCCGCTCGATTCACTGGCTAAGACGAGCGGGAGGGGTGTGGTGTTCGGAAATATTTGGGACTGGCCGTCCGGCGATTGCGCCTGCGCGCGTGCTGCGGGGTTGGCTTCCTTTAGTCGCTCACGGCTGGCCAGGTGATATCTCTGCCCCGGCACAGGACATGGGGCACCCGGGCAGGTTTGCGGTGGGTGCGCCGTCTGGGTTGCAATTTGGGATTAGCACGCTACGCACCGGCTAGCTACACACCGGCTGTCGATGGCCGCTCGATCAACTGCTTTGCCGGCGTCAGCTTTGCCGGCGTCAGGGCGATCAGAGTGACACAAATCACTGCAACCACGCCGAGCGCCGGGAGTTCTGAGCGTTCGCTTCCGATCTGGATGGACTGCACCGCCATGACGCTAGCGTGGGCCAGGCTCGACCATCCTGTGAAGGCGATGAGGCTGCGATGCGCCGACGGGTTGCGAACGGCGAGCAGGAGGAAAATCCCGAGCGTGACATAGATGCTGAGCATCATCTGATCGGGGAAATCCGACTGCTTCGGATGCAGCATGGATGTGACCAGTGGATACAGACCAGCCACGAAGAATAGCCCGATCACTGCCAACAGAATCTTCAGTGCCCGTTCCCGATTCATAGGATTGCCCTCCCGAATGCCGCTTAAGAACTAAATCCAGCGGGCATCCGATCGAATTGCTCCTCAAATTGCTCCCCGATACCGGCGTAGCCGAACTGCCGCAGCGAGGCACAGCGCGGTGAAGACCAGGCCGAGCCATAGACCCGGGCTGGCGAGGTATGTACCCGGGGTAAGGTGTGTCGCCGGATCCATCGGCATGGTACCGGGCGCTGTCATAGCTTCCGTGCCTCCGCCCAATCGGTGGAGCAGGAAGGTGCCGAAGTGTGAGGTGTTGAAGGCGATCTTCTCGCCGAAACCAATGGCGAGTGGGGGCAGCGCCGCCCATAGAAAAGGTGCGCGGCGGGCCCACGCCGAGACCAGCAAGAACCAGCCGTAGAAGGGCGCATACCAGAGTGTGTGAACGGTCACGAGGTGATAGAGCAGCATCAGTGACATCCGAGGAAACGACAACTGGGTCCATAGTGCCGCGACATTCAAGCCGCTTGCCGACCATACGGCGGTGCTTAACAGAAGCATGATGAATTGCGTAACAACGGTAATTACAAAGGTGAGCAGGGGGAGAACTACGAAGGGGATGCTCGCTTTCGCGAGTACGGTGGTGAGATCGGAGACGGGCAGCGACTTCCAGAACAGGATGCTGCGATCGCGGCGTTCGCCGTGCAGCGCGCCGAGACAGTAGAACGCCCCGACGATCATCCAGGTGAACATGAGCAGCCCCGCGACCATGTCGTATGGCAACGCGATTGCTTCGCGCTGTTGCGCGAGGTCGAGCGTCGACAGGGCACGCATTCTTTGCGGCAGATGAATCAAGCTGAGCAGAAAGCCGACGAGAAATACGGCAGCCGCGGCCAGGGGAGCGATATAGATGGAACGGTTCTCCCACAACTCGCGCCGCACCGACCAGTACATGGGCCGAGTCGGCGGATAACGCGGCGGGGGCAGCGGTCTGCGCGTCGAAAGACTCAGGCATTGTGTTGGATTGAGTGTTCATCGCGCCGCTCCTTTTGCTGCCTCGGGTGTTGCCTGCGTGCCACCTGGGGTGCAACATCGGTTGCCACACCGGCCTGCTTGCCCAGGACGGCAACGAAGAGGTCGGCGATGCTGGGCGTGCGGACATCGCCAAATTCGGCGAGTTGCTGACGATCCACACCATCGAAGAGCAGGATGCTGCGGCCAAAGACCTGGCGCTCGTGAATCGGCTTGAAGCAGCCGCGCCGCTGCGGCGGTTTCGGGATTCACCATCACTTCCACATAGCGCGATTCGAACTCTTCGGTGCTGCGGCTGAATACGATGCGACCGCGATCCATGAACATGACATCGGTGAGAACGTCCTGGATCTCGTCTACCTGATGGGTGGTGATCACGATGGTGCGGCTGCGATCGAAGTAAGCGTTCAATAGCGAATCGTAGAACTGCTTGCGGAAGAGAACGTCCAGGCCCAGCGTCGGCTCGTCCAGCACCAGCAGTTTCGCGTCGATGGCCATGACCAGCGCAAGGTGTAACTGGGTCACCATGCCCTTGGACAATTCCCTGACTTTGCGGTCGCGCCCGATGGAGGTCTTCGCAAGAAAACCCTCCGCTTTCGCGCGATCGAATCGCGGATGCACGCCGGCTAGATAGTCCAATGCCTGCGAAACCCGCATCCAGCGCGGCAGTACGGCGACATCGGCGATGAACGAGACATCCCGCATGAGCTGATCGCGCTGGGTCCAGGGATCGCGTCCGAGCACTTTGAGATCACCCTGATAGGGAGTGAGGCCGACGATCGCATTGAGCAGAGTGGTCTTGCCTGCGCCGTTGGGGCCGATGAGTCCGAGGATGCGGCCCTCTTCGACGTGCAGATCGACGCCATCCAGCGCGACGGTTGTGCCGAAGCTCTTGCGGAGTCCGCGTGCGGCTATGGCTGCCATGGCTTCAGCGTTCCTCCTTTTTCGCATTCGACTTCGATCGCGGGGTTGCGCCGTTCAGCAAATCTTCTGCTTTGAGTCCGAGCCGCTGAATGGTTGCGTACATCCGGGGCCATTCTTCGGCAAGAAACTTCTGGCGTTCTCCCTGCAGCAACAGACTGCGCGCTCCGTCATTGATGAACATGCCGCGGCCCCGTCTGGTCTCGACTAAGCCCTCGTCTACCAACTGTTGATAGCCCTTCAGGACAGTGAGCGGATTGACGCGATATTCGGCCGCGACATTGCGTACGGATGGCAGGGGGTCGCCTTCCTTGAGAACGCCGTCGAGTATCATCGCGACCACCCGGTCACGAAGCTGGCGGTAAATCGGCTGACTGTCATTCCACTCACGGTCCATTGGGTTTCCGAATAAGCTTACTTGCCCGGCAGAGCGCTGCTGGCTTTTGTGTGCTGCAGATCTGTCCGCTGCAGGTCGATCCGCTGCAGGTCCATGTGCGCACGTACCGGCTTGTCTCCCGGCATCATGTATGTCCAGTCCTCGCTGTGGTGGTTAGCGTCAATCGCGGTGAAGACGGCGTGGTACATGTGTCCGTGCTCGTTGCCGCCGGAGAGATCGACAAAGCTGAATTCCACCTTCTTCCCGTCCGGCGAGGCGCTGGCTTCCATGCGCGGCCTGTTCCCGGCATCGCAATAGTGGGTAAGGAGCAAGCGATCGCCGTCCAGGTAGAGCATGGTGACCGGATGGTCGTAGCGCGTCGGATCGTCCGCCGTTCCTGCTGCCTTCATCTCATGCACGATCGCATTTCCTCGCGAGGTCACGCGCAGCGTGATTTGGACATTCGCCATGTCCCCCATGCCCTCCATCTTCGGGACGGTGGTCACGCGGCCTTCCCAGGTGCCAGCGAGGGTTTTCAGACTGTCGAAAGACTTCTGCGCGCCAGCCTGGCCGGACTGGCCGGATTGGCCGAACGCGGCGGTGGAGAGGGTTATCAGGAAAACGGAGAGGGTAAGACGAGCGACGTTCATGTGGATCCTCCTCAACTTCTTGCTCCGGGTCAGGACCTCTCAGCCATGCTTCTGATGCTCGGACCAGGATCTAGTGTTATAGTTAGCTATAACACTAGATGACTGTCAAGCCATTTCGACAGGAAATCTGAACTAAGCCCCGCGTCGCTCGATCCCCAGAATGCGGACTGTCTCTTCCGGTTCGCGAGATATGATTCACGCACGATGCGAGGACTCGTCCATCCGCTTTGCCGGGCTTTCCTGTGCGCGTTGCTTGCCGCGGCCGCTGGACTGGCGCATGGGCAAGCGCAGGCGGCTGCGCGTGCGCCGCTGGAGGTGCAGTTCGGTCCTCATACTGTGCCGCTGAACGGAGCGTGGGAGTTTCATCTGGGCGACGATCCAGCGTGGGCGTCGCCTGCGCTCGATGACTCCGGCTGGGCACAGATTCAGGTGGGGCGGCCGTGGGAGGGGCAGGGCTATCGCAATGCCACGGGGTTTGCGTGGTACCGGCGGCACTTGGCTCTTGCGCCTTCGACGTTGCCTGTCGGGAAAGACTGGAAGCTGGCCCTGTTGCTGCCTGCGGTCCAGGATGCGGGCGAGGTGTACTGGAACGGCAGGCTGGTGGGGAGCTATGGCAAGGTACCGCCCCATGCAGAGTGGTATGCAACGCCGTGGCCGCAGATGGTGGTGCTGGGACCGGCGGAGGCGCAGGCAGCCACCGGCGTGCTGGCGATCCGGGTATGGAAGGCGCCGTACGCCTACTGGAGCTCTCCGGATACGGGAGGGCTGGTCCGTACGCCGCTGCTGGGAAGCGCCGAAGCGATTGCAGGATTGAAGGCCACAGCCGAATACAGGTGGCTGGAGAGCCGTCAATACGCTCGTGGCCTGACGCTGCTCTGCACGGTGATGAGTTTGATGGCGCTGGTGGCGTGGCTGCGCAATCGCCGGCAATGGATGTTGTTCTGGCTGGCGTTGTATATGGTGCGTCCGCTGCTTCTGCTGCTGATCGACCTTCCCGGGACGCCGTGGCGGATTTCCTACGGTCTGGACGGGATCATTTTTTCGCTGGAAGACGCGGCTCTGTGGTTCCTGCTGCTGTATCTGCTGGGTCTCCGGGAGAATGTGCGATTGGTGCAATGGACGCGGGTCTTCGCGGTTATCACCATTGGGCTTCAGTTGCTGGAGGGGTCGCTGCAGTTGTTCGACTGGACCCGCGCTCCACGGTTCTTTCTGCTGACGGATGTCGGTTTGACCATCCCATGCCTCATTCTGGAGGCGTACGGCATGGTGTTGGTCGGCTTCGCATTCCGCAAGCGGCTGGATGCGGTGCGATGGATGGTGGCCGTCTGCGCTCTGCTGACGGATCTGTATACGGCGTTCACGAGCAGCACCGGTCTGGGAGACCGCTGGACGCACTGGACGGTTGCGGACAAGATGGGCGTGCCGCTGTTCACCATTGACGGCAACCGATTCGACGTACCGACGGTGTTGAATACACTGCTGCTGATCTCGATCGTCTACGCAGTGTGGCGCTATACCGGGGAACAAAGCAGGCGGCGCAGCGAGCTGGAACAGGAGTACCGCAGCGCGCAGGAGCTGCAACAGCTGCTGGTTCCAAATACGCTGCCCGCGCTGCCCGGCTATGCCGTGACCAGCGCCTACCTACCGGCGCAGGAGGTAGGCGGGGACTTCTTCCAGGTGATCCCGCTGCCGCAGGAATCGGCGCTGCTCATTGTCGGCGATGTGAGCGGCAAGGGGCTGAAGGCGGCGATGACGGTTTCGCTGATTGTGGGCGCGCTGCGCAGCCTGGTGGAGACTACGGAAGAACCGGCGGTGATTCTGTCGGGACTGAACCGGAGGCTGTATGGGCGGCTGCGCGGCGGATTTGTCACCTGCCTGGTGCTGCGACTGGACGCAGAGGGCGAATGCGTGATGGCGAGTGCCGGGCATCTGGCCCCATTCTTGAACGGCGACGAGATCACAGTGCCGCCTGCATTGCCCCTGGGGCTGATTGCGGAAGCGGAATTCGAAACGGCGACAGCGTCGGTCAGGATCGGAGACCGGCTCACGCTGTATACGGATGGACTGCTCGAGGCACGCAATGCCGCGGGAGAGCTCTTTGGATTTACTCGGGTAGCGGCGCTGGTGGCGAGCACGCTGGATGCACGGGAGGCGGCCGAGTCGGGGATTCGGTTCGGGCAGGACGATGACATCACGGTGCTGACAGCGACGCGGCTGGGAGCGCAAGTGGAAGCGACCACGGTGGTGACAAGCAGCGTGGAGCTACTACGGTTTGTCTAATCGGGACTTCACCCGATCTGCGATTCATTCGATCATTTGTCTGAACCGCGATTTATCTGATCCGGAATTATCTAAGTGAGGTATGGGGCGCAAGGATCGCGGTTATTTATATTGATTGGTTGCAGTACAAAGGGGCGATTCGATATGGGTCTCTGCAGGCATCGAAAACTCTTCTTCGCTTTCGCGATCTGCTTGTTGTGCGGGCTTGTACCTGCCGCGAGTTTCGGACAGCAGGTTGTCCAACGAGGAGCCTTCGGCAAGCCGGCGCAGGTGCTGGACGAAACCATGCAGTGGTCCACTCCCCTGCCGGTCTCTTCCGATCACGATGTCGAGATATACATCCCCGACGTGACTAGTACGGACTGGCTGAAGAAGAACTACTCAGATTTTGAGGAGAAGGAACAGTACGTGATCTCCTTCTTCACCTTTTACCGGAATACCAAGGCATGCAGGGCGAACCAGATCGGTTGGGGGCACAGCGACGCGGCGCATCTGGACGCCTGCAATGACATCAGCTACAGAGTTCGGCAGGTCTCTGTGGACGCGCACCTGAAGACGGTCACATTGGTGATGGCGGCGATGATCGGCCAGGACGGGCAGATTGTGCCGTCCTCCGTAGAACGGCAGCCGATCTCGCGAAGCTGGGCCGAACTCGACTCAAATTCGCAGGAAGCGCTGCAAAAGGCCACGGCACTCATCTCACAGCAAATGAAAATATATGACCGCAAGGTGAACGGTATTCACTGAGTGCGGGCAACAATCCCGGGGACGACAATGCCAGGTGAATAGGCGCGAGATCGGCGAAGAGTAAACCTTACGGGTACTGTTGCAGAGGATAAGAAATAAGCCCCCGGTTTTGGCCGAGGGCTTCTGTCTGCGTTGTTGCGTTTACTTCACGGTCGCATAGTCGAAGGTTTCCCACTTCGCCCCCGCCGTGTTGACGGCGAAGACGGCGAAGCGGTGGCTTCCGGCGGCGAGGCTGATGCTGTAGGTGAGCGTCGGGCTATTGGTTTCGGTGTATTTCTTCACGCCGTCAATCCAGACTTCCATGCGGGCGAGGGTTCCGGTGACCTTCGAGGTGGCCTGAATCGTCACCGGCGAGGATACTGTTGCTCCGTTCAGCGGCTGGCAAAGATTGACGCCGGTCCCCGAGGGGGCGGGACAGGATCCACCGCTACCGACGGTGAGGGTGAAGGACTTCTGCTGCAGGGTGTTGTCCCAACCGGTGCCGAAGACGGTGACGGCGTGGCTGCCGGCCGCGAGCGAGACCGATGCATCGAGGAAGGAGTAGTTGGAGAAGGCGTGGGTGAGTTGTTCGGCGACTTTCTTGCCGTCGACCCAGACAGCGGCGGTGCGCATGGGCGTGGGACCTGCGGATGCGACGGAGAACTTCACAGGTGAGGTCGACGATGCTCCGGGCGTGCAGACCTGTACACCTTCCGCGATGCCACTGAGGCCGCAGCCGGGAAAGCTGCCCTCACTGGTGTTGGTGAGCAGTACCGATCCGTTGTCCCCTGTCGCGCTGGATTGGCCGAAGATGAGGTCCGGTTTGGTGCCGGTGGTGCTGCGGACGGCGGAGGTCGCGCCAAGGCTATAGAGGTTCTGATATACGGTCTGTTCCGCGCCGAAGTTGCCAGAGCCTGAGCCCAGCCGGACGACAACTTCGGTGTTGGAGGAGGACAGGTCGCAGGCAGACTCGTTATAAGCGAGGTCGTTCAGGCCGTCGCCATTGAGGTCGGCGACCGCCAAGTGTCCGGCACACTGCGTGGTGGCGATGGTGCCATAGGTCATGGTGCGGTTCGCGTTGCCGATAAAGAGAGGCAGGATGGGGAGGCTTTGAGTGCTGCCATACCTTCCGGAGGGGACAAAGGCGGGGGCGATGAGATCGCTGCGTCCATCGTTGTTCAGATCGGCGACGAGGAAAGGTCCGGAGCTATAGCCGTTGGGATCGGTAATGGCATACGGCGTACCCACGTTCCCGGCGCCGTCGCCATAGAAGACCTGAACGGTGGTTGGACCAATGAAATCATAGATGAGGGCGATGTCCGGCTTGCCGTCTCCGTCGAAGTCACCAGAAACAGCGTTGGTGATTTCCACGGTCGTGTCAGCGGGATTGGTTGTCGTTGTGGCCTGCCCTTTGCTGAAGGTGCCGTCGCCATTGCTGAGCCAGATCTGGATGGTCGTGGGATAGCCGCTCGTCGTGTTCGTAACTGTAACTGTGGCAAGATCGGTTTTGCTGTCGTGATTCAAATCCACGGCGAGGACAGACTGCAAGCTCGACGTGGCTGGATTGATGGTAGTGACGGTCTTGGGACCCTGGAAGGTGCCGTTGCCATTGCCGAGAAAGACGACGACGCTTGTCGAGGCAGGCACGTAGGAAACGAAGTCGAGCTTGCCGTCGTGGTTGAAGTCGCCAATGGCAGAGATCGATGCCGGCAGCGTGACCGGCGCCTGATAGATGCCGTCTCCGGTGGACAGGTAGAGCTGATTTCCCACGACCAGGTCTTCCCGGCCGTCGTTATTGAAATCGCCATGGATAGTGACAGTGCCGGCTTGCGCAACCGGATGCGATTCGAACGAAAGCTGTGCGAAGGAACTCACTGGCAGAAGGGCGCCACCGAGAAGGAGCGCCGAGAAGGAAAGCAGAGAACGAGACATGGAAGGACTCCTCAGTCTGAACCATTGACTCATTGATAAGAGGAGCCCAACTTGCATGTGCTCCACGACGAGGGAGAGCGACAGTACCGAATTCCGCAGGGCGTGAGTCGTTCCACGAAGCGGAAGCCAAGCATACCAACTCGATAGATACATTTCCTGGCAGCGAAGGTTGTGCGGGTTCCAGGAGGCCGTGGTGGAAGGCTGGAGCTGTGCAAGACCTTGCCAACACACGACAGTGCGTGCCCCAGCATTGCGCTGTTCGGAGGGCGGTCGTCACAACATTCGATCTAGACGGAGTGACGAGACGAAAAGTTCAGATTGAGTTTGTTTATTTACAGGAAGGCGTGGAGATAGTCACGACGTGGCTTGAACACCGGCCATTTCACAGCAAATGAAGATATATGACCGCAAGATGAACGGTATTTATTAAGCGCTGCTGCGCTTCCACCCCATGGGATGGAGATGCGGGTTAGACGCTCGCCATGTAGCTGCCGAGGAGGCCACGGAGGCGGACGGGGACCCAGCGGCCGCCGCGCTGCCAGCGGCGCGCGGCGCCTGCGGTGGCGAGCTTGACCGGATGCAGAGCGGAACGGCGGCTGTCGATGGAGATGGTGCGCATGAGCACGGGATCGCAGAAGCGGCCGAACGCGGCGGAGGCGCCGTTGACGAAATGAATGGAAGCGATGCCCTGCGGGATGAGGTGCTCGATGAGATAGCCCTGCAGGACCAGCGACGGACTTAGGTTGTGCAGCGATTCGTCGTTGAACTGCGAGAGCAGGTGGAGATGATTGCCGGCGCGCACACCGGCCACGACCGAGACCAGGCGGCCATCCGCGTCGGCGAGTCCGGCGAGCACCGGTGCGCCGGAGTTGTCTTTAGACGAATTGCTGAAGTGAGCGAAGAAGCGGCGGTCGCGCTGGTCGCGCTCGTGCAGCTCTGGCGAATCGGCCTGCCAGTTGAGCGAGGCGACGGCGGACTCGTAGGCCTTGAGTGAGAGATCGGGGACGAAGCGGAAGCCCTGCTCCTCGGCCCGGCGACGGTAGTAGCGAAGATTGCGGCGCGTGTGCGGTCCCAGGCCGTTGAGAAAGCTTTGATAGTCGGAGCCGATGTGCAGCCAGTCGCCATGCGGGCGCGTTTCCGATTTGCACCAAACCTGCAGGCCGGGACGCTGTAGATGGAGGATGGGAAGGACCTCATTGCCGGTGGAGCGCCACCAGAGACGGAGCGCGTGCACGCCGTTGGCGAGCAGATGTTCGCAGGCGGTGGCGATGACTTCAGCTTCGCGCTCGGGCGATGCGAGCACCAGGCCGCGGCCCATGCGATCGCCGCCGAAGACCCATCCGGTGGGGCGGCCGGCGAAGAGCAATTCTTCGGTGTAGACCACGCCGACGAGCTGGCCCTGCTCATAGCAGACGACGACACGCGGACGGCGCGTATCGGAGACGCGGGGCAGGAAGTAGTCGGGCAGGCCGGTGGTGTCGTCCTGCTGCTGCATGGTGTCCGCGGCGAGCAAGCGGATGGCCGGTGCGACGCGGTCAAGCTCATCCCTGGATTGAAGTAAGGCGAGTTCCATGGGTCGTTTCTCGTGTCCTGCTATACGGTTGCAGGTACGCAGAGGCGAGGCAAGTTTTTGGGAAAAGTGAGCCATTACCGATGCACGGGCCTGCTGAGTACGATGCGGTCCATGCCAGGGAAGAACCGGGCCATTTTGGGACTAGCGCCGTTCGTTTCTCCGTTTCACTCTTCGCGCAGCAGGATCATCGGATCCACGCTGAGGGCGCGCCGGGCTGGGAGCCACGCCGCGACGAGACCCACACAGAGCATAGTGAGAACGACACCGCAGAGGATGATCGGGTCCTTTGGCGTGGCCTGATAGACGATGAACGAAAGAACGCGAGTAGCCAGTACACCGAGGATGATACCGGCTGCAGAACCGATGGCGAGCAGCTGGAAGGCCCGTCCCAGCGCGGCGCCGAGTACTCTGCGCTGATTTGCGCCGAGCGCAATGCGTATGCCGAACTCGCGGAGGCGTTTGCTGACCGTGTACGCAGCCATGCCGAAGATGCCAGTGATCGCAAGCATTGCGCCCAGCAGGCCCAGCACTCCTAAAGCCACCGTGGCCACGCGGGAGGCGAAGAGGGCCGAATCCAGCTCGCTGTTCCAGGTCCTGATATCAAGCGGCAGGGCTGGATCGAGATTGCGCATCGATCGATGCAGCGCGGTGGCGATCTCCTGCGGATCACGCGGCGATCGAACGATGATCCGAGTGTCGGAGCCGGGGTGTTGGAGGAAGGAAAAGAACATGGCGGGCTTGGGATCTTCGGTGAGAGTTTCATACTTGCCGTCTTCCACCACGCCGACCACTTCGGCTCGATTGCTGCCGCCCCAGAATTTGAAATGCTTGCCGATCGCATGGTCGACAGAGCCGAAGACCTTGCGGGCAAATTCGCGATTGACGACGGCGACTACAGGAGCCTTGCCGTCATCGTGCATGGTGAAGGTCCGGCCCGTCAGAAACGCAGTGCCGGCGGCGCGGAAGTAGTCAGGTGAAACCTGGAAGTTCTGGGCATCGGCTATGGCATTGGTGGGCCGGAAGTCGGTGGTGGTATCGGTGTATACGTCGGAATCGCCGCCGCCGATACTGAGAGGAAGCCGATTGGCATATCCCACGGCAGTGACGCCCGGGATCGCCGTGGCAGCATCAAGCATGCGCTTCTGCATTGTCACGACCTGATCCCCGCTATATCCAGCCATATGCAGATCGGTGTGCAGGAGCATCGCATCGTTTGGCTGAATGCCGTAGTCACTGTGGAGCGAACGCGCCAGGCCGCGCACCGCAACGAGCGAAGAAGTGACCAGAACCGCACAGATGGCGATCTGCAGCACGAGCAGCACATCGCGCAGGTTTAAGCGACGGACACCTCCGGCACTGACGCCGGAGCGAATGACCTGCCAAGGATCGGAGCGGAGCACCTGGCGAACCGGGACCAGACCGAAGAGCAAACCGCTGAAGACGGCAAGCAGCAAAGCCAGAATGTATGTTTTGGCATCCGGATTGACGGGCACATTGATTGGAATATTTGGAATTGGCCGCCACGTGCTCAGCACGCGGAGGATGCCCACGGCTCCCGCCATACCGCAAATACCTCCAGCGACCGAAACCACAAGAGCTTCCGTAAGGAGCTGGCGGAAGATGAACTTCCGTTGAGATCCAAGAGCCATGCGGATCGCGATCTCACGTGACCGGTCTGCTGCCCGCGCGGCGAACAGACTTCCGAGATTGGCGCAGGCGGCCAGGAGAATAAGGCCCGCCAGGAGCATGAGACCGGCCACAAATGCCCGCGTGGGCCGGCCAAGAGAATTTCCTGCTAGCCCGGGACGCGATAACTCGAACTTCAGACCGTCATCCGATTTGGGATAGGTCTTCGCCAGTGAAGCCGCAATGGTATTCAAGTCCGCAATGGCAGCGGCTGGTGTCACGCCAGCCTTAAGGTGGCCGACGATCCAGTCATTATGGTTGCCGCGCTCTTCCAGATCGTCCCCACCGGTGACTTCAGGCTTATCGACGACGGGAGCCCAAAAATCAGGCGCGAAGAAGAGTTCCGTGCCGCGGAACTCCCGCGGCGCAACGCCCACGACCGTGTAGGAGTGCTTATTGATCTGTACGGTGCGACCCACCGCGGCGGGATCGCCGTTGAACCGACTGTGCCAGAGGGCGTAGCTCAGAACGATCTCCGGTGCGCTGTTTTTGCCGTGCTCTTCGGAAGCATGGATGAATCGGCCGAGATACGGCTGAATGCCGAGAGCATCGAAATAATTGCCGCTAACCAAGTAGGGCCAGACCACGGCAGGATTTCCGCTGCCGGTATCGAACCCAACGCCGCCCTCAATGGCATAGGCGATCAGAGAATCGAAGCTGCGGTTCATATCGCGCAGGTCACGGTAGTCCGGATACGACTGCGACGGAGTAGTCTCCGACCCGTAAGTTCGTTCCACCATGAACAGGTTGTCGGCGTGCGGTACATTGAGCGGGCGCAGCACCAGCGCATTCAGCACACTGAAGACAATGGCATTCGCGCCGATAGCCAGTGCCAGGGTGAGCACCGCAGTCAGGGCGAATCCCGGCGCTTTTCGCAATTGCCGCAAAGCAAGTCGTAAATCGGCGTTCATACCACCCCCATCTTGCGATCAATAGGGCCTGTTCTTTCCGCAACCCGTGCTTGTACAACTTGTACGATTGCCGGCGAGCTGCAGTTCCCTTGGATATTGGCCCGTTCCCGCCTGAAGCTAACAGGCCGATGCACTCATTGAATTTTGTCAGCGCTTTGCTCGGAGTTCTGGGCGGTTGGTCCGCTGATGGGGAAGGAATCTGGCCATAGTCGATAGAATGGGTTCGCGACATTCAAAAAAGGGGCGGGCTCGCTGCTGATCCGTGAACCCGCCGGTTGCTGGCATTTCATTGAGACTTATGGGGTTCGACTTTAAGACTCATGCGTAAACCCAAAAAACAGAGGCAGGGCAGCAAGAGATATGACAGTAACATCCGCAACTACTTCCGCAACGGCGGCAGCGATGACCAAATACGAACCGGTGATCGGGTTGGAGGTGCACGTACAGCTTTTGACCACGACCAAGGCCTTCTGCGGGTGCCTGACGCGGTTTGGAGCGGCGCCGAATACGCAGATTTGCCCGACATGCCTGGGGCTGCCGGGCGCGCTGCCGGTGCTGAACAAGCGGGCGGTGGAGTTTGCCGTGCTGGCTTCGACGGCGCTGAACTGCCAGGTGCGGACGAGGTCTGTATTTGCGCGGAAGAACTACTTCTATCCCGATTCGCCGAAGGGCTACCAGATTTCGCAGTACGACCAGCCGCTGGCGGAGCATGGCTGGATCGAGGTGGCGTCGGAACATGGGCCAAAGAAGATCGGGATCACGCGGCTGCACATGGAAGAGGACGCGGGGAAGAGTCTGCATGAGGGCTTTCCCGATTCGGCGACGCGCAGTTATGTCGATCTGAATCGCTGCGGCACGCCGCTGGTGGAGATTGTGAGCGAGCCGGATATCCGCACGCCCGACGAAGCGTATGAATACCTGACCCGGCTGAAGGAGATTCTGCTCTACACCGGGGTGAGCGATTGCAATATGGAAGAAGGCTCGCTGCGCTGCGATGCGAATGTGAGCGTGCGGCCGCGCGGGCAGGAGAAGTTCGGGACCAAGGCGGAAGTAAAGAACGTGAACAGCTTCCGCTTTATTCGTGCGGCGCTGGAGTACGAGATCGAGCGGCAGGTGGAGTTGATCGAGTCGGGCGGGCGCGTGATACAGGAGACACGCTCGTGGAATGCCGCGGAGGGGCGGACGTTTTCGATGCGCTCCAAGGAAGAGGCGCACGACTACCGGTATTTTCCGGAGCCGGATCTTGCCGCCGCTGGTGGTGAGCGACGCGTGGCGGCAGGAGATTCTGAAGGCGATGCCGGAGCTGCCCGAGGCGCGGCGCGCACGCATGGTGCGGGAGTACGAGATCAGCGAGCAGGATGCGCAGTCTCTGACGGCGACGCGAGAGTTTGCGGATTCGTTTGAAGCAGCGGCAAAGCGGGCGAAGAGTCCGCGGCGCGTGGCGAACCTGGTGCAGAGCGAGTTGATGGGACGGCTGCGTGCGGCCGGGCTGGAGCTGGAGCAGTCGCCGGTGACCATGGATGGCGTGGTGCTGGCTGCGGATCTTGCGGAAGAGGGAAAGCTTTCGAGCAAGCAGTGGAAGCAGATTTTCGACATTGCGTTTGAGCGGGGCGAGGACTTTGGCGTGGTGTATGAGCGCGAGAAGCCGCAGCAGATCTCGGATACCGCGACGCTGGAGCGGATGATCGATGAGGTGATCGCGGCGAATCCGAAGCAGGTGGAGCAGTATCGCGGCGGCAAGAAAACGGTGGCAGCGTTCTTTGTCGGGCAGGTGATGCGGGCATCGAAGGGGCAGGCGAATCCGGCGCTGCTGAATGAGTTGGTCACGAAGAAACTGGACGCATGAGCATGGACGAACTGAAAGAGCTGAACGAGCGATTCGGATTGAGCGGCGCGGTGCGCTTTGACGCTGCTCTGGGCGGTCTGACGCGCGCGAAGATCGCGACCGATGTGGGATCGGCGGAGATCTATCTGCAAGGCGCGCATGTCACGCGGTGGCAGCCGGCGAGCGCTGCGCATCCAGTGCTGTTCCTGAGCGAGAAGAGCCACTTCGAGGTGGGCAAGGCGATTCGCGGCGGCGTGCCGCTGGTGTTTCCGTGGTTTGCCGAGCGCAAGGGTGGCCTGCCGGGAGGGATGCATGGATTTGCGCGCACCCTGCCGTGGGAGGTAGTGGCGGCGGAGCGGCGGCCAGAAGGGGTGGCGCTCAGTTTCAAGCTGCTGCCGAATCAGACGACGCGCGATGTGGGCTTCGATCACTTTGTGCTGGTGTATGAGGTGGTCGTGGGCGAGACGCTGACGCTGGCGCTTGAAGTGGAGAATGTCGGCGACACTCCGCTGACCTTTGAAGAGGCGCTGCATGCGTATTACTCGGTCAGCGATGTGCGGCAGATCGAGGTGAGCGGCGTGGGTGACACGGACTATCTCGATCGCGCAGATGACGCAAAACGCAAGCACGCGGGGCCGGGCGCGATCCGCTTCGCGGGCGAGACGGATCAGCTTCACCTGAATACGCAGGCGGCGGTTACGATTTCCGATCCGGAGTGGCAGCGGCGCATAGTGATCGAGAAGCGCGGATCGGAGAGCACGGTGGTTTGGAATCCGTGGATGGAGAAGGCTAGCGCGATGGCGGATTTCGGGGATGACGAGTGGCCGCACATGGTCTGCGTGGAGCCGGCGAATGCGGCGGAGAATGCGGTGACGTTGTCGCCGGGCGCGGTGCACTACGATGGGGATCACGGTGCGGGTAGATCCGCTGGCATAGTCAGTCGGCCCGATTCGAAACGCCGCCTGATTTCTAGCTGAAACGCGCGATGATTTCCATGGCTGAATGAACCATAGTGCAGTAGGTTCTTCGCATGCGGGCTTTCGGGATCGTCGTAACAGCGGTCATTTTATTTACAACCAACACCTTGAGTGGGCAGATCAAGCGGACAACTATTCCGCTTGGAGACGCTGTGGATAAGGCACTTGCAAAGGGCTCTTTGCTGGGAGAAGGTGCGCGTCCTTTTCACATTTACGTGTCTGTGTCGGAACCGGAGAACCCAGCTTCGCCTTATCAGGGAACGATCGAAGAGTGGTGGGCTTCGCCTTCGCAATGGCGCCGCGAGGTCACGGCGAAGGATGGCATGCGGCAGACTATCGTTGTCGCCGATGGGAAGAAGACGGAGCGGGATGAAGGGGATTATTTTCCGCTGTGGCTCCGCGGCTTTGTTAGCGCTACCTTTGACCTCATTCCCGATGCGGCTGCGTGGCGCGCGAGTGGAGGTTCGATACTTCAGATCGCCACGTCTAACCGAGAAAATTCTGCAGGCTGCGCGCACGCAAAGTTCAGCATTGGCAGTGGTGCCTCTGCTACAGATGCTTTTGCCGGCATCTGCTTCGACGGCACAGGGCGCCTTAAGTCCTACTTCGGCCCCCGCTACAGCATGGAGTTATCGGACTACCGTAGCTTCGATAAGAAAGAAGTAGCCCGCAGGTTCGAGGATGACCCCGAGCCGGGAACCCACTTAGTGGGTGACGTCACGCGGCTCGAGGAGATGCCCAAGGATGTTTCGGCCGCTTTGTTCGCGCCTTTGCCGACAGACGATGACCGTTTCCGATCTGCCGCGGTGAGCCCCACTCAGATGGAGGAGCTGGTTGCAGGAAATGCACCGATTCGATGGCCCACGGTTCACTCCGGACATACGCACGGTCGTCTCGCTATGTATGTTTCTGTCGACGCCACGGGGCACGTTCGCGAAACATGGCCGCTGAACTCAGACAATGCGGGCTTGGAAGACCCAGCGCGAGAACAGGTGCTGCATTGGACCACGAAGCCAGCAGTCGCAGATGACAAGCCGGTGCAGGTAGATGGCGGACTCGGGTTTGCATTCGATACCAGAATAGGTGATCCGCTACCTGAGTTGAGCGATGCGGAGGTTCGCGCTCTGGCGACAAAGATTGTCGAGCCGGCATGGGGTTCTGGCCGGGGACATTCCGGAGACGTGGTGGAAGTCGACATTGGTGTGAACGAACAGGGCAAGTTGACCGGGGAGGGATACACCAAGGTGCCTTCAAATCTGCAGAGCCCGGTGATGGCGGCGATCAGCCAATGGACGTTCCGGCCGCTGATTCGCGATGGCAAGCCGCAGTATTTTCACGGCGTTGTTAGATTTGTCGTGCCGTGAGGGCCTTGCGTCGCGCATATTGTGATTGAGAAGCGCCGGGCGGAGCCGGCGAATCCTGCGAAGAATACGGTGCGGGTGGAGGGAGCCTGAGCGATGACGACGGCCGAAACAAGAAGGTGGTTGCAGCATTCGTCGAAGAGGTCATCAATCAAGGCCGGCTGGATCGCGCCGACGATCTTGTTGCGGTCGATTTTGTCGAGTTGGACCCTCTGCCGGGGCAGCAGCAGGGGCGAGAGGGCCTGAAAGATGTAATCGGCGGGATGCGCGCGGCCTTTCCGGATCTCCATTGGGTGCTGGATGAAGTGGTGGCGGAGGACGACAAGGTGGTGAGCCGCTTTACGTGGACGGGCACGCATCGCGCGACCTTCCTGGGTATTCCGTCGACCGGCAGGAAAGTTACAGTGAAGGGCGTAGTGATCGATCGCCTGGCGGATGGCAAGATGGCGGACAGCCGTATCCTGATGGACTCGCTGGGATTGATGCAGCAGTTGGGTGCGTTGCCAACGCCGTAGTGAGTTCGGCCGCGAACGCTGTGAGGCGCAATGGCAAGTGTCTCGCGGTTGTTCGAATGCGGAGAGTCGCAACTGATCTTTGTACGCCCGTGTCCGTCAGGCGAACGTAAACCAGCGCGGCTCTTCACTCCTTCACAGTGGATTTGTTAGAGTGGGAGCCGCAAACCAGGTTGCTTCCCGTCCGCGGAAAGGGATTATCCCACCTGAACCAGTCTTTGAGCACCGAGCATTCACCTCTCTTCTGCCCGTCGTAGCGGACCACGGGCCACAGAAGGAGGAGTTATGTCTCGCGAGCTACCGGAAAAGCCGAATCTCGAATATCTGAAGAAGCAAGCCAAGGAACTGCTGCGCACCACTGGGCAGGGCAAACTGGCGGATGCCCAACATACGCTGGCGAAGGAATACGGGTTTGCCACCTGGGCGAAGCTGAAGTCGCACGTGGAGGGGCTGGGGCTCACTCCGGCGGAGGCGTTGAAGGCCGCGGTGTGCGACAGCGATGCGCCGCGGGTGGCGGATCTTCTCAAGAAGCATCCGGAGTTGCGGGCGAGGATCAACGAACCGCTTCCCGATTACGGCTTTGGCGCTCAGGCGTTGTTTGCGGCGGTACAGCGCAGCGATCGCGCGACGATCGATGCGCTGCTCGAGGCAGGCGCCGATATACGGAAGCGAACGGAGTGGTGGGCGGGCGGATTCGGTGTGTTGGACGATTGCGATCCGGGCATGGTGGAGTTTCTGGTCGAACGCGGCGCGGTGCTGGATGCGCACTCCGCCGCGCGGCTGGGGATGATGTCGAAGTTGCGTGAGCTGGTGGCGACGGATCCGGGCGTGGTCCACGCACGCGGCGGCGATGGTCAGACGCCGCTGCACTTTGCCTCGACGGTGGAGGTTGCGGAGTTCCTGCTGGAGAGCGGTGCGGAGATCGATGCGCGCGATGTGGATCATGAGTCGACGGCGGCGCAGTATATGCTGCGCGTCGATCAGAGGCGGCACTATCCGAGGGACCGGCAGGATGTCGCGCGCTACCTGGTGGCGCGTGGATGCCGTACAGATCTGCTGATGGCGGCGGCGCTCGGCGATATGAATCTGGTGCGGCGGCATTTGGATCGCGATCCTGCATGCATCCGGATGAACGTGTCGGAGGAGTGGTTTCCGAAGCAGAACCCGGAGGCGGGCGGCACGATTTACATCTGGACTCTGGGATCGCACCGCACCGCGCATTCGGTGGCACGCGATTTCGGTCACGAAGATATCTTCCAGTTGCTGATGGAGCGGACGCCGGAGGAGCTGAAGCTGGCGCTGGCATGTGAGCTGGGAGACGAAGCGGCCTTTCGCGAGTTTCTGTCGAAGCATCCGGATGCGGCAACGACATTGTCTGAAGCAGACAAGAGAAAGCTGCCGAATGCTGCGCAGACGAACAACACAGAAGCAGTGCGGCTGATGTTGCAGGCGGGTTGGCCGGTCGATGTTGCGGGAGAGATGGGCGCGACAGCGCTGCACTGGGCTGGATTCCACGGCAATGCGGGAATGGCGCGCGAGATTCTGCGGTTCCATCCGGCGCTGGAGTTGAAATCGAAGGAGTATGCCGGGACCGCGCTCGCGTGGGCGATATATGGCTCCGGGAACGGATGGCATCGAGAGACGGGCGATTACGTCGGCACTGTCCAGGCGCTGCTTGAGGCGGGGTCCATTCTGTCTCCGGACGCCCAAGCCCTCGAGCCCAGCGACGCCGTGCTGGAGATGCTGCCATGAACGCCAACAAGCGCCCCATCTCCCTTACGATTCTCGCCTGCGTCTATCTGGCGGTGGGCGTGGGCGGCTTCGCTGTTCATTTTCGCGAGTTGCTGGCACGTCATCCGGATGCTGTGGGGATTGAAGTCACCGAACTCACTGCAATTGTATGCGGAGTATTTCTGCTCCAGGGACAGAACTGGGCGCGCTGCGGCCTGAATCGCATTTCACGTCATCCTGAGCGCTTTTCACGCGATCCCGGAGTTGGCAGTCCACGCTTTGCTCTGTTCCGTGTTTGCGTGGCTACTCTTTCGTCCCGAGGGCGCGCGGTATTTTCGCGGCGCGCGAGTCGAACCAACATGACTGCAGCATTTTGTCGCTGAGCAGGCGGCGCGGGTGCTACTCTCGCTGCCATGCGCGCGATTGGCCTGTCCTTGCTGCTGGGTTTCCTGTGGGGTTCCTCGCCTGGGGTGGCGCCGGCACAAGCCGCGCCTGCAGCACCTGCGCAAGTCGTCGCGCTCGGCGATTCGGTGGTTGCGCTGAACGGGCCGTGGAAATTCCACACCGGCGATAACATGCGTTGGACCGATCCGAATTTCGACGACTCCGCGTGGCATTTGATGGACCTGACGCCGCCGCCGGGATCTTATGATCCGCAGATCGGCAGCAGCGGTTACGTTCCGGGGTGGACGGCGCGCGGGTATCGCGGCTATCACGGTTACGCGTGGTACCGGCTGCGCATCGAGATACAAAACGGGCAGACGGCACTGGCACTCAAGATGCCGGACAACTACGACGATGCCTACGAAATCTACGTAAACGGCCAGCTTATCGGGCACTTCGGCCAATTCACCCCGCACGGGGTCACGGCCTATGTCGCATTACCGCGGGTCTTTCCGCTACCGGCGAATATTCGCGGCGGTCCGGCGACCATTGCCATTCGCATGTGGATGGCCGCGTTTACGCCAATGGTCGACCCGGATGCCGGCGGTTTGCATGGGGCACCCGTGCTGGGTCACGCCTCCGCGATCGACGGACTGCTCCAAGCGGACTGGGCCGCTATCGATCGCTCGCAGTACGACAACATTGTTGAGATAGCGATTTTGTTCGTGGCTCTGCTGGTAGCCTTTGGCCTCTTCGGCCTGGATCGCAAGGAGCCGGCCTATCTCTGGCTAGGCCTCACCTGCGCGGGCATTCTGGCCCGCGTGGCCATAGTTGTTATGTCGAACTACACCGCCTGGATCGGAGTCTCCCTATTTTTAATTGAGGATGCGATCCTGACCCCGGCATACATCGGTCTGTGGGTGCTGTTCTGGGCCTACTGGTTCCGACTTGGCCGTATGGCGCAACTGCACCGCGTGGTCTGGGGAATGGTAGTGCTGCTTGGGCTGATGACTGCCATGTTGCGGGCGCCGCTCTATGGCGGCGTGGTTCCCGTTCATGCCATCGCGTATCTGTTGCCGCTTACGTATGTGCTCAAGCTGCTGCTCGGAGCGCTTCTGGTTTGGGTGACGATTCGCGGCATTCTGAAGGAGCGGACCGAAGGATGGATGGCGCTGCCCGCCGTGGTGCTGGTGGTTATTTCGCTGTATCAACAAGAACTGACCGTATTGCATTTCCCAGGCGAATTCTTCCCCTACGGAATTGCGGTTACCCTCAACGCGGTCGCCACCATCCTGTCGCTGGCCATCATAACCGTGCTGCTGCTGCGGCGATTCCTGCACTCACAGCGGGAGCGGGAGCAATTCAAGCAGGAGGTTGAACAGGCGCGGCAGGTGCAGCATGTTCTGATTCCAGAAGCAATCCCTGGCGTCCGCGGCTTTACGCTGGAAAGCGAATACCGGCCGGCGCAGCAGGTAGGCGGCGACTTCTTCCAGATGCTTCCAGGCGATGACGGCAGCGTTCTGGCGGTGATCGGCGATGTGAGCGGCAAGGGGCTGAAGGCGGCCATGCTGGTCTCGCTGATGGTGGGCACCATTCGCAACCAGGCAGAGACGAACTGCGATCCGCTGTGCCTGTTGCAGTCTCTGAATCGACGGATGATCGGGCGCGGCGACGCTCAGGCCACTTGCCTGGTCTTGCGCGTCGCGCCGGATGGCGAGGTCACTCTGGCGAATGCCGGTCATCTGCCGCCATATCTGAATGGCGAGGAGATAGCGATCGAAGGCGCATTGCCGCTCGGAGTGATGGAAAATGCGGCATTCTCCGTGATGCAGTTTTCCTTGCAACCCGGCGACCGTCTGACGCTGCTGACCGACGGTGTGGTCGAAGCGCGGAGCCTGGAGAGGAAGCATGGGAAGCGGGAACTCTTCGGTTTTGTGCGGACGAACGAACTGATGCGGCAAGACAGGTCGGCGGCAGAGATCGCCGAGGCCGCACAGACCTTCGGACAAAACGACGACATCACCGTGCTGCGCGTCGAGTTCACCGGCGCAACGGAAGAGGCGCTGGTGCACTGACACTACAGCTATCCTGCATTTTGCCTTAGCCCAAAAGCATTGTGATCGGGAGACGACGCCATGGGTCTTTATGCGAAATATGTTCTACCTCGCATCATCGATCTTGCGATGAGAAATGAGGAAACGGCCCGGCTGCGTGCTGCCTGGATTCCGCTTGCTCGCGGCGAGGTGCTGGAAGTAGGCATTGGCTCAGGCCTGAATCTGCCGTTCTATTCGCCGGAGGTTCAGCGGGTCTATGGCGTGGACCCTTCCATTGAGCTTCAGCAGATGGCGCGCGAGAGAACCATGGCGGCGCCGGTGGAGGTTGAGTTTCTTTCACAATCTGCGGAAGAGCAGCTGCCCCTCGCCGACGCAAGTATCGATACCGTTGTCACGACGTGGACGTTGTGTTCCATCGCGAATGCTCCCAAGGCGCTTCAGGAGATGAAGCGCGTTCTCAAAGCGAGCGGACGCCTCATCTTTCTGGAGCATGGACGGGCTGTCGATCCTGGTGTGGCTGATTGGCAGGAGCGGATCACGCCGCTCTGGAAGAACATCACAGGCGGCTGCCACCTGAATCGTAAGATTGACGATCTCATCACGGCGGCGGGATTTCGGATAACTGAACTGAAGACCTTCCATGTCCGGGGACCGCGCCCGATGACCTACACGTATCAGGGAGTGGCTGAGACGACGACTCTTAACGGATAACTCGCAATTGCACGGACGGACCTCGCTGGTGGGCAAATGACAACGGCCTGCCGCGAGGGCAGGCCGTTGCTGTCGATGCGTCTGGATGCGCGCTTAGCCGAGATACTGCACGTGCACGTAGGTGCCGAGTCGCGGATTGTAGGCGAGATACCAGCCTGGATCATCGGGATCTTCGTAGATGACGATGTCATCGGAGTCCCATAGCCAGCCGTCGACGTAGCCGAGGTCGTAGGGAGCGACGCTCCAATACCAGTTGTTGAACCAGAAGCGCGATGGGCCGCCGCCGCCGAGACGCCAGCGATGTGACGGGCCAAAGCCGCCGCTCCAGTGGCCATGCTCCCATGGGTGGTCGAGGTGGTAGTGCGCGTTGTTGCGCGCCGCCATCGTGGCCGACCCAATGGTTGCCGTCGACGTGCGGCGCGTCGGGATGGCCGGGCTTGTCGGCGAAGTGGCGGTCTTCATGCGCCTGCGGCGTGCCGTGGTATGGCTGCGGTCCGCGCGCGGGCGGGGTGTGCATCTCATGTCCTCCGCCAGCGGGTTGGCCACCGCCGCCAGGATGGCCGCCTCCGCCCGGATGCTGCGCCAAGACGGGAAGTGCGAGGAGCGACGAAACGGCAAAGCACGCGATCGGCAGCGACAAAGCGATCGGTAGTTTCAAGGCGATGACTGGTTTCAAGGAATGCCTCCAGCGGAAGAAGTGCCCGGAGAAACTCTCCGGAGATGCGCGGGTGGAAGTGTGGCATGGCCGGACTGCAGAGGCAAAGCGGGGATGGCAAACGCAGACGGCTGCGAAGCATCCGCGTTGGCCGGCCGCACGGCGGGATGGTTATTTGGAAATTTGTGATTTCAGGAAGAGGCGGCGAGCCGCACAGGCTCCGTTCAGCGCCACCAGTTGGAGCGGAGCTCTTCGCCGCGGATGACTTCCGCCGGCAACCCGGGGACGGGAGACCAGAGCTTGAGATCTTCGACTGCGGTGAGAGTCTCGATCGGCTGCTGCCATGGGTGGAGCGCAAGGTCGAAGAGGCCCCAGTGGATCGGCATGAGCAGGCCATGATTGCCGAGGGCCCGGAAGCTGCGAACGGCGCCCTCCGGACCCATGTGGATGTCCTGCCAGAGCGGATCGGAGGCGCCGATCTCGAGCATGGTGAGGTCGAAGGGACCGAAGGTCTCGCCAATTTCGCGAAAGCCGTACCATTCGCCGGAGTCTGCGCCGTAGTAGACGCGGTGCTTCGGGCCGATCAGCGCGAACGAGGACCAGAGCGTCTCAAAACGATTGGAGAGGCTGCGGCCGGAGAAGTGGCGGGCAGGCAGCGCGGTGATGGTCAGCGATCCGATCTGTATTTGCTCGGTCCAGTCGAGATCTTTGCAGCGGGCCGAGGGAACGCCGAAGCTCGACAGGATGGCGCCGACGCCAAGCGAGGTGATCCACCGTGTGTGCTGCAGGCTCTCCATGCGTGCGAGGCGCCGGACCGTGCCCGCGCCGAGATGGTCGTAGTGATCGTGCGAGATGAGAACGGCATCGATGCGTGGCAGGTCTTCGAGCGCGAGAGTGGGCGGAAAGAAGCGCTTTGGACCGAACCATTGTGTCGGCGCAGCACGTTCATCCCACACCGGATCGATGAGGATGGTGACGCCATCGATTTCGACCAAGCTGGAGGAGTGACCGAACCAGGTGATGCGCAGGCCGGAGGCGGGAGCTGTTTCGTAGATGCGAGAGTCGGTTTGAAACGGGCCGAGGGGATGACGCGGGGAGCGTGACGCTGTATCGAAGAGGATGCGCGGGCCTACCTTGAACATGATAGAAAGGCCGCCGACGTTGGTGGGTACGGGGTTCAGGTAGCGTTTGCCCTGGCGCTGGGCTCTGGTCAATCGCATGTTGGTGAGCCGGTCTGGGAGCAGGTCTGGGGTCACGTCTATCCGATGGTAGCGTCTGGCGGGAGATTCGCGAAAAATGCGGTCGCTCGTCGGCGCGCTAATTGTGGCGGCTCGCCCTTATCCCCGTATCGGAGGGAGCAGATACCTTTCGCTCTCTTCGTTTCGCTTCTTGTCCCCAATTCGCTAACTGGCTCAGAATCGGGCGGAGTGTTTGCCCAAGCTCTGACAGTCCGTAGCTGGAGCGGATCGCTGATTGTTTGTACGTCTTGGTGATAATGCCGGCAGCCTGCAACTGGCGAAGTTGTTCAGTGAGTACCTTGTGAGACGCTTCAGGGATTTGGCGCTGTAACTGCCCAAAACTCGACGGCCCATTTTTCAATTCGTGCAGAATGATTGGCTTCCACTTTCCGCTAATGAAGCGAAGTGTGACCGACACCGGACAGTCTTTTAAAAGCATGTCGGAGTATCGCATCAACTCCGAGAAGCTGTGCCCGGAAAACAATCTTGCTCCTACACCTCGGGTTGCAATCGACCATTTCATCCGTGAGTGAAGGCGCCATTCGTCAATTTCTGTCGAATGCGAGGTTGC
This sequence comes from uncultured Acidobacteriaceae bacterium, assembly GCA_963712845.1. Classification (GTDB taxonomy): domain Bacteria; phylum Acidobacteriota; class Terriglobia; order Terriglobales; family Acidobacteriaceae; genus KBS-83. The sequence continues at coordinate 152,848 of CAVQJM010000022.1, forward strand.
GGTCGCGAGGGGATAAATCGCGCTCAAGCGTGTCCCAAGCAACATGCAAAAGCTTCGAAGAACAAGAGGCGACATTTCGATCGGCAGACTTCGCGTCACGCACAAATTTGTGCGTACTTGCGCGGGCTGTTTTGCATATGGGATAAGGGAAGTGCGGTCCGGAGGTCATGTGAAGGTCATAGCGTTTGATCGATTTCGCCCAGGGATAACACTTGCGCAGGTCACGCCGTATTTGCCCGAGGAAGTATCGAATGTTTGGCGACTCTGGAAGGCTGGAATCGTCCGAGAAAATTACGCCAGGGCAGACGAGCTTGGCGTCGTCATTGTCTTCGAAGTCCCCGATGTGGAGACCGCGAGACGCTACACGGACGACTTTCCCCTTAGCAAAGCCGGAATGCTTGAGTGGGACTTCATTGCGCTACAAGTTCCTCTGCCGATTGAGGCGCTCTTCCGCCAGGAGATTGATGTTCAGCCACCCTTCGATCGAACGACGCCTGCTGTTCTCTCCGAAGGCCAGCCCCGATGAAGTCTGCATACGGGGTGACAATTCCGAGCGACCTGCGGGAGATATGCTCGCCAGATCGGGTTGCGATCATCGTCTATGACATGCAAGCCGCCATCGTTCCACAACTCCCTGATGGACAGTCGATCGTGAGAGGTTGTCAGCAACTGCTCGCGGCCGCTCGATCGAGTGGATATCGCATTTTCTTTACGCGGCACATCTTTCTTCCTAACTCCAGCGCGGGCGTCGGTCAGTTCCGACGTGCAATGGTATGGCAGCGGAAAGATGACCCGATGGACACGAAACCTCTCTTCACGGCAACCTCGCCCGCATCCAAAATCGTTCCAGAACTGACTCCCACTGAAGACGATGTTGTCATCGAGAAGATTACGATGTCAGCCTTCGAGGGGACATATCTCGACATTGCGTTTCGCGATGCCAACTTGGTGGCTTTCATCATTGCCGGCATCGCACTCGAGGTGGGGATCGAACCTACAATCCGGCACGGCCTGGATCTAAATTACATTCCGATCCTCGTCTCCGACCTGTGCGGGGCTAAGACGGATGAAGCGCGCCTCCGGTCGTTAGCTAATTTAAGAGCCACCGGCGAGGTGATTGAGACCTCTTCCTCTGAGCTAATTGCATGGCTCGCTCAAGGGTCCAAGCGCGGTGATGGCAAGTAGTCCGCAAAGTTCCAAGACAGCGTATCGATAATGACATTTTGTAGATACGGTCGGGCATGACGATGAGAGGCCTTCTCAGTCAGTGCGCGCAATCACGGTTGGTCACGGTATAGATGCAGAATCAAAATTTAGCCCGGTCCTCGCTTACTCGTTGCGCAGCGCGACCATTGGCTCTACGCCTGCCGCGCGCCGCGCCGGAATCACGGAGGCGAGCAGCGCTGCACAGGCGAGTAGAAGCGTTGCCGCTGTCAGCATGATGGGGTCCCATGGCCTGACTCCGAAGAGTTGATCGCTCATCAGCTTGCCGGCGCCAATCGCCGCCGGAATGCCGAGCGCGAGTCCGATACCTATTTGCGAAAAGGCGCCGTGCAGCACCATCCTGACCACGTTGCCGCGATCTGCTCCGAGTGCCATGCGCAGGCCGATCTCGCTGGTCCGCTGTTCCACGTTGTACGCCATGACTCCATACAGTCCTACGGCTGCCAATATCAGTCCAAGCACACCGAAGAGCGTGGTCAGCGTAGCAATCATGTTTTCCTGCTGGAAATCCGCGCCGACTATTTTGCTATATGGGTCCACCGTGTAGAGCACGAGGTTCGGATCAACACTGGCCAGCGCCTTGCGCACGTGCTCTTCCATACCCGGCGGGTTGCCCGGCGCCCAGATCACGATGTTGTACAGGTAGTGCGACCAGATCTCGCCGCTCGCGTAGGCCGGCTCGTCGTGCTGCACGGTCTGCGCCTCCGGCAGCCAATACATCGGGCCAATCGGATCTTTGTAGTCGGAGGTCATATACCGCATGTCCCTCACGACTCCGACGATTTCGAAGTCTGAGGCGTATTTGATTTTGTTCGGGGCCGAAGTGCTGCCCGATGGGGTTCTGACCTTTGAAGAATCGCTTTGCGAATGCTTCGTTGATGACCGCTACCTTCCGCGTTGTCGCGGTGTCGTCCTCGGTAATGGGCCGGCCCAGCACCATCTTCGCGCCCACGGTTTCGAAGAAGCCCGGCATCACGCGCGCCCATCCTGAGCTTGTATCTTCCTTAGCGCCGGGCTCGGGTCTGCCTTCTACGCGAATGCTGTCGTTCCAGCTATCGCCGGTCATGGGGGCGTAGAGCGCGGGAGCCACCATGCGCACGCCGGGAATCTGCTGCAGGCGGTCGTCGATCTGGCGGAACATGGGCTCCAATTGTTCCGGTTTGTAGGTGCCCAGCGTCGGATTGATCGACGCGATATAGCGGCCTTCGGTCTCGAAGCCGAAGTTCTGGTGCTCCAGATTCCGCAGACTCTGGCCGAGAAGGGCTGCAGCGGAGAGCAGCACCAGCGACATGGCGGCCTGTCCAATCACCAGCGACTTCTGCGCCCACGAGCTACGCCCACTCACAGAGCGGCTCGCGCCACGCAGCGCCTCCACCGGGTCGGCGCGCGAAGTCATCCACGCCGGCGCAATCCCAAAAAGTACTCCGGTGAGGAGGGACACGCCGAAGGTAAAGAGCAACACTGTCCAGGATGGCGTCGCGTCGATCGGTACATAGTTATCCGGGCCGCCGATCTGGAAGGCCAGATAGAGAACCAGCCGTGTCCCGGCGTATGCCACAGCAACGCCGATGGCTCCGCCGATGAGCGCCAGCATCAGGCACTCCACCAGCGCCTTGCGCACCAGCCGCTGCCACGAAGCGCCCAGCGCCACGCGGACTGAGGTCTGCGCGCGATCCTTCAAGCCGCGCGCCAGCATCAGGTTCGCCAGATTGCCGCAGGCCACCAGCAGCACGCATCCTGCCGCCACCAGCAACAACGTCAGTCCGGCCTGATATTGATCCCGCATGGCCGCGACACCTGCGCCACCGGGAATCAGGTGAAGCGTTTGCTGTTGCCAGAGCTGTTTTTCGCTGGGCTCCATATCCGGCACGTGGCTGGCCAGCCAGTTATGGAATTCCACCTTCAACTTTGCTTCGAGCGACTTCGGATTCACTCCCGGACGCACTCTTCCGATCAGATCCAGGAAGTTGCGGTTCGGCCCTTTCAGCCGCGCCGTCGCTCCGTCAATCAGCAGCTCCTTGGTCAGCGGCAGCCAGAAGTCCGGCATGCCCCAACCCGCCAGCTTCGCTCCGTAGAATCCCGGCGCGGCTACGCCGATCACCGTGAACGGATGCCCATTGATTTGATAGCTGGCGCCGACCACCGAGGGATCGGAGCCGTACTTCTCCTTCCAGATGCGGTAGCTCATGACTGCTACCGGCGGTGCGCCCTCCTGATCGTCCGCGTCGGACATCAGCCGGCCGATCCACGGCTGCACGCCGAGCGTCCTGAAGAAGTTCCCGGAGACGTATTCTCCGTTGCGTGTATCCACCTGCGCCTGTGAGCCTGCCCTACGGACGCCAAGCGGCGCATTGCCGGCCTGGAGCGCCGCGAGGTCCGTGAACTCCGGCGTGTGCTCGCGAAAAGTCTTGTACGTCTCCCAGGAGAAGAGCGAGAAATTGCCGTCCTCGCCCTGGGTGTAGCCACCCCAGTTGCAGCAGCGAATCTTATCTCCGATTCTCCACAGCTCTTCCGGCTTTGTGACCGGCAGCGATTTGAGCATCACCTGGTGCACGAGGGTGAAGATTGCCGTTGTGGCTCCGATGCCCAACGCCAGAGTGATGACCGCTGTCGCCGTGAATCCAGGTGCCTTCTTCAGTTGCCGCAGCGCGTCGCGCAAATCCGCCAGCATGCGTCTCCTCCCAATCCTGCCGGGATCCTGAGGTCCCGTTTTGCAGTACGAGAGCGTGCCGTCCGGAGTTCCCGGTGAGGTCGATTCACTTTGGATGGCCGCCCCCCAGTCGGCCATGAATTCGTCGTTTTCTACCGAGAAGGTCATCCACGTTCTAGAATCAGGCACCGAATCAGGCATGGGGGAAAAGCGATGCGTAGGCTCACCGTAGTTGCATTGTTAGCTGGAGCAATGGCCACACCGGCGCTGGCGGACCAAAAATACACAGGCGACACCATCCTCAAGGACTTGCAGCCAGCCGGCGTAGCCGACAAGCATGCAAAGCATTCCAAGCATCAGGTGTTCGATCTCACGTTCGATGCAACGGGGAACGAGTACATCTGCCGAACCAACGCGGACAAATCGGTCAACGTGACCAATTTCGTTGTCGGAAGCAGCGTCAACTACGAGATGGACGGCAAGAAGGTCAAGATCACGACGCCCACTAACAAAAAAGTCGATTGCACGATCATGAGAGTCGCTGTTATCCCCGTCGCCCCGCGGCCTTGAGACGGTGTCTCGCGTCCTCCGAAAGCACGCAACCAAATGCACGCGGCCTGCCGCGTGGGCAGGCCGGTCGAGAAGTGGATCGCGCTAAGGACTACATCATGCCTGCGTTGGTGCCGTTGCTGGCGGGCTTGCTGGAGGCGAACTCCTGCATGGTCTCGCGCATGTACTTGTGCGGGTTCACCGCGGTGTCGTGGATGCGCACCTCGTAGTGCAGGTGCGGACCGGTGGAGCGGCCTTCGCTGCCGACATAGCCGATGATTTCGCCGCGATGGACATCCTGACCGGCGGTGACGGCGAATCCGGAGAGGTGGCCGTAGACAGTATGGATGCCGTGGCCGTGGTCGAGCATGACCTCCTGCCCATAGCCGCTGGCTGGGCCTGCCATCAGGACGGTGCCGTCAGCGGGTGCGCGGACGGGCTGGCCCATGTTGGCTGAGATATCGATGCCCTTGTGGAAGGCGCCTTCGCCGTTGATGGGGTCCTGACGCTCGCCGAAGGAGCTGGTGATGGGGCCTTCGACGGGCCAGAGCGTGGGCAGGTCTGCGGAGTTGCCCCAGTCGGCGCTGTCGCCGAAGCCGAAGGCGGGCTCGAGGGCGCGGCGCATGTGGCCGGACAGGGCGGAGCTGCGCAGGGCGGTGAGCTGATCGAGGGTGTTGAGATACTCGCTGGAGTCGCCGGTGGCGTCGATCATCGGGGAGACGACTGGATCTGCGCTGGCTTTGCCGGTATGGCCCTGGCGCAGGCCGTAGAGCGCGGTGACTTCACTGGCCAGAGAGCCGAGCGAGGCTACCTGGACGTCCTTTTCCTTGGCCACCTGCTGCATGTGCAGGTAGTCGTGGCGCAGGGTTTCCTTCTCGGAGCGGACCTGGTTGTAGTGGGCGGTCTTCAGCAGCATGCGTCCATAGGAGCCGGCCATCCCGGTGATGGTGAAGAGGCCTACGACGGCAGCGGCGACAAAGACGTACGCGTAGTGCAGCGGAACCGGGACCTTGCGAAGGCGGCCATCGTCTTCACGAGCGACAAAGATGATGTAGTAGGTTTTGCGCACAGGGCACCTCCTTTCGCGAGCAGTGGGTTCGTTCCGGGGGGTTCGCGAATATTACGCCAATGCGAATGCGGTTTGCTGGAACGCATTCACACCCTACCAAAGTGGGAAAGACGAGAGCAACCTGACCGAAGTTGTATAGGCGAACAATAGGCGACGTTCCTTGATTACGACAAAACTATTACCTAATCGATTATCTGAGGCAGCACTGCATCGCAACTGAGGCAAGACGCCTTCCACAGGCAGGAGTTTGCCAGCTCGAAGAACAATAATTATTCTTGTTAAGTAAGTTCTGTCTAAAGAGGAGCTCTCCAAATGGCAACTGAAGCCAAATGCCCGTTTCCGGGCCACGCCTCCAAACCTGTTACCGAGAACCGCAGCTGGTGGCCAAATACGCTGCGGGTTGACCTGCTGAACCAGCACTCGTCCAAGTCCGATCCGCTGGCGCCGGCGTTTAACTACCGTGAGGAGTTCAAGAAGCTCGACTACGAGGCACTGAAGAACGACCTGCGCAAGTTGATGACCGACTCGCAGGACTGGTGGCCGGCGGACTTCGGCAACTATGGCCCGCAATTCATCCGCATGTCCTGGCACTCCGCCGGCACCTATCGCTTGAGTGACGGCCGCGGGGGCGGCGGGCGCGGGCAGCAGCGCTTCGCTCCGCTCAACAGCTGGCCGGACAATGTGAACATCGACAAATCGCGCCGCCTGCTATGGCCGATCAAGCAGAAGTACGGACAGAAGATTTCCTGGGCCGATCTGCTGATCCTTACCGGCAATGTGGCGCTGGAGAACATGGGCTTTCGCACCTTTGGCTTTGCTGCCGGCCGCGAAGACACCTGGGAGCCCGACCTGGACGTGAGCTGGGGCACCGAAACCGCGTGGCTGGCCCACCGGCCTCTCGAAAAATTCGAACAGCATCTCGGCGCCACCGAGATGGGACTGATCTACGTCAACCCGGAGGGCCCGGACAAGAACGGCGATCCTATCTCCGCAGCCAAGTTCATCCGCGAAACCTTCGCTCGCATGGCGATGGACGACGAGGAAACCGTAGCGCTGATCGGCGGTGGCCATACCTTCGGCAAGACTCACGGCGCAGCGCCCGAGTCGCACAAGGGGTCGGAGCCTGAAGCCGCCGACATGGAATCGCAGGGCCTGGGCTGGATCAGCAACTACGGCTCGGGCAGCGGCAAGGACGCCGTCGGCAGCGGCCTGGAAGTCACCTGGACACAGACGCCGGCGCAGTGGAGCAATTTTTTCTTCGAAAATCTCTTCAAGTTCGAGTGGGTGCAGACCAAGAGCCCGGCTGGCGCCATCCAGTGGGAGGCCAAGGACGCCGAGGCTACCATCCCCGACGCGTACGATTCGGCGAAGAAGCACAAGCCCACGATGCTGACCACCGACCTGTCGCTGCGCGTTGACCCGCTCTACGAGAAGATATCGCGTCGTTTTCTGGAGCACCCGCAGGCCTTCGCCGATTCCTTCGCTCGCGCCTGGTTCAAGCTGACCCATCGCGATATGGGTCCGCGCTCGCGCTATCTGGGACCGGAGGTGCCGAAGGAAGTACTGATCTGGCAGGACCCGGTGCCCGCCGTCGACCATCCGCTGATTGGCGATGCAGATGTTGCCGCGCTCAAGGGCAAGGTTCTGGCTTCGGGCCTGACGGTCTCCGAACTTGTCGGCACCGCGTGGGCCTCGGCCTCGACTTTCCGCGGCGGCGACAAGCGAGGTGGCGCCAACGGTGCCCGCATTCGTCTCGCTCCGGCGAAGGATTGGGAGGTCAACCAACCCGCGCAACTGGCCAAGGTGCTCAAGGTCCTGGAAGGCATCCAGTCGGAGTTCAACAAGAGCGCGACGGGCGGCAAGAAAGTCTCACTGGCCGACCTGATCGTGCTGGCGGGCAACGCCGGTGTGGAGCAGGCTGCGAAGGCGGCTGGCCACAATGTGACCGTGCCGTTTACGCCCGGTCGCACGGACGCCTCGCAGGAGCAGACCGAGGTTGCCGCCTACAACGCCCTCGAGCCGCAAGCCGACGGCTTCCGCAACTACCGGAAGGCTGGAGTTACGGTACCCGCGGAGGTAGGACTGATCGACAAGGCGCAACTCCTCACGCTGACCGCGCCTGAGATGACGGTGCTGCTCGGAGGTCTGCGCGCGATCAACATCAACGCCGATGGGAACACCCACGGTATATTCACGGATCGGCCGGGTGTGTTGACGAACGACTTCTTCGTGAAACTGCTGGGTATGGACACGCAGTGGAAGCCGGTGTCCGATGCCAGGGAGGCGTTCGAGGGGCATGACCGCAAGACCGGTAAGCTGAAGTGGACCGGTACACGCGTCGACCTTGTCTTCGGCTCGAGCTCGGTGTTGCGCGCTTTGGCCGAGGTCTACGCCAGCGAGGATGCGAAGAAGAAGTTCGTCGACGACTTCGTAGCCGCCTGGACGAAGGTGACCAATCTCGATCGTTTCGATCTGCACGAGTAAATAGTCGGCAACTCAAAAACGCGAGAGGCAGGTGACGGCACAATGCTGTTGCCTGCCTCTCGCCGTTTCTGCGGGTAAGCTGTTCGGGTGGGCGAGCGAGATAGCATTTTCGGTAATACTCTGAACTGCGGAGTTTCACTCGGCGTGGCTTTTCCTTTAAGAAAAGCCACAGGAGCAATCGTTAAATGTCCGCATTTAACCGAAAATGCTAGAGCGGGACATCCTGAAGGAGATACGCGCGCGCGCGGCGAGCGAGCAGGGCAATGCCGGCTTGCGAGTCGGGATCGGCGACGATGCCGCGGTGATGGCCGTGCGGCGCGGTGAAGAGCTGGTGGTCACGACGGATTTCTCGCTGGAGGATGTGCATTTTCGACGCGGCTGGCATGCGCCGGAGGCGGTGGGGCACAAATGCCTGGCACGCGGACTGAGCGATATTGCGGCGATGGGCGCGCGGCCGGTGGCGGCGTTTGTGTCGCTGGCGGTGCCGCGGGAGTTTACGCGCGGGACGCCTGGCACGAGGAGTTGGACAGACCGGTTTTATGACGGACTGCTGGCGCTGGCCGAGGAGTGGAGCGTTCCGCTGGCCGGGGGCGATCTGGCGCAGGCGCCGGGTGGCGCGCGGGCTCGAGTAGCGGCGGACATTGTGCTGGTGGGCGCCGTGGAGCGCGGCCGCGCGTTGCTGCGCTCCGGCGCGAAGGCGGGCGACGCGATCTATGTCACTGGGACGTTGGGTGGTTCGGCCGCGGAGCTGGGTGCCGTGACGCGCTCGGCTGGGCATTTGCGTAATCTCACGGCGGCGACGGCGGAGCATCCGCATTTCTTTCCGGAGCCAAGGATTGGGGTTGGTCGCGGGCTGGTGCGGCGGAAGATCGCGACCGCGGCGATCGATATCAGCGATGGGTTGTCGGTCGACTTGCAGCATCTGTGCGAAGAGTCTGGTCTACGCGCAGAGGTGGATGCTGCGCTGCTGCCGCTTGGTCCCCGGGCGACGCTGAATGACGCGCTGCATGGTGGGGATGACTACGAGCTGCTGTTCACCGCCGGTGCGAGTGCTCGCGTGCCGCGGAGGATTGCGGGTGTGCCGGTGCGGCGGATTGGCGCGATGCTGCGAAGCAGATCGGGCCAGCCGCAGATGGTGTTGCTCGACGATGGCCGCGCGCGACCGCTACAGGCTGAGGGTTGGCAGCATTTCTAAGGGAGTAGGCATTACTTCAAGTTAGGGGCTGAGATAGTGGGGAACCGCTCGTATGCTGCCATACTCGCACTTCTGATGTTTTTGTCTGGGTGCAATAAAGACAAGCCAAACTGGTACGCGGAAGCGCGACTCCACTAATCGCCAAAGAGATTGGCGCGGGCAATCATCTTGATCTTTGACGATCAGGTTGATGGGACCGTAGACACAAAGGTCGGAATGAAGTGGCTGAACCCTCATCGCCTGGCGCTGACTTACACCGGAGACAGGTACGTCAACTTCTTCGCTACCAGGTGTGACGGCGTCGACATCACACTAGAAAGACATTGAATGACGAGGACCTCAGGGCGTGACCGCTCGGCTGCGAACGTCTTCGAGCGTCTGGTGGCGGAGCACTTCGCCGTCGCGAAAGACTGGTTCGAGCAGGTCGCCTTTCATCTCGCAGTTGCCGGGACAGTGCACGGTCTCCACGCCGCGCGCGGTTCTGACCAATGCCAGCTTGCCGCGCTTGGAGTCCTTGCCGGGGTCGGTGACCGGTTCCTTGAAGACGTCGCGCAGCTCGCCGTTGACGATGGTGGCGGAGCACTTGAAGGCGAAGTTCTGCGTGTCGCGGTTCACCTTCTGCAGCAGCGCGCCGCCCATACCGAAGATGAGGTTTGCGGCAGACCAGCCTTCGGCGAGAACGTCGCCGAGGATGCGTTCGACCGATTCCAGGCCGATGCCGTCGCCCCAGAGCAGGCGGATTTTGGGGTCGAGCGTTCTGTAACCGGCATGGTTGCGTGTGCTGCCGAAGCGCTCGGCCAGCATGGGCAGCAGGCGCAGCAGCACCTGCACCGGGTCGCCGGAGTCGGGGCGCAGGACGAGCAGGCCATCGCGAGCGAGTACCTGCTCGCGCAAGATGCCGCCGAACATCTCCTTTGCGGCGCGGTAGACATCGAAGCTGTCGACGACGATGGAGAGGATGCCCTCAGGATATTCGGTGAGCACGTTGCGATAGGCGTCGATCTCGTGATCGCGGCCCCAGGCGGTCATAGTGCTGTGCTCGGTGGCGACCACCGAGGTGGAGGGCATCCAGTCGGCGGGCGTGTCGGGGCCGGCATAGTGTTCGCGCAGCAGCATGTTCGCGATGAGCGTGTCCGAGGTGCGGAAGTGGACCAGATGCGCCGCGCCGCCGAGGCCCGCAGACTCCTCGGAGGAGACGCCGCGATAGCCGAAGTCGTGCAGCATCATGTTGGCCGGGCCGGGATCTTCGCCGCTGCGCTTCATCGCTGCTTCGAGCATGCGAAATATCGCGCCGGAGAGCGTGGCCACGGTGGTGGGATACCAGACTTTGAGCAGCAGGGTTTCGAGGAAGTTGGTGAGCCAGTAGCAGGCGGGGTCGGTGTTGCGGATGGTCATCAGCACGTTGTGGGTGGGCACCGGCGTGCCTTCGGCGACAGCACGTATTTCGACCGGCAGGCGGCCGCCGTGTTGCTGGACGATGTGCATCCAGCCGGCGCGGTTAAAGATGCCGGCGCGGCCGAAGTGCGCGGCGGCGAGGCGGTCGGCGGCCTCCACGTCCTCCGCTGTGACCACGCTGCCCGCGAGATAGCTCCGCAGATAGGGCTGGAGGCCGAAAAAGACCGTCTGCGGGAAGCGGCCGCCGCGCGATTCCAGGTAGCTGTAGACCTCGGTGGTGCCGGGCGGGTACTGGCGCCAGTGCGTGAGCTTGTAGCTGTCGCTGCGCAGGGGAAAGGGAATGGGCGGAATGGTGGACATGGTCACGACGAACCAGTGTAGAGCCGCTGCCTCGTAGGGGTTTGCGTCCACCGGCCGCCGGCCGTCATCGAATGGGCATGAACGAAGCTGTCATTGTGGCCGGGGGCAAGCGGGTGCTGCTGTCGGTGCTGGACCAGTCGCCGGTGCCGGAGGGGTCGACGGCCGCGCAGGCGCTCCAGAATTCGATTGACCTGGCGAAGCACGTGGAGCGGCTGGGCTATCACCGCTATTGGATGTCGGAGCATCACGCGATGGACCTGCTGGCGTGTACCGCGCCGGAGGTGCTGCTGGCGCGCATTGGTGCGGAGACCTCGCGGATACGAATTGGTTCCGGCGGCATCATGCTGCCGCACTACAGCGCATACAAGGTGGCGGAGGTCTTTCGCACGCTATATGCGCTCTATCCAGGGCGGGTCGATCTGGGGATTGGGCGCGCGCCGGGCGGCGGTCCACTGGAGGCGCATGCGCTGAGGCGCGAGCGGCGGCAACGGCCGGCAGATGACTTTGAGGATCAGATTGCGGAGCTGCTGTCGTTTCTCGATCGCGATTTTCCTGCGGAGCATCCGTTCTCACAGTTGACGGTATCGCCGTATATGCCGGGCGTGCCGGAGGTGTGGATGCTGGGCTCAAGTATGTGGAGCGCGGAGGCGGCGGCGCAGTTCGGGCTGCCGTATGCGTTCGCACACTTCTTCAGCCCGGTGCATACACGGGCGGCGATCACGCACTATACGGAATCGTTTCGAGCAAGCCAGCATGCTGGCAAGCCGCGCAAGAGCGTGGCCGTAGGCGTTCTGTGCGCAACGACAGAGCAGGAAGCGGAGCTGCTGATGGCGAGTCCGCGGCTGCTGACGCGACGCATCCGCTCGGGCGATCGGCGTCCGGTGCCGCGCCCTGAAGAAGCGTTGCGTGAGTTGCAGCGGCAGGGACCGGTGCCGATGGAGGAGGGTGAGTGGCCGCGCTACTTCTACGGAACGCCGGAGCGCGTGCATGAGCAGCTTGCTGCGTTCGCGGGCGCGCTCGATCTGGATGAGGTCATTGCGGTGACCATCGTGCACGATCATGCAGCGCGGGTGCGTTCGTACGAATTGCTGGCCCATGCCGCGGATGCCTCGCGCAGCAGCGAAGCTCCGCGTCTTGCAACAGCCCGTTGACATTGCGAGGGTAGACTTTGCCAGATGGCGATTTGCGTCGTCATCCTATCTTCGGAATATAGACAGGGCTACTACTAATGAAGGCAATGCATCTCGCCGCGGTGTTGCTGGCCGCGACTGCAGGAGCGCAGGCTGGCTACAGCGCTCCCGATTCGGATGCGCAGGTGCGCATCAACCAAATTCAGATCATCGGCTCCCATAACAGCTACCACGCCGGGCTGTTGCCCGGGATGCGCGCCTATCTCGGCGAGAAGAAGCCGGATGCTTTGCGCGGGCTGGACTACGCGCATCAGCCGCTGAATAAGCAGTTCGATGGCGGCGTGCGGCAGATCGAACTGGACATCTTTGCCGACAGCAAGGGTGGGCATTATGCGCACCCGGCGGGGCCGGCGCTGGAGCAGGCGGCTGGGGTTCCCGTGGATCCGGACGATCAGAACTTCTCAGGCGCGAGCTCTGACGTGATGATGAAGCCGGGATTCAAGGTGATGCACGTGCAGGACCTGGACCAGCACAGCAACTGCCAGCCCTTTACCGCGTGTCTGACGATTGTGCGCGAGTGGTCGAAGGCGCACCCGCAGCATCTGCCGATTTTTGTGCTGGTGGAGACCAAGCAGGGCAAGCCGCTCGCCATTCCAAATGCGACGACTCCTGAGCCGTTTACGGCCGCGACGTTCGATGAGTTGGATCGCGAGATCCGGTCGGTGTTTTCGCCGGACGAGATGATCACTCCCGACGATATGCGCGGCACCTACGCCACGCCGAACGAGGCGGCGCGTGCGGGTGCATGGCCCACGCTTGCGAAGGCGCGCGGCAAGGTGGTCTTTCTGATGGACCAGCGTAATGTCGGGCCGCTGTATCTGGAGGGTCACCCGAACCTGCGCGGGCGCGTGCTCTTTACGAACGCCGCACCGGGCGAGCCGGATGCCGCATTCACCGAAGACAACGATGGCACGGAGCAGGAGATTGCCGCGCTGGTAGGGCAGGGTTACCTGGTGCGCACGCGGACGGATGCGGATACGAAGGAAGGCCGCTCCGGATCGACGCTGCGGCGCGATCACGCGATGGCGAGCGGCGCGCAGATACTGAGCACGGACTATCCCAAGGCGGAACCGGCGCAGTGGACAGGCTACTCGGTGAGCTTCGCGGACGGTGCGATGGCGCGGTGCAATCCGGTGGCGCGGAATGCGGCGTGCAATGACGACGCGCTTACGGATGGCCGCTGAGCAGGTTGCCGGGACTGGCCGTCCGGGCACAACGCGCCGGTGGCGCGAGCCGCTGAGTTCGCTCCCGTTGATCGCTCACGTCCAGTCGTGCGGGTGACCGAGCAACTGCTGGGAATCAATCGTTAGCTCGCACATTTGCGGCGCCCATGTTGCGAATGAGGGCTGCTTCTTCAGGGCTGCTTCTCCACCTGGTTGACGATCTGTTGGACCAGGACGATGTGGACGTTGACGCGCCGGGCGACGTCGGGCAGAAACTCGGTGATGATGTTGCCGATGGGATCCGTTGCGATGGCGGTGACGTCGCGGGCAGCCGCGGAGCCCCAGCTCTTCTGTCGCCCGGGGACGTAGAGATTGCCGAGGCCATCGCCGACTACGGTTGTGATCAGGGTGGAGTAGTTGGGCATGCCCACACCGTAGTCGCTCTGCGCCCAGCCAACCGCGGTGATTGTGTGCAAGATGCGGCGTGCATAAGAGGCGTTGGGCATGCGGTGATAGTGGGGGTCCTGGTGGGCGATGGCGGGAATAAGAAAGGTGCCGAAGAATGCGTCTACCGCGGTCTCGCAGTAGGCGACGCCGAAGTTGCGGGCAAAGCCGGGAAAACCCGGACCATAGGCCGAATGCGAGTCGGATGCGACAGAGATGGCTGAGAAGAACCCGATGGTAGCGAAGTTGTAGGGGTCGACCGTATTGCGTAGAGCGAGGTATCCCTTCTGGCGCGCGGTCAGGGGATGAATGCCCGCATCGACGAAGCGCCCAAAGTAGTTCACATTTCGGGTGCAGCACATATTTGCCGGCGTCGACGTGCACACGTCGGTCTGGCACGGCGCGGTCTGCGATGGAATGCTTGGATGCTCCCCGCGTCCGGGTGGCAGGCGGCGCTGCGTGGGGCTGATGGGCGGAAATCCCGGCGCGGTCTGCCGTTGGTTCTGCTGCGGCGCCTCGCTGGTGGTGGAAGCGCTCGCATACAGATTGCCGACCATTTCGTCCGCGTCATTGTTTGCATCGTTTGGGTTTGCATTGGTCGGATCGGGGCTTCCATCCGGATTTGCAGCCCCGGGTTCGATGTTCGGGGTGGGCGCGTCAGGGAGGGATTTTTCCGTCGTCGGCGGAAGATCCGGCAGCTCTCCGGAGACGAGCAGCACATCCGCTGGAACTGGAAGGTCCTTCGAGGCTGCAAGGTTCAGGGTCGGCGGCGGAGCGGGTGTGTCCGGGAGGGTGTTTGCAAGCCGGTTCTGTTGCGCGCTACAGGCGAGCGAGGTCAGACCCACGACCAGGGCAGCGATCTGGGCCACGATCAGGGGAAAGAGGCGGGTTCGTTTTCCAATCGGCCTGCGAGCGATTTCCCGGATGCTGGTTCTCCTCCGCATAAGGACGAAGATGCGCGACGCCAGGTCGCGCCTTGCGTACTAGAACATTTTCACTTTTAGTGTGTACGGCCAAGCTCCGCGGAGTGTGGTGCTCTTTATACATCTAAAGTGAAAATGTCCTAACGATTGCGCCGGAACACCAACCCGAGTAGATCGGGCCCGAACTCGAGAAACTGCTTGCTGCCCGCGTCGGCAGCGACCGCGATGCCGAAGCCTCGCAGGGCAACACTGGCATGCTGACTCGCGCTCGGGTAGTAGGCGAGGGCCACGAAGTTTGCCACCGCATGGCCGAGGATACCGGAGGCGTTGATGCGCTCCTGACCATCGTCGTTGCGGCGCAGCATGGTCTGGCGCGCCGCACCCAGCCCGCGATGCAGGATTGAGCCGTTCCCTTCGCCTTCGCGATAGAAGCGGGGATCCTGATGGAAGAGCGCGGCGAGAAGGCCATCGCCGGTGAAGCGGTCGGTGGCCCCGCGCAGCATCCCGGCGCCAAAGCGTTCCCCAAAGCCTCCGAGGTCGGTGCCATATTTGGGGTCTGTACCTCTGACGTAACCGAAGGCACCGGATACCAATGCGGGAAACAGCACGTACGGTTGCACCTGCTCGTGCGTCGCATACAGCACCTTGTCTCTGGCAGTCAGTGGCTGAGCTTGTTCTCCAGGATTGATGATGATGTCCCATTTGCCGGCTTCGAGCGGATAGCCAGGACCGACGTGCACGCCAAAGACGGTGTTGTCGCGGCCCCGGCTGGTTTGCGTGGCGGCTTTGTCGTGCGCGGGGTCGGTGTTTGGTTGGGGCGCATTGGGGAGCTCTGACGCCGCATCGTCTGCGTGGCAGGGCAGAGGAGAGCGCGCACAGAAAAACAGCAGATACGAGCAGCGGTGTGGACACGTGATAGCAAGCGCGATCGGGGGATGCCCATACGCGAGTATAAAGGCCGCATGGAGTCAAAAATGCTCATGTCGTCGCGTCGAGATGGAGGTGGGGCAATCGGTTGAAATGGCGCCATTCCATTCGATGAGATGCAGCCGATGCAGGGTGCTGTGCCGCTTCACTTTTTCCTGGGCAGCAGTACCAGAGGGGAGACCCTTGGGTTTGCAGGATTGACCGGGAGCGACCCGGACGCGGAGACTGTTGAAGCAGATTGAGGTGGGTTTATGGCAGAGACATCGCAGGGCGGCAGGAGCACGTTCGAGAACTTTGGCCGCAAGGTGGATGCGCAGTTTGGCAACATCGGACCGCGGATTGAAGACGAAGTGAAGCGCGTGATCGGATACCTGAACGACCAGGTTGTGCCGCAGGTGCGGCAAAACTCGTCATCCGCGCTGCGTGCTGCCGCCGAACAACTGGCGCGTCTGGCCGATCATCTGGA
This sequence comes from uncultured Acidobacteriaceae bacterium, assembly GCA_963712845.1. GTDB lineage: Bacteria > Acidobacteriota > Terriglobia > Terriglobales > Acidobacteriaceae > KBS-83. The sequence goes on from CAVQJM010000022.1 coordinate 168,887, forward strand.
TCAGCGGCGCACGGCGGATGCGCAGCAGGCCGGAGACAAAACGGGTGCGTAGCGCTGCAGCGGGCCAGCTTGCGCGTGGTGCGCGGCTCTCTATTGGGACCTTCTCTTCGCTGGTTCTCGTTGCAGGCTGCAATCATCGGCCAGCGACGGTCTATGCGCCGCCACCGCCTGTGCTGCTTCCCGCTTCGCCGTCGTCCAATACGGGAGCGCCGGGAATCGCAGCCAACGCACCGATTGCACCGTCGTCGGTGAATCCAGGTGTCACCAGCGCGGCGGATCTGGCCTTCGTCGCCGCCCACGCGCCGGTGTGGTCGGAGACCGGGACAGCAAGCTGGTACGGGCCGCCGTACAACAAGCGGCGCGGCGCCAACGGACAGATCTACGACCAGGACGCGATGACCGCGGCGCACCGCACGCTGCCGCTGAATTCGCTGATTCGCGTGACGAATGTGCAGACCGGGCAGCAGGCCGTGCTGCACGTGACGGATCGCGGCCCGTTTGTGCCCGGCCGGGTGCTGGATTTGTCGCTTGCGTCGGCCAAAGCGCTAGGGGTGTATCTGCCGGGGCTGGCGACGGTGCGCATCGATGTGTTTGCGGTGCCCGCGCCGATCGACAGCGGCGGACGGTGGTGTGTGCAGATTGGTGCGTTCAAGGACGAGGACGCAGCGGAGAAGCTGCGCACGCATCTGAGCCGGAAATATCAAACGGCGAACGTGATCGAGTTCGCCGGGCCGACCGGGCACTGGGTGCGGATTCGCCCCTTCCGTGATGACAAGGATCGCGCCGTGGAGATTGCACACGAGTTGAAGCCGAGCGAAGGCGAAGCCTACCTGGTGCGCCTGGACTGAATTTGCCGTTCAGGCAGACGCGCCGGCGGCGCGGCTTGTTGGGTTCGCTCCCTTTGGTCGCTCACGTTTGCTGTTGTGGGCGAGCGGCGCGGATTGCGGTCCTTCGCTTTGCTCAGAATGACACCCTCAAGCAGAAGCTACTCGGAGCGCAGGGCGTCCACCGGGTTGGCCGAGGCGGCGCGCTGTGCCGGGATGGCGCAGGCGACCAGCGACAGCACGATCATGGTTGCGATGGAGCCCGTCAGGATGAGCGGGTCGGTCGCGCTTACGTTGAACAACATGGAGCCGAGCAGCTTTGAGACCGCAAGTGCGCCGATGAGTCCTGCAACACAGCCGATGAATGCCAGCCTTGCGCCGGAGGTCAGCACCAGGCGCACGATCTCGCCGCGGCGCGAGCCGAGCGCCATGCGGATGGCCATCTCCTGCGCACGCATGGAGACGGAGAAGGCGATGACGGCGTAGACGCCGATGGTGGCGAGCAGCAGTGCGCCCAGGGCGAAGGCAGAGATGAAGTGAGGTGTTGAAGCGGCGCGGGGCTTCGCTGGCGGAGAGCGCCTCATCCATGGTCTGCATCTGCTGCAGCGCAAGCTGCGGATCGAGCGTTGCAACCGCGGAGCGCAGTGCATTGGTCATCTGCTCCGGCGGTAGCGTGGATCGCAGAGCGATGAATGCGTTGAAGCCGCCCTGATCCTTGGGCGCGAACTGCCCGAGCATACTTGTCATCTGCTGGGCGGGAGCGTAGATCTGCTCCGTGTCCGGGGCATCGAGTGCGTTCATCTTGGTGTTCTCGACGACGCCGACGATGGTTACCCAGGGGGTCTTCGACTCCAGCGTGCCGATCCGAACCCGCCTGCCGACAGCGTCTCGCTTAGGCCAGAAGCGATCGGCCAGCTTCTGGTTCACCAGCGCGACGAGCGGCGCACCTTGTTTGTCATCGGCATTGAATAGCCGCCCCTGAATGAGGCCAATGCCCATCGCCTGGAAGTAGTTGCCTTCGCTGGATGCCCACGGAGCGATCTTCAACTGGCCACCGGAAGTGTCGCGAGCCGTTTCATCCACAGCGTACCCGCTGCCGCCCTGGAATCCGGAGGCTGGCAACACATTGGTGATACCCGCGGAAACAACACCCGGCATAGCCTGCAGACGCTCAAGCAGTGAGCGATTGAAGGCATCGCTCGCAGTCGCGTTGGGATATTGCTGCGAAGGCAGGTTGTATCCGGCGACAAGAACATGATCGGCGCGGAAGCCGGGATCGACGTCGCGCATCTTCTGAAAGCTGCGCACGAGCGCTCCGGCGGTTGTGAGAAGAACGAGCGCGACGGCGATCTCAGTGACGACGAGCGCGGACCGGAGACGTCCGTGGCTACCTCCGGCACTTCCCGTACGGCCGCCCTCCTTCAGATTCTCGTTGACGCGTGTGCGAATGGCCGCGAATGCCGGCGCAAGGCCGCAGAGCGCACCAGTGAGGAGAGCAAGGACAAGCGCGAAGAAGACGACGCCCGCATCGAGGTGAATGCCATCGATTCGCGGCATGGATTCCGGCAACAGCGGCACAGTGATTCTGAGCGCAATCGCAGCGAGGAGAAGCCCGACCACCCCGCCGGTCCCGCTAAGCAGAATGCCTTCCATAAGGGAGTTGCCTAAGAGCGCTCGCGGCGAAGCGCCCAGCGCCAGCCGGACCGCCAACTCGCGCCGTCGGCGAATAGCGCGGACGAGCAGCAGGCCCGCGACATTCAGGCAGGCGATGAGCAACACGACCAGAACCGCGTACATGAGGATATGGACGAGCGGCTTGCCGGCCTTGACTGCCGATTCTTTGAGCGATTTGACATGGGCGGTGATGTGAATCTGTTTGAACTCCGGCGGGAAGTTGCGCATGACTTCCCGCGCCACGCGGGCCGCGTCCTGGTTAGCTTGCTCCAGGCTGAGCCCAGGCTTGAGACGGCCGACCATGTTGTAGCCCCAGCTCACCGCACTGTTCGGAGATAGCTCATCCGGCGTGAAACTCATCGGTACCCAAAGCTCGGATTGATTGAGACGGCCGGCGACGAGCGGGAACTCGAAGTTGCGCGGCATGACGCCGATGACGACATAAGGCTTGCGGTCGAGCAGGATTTTGTTGCCGAGGACGCTGGGATCGCCATGGAAGCGGCTCTGCCACACGTGATAGCTGAGGACCGCGACGGTTGCGTGTCCATCGTCCTCCTGCTGCGTGAAGACCCGGCCCATCGACGGCGCCACAGCGAGCGCGGGGAAGACGCCTGCCGTCATTCGCGTGGCGTTCACCATTACGGGCTCGCCGCGGCCGGAAAGCTCGTAGCTCTTTCCGGTGTAGCCTCCGAGAGAACTAAAGCTCGTCGTGTCATGCAAATAGCTGCGTATTTCGGCTGCGGTGACGCCTGCGTTATCGATCGCGGTTTCAGCGCTCAGGCTGTCGCTGATGCTGACGAGGCTCGCCGGATCGTGGAAGGGCAGCGGCCGCAGCAGAACGCCTTCCACCAGGGAGAAGATGGCCGTGGTGGCGCCGATACCGAGCGCGAGCGTGAGCACAACCGTAAGCGCAAAGCCGGGGGTGCGGCGCAGTTGGCGCATCGCGAGACGCAGGTTCAGCAGCAGACCGTGCATGGAGATCTCCTTCAGATTGCTTCACCATCGGATAAAGCAACTGGTCTGCCAAAAATTGTGGCGTAAGTATCTCGAATTACAGCAGTTTTGACGGAGGGGTGTTCACGAGCGCACACCTGTGTCCGAATGCGGACGTATTCGCGCTGAGGCCGAGACGAGCGGCAGCACAGCGGGGATGAACCTCTATCGGTGAACATGCCCGGGCGGTTGATTGGCAGCCAAGCACTTCGCTTTGCTACAACGTGACATGCGGTTTCGGATGCTGCTGCTCTTCTTCGTCTTCTGCGGGGGCCTTTTTTCGGCTGCGTGTTTTGCGCAGACTGCTTCTGCTCCGGCTTCGCAGCAGGCGCCTGCGGCAACACAGGGCCCAACCCAGGATCCAACACGGGGGCCGGCATATTCGCTGCCGGCGGCGAAGCTGCAGCGTGCCGAGACACTGAACCGCGATGAAAACTGGCTGTGGGCGATCGGGACGGTGTGGGCTCTCGTCTATCCGCTGCTGTTTCTGCGGCTGCACTGGGCTGCGGGCCTGCGCCGCTTCGCTGCGCGTGTTGCGTCGCGGCCGTGGGTGCAGGGGCTGATCTTTCTGCCGCTCTTGATCATCGCGATCCGGCTGCTGACCCTGCCGCTGTCGCTTGCGGGGCATCATCTCGGACTGGCGTATGGACTCTCCATCGAACGCTGGCCGGCGTGGTTCTGGGACTGGACCAAAGGACTGCTGGTGAGCCTGGCGGTCTCGACCTTTGTGGGCTCGCTGCTCTTTGCCATCGTGCGCCATTCGCGCCGCTGGTGGCTGTGGTTCTGGCTGCTGTCGCTGCCGCTGATGCTGGCAGGCGTCTTTGCGGAGCCGCTGATTATCGATCCGCTGTTCAATCATTTTGAGCCGCTCTCGCGGTCACATCCGGAGCTGGTGGCGCAACTGGAGCGCGTGGTTGCCCGCAGCGGCGAGCGGATTCCGCCGGACCACATGTTTCTGATGAAGGCCAGCGAGAAGACGACAGAGATGAACGCCTACGTCACCGGCTTCGGTAGTTCGAAGCGTGTCGTGGTGTGGGATACCTCATTGAAAAAGTCGTCACAGGATGAGGTGCTGTTCATCTTCGGCCACGAGTTGGGCCACTATGTGCTTGGCGATGTCGTGCATGGCCTGATGATGGCGGCGGCGGGCACTCTGCTGGCGCTCTGGCTGGCGTTTCATCTGGTGCGCAAGCTGGTGTGTCTCTATGGCGCGAGCTGGCAGGTGCCGGCGGTGGAGGACTGGAGCGCGGTCGTGGTGCTCCTGCTGGTCTTTCACGTCTTCAGCACCGTGAGCGAGCCGATCAGCAACAGCATCAGCCGCTATATCGAGCATCGCGCGGACGTGTATGGGCAGGAGGTGGTGCATGGCATCGTCGCCGATCCGCAGGCGGCCGCGGTGCACAGCTTTCAGACGATGGGGGAGGAGTCGCTCGACATTCCCGATCCAAATCCAGGGATGGTTTTCTGGACGTACAGTCATCCGCCGACCGGACAGCGGGCCGAGTTTGCGCGTGACTACGATCCGTGGAAGGCCGGTGGGCGTCCGCGGTTTTTCCCCAAATAGATTGCGATAAGCTGGTCGGCATGGATTGCCTGTTCTGCAAGATTGCCGCGGGTGAGATTCCGGTGCAGAAGCTCTATGAGGATGACGATGCGGTGGTGTTCGCGGATATTCATCCGCAGGCGCCGGTGCATGTGCTGCTCATCCCGCGCAAACACATCCCGTCCCTCGCGCACCTGTCGCCGGGTGAGGAGCGGCTGGTCGGACATCTGCACGCGGTAGCGAAGAAGATCGCGGAAGAAAAGGGACTCGCCAAGGGTTTTCGCACGGTGATGAACACGGGTGAGGACGGCGGACAGACGATCGATCACGTGCACCTGCATCTGCTGGGTGGACGGGCGATGCACTGGCCTCCGGGCTAACGCAAAAGGCTGCTCAGCGAGATGATCCGTCTATGTGAAGAGCGGGAGTTCGAGCAGATCTGGGCGATCGTCAACGATGGCGCCCAGGCCTATCGCGGTGTAATTCCTGCCGATCGCTGCGCCGAACCATATATGTATATGTCAAAGGACGAGCTGCGCGGTCAGATCGAGGAAGGTGTTGTCTTCTGGGGATACGAAGAGGGCAGCAGGCTGCTGGCCGTGACGGGAATTCAGCGCGTGAAAGACGTAACGCTCATCCGGCATGCGTATGTGCGCAGTGGTGAGCAGAAACGCGGCATCGGCAGTCATGTGCTGACGCATTTGCGCAGCATGACGAGCGGTCCCGTACTTATTGGAACCTGGGAGGCCGCTGCGTGGGCGATTCGCTTCTATGAGCGGCATGGCTTCACGCGGGTAAGACAGCAGGAAAAAGATCGGCTGCTGCGAACCTATTGGAGTGTGCCCGAGCGGCAGATCGAGACCTCAATCGTTCTTGCGGACTGGCGTGATCGACGGGTTGACGAGCCGGCGGGTTGACGAGCCTACGACCACTTCAAACATCAGCGGCGCATGATGTGCGGCTTCGCCTTGGTGATGCCGCGGCGTGCGAACTTCAATGCTGACCAATCTTTATCAACGGCGCAGACCTTGTAGTCGACGAAGCCGTGGGCCAGTCCAGCCTCGCGGACGTCGTCCTGATTGAAGTCCGCGGCCAGCGGGCTGGTCTGCTTGGGATGCACGATCCACAATGAGGCCTTCGGCGGGAGCGACGCGCGTGCCTGCTCAAGGGCGCCCATAAGGTCGCGGCGCGTGGCGACAGGGAAGAGCGCAAGCGTAGTAGTGGCGTCGATGCGGCGCTGGCGGGTGGCGCTTTCGGGAACGGACGTGAGCAGTTCATCGAGCCATGCATTGTCACTGCGATTGACCGCGACTATCGCGAATTGCGCCTTCGGTTTGATGTCGAGCTTGCGTTCGAGCGATCCGGCGCTGGTGTCCTTCGGAAGTTCGCATGAGAGCAGACGTGGCGGGTCAGGCTGAGCGATGGCGCGCTCGATTGCTGCGGCCACTCCGTTGTTCCAAGGGGTGAAGATTGCGTCGGGAATCGCGCCGCGTACGAGTTCGATCTTAGCTGGAAGACCGCCGGCGAAGACCAGTGGCGGATGACTGGTGCTTTTGCTGGCGCGCAACGAAAGACCAAGCTCGCGCCCGTGCGAGGGCAGGCGGTCGAGGTCGATGACGACGACATCGGGCGCCAGTTCGCGAAAATAACGAACCATGCCACCGGGGTTCTGGGGAGGATCGGCGATGACGCGATAGCCGGCGCGCTGCAAGCTGGTTGCACGAGCGGATGCATCCGCTTCGTTCCAGCAGATGAGGCGCAGCGTCTTCTGTTTTCTAGTTGACGCCCCCGGCATGGCCGCTGATAGCACGGGCGAGCGTGAGTGGGGAAGCAAAAGGCCCGCCGTAGCGGGCCTTTGGTGTATTCGGTGTGGTGTATCTGGAGAGCGGGTGATTCAGGCTTGGA
>CAVQJM010000023.1:0-218006 GCA_963712845.1 uncultured Acidobacteriaceae bacterium
CTCTGGTTTGCGTAGTTTTGTCGTTTGCTGCCCCGGTTTTCGCCAGCGTCACGGTCAGCAGCCCGAAGAGCGGCTCCACTGTCACATCGCCGGTTGCGTATGTGGCGACGGCAACGACGACTACCTGCTCGAAGGGCGTCGCGTCGATGGGGATCTATGTCAATAACAAATTGACCTATGTGGTGGACGCGGCCACGATGAACACCACGCTCTCGCTTGCGGCGGGCACGTACAGCACGACGGTCGAAGAGTGGGATAAATGCGGCGGCGCCTCGTATACCAAGGTTGCGATCACTGTTGGTACCAGTGGCGGCGGCGGTGGCGGCGGCAGCAAGACCGCGGTGACGGTGACGTCGCCGGTTGCGAACACCACGGTGACTTCTCCGGTGAGCTACGCGGCGACGGCGACCACTACTTGTGCCAAAGGCGTGGCCTCGATGGGCATCTACGTGAACAACAAGTTGATCTACACCGTGGCTGGGGCGGCGTTGAGTAAGAGCCTGAGTCTGGCAGCCGGCGCCGAGCATACGGTGGTTGAGGAGTGGGATAAGTGCGGCGGTGCAGCGTATACGACGATCAATCTCACCGTCGGCTCCTCCGCGCCCAAGCAGTTGACGGCGATCGCGGTGACGCCGAGCAATCCGAGCGTGGCGACTGGAGCCACGGAGCAGTTCACGGCTACTGGGACCTACAGCGATGGATCGACGGCGAACGTGACCTCGACGGCAACGTGGGCGGCTGCGAATACAGCGGTCGCGACAATCACCTCGGGTGGACTGGCGACCGGAGTGGCTGTGGGCTCTACGCAAGTGACGGCTTCGCTGAGCGGTTTCACTGGAACTGATTCGCTTACCGTCACGACGCCAGTGAGCGGCGGCGGCGGGGTCAATGTGACGACGTGGCACTTCGACAATCAGCGCAGCGGGTTGAATAACAAAGAGACGGCGCTGTCGCCGGGAAATGTAGCCCCCAAGACCTTTGGGAAACTCTTCTCGTACCTGGTGGACGGCTACGCCTATGCGGAGCCACTGCTGATGTCGAATGTCACCGTCAAAGGCGCGGTGCACAACGTGGTGTATGTTGCCACGGAGCATGACAGCGTGTATGCGTTCGACGCGGATAGTTATGGCAGCGGCGCGCCGCTGTGGCAGGTTTCGCTGCTGAAATCGGGCGAAACGCCGGTGACCGGCAGCGATATTCTGCCCTACCTGGGAGTTACATCCACGCCGGTTATCGATCCGGCGTCGAAAACGATATACGTGGTTTCCTCGCAGAAATCTTCAAGCGCCGGCAGTACCTATCGCCTGAATGCGCTGGATATCACGACCGGAGCGCAGAAGTTCGGCGGGCCGGTGACCATTCACGCATCGGTCCCGGGAACCAATTCTACGAATGTCAACGGCACGGTCTCGTTGCCGGGATCATGCATCCAGCGGGCGGCACTCCTTCTCGCGAATGGCAATGTGTATCTCGGCTATGGAAATTGTCACAGCGGATGGCTGCTCTCCTACAACGCGACGACGCTGGCACAGAACGGAGTGTTCAATTCCAGTCCCAACATAGATGGCGAGGGCACCTATGGTGGCGCGGGCGGCGTGTGGATGGGCAGCGGTGGCCCGATTGCGGACAGCGCCGGAAATGTCTACGTGTCGACCGGGAACGGGCCGTGGGATGGGAAGACCGCTTATGGGGATTCCATTCTGAAATTCAGCCCGACGTTGAAGCTGGAAGATTACTTCACGCCCAACAACTACGCGTATTTGAATTGCAATGATGTCGATCTGGCGTCAGGCGGAATACTGATGATTCCGGGAACCTCGAACATTGTGGGCGGCGGAAAGGGCGGCAAGCTGTATATGGTGAACACCGCCAACCTTGGCAAGGAGCAGGCGAACGACGCCGGAGCGGTGCAGACGATCTTCTTCGAATCCGATCTGGATGCTCCCTACTCTTCGAGCTGCACCGACGCATCGGGGACGCATGCGTCGCAGTCCAACTCGTATGAGATTTTCGGAACGTCCGCGTACTACAACGGCTCCATCTATCTGGGAGTCACTCCGACGACCGCGACGGCGCCGGCGGGAATACGAGAGTTCGTCTACTCCGGAAAATTGAGCTACGGGGCCGAGACGAAGCCGAGCATCCAGGAGAACACCCGCGGAACGACACCCTTCATCTCCTCTGACGGGAATGCGAATGGCATCCTCTGGATGATCGATACGGGAATACCGCTGCAACAGGGCACGTCGACCAAGTCGACGCTGCGCGCCTACGATGCCAACGATCTGGGCACTGAGCTGTACAACAGCAGCGAGAATTCCGCAGACGTGCCGGGATACGGAATCAAGTTCACCTCGCCGGTGGTTGCCAATGGCAAGGTCTACATCAACACCGGACACGACCTGACGACGGTGACGAATCCGCGCGGAGAAATGGACGTGTATGGATTGAAATAGGGCCGACCGAAGAACATCGCTGGCTATTCGTAGCGGAGCGCGACGATGGGATCGACGCGCATGGCGCGCCGGGACGGCAGGTAAGTGGCGAACAAGAGCGATGGCGAGAAAGAAGAGCGAGACGCCGACGAAGGAGACGCCGTCAACGATGTTGACCCCGTAAAGAATGCCGCGCAGCAGATACGACGCGCCGATCGAGAGAGTCACGCCGACTAGCAAACCGGCAAAGACGGGCCGCGTGCTTTCGCGCAGCATGAGAGCGAGGATGTCGCGCTTCTTTGCGCCGAGAGCGATGCGGATGCCGACTTCGCGTGTGCGGAGGACGACGATATAGCTGACGGTGCCGAAGATGCCCATGGATGCAAGAAGAAGCCCGAGCATGCCGATGATCGAAGCGATGGCCGCCGCAAGACCGGAGATGAGAAAGGGCGGCGTTTGATGAAGCATCTGGTCGAGCGTGGATGTTGTTGCCACCAGGCTGGGATCGAGCGATGCGATGACGGGACCGATTGCATCCATGAGCTGCGACGGGTCTGATCTGGTCTGGATGAGGATCGGGTAGTCCTGAAGGCGGCTTTCGGGCAAGCGGCACGTAGACCTGTTGGGAGTCGCTGCCGTCCAGCTCGATGCCGCGCGTATCGCGAGCGACGCCGATGACCTGATAGGTGGGACCATCGGGAACAAGATCGCTTTTGAGGTGGAACTGATCGTCTGTGCCCAGACGGAGGCTGCGGCCGATCGGGTTCTGGTTCGGCCAGAGCTGTTGGGCCGCGGATTGGCTGAGGATGACGGAGGGCTCCGGCTGGCCGGATTGCGACTGAAAGCCGCGGCCGGAGAGCAGAGGAATGCCGAGCGTTGCGAAGTAGTTGGGCTGCACGAAGGTGTAGTAGAGGGTGGCCTGCGTGTTGTGAGGCGAGGGCTTTGCTCCGTTGAGCGATACGGCGGCTGTGCGAATGCCTCCGCTGTCGGGCGGCCGAGCGCTGGTGATTGCCGTGACTTCCGGCAAGCCGGCGAGGCGATTGCGCAACTCGCGGACGAGGGCGTGGCGGCTGTCCGCGTTGTTTTTCGGACCTTCGGGAAACTGGAGGTCGAGATCGACGACGTGTTTGGTGTCGTATCCGGTGTCCATCCTGAGTGCGTGGATGGAGCTGCGGATCAACATGCTTCCAGCGATCAAGAGCACGAGGGAGACGGCAACCTGGGCGGCGATGAGGAAGTCGCGCAGCCTGCGGCTGCGCATGGGCGAAGACGCGGCGCTGGCATTGACGGCAGAGGAGAGCGCGGAGCGGGAGCTTTCGAGCGCTGGGGCGAGGCCGAAGAGAATGCCAGCAACCAGAGAGATGGCGAAGACGTAGGCAAAGATCGCGAGATCGGGCGTCACGTGCAGAACAAATGAGCCATATTCGGCGGGAATGGATTGTGCGACCACCGTCACCGATACCTTGAGCAGGGCCCAGGTAAAGAGGAGCGCGATGATGCCGGCGATCAGGCCCAACAGAGCGCTCTCCGTCAGCAATTGCCGGACAAGGCGACTGCGGCTGGCGCCAAGTGAGAGGCGCAGGCACAGTTCACTCTGGCGGGAGGCAGCACGCGCGAGTTGCAGACTGGCGACGTTGGCGCAGGCGATGACCAGCACCATCCCGACGGCGACCATGATGAACAGAATGGAGAGCTTCAATCCGCTGTCCAGTTTGCGGGGGAACGGAGAGCCCGGCCAGACGAGCGCGGTGACGGGTTTGCTCAACTCAGAGTGAGGGTCGTGCAGGGTGCGGAGATGGTTGGCGAAGAGCGGTCATCTCCGCCTGCGCCTGGCCGATGGTGACACCGGGAGCGAGACGAGCAAAGAGCCGGCACCACTGGTTTTCGCGATCGCGGAGCCAGTTGCCGTCAGGGTGAATCAGCGGCACAAGGCTGAGGGGAAACCAGAAATCCGGCGTGGCTACGCTGGTGCCCACGAAGTCGTGCGGCGTGATGCCGATGATGGTGAAGGGCACGCCATTGAGCCGGACGACCTTGCCGAGAATGGATGGATCTCCGGCGAAGCGCTTCTGCCAGTAGTTTTCGCTGATGAGCACGGAGGGCGATGCGGCGAGTTCCGAAGGGCTCATCGCATCGAAGGTGCGGCCGCGCAGGGCGTTGACTCCAAGAACGGAGAAGTAGTTTTCGGAGACCTCGATTGTGGCGGCGAACTCCGCATCGATGGCGCTGGGGGGAAGCAGTCCCAGTTTTCCCAGCAACGAGCCAGCGGAAGAACTGCGATGGGCGCCGCCCGCTCCAGAGAGGATCAGACGGTCATTGCTGTGGGCGATGACGCCACTGAAGGAATGAAGATTGTCTCGATATGCCTGGTAGTCGGGATAGCTGAAATCGAATCGGTATTGCCGGATTGTCGGACCAGCGAGAGATCGACCATGCTGCGGGGATCGCGAGCATCGAGGGAGCGGCCGAACATCGCTTTGTAAAAGGTGAAGGCTGTGGTGTTGACGCCGATGCCGATCGCCAGGGCAAGAATCGCGACGGTGGTGAAGCCGGCGTTGCGGAAGAGCGTTCGGGCTCCGTAGCGCAGGTCCTGCAGGATGGTCTGGGGCAGGATCATGAGGTCGATCTCGCTCATGCGCTCCCGCCATACGGAGGGATTGCCGAAGCGGCGGCGGGCGTCGCGATGTGCTTCCGCGTGCGGCATGCCCTGCTCGACATTCCACTGCTCGCGCATGGAGAGGTGGAAGGCGAGTTCCTCGTCCAGCTCGTGAGCGAGTTTGTCCCTGCGAAAGAGTGCGCGAAGACGAGAGATCCATGCCATGGCGATGCTCCTGATGCCTGTGCTGGTTCCGAAATCCAAAACCAGCGCGACTGCCTGGGTGATCTTTTGCCAGTTCTCGCGCTCGGCTCGTGAGCTGCCGGCGGCCCTGGGCGGTGAGCCGATAGAAGCGGGCGCGACGATTGTTTTCGCTGAGGCCCCACTCGGAGGCGATCCAACCTTCCTGTTCCATGCGATGGAGCGCGGGATAGAGCGAGCCCTCTTCCACGCGGAGGACTTCGTTGGAGATGCGCTGGATGTGAAGCGTGATTCCCCAGCCATGCATGGGACCTGCTCAAGGCTCTTAAGGACAAGCAGAGCCAGGGTTCCCTGCAGATTGTCGCTCTTTGCGCGAACCATTCTGCGGCATTCTCCCCTAGATATCTATAGAAAGATGCGGCTCGCGCATAGGAAATGTCAAGTTGGCTTTTCTTGCGGTGGCTTCTGCGGATTGACCGGCCGACGCCTTCGACCACCGACCCGGTCGCGCGCGGCCAGGTCGTAAAATGGGAGTGCGATGTTGATTACTGTTGCGGATCTCCAGCTTGATCCTGTTGAGTTTGACGAGCGCTTTTCTGCCGATGCGATCGATTACGGGCCGGACATCCGGCAGCTGGGCGTCCTGGATGCGAAGGGGCGCGCGGACCTGATCGAGGAGCACCGGGGGCACAAGCAGGTGGTGCCGGATATCCGGGTGCGAGGCGACTACTCGGGGCGCTTCGAGATGCCCTGCGCGCGGTGCGTGGAAACGGTGGAGCACCCGCTGGAGGCGTCGTTCGACCTGCTGTACCGGCCGATCGGGGTGGACGCGAGCGGGGCGGAGCGTGCCATCTCGACCTCCGAGACCGAGATCGGATACTATAACGGAGACGGTCTAGTGCTGGAAGACGTCTTGCGCGAGCAGGTGTTGTTGTCCCTGCCGGAGAAGACCCTTTGTCGCGCGGACTGCAAAGGGCTTTGCCCAGGCTGTGGCCGGAACCTGAATACAGAGCAATGTTGCTGCGAATCGACGGAAGCCGATCCGCGCTGGAGTGCTCTGTCAGATCTGCGCAGCAAGATCAAGTCTTAGAAGCACGAGGCCGGGAGACCGGCGCCGCGACGGAAGAGTAGTACCGCGGGCGCCTGTTGATGGCCGGGATCGAAAGGAATCTGTCATGCCGAATCCGAAGCGGCGCCACTCCAAGGCCCGCACCTCCAAGCGTCGCGCACACGATGCGCTGACTCCGACCGGCCTCTCCGAGTGTCCGAACTGCCACGAGCGCAAGCTGCCCCACCGCGTGTGCGCCAAGTGCGGCTATTACAAGGGCCGCGAAGTGCTCGAGGCGAAGGAAGCTTAGGACACGACTGGTGCCCCCGCTGACGGACATCGCTCTGGATGCCATGGGCTCGGACCACGCGCCCGAGCCGGAGATTCGCGGGGCCCTTCTTGCCTGCCGTGCCTTTCCCGTTCGCGTTCACCTGATCGGTCCTGAGGCGCAGCTGCGCGCCGGTCTCGGCGTGCTGGGCCGTCGTGTGGCTATCGAGATCGTCCATACGGACGAGTGGATCACGATGGACGACAAGGCGGCGAAGGCGGTTCGCGAGAAGCGCAACAGCACCATGCGGCTGGGTCTGAAGATGGTGAGGGAGCGGAAGGCTGCCGGGTTTGTGACCGCCGGCAACACCGGCGCGGCGATGGCCTCCGCCAAGATGGTGCTGGGCGCGCTGCCCGGCGTGGATCGCCCGGCACTGGCCATGCCCTTGCCGACGACCACCGGCTCGCCGTGCGTACTGCTGGATGTGGGCGCGAACGTCGACTGCAAGGTGCAGAACCTGGCGCAGTTCGCCATCATGGGCTCGATGTATGCCCGCTCCGTGTTGATGATCGAGAAGCCGCGGGTGGGCCTGCTCTCGATTGGCGAAGAAGAGAGCAAAGGCAACGAGCTGACACGTGAGGCGCTGCAGGTGATGAAACAGTTGCCGATTCGCTTTATCGGCAATGTGGAGGGGCGCGACCTCTACAACGGCCACGCGGACGTGATCGTGTGCGATGGCTTTGTGGGCAACGTGGCGCTGAAGACCTCCGAGGGGCTTGGGCGCATGGTGCGCGAGATGCTGCGTGAGTCGCTGATGTCCACCGTGAGCGGACGCGCGGGTGCGCTGCTGGCGCGGCGCGGCTTCAAGGAATTCAAGAAGCGCTTCGACCAGTCCGAGTACGGTGGCGCGCCGCTGCTGGGCGTGCGCGGACCGTGCATCATCACGCACGGCTCAGCGGATGATCGCGCGATCCTCAACAGCATCCGGGTGGCGGCGGAGTTTGCTACGTCCGGCGTGACCGACCGGATCGAGCGCGAGTTCAGCGCGGCGACGGTTTCATCGCCATCCAAAGCAGAGTTAGCGTAATTCGTGTGTCTCCGGCGCAATGCGCTGCTCGTATTCCTCTTCCAGCGGGTTGAATGTTCTCCAGAAGGCGCCGGGCGTACGGCTGCGAAGCACATGTTCGAGGATGGTGAGGTGTGTGTGCCATCCGGCGGCGACGCCGATGATGGTGTTGCGGTTTTGCAGCTTGCGATGGGTGATGATGAGCAGAACGTCATCGCCTTGAGCTGAGAGCTCGAAGGTGGCCTCGGAGAAATGGTCGCGCGGCTCGCTCCAGGTGAAACGCAAACGCGTAGGCGGCTGCCATTCGAGCACTTCTCCGGTCATGATGGATTCGTTTTCGTGATCGCGGTACTTTTCCGGTGGCGGCGCGTACTCCGGCGAAAGCTTCGCGTTGAGAAAGTGAAATTGCACAGCGCCGCCCACGCGCGGCTCGATGGGTCCGGTGGCCAGCCACTTTCCTCGCTTTTCGGAATCGGTGAGATATTGCCAGATGCGCTCGATGGGGCCGGGGAGGACGCGTTTGATGCGAACCACGCCGGGGCCGGTGACCACGGCATATTCCCGCAGGCTTCGATCGAGGCCAGCGAGGATTGTGTTCCAGCCGTCCTGGGTGCGATCTGCCCATTCCTGCGGGACGCCTTCGTGTGTCAGCGTGAGCTTGCAGCCTTTGCCGCTGGGCATGATGTCGATGCTGACCTGCGTGGACTGAGCCGAGTATTTCGGGACGGCAAAGGTGAAGACCAGACGGCGGGGTCGATCGATGACGAGATATTCGCCCACATGCTCCACGTCGTCGCCATCCGTGCGACGCACGATGAGAAACTTTCCGCCGACGCGGGCGTCGATGTCGACGCGCGTCATCTCGCCGGTTGGCGTGACGAAGAGAAAGCGGCGTGCCATCTCGGGGTTGAGCCATGCGTCGAAGACGCGCTCCGGAGTGGCATCAAAATTACATGTGACCTGCAAGGTCAGGGTTTCGGTAGTGCTCATGCGTTCGATCCTTTCCGGTGAGCGGGTTTGTTGCGGAGAGCGTCATCCTCGCGCAATGCGGACTCGAGGGCGTCGAGGCTCTGCTCCCAGAAGCGTGCGTAGTAACGGAACCACGCGTTTGCGTTGGCGAGTGCCGCGGGTTCGAGCCGGCAGATGTGGGTGCGGCCGCGGACCGTGCGGCGGATGAGGCCGCTGCGCTCGAGCGTCTTGACGTGTTTGGCCGCTCCTGCGAGCGACATGCGGAAGGGTGCGGCCAATTCGCCGACGGTGCGCTCACCGTTGGCGAGGGTGCGCAGCATCTGACGGCGGGTAGGGTCGGAGAGCGCTTGAAAGATCGCGTCAAGCCGGGCGTCGACGGGCGTCGAATCGTCAGGGGCGTGTGAGCGATGATTTGCGCTCAGCCAGGATCCGATGCTGCGCTTTCTCAACCATGTGGTTGAATATTGCACCGGCGAAACACAACTGTCAACCATTCGGTTAACCAATTTTTACAAGATACACAGCAGGCTGCGACCCTGCGACCGCCAACGTGCGAGAATGCCCTTTGCCGTGGGCAGATACAGGCGGCGTGAGCAGAGATTATGAGCGACCAGAAGATTGCATTTCTTTTTCCAGGGCAGGGTTCACAGGCGGTGGGGATGGGCCGCGATCTTGCCGAGAAGTTCACCGTGGGGCGCGACACCTTTGCAGAGGCCGATGCTGCGCTCGGCTACTCGCTCTCGAAGCTGTGCTTCGAAGGGCCGGCCGAGCAGTTGAAGCGGACGGAATTTACGCAGCCGGCGATCTTTGCCGTGTCGATGGCGGCGTATCGCGTGCTGGCATCGCGCGGGGTTGAGCCACAGATTGCTGCCGGCCATTCGCTGGGCGAGTATGCGGCGTGCGCGGCGGCGGGCGTGATGAGCTTTGCGGATGCGATCCGCGCGCTGCAGTCGCGCGGGAAGTTTATGCAGGAAGCGGTGCCGGAGGGCCAGGGTGCGATGGCCGCGGTGCTGGGGTTGGACGCCGACGCGGTGCGCGACGTGTGCAAAGCGGCGGCAGAGGAAACGAAGGAGATCGTATCTCCGGCGAACCTGAATTCGCCGCAGCAGATTGTGATCTCCGGCAGCGCGGCAGGGGTGGCGCGGGCAAGCGAGCTGGCGAAGGAGAAGGGCGCGAAGAAGGTGGTGCCGCTGCAGGTCTCCGCTCCCTTCCATTGCGCGCTGATGCAGCCGGCGCAGGAGCGGCTGGCGGAGGTGCTGAAGACGATCGAGGTGCAGGACCCGCGCTTTCCGATCGTGTCAAATGTCACCGCCGAGGCGACGAAAAAGGGCGGACGGGAGCGCGACTTGCTGATCGAGCAGGTGACGGCGCCGGTGCGGTGGGTGGAGTCGATGCGCTGCATGATCGACGCAGGCGCGAGCACCTTCGTCGAAGTAGGACCGGGCAAGGTGCTGAGCGGGCTGCTGCGGCAGATGGACCGCTCGCTGAAGTGCGTGAACGTGGAGGATGCGTCGAGCCTGGACAAGGCGCTTGCCGGGTGACTCGGTGACTTACCGTCACGGGGGACTGGCCGTCCAGGCAACGGCGCCGGCGGCGCGTTCTGTGGGTTTGCTTCCTTTGGTCGCTCACATCTGGGTTTTTGGGCGAGTCCCATGTCCCAACGGAGGGACACGGGGAAACCTGAATTGACGGCTCAGCGGAAACTGACTGCAAGTCCTTCGCTCCGGTCAGAACGATAGTGCACAGGACCGCTCAGGATGACGCTGCTCGTTTACGCCGCGTTTACTGGTAGCTGATCTGCCAGTAGGTGAGGCCGAACTGGCCTTTCTGCGGCGTGAGCGCGAAGGGCGTGAAGCCGATGGTGCCGTGTGTGACGCCGAGAGTGAGCAGCGATTTGCGGCCGTTGACGCTGATGGCCATCAGGGTGCTGTTGCCGAGACTGGATGTGGTGTAGAGGATTTTGTGGCTGGTGATCTTGCCGTACTCGCCGTTCAGACTCCAGTCGTCGAGGAACTTGTTGTAGGGGTAGGCGGAGTTCTTGTACTTGTCGGGGTGCTGCTGCCAGTCGGGGTCGTTGTTCCAGATGCCGTAGGCCTGCTCGAAGTGCTGCTGCTCCAGTGCGGCGAAAAAGCGGTTGACGCGGTGCTCTGCCGGCCAGTTCCAGAAGACCCAGACGAAGATGGCGATGATAATGACGCCGATGAGCGACGCGAGGATGTTCCTACGCCGTTTGCGGGCGCGGGCGGCGTTGTAAGCAGGAGCGTCGAGCAGGGTCATGGGCGTCTCATGAGGATTTTACGCGCAGCCCTTTCTCAGGCAGGCGAAATCACGCCTGAAACCGCGCCTGGCATTGCAGACACCGGGGATGCTCCAGTTGTTCCTTCGATCTCGCGGAATGGCGCAGCCCGTCAGGGAATGACGCGCCGGCGGGCCACGGCCGTGAACCATAGGCTGCGGCCGCAATCGGTTCCGTAGAGCAGCGTTCTGGAGTCGTTTTCCCACGCCGGCTGCATCTGATTGCAGGGCACATCGGCGATCCGCCGGGTTGCGCCGCTTCGCTGATCGCGAAGCCATAAATTCCATACGCCATTCTCGAGACGGCTGTAGGCCATCCAGGCTCCGTCGGGCGAGAGCGCGGGATAGCGAGACTCGCCGAGGGCGAGCGGCACGCTCGAGTACGCCGCATCCGTGAGATATATCTGCGGGGGACGCCCGTCCTCGACAGCCGAGAATGCGTACTGTTTTTCGGAGTGGAAAGACGCTTCATAGACGTTGAGTGTAGGCGGCGTAAGTGCGGCGTCGCTTGCGGAATTGGACTGGAAGGCGTGCCGCAGCATCAACCGGCCCTGGCCGTGATCGTCGCGGATGAAGGCCAGACTTTCTCCGTCGGAGGAGAGCATTGGATCGCGCGCGTCGTCTATGACAACGCGCGGGACAAGGCGCGCGGGTCCCTGCATAGCTACGATCTGCGAATGCACGATCTGCGAATGCACGATCTGCGAATGCACGATCTGTGACTGCACGATCTGGGAGTGCGGACTCAGCGCTTTCTCGACCCAGGTCTGGCCGGAGTTGGCGGTGAACGAAAGATCGTCACCGGCAGAGGGATCGACCCAGGTAGCGTGGCTATCCGCCGAGATTAGGTGGTAGCCGCTCGAGGTAAAGGCAACGTAACGAAGCTGCATCCCGGCGCGGTCCGGGTTTGCATCGAGAAAGGATTGTGTCTCGAGCGGCAGGCGATAGGCGAACTCCTGCCGGACGGCGCGCTGCAGATGAAGAGTGGAATGCACGCCAAGCACCGCAAGGACGGCCATGGCCGCTGCCCACGCGTAGTTCGGCCAATATCTCGCACTCCCCGATTCCTGGGTGCGACCATCACGCCACAGCAACAGATAGATGCCCAGGAGCAGGGCGAGCATGAGAGGAAGACGCGGCACGTACAGCAGGATCGCTGGTCCCATCCTTTTGCTGGGGCTGGGCACGGGAAGACAGATGCCGACGTAGGCGATCAGCAGAGCGGCGAGCCATCCGTACCACTCGCGCTGCAGCAGGAGTGCTGCAAGAACACACACCGGCAGCACCATAAGTACGAAGTGATATGACGCAGGACTGGTAGAGATGGCGAGTGACGCAGTGATCAGCGCCGACCACTCGAGCAGGATGCGGCCTGGCGTGCCGTCGTCCTTGCGGATGAGCAGGACGGCCGGCGCGAAGACAAGCATCTGCAGAGTCGGCTGCAGCAAGGCATAGCACAGCGGAGAGTTGTGCCAGGGATGCGGATTCCATTGCGGTTCAGTGAGAAAGAGATAGTGCAGCACACTGGATATCGAAGCACTGCCGGTCGCATACGGTGGCAGACCTTCGCCGTGCAGCGTCCACGGCAGAATCTGATGGAGATAGGTGCGATGCAGGTTCCAGCCGAAGACTGCGACAGAGACCGCAAGAGCAGCCAGCCCTGTCAGCGCGCCGGAGATAAGCGCCCGCCAGTTTCCACGGCGCAGGAAAAAGATGAAGAGGATGACAGGAAAGATTTTGCAGGCTGCGGCGATGGCCACCAGGGCGCCCGCCAACGCGGAGAACTTGCGCAGATACGCCCAGCACGCGGCGACGATCAGCAGGAGCAGAAGCACATAGAACTGGCCGTACAGCAGGTTGCGATGGAGCGGGAAGCAGAGCGCGAAAACCAGCGCGATGCGCCGCCAAGGCAAGCCGGTGATGGAGCGCAGCAGCCAGCAGAGCGGGATCAGCAGCGCAAAATTCGCCACTATCCAGATGTGTTTCGCAGTAAGGGCCGGCAGACCGGTGAGCGGCCACATGACCAGCGTGGAGAAGGGTGTGATCGGCAGGAGGCCAATGACGTTGATATCGAGGGCGCGATGGTCCTTCTCACGCTCAAGCCAGACCCACTCAAACTCGCGGGTGGTGTCGAAGCCCTCATGGGCGAGACGCGCGGACATGTAGTAGTTGGGGAAGTCGGTATTGAGCTTGCCCCATGCGCGCGGCATGGTGTGCAGGCACAGATAGGCAATCAGCAGAAACAGCGCGCCGCGCTCGACCCAGACGACGATCGGGTGATCCTGACGTACGGTCACGCCTCATTGTTTCCGGGGCCTGACCGGCCGTTGTCATGGCTTTGTCAATCCCCGGTCATTGGATTGCTGTGCAGTCACCGCAAAAGGGCCAATTGAGGAACGGAGGCTACCGTGGCAACGCGGGGTGAGGACTACAGCTTCCGCACCATGGCGTGGGGCGGTGGCAACCCGTATGTTGTGAACGACTTCAAACATCGGACGAGCATGTGTGCTCTGCCCGGTGCGGGCTTTCTGGATGAAGAGGAGATAGAACGAAAATCGGGAATCTTCCTAAAACAATGGCTCTTCGGCGCGCGGCGCTATTCCTCTGCCTTCTGGCAGCGGCAGCAACCCACGCGCACGCCTCGGCCGCGCTCCTGATGGAGGAGCCTTACGGCAAATTCGGTGCGATGAACCCCACCGGGCACGCCGCCGTCTATTTCAATCGCATCTGCGTCGATTCGCCCACCGTGCTTCGCCTCTGCCACGACGGCGAGTACGGCGTCGTCATAAGCCGCTACCACAAGATCGATGGTTATGACTGGATCGCAATTCCTCTGGTCGGCTATCTGTACGCGGTCGATTCGCCGAGCGAGATTCCCACCACGGTGGACAGGGAAAAAGTCGCAGCGCTGCGCGAGGCCTATCGCCGAGAGCATCTGCTGGATCTCGCTCCCGACAACAAGCACGGCGAGCCGCCGAAGGGCGAGTGGACCGAACTTGTGGGCTCCTCGTATGACCGAACCATCCACGGCTTCCAGGTGGATAGCTCACCGGCGCAGGATCAGCGATTCATCGCCATCTTCAACGACCGCCACAATGTTGGCCACTTCAATCTGCTCTTCCATAACTGCGCCGATTTTTCGCGGGTCGTGCTCGACATCTATATGCCGCACGCCATCCACCGCAACTTCATCGCCGACATCGGCCTGATGACTCCTAAACAGGTGGCCCGCTCGCTGGTCCATTACGGCAAGAAGAACCCCGAACTCAACATGAGCGCTTTTGTCATTCCGCAGATTCCAGGCAGCATTCCCCGCAGCCACCCGGTGGATGGCGTGGCGGAGTCGCTGGTCAAAAGCAAGAAGTATCTGCTGCCCATGGTCGTGCTGACGCCCGAGGTCGCCGGTGGAGTCACAGTGGCCTACCTGGTGGACGGCCGTCTGAAGCTGCCCAAGAACACGCCCGTCTTCGATGTAGGCGATGAGGAGATGACCAGTTCGCCGGAGCAGCCATCCCGCAAGGTGTTGCCCGCGCCTCCGCCGACAACATCCTCCACTCCTCCTACGCAGCCTTAGACTTTGCAGGCCTAGAGCGGCGGCACGCGTTGCCTGCGCGCTTCGTTTCGTGCTTCAATCGGGCTGGTGCGCAAGTTTCTCTCCATTCTGTTGTTGCTTCTCTTTGGCCTGCCCGCCGTGTCTCCGCTGATGGCTCTGGGGCAGGATGGAGAGGGTGGTGTGCCCGCGTGCTGCCGAAGGAACGGCAAGCATCACTGCATGATGAGCGCGGCGGAACGGAGCTGGCGTGCGGCGCAGGCATCCGAGACTGCCCAGTGGCAGATGCCGCTGGAGAAGTGCCCATACTGCCCCAGCTTCCTGGCGACGACCCACCCCAATCTTCTTGCGCCACCCACTGCGCACAGCGTCTTTGCACAACTGCTCAGCCACCCGGCGGTTGTTGATCAGGTGCGCTGCCGAGCGCGCATCGCGCTTGACCGCGCCCGCCAGAAGCGCGGACCTCCCACTCTCGCCTGATCCCAGTCTCGTCTTTCAGGAGCACGCATGTTTCGCGTCTCCATCGGCTGGATCGCTTTCCTGCCCTGCGGCGGGAAGGCTCGTAGCGGCCACCGCTTTTGTGGCCGGGGAGCTCATCATCGTGATACGCAAGCTTGCTCTTTCTCTTGTTCTCCTTGCCCTGACGCTGCACACCACACTTCTGCATGCCACCGTCTTCGGCGAGGTGCAGGGGATCGTCCATGACCCGCAGCACCGGCCGATTCATGGCGCGCATGTCACGCTCCAAAGCCGAAACTCTGCGTTCGTGCAGTCCGCCACCACGAATGCCGATGGTGAATTTCGCTTTCTCACCATACCGTTTGGCGACTATACGCTCGCGGTTTCGCAGAGCGGCTTCGAATCGCTGACGCAACCGATCACGCTGGCGTCGAATACCTCGCCGATTCTCCACTTCGAGCTTCCGCTCGGCAACGTGCAGCAGTCGGTAGCAGTACGTGGCGAAGCGTCTGGCGCGAATATCGATTCGGTGACACCGACGACGCTGATCAGCCGCGAGCAGATCGCCGCCACCCCAGGCGCGGACCGCAGCGACTCGCTTGCCATGATCACCGATTACGTGCCGGGCGCGTACATAACCCATGACATGCTGCACATGCGCGGCGGCCACCAGGTGAGCTGGCTGATCGACGGCGTGGAGATCCCCAACACCAATATCGCGAGCAATCTCGGCCCGCAGATCGACCCCAAAGATATCGACTATGTGGAGACGCAGCGCGGCAGCTACAACGCCGACGTCGGCGACCGCACCTACGGCGTCTTCAACGTGGCTCCGCGCACCGGCTTTGAAGGGAATCGCGAGGGCGTCCTGACGGCAACGGCGGGCAGCTTTCTGCAGACAAACGATCAGATCAGCTTTGGCGACCATTCCGAGAAGGCGGCGTATTACATCAGCTTCAACGGCAACCGGAGCGACTATGGGCTATCGCCCCCGACCGGGGTTACGGTGCATGATGCCGCCAACGGCTACGGCGGATTCGCTTCGCTGATCGACAATCGCACGCCGCAAGACCAGCTGCGGCTGGTCATGCAGCTGCGCACGGACTTCTTCCAGATACCCTACGATCCCGATCCAAACAGCTATGGCAATCAGCTCTATCCGTCTTACGGGCTTCGCGATGCGCAGCACGAAACCGACGGGCTGACCACCTTTACCTGGGCGCACAGCTTCAACGCGAACACGGTGCTGGAGGTCTCGCCCTTCTACCACTACAACAGCACCAACTATGAGCCGAAGCCGTATGACTTTCCCGTGGCCACCACCTCGGATCGTGCGTCGAACTATGGCGGCGCGCAGGCCAGCATTACAACCAACATCGCGCGCAATAACCTGCAGGCCGGGATTTACAGTTGGGGCCAGCACGACAGCTATCTCTTCGGCGCGATTTTCAATGACGGCAGCGCCACCAACTTCCGCATACCCGACGCTGCTGCGGGCGGCCTGATCGAGGAGCACATCTCCGACAACTTCAAAGCCACGTCCTGGCTCACGCTGATCGGCGGCCTGCGCCAGTCGCACTTCCAGTCGGCGATCACGGAGAATGAGACCAGCCCGCGTGTCGGCATCGCGCTGCAGGTGCCGAAGCTGAACTGGGTCTTCCGCGCCTTCTACGGTCGCTTCTATCAGCCGCCGCCGCTGCTCACCGCGTCGGGTCCAGTCGTGCAGTTCGCTCAGGGCAACAACACCAGCTTCGTGCCGCTACATGGCGAGCGCGACGAGGAGCATCAGTTCGGCGTGCAGATTCCATTTCGTGGATGGATGCTCGATGCCGACACCTTCCAGACCCGCGCCAACAATTTCCTCGACCACTCGAATATCGGGGAGTCCAGCATCTACTACCCCGTTACCGTGGACGGCGCGCTTATTCAGGCGTGGGAGCTTACGCTTCGCTCGCCGCGGCTGTGGAATCGTGGCCAGGTTCATCTGGCCTACTCAAACCAGATCGCGCAGCAGCGTGGCGCCATCACCGGCGGGCTGATCTGCTTCCCTATCACTTCACCGGAGTGCGATGTGGAACCGGGTTATACGCCGGTGGATCACGATCAGCGCAATACGCTGAACATTGGCGGGAATGTCACGCTGCCCTGGAGCAGCTTTGCGTCCACGAATGTCTACTACGGTTCGGGATTCACGAACGGATTCCCGGAACCGCCCTCTCCGTACACGGGCGACTACCTGCCGCAGCATACGACCTTCGATCTCGCCATTGGAAAAGACTTTGGCGAGCACACCAGCGTCTCGGTCAGCGCGCTGAATGTTGCCAACCGGCGTGTGCTGCTCGACAACAGCCTCACCTTCGGCGGATTTCATTACAACGATCCGAGAGAGATCTACGCTGAGGTGAAATATCACTTCCACTACTGAGGCTGCGAAGGCGAACCGACGAAGGTGGGCCGGTTCGCCTCCGCTTATGGATCGAGTTTCGATCTAGCGGCTGTACTGCGTGTCATCGCGTTCGGCGCGTCGCTCCAGCGCTAACTCGATGAGGCGGTCGATGAGATCGGAGTACTTGAGGCCGGAGGCTTCCCACAGCTTGGGGTACATGCTGATGGAGGTGAAGCCGGGCATGGTGTTGATCTCGTTCAGATAGAGGCGGCCGGGTTTGCCGGTGCGGCTTTCCGGCTCAAGCAGGAAGTCGACGCGCGCGAGGCCGGAGCAGTCGCAGGCGTGGAAGGCCGCGATGGCCATCTCGCGAACGTCTTTTGTCTGCGCCTTGCTGAGCCGCGCGGGGATGATGGGGAGCGACGCATCGCTCTCGTACTTGGCTTCGTAGTCGTAGAACTCTTTGGCGGGCACGATCTCGCCGACCACCGATGCCTTGGGGTCGTCGTTGCCCAGGACGGCGACTTCCAACTCGCGTGCGCGCTCTGCGGGTTTGTTCTTCGTGGCTTTGCCGCCGACGCCCTGCTCGATGATGATCTTGCGATCGTAGCTGGCGGCGAGCACGATGGCGGGCGCGAGCTCTGAGCGGTCGTGGACCTTGGAGATGCCGACCGAGGAGCCGAGATTCGCCGGCTTGACGAAGAGCGGATAGCGGAGGCTGGCTTCGATCTCCGCGATGGCTTTGCGCGGCGCCTTGTGCCAGGCACCGCGGAGCAGCGTGATGTGCTCGACGATGGGAAGTCCGGCGGCAGCGAAGAGACGCTTCATCACATCCTTATCCATGCCGGCTGCGGAGCCGAGAACGCCGGAGCCGACGTAGGCTTTGCCGGCGAGCTCAAAGAGTCCCTGGATGGTGCCGTCTTCGCCGAAGGTGCCGTGCAGCACGGGAAAGAGGACATCGACGCCGAGCGCCTGGGCCTGTTCCTTCGCGGCAGGTGCGGGCACATGCAGCAGCCCTGCGGGATGCGCGGCGGGCACCAGCGCGCTGGGATGCGCGGAGCGGGTTTTGGCAATGCTGGTAGCGGTGACGGTGGTGCCGCCGGCGAGCATGTGCTGCGCGTCGTCTGCGAGCAGCCAGTGGCCGGTTTTGGCGATGCCGATGGGGACGACGTCGTATTTTTTTCTGTCGATAGCGGCAAGTACGGAGGCGGCGGAGCGCAGCGAGACTTCGTGCTCGCCCGAGCGGCCGCCAAAGACGATTCCGACGCGGAGTTTCCGAGGCATAGTGGTCAGTCTATCTCTGTGATCGCGCGCAGCGTCAGTGACGCGAAATGGTGAGGTATACGGCGCGGCACTAAAGGCGACGCACATAGTGCGAGTGCAGGCCAGGGACCGTGTTTGCGGCGGCGGCGTAGTATGTTGGCGACGGACGAGAGGGAACGTTTTTATGGGCAATCTGACGCGCCGCCGCTTTGTGCAGAACACTCTGCTGACGGGCGGAGCGCTGGCGGTGCCGCGGGGTGCGATGGCGCGCGAGCGCGGCACAGACGTCGCAGGCGGACACGGCTTTCGCAGGTGGGCTATGAGCAGGTGCGGCTGCTGGATGGACCACTGCGCGAGCAGTTCGATCGCAACCACGCGTTCTTTCTCGCGCTGAGTGAGGACAGCCTGTTGAAACCGTTCCGGCAGAAGGCGGGGTTGCCGGCGCCGGGTGACGATATGGGCGGCTGGTACACCTTCTATGCGGACTTCAGTCCGAAGGGGCCGTTTCACGGCTACATTCCCGGGCACAGCTTTGGACAATACCTCTCCGGACTGGCGCGGGCGTATGCGCAGACGGGGTCGAAGCCGACGCAGCAGAAGGTGCATCGTCTGGTGAACGGATTTTCAAAGACGATCACGCCGAAGTTCTACGTCGACTACCATCTGCCCGCGTACACCTTCGACAAGACGTGCTGCGGGCTCATCGATGCGCACGCGTTCGCACAGGATCCTATCGCGATGCGTGCGCTGGGTTCGGCGACGGACGCGGTGATTCCCTTCCTGCCGGGGCGCGCGCTCAACCGCAAAGAGATGTATGCGCGTCCGCACAAGGACGACGCCTACTGCTGGGATGAGACCTACACGCTGCCGGAGAATCTGTTCCTCGCGTACCAGCGCAGCGGGGAGACGCGCTATCGCGCGATGGCGAAGCAGTACATCGAAGATGAAAGCTGGTTTACGCCGCTCTCCGAAGACCAGAACGTGCTGCCTGGGCAGCATGCGTATAGTCACGTGAACTCGCTCTGCTCCGCGATGCAGTCGTATCTGAACCTGAACGATGAGCGCTATCTGCGGGCGGCACGCAACGGCTTCCGGATGATCGAGGAGCAGAGCTTTGCAACCGGCGGCTGGGGTCCGAACGAGACATTCGTGAAGCCCGGCAGCGCCGCGCTGGCGGAAAGTTTAACCAAGACGCACGCGGGCTTCGAGACGCCGTGCGGCGCGTATGGACACTTCAAGATCACGCGCTACCTGCTGCTGGAGACGGCGGATAGCCGCTACGGCGACAGCATGGAGCGCGTGCTTTACAACACGATCCTGGGCGCGAAGCCGCTGCAACCGGATGGGACCAGTTTTTACTATTCGGATTACAACGACAACGCGCAGAAGGGCTATTTCGACGACAAGTGGCCCTGCTGCTCTGGAACGTTTCCGCAGATCACGGCGGATTATGGCATCAGCGCGTACATGCGGCGTGGCCCGGATGTGTACGTGAACCTGTACGTGCCGTCGGAGCTGCGCTGGCGGCAGGGTGGGGCCGCTTGCACGCTGACGCAGACGACGGCGTATCCCGCGTCCTCGCAGAGCACGATGGTGCTGACACTCGACCGGCCGCAGAGCTTCGCGGTCCTGCTGCGCGTCCCCGCGTGGGCGGGAGCGAAGACACGTATTGTTGTGAACGGACGCGCGGTGGATGCGTGCGATGCAGCCGGGGACGTTCGCGCGTCTGCGGCGGACGTGGAAGAGTGGCGACCGCATTGAAGTGGAGTTCGATATGCCGCTGCGGCTGGAGACTATCCCGTATGAGCAGGCGGGAGGCCAGCGCGTGGCGTTGATGTATGGGCCGGTGGCGCTGTTTGCAGTGGACGATCTGAATGCGACGGTCACACGCAAGCAGTTACTGGCTGCGGAGCGGGTTGCGAAGAGCAGCACAGATTGGAAGGTGGCGACCGCCGCTGGTCCGCTGACCATGCGGCCGTTTGCCGCGATCGGCGACGAGCATTACCGGCTGTATCAGACGGTGACGGCTTAGTTCGACATCGAAGCCGCGCCGGTGAAGCGCTTCAGCGGATGGGCTTCGGTATTGAAGACGAACTTCGTCCAGTCCACCGTGTCGCGTGGAGCGTAGAGGAGGTAGAGGTACTTGAGCGTCTCCGCGAAGAAGAAGCTCTCCATCTCATCTTTTTGCTGTTTGGTGCGCACGTCGGTCAGGGCCGCGTAGGCCTCGGGTGTGCGGCACCAACGGACGAGGGAGTCGAAATAATCCTGGCCCATGTGCAGGTAGATGGGGTCGCCGGTGAGGTGGTGCAGGTAGTAGGTGGACTCGATGATCTCCGGGCGCAGCGGGTAGCCGGCGTTGGGCGTGGCGAGCCGGATGTAGTCGAGCGTGTCGGGCTCGATGCCGTAGAGCGTCCACATCTGGAAGCTCGAGCGCTGCAACGCTTCGGCGCGAGGCAGGTCGCCGCCCAGCGCGAGCAGCGCGGGGAAGAAGGCGTCGAGCGCGCCGTATTCATGCGTGGTGCGCGCGCCGGTGCGCATGTCGGCTTGTCCATACCAGAGGCCGAAGCGCGTCTGCTCCGCGAGATATTTGTTGATGGCGAGGATGCTCTTCTGCCACATCTCCAGGCAGTCTCGGTCGCCGAAGAGCAGCCAGCTCTTGAGCAGGTATTCGTCGAAGGAATCGATGCCGCCGCTGATGGTGGAGGTGGAGTCGGTCCAGTCGCCGGTTTCGACATTGATGCCGAGGCCCACCAGGTCCAGGGAAGACCGGCGCTTCCACAGCTCGGTCATGGCGCGCTTGGCGGCGTTGTAGTAGACGGGGTCGCCGGTGAGTTTGGAGAGCGTGCCGAACTCCGGCAGCAGGGCGACTTCTGCGGGGTTGGTGACGGCGCCGCGGACTTTGCCCGTGCGCAGGTTGACGAACTCGTAGGGCATGCCGGTGGGCGAGTGGAAAGCGGGCAGCAGTCGGCGGCCGAGGTCGGTGGCGAGCTTCAGGAGCTGCGGATCGTTGGTGGCTTCGTATTCGCTAAGCAGGCCGCCGAGGCAGCGGATGGTGATCTCGAAGTTCTTGACGTAGATGTCCTGATCGAAGGAGAGGTGCTTGTCGATGTCCTGCTGCGCTTCGGCGGCCTGTTTGTCGAGGCCCATGAGCAGCATGGTGTCCAGGCCATCGATCTGGGTCATGTGCAGCGAGACGCCGTACCAGTCATGGGGCTTTTTAGAAAGCGGCATGAGGGCGTCATGGCCCCAGGCATAGGTGTGGTAGCCCTGCCAGGCGTGGAGGTATTCGGTGCGGACGCGGGCGGCCATGGCCTCGCTGTCGGCGGGGGTGCCGAGGGTGGGGGCGGGCTGTGCCAGCACAGGAAGTGCCCAAAGAAGACTAATAGCGGCCGCAATGCGCAGCAGAATCATGAGTGCAAGGGTAGCGCTTAGAGAATCTTCTTGCCGAACGCAGAGGAGATCAGCTCGACGGCGAGATGTGCGGTGCGGTTGTGCTCATCGATGACGGGGTTTACTTCGACGATCTCGAAGCTGAGCATGCGGCCGTGGTCGGCGAGGATCTCCATGGCGAGGTGGGCTTCGCGATAGGTGGCGCCGCCGCGGACGGGGGTGCCGACGCCGGGGGCGTCCTCGGGGTCGATCCAGTCCATGTCCAGCGAGACGTGATAGCCGGCGGTGCCGCGGCCGGCTGCGCGCAGCGCCTCTTCCATCACGGTGCGCATGCCGCGCTCGTCGATGTCGCGCATGGTGTAGACCTCGGTGATGCCGGCGCGCTTGATGTTCTCCTTCTCGGTGGCGTCGATATCGCGCACGCCGATGAGCACGACGTTGTCGGGATCGACTTTGGGGGAGAAGTCGTAGATGTCGGAGAGCTGCTTGGGACCGAGACCGAGCAGCGCGGCCATGGGCATGCCGTGCACGTTGCCGGAGGGCGAAGTCTCCGGGGTGTTGATGTCGGAGTGGGCATCGATCCAGATGAGGCCGATCTTCTGTCCCTTGCGGCGGAAGAACTCCGCGACGCCGGAGACGGAGCCAGCCGCGACGGAGTGGTCGCCGCCGAGGATGACGGGTGTCGCGCCCTCTTCGAGCGTCTTGATCACAAGATCGCCGGCGCGGACGCAGGTTTCGCGGATTTCCTTCAGGTATCGCGCGTTCTCGTCCCCGGGGCTCTTGGTTTCCGCGATTGCCACGCTGATGTTGCCGCCATCGGTGACGACGTGGCCGAGCGCCTCAAGGTGCGCTTCGAGCCCGGCGACGCGGACGGCGGAAGGGCCCATGTCAACACCACGACGCTGCTGGCCGAGGTCCAGCGGCACACCGATGATGCGAATACGGCGCGGCGGCAGCGCCTGCACCCCGGTGTATATGGGCTGGTGGCCGCGAGAGGTCTCTGCGTGGATCGAATCTTCGTTCTTACTCATAGACTGGACGCCCGAATCAAGCCGGGGGAGCAAACCCCTAAGCATAGAGAGGGTTTCGCGTTCGGGCAAATCGGAGCGTTTCAGGGGAATCAGGCAAAGTTTTGAACTGTGCGAGGGGATCTTCGCCGGGCGACAGAAGGATTTGGCTAGGGAACTGGTTTCCCTTGTGGAAAGATCGGGTTGCTAACGGCCTCGTTTGACACGACGATTCGATCCCGAACAACGATCCGAACCAAGAAAGGAGAACCTGCATGGTTCTCGGAATTAGCTTAGCGACCTATACCACTGTCCACGTCATCCTTAGCCTCATCGGCATCGCCTCGGGATTCATCGTCCTCTTTGGCCTTTTCAGCGGCAAACTCTTCTGCACATCGAACGGTGTATTCCTGGTCACGACCGTCCTGACCAGCGTTACCGCCTTCGGCTTTCCCAACACCAAGGTGACTCCAGGGATCATCCTCGGCATTCTTTCGCTGATCGTTCTGGCCATCGCAATCTTTGCCCTCTATGGCCGGCATCTCAATGGAATCTGGCGACGCACCTACGCCATCACCGCCATGATTGCGCTGTATTTCAACGTCTTTGTCCTCGTCGCGCAACTCTTCGAGCATGTGCCGGCCATCCACGCGCTGGCTCCAACGCAGACCGAAGCGCCATTCAAGATTGCGCAGTTGCTGCTGTTGGTTGTCTTTGCTGTTCTGATCGGCGCTGCGGCGAAAAAATTCCGGACCGTGCCGGCGTAGCAGGCAATTCAGATACGCGCAAAATTTAGGATCACGACGATGCATGTCGAGGACGAGAAAGCGCTGGATCTTTGGAAGCAGCACCTGGGCCGCGTGCCCGACGCGGTCTGGGAGCGAACCGGAATCGAAACTTTGATTCTGGCAGAGAACGACCTGAACCAGCTCTCCGCTCGGATCGGCGACATGAGGCACTTGCGCACGCTCGATCTGGGACACAACAATCTGGCAGAGCTGCCAGACGAACTAGGTAATCTGACTGCCCTGCATGACTTTCTTTATTTGCACGACAACCGCCTCATGTGTCTGCCGGGTTCTCTGCGCCGGCTGCAGTCGTTGCGCTATCTCAACATCAGTCAGAATGCCTTCAAGGAGTTTCCAGACGCTGTTTGTGGGATGGATGGACTGGTCGAGCTGAGGGCCACCGACAATCAACTCGCGAGCCTTCCGCCGTGTTTGCGGAATCTCAAGCGATTACGGGAGCTGCATCTGCGAAACAACAAACTCTCCACGCTCCCTGAATCGATTTGCGGTCTGATCGAACTGCGTCAAATCGATCTCCGGGGCAATCCACTCACCTCGTTGCCCCGAGAGATAGCCGATCTCCCGAAAATTGAGAAGCTTGATCTTCGCTGGACCAGTACCTTGAAGAGACCTGTGTGGATCGACGGGCTTGAAGCAAGAGGGTGCGTCGTGTACCGATAGATCGGCAATCCTGCCGCCATCGATGGATGATTTGCTGATGCTTCGTCAGGGGTAGATACGGTTTAGCGTTCGGGCGAAGGGGATGGTTTCGCGGACGTGCTCGAGGCCGCAGATCCAGGCGACGGCGCGCTCGATGCCCATGCCGAACCCCGAATGTGGAACAGACCCGTAGCGGCGCAGGTCTAAATACCACTGGAAGGCGTCGATCGG
This sequence comes from uncultured Acidobacteriaceae bacterium, assembly GCA_963712845.1. Taxonomy (GTDB): domain Bacteria; phylum Acidobacteriota; class Terriglobia; order Terriglobales; family Acidobacteriaceae; genus KBS-83. The sequence goes on from CAVQJM010000023.1 coordinate 24,610, forward strand.
CAGGTGGTGGTCTTCGATGCGCTGCTTGAGCAGCTCATAGGAGGCGATGCGCTGCGAGCCGCCGATGATCTCGCCGTAGCCCTCGGGCGCCAGGACGTCGACGCAGAGCGCGTACTTCGCGTCGTCGGGGTCAGGCTCCATGTAGAAGGCCTTCACCGCGGCAGGATAGCGATGCACCATGACTGGGCGGTCAAACTGAGAGGAGATGTAGGTCTCGTCGGGCGAGCCAAAGTCGTTGCCGTACTCGAAGGGATGCTCGAGCAGGCCCTTGGCGTGCGCCTCGTTCAGCATGGCGACGGCTTCGTCGTAGCGCAGGCGCGGGAAGGGCGTCTGGATGGATTCGAGTTTCGCGATATCGCGCTCGATCACCTTGAGGTCGGGCATGCGGCGGTCCAGCACGCGCCCGACGATGAAGCTGAGGAAGTTTTCCGCCAGCACCATCAGGTCGTCGAGGCCGGCGTAGGCGAGCTCCGGCTCGACCATCCAGAATTCGGTGAGGTGACGGCGGGTTTTGGATTTCTCTGCGCGGAACGTCGGGCCGAAGCTGTAGACCTTGCCTAGGGCAAGCGCGGTGCTCTCGATATAGAGCTGGCCGCTTTGGGTGAGGAAGGCTTCGTCGCCGAAGTAGTCCACCGGGAAGAGTGTCGAAGTGCCTTCGCATGCGGCCGGCGTGAGGATGGGCGGATCGGTGAGGACAAAGCCGTTGTCGTCCAGGTAGTCGCGGCAGGCTTTGATGATCTCCGCGCGGATGCGCAGGATGGCGGACTGGCGCGGCGAGCGAATCCAGAGATGGCGATGCTCCATCAGGAAGTCGACGCCGTGCTCCTTGGGCGTGATGGGGTAGGGCTGCTCTTCCGGCACGCGCTGCACCACTTCGACGTTCTCGACATCGAGCTCATAGCCACCGGGGGCGCGCTGGTCGGCGCGTACGCGGCCGGTGACGATGACGCTGGATTCCTGGGTGAGGTGCTTTGTGGTCTCCCAGATTTCAGGAGTGACGGCGGCCTTGGGCAGGATGCCCTGCACGGTGCCCGAGCCATCGCGAAAGATGGGGAAGAGCAGCTTGCCGGAGGCGCGCATGTTGTAGAGCCAGCCGTGCAGGATGACGGTCTGGCCTTCATGCTGCTTCAGGCTGGCGATGGTGGCGGGGATGGGAGTTGCAATTACAGATGTGTCAGTCATGTGTGCTGTGACTCGATAAGCGAAATGCTGAATTCGGGAGAAATGCGCTGACTATAAGAGCGGTACAAGAGCAGGCATTCATCGGAGCTTACTCATCTGGTTGTGTGACCGTCTGGCTGTACCAGCGACGATTGCTCGGCCCCACTTGTCAACTTCGGTGCCGCAAATGTGACACAAGCCACCGCCCCACAAGGCCTGTCTCAACGACCGGGGTGTTCGGGAGACTACAAGGTGCGTTTTGCAGTCGGGACAAGAGAGCGTTTCAAGGTTTATCCCCCACCTGTTTTTTGCGAGGGTCCCATAGAGCACCAATAGTAGTCCGCAACATAAGACGCCAAGGAGTACCAGGAGTGTGATCATTTCATCTCCGAACCCTAGATTCCAAATTTCTGAAAGGTGGCGGCGGCGCGCTCGGCCACGCTGTCCTGTGTATCGCCGAGCTCGTAGTGGATCTCCAGCAGCGCGGCGGGCGAGCGTGGTGCTGTTTTGAGCGCGGCGATTGGCTGCTCCCATTCGATGGTGCCGTCGCCGGGCCACAGGTGCGCGTCGCGGTCGTGATGATTGTCGTGCAGGTGCGTAGAGCCGATGAGCGGCAGCAGCGTTTGGAGCGAAGGATCCACGCCCGCCATCAGATGGGCATGTCCGATATCGAAGCAGACGCCGACGTTGGCGAAGTGGCCGACGCGGATGATCTCGACCAGATTTGCGGGAGTGGTCACGTCGTTCTGGATGTTTTCGAGCAGCAGCTTGACGCCGAGTGGGCCGCCAAAAGCCTTCAGGTGCTCGATGGCCGTGAGCGCATTCTCGAGTGCGCGCTCGTCCCACTCCGAATCGCGGTCGCCGATGTGCAGAACCAGGAACTGGTAGTGCAGTATCTCCGCGGCTTCGAGAGCGCGCTTTACCTCATCCATGCCGTCGATGCGGCGGGACTTCTCGTTGTGCACGACGTTAATGGCGGGCATGCCGCCGCGGCCCATATCCGAGTCGGCATAGATTGGCGCATGCAGCGAGTGCGGCTTGACGTTACTCGACTGGAACCAGTCGGCGATCTCCTTGATGTGCTGGCGGCTGGTGTAGTCGAAGTGCTGGCGCGCGGCGAAGACTTCAATAGCCTGAGCGCCGCCGCGAGCGAGCGTGTCGAGCAGGCCGGGGTGAAGACGCTGGCGGAGGAAGACATGGGTGGAGAGGGCTCGAAGCATGGGTGGGTTCCGCTCTCTATCTTCTCATTGCGGGCTGGCGATAAGCAGTTGCAGTCGCGGTGACATCGGTCGCGCTAGTATCCAGCGGCTTTGCCGAAGTCGTGGCGGTGATCCTGGCCGCCTTCCAGCTTCCCGGTTTTCGGGTTGATTGCGATGCATTCGCCATCGCTCCAGTGACCGCCCTGCTTCAGGGTGTAGCCCTCGGCGGTGAGCTTTGCGGCGGTGTCTGCGGGGAAGCCGGCTTCGACGTAGAGCATGTCGGGTAGGTATTGGTGATGGAAGCGCGGCGCGTCGACCGCCTGCTGGATGTTGAGGCCGCCCTCGGCGGTGCTGAGGAAGATGTTGAGCACGGTGGTGGTGATGCGCGGGCCGCCGGGCGAGCCGAGCACCATCGCGACCTTTCCGTTCCTGAGCACGATGGTCGGCGTCATGGCGGAGAGTGGGCGATGGCCGGGCGCGATGGCGTTGTTCGGCCCCTGGATGAGGCCGTACATGTTGGGCGCGCCCTGCTTGGAGGCGAAGTCGTCCATCTCGTCATTGAGCAGGAAGCCGAGGCCGGTGGCGGTGGCGTGCGAGCCGAAGCCGTTGTTGAGCGTGGTGGTGACGGCGACGGCGTTGCCCTCCGCGTCGAGCACGGAGTAGTGGGTGGTGTCGGTGGATTTCGATTCGGCAACGGTGGCGGTAGGCGGCGGAGGCAGGAAGCCGGCGGGACGCTGCAGGTCCTTGGACGGCGTGGCGTGGTCGAGCACGATCGACTTGCGCCAGGCATCGGCATAGGCGGGATTGAGCAGCGCGGCCTGCGGGATTTTGGCGAAGTCGGGATCGCCGAGATAGTCGGTGCGGTCCATGTAGGCGCGGCGCATGGCCTCGGTGATGCGTTGGACCTCGGGCGCGGTGCGATCGCCAAGCTTCGCGAGGTCATAGGGGCGAAGGATGTTGAGCATTTCGATGAGCGCAATCCCGCCAGCGGAAGGTGGCGGAGCACTGACGATCTCGTAACCGTGATAGCGACCTTTGACGGGAACGCGCTCCCGGACCTGGTAGTGGGCGAGGTCGGCTTCGGTAACCAGTCCGCCATTGGTCTTCATGTCGGCGGCGAGCTTGCGGGCGATCTCGCCGTGGTAGAAGTCGCCGGGGTCGGCGGCGATGCGCTTCAGCGTGGCGGCTAGCTCGGGCTGGCGGAAGGTGTCGCCGGGTTGGTAATAGGTGCCGGTGGAGGCTGTCTGGAAGACCCTGTGGGACTCGGGGAACTTCGCCAGATCCTTGTCGTGCAGCGCGGCGGCTTCCTGATCGCTGAGGGTGAAGCCATGCTCAGCGAGCTGGATGGCGGGGGCGATGACGGCCTTGAGGCCGAGCTTGCCGTATTTTTTCTCTGCGTAGGTAAGGCCGGCGACCGAGCCGGGGACGGCGACGGATTTGTAGCCCAGCGTGCTGGCGCCGGGAATCGCGTTGCGCTGTGCATCGAGGTACATATCGCGCCAGGCGGCGGCGGGCGCGGTCTCACGGTAGTCAATGAAGAGATCGTGTTTCGGGCCCTTCGCGAGGTGGACGAGCATGAATCCTCCTCCGCCGATGTTGCCCGCGAACGGATAGACGACAGCGAGCGCGAAGCCGGTGGCGACTGCCGCGTCCACCGCATTGCCGCCCTGTTTCAGGATGGCGACTCCGGCGTCGGTGGCGTCGTGGTGCACGCTGACCACCATGGCGTGCTCGGCGGTCGCGGGGGTCTCGTCTTGCGCGATGGCTACGTTGGCGACGGCAAAAGACACGAGGAGCAGGGCGGCGAGGGGAACACCAGACTGGCTCGGCATGGGAGGAGTGTAGAGCCTCTAGCTTCTAGCTCCTAGCCGGTGAGGCGGCAATTACGGCGCCGCTGGTCTCACCAGGAATGCAACTAGGAGCTAGAGGCTGCTTCTAGAATGACGAAGGCATGTCTGTCACGCTGCGCTCGTTTGCGAAGATCAACCTGGGATTGGCGATTGGTCTGGCGCGGCCGGATGGATATCACGCGCTCGCGACCGTCTATCAGACGATTGCGCTGCATGATCTGGTGACAGTGGCGGCGCGCCGTGCTCAAGCGACACGGATCACTCTGACCTCGAACGACGAGCGCGTGCCCACTGACGCGCGCAACACCGCATGGAAGATGGTGGAGCGTGCGTTGTCGGTGCTCGACATCGCGGCCGAGGTCGAGATTCATATTGAGAAGCGGCTGCCGGTGCAGGGCGGTCTGGGCGCCGGATCGGCGAATGCGGCGGCGGCGCTGGTGGCTTTGCAGTGGCAGATCGGCGCCGCTCTGTTCCCCGAAGATCGGATGCGCGTGGCGGCGGAGGTTGGGTCGGATGTACCGCTCTTCCTGGTGGGCGGCGCGGTGCTAGGGCAGGGACGGGGTGAGGTGGTGACTCCGCTGCCAGATATGCCGGCGATGCCCTGCGTGGTGGCCGTGCCGGAGCTTGGCGTGTCCACGCCTGCCGCTTTTCGGGAATGGGATGCGCGGCATTCCGCATTGACCCCCGCCGCCTCAACCGATAGACTTGAAGAGTTGAGTCGGTCTGTCTCCGCAGCGTGGGGTCAGCCGCACTCCTCCGGTGTCTCCAGGGCGGCCGTTTCGGAAGGAATTTCCGAGGCGGATGTGGCCCACAAGGGAGACCTGGCCGAGACTCCGCTTCTCGCGCTTGTCCGCACCGGGATGGCAAACGACTTCGAAGAGGTCGTCTTTGCGCAGTATCCCTCTCTTGCAGACATCGTGCGTGTGCTTCGTGGCTCCGGCCAGGCTGATTTCCATCAGTCCGGGGATGCGGCTCTTTATGCTGCACTTTCGGGCTCGGGTTCGGCCCTGTTTGGACTGTATGCGAGCGGCGAAGCGGCAGATCGGGCGGCAGGGCGTCTTCGGGATCGCGGCATTGTGGCGCTGCGGACTGAAACCTTGCCTCGCGAGCAGTATTGGCGCACGATGTGGGTGGATTCATAAGCTGTTCGGCGAAACTGCTGGCAGCATGTCACCCGCCTCTCCGCCAGCAGCCTGTTGGGCGATCGACTAATGGTAGGTCAAGTGCCTTTGGAGCACTTTGTCTAGGTTCGAATCCTAGTCGCCCAGCCACTCTGTTCCGGTGCATCATGCCCCGGAGCGTCTGCCGCGGATGCAGGTCAAGCCGCGGCGCGAGCGTCCATTTTGTTCACCAGCGCAGTTCACCAACGCAAACCAGCTTGGGAGACACGTGATGAAGCAAGAGACGGCAGTGGCGACGGAAATCGAGCCGGAAACGGCGAGCAGCAACAACTTTCAGCCTGCGCCGGAGCGCAAGCGCAACCGCGGCTTGAGCGAAGACAAGCGCTTCAAGATATTTGCCGGATCGGCGAACCGGCAGCTTGCCGAAGAGATTTGCAAGCAGATCGGCGTGCCGCTGGGCGAGACCAAGATCCAGCGCTTTGCCGATGGCGAGATCTACTTTCAGCTTCTGGAGAATGTGCGTGGCGTGGATGTCTTCGTCGTTCAACCCACGTGCAATCCGGTGGACTCGAACCTGGTGGAGCTGCTGATCATGATCGACGCGCTGAAGCGTGCCTCCGCCGGCCGGATCACCACGGTGGTGCCGTATTACGGCTACGCCCGGCAGGACCGCAAGGACCGCCCGCGCGTCGCCATCTCGTCCAAGCTGGTGGCCGACCTGCTGACCACGGCCGGGACCAACCGCGCGCTCTTCATGGACCTGCACGCGGCGCAGATTCAGGGCTTTTTCAATATTCCGGTCGATCACCTGTTCGCCAGCCCGGTGATGGTGGGCTACTTCAGCAAAAAAAATCTGCCGAACCTGACCGTCGTCTCACCCGATGCGGGCGGCGTGGAGCGCGCGCGCTTCTTCGCGACCAAGATGGGCGCGCCGCTGGCGATTGTGGACAAGCGGCGCACGGACATCAACGTGACCGAGGTGATGAACGTGATCGGTGATGTGGAAGGGCGCACCTGCCTGATCATCGACGACATCGTGGACACGGCGGGCACATTGGTGAAGACCGCGCATGCGCTGCTCGATGAAGGCGCGACCGAAGTCTACGCGTGCGCGTCGCATCCGGTGCTTTCCGGGCCGGCCATCGAGCGCATTGCCACCTCGCGCATCAAGGAGCTGGTGGTCACCAACTCTATTCCGCTGTGCGAAGAGGCGAAGGCGGTGGACAAGATCAAGGTGCTGTCGATTGCCGGCCTGCTGGGCGCGGCCATCGAGAGCATTCACATGGAGACGAGCGTGAGCTCGCTCTTTAACTAACCAGCAAGAAAGGGAGTAGAGAGCGGCTTCACCGTCGCTCTCCATGACCGAAAGGAAAACGAAACAATGGCAAGCACAGAACTGGTAACGGCAATGACCCGCGAGGGCAAGTTCAACAAGAACGCGGCGCGGCGGGTGCGTGTGGCGGGGAAGATTCCCGCAGTGATCTACGGCGCCAAGGAGCCGTCGATCGCGATCGAGCTCGATCCCAAGCAGATCCTGCGCATCCTGCACTCGGCCTCCGGCCACAACACTATCTTCGACGTGGACGTGAAGGGCAGCGCGCGCGTCAAGGCGATGATCGTGGACTGGCAGTACGAGCCCATCAAGGGCAGCCTGCTGCACATCGACCTGAAGCGCATCGCGATGGACAAGGCGATGGTGGTCGAGGTGCCGATCCACCTGGAAGGCATTCCAATCGGCGTGAAGGCCGAGGGCGGCCTGTTGGATCAGGTGCTGCGCGAGGTGGAGATCGAGTGCCTGCCGGGAGATATTCCGGCGCACATCGCGCTCGATGTGACCGGGATGAAGCTGCACGATGTCGTCCGCGTCTCCGACCTGCCGCACGGCGGCAAGTTCAAGTTCATCACCGACGAGGATGCGACGGTCGCGCACGTAACCGTGATCAAGGAAGAAGTGGTGGCAGAACCCGATGCAGTGGCCACTGCTGTGACGCCGGCTGAACCGGAAGTGGTGAAGAAGGGCAAGCAGGATGCGGAGGAGGCAGGCGGCGACGCTGCCAAAGCCGGCGGCAAGAAGTAGGCAGTGCCGTCCAGAGCAATGGACGCCGGTGCGATGGAGCCGGAGAGTCGGGCGCAGGATGCCGGGATGCGCGGATCGGTCGATGCGGTCCGCGGTCCATTCCTGGTCATCGGGCTGGGCAATCCGGGGATCGAGTACCAGTGGACGCCGCACAACGCGGGATTCCTGGCCATCGACCGGCTGGCTGCGCGGGCCGGGGCAACGGTGAGCAATCGCCGCTGCCGGGCACTCACCGCCACGACGCGCATTGCGGGCCGTGAGGTGGTGCTGGCCAAGCCGGAGACCTACATGAACCTGAGCGGGTTGTCCGTTCAGGCGCTCTTGCAGGAGTTTGGCGAGGAAGGTGCGAAGCGGGGTTCTGGCTTGCTGGTGCTGTATGACGAGCTGGCATTGCCGCTGGGCACGCTGCGAGTGCGGGCTGGAGGATCTTCGGGAGGCCACAACGGCGCCCGATCGATCAACGGTTCGCTGGGCACGGAGGAGTGGGCAAGGATCCGGATCGGTGTCGGGCCGGATGGGCTGGAGACAGCGTCGCGGCGGGGGAAGGATTACCTGCTGACGCCGATGCGGAAGAAGGAACTGGCGGTGCTCGACGAGGGGCTGGATCGCGTCGCCGAGGCCGTGGAGACGGTCATCGTGAGCGGAGTAGCCGCGGCGATGAACAAGTGGAACGGGCCGGCGGGGGGAACGACTCCTCAAAGGCCGAGTGACGGAAGGCCGAGTGAGATACGCCGCAGTACGTGTTACGAGATCGAAGTGACGTAACGGAGTTCAGGTAACTGTAGTTAAGGTTTTTAGGAAGAGAGAAACGCATGCAACGTAGCTATGAAGTGATGTTCATCGTGCGCCCGGATATGGAAGAGGCGGATGTCGACAAGCTGATCGCGGGACTGGAGCAGACCATCACCCACGGTGGTGGCGTTCTGAAGTCGACCGAGAAGCTGGGCCGGCGCAAGCTGTCCTACATGGTGCGCAAGTTCAATGACGGCAATTACGTCCTGCTGGTCGTTCAGGCAGAAGGCAATCTGATTGCCGAGGTGGAGCGCCGTCTCCGCGTGACCGAGCCGGTGATCAAGTTCATCACCGTGCGCACGGACGAGGAAGAGAAGCGCGCGGACAAGATCAAGGCGATCCGCGCGACGCGCAAGAAGCTGAGTGCGCAGCCAGCCGCTGCGGCTCCTGCTCCTGAAGCCGAAGCGCCTGCCGCCACGGAAGCCGCGGCCAGCGCTTAACCAGTCTGCGCGTCCGTCACCAAGAAGCGCCGGCCACGTGCCGGCACACCAATGCAGCCGGTCCTGTTTATTGCAGGGCCTGTCCCGCCGACTGAATACGAAGAGCCGGGCGGGAAGAAAGAAAAGGAAACCATGGCTGAAGAGACCAGCACAGCAACAGCAACACCGCGCGCCGAGGGCGCCGCGACCGAACGTCCTTTCGGAGATCGTCCAGACCGCCCCGCAGGCGACCGGCCGGATCGTCCCGCAGGCGATCGTCCATCGGGAGACCGGCCAGACCGTCCGGCGGGTGGCCCCGGCGGGCGTGGCCCAGGGGGACGCGGACCGGGTGGTCCGGGTGGTTCAGGTCCAGGAGGGCGGAAGTTCTTCCGGCGTAAGAAGGTCTGTAAGTTCTGCGTGGAGAAGATCGACTCCATTCACTACCGTGATGTGCGGCTGCTGCAGCAGTTCGTCGCTGAGCGGGGCAAGATTGTTCCCCGCCGCCTGACCGGTGTCTGCACCACGCACCAGCGGAGACTCACGCGCGCCATTAAGCAGGCCCGCAACATCGCCTTGCTGCCATTCGCGGCGCGGTACTAGTATGGCCGGTTCCAGCTGCGCGGCAGCCACGCCCGCCCGCAACGCTGGTGCGCCACAACACTGAGGAGAGTTATGGAAGTCATTCTGAAGGAAGACGTCGACACACTGGGTCACCGCGGAGACGTGGTGAAGGTGGCCGACGGCTACGGACGCAACTTTCTGCTGCCGAAGAAGCTTGCGATTGAAGCCACGGCAGCCAACCGGAACGTGATCGAGCAGATGAAGCAGTCGGCCGTGCGGCGCTCCGCAAAAGAGAAAGCGGATGCGCAGCAACAGGTTGCGCTGATGGAGCAGGTGGAGCTGGTCTTCACGCGCAAGGTGGGCGAGAACGAGCACCTGTTCGGCTCGGTGACCTCGTCGGACATCGCGCATGCACTGGAGCAGAAGGGCTACCCGATCGACCGCCGCAAGGTGCAACTGGATGAGCCGCTGAAGCAACTGGGCGAGTTCCACATTCCGGTGAAGCTGCACCGCGAGGTGAGCGCGCACATCAAGGTCACGGTGAGCGCCGAGGGCGGCGAAGCCTAAGACTTCACCGTTTTGTAGCTTCAAAAGGGCACTCAGCCTTGCGCTGCGTGCCCTTTTCTATGCACCTCGCCCCCCTCATTAAGGAGAGATTTTCCCGATATCTGGAATAAATCGGCCGCGATTCAGTTAACGAAGTCAGCGAGCTGCCGATGCCCCAGAAAATATCCCCCCTGACCTCGGTGCGTTTCTTTCTTGCATCGTTTGTGTTGTTCCATCACTCGGTGCGCGCTTTTTTCCCTGTTTACTCCAGCAGGGGCGCGCAGGGGGTTCCGGAAGGTTTTTTCGGTACTGTCTCGTTTGCCTTCCCAGTTGCGGTCAGTTTTTTCTATTTGCTGTCAGGTTACGTGCTGAGCCTGGTGAATTTGCGTGATGGGCAGGCTATCAACAAGAGCCGATTTTTTGCTGCACGGTTCGCGCGCCTGTATCCGCTGTACTTTGTCATGTTGATAGTCGCCACGCCGGAGCTTCTGGCCTGGGAAGTGCACCGGCACGGCATGAAGACCGGGATGATCAAGACAGTAGAGATATTTGCGGCGAATGTAGCCATGACCCAGGTCTGGTACCCGAGCCGGCTGCTTCGTATCAACACTCCGAGCTGGTCGCTGTGCGGAGAAATTTTCTTTTATGTATGCTTTCCGCTGCTCGGCACTTTGTTGTGGAAGCTGCGTGGAGCCCGCCTGTGGATGACCGCACTGGCCTTGTACGCCGGAGGCCAAGCTTTGGTTTGGGTGATGCGAACGCAGCTGAGTTTTGAAATGGCAATGGTCCTCCCGCCATTCCACCTGTCCACTTTTGCAGTTGGGATCCTGCTGGCCCGCTGGCAGACGCTGCAACAGGCACAAGGGGGTAAGCAGCGAATACGCGTTTGGCAGGTGAACGCCGTGTTGGGAGTGTCGGCCGGCGGAGTTGCTTTGAGCGTGCGCCTGGTTCCCTGGTTTCGCGTAGCTGCACCTTACAACAATGGACTCCTCGTGCCGTTTTTTGCGGGCTTCATATGGGCGCTATCGGCTGTTCCCACCCCGCTGTCGCGTTGGTTGAGCAGGCGATGGCTGGTGGCTCTGGGGAATTCCAGCTATGCACTCTACCTGATCCATACGCCAATGCTCGCCTTGTTTCTCCACTTTCAGTGGGTATCTCATGCGTTCTATCCGGTATATCTCGCACTCTGCGTCGGGTTGAGTTTGTTGAGCTTTCACTACTTCGAGACTCCCGTCCGCCTCTGGTTCATGGAGCGCTTCCATGCGCATGTGATTCGAAATGCACCAGGCGCGATCTCAACATTGCCTCATACTCTCCAGTCGCTGTGACAGGTATGCAATCCCCGTCTGCTCCATTGACGGGAGGATGGCTCGCAGGTCAGCTTGTGTCATGCTCGCGTCGTGGATGAGCTGCTTCCGGGGACGATCGCTATCCATTCACTCCCCTGCCGGGCTTAACTTTCACGTCACCCCTCATCGCACATTCTGCGTTCTGCGCCTTCCAATCCGGCATGATTGAAGAGAGACAGCCTGAGCTCCGGCTCCTGCGAGGTGCTCTCTGTGGCCATTGCACGTCCGCTTGTTTGTTACTGCTTCGCTCTCCTGTTGACGCTCGCGGTCGCTGCCGCTGCGCAACAGCCGAGCCCTCCGCAAGCGCCCGCCCCTGCGCAAACTGAAGGGGTGATGCCCTCTGTGCGCCTGCCCAATGGGCGTGCCGGGCTGACCTCGCCCATCGACAACACGATGGTGAAGACAGATAGCGCACCCGCCGGGGCGTTGCCGGCTACGGTTCCCGCGGGCCGGCCGAGCGTCGGGCTGGTGCTGGACGGCGGCGGCGCGCTCGGCCTGGCGCACATCGGCGTGCTGAAGTGGTTTGAGGAGAATCGCATCCCGGTGGATCGCATCACCGGGACCAGCATGGGCTCGCTGATCGGCGCACTGTATGCGACGGGCCGCTCGGCGGAAGAGATCGAGGACGTCGCGACCGGCGCCGAACTGCCGAACATTTTTCACTTGTCGGTGGACTACGACCAGCTGAGCTACCGTCGCCGCGAGGATCGCCGGGAGCTGCCGGGCGCTCTCGAAGTAGGGCTCAAAGGCGGCATTAGCCTGCGCAATGCCCTGCTGACCGATCGCGGACTGAATGCGTTTCTGCACGAGGAGTTTCACAGCTACGACGGCGACCACCTTCGCTTCGATGAGCTGCCGATTCCATTTCGCTGCGTCTCCACGGATCTGAACACGCTCCACCCGGTGATCTTCTATGGCGGATCGATACCGCTGGCGGTGCGGGCGTCCATCGCGATTCCCGGCATCTTCGCGCCGGTGAAGTATCAGGACCACTATCTGGTGGACGGCGCGATCATGGAAAACCTGCCGACGGAGGTGGCGAAGAACGATCTCCGTTCCGATGTGGTGATCGCGGTGCTACTGCCATCAACGGAGTTCGCGGATAGCGATGTGGCTTCCATCGTGGGCGTCTTCGCGCGCGCATTCTCCGCCGGGACGGCACGCAACGAGCGCGAGTCCATGAAGGTGGCAAACGTTCTGCTGACGCCGGATACGGGCAAGTATGGCGTGGGCGATTACAGCAATGCGAAGAAGCTGATCGACATCGGCTATGCGGCTGCGAAGTCGCAGCGCGACAAGCTGCTGACGTATCAGCTCTCGCCGGATGCATGGAAGGAGTACATTGCGGACAAACACTCGCGGCTGCGGGCGCATCCAGGCCTGCTGGAAACGGTGAAGATCCAGGGCGGTTCCGACGGCGCGAAGCAGAGCGTCTCGGAGAGCCTGAAGCCGCTCGAAGGAAAGCCGATCGAGCCGCGGCCGATCATCCAGGCGTTGAATCGCGTCCAGAACAATCAAACATACGAGGCGGAGTTTGTGACGCTTGCGCCGCGACGGCCAGATAGCACCTCGGCAGCCGGCCCGGACACCGGCGTGCTGGTGGACCTGGAACCCACGCGCAATGGGCCGCCCTTTCTGCTGGTTGGTGCGGACATTACCGCCATGACCGACAACGTGACGCGAGGCACACTCGACCTGCGGCTTATCAACAATGACCTCGGCGGCTATCGCTCAGAGCTGCGTACGGATCTGCGCATCGGCTTCCTGACCCAGGCCTCGACGGAGTACTACCGGAGGCTGCGGGAGAACGGGCTCTTTGTGCAGCCGCATGCCGGTTTGCTGCGGCAGCCGGTCTACATCTTCAGCAATCAGCGTCGCATTGCGGAACGGCTGCAGCAGAATGCCGGCGGCGGGCTGGACTTCGGGCGTACGTATCACTCGCGCGCGCAGCTTGCCGCGGAGTGGCGCTACGAGGCCGTGCGCTGGCATACGCAGAGCGGCAGCGACTTCCGCCCCGATCTCTCAGGAACTGCGCAGACCGGTGTGCTGCACTTCACCTACAACAGCCTGAACGCCGGGCAGCTTGCCACCCGCGGAGTGCTGTTCGATGTCGCGGGTGGGGCACTCTATCATTCGCTGGCCAGCCAGGATGCGCCGGTGGCGCACCTTAACACGATGTATTCGACGACCTTTGCAGACAAGAACATTGTTGGATTTGGCATATCCGCGGATACGTATTTCCGCCGCAATGTGGCAGACCCGCTGCGCTTCACGCTGGGCGGCCCGATGCGGCTCTCTGCCTCGTCGATTGACGAGTATCGCGGCACGGACGACATGCTGGTGCGCGCGGCCTACCTGCGGCGCATCGCCTCCCTGCCCACACAGCTCGGTGACGGTCTCTATATCTCCACCGCCTATGAGGGCGGCGAGATGTGGTCACCGGAGCGGGCAGCATTTCTGCGGCAAGATGGCGTTCTCGGCGTGCTGGCCGCGACGCCGCTGGGATCCATCACGCTGGGTGGCTCTGTCGGCGATGCGGGCCGGCGAAAATTCTTCTTCACTTTCGGACGATTGTTCTGAGTGGGCATCCGTGCACGCGGCTGCCGTAAACTAGTGGCATGGCACGAACCGAATCCGTAATGCAGCCTCTGGGCACGATTGCCCCTGACTTCTCGCTTCCCGATGTCCTCTCCGGCAAAACGGTGAGCCGCGATGGTGCGAAGGGCGCGGGTGGACTGCTGGTGATGTTCCTGTGCGTGCATTGCCCGTTCGTGAAATATATCGAACAGGGCATCGCGCGCTTTGCCGGCGACTATGCGGGACAGGGGCTGGGCATCGTGGGCATCAGCAGCAATGACGCTGTTGCGTACCCCGACGATTCACCGGAGGGCATGCGCGCACAGGCCAAGCGGCTCGGCTTCACCTTTCCGTATCTCTACGACGAGTCGCAGCAGGTGGCGCGCGCTTACGAAGCTGCGTGCACGCCGGACTTCTTTCTCTATGATCGCGATCTGCGGCTGATGTATCGCGGGCAGTTCGATGCGAGCCGTCCCAGCTTGACTGTGCCGGTGACGGGCAGCGACCTGCGTCGCGCGGTCGAAGCGCTGCTGGCGGGCAAGCCGCCGCTCGATGAGCAACACGCGAGCCTCGGCTGCGGCATCAAGTGGAAATAGAGCGGATCGACACAAGGCTCACATCGCCGGCGCTGCGGACTTAGCCGGCTTCAGCGCGAAGTGGTGCGTTGTGGGTTGCGCATCCTTCTGCTGCTGTGCGATGGACGTAGCGACAGCCTGCTGCATGGCCTGCTGTTGTGGCTCCGGCGCTGCTTCCGGATGCTGCTGCGTGCCGGCCACCATGGTGAAGAGGTCGTGCTCGAGTTGGTTGCGGTGCTCCGTCTCCCATGCCAGCGTCTGCGATTGCCGCAGCATCGGCGTGGCCATGCGTGCCAGGTTGACGCCGTGCTGCAGCGCATCTGCCGTGAAGCTGGCGACAGGCTGGTCGTCGATGGTGAGCGCGTAATCGCCCGCGGCGAGTCCGGTCACGGTGAGAGTCTCCTGATCGAGCGCAGCCTCCACACCACCTGCTTCCAGTGCGAGATCCGTGATGGCATTGGTGCCGGTGAGCGGCAGCGGCAAGGGCAGCGCGCTCTCGATCTCCGTCCACTGGAGCGTCTCGCTCTTTTTCTCGCGCTTCACGTCGGTGACGCTGGCGTTCTGCACATCGGTTGTCTTTGCGGCGTGCGCATCCACGGTCACACTGCTGACCAGCGCGGGTGCATGCCAGGCCTTCAGCACGGTCTCGGCCATCACCCAATGCACGCCCTCGCCGGGATGCACGCGATCCGGAATCAGGCGGGAGGCGAGATCCGGATGCGCGGTCTCCACCTTCTGCAGCACATCGACGACAGGCGCGTTCAGATCGACAAATCCCTGATGGGTGCGCTCTGCCTCCGCGCGATCGAAGTCGCTGTAGGCCTGCATCACCTCGTTGAAGTGCATGGTGGGATGGGTGACATCGTCATACGGCGAGGGACCGATGAGCGTGAGCTTCACGCCGGGATCGCCGGCGAGGATGGTGTCCACCATGGATTTGTAACCGTTCTGGTAGGTTTTCTGAATCGCGGCATTCGGTGGATGGTAGTAGCCGTCGTTCATGCCGAGCATGATGGTCACGATGTTAGGCCGGTAGGGTAGAATGTCGCGCTGGATGCGCAGATCGATGGGGCCTGCGGCGCCGCCGGAGACCTTGTCCCCACCCACCCCGGACTGCGTCCACTGGATCTTCCAAGTGGGAAAGCGCGTCAGCACGTACTCTTCAATGAAGGTGGAGTAGAGGCGCTGATCGGTGATGCTGTCGCCGTAGAGCACGATGCGATCGCGATCATGAAGGGCAAAGTCGCTGGCGGCCGGCGGTGTGGTGGTTTGCGCTGAGGCGAAAGGAAGGGCGGAAAGCAGCAGGCCCGCACAGAGAGCAGCGGGTTTCGCAATATCACTCATGAAGCAAAAGTCTAACTCGCCTTCGACGGTCGTGCGGCTACGTCGCGCTCGAAGAACGTAGTACGCTCATGGCTGTGCCGGCCGAGTCCTCATCCCGCAAGCCATTGCTTTCCATCGACGGGTTGACCATCGCGTTTCGCGGAAAGCCCGTGGTGCGTGAGCTGAGCCTTACGATTCAACCGGGCGAAGTGCTGGGCCTGGTGGGCGAATCGGGTTCGGGAAAGTCGGTGACATCGCTTGCGATTCTCGGCCTGGTGGAGAGCGCAGCGGAAGTGCGGGGCAGCATCCGCTTCGATGGCGAACAGCTGTTGACCTTGCGGGCGGAGGCGATGCGCCGCTATCGCGGCCGCCGCATCGCAATGATCTTTCAGGAGCCGATGACGGCGCTGAATCCGGTGATGCAGGTGGGGCGGCAGATCGCGGAAGCAATTGAGACCCATCAGCCCACGCTGACGCGGCGGGAGGTGCGCAACGCCGTGATTGCCAACCTGCAAGCCGTGGCGCTGCCCGATCCGGAAAAGCGATACACGGATTATCCGCACCAATTCTCCGGAGGCCAGCGGCAACGCATCTTAATAGCCATGGCGCTGGCGAACCGGCCACAGCTTCTGATTGCGGACGAGCCCACTACGGCGCTGGACGTGACCGTGCAGGCGCAGGTGCTGAAGCTGCTGCGCGATTTGCAGCAGCAGTTCGGACTGGCCATGCTGTTCATCTCCCACGATCTTGCCGTAGTTGCCGAAGTGGCGGATCGGGTGGCTGTGATGCGGCATGGATGGCTGCTGGAGCAGGGCAGCCGCGAGCAGATTTTTCACACTCCGCGACATCCTTACACGCGCAGCCTGCTGGGCGCGGTTCCTACGCTCGAGACTGACCGTACACTGCCACTTTCGACGCTGCCATCTGCCACGGATGTTCGTCCCGGTCCGCTGGTCGAGTACGACATTGGTCACCAGGCCCGCGCGCTTTCCTAACGGCTACGGCGGTCATTCGTGACATCCTAGTACGGATTTTTGTTGAAGGCTGCAAAGGATAACCTGCCGTACTTTGCATTTATAGAAGACTCGCCTCCCCAGGCTTCGTTCATGCGCGCTCTCATCCTTTCGGACATTCACGCAAACATGCAGGCGCTGGCCGCCGTGCTGGCCGCTGCGCCGGAGCACGACATCGTCTGGAATCTGGGCGACGTTGTCGGCTATGGCGCCTCGCCGAACGAGACGATCGTGTGTTTGAAAGAGCTGAACAGCCTCTACGTGCGCGGCAATCACGACCGTGCATGCTGCGGGCTCGTATCGCTGGACGATTTCAATCCCGTTGCCCGTCAGGCTGCCGAGTGGACGCACGCGCAGCTATCGCGCACCCGCCGCAAGTGGCTATGCGAGTTGCCGCAGGGGCCAGTCACCGTAGGCGATGGGCTGGTGTGCGTGCACGGATCGGCGGCGGATGAAGATATCTACGTCCAGTCGCTCGGTGAGGCAATCGATGCTCTGCAGGCGGTGCCGAGCGCGTGGGTGGAATTTTATGGCCACACGCACGTGCAGGGCGGATTTGTGCGTAGCGACGATGGCTGGTACGTCTTCAAGCCGGAGTACACGTCGAAGCACAACGAGGAGTATTTCGATCTGCCGATGCGCCGTGGCGTGCGCTATCTGCTGAACCCCGGTTCCGTTGGTCAGCCGCGCGACGGCGACTGGCGCGCCGGTTTTGCGCTGTACGACGATGTGGCGTCGGTGGTGCGCTTCTACCGCGTGCCCTACGATCTGGACCGCGCACAGAAGAAGATTCTCGCAGCAGGGCTGCCGGAGAGGCTGGCGAGCCGGCTGGCCGACGGTCTCTAGAGCTTTTTCACTTCTAGCTCACGCGCGTGGGCATCACCTGGACGGCGAAGCGCTCCATCTCTTCGCGCTGCGGGCTTGACTGCAGCAGCAACAGATCCACTCCGGCGTCGCTGAATGCGGCCACGCGCTCCGTCACCTGCTGCGGCGTACCGACCAGCCCGCTGCGCAGACCGCGGTTCGAGACGGAATAATCCTCAAGTGAAATCTTCTGCTCCAGCTTCGATCCGGTCACCCACTGCTGGTAGTTCTGATAGCCGCGCGCGGACTGCTGCACGTCGGTGATGCGCGCCACTTCGCGCTGTGCCTCGGCTTCCGTGTCACGCACGATCGCATAGCCGGCCACGCCGTAGATCATAGGCGGCAGGCCAAGGCGTTCGCGCCGCTCGCGCATGTCGGCGATCTTGCGGCCCACATTCTCCGGTGGATCACCATGCATCAGGTAGGCATCGCATCTGGCGGCGATCAGGTTCTTCGCCGTCTCGCTTTCACCACCGGCATAGAGCGTGGGACGGGGCTGGCGTACCGGCTTGGGTGAGAGCACATTGTCCGCCACGGAATAGTAACGGCCACTGTAGCTGAAGTGCTGCCGCTGCCAGCAGCCGTCGATCACATCCAGCCATTCCGAGGTGCGCGCATAGCGGTCGTCGTGCGTGTCGAAGTGCACGCCATACTTGGTCGCCTCGTCGGCCCACCAACTGGAGACGACGTTCAGCGTGAGGCGGCCATTGGCAATGCGGTCGATATTGGCGGCCTGCTTGGCCAGCAGCGCGGGATTGTGAAAGGTGGGGCGCACGGCCACCATCAGCTCCATCTTTGTTGTCACTGCAGCCAGCGCGGCGGCGGTCGACCATGCGTCGAGCGACGGTGCTTCCACGCCTTTGATGTCGTTCAGATTGAGCTCGGCGATGAGCGAAAGATCGTAGCCCAGCGCCTCGGCGCGGATGGTCAGGTCGCGCACGTATTCCCAGGACGCCACCATCTGTCTCGTCTTCGACATTGCGCAGCCAGCCGCCGAAGACGGGCATCCAGAAGCCATATTTCATGGGGCGATCAGCCATGCGTCAGCTCGGGGACACGGGTGGCTTTGGCGGCCTCGGCTTCGAGCCAGTCGGCAAGCTTGGCGAAGGGATCGAAGCCGATCACGTTGACGCCGTCGGCGACGAAGTTCGAAAGCGCGTTGATGTCGTAGTAGAGGCGCTGGCCGTCGCGATCGTCGGTGATGTACTCGACGCCGCCGATCTCGATGCCGGCGTGCTGCATGATGCGCTCGACATCGGCGATGACCTCGCGCGGCGGCTGAAAGCCTTCCACGCGCAGTCCGCTCTTGGGAGCGTCGATGGCACAGGCGGCGCGATTCAGTTCGACGCCGCTGGTGGTGCGGCAGATATCCGCAGGGCACAGGTCGAAGGTCTCGCCGGTGATGTGGACTTTGATCGCATAGATGAATCGGCCGTTCAGGACTTCGACACGCACGATATGTGCATCGCGGGCGGGAATGAACTCCTGCACCAGCGCGGTCGAATCCATGCCGAGGGAAAGGCCATCCGGTGTGTCCGCGGGTTGCGCGGCCGCGGCAGCAAGTTGCGTTGGATGGTCGAAGCGCTTGACGCCCGCACCGCTGCCACCGATGTTCGGCTTGACGACGACCGGCCAGCGCAGACCATCCGTAACCGAGGTGGCCTGGGCCGCGCGATGGATCACGCGCGCCTTCGGATAGGACAGGCCGAGCTCTTCGAGCAGCGAGAGCTGCGCGGCCTTCGACAGCTCCGTGCGGAATGCCTTGAGCCCGTTGATGACGCGCACGCCGCGGCGCTCCAGGTGATCGAGGAAGCCAAGGGTGTAAAAGATCTGGTCGCCATGATCGCGGTTCCACGCCGAGGGGCTCATGCGGTTGAAGACCAGCGCGTATTCCTGCTCGGGATGCTGCTGCGGTCCGAAGCTGTGCTCCGGCGCGTGCAGCTTGACGTAGCTGGTGCCGCGGCGGTCGAGCTCGGCGAAGAGCGGTTTGAACCAGTTGGGCTGCTCGTAGTAGATGGCGATGGGCAAGGCGGAAGACGGCGGCATGGCACTCCTGTGACGCAACGAAGGCGGCCTCCGTTACACGAGGCAGCAGCTTTCTTCACGGTAGCAACAAGGCTGGCGAGCCGCAACCGAGCGGTATTTTCGGCTAAAACAGCAGGTTCGCCTTGCGCGGCATGGGCAGGTTGAAGTGCTCGTAGGCCAGGCGCGTCGCGACGCGGCCGCGCGGCGTGCGGTCGAGGAAGCCGATCTGGATGAGGAAGGGCTCGTAGACCTCTTCGAGCGCGTCTTCTTCCTCGGCCAGGGTAGCGGCCAGGGTGTTCAACCCGACTGGGCCGCCATCGTATTTCTCAATGATGGTCAGCAGCAGGCGGCGGTCGAGTTCGTCGAAGCCGTGGGCATCCACTTCGAGCATCTTCAGCGCGGCCTGCGCGGTGGCGCGGTCAATGGTGCCCGTGCCGCGTACCTGCGCATAATCGCGCACGCGGCGCAGCAGCCGGTTGGCGATGCGCGGGGTGCCCCGGGAGCGGAGCGCGATCTCCGATGCGCCATCCGCGTCGATGGGCACCTGCAGCACCTCGGCGGATCGCTCAACCACGTAGCGCAGCTCGTCTTCGCTATAGAACTCCAGGCGCAGCAGGATACCGAAACGTGACCGCAGCGGTGACGAAAGCAGTCCCGGCCGCGTGGTTGCAGCGACGAAGGTGAAGGGACGGATCTCCATGACGTGCGTGCGCGCCGCCGGTCCCTGACCAATGATGATGTCCAGCTTGTAGTCCTCGAGCGCCGTGTAGAGCTTCTCTTCGAGCACCGGTTGCAGGCGGTGGACCTCGTCCAGAAAGAGCACCTGGCGCTCGCGCAGATTGGTGAGGATGGCGGTGAGGTCGCCCTGAATCTGCAGCGCGGGGCCGGAGGTCTGCTGGAAGCCGACGTCGAGCTCATTCGCAATGATGGTGGCGAGCGTGGTCTTGCCCAGCCCCGGCGGCCCGAAGAGCAGCACGTGATCCAGCGCCTCGCCGCGGCTCTTTGCCGCTTCAAGCGCGATGGCCAGTTGCTCCTTCGCCTTGGTCTGGCCGATGAACTCCGCCAGCCGGCGTGGCCGCAGCTTTAGCTCGAAAGAGCTGTCCTCCTCGCCGCGCGTGGCCGAGACCAGCCGCTCCGGATCGTTGTCGCTGCGCTTCACAATCCGGAGTGTATCAATCGGCTTGCATCGTCATTTGCGGAAGTTCATCGCGTAAGTATCGGACGGCAGGCCGGCTGTGCGCGCTGCATCACGCCGGGCAAAGGCCTCCTGGCGATTCGTGCCGCCGCCCAATGTGACCAGAAACGGCGCATGTCCCGTGGGGGAGAAGACCTGCGGCTCAAGCTTCGGATACTGCGCCGCCAATTCAGTGGCCTTGCGCTGCGCTGCGCTTTCGTAGCTGTAGGTGTAGGCGACCACGTGCCAGATGCTGCGCTCGCCGCCCGTCGGCGCGGCATCCGTGGCCGGGTTTGTCGGCGCCGGTCTGGCCGCTCTGGCCTCCGGTTTGGGGGCAGGCTTCGCCGTTTCCGGCGCTCCCGTGGCTGCAGTGTCTCCTGTCGGAGTTGCGGCCGGCGGCACGGCAGCCGGCGCCGCTGGCTGCGGATTCGGAGCGGAGGCAGCTTCGCCGCTGATCGGCGCATGCCGGGAGGGCTGCTTTGTGATGTACCAAAAGACCACCAGCGCGATTGCCATCAGGACGATGGCGGCGATGGCGATTCCGGGCCGTTTGCGTCGCCGCGAATCCGCCCCGTCCTGCCTGAGCGCTGCGCGAGGGGTGGCTGCCGCGTGGGCCGCGGTGCGGGGTGTCGCGGGAGCCGTGGCGGGCGTAGCAGAAGAGCGCGCTGCAACGGGCGCCTTCGCAGCCGGTGGAGGAACGACCGCGGCTTCGGCGCTGGTTACGGCTGGGCCGCTCAGCACGCGGCGCATCGCAGCCAGTGAGCCGTTGCTGACCACGCCCGCGCGCACCAGCGTGGCGAAGGGCGCGGGTAGTTGCAGGGCATCGCGCTCGCTCGAAAAGCGGCGGCCGGTAAGCGCGTTATAGACCAGAGCAGCCAGCGCTGGAGCGTCGCTGCTATCGCTGTGGCGCTGCGTCAAACAGTCGCTGCGCAGCTTGATGCTGTCGCCTACGCCCAGCACGCCGGCGGAGTCGACGTGGCCGTGGTAGAGGCCGGCGCCTTCCACGGTTTCGAGCGCACTCAGCAAGCTTTCGGTGGCCTCGCGGGTTTCCTCCGGAGTAAGAGGGCGCTCGCGCAGCACCTCGGCAAGCGTCTGATCGAACGGCTCCATCACGGCGTAAACATAGGGGTCGCCGCCGATCCTGGTAGAGCCGGTGCGTCGGATGACGAGCAGGTTCGGGTGCACGACGCGCGCGGCCGCCTGCACGCGGGCCAGCGCCGAGTCTTCATCGTTGAGTGCTTCGAAGACGCTGACGACCGCTGGCTGCCCATCCGCGCGGGTGGTGGCAAACCAGGCGGTGCGGCCTTCGCTGCGCAGCAGCTTCTGCAGCGGCAGATTGTCGTCAAGAATCTCGCCTTCGATCTCGTTCCAAAGCGGCATGTGCATTCATCCCCGTGGGTGAAGTGTCCGGGCAGAAGGAAAACGGCACGCCCGCGTACCTCGCATCGGAGGCCGCGCCGGCGCAGCCGAAAGGCCTGCGCGCAGCAAATGCCGGGCACATGGCATGGCCCGCGCCCGGCTGCGCTGCTGTTGTTCTCTGGTGAGTCTACTCTCTCGACTTACGCGAGGTTGACTTCGACCGGCACGAGGGCATTGGCGGTCGAATTTGCCACACGGTCCGCTGAGCCGCTGGTCACCACGCGGCCGCCTGCGCCTGCGCGCGCCAGTAGACGCATACCTTCCCCGGCCATCTCGCGCGCCATCTGGCGCAGCTCTTCGGGGCGCTCGTTGTGCGTGTTGGTGAGCTCCACCAGCGCCGCGGCGGCCTTCAACTTGGCCACGCCGTCGAACGATGCCAGGCCTGCGGCGCCACCCGTGGCCTGGATGATGCTGTCGGCCGTGATCTTGAACATCGTGTCGCCCTGAATGACGAAGGCGACCAAATACTTTTCCGGGGTCGTCGGTGCAGTGCTCATGTGTAGCAATCCTCTCGTGCAGTGTTTCTGGTTGTGCGGTGTTTCCTGGCTATTTCAGAACACTCTGTGAGAGGCGTTCGGGTCAAGAGCAGAACGCCCGAATCCCAGTACACATTCTGATTCCCTTCGACCCTGTTCGACGGAATGCGCAGCAGCCACCGTTTTTTGCGAAGAGTGGCTTTTCTTCCACCCCGCCGACAAATACCTGTCGCCGGGGACCCCGGTTTGACGGAAAAGCCACGCCGCTTGCGGCGTTTGGGTATACATCCGTGAACATGGTCTTGCTACTGCGATACCATCACGGTGCCCATGCCCGATTCGAATTCCGCGACACCACCCGCCTCCACGCTCTCGACTCTGCTGACCGAGGCTCGCTACAAACCGAGCGAGCACATCGACGAGCTCTCCACCACCGAGATGCTTCAGGTGATGAACGCGGCCGACCGCGAGGTGGCCGATGCGGTCGCTCGCGAGATCCCGGCCATCGCGCGCGCGGTGGATGCCATCGCCGCGGCGCTTGCCCCCGAGCGCGGCGGACGGCTGTTTTATCTCGGCGCCGGTACATCGGGACGGCTCGGCGTGCTCGATGCGTCGGAGTGCCCGCCCACCTTCAACGTGCCGCCGACGCTGGTGCAAGGCTTCATCGCCGGTGGCGACTATGCGCTGCGGCATTCCGTGGAGGGTGCGGAGGACTCGCCGGACCTGGGCGCAACCGATCTGCGTACGCACGGCTTTGCTGCGAAGGATGTGCTGGCCGGGATCGCAGCCAGCGGCCGGACGCCCTATGTGCTGGGCGCGATGGAATATGCGCGCTC
This sequence comes from uncultured Acidobacteriaceae bacterium, assembly GCA_963712845.1. Taxonomy (GTDB): domain Bacteria; phylum Acidobacteriota; class Terriglobia; order Terriglobales; family Acidobacteriaceae; genus KBS-83. Next base: position 47,967 of record CAVQJM010000023.1, read on the forward strand.
GCTCGGCGCCATCACCATCGGCGTCAGTTGCGTGCCGAATTCCGAAGTGGCGCGAGCGGCGCAGATTGCCATCACCCCGGCAGTTGGGCCGGAGGTGGTCACCGGATCGACGCGGCTGCGCGCGGGCACCGCGACCAAGCTGGTGCTGAACATGCTCTCGACCGGCGCGATGATCCGGCTGGGCATGGTCTACAGCAACCTGATGGTGAATGTGCAACCGACAAACGAGAAGCTTGCCGACCGCGCCGAGCGCATCGTGGTCGAACTCACCGGGCTGCCACGTCGAGCAGGCGGCCGCTTTATTCCGCGAGGCAGGATCGATCAAAGCCGCACTGCTGATGCACGCGCATGGGTTGAGCCGTGAGCAGGCGGAGGCGCTGCTGCACCAGGCGCATGGGCACCTGCGCCATGCGATGGAAGCCGCAGCGCGCTGAGGTTCACGGCGCTGTGTCCGGTACACTGAGCAGGACGCGTCCTCATGTCCACAGATACCTCTCAGCCAGTCCTGCTGCCCGCTTCGCACGAAGCGGCATCGGGTGCCAAGGCGCGGCCAGAACATCATCCGGGGCACCATCTGCGGCGCTTTCGTTTCGACCGCCCGCAGCAGATCGCGGCGCTGCTGCTACTGCTGTTGCTGGCGCAGTGTCTGCGGCAGATCGCGCGCACCCCGCTGACCGACAGCGATTATCAATACGCGCGCTGCGGCCGGGAGATGTGGGAGCGGCCCTCGCCGATCGCCGGCTATTTCACCAGTTGCGGCAACATCCATGACGGCGTGCTGGCCTATCGCATGGCCGGGCTGCCGCTCACCCTGCAGCGCCTGATCGCCGGGCAGAGCAGCGAGACCAGCACCTGGGAGATGCGCCATGAGCTGAGCTACGTGCAACTGCTGCTGCGCTTCCCCTTCACCATGGCCGCGCTGTTGCTGGGCGGCGCCTTGTGGTGGGTCACGCGGCGGCTCTTCGGCAACGCCGGCGGCTTTGTCGCGCTGGCATTCTATTGTGTTTCACCGGCGATCGTCGCCGCAGGCTCGCAGCCCAATGCCGAGATCACGACGGCGCTCGGCATCTTCGCCACCCTGTACACGGCCATCGGCGTGGCGCATGCCATGCAGGGGCCGCGGCGCAAGTGGCGCCCGCGCATTGTGCTATTGGCGGCCGGGCTCGCGCTGATAGCGGCATCGCATTCGGCCGCGCTCCTGCTGACGCTGCCCCTGGCTCTCGTCTTCATGGTCTACCTGGCGGAGCGCAACCGCACGGCGGTGCCCATGGTCATGGTCGCCGGAACGCTCGGCGCTTTTCTGCTGCTCTTTGCCTGCTATGCCTTTCATCCGGATGCGGTGACGTACTACTTCCGCTCCGGCGCGGGGCGTATCGGCATCAGCACTGTCGCGGCACGCGCGCATCTCTTTTCGTTCGGGGACGCGGGCATCGCCATTGCGCTGGCGGCGGCGGCAGTTCTCTACGTAACCACGCGCCGCTCGCGCTACTTCGGCAACTCTACCCCGCTGCTTATCGCGTTGTGCTTCCTGCCGCTGGTCACCACCGGCGTCTTTGGCCAGCCGTGGCTGTGGGCTCTGCCGTTTCTCATGACGTTTATAGGCGGCGTCTTTGCCGATGCGTTGGAGACGCGCCACGGTCGCATCTTCCGCTGGGCGGTCATCGCCATGGTGGCATTGCAAGCCGTGCTGACGTTCGCGCTGCCTGCGCTCACCTGATGCCGAAGCTTCAGCGGGGCTCTATTTTCGACTGCTGCACCGGCACTTGCTTGCGGTACATCAGGTAGATGGTGCCGAAGTGGATCGGTTCGTATGCATAGAGCGGGCTCGCGGCAGCCGCCATCTCGCCAAAGGCGGGAGACTTGTGCATGACGACGAAGTCCGGTTTGTCCTGCTCCAGCCAGCTATAGAAATCGTGCCTCCTGAGCTGGCCGGCATTCTTGGGATTGGTCAGGCCAAGGATGTCATCCACGTAACGGTCGGAGTACCAGCCGATCGTTCCGGTCTCGACCGTGGCAATCTTTGCCCCCGGAGAGGAATGCGCGTCCACCCATCTGGCGACCGCAACATAGTTTGCATTCGCGCCTTGCCCGCGAAGATCGAGCACGCCGGCCACCGTGCATTGCACGACGACACACGCGAGGAGGATATGGGCAAGCTTCGTCTGCGGCAGCCCGACGACGGCATAGATCAGGAGAAAGAAAAGAAATGGAGCGTCGTACCAGTGATAGTTCGGAATGTTGAAGAGGACATAAAAGGCCAGCAGACAAACGAGAAACGGCAGCAGGATGCGGTTGATGGGGATGCTGCGCTGCGAGCGGACGCCAAGGATGCCAAGCACGAAAGCGAGCGGCAGCAAGTAGATCGTGTGCTGGAAGATCTGAAGGACGGGTTTTACATGAAGGAAGGCGCGGGGCCATCGTCCCCACAGACCTGAGAAGCCCTGTCCGAACTTGGCCGCGGCGGATGCGGGAAGAAGCTTTCCGTAGAAGTAGAAGTTGAATGCGAGATAGGCAGCGACGAGAAGAGCAGGAAGCAGAAAGGCGCGTGGCCGTGGGAATCGACGGTTGCGCCACAGGTCATAGGCAATGACGGCGGCGAGCAGGCCACCTTCGAAGCGTGTGAAAAAGGTGAGCAGCGCCGCGGTCGGCACCATGTCCAGCTTGCCCTTGCGATAGAGGGTGTAGGTGAGCGTAATCAGAAAGAGAAATAGAGGCGTCTCCATCCCGTAGCAGAGATAGAAATAGCCGACGGACGCGATGAGCACGCCTGACCAGGGGGCAATGTCCTCTGCGAGGATGCACGCGCCGGCCAGGAAGATGGCGCTGAGCGTGATCTCGGCCAGCAAGACATTGCCATGCATCAGCCACGATGTAGCAAGCAACAGAACGGCCAGCAGCGGCGAAGTGAGCGCGTTGACACGCTCTCCGGCGTTAAATACCAGTCCCTGGCCGTTCAGAGCATTTCGGACGTAGCGAGCGTAGATGAGTGCGTCATCGAGCTCAAAATGGCGCGCCGCAAACGTCAAAAGAGCCGTGATGCAGCAGATGACAACAATCGCCGTTGTTCGCCTGGAGACGATCCCGTGACGCATGAGAGGTCATCTTAGCAAAGCCGTCACACCGGGATGCCGTCCTTCGTGATGGAGACGATAGGTGAGAAATCTCCTCCAACTGCTGCGCTTTGGGCCGGCGTCTGCATCACCTCGACGAACGCGGTTTGGAAGGCCTGCATGTCCTGCGCCGTTCCAACGGTGATGCGAACGTGCGTCGGCCATGCGGGCCACGCGCGGCCGATGTAGACCTTCTTCGCCTGCATGGCGGCGATCACCTGCTTGGCATCGCGCCGCGTGTCCAGCATGAAGCAGTTGCTCTGCGATTTGGTGTAGCTGTAGCCCTGCTTATCCAGCCAGGTGAAGGTCTGCTCGCGGATGTCGGAGTTGATCTTCTTCCGTTCCGGAATCATCTCCGGGTGTTGCAGGCTGGCATTCGCCGCGGCTGCGGCCGTGATGGGCATCGCGTTCATGCCATAGGTCTGCAGCTTGGCCAGCAGATCGGGGCGTCCGGCGGCAAAGCCGCAGCGCAGTCCGGCCATGCCGTAGAGCTTGGAGAAGGTGCGGAGCACGATGATGTCCTCGCCGTCGCGCACCATGTCCATGCAACTGGGCTGGTCGGAAAAGTGGGTGTACGCCTCGTCGATCAGCAGGATGGAGCCTTTGGGCTTGTTCTTCAGCGCCCAGACGATGTCGTCCTTGGGGGTGATGGTGCCGGTCGGATTGTTCGGGTTGCAGATGTAGAAGACGCCCGCGCTGGGACTCGCCGCAATCATCGCCTTCACATCGTGGGCATGTGTATCCGGGGTCAGCGGCACTTTGAAGGTCTTCGCGCCGGCCATATCGGCGGCGTTCATGCCCGCTTCATAGCCGGGATCGGCGGTGACGTAGGGGCGCGATGGGCTGGTGAATGCCAGAACACTGTAGTGCAACGGCTCGCTCGACCCGGGATAGACGGCAATTGAATCCAGGCTCAGGCTTTCCACCTGCGCGATGGTCTTCATCAGCGCCAGGGTCTGCGCGAAGTCGTAGCGGCCACCTTGCGCCGTGATGCCTGTACAGGCTTCGCAGGCCAGCTTGCACGGACCCAGCGGGTTTTCATTCGCGTTGATCAGCACCGCATCGGGCGGGATGGCCTTCATGCCGCCATGGAAACGGCCCGCCCGCTTGAGGCCGTTTGGCGTGGACTGCGCCCCGCTCGTGTAGGCCCATGCAAGGTGGGCCTCCGTGAGGATGGGGACCGCAGCGGCTGCGGTGGTGGCGATACGCAGGAAGGAGCGGCGGGAGACGGAAGAGTGGTCGGCGGGCATCAGGAAATCCTCCAAAATCTGGCAAAGGGGGAAAAGACCTCGTTGTGGTTGCAGGCGCTGGCAGAAGCGGGGCAGCGCACTCGGCATCGAGGCAACGAGGGCTCGACCTGACGAATCGGATGGCACCACTGTACTCCGCTTCGAGCACGGCTCCAAGCGACGATTTGGGCAACGGATCAGGCCTATTCCTCAGCCTTCGGACGCGGCAGCCCCGGAAGGTCTAAAGCCCGCGAAAATAAGCTCTTCAGAACCATGTCAGTGACGCGGAAATATGCGCCATTCCTTGCTAAAATAGACGCAGAGCCCCTCGTTCCTTCCATGCCCCAGAGCGGGTCTGGATAGCGCGTTTTTGGTGCTGCGACGGCTCTTCCTATCTATGGCAGACGATCAGAATCCTCAGCTTCCTCTCGGCGGTCCAAACGGCAACAGCGGGGATGGCACCACGCCACCCACTGGTCCGGGCGCCGCCAACATCATCTCCATCAACATTGAAGAGGAGATGCGCCGGTCGTATCTCGACTACTCGATGTCGGTCATCATCGGCCGCGCGCTGCCCGATGTTCGCGACGGCCTGAAGCCGGTGCATCGCCGCATCCTGTACGCGATGCACGAGATGGGGCTGCAGCACAACAAGAAGTACACCAAGTGCGCCAAGGTGGTGGGACAGGCCATGGGCCAGTACCATCCGCACGGCGACACGGCTCTCTACGACGCGATGGTGCGCCTGGCGCAGCCTTTCAGCCTGCGGTATCCGCTGATCGACGGCCAGGGCAACTTCGGCTCGGTGGATGGCGATCCGCCGGCGGCGATGCGATATACCGAAGCCCGCATGATGCGCATCGCGGGCGAGATGCTCGCGGACATCGACCAGGACACGGTCGATATGGTGCCCAACTACGACGAGAGCACGGTCGAACCTTCGGTGCTGCCCGCGCGCATTCCGAACCTGATCGTCAACGGCTCTAACGGCATCGCGGTTGGCATGGCGACCAACATCCCGCCGCACAACCTGACCGAGATCGTCAACGCGACCATCGAGCTGGTGAACAATCCGCAAGCCGGTCTCGCCGAAGTGCTCAAGCACGTGCAGGGACCGGACTTCCCCACCGGCGGCTTCATCTATGGGCGCAGCGGCATTCCCGAGGCCTATCGCACCGGACGCGGCCGCTTCCTGATTCGCGCCAAATGCGCGATTGAGAACATCTCCGGCGGCCGGCAGGCCATCGTGGTCACCGAGATTCCCTACCAGATAAACAAGATGAAGCTCATCGAGCGCATCGCCGACCTGGTGAACGACGGCGTGATCACCGACATCGCGCGCGACGAGTTCCGTGACGAGAGCGATCGCGACGGCATGCGCATCATGATCGGATTGAAGCGCGGCGCCGAGGCGCAGATCGTTCTCAACCAGCTCTACAAGCACACGCAGATGCAGGAGAGCTTCTCCATGATCTTTCTCGCGGTGGTCAACGGCCAGCCGCGGGAGCTGCCGCTGCCGGATGCCATCCGCCACTTCATCGACCACCGCGTGGATGTCGTCCGCCGCCGCACCGCCTACCTGCTGCGCAAGGCGCGGGAGCGCGAGCACATCCTGCTTGGCTACCAGATCGCGCTCGATCACCTGGACAGCGTGATCAAGATCATCCGCGGGTCGTCATCGCGCGCGGATGCTCGGGAGAACCTCTTCCGCTTCTTCTCCGGCACCAGGATTCAGTTGCGTGGGGCGGAGCTGAAGGGCGTCTCGCTGGATGCGGCGAAGTACGGCATCGACATGGCGACGCAGACTACCGCTACGCTCATCCTGAGCTATCGCCAGATCGACGCTATCCTCGAACTGCAGCTCTATCGCCTCACTCAGCTCTCCATCGACGAGCTGCTGAACGAGCTGCGCCAGGTGCGTGGCAATATCGACGAGTACGAATCGATCCTGGCTTCGGAGAAAAAGCTGCGCTCGGTCATCGTGAAAGAGCTGGAGCAAATCCGCAAGGACTACGGCGACGAGCGCCGCACCCAGATCCTGGACGAGACCGCAGAGCTGCAACTGGAAGACCTGATTGCCGACGAACAGGTCGCCGTAACGGTGTCGCATTCCGGCTATCTGAAGCGCACGCCGATTTCCATCTATCGCCAGCAACGGCGGGGTGGCACCGGCCGTCTCGGGATGAAGACGCGCGAGGAGGACTTCGTCTCGCAGCTCATCATCGACTCGACCCACGCTTACCTGCTCTGCTTCACCAACACGGGACGCGTCTACTGGCTGAAGGTGTATGAGGTCCCCGATGTGGGCGCCGCGGGCAAGGGCAAGTCGATGGCCAGTCTGCTGAACCTGCAGCCGGGTGAGACGGTGCGCACTATTCTGGCGCAGCGCAATCTGGAAGAAGAAGGCAAGTTCGTCTTCTTCGCAACCCAGAAGGGAACGGTCAAGCGCACGCCGCTCAAGGACTTCTCGAACGTCATGTCGCGCGGCATCATCGCTATCGGCATCGACACGGACGATGAGCTGATCGGGGCGCGGATCACCGCCGGCGACGAGATCGTCTTCCTGGCGACGCATGACGGCATGGCCATCCGCTTCGATGAGAACGACGTTCGCTCCATGGGCCGGCCGGCCTATGGCGTGCGCGGCATCGACCTGTCGAAGGGCGATTACGTGGTCGGACTCGCGGTCACACCGAAGGAGCGCAAGAAGAATGGCAATGGCGGCGACTGCGCCTGTCTCATCCTCTCCGTCACCACGCAGGGCTTCGGCAAGCGCACCGATGTGGACGAGTATCGCCTGCAGACGCGTGGCGGCAAGGGTGTCATCAACCTGAAAACCACGGCGCGCAACGGCAAGGTGAACGCGATCCAGTTGGTCGACGACTCCTCCGAGCTGATGGTGATCAGCCAGTACGGCAAGATCATCCGCATCGATACCAAGACCATCCGTGCCGCGGGCCGCTCGACCCAAGGGGTGAAGCTGCTGAACCTGGAAGAAGACGACAAGGTCGCTGCTGCGGTGGTCATCCCGCCGGAAGAAGCCAAGATCGAGCCGGAAAACGGCACGTTATTGCAATAACTTGGCGCCGCAATACCACTGTTGTCGAGCACGCAATGAGGCCTCCCACGCGGGAGGCCTCGTTCGTCGGGGCAGCAAGTTTCGCGGATGCTTCCGGAACAGATGTGGGCACGAAACCGTATCCGAACCCATCGACGGGATTTTTGCGTCTAGCTCGATGTCCATGAGTGAGGGTTATGCATGCGTCTGGCCGCAATCGCTTGCTCGCTACTGGTCTGCTGCCTGAGTTTCTTCTGCCAGAGTTATGCCCAGGACACATCGCCTCATCCTGACACTCCTCCCACCATCCGTGTGTCTACAGAGTTCGTCGTTCTGGATGCTCTGGTGGCGAACAAAAAGACGGGGAACCTGCTCGGCAATCTGCAATCCAGCGACTTCGCCTTGTCAGAGGATGGGGTTAGGCAGCACATCACTTATTTCAGCCATGACCAGCTGCCCCTCTCGGTGGTATTTTTCTTCGACCTCACCGACACCGTTCGTCCGGTTCTGAAGCCCCTCGCGGAAGGTGCGCGAGAGATTCTCGGTCACCTCAAGCCGCAGGACGAGGTAGCCGTTATGGTTTTCTCTTCGCATACGGAACTGCTTCAGGACTTCACTCAGGATCGTGCCCTTGCTGCCGATGCTATCGCCAAGGCCTCCGACATGAAGAGCGACGACGGCACCTTCATCCACGAATGCATGTACGAAGCTGTCGAACAGTCCATGCGTTCCACCATTCCCGACAGTCGCCGCGTCATGATCTGGTTGACCGACGGAACCGCGAATTTCGAAAACTCCTTCACCCAAAAGACGATTGGGAAGAATGCTCCGGCGCATCTGCACACCAAGGACGAGGCGACGGAGAAGTTGCTTCGCTCCGGTGTCGTCACCGCAGCGCTCATCGATCGAAGCTCGGGCACGGATGCCTTCGTCGTTGCCGCAGACGTGAACCCATTCGCGATGATGTTCGGCGGCCGCATGGGGGACGTCCGCAAATATGCCGACCTGACCGGAGGCCCGGTTCTCAACACCAGCAAGAAGGAAGTTGCAGCGCGGCTAGCGGAGTTGATCGACCAGCTTCGCGGCCGTTACACAATTGGCTATAAGCCGTCCGGCTCCAAGTCCCAGGGAACCTTCTGCAAGTTGCACCTCGAACTCACTCCGCAGGCTCGCAAAGCCGATGTTGCTGTGCGCGACAGTGTGGTGCGTACCAGGCACGGCTACTATCGCTAGAGCTTTTTGCCGGGTGAGAGCGGAAGCAATCTGCTCGCAGCACGTAAAGTTGCTCCGCTCTTCTAGAACCCTGAACATGCGATCCGGCCAACCCAACTATAATCAAGAGTTCATGCTGACGCCTGCACGTATCGCGGCCGCTCGCGAGCGCATCCGCGATGTCCTCTACTATTCGCCCTGCCAGATCTCGCACGATCTCTCCGAGTTGGCCGGCCATCCCATCTATCTCAAGCTGGAGAACCTGCAGCGCACCGGCGCCTTCAAGGAGCGCGGCGCGCTGAACCGGCTGCTGCAACTCACGCCGGAAGAGCGCGCGCACGGCGTGATTGCCGCGAGCGCCGGCAACCACGCGCAAGGCGTGGCCTTTCATGCGGCGAGGCTGGGCATTCGCGCGCGCATCGTCATGCCGCAGCCGACGCCGCTGGTAAAGGTCTCCGCCACCCGCGGCTTTGGCGCGGAGGTCATCCTGCATGGCGCAAATTATGACGAAGCCTGCGAGGAGGCCACGCGCCTGCAGCAGGCAGAGCAACTCACCTTCATCCATCCCTTCGATGACGATGAGGTGATCGCCGGGCAAGGCACGATCGGGCTCGAAGTGCTGGAGCAGCTTCCGGATGTCGAAGCGATTGTGGTGCCGATCGGCGGCGGCGGCCTGATTGGCGGCGTCGCCTGCGCAGTGAAAGAGGCGCGGCCCGATGTGCGCATCGTCGGGGTGCAGACGGAGCGGCTTGCGTCGATGTTGCGCGCTGTCGAGCACGGCAGCCCGGTAACGCTGCCGGCGCAGGCCACCATCGCCGATGGAATCGCGGTGCGCCGCGCCGGTGAGCGCACATTTCCATTGGTCCAGCGCTACGTGGACGAGATTGTCACCGTGGATGAGGAAGAGATTTCAAGCGCCATCCTGGTATTGCTGGAGAAGGAGAAGACGCTGGCCGAGGGTGCGGGCGCCGCGGCGCTGGCGGCGCTGCTCCAGGGCAAGACGGGCCTGCGCGTGGAGAAGACAGTGGCGCTGGTGTGCGGCGGCAATATCGATGTCACGCTGCTCTCCCGCATCATCGAGCGCGGCCTGGCCAAGGACGGGCGCCTGTTGCGCATCCGCGTGTACCTGCTCGACCGCCCGGGATCGCTGCATCAGCTCACCCGCATTCTGACCGAGTGCGAAGCGAACATCGTGCAGACCAGCCACAACCGTTCCTACTACGGCGTGAATCTGGGCGATACCGTCATCGAGATCACGCTCGAGACACGCGGTTCCGCGCACATCGCGGCGATTGCCGATGCGTTGACCGCTGCGGGCTACCGGCATGAACGCGTTCATTGAGGGAGCAGAAGCAGAAAGAGCGCCCCGGTTAGGGCGCTCTCGCCAGCCTGATTCACAACGACTAACCCAAGGAACAAGCACAACAGTGTTGCAAAGGACTGCAGCCCGAAAGCGCGCTACTTCTTGGCGTATTGCTTCAGCTTCGCGAGACTGTCAAAGTTGGAAGCTTCGAGCAAACCGGAGTTGCCGCAGTTGTCCACCTCATACGTGTTGTAGTTGCGGTGAACGAAGAGCAGATACTGTTTGCCGGTTTGCATAGGGAACTTGGTCGGACTGTTCTCGCTGAAGATTTCAACGACATCCCGATCGACCATGCGTCCCTTGATGACACGATCCACGTGCACGATGTAGTTGATGCCGTCCATGTGGAACGAGGAATCGGGCACCGGTACAGCAGCTTCGACTGTGGCGACCATCGTGGTGCCGGCCTGGTGTAGCTCCTGGTTCAAGGAAATTCGATTGTTCTGACACTGGGCAAGGCAGGTTGCCGAGGCAGCGGCGATTGCCAGCGAAACGATCAAAGTCGTCATGTGGGTCCCCCAAATACTGCAAATACTTCTCTCTGCGACTGCGCGTAGATGGAGAATCCCATGCACGGTAGAGACGGCCAAGCGAAACCACTCCCAGCCATATGGTTAACCCCTTACCGGGGACTGCACTTTCCGGGACGTCCCGGCCGTGCAATTAGTAACTTGCGTAATGTAAATTTCTCATGGTTTTGACTAACTGTCACCGCAAATCACACAAATGAATCATCTTGCCAGGAACTGTTAATTCTCTCAACAACGAAGCGATTACCTGGTTACCGAATCGGCATTTCCAGCGGCAGAAGTAAACTCTGGTCTCCAGTCTGTGAGCGGACGGCCCCACCGTGCACAATGGACGCAGCTATGTATGCCAGGCGGACCGCACGAGCCGTGCGACAGATGGTGGTGAACCATGGCTGGGCCGCACTCATGCGGACCGCTCGCGCCCGCCTGCGGCAGAGGCTGCGCCGTAGGTCGTTACAGCCATCGGATACGACCACCTGGCTGCCCACCGCCGAGCACGCCTTCGACCACCAATATGGCGTGGATACCAGCGGACTCGTGTGGAGCGTCGATCTAAAGACCGGCAGCCCCAACGACGCATGGAACACCGCGTACTACGGCATCGGGCCCTCGGTCTTTCACCACGTCATGGCGCAAGTGCCCGCGTCGCTGCGGAGGACCGCCACCTTCATTGATCTGGGGTGCGGCAAAGGCCGCGCCGTGCTGCTGGCGTCGGAGTATCCATTTCCCCGCGTCATCGGTGTCGAGATCGCTCCCCAACTGCAGCGCATCGCGGTCGAGAACGTCGCCCGATATACCTCCGCGCGAACGGCAGAGGAGCGCGGCCGCGTGGCCCCAATGCGCGTCCTCCTGGAGGATGCGGCGAACTACCGCTTCCCCAGCGGCCCGCTCGTCGTCTATCTCTACCACCCGTTCTGCCGTCCGGTATTGGAGAAGGTGCTCCGCAATCTGGGCCGCTCGCTTGCGGAGGAGCCGAGAGACGCTGCCGTGATCTACATCAACCACGAGCTGCGCGATGCGCTGGATCGCGCACCATATTTGCAGCAGGCATGGAGTGCAACGGTGGAGATGGATATAGCCGACCGGCTGGCCGATCGCATCGGTTCGAGCATGGAAGACTGCGCCCTCTACCTGACACGTCCTCAAGACTAGAGCGGCAGATCTGCTCCATGCCGCGGCGCACGCAAGTGGTAGTGAGAGGCAGGCTTTGAGCGGGCACTAGCCGCGTAGAATCTTTCCAGTTCCCCAAAGGAGAAAGGCAAAACATTATGGCAAGTGAAGTGACGCTGGATGCAGCCCGCCGCGTGATCGCGGCAGCGGAGAAGAAGGCGAAGGAGATCGGCCAGCCCATGAACATCGCGGTGGCTGACGAAGGCGGCAACCTGGTGGCCCACGTGCGCATGGACGGCGCATGGATGGGGTCGGTGAACATATCTATCAACAAGGCCTGGACCGCGCGCGCGTTCGATATCACGACCAAGGACCTGGGCGACAATTCGCAGTCCGGCCAGCAATTCTTCGGCATTCACGCGTCGAACGGCGGCAAGGTGATGATCTTCGCCGGCGGCATTCCGCTGAAGAAGGGCGGCAAGGTTGTCGGCGCCATCGGAGTTAGCGGAGGCGCGGGCGAACAGGATCACGCGGTTGCCGAAGCCGGCGCAGCAGCATTTGGTTCGTAGCCGTCGCGGCTACGAGTCTTCAGCCTCTATGCAAAATCCACAGCATTTGCGGGTCTTCTCCAGTGAACGTATCCGTCTGGGCACTTCGCGACCCGTGGTCTCCAGCGCTAGCATGAAGAGGCTCTCGCATTCTTCGCGTACCTGCTTTCGGGCAATGCGCTGCCTTCACCCTTGTATGCACTTTTGTCATCGCTTCGCAGGCGTGTCTGCGCTCCTCTGCCTGGTGTTTCTGCTGATGCCGCATACGGTTCTGGCCGCGCGGCATCGGCAGCGTCATGCCACATCGCGGCCGGCACATCACCGGCGCGAGCATCATGTGCGCCCGCACACCGCGCGAGTCCTGCGGCGTGCGCGCAGGCATGGCACAGAAGCTGTGCGTGCCGCGGCTCGCACGGAGACGCAGCGCGTGGCCCGCGGCGAAGATACCGACTCCTCCGGGTCCGCATCGCTGAACCTGCCGGAACAGCCGCTTGCCCGCATGAATCTGCCGCCGCTGCGCGGCAGCCATGAATCGCTGGTGCGCCAGAACGAGCGTGCCGAAGAGGATGGTCTGCTGCGGGTGAAGGACGACGCGGATCTCCAGATGCTGCGCCGCCAGGGCAGCCTGGTCGCGCTGCCGGAGCTCGCATCCATGCGTTCGGACGCCCGGCTCCCGGCGAACCGCCGCTACTGCCGCGTGTGGACCAGCCACTTTCTCACCGATCTGGCTCGCGTCCACTACGAGCGCTTCCACAAGCCACTGCAGATCAACTCCGCTGTGCGCACCATCCAGTACCAGCGCCGCCTGCTGCACATCAACGGAAATGCAGCGCCGGCGGAGGGCGATGTCGCCTCTCCGCATCTGACCGGCGAGGCGGTGGACATCGCCAAGAAGGGGCTGTCGCCATCGGAGGTCGCATGGATGCGCGCCTATTTGCTGCCGCTGCAGACGGCAGGCAGGATCGATGTCGAAGAGGAGTTTCAGCAGTCCTGCTTCCACATCTCGGTCTACAGGGCGTACACGACACCGCGCCCGGAGCTCGCGGCTCCCGCGAAGTCTTCGGCACTGGTAGCCTCCGGCGTTCGCTGACACCGCGCCCATTTCTTGCAACCCGTATTGCCGCCCTCAGTGTCATCATGCGATAGCATCGGTACCGCACTGGACGGAGGGCGCAGCATGCCAGCGAAGCGCACGATCGGAAATGTCACGGCTTCCACTGACCTGCTCGAGATGGCGATGGGCTTCGCGCCAAGCTGCGTGCTGTGCGCGGCGGCCCGGCTCGGCGTTGCCGATGCGCTGGGCGACGCGGAGCGAAGTGCGTCGGAGGTTGCGACGGCGTGCAATGCGGATCCCTCAGTCCATGTACCGGCTGCTGCGAGCGATGGCAGCACTCGGCCTGCTCAACGAGACCAGCCCGCAACACTTCCGGCTCACCGAGCTGGGCCGGCCGCTGCGCAAAGATGTGCCGGATTCGGCATGGGCGGCGGTTGTCTTCTGGGCCGACCTGCTTGCGAACTTCTGGTCGCGAGCTCGGCGAGTGCGTGCGCACCGGAAAAAACGGCGCGCAGGTGATGGAGCAGGCGGGCATTCCCTCGCGGTGGTCGCAGGAGCCTGATGCCGGCTCGATCTTTCGCGCAGTCATGGGCACCAGCCCGGCAGAGGACTACGCGCCCATCGCCGATGCGTGGCCGTTTCCCGCCAGCGGCGTGGTGGCCGATCTCGGCGGCGGTGGCGGCTCGCTCATCCTTGCCATACTGGAGCGCTACCCAAACGTGCGGGGCATGCTGGTGGACAGGGATGCCTCCATCGACGAGGCCACGGCTCGCTTCCAATCCTTATCGCTGGCAGACCGCTGTGAGCTGATTGCCGCCGATCTGACCGAGACAGTGCCGCCCGGCGCCGATGTCTACATGCTGAAGCATGTGCTGCACGGATACACGGACGATAAGGCAGTCGCCATCCTGCGTCATTGCCGCGATCTCGTTCCGCCCAATGGAAGCCTGCTGGTGATCGAGTTTGTGCTGCCGGATGTTGTTTCCGGACCGGCGCCGGAGCTTGTCGGACGCTTCATGAGCGACCTGAACATGCTGGCGGTGACCAGCGGCCGCGAGCGCAGCGAGCGCGAATGGCGGCAGTTGCTGGGGGATGCAGGCTTCACGCTCACGCGCAACGTTCCGGTGCCGGAGCTCGATGTGTCGATTCTCGAAGCGCATCCGATGCCCGCATTGGAGTAGCCGCAAGACAAAGCGCCGCGGAATTCTCCGCAGCGCTCTGTTACGCGTAGAAGTGAGTTATTCCATCCAGCGTTTGAAGATCAGCGAGCCGTTGGTGCCGCCGAAGCCGAAGGAATTCGACAGCGCATACTCGGCTTCGATCTTCTGCGGCTTGTTCGGGACGTAGTGCAGCTCGCAGGCTGGGTCCTGATTGACCAGGTTCGTTGTGGGCGGAGCGACCTGCTCAATCAGCGCCATCACCGTGATGCCCGCTTCCAGGCCGCCGGCGCCGCCCAGCAGGTGCCCGGTCATCGACTTGGTGGAGCTCACCGGCATCACACCGGACAGTGCCCGCTCGCCGAAGAGCTTCTTCATGGCGGCGGACTCCAGCGCGTCGCCCAGTGGCGTCGATGTGGCGTGCGCATTCACGTAACCGATCTGGTCCGGCGAGAGATTGGCGGACCTGATCGCGTTACCCATTGCGCGAAAGCAGCCTTCGCCTTCGGGTGCCATACCGGTCATGTGGTACGCGTCGGAGCTCATGCCGTAGCCGACAATCTCGGCGAGAATCTTCGCGCCGCGCGCCTTGGCATGTTCCAGCTCCTCCAGGATCAGGATGCCCGCTCCCTCGCCAACCACGAAGCCGTCGCGGTCCTTGTCGAAGGGACGGCAGGCGTGCTCCGGATCGTTGTTGCGGGTCGAGAGCGCCTTCATCGCGGCAAAGCCGCCGACGCCCATCGGCGTGATGGCCGCCTCGGAGCCTCCTGCGATCATCACGTCGGCATCGCCGCGTTCGATGGTGCGGTAGGCGTTGCCCACGGAGTGCGCACTGGTAGTGCAGGCGGTGGCCGTCGCCTCATTCGGTCCCTTCGCGCCATAACGGATGCTCACCTGGCCGGCGGCCAGGTTCACGATGGCGGCTGGGATGAAGAAGGGCGAAATCTTGCGCGGGCCGCCGTTCAGCATGTTGCTGTGCTCGCGCTCGATGATGTCGAAGCCGCCGATGCCGGAGCCGATATGTACGCCGATGTGCTCGGCGTTCTCCGGCGTGACCTTCAATCCGCTATGCTTCATCGCTTCGTCTGTTGCGGCGATGGCAAAGTGGATGAAGCGCGACATCTTGCGCGCCTCTTTTTTTTCGATGAATTGTAAGGGGTCGAAGTTTTTCACTTCGGCCGCGAAAGTGACGGGAAAAGCGCTGGCGTCGAAGCCGGTGATCGGCGCCATGCCGCTCTTGCCGGCCAGCAGATTCTGCCAGAGTTCCGGTGCCGTATTTCCGGGTCCGGCAATGAGGCCAAGCCCCGTCACCACCACCCGTCGATCGCAACGCAAGGTTACTTGCCGCCTTTCGCGTGTTTCTCGATATATTCCGTCGCGTCCTTCACGGTCTTGATCTTCTCGGCATCTTCGTCCGGAATCTCCATGTCGAAGGCCTCTTCAAACTGCATCACCAGCTCAACAACGTCGAGCGAATCTGCACCCAGGTCTTCCTGGAAGGAGGCGCTGGGAGTGACCTCGGCCTCATCCACCTGGAGCTGCTCTACAATGATCTGCTTTACCTTCTCGTCCACTGCTGCCATGCGTATCTCCTCGATCACCGAATCGAATGAACTGAATCCCTTTGAGACTATCAGGTACGCGGCATACGGGCGCACCTGTAGGCGCCTGCACCCGGTGTGTGAATGCGGGGTCCCGAACTCCCAAGTCTACTGAGGGGGTCTGGGGGTGTAAAGGCAGGCGACCTGGCACCGATAGACGCCGCTCAGGGCAACTTCGAGGCGGTAAAGTGCGAGGGAAGCGGTTGGGTTCATGAACGTCATGGTCTATTTGCTATCGGCGCTCGCCTCGCTCGTCATCGGCGGGCTGGTGGGTTATCTCGTCGCCCTCTCCCGGCGCACGGCCATGGCCGAGGAAACAGCACAACTGCGCAGCCAGGTTGCGGCACTGGACGCCACCCTGGCCGCTGAGCGCAGCGCGCAATCACGTCTGGACGATGGGCGCGACCTTATGGCCGATCAGTTCCGCGTGCTGGCCAACAACATCCTGGAGGAGAAGTCGCGCCGCTTTACCGAGCAGAACCAGACCAACCTGGGGCAACTGCTCGATCCGCTCAAGACGCGCCTGCAGGAGTTCCAGACCAAGGTGGATCAGGTCTACGTGCAGGAGAGCAAGGACCGCAGCGCGCTGGCCCAGCAGGTGACCTCGCTGCTGGAGATGAATCAGCGGCTCGCCGCCGAGGCCAGGGATCTGACGCTGGCGCTGAAAGGCTCCGCGAAGACGCAGGGCGACTGGGGCGAGGTCATACTGGAGCGCATTCTCGAAGCTGCAGGGCTGCGCCGCGGCCATGAGTACACCGTGCAGGAGACCATCGCACGCGAGGACGCCACGCGCGCGCGGCCGGACGTGATCCTGCATCTGCCCGGCGATCGCAAGCTGGTGATCGATGCCAAGGTGTCGTTGCTGGATTACGGGACATACTGTGCGAGCACGGACGATGGGTTGCGCAAACATGCCGCCACACGCCATTGCGCATCGTTACGCGAGCACATCCGGGATCTCGCAGCGCGCAACTATCATCGGCTCCCCGGGCTGGAGACGCTGGACTTCGTCATCCTCTTCGTGCCCATCGAGCCGGCATTCCTGCTGGCGCTCGAAACCGACGGCAACCTGTGGGTGGACGCGTGGGAGAAGAACATCCTGCTGGTCTCGCCCAGCACATTGCTCTTCGTCGTGCGCACCGTGGCGCATCTGTGGAAGCAGGAAGAGCAGGTGCGCAATGTGCAGCAGATCGCCGAGCGCGGCGCGGAGCTCTACGACAAGTTCGCCGGCTTCGTCGAAGACTTGAGCAAGGTGGGCGCGCGCATCGAGCAAACACACATTGCCTACGAAGCGGCCTTCGACAAGCTCACCCGCGGACGTGGCAACCTGGTGCGCCAAGTGGAGATGCTGCGCGCGCTCGGTGTGCAGCCAACCAAACGGATGCCGCGGCAACTCACGCAGCGCGCCGAAGATGTCGAGATATTCGAGCTCACCACGCCCGAGCCCTCAGAGGAAACAGCGGAGACGGACGGCGGTCCATCCTAGACGTACATCTCCGCATGTTGCTCAGTCTCAACGCGCGCGGGCCATACCACAAACGGGTAGCTTGCAAAGCGGCGCGCCGCTCGGTAGCATCCGAAACAGAAACCGGCCTGCAAAGCAGGTGCGGAGCTAACGCTGGTAGAACCTATAATTCTTGAACAGGGACTCGACTCGAATAATTGGCTCGGTGTGCAGTGTCCGCCAGTCCGGAATGCCTAAAGAGCTGCGGAGAGTCCCACCGTCTTAGGACGGGTTCACCAGCGCGCAACGCACGGCCCCGTGGGTCGGTTTTGTTCCTCTTCTTCCCGCCCGATCTGTTCCCCTGCCCTGCGAGGTCATTCCTTTAAGCAATGTATCCTCGCTTTCTCCAGTTCGGTGCATTCGTGATCTCCACCTATGGCGTGCTCGCCGCGCTCGCGTCATTGTGCGGCATTGCGCTATGGACCAGCATCGCGCGCCGCACGGGGCTGGACGCAGCAAAGATCCAGAACACCGGCCTGCTCGCCGTGGTGTGTGTGGTGGTGGGAGCGCGGCTGGCGGTGGTGGTCGCCAACTGGCGCGGCTTTCTCGAAGCGCCGCTGCTTATCCTCAGCGCCGGCACGCTGGCATCCGGTAGCGCAGCCATCTTCGGCGTGTTGCTGGCTGCCGTTGCAGTCATCCTCTACCTGCTGCGTGCGCACGTGCCGGTGATGGGCGCGTTGGCTGCGGCAGCGCCCGCGATGATGCTCGCCTTGGCGATTCTCGATATCGGGAACTTCGCCGCCGGCTCGCACTACGGCGCGCCCGCTACTGTGCCCTGGGCTGTCACATATACCAGCCGCTTTGCCGCGCGCACCACGGGCGTGCCGTTGGGGCTAGCGGTGCATCCGGTGCAGCTCTATGCCGCCATCGGACACTTCGCGCTCGCCGCCGCGCTGGTCGTCATGCTGCGCACGGGAGTAGGTGCCGCGGAGGTTCTCGGCACGGCTCTCTTCGCCGACGGCGTACTGCGCTTTCTGCTCGCGCCGCTGTTGGGCGAATACGCAGACGCCTCCGTGCTCTTCCACGTCGTCACGCCCGCGCAGGCCATCGCCATGCTGATGGTCGTGCTCGGCGGGGTGTGCTGGATCAATCCGTCCTGGCGCGAGAGACGATCGCAACCGGCGGTGCACCATGCCTGAGAACGCGACACCTGATACGGCGCCCACATCGCGCGTGCTCGTGGTTGACGCTGAAGCTGCCGGCCGTCGCCTCGATCAATATCTCGTCGAAGCGCTCGCGGTCAGTCGAGCGCGAGTGCAGTGGCTGCTGTCCGAGGGCAAGGTGCTGCTCGAAGGCAAGCCGCCCAAGGCCAGCCTGAAGCTGCGCGGCAGTGAGCAGCTCTCCATCACCGGCGAAGCGGAGCCGCGTCCGCTCCACGCTGTTCCCGAGGCCATCACTCTCGACATCGTCTACGAGGACGACGACCTCGCCGTCATCAACAAGGCCGCCGGCATGATGGTGCACGCCGGCTCCGGCTCAACCGACGATGCGCGCAACCGCGGCACGCTGGTCAACGCGCTGCTGCATCATTTTCAGGAGCTCTCCTCGCATGCTGGAGAGCTGCGCCCCGGCATCGTGCATCGTCTGGACAAGCAGACTAGCGGACTGCTGCTGGTGGCGAAGCACGACAAGGCACACGCCAAGTTGGCCGACATGTTCGCGCGTCGCCAGGTGCGCAAGACCTACATCGCGCTGGTGCATGGCGCCGTTGCAGCCGAGAGCGGAACGGTGAACGCCGCCATCAGCCGCGACACCGTGCGTCGCACGCGCATGACCACGCGCCGCGACGACGGCCGCATCGCCATCAGCCACTACCGCGTGCTACGCCGCATTGAATCGCGCTTCGGCCGCTTCACCCTGGTCTCGGTGCGCATCGAGACCGGCCGCACCCACCAGATTCGCGTCCACATGGCGTCGATTGGGCACCCAATTGTCGGCGACACACTCTACGGCGCGCCTGCTTTGATCCATCTGGCGCCGGCTACCGGCAGTGCACAGACGCCTCGCCGCAAAGCAGCCGAACCTGGCGCGGCAGCGCAGCCAACGCTCCACCTCGAGCGCAACTTCCTCCACGCAGCAGAACTCGCACTCGCGCACCCGGTCACGGGAAAGCCGCTTGCCTTTGAGGCGCCACTGCCGGAAGAGCTGGAGCTGTTTCTCAAACAATTTGCTACCGAGTTGACCATCCAGCGCCTCTCCGCACCAGCCGCCGCTCGCGCGCGCAGGGAACGCATACAATGAAAGCAGCCTCCATGAGTCCTCGCCTTCCCTCTGCCCAGGGCCGTTCGGGCTCGCGCCGCTTCGGCTTCTGTCACTACGTCTATGGCGTTTTGCTGACTGGCCTGATCTTCAGTTCGCTTCCTCTCGCCGCGCAGACTGCCACCCCGACTGCGGGGCAAGCCGCCGCGGCGCCTGCTTCCGCGCCGGCCGCCCAGTCGACGGGCCAGTCCACGCCACCCGCCCCATTGCCCAACGCACCCGGACAAACCACTCCAGCACCCGCGCCGCCTAAGCCTGCATCGCCACCGCCGGCGCTTCCCGCCGCTCAGCCGCCGGCTCAGGTCCCGACTCCGCCCAGGGCCAGCAATCAGCAGCCGGAGCAGGCTGCACCCGGCGATGAGCAGGGCACATACACGCTGAAGACCAACGTGAACGAGGTCAACTTGACCTTCACCGTGACCGATCGTCACGGGCACTTCGTCAACAACCTGCAGCAGCAGGACTTTGCGCTGCTCGACGATCAGCGCGCTCCCGCGCAGGTCTACAGCTTCACCCAGCAGACCAATCAACCCTTGCGTGTCGGCCTGGTCATCGACGCCAGCACCTCCATCCGTGCGCGTTTCAAATTCGAGCAGCAGGCAGCCACCGAGTTTCTGCTCGACATCCTGCGCCCGCGCACCGACCGCGCCTTCATCATGGGCTTCGACGTCACGTCCTACGTTACCCAGGGCTTCACCAACAATCCCGACTTGTTGGAGACCGGGCTCAACCGGTTGAAGCCGGGCGGCGGCACCGCGCTCTACGACGCCGTCTACCGTGCTTGTCGCGACCAGATGCTCCGCGCCGTTCCAGAGAATGCCGAGGTGCGCAAGGCGCTCATCCTGGTGTCGGACGGCGACGACAACCAGAGCCGCGCCTATCTGGATGAGTCAATCAAGATGTGCCAGCGCGCGGAGACCACCATCTACACCATCAGCACCAACACCAGTCCCACGCGCGAACGCGGCGACGACGTGCTGAAGAAGCTGGCACTGGCCACCGGCGGCACCGCGTTGTATCCGCAGCGGCTGGAAGACATTGCCAACGAGTTCCACAAGATTGAGGAAGAGCTGCGATCGCAGTACTCGCTCTCCTACAAGCCGGCAGACTTCCGCGCCGATGGTTCCTTCCGCACCATCTATCTCACCGCCTTGCGCGGCGGATATACCGTCCACGCACGCACCGGATACTTCGCGCCGAAATAGCCATCACCGCTGCTGGTTGGGCAGCGGAGGCGCAACGAAGCCGCTGTCATGCACGGCCTCCATGAAGATGCCGCAGCGCTCGAAGTACAGCCTGCTCGGGTCCAGGAGCACGACCGTGTCGAACGGCAGTGTGCCCGGCGCGCTCAGCGTGATCACTTCCACTTTCGAGCCGCGATCCAGACTGAGCTCGTGCATGGTCACGCCCGACTCCGAGTGATGCGCACTGAACTCTCCCGGATCCACCATGCTGACGCGCGCACCCGGATCGGTTGCGGATGCCCCGCCCCACACAATATTGCGGTCGCTCATCAGCACGCGCGAGCCTCGCGCCATCTTGCTGAAGAACGCCGGATTGGCAGTGCAGCCCGGCGCGGCTATCGGCTTCTTTGGATACATCTTCGTGATCTTCCAGTAGCCGCCCACACCTGCCGGCAGGTTCTGGGCCAACGCAATCGGCGCGATGGCAATCATGGCAGTCAGACCGAGCGTCTTCCACAGCGGTAGTGCATTCTTCATCCAAGCATCTCCAGTAATTCTGCTTCGCCGATGATCGGCACCTTCAGGTCGCGGGCTTTGTCCAGCTTCGAGCCCGCCTCTTCGCCGGCTACGACGTAGCTGGTCTTCTTGCTCACGGAGCCGGACACCCGGCCCCCCGATGCTTCGATGCGATCTTTCGCCTCGTCGCGCGTCAGGACAGGCAACGTGCCGGTGAGCACGAAGGTCAAGCCCTCGAGCTTCGCCGTACGCTTGCGCCGTTCTGCATTAAATGTAAGCCCCGCCGCGCGCAGGCGCTCGATAAGCTCGCGGTTGCGCTGTTCTGCAAAGAACTCATGCACCGCAGCGGCCACCCGCGGGCCCACCTCCTGCACGCGCTCCAGTTCTTCGGGCGTGGCCGCAAGCAGCGCATCCATGGATCCGAAAGCGTCCGCCAACAGTTGCGCGGTACGCTCGCCGACGAATCGGATACCCAGCCCGAAGAGCACACGATCGAGCGGCGCTTTCTTCGACTGCTCAATCTCGGCGATCAGCGCGTCGGCGGTCTTCTGTCCGATGCGCTCCAGCGTCAGCAGCTTGTCGCTGGTGAGCGAATAGAGGTCCGCGATGGAGCGCACCATTTCGTGCTCCATCAGTTGCACCACCACCGCCTCGCCCATGCCATCGATGTTCATCACGCCGCGCGAGGCGAAGTGCAGCAGGCTCTCGCGCAGCCGCGCCGGGCAATCCACATTCACGCAGCGGTAGTCGGCCTCGCCCTCGGTGCGAACGATCTCGCTGCCGCACACCGGGCAGTGCGTCGGAAAATGAAATCGCTTGTGCCCGCGCGGGTGATCCTTGTCTTCGACGACTTCGACGATCTTCGGGATTACGTCGCCGCCGCGCTCGACCCGCACAAAGTCACCGATCTTCACCCCGAGCCGCTCGATCTCGTCCGCATTGTGCAGGGTCGCGCGGGTTACGGTGATGCCGCCGATCGCCACCGCGCTCAGCACGGCGACCGGCGTTAGCTTGCCGGTGCGCCCCACCTGCACCGCGATATCTTCCAGCCGTGTCACACCGCCGCGCGCCGTGAACTTATATGCGACCGCCCAGCGCGGCGCCTTGCCGGTAAAGCCCAGCCGCTTCTGCAGCGCCGTGTTGTTGACCTTGATGACGACGCCGTCGATCTCGTAGCCCAGCGAAGCGCGCTGCTCCTCGGCACGCGCGACGAAGGCTTGCAACTGTTCGAGCGTCTTGAGCGCCTCGCGGTGCGGGTTCACGCGGAATCCCGCCGTGGTCAATGCATCCAGCGTCTCCACCTGGGTGGTAAAGGCGTTCTCGCCCTCTGCGCCTGCGGTGAGCTGGAGCGCAAAGTAGCCGTAGAAGTCCAGGCGCCGCTGCGACACGATATTCGGCTCGATGGTGCGGATGGTGCCCGCCGCGGCATTGCGCGGATTCGCTGCGGGCGACTGCCCCAGCGCCTCGCGCTCCTGGTTCATCTTCAGGAAGGCGGCCATCGGCATCACCACCTCGCCGCGCACCTCGAAAGGGACGGGCAGCTTGCTCTTCTTCAATTTCTCAGCCGAGATCGAAAGCGGCACCGAGCGGATCGTCCGCACGTTGCTGGTCACGTCTTCGCCGATAGTGCCGTCGCCGCGCGTGATAGCGCGCGCCAGCACCGCGCCTCCGGTCGGATTCGCGACGTAATGCAGTGCCAGCGACAGCCCATCCAGCTTCAGTTCGGTGACATACGCAATCTCCGCATCGCCGGCCAGCGCGCGCACGCGCCGGTCCCAGTCGGCCAGCTCCTCCGGCGTGTTCACGTTGTCCAGCGAGAGCATGGATCGCGAATGCGCGACCTTGGCAAAGCCCTCTTTGGGCTTGCCGCCGACTCGCTGTGTAGGCGAATCGGGCGTCACCCACTCTGGATGCTTGGCCTCAATCTCCTTCAGCTCGCGCATCAGCGCATCGAAGTCGGCATCATCCAGCTCCGGCGCATCGAGAACGTAGTAGAGATTTTCGTGGTGGCGAATCTTCTCGCGCAGCGCCTCTGTCCTCGCCTGTGTCGGTGCCTGTCTCGCTCGCTCGGCCATCGTCCCGGATTATAGAGATGCACCGAGCCGCTGGCGTATTCTAATGACCAATGCAGGGAGGCCAAAATGTCTGTGCCGCAACCGGGCGAAGCTGAGCGCCGCTCTCTTCAATATTTTCGCGAGCATGCAGAAGAATTGGCTCAATCGGTCCGGCGAACCGGCCAGCCTATTGTCTTGACCGATGCCAATGAGGGTGAACTCGTCCTTCAGGATGCCGCTACCTACGCCCGAATGAAGGCAGAGACAGAGCAACTCGCCTCGATGCGCGCGATTCAGGAAGGAATCAACGCGGCTGAGGCCGGAGACGTGATGCCTGCTGCGGATTACTTTCAGGGTTTGAAGGAACGGCTTGCGCTACGTCGTTGAGATCTCTGGACCGGCCCAAGCGGACATCGACAAGCAGGCAGACTATCTGGTGAGCGAAGGTGCAGCCGCAGAACGAATCCAGGACTGGGTGAATCGAATCGAGGATGCAATCGCCAGTCTTGCTAAGATGCCGGAGCGATGTCCCCGCATTCCAGAACCTTTGCCCGCAGTGCTGACGTTACATCATCTCGTGGCCGGTGCGCATCGCATCGTCTTTGGGATCGACCGACAGAACCTTCGCGTGATCATCTATCGTGTCTTTCACGGCGCTCGGGTTTTGCAGTCTCTCGGCTAATCCCAGCCCTCACTCGGATCCCACACTAGCCCATGGAACCAGTCACCCACTTCCTCACCGGCGCATGCCTGGGCCGCGCCGGCTTCAATCGCAAGACCGCATACGCAACGCTGGCCATGACACTGGCCGCCGAGGCGCCCGACCTCGATGTGTTCTGGGGCTTTCGCGGGCCGCTGGTTGCCTTCCAGCATCACCGTGGCTTCACTCACACATTCCTCGCCGCGCCGCTGGTTGCCCTCGTGGTCACGCTCTTCTGCTGGGGCTTCCACCGGCTGCGACGAAAGAAGCCGCCCATCCCGCCGCGATGGCTCCTGCTCTTCCTCTTTGCGCTGCTCGCCGATCTCAGCCATCTCCTGCTCGACTTCACCAATAACTACGGGTTGCGGCCTTTTGCCCCGTGGAATCCGCGCTGGTATTCGTGGGACATCGTCTTCATCTTCGAGCCGGTGATGTTCGTCATGCTGCTCAGCGGGCTGCTGATTCCGGCACTCCTCGGCCTGGTGGACCGTGAGATTTCGAAGCGCCGCCCGCTCTTTCGTGGACACGGCTGGGCGGTTGCTGCGCTGGTCGGCGTCGCCGCGCTCTACACGCTGCGCAGCACCGAGCACGCGCTCGCAGTGCACCTGCTGCAGCAGACCTCCTTCGACCGGCCGGTCGAGCGCGTGGCCGCCGAACCCTATCCCATCAATCCCTTTCGCTGGCAGGGCATCGTCGAGACGGACAACGCTTACCATTTCGCAGATGTGCTGACGAGGAGTGACGCCGTCGATATCGATGAGACGGTAGGCGCCATCTACAAGCCGCCGGTGACACCCGCCGTCGCCGCGGCCAAGCGTTCCTGGCTGGGCCGCGTCTATCTCGACTGGTCACAGTTCCCGCTGGTCGAAGACATCGGCCCCGGCACGCCGCCCGACCTGCCGCAGGATGCCGGCCAGCACTTCGAGCAGGTGAACTTCCACGACATGCGCTTCGGCTACACCGACTGGTTTGGCTCCCACGAGCGCCGGAAGCCGCTCTCCGGCTCCGTCTTCGTCGCGCCCAACGGCCAGATTGAGGCCACCTACATGGATGGGCGGCCGCAGGACTGATATGGCGACGGTTCTACGGGAAAAATCACGCCTTTCGGAAGAAATGCTCTAAAATTAGACTTCGAGGTCTGCTTATGTCCGCGTTCGTGCTTATCCTGGCCGCTCTTGTCAGCCGCGTTGCCGCTCTCGCCGGCTGGTTCAACTTCACTGCCGTCGGCGGCTCGCTGCTCTACTTCGGCGCGCGACGTCCCCTGCGCCAGGCAGCGTGGGCCTTGGTACCGTTCATGGCCATGGATGTCTACCTCACCACCCGCGTCTATCGCATGGCCTTCCACGCCCAGGACTACCTCATCACCTGGCTCTGGTACGCCGCGGTGCTGGTGTTGGGCTCTCTGCTGCTGAAGCAGCGGACCAACGTGACACGCGTCGTCTCCGGCTCGCTGCTGGCATCCACCTCGTTCTTCGCCGTCAGCAACTATGCGGTATGGGTCGGCTCCGGCATGTATCCGCACACGCTGGGCGGACTCATCGCCTGCTACGGGTCGGCAATTCCCTTCTACCGCAATGATCTGGTCTCTACCCTGTTGGTGACGGGCGTGGTCTTCGGTGCGGAAGCGCTGGTCCGTCGTTCCCGCCAGGCGAATGCCGCCAGCCCAGGCCAGATCGCCGCCTAACCAGAGTCGCAGAGCAAATAAGAAGGGCGCGGCCATTGGCCGCGCCCTTCGCGTCTGCAGCAGCTTTCAGAACGCCGCTTTGGCGCCTGCCATCAGCTCTTCCTCGCTTGGCTTCTTCAGCGTCTGCCCCGCTGACCAGGAGTGTCCAAATGGATCGGTGAACTGCCCATAGCGGTCGCCCCAGAACTGGTCCGCGAGTGGCATTGTCACCTTGGCGCCCGCCGCCAGGGCGTTGGCCCACAGCGTGTCCACGTCATCGGTGTGCAGGTGCAGTGTCACCGGCGAGCCGCCAAAGGCCTCCGGCGTGCGGCTGCGGCCCATGTGTTCGGCAAAATCATCGGAAAGCATCAGGTCCATACCCAACACCTTTAGGTGGGCATGCATCAGGCGCTTGCCGTCCGGCGCAAGGTGGCGAGCGAGCTCTTCCGCGCCGAAGGCCTTTTTGTAAAAATCGATGGCCGCGGCAGCATTGCTCACGGTCAGGTACGGTGTCACAGTTTGGCTCATGGGTATCTCCTTCAAATTCAAATTAGCTTGTCGGGAACCGGGGCTCGGCGACGCGCGCCCAGCGCAGGCGCCAGCATACTCGCCGTAGATCACAGCCACAACCGCCCTAGCCGCGGCAGCCGGCCGAAGCAACCGGACGCTGATTTATCCTGACGATTGACCATGCCCGACGATTCGATCCCTGCACTGGGCGGCTACGACGATGCCGCTCTGGACCAAGCCTTTCGCTCGCTGACCGCCGATCTGGAGCGCGCCGCCGGCTCGCTGGACGGCGCCGATGCCGTTGAGCACTTTCGGCTGGAGTGGCTGGGCCGCAAGCACGGCCGCCTCAAGACGGTCAGCGATGCGTGGCTGAAAACGGCGCCGGCGGAGGCCCGCCGTCCCCTCGGCCAGCGCTTCAACACGCTCAAGGAGCGCATCGAAACCCTGCTCACCGATGCCGCCGCCGGCAAGCACCGCGTCGCAACCGGCACGGCCATCGATGTCACGCTCCCCGGCACGCGCCCGCAGATCGGCGCGGAGCATCCCATCCTGCGCACCTGGCGTGAGGCCGTGAGCATCTTCGCGGCTCTCGGCTACTCCGTCGCTACCGGCCCCGAGGTGGAGACCGACTACTACAACTTCGAGTCGCTGAACTTCCCGCCCAACCACCCCGCCCGCGACACGCAGGACACGCTCGTCGTCGTGGGACAGGAGCGCAAGCCGCTGCGCGACCGGTTGCTCATGCGCACCCACACCTCGCCGGTACAGATCCGCACCATGGAGCAGCAGCCGCCGCCCATTCGGCTCGTCATCCCCGGCAAGGTGCACCGCAACGACGCCGCCGACGCGACGCACTCGCCCATCTTCCACCAGCTTGAAGGCCTGTGCGTGGACGAGGGCATCACCTTCGGCGATCTCAAGGGGACGCTCGACCACGCGATGAAAGCCTTCTTCGGATCGAGCGTGAAGACGCGCTTCTTCCCGTCGTTTTTCCCCTTCACCGAGCCGAGCGCGGACGTGCAGATCTCCTGCATCTTCTGCGGCGGCAAAGGCTGCCGCAAATGCAAGCACTCCGGCTGGATCGAGCTGCTGGGCTGCGGCATGGTGGACCCCGCAGTCTTCGGCTTCGTGCGCGAAAAGCAGCCCGCCTACGACCCGGAGAAGATCTCCGGCTTCGCCTTCGGCATGGGCCTGGATCGCATCGCGATGATGAAATACGGCATCAGCGACATCGGCCTGCTCTTCTCCGGGGATGTGCGGTTTCTGGAGCAGTTCGCGTGAACATACTCAGCGCCTGGCTCCGTGCATACTTGCCGCCGTTCGACGCTAGCGACCGTACGCTTGCCGATGATCTGACACTCCGCGGAATCGCCGTCGAAGGCGTCTTCGACGTAGCTCCGCCCGTCGGCGGATCACTCTACGAAACAGACATAACCACTAACCGCGTCGACGCCATGAACCATTACGGCATCGCGCGCGAAGCCGCGGCGATCTACGGCCTCACGCTCGCGCCGCTCGATACAACATTGCCCGCAGCGAAGCCCGGCGCAGGCCATCCCGTCCGCGGCTTTCCTGTAAGGATCGAGGCCCCCGATGCCTGCGGCCGCTTCACCGCGCGCATACTGCGCGATGTGAAGATCGGCCCTTCGCAGGGCATCGTCGCCGAGCGATTCGCGGCCCTCGGCCAGAAGCTGATTCTCAATGCCGTCGATGCCAGCAACTACGTCCTGATTGGCATGGGCCACCCGACGCATGCCTTCGACCTCGACAAGATCGAAGGCGCCATCCTCGTTCGCCGCGCGCGGGCAGGCGAGCGGCTGAAAACCCTTGACGGTGTAGACCGCGTGCTCGATGCCGATGATGTCGTCGTGGCTGACGAGAAGAGGGCCCTCGGCCTCGCCGGCGTGATGGGCGGCTGGGAGACCATGATCACGCCCGAGACGAAGAATATCCTTGTCGAAGCCGCGTGGTTCGATCCCGCAGTGGTCCGCCGCATGAGCCGCCGCCACGGCATCCACTCCGATGCGTCGCATCGCTTCGAGCGTGGCGCGGACTTCCACGCGCCACCCGTCGCTTCAGCATTGGTCTCGCAGTTGATTCTTCAAAGCGGCGGCCACATCGAAGGCGACCTCGTCGATGTCGTCATCCCGCAAGTGCTGGCCCGTGTCGCGGCGCGGCGTCCCATCGCCTTCTCCGTCCAGCGCTGTGCACAACTACTCGGCCGCACCAGCGATGGCCCCGGCGTCACCGACGAAGTCGCTACCGGCGTCCTGCGCGCGCTCGGATGCACGCTCGCACCGAGCGGCGAAGGCCGCTACGCCGTCACGCTGCCAAGCTGGCGGCTCGACCTCGAACGCGAGATCGACCTCGTCGAAGAGGTCGCGCGCGTCTACGGCTACAACCGCTTCGCCAACACGCTGCCCAGCTTCTCCGGCAGTGTGCTGGAGCTGCCGCACGCGCCTAAGCAGGCCGTGGTGCGCGAGCTACTGCTGGCAGCCGGCTACCACGAGGCCATCTCTTCCACTTTCTGTTCTGCCACCGACGCAGCTACGTTTTCAGCGCAGCCCGGCATCGCAGTTGCGATGGATAATCCGCTCAGTGAAGAGGCCGGCATGCTGCGCCCATCGCTGGTGCCCGGCATGCTCACCATGCTCGCGCACAACCTGAACCGCAATGTGGACGATGTGCGCCTCTTCGAGATCGGCACCGTCTTCACTGGATCGGGGTTCAGCATGGGAGACCGCGTCGAAGAGGCGCAGTGGCTCGCCTTTGGCGCCACCGGTCAGCTTCGTGATGGCCTGCACTCCGCACGCAGCATCGATTTCTACGATCTCAAAGGCGTTGTCGAAGCGCTCACCAGCCACTTTGCCGCTCGCGCGGTCTACTACGATGCCTTCCCGGCGGAGAGCGGCTTACTGCCTCATTGGCTCAATCCCGGCCGCGCCGCGCGCTGCGTGGTCGATGGCTCGACCGCCGGCTACTTCGGCGAGCTGCATCCGGACGAAGCTGCCCAGCGGAAGCTGCGACAGCCTGTCTTTATCGGCGAAATCTATCTCGACCGCCTCTTCCGTCTGTCGCTGCGCCAGCCCGCCGCGCATGAGATTTCGCGCTACCAGCCGGTGCGGCGCGACTTCTCGCTCGTCTTCCCGGACGCTGTGCACTGGGAGACGGTCGGCTCCGCGCTTGCCGCGCTCGAGATCGCCGAGTTGCAGGAATATCGCCCGGCCGAGATCTTCCGCGACGCCAAGGGCAAAGCCGTCCCCGCGGGCCACTACTCCATGCTGGTCTCGACCACCTTCCAGTCGCCCGAGCGCACCTTGCGCGACGAGGAGCTGCACGCGTGGTCAACGAGCATCGTCATCGCGCTGGAATCGCTGGGCGGCCGGCTTCGCGCATAGCACAACCATGCCCTTGCAAGAGGTTGTCAATTAGGGCACACATATGCACAGGGGGCGAATCGGATTTGCCTTCGCCCGTTTGCATTGGCGATATACTGCGGCAAAGGTAAGCATCATTTCCCCCATGTTGTGAGGATGTATGGCAGCGGCAGCGATGGACATCAGCGATCAGGGCGCGGATACCCTGGCAGTAGCCGATTTTCAGGCTCTCGAAGAGCGCGTTCTACGCGCAGTGGAGCTGCTGAAGGCTGAGCGTGAGGCACACGCGGCAGCCACAGCGAAGGTCGAAGAACTCGAACGGCACAGCGCCGAGCTGGAGCGGCAACTCTCCACTCGCTCCGAGCAATCCACGCGGCTGGAGAGCGAGATCGGCCAGTTGCAGCAGGAGCGGGACCATGTACGCGGCCGCGTCGAGCGGTTGTTGAAGCACTTGGACGAATTTACGGCGTAGTTTCAGACTGCGCCAGTTAAGTTAAAGGAGAAGACCATCCCGCGATGAACGATACCAGCCAAGGCGTCACCGTTGAAATTTACGACCAGCCCTACCATCTGCGCGGGCAGGACCCCGTGTACATCGAGCGGCTGGCCAACCTCGTCGATACCAAGATGCGCGCAGTAGCGGCGCAGGGCACGACGGTCGACTCGCTGCGCGTAGCAGTGCTGGCGGCTATCAACATCGCGGACGAGTACCTGACGCTGCAGGCGCGTTATCGCAATGCGAATCAGGCGGAGAGTACGCTGCGCACCCGCGCCAGCAATCTGAACGGCCTGCTCGACTCAGTCCTCACCGGCGAGCGTCGCACCGGCTAGGTGTTCTGTCTCGAAAATTGTCGTCAAGCATGATGTCGTCCTGGGCCGTAGCGAAGGACCTGCATTTTTGGCGAGTGCGCGCTCTTGTCTACTCCTCAGATCGCCGCAATTCAGATCGCCGCGATCCTGACGTTTCCATCCGAGGTATGCACGCTGAGCGGCGTGCCGCCGCCATTCATGCGTCCCTGCAGATGCTTGCCGCGGCTGTCGTAGTGATCCATGGTTAGTGGCAGGCTGCAGTCGACGTGCCCGTCGCTGGTGGTGATATCGAGGTCCGCCGCCAGTGTCGATGGCACATGGACGCTGACATGCCCGTCCGAGCTCTCGATGCGCGATGCAGCACTCAGCTGCGAGCCGGGAGCGAGCGTGAAGTCCAGGTTGCCATCGCTGGTGTGCAGCTGCACGCCCGTAAACTGCCCGTCGATGGTCATGTGACCGTCTGCGCCGCGCGCCTCCAGCGTGCCGCTCGCGCGCCGGATAACCACATTGCCATCCGAGCTGCCGAGACGCAGATCGCCATGGACATCTTCCAGCGTCACCGAGCCATCGCCCGAATGCACCTGCAGATTTCCGGTGAGCTCGCGCGCGGTCAGGTTTCCGTCAGCCGTCTTTGCGTCGAGGTCCAGATGCGCCGGCGTCTCCACCGTGGCCTTCGTCCCGGCCTCATTTCTCCAGTTGAAGATTCCGACGTGCGGCTTCTCCTTGAACGAGAAGAAGACGTGATCGCCGTCCTGACGCTCTTCCAGGCGATATTCGGTCAGGTCGCGGACAGCGTGCACCTGCACCCGGATCTCCTTGCACTCGCCGCAGGATGCGATCTCCAGGCCGCTATCGGAAGTCTCGATCGTCAGCGACGGACTGCCGTTCACCGAATAGGTCTTCTGCCAGTCGTGCCCGCTGGTTTGGGCCAATGCAGGGAGCGATAGGAGTGTGGCTGCGGCAAGAGCCACATGGGCGGACAGACGAGAGGACAGGAAGGACATGGACTTTCTCCTGCCGCGGATACGCCGCCGGGTGAGACCGGGTTCCAGAAATCTTCAAGGAACGATGCTCTTACCGCGAATCCCAGGGGGGAAAGTGCCGCTGGTCAGGCTACTGCGAGGACACCCGCGTGCCAGTCGAGGGTGATCACGGTGATGTCGTCCTGTTGGCCGAACTGGTGCGCCTGGGCGGCGATCTCCGAGGCGAGAAGTTGGCTTACCTGCGAGGTGCGATGGAAACCGAAGAGCTCGCCCGTGCGGGAACGGGCTTCCACGACACCGTCCGAGAGCAGGGTAAGGCGCGCCGCAGCGGGCAGGAGAAATGTGGATTGGTTGTAAGTGATGGCGGGAACGATGCCGAGGGGTAGGTTGGGTTCGAGTGAGATTTCCGCGCCGTCCAGGTAGGGGGCAAGATGGCCGGCGTTGGCCACGATCACTTCGCCATCCGCGCTTAAGACCAGGCAGAGGCAAGTGATAAAGCCAGAGTTTTTGGTGCGCAACAGGACATTGTTGAGGCGCTCGAGCGCCAGGTTGGGAGCGACGTTTTCGTCGGCCATGGAGCGGAGCGCGCCCACGGCGACGGCACCCATCATCGCGGCTTGCAGGCCCTTGCCGCTGACATCTCCGATGGCGACAAAGATGGAGCCGTCCGGGCGGGGCAGGATCTGGCAGAAGTCGCCACCGACTTCTTCGGCGGCGCGGTAGGCGATTTCGGTCTGGAGTCCGCCCAGAGTGGGGATATCGACAGGGACCAGGCGCTGCTGGATGTCGTGTGCGGCTTTCAGGGCTGCGGAGAGCCGTTGCTGTTCGTGGCTGGTGCGCGCAAAGCGATAGACGAGAACGGCAAGCATGCCAAGAAGCGAGATGACGCGGCCAAGCTGATCAAGGTTGACCTCAAAGGGTTCGTGAAGCAGGAGGATATGGGAGGGAAGGAAGTTTATGGCTTTGGAGACATTCAGATCCAGGAGCACGTAACCGAAATTGTTGACAACGAGCGTCAACATATCGATGGCGAAAGGAAAGAACAGGAGTTTGGCGTAGAGATTTCCGCCGCGCCATCCGCGAATCAGATACCAGGCGAGCACGATTCTCGCCGCTGCGCCGGCAAGG
The DNA here is from genome assembly GCA_963712845.1 of uncultured Acidobacteriaceae bacterium. Taxonomy (GTDB): domain Bacteria; phylum Acidobacteriota; class Terriglobia; order Terriglobales; family Acidobacteriaceae; genus KBS-83. The sequence goes on from CAVQJM010000023.1 coordinate 80,627, forward strand.
CAGTATCCGATATCGCCCCACTTGAGGCTGATGTAGGAATTGAGAACCATGATGATGGACAGCTCCGCGAAAAACGCAGCGCGACCGGCACAATGGCGTGCTTCCATTTGCCCGGACGGACCGCATCCACGATGAAGAATACGAGGGCTACGCCGGCGCACAGGTCGATGAGGATCTCGAGATAGGTATAGAGATAAAGGCTCCACGCCTGGTGTTGGGAAGCAAGATCGGTAGGGTAAAAGCTAGCTTCGAAAATGAGATAGCAAGCAAACCAAAGATAGAAGCGCTCACGCGTAAGCCAGAAGAGCAAAGCGGTTGCCGCGCCCACGATGAGGAGGATGATGTCGATCGTGTACACGCCGCCGGTTGCCAATAGGTCGACGGCCTTGGTAGCTGCGAATTGCTGCAGAACCGTTTCCGGATCGCCGGCGTAGGCTTCGCCTTGAAGCCTGCTGCTCCGCGACCCGGCGATGCTCAGATCCTGCCAGAGACGAAGTGCAATGGTGATCTCCTTTGCGCTGGAGCCGGAGTTGACGGCGAGCGTGAAGACGCGGGGAGCGCCGATGACATTGCGGGCTGGGCCGGGCGGCAGCGCCCCAACCTGGGCGACCAATTTGCCGTCGCTGAAAAGCTGGTAGCTCTTCTCGATGGTCGGCAGCTCCAGGACCAACGACTGCGTGTGCGCAGGAGCGCGAAGATGAAAGCGGAACCAGGCAAGCTGCGTGTCTTTGGGGTATCCCTGTTTGGTCCAGTCGTTGGCCGGCTGCAGGGTCGGCCAATGGGAATCGTCGAAGCCCGGCTGAGCCCAGCGAGCATCATCGCCGAGGTGGAAGCGCCAGGCAGAATCCACTTTTGAGATGGGAAGGCGCGTGGATTCGAGATCGATGGATTGCGCGCGTAATGCGAAGGGAATGGCAGCCACGAAAACCGCAGCGGATGCCAGAGCGAAGATCTTGGAAATCGAGAACCCGATCCGCATGCCGACCTCGGTTTACAGGTTCACGAATTGTAAAGGTGGAATGGCGACTGCCGTGCTCGGGAATGTCCGACATTCAAGGCTTCTTCGGCTTTCCACCTGTCTGCGGAGCTTGTCCGCCGGTCGTCCCGGTAAAGCTGCCCGTGCTATGCTGCCCGGCGTTCTGGCCCGCAGGCGGTTGAGACTGCTTCTCCTTCACGCTCTTCTTCAGCGCCTCTTTCTGCTCCTGGTGCTTGCCGCCGGAGGCGTAGTGGTCCTCCGGCGCAACGTGCTGCACGGAGGTTGCCGCGCCCGGCGTCGTGGACGGTTCCTCGGGCTTCACCTCGGTTTTGTTGCTCCATAGCCATCCTCCTCGCGCTCACTCGTCCCGCGTCCGAAGGCTTAGATGCCGCTCGCGAAGGCCGCGCGCAGCCGCTGCCAGCTCTGTTCGAGGATCTCCGGCAGCACGCGCGTCTCACTGGTCACGGTCATGAAGTTCGTATCGCCGAACCAGCGCGGCAGCACGTGCATGTGCAGGTGGTCGGCCACTCCGGCGCCCGCGGCCTTGCCCAGGTTCAGCCCCAGGTTGGTGCCGTCCGGCGAGTAGGCGCGTTCCAGCGCCCGCACGCTCCGCTGGGCCAGCGCCATCATCTCCTGCGCGGTCTCCGCTGCCAGCGCTGCCCAGCGATCCTTCATGCGCATGCGGCACGATCATCACGTGGCCGGAGGTGTACGGGTACGCATTCAGGCAGATGTAGCAGCTCTGCCCGCGCAGCACGATGTTCGCCGCACGGTCGGCCTCTTCTGGCGCCATGCCGTGCTCGATCGCGTAATCGGCCGCGGCGATCAGGTTGCAAAAGACGCAGTGATGGTCGCCAGGCCATGCCGCCAGCCGGTCCGGCACCCCGGCGCGCGTCTCCCGGGTGTCCTCTTGCGTGACGTATGCGTAACGCCATGGCGTCCACAGATGATCCACAGTCGTGAGTATAAAGGCCGACGAAGGCGCGACCCGGACACCCGCGCCCCGCTCATTCACGCACTATTCACAAGGCCGGCGCGCGCGGAACTTTGTTTGACTGGCCTATGGCTGGTTGCTACACTCGTAAGTGAAGCCCTGTCTGCTGGATTCGCAGATGTGGTTTCCACTGCGATCCCTGCCCATTTCGAAGCCAAAGGCAACTCCCTCACTGGAGACCTGCAGCCGGTCCGCCGAGTCTCTGGCGGATTCCTAGCGGGCCCGGCGGAATTCCTTCCGGTAAAGATGCAGGCAGCAGCAGCGAGTGCCCTGGGTTCGCCACCGTCAGGAAGCCGAAGCGGAGCAAGCTATGCCGGTCTCTCCGGAACTGCTCTCACGCTGCTCGACAAGAGCCTGACTTCTCCCGAATGGCGCACCTGGCCGGCGACTGTCCGCTACGCCCCATGCGGGGCCTGTTGCCAGACCGCCGAGGCGGCAGATGGGGCCGCCGACGAATCCGGAGCTGCTTGCTATGGCTGACGCCCAATATTCCGAACAAACCGAGAGCAAACCTCTGAACACCGAACTGGAAACCCCAACGCTTGATGCCGCGACGGAGCACGAACAGCCGTCGACCGAACCCACCTACAACCACCAGAGCGCCGAGGAACGGAACACCGAACATCACGGCGATGCTGGCCAGCCCTCCGCGTCTCTGTCTCATGGCGCATCGGTCGCGACTGCCGAAGCGGCAGACGAAGACATGAGCATGGAGGATTTTGCCGCGGCACTGGAGTCCTTTGACCGCGAGCAGGCCGCCGAGGCCGCCATTGCGCAGGGTGATGAGAACAGCATCATCCAGGGCACCGTGGTGAAGCTGACGGACAAGCATGTGGTGGTGGATGTCGGGCTGAAGAGCGAGGGCCTCATTCCGCTGGAGCAGGTGACCGACCACACCGGTCAGTCCAAGCTGCACCCCGGCGATGTGATCGACGTGGTGGTGGAGCGCGAGGAGGCCGAGGGCGGCTACCTGCTGAGCTATGAAAAGGCGCAGCGCCATCGCGTCTGGGATTCCATCGAGAAGGCTTACACCGAGAAGGTTCCGATCACCGGCACGGTCGTCGGCCGGGTCAAGGGCGGCGTCACCGTCGACATCGGCATCAAGGCGTTCCTGCCCGGCTCGCAGCTGGAGATTCGCCCGGTGCGCAATCTGGACGCCTACATCGGCCAGCCCATCGACGTGCGCGTCATCAAGCTGAACAAGAAGCGCGGCAACGTCGTCGTCTCCCGCAAGGAGATCCTCGAAGAGGAGCAGAACGCCAAGCGCTCGACCACGCTGGAGCACCTGGAAGAGGGCGCGATCCTGAACGGCACGGTGAAGAACCTGACCGACTACGGCGCCTTCGTCGACCTGGGCGGCATCGACGGCCTGCTGCACATCACCGACATGTCCTGGGGCCGGCTCACCCACCCGCGCGACCTGGTCAACGTCAACGACGAGATTCAGGTGAAGGTGCTGAAGTTCGACAAGGACAAGCAGCGCGTCTCGCTGGGCTTCAAGCAGCTCACGCCGGACCCGTGGCTCGATGCCGTGGAGCGTTATCCCATCGGTGCGCGCGTGCGCGGCCGGATCCTCAGCGTCACTGACTACGGCGCCTTCGTCGAGCTGGAGCAGGGCATCGAGGGTCTGGTTCACGTCTCCGAGATGACCTGGTCCAAGCGGATGAAGCATCCGTCCAAGATGGTCAAGCCCGGCGACGAGGTCGAGACAGTGGTCATCTCCGTCAACCCCAACGATCGCCGCATCTCGCTCGGCATGAAGCAACTGCTCGAGAATCCGTGGGAGCATCTCTCGGAGCGTTACCCGGCGGGTGCCATCGTCGAAGGCCGCGTGCGCAATCTCACTGACTTCGGCGCCTTCATCGAGATCGAAGACGGCATCGACGGCCTGGTGCACGTCTCGAACCTGAGCTGGACCAAGCGCGTGAAACATCCTTCCGAGGTGCTGAAGAAGGGTGAGAAGGTGCGTGCCGTGGTGCTCGGCGTGGAGGCGGAGAATCGCCGGCTGTCGCTGGGCATCAAGCAGCTCCAGCCCGATGTCTGGGAGACCTTCTTCGATCAGCATCGCGTGGGCGATGTGCTCAAGGGCAAGGTACTGCGCTCGGCGCAGTTCGGCTCCTTCGTCGAAATCGCCGAGGGCATCGAAGGCCTCTGCCATGTCTCCGAAGCGGCCGATCCGCTGGGTCAGCCGGTGAAGCTCGAAGCCGGTCAGGAGTACGACTTCAAGATCATCAAGATGAACCCGGAGGAGAAGAAGGTCGGCCTCAGCCTGCGTGCCGTAGGCGAAGAGGGCAGCCGCGCCGATGTCGAGGCGTACAAGGCGCCGGCGGCTTCGGGCTCCACCACTACGCTGGGAGATCTGATGAACTGGAAGCGCGGCGAGTAAGCAGCGTCAAGCAGGAATCGAAAGGCCGTCTCTCAAGAGACGGCCTTTCCTCTTTTGCGATCGCCAGAACCTTACGCGTCGATCTTCAGCGGAATATTGAAGACCTTCTTTGTGTCAAAGGAGCTGATCGTCCTCTCCTTGGACTTCTTGCCCTGGTACTCCGCCCACACCGTGTAATCGGCATCCGGGTTGAGCTGCCCGAAGCGGTAGCTGCCGTCCGCGGTGCTGATGTAGGTGCGTACCTCGAGCGTCTTCCCATTCTTGATGTAGACGATGGCGCCCTTCGCCATGCCGCCGCTGGAAAGCTCCACCTTGCCCTGGACCACGCGCTCCTGCACTGTCTGGGCGCTGACAGCGGTGGGAAGAGCAACAAACATGCACGGACCGGCAAGCAGTCCGCTCAATACAACAGGCACGCCGATACATCGACCGATGCGGCGTCCGCGGCGATTCGCCATCCTTACTCCTCTTCCTCGACTTTGAGTTCCTCGTCTTCATCATCATAGCCGTCTTCCACTTGCGAGAGCTGCAGTGGCTCGGTGGCGATGACTTCGAATTCGGTTCCACACTCATCACACGAGATCACGTCACCTTCTTCGACGTCATCGGTGTCCACATCGAGCGCATTTTCACATTCCGGACATGCTGGCATTTCCTGTCCTCCAGGCTGGAGCATTTTTTGCTGTTACTGCAAACCGCGAACTCATATTCTGCGTGGCCCCTCTTTGCGGGAAAGGCCATCGGAACTGGCGCTCAGCCGTCTACCGCCTATAGCAAAATGCTTCAGGACAATACTTACGGACTGATGATGACGGCAGCCGCGCCGAGGCTGCCAACTTTTCTGAATTTCTTGAAATCTGTCTCGATCGATCGCCGGTCATGCGCGGCGCCTCATCGCAGGGGAACCGCATCGAACCGAAACTCCTCTTAAAGAATCCGCAGGAAACCTGCTTCAAAGCGCTTTTCTGATGCTGTGACGCAGCGGAGACAGAGAGGTTGCTATGGACCGCCCAACACCTGCAGAAAAATGCTTTACGGCTAGTTTTAGGGGCAAGTCTCCGGTGCGTCAAGGTGCTCCTGGGATGCCGGCGGCCAGGTATGAGACCATGCGCGTGTGAACCGCAACTGGAGATTGCATCCCTTTTGTAGCGCTAGGGCCCGCATCCGGCCCAGCAGAGCCCTTACCTGCCTGGCCATGGCTTGCGCCGCGATATGCGCCTGTCTGATGGAGGCTGCGGGTGCCCAGCCGATCGCCGCGGGGGCCGCACCTGCAGCCATTCATCCCAAGGGCTTCGGCGCGCCCCTCGCCACCGCGCCGGCCGATCCCGCCATCGCGCACGCGCTCGCGGAGGTCTCCGCCGCGCGCATCCGGCAGACCATCAGCACGCTGGTGGACTTCCATACGCGCAACACACTTTCCAGCATGGACACAGACCTGCCCCCGAACACCGGCGTCACTGCCGCGGCGAAGTGGGTCGAGCAGCAATTCACTGCGCTTTCCGCGGCCTGCCATGGCTGCCTGGAGGTGAAGACCGACACCTTCACCGAACCGGCCGATCCCAGTCCGCACAGCCGCGTAAAAGCGCCGACGACGATTACAAATGTCTATGCGATCCTTCGCGGCAGCGATCCTGCACAGGCCAGCCGCATGTATCTGGTCACCGGCCACTACGATTCGATCAATTCCCATGTGTTTCGCAACTGGGCAGACACCTCTGGCGACGCTCCTGGTGCAAATGACGATGCCAGCGGCGTTGCCGTGAGCCTCGAATCTGCGCGCGTCCTGAGCCGCCACCGCTGGCCCGCCACCATCGTCTTTGTCGCCGTTGCCGGCGAGGAGCAGGGACTCTACGGCAGCGCGCATCTGGCAAAGCTCGCGAAAGAAGAGGGCTGGCAGCTTGCCGGGGTGCTCAACAACGACATCGTAGGCGGCGACACTACACCCGGCGATACGCTGCAGGACAAGACGCGCATCCGCGTCTTCTCCCAGGGCATCCCCGCCACCGCAACTCCTGACGACATCAAACGCATCCTCGCCCTCGGCCTCGAGAGCGACGGCCCCTCGCGCGAGCTGGCCCGCGTGGTCACCGGCGTCGGCCGGACTTATTTTCACACCACAACTTCCGGGTTCCGGCCAGTGCTCGAGTTCCGCCTCGACCGCTATCTCCGCGGCGGCGACCATCGCTCCTTCAACCAGCAGGGCTTTGCCGCCATCCGCTTCACCGAGTGGCGCGAGAACTTCGACCACCAGCATCAGGACGTCCGCGTCGAAAACGGCACACAGTACGGCGACCTGCTCAAGTTCGTTGACTTCAACTACGTGGCTAACGTCGCGCGCCTCAACGCCGCCACCCTGGCGACCCTGGCCTCCGCCCCCGCTGCACCGGAGGAGGTGCGGGTGGTCACATCGAATCTCGACAACAACAGCACCCTGCGCTGGAAGCCCGGTTCCGGAACGCCGTCGGCCCCGCACTTCGACATCGTCTGGCGCGACACCTCCGCGCCCGACTGGCAATTCCACCAGCCCGTATCTGCTGCTGACGCGGCAAAGAGTTCCATCACCCTGCCCGTCTCCAAGGACAACGTCATCTTCGGCGTCCGCGCCTGCAACGCCGCCGGGCAATGCAGTCCGGCAGTGGCGCCGTTGCCGGAGCGGTAGGCTGGGTCGGGTTTCCGGTAAAGAAATGCCGATCTGCATGAAGAAAACCAGATCTGAGGCAATCGGAGTGGTGCCATTACCGAGAAATCCGGTCTAATAGGAACCATGCCCGGTTCTCGACCGTTGACGCTGTCCTTCCCGCCCTTCGCTGGCATGACGAAGAACCTGATCTTCATCAACCTCGCTGTTTATACGGCGTGGCTGCTGGCGCGCTTCCTGCATCCGCTGGCGGTAATCCCGGCGCTGCTTGCCCTTACGCCCGTAGCCGTAGCGCATCGCTTCTTCTTCTGGCAGCCCGTCACCTTCGGCTTCGTGCCGGATATGTCTCTGCTCAGCATCATCTTTACCATGCTGTCGCTGTGGTTCATGGGCTTCTATCTGGAGGACGTCAAGGGTAGCCGATGGCTGCTGGAGACCTATCTCGTCTCCACGCTCACCGGCGGCATCCTCGCCACCGCGTTTTCCTTCACCGGCATTCTCGGCATGGCGCCCAATAGCACCATACCGGGCACGGATGTGGCGCTCTTCGGCCTGCTCACCTGCTTCGCCGTCCTCTTCGGCGACCAGCAGTTCTTCATGTTTCCGCTGCCCTTCGGCATCAAGGCCAAATACCTCGCCATCATCTTCATGCTGATCGCTGTGGTCATGCTGCTCGGCGGCGGCAATCCGGTCGAATATGTCGCCTACCTCGGCGGAGGGCTCGGCGGCTATCTATACGCCAAGGCCGCGCCGCGCCGGGGCTATGGCTACGCGGCCAGCGAGGGCTTCTACGGCATGCGCAACAGCTACTACCGCTGGAGGCGTGCCCGCGCCGCGCGCAAGTTCCAGGTCTACATGGGCAAGCAGGGCCGCGAGGTTCACTTCGACAAGGAAGGCCGCTACGTCGACCCCGATGACCGCCGCCGCATGCACTGAGCTCACGCGATTCTCGCGGAAGGTGATCCTGGCTCTGTAACCTGACGCCGATTGGCGCGTCGCACAGGCAGGTGCTTGACATGGCTGACGACAGCTTAGCCCGGGAATCCAAATCCCCTCAACGGGAACCGGTCGAGGATCCAGCCTCGCCGCAGCTCCCGGTTAGCCAGTCGCACGACGAGCCGGAGATTGTGGCATCCACCCCGCTGCTTACGCTGCGTGAAAAACACCCGTTGGCTACCCGCTGGATGCACTGGATCAACTTCCCCCTGCTCGCCCTCATGATCTGGAGCGGCCTGATGATCTATTGGGCGGACTCCGATGCCGCGAACCTGCATCCGCATGAGGTCTATCGCATCGGTATCGGCCACTGGACGCTCTTCCGCTTCTTTCCGGATGCGTTCTTCAACAAGCTCGGTCTTACCTTCTCGCTCGCCAAGGGCCTCAGCTGGCATTTCTTTCTGATGTGGCTGTTCGGCATCAACGGCCTGCTCTACGTGCTCTATACCTTCATCTCCGGCGCCTGGCGGGAGCTCGTGCCGGGCCGTCACGCATTGCGCAACGCCTGGCACGTCCTGCTGCATGACCTGCATCTGCGACGCGAGCTGCCCTCGCAGGGCAAATACAATGCGGCGCAGCAGATCGTCTACACATTCATCATTCTTGCTGGCGCAGGCTCCATCCTTACGGGCCTGGCCATCTATAAGCCGACGCAACTCCACTGGCTGACAACCTTGCTGGGCGGCTACGAATTCGCGCGCTTTCTCCACTTTTGGCTGACCATGGGCTATGTCGTCTTCTTCGTCATTCACATCGCGCAGGTTGCCCTCGCAGGATGGAACAACTTCCGCAGCATGGTCGGCGGCTTTGAGCTGGTGCGTGGTGTTGGCGGAGTCAGCCGGGAGGAACCGCGGTGAGCGACGAGCCGCAATCTCTGTTTGGCGCGGACCGATCGCAGCAAGATCCGGACGAGGCCGTTCGCGAGCAGGCGAAACGACGCACCCGCCGCAGCTTCCTCATTGGCGCCGTCGGGGCGGCTGGCGTCTACGGCGCTCTCCACTGGGCGCTGAAGACTCCCGAGCTCGGCGGCCTTCCCCCGGTGCTGCGCCGCACACTCAACTTCAATGGCGCCCTCTCGCACGCGGTCTTCGGCGATCGCGCACTGGCCCCCACCTTTCCTCTCTCTCACGCGGTAGCCGATGTGCGGATCAACGGTGTCATCGGGCTCGACCCGGCGCTCCGCCTCGATCGCTGGCGCTTGCAGGTGAAGAACCTCGCCGATGCGCAGAGTTCGCTGCATTATGTGTCCGATGTGAACACGTGGAAGTATGCCGATGATGCCGCCATCATGGCACAGGACAACACCCTCGACACCTACGTCGAAGGCGATGGCAACCTGGACCGCGAGAACGGTCTGCCCAGAGGCCCCGAGCCCGGCCTGCTGTTGACCATCGATGCCATCCGAACTCTGCCGCACGTCGAGATGGTGACGCAGTTGAAGTGCATCGAGGGCTGGAGCGAGGTGGTGCACTGGGGCGGTACGCGTCTCAGCGACTTCATCCATGCGTACCCGCCGGCCCGCGGCGCGCACGGCCGCCTGCCACGCTATGTCGGTATGGAGACGCCGGACCGCCAGTACTACGTAGGCCTGCACATCGATGACGCAATGCACCCGCAGACCCTGCTCTGTTACGAAATGAATGGACAGCCGCTCTCCCGTTACCACGGCGCGCCGCTGCGGCTGGTAACGCCGCTGAAGTACGGTATCAAGCACTTGAAGCAGATCGGGAGCATCAGCTTCAGCGACAAACCGCCCCGCGATTACTGGGCGGAGAATGACTATGACTACGATGAAGGCCACTAATACCGTGAGCGTCCGTGCGGAAAGCGCCGAGCCATCAGCTTCCCTATCCGAACGGATAGCCGATTCGCGCTATCTGGGAATCTCAGCATTCCTCTTCGCCATCCTGCAGACCCTCTGCCCCGCAGTCATTGCCATCAGCGCGGTGCGCGTCTTCATCGGGCTGGGTGCACTGGCGGCCGCCGCCGGTACCAATGCTCCGCCCCACGGCTGGCATACCGACTGGATTCGCATCCCCATGATGTGGATCGCTGCCTTCGGCGCCGCGCTCAACCTCTTCGTCATCTGGCATGTACGCCGGCTACGCGCGCGGCCCGCAGCCCAGTGGCGCATCGCGCCGCTATCGCCAGGCAAGCTGCGCAGCGAGCGCGTGCAGATCGTGCTCGCCGTCCTCACCTTCGTCTGCCTCGCAGCCGAGTGGATCACCCACCCGATGGTGCATCATCCGCACTAGCCGCCATCCGGCGCGGCCTTCGCCAATTCCGCGCCGATCCGCTCGTGCAGCCGTTCGCTGTAGCCCAGCGGCAGCCGGAAGATGCGGTCGTCCGCGGTCAGCACCAGGATGTTGTGCACCGAATCCAGAATCGCCGAGCAGATCTCGCACGTCTCCAGGTGCTGCTCGATCGCGCGGCGCTCTTCCGGCGTCACCGTGTCGTCGATGTAATCGGAGATGTAGGGCCACACGTGCTTGCAATCGAGTTTCATGCCCTGCCTCCCAGCCAGGAGAGCCACCGCCGCCGCTGCGGCAACTCGCGCTTGAGATACGGTGCCAACTGCTTTTGCAGCATCATCCGCGCGCGAAACAGCCGCACCTTCACCAGGTTTGCCGTGACCTCCAGTGCCTGCGCGATCTCTTCAATCGACATCTCTTCTTTGTCCCGAAGCAGAAATACCTCGCGATAACTCGGCGGCAGCCCCTCAATCGCGTTCTGAATCTGCTGTGCCAGCTCCTCGCGCTCCAGCGTCTCGCTCGGTATCTCGCGCCAGTCGGCCACCAGGAACGGCGTGAAGTCCTCCTCCTGTCCCGTATCGTCCAGCGACTCCACCCGTACCCTCGCCGACTTGCGCAGCCGGCTGCGCGCCTCGTTCAGCGTGATCGTCGTCAGCCAGGTGCTGAACTTCGCATCGCCGCGAAAGCTGCCCAGCCCGCGATACGCCTTGATCATCGCCTCCTGCGCCGCGTCCTCCGCCTCCGTTGAATCGCGCAGAACCGACACCGCCGTCAGGAAAACCGCGCGCTCATAAGGTCGGATCAGCTCATGAAACAGATCGCGCTCGCCCCTTAGGATGCGCGCAATCCACTCCATCTCTTTCGCCAAAGCATTTTCGCTACTTCTCTGCATCTGCGGAGCTTTCCTCGGCGTGGCCTTTCTTTAAGGAAAGGCCACATTCGGCAGGGTTGGGCCGTCCACCCTTATAGCGAAAATGCTTCAATGCCTGCACCATACCGCCTAGTGTCTCTCCTGGAGTGCATGGTCGAGAAGGCTGCTCAAGACCTCCTCGCTCTCCTCCCCGGCCTGGTTGTAGACGGACTTTCCATTGCCGTCCAGCACAATGAGATCCGGGATCGAGCCCTGGTAATAGCTCTGCACCAGCCTGAGCTGCGCTGGCGACTGCGGCTTGTCCAGATCGATGATGACGAAGTGGACGCTGTCCCCATAGCGTTCCGACAGTGCCACCGTGCGCCGCGCCTGTCGCTTGGAATTGAAGCAGCCCTCGCCGTAGATCATCACGTAGTTCGGCTTGCCCGCGACCGCGCCGGTCTCGGTGTCGTTGCCGGTGATCAGTGGGCCGTCCACGCTGTCGCTGTTGTAGTCCAGGTGCGGATTGAGCTTGAGCTGCTGATTCTGCGCCAATGCCGCGGCGGTAAAGACGATCACCCAAGCCGCCAGCAACGCAATCCCGATTCCCGCCTTGAAATAGCGCATGATGTCCCCTCGGCGTCTCTAAGACGCAGGAGAATAAGCCGGGTTACAGCCGAAGATGCTACCTGGCCCCCACTATCTCAATCAGGTCTGCGTCCGAGCCTTCCCATGCCGCCGCCCCCGTATGGGTCAGCCGGTGCGCCGCGTCATCCCAGTGCAGGTGCGTGATCTGGCTCTCGCCCTTCTCGTACGCATAGGTCTTGCCGTCATCGCTGTAGAGGGTGAAATCAGCATCTGCGCCGGGATAGACACGCAGCTTTTCAAGTCGCTGTGGCTGCGACGTACTCTCTACCGGCGCACCCAGGGGCAGGATCGAGCCCGTCCGCACGAACAGCGGAATGGTATCGATCGGCGCGCTCGCCTCGATCCACTGCCCGCCATGCAGCCGCTCATTCGTCCAGTAGTTGTACCAGTCCGTGCCTGCGGGTAGATAAACGCGCTTCGTCGTCGCGCCCTGCTCCGTCACCGGCGCAACCAGCAGGTCCGGCCCGAACATATACTCATCCCCCAGATCAGCCACCGCAGGATCGTTGGGGAAGTCCATGAATAGCGCGCGCATGTAGGGCGCGCCTGTCTCGTGCGTCCTGTAGCCAAGGGAGTAGATATACGGCATCAACTGGTAGCGCAGCCGCAGGTACTTCTCCAGAATCGGCTCCGCCTGCTTGCCATACGACCACACCTCGTTATGGTTGCGGCTGCCATGGGTGCGGAAGTTCGGCTGGAAGACGCCGTACTCAAACCATCGCGTGTACAGCTCCGGATAGTCATCGTACTGGCCCACGTTGTCTCGCGCATCCGAAGGATCGAGCAGCGGCGTGTGCGCGGGCACGTGGCGATAGGGCAGGTACTGCCATCCGCCAATGTCGTTGCCCCAGTACGCGATACCTGAAGCGGTCACGTCGAGCCCGGTCGGGACCTGCCGTTCGAGCGTGTTCCACGTCGGAGCGATATCCGACGACCAGAACATCGTCCCATTGCGCTGCGCGCCCAGATACGCATCCCGCGACAGCACCAGCGCGCGCGTCTTCAGATCGCGGCGGAAGCCATCATAGATCGACGCCGTGTGAAACAGCGGATAGACATTGAAGTACCGCGTGCCCGGCCCGATGGAGAAGTAGCTGCCATTCGGCGGCAGGTCCGGCTCCGTCTCATCCGCCCAGAAGGAATCGAAGCCCTTCGACACCATGTTGTCGCGAATGATGCCCCAGTACCAGCGCGCCGCGTCGGGATTCGTCGTGTCGATATCCGAGCCCGCCTTGTCATAGGGCAGACCATTGGTCGGCGTGCCGTCGGCCAGGTGCTCGAACCAGCCCTTCTTCAGCACGAAATCGTAGTAGCGCGAGCCCTCCGTGAAACGCGGCCACACGCTGATCATGGTCTGAATCCCCTGCGCGTGCAGCTGCTTATTCATCGCCGCCGGGTCCGGCCACTTCACCGGGTCCATGTCGAACTGCCCCATCTTGGTGTAGTAAAACCAGTCCACCACCAGGACATCGAGCGGCAGATGCCGTTCGCGATAGCCCTTCGCCACCGCCAGCACCTCATCCTGCGTGATGTAACGCTGCTTGCACTGGATGAACCCATACGCCGCCTTGGGCAGCATCGGCGTCGCGCCGGTCAGCTCGCGATAGCCTTCGTAAATCTCATCCGTCGTCCGGCCGGCGATCACGAAGAACGAAACCCGGTTCCCCACCTCGGAGATCCACTTGGTCTGCTCGTTGAAGCCCGGCTCGACCGTGGTCTTCGACGGATTGTCCCAGACAATCCCGTAGCCTTTATTCGTAACCGCAAATGGCACACAAAAGCTTGGCCCGCCCGCCGCGTCGTAGTCGTGCCAGCACGCTACGGTGTGGCCGCGATGATCCAGAAACCCATGCTGGTCCTGGCCCAGCCCATAGTAGTGCTCATCCGGCGGCGAGACGAACGTAGCGCCGACCCGGAAGAACGCCTCATCCGTCGGCCGCTTGTCGTAAAGAATGTCCGCGTTGCCGTCCTTGTGGTTGGGCACGGACTGCTGCCATCCCACCATATCCAGCAGCGTCAAGCCCTGCGGCGTTGCAATGCGGATGTGCGCCCCCGGCGTGGAACCGGTAAAAAACTTTCCCGATGTCCGCCTGCGTCAAGCTCGGCTTGCCGCCATGATGGTTCGCATCCAGCGTGACCACGAGTCGCGACGAACGATAGGTGTCTCCATGCTCGTCCGTCGTGTGCGTCCATCCATCGCTCTCCGGCTTAGCGACAAAGCCATAGCCCGGCGCGGCCACCGCGGCATCGTGCTGCATGCTCAGCGTCACCCGGATGATGTTCGGCGCATACGGCTCGAACATCACCGTGCTGCCATCGTGCTCCATCACCGCCGGACCCGGCTGCGCATGAAGCGGCGCAAGCAAAACAGCCGAAATCACAGCAGCCGGCAGGAAGCGAACTATCGAGCGGAAAGCCCGGAAAGACATCACGGAGACTGCCTCCAAAGAGTGCCGCCGCGCCCGCAGACCAGCGGCGAGTCGGGGATTGAGAAAACGTTGCGCCGATTCAGGGTAAGCCATTTTCACTGTAGGTCTATACACGAGCACCACTATCCGCGTGGCCTTTCCGTCAAGAAAAGCCACACTTCGCGGAGCTTGACCTGTACACAGCAACGGTGAAAATGCTCTAAGCCACATGGTGGTAGGCACAAACTACTGGCACCCAGATTGAGCCGACCCCAGCACTAGAAGCCGGTACTCAAACCACCGTCTTCGGCCGGCGACACTAGCCAATCCAGAAGCCAGCCGGGCGACCAGCCAGCCATTTCCCGCCCGGCGCAGATACAATACCCCTACACCCCGTTTCGGTAGTGCCTTACTCCGTCTCGGCTCAAGCATTTTCGGTAAGATGATGACCGGCGGAGATTCTCTCGACGTGGCTTTTCCGTAAAGAAAAGCCACAGAGTCATTGCCGGACGGCCTAAACCAGTACCGAAAATGCCTTCAACGAGGGATTTGGATTTGCAGTCAGCTTCGCGCAGTATCCTGTCGTCTTCGCGCCGGTCCTTCCGCGCGCTTCCGGTTGCCGCTGCCGTTCTCGCACTCGCGTCTGCCGCCTTCGGCCAGTCTCACTCGGCCGTCGCCACCACCACGACGCTGATCACCGCGCCCGCCAGCGATGCCTCCGGCAAAACCATCCTGACCGTCCATGTCTCGCCCGCACCGCAATCTGTAGCGGCTGCCGGCAGCGTCACCTTTGAAGAAACAGATAGCAGCGGCCAGCCCCATTCGCTCGGCTCTGCCTTCGTTGGCGCGGATGGCGGCGCCAGCCTCACCGTTCCCGCGTTGCCTGCCGGCGTCCATGCCGTGCGCGCCGTCTACAGCGGCACGGAGAGCTCCGCCGCATCGACCTCCGCGCCGGCAGATATCACACCAGAGGCAGCCGCGCCGGACTTCTCGCTCACCGCCGCGCCCTCCACGCTCAATCTCGACGCCGGTATCGCGGGCACAGTCGCCGTCACCATCGCGCCCAGTGCCGGCTTCAACAATTACGTCGCCCTCTCCTGCGCCGGCCTGCCGCTCTACACCTCCTGCAGCTTCCTTCCGTCCAACGTCGACGTCACCGGCAAGAACGGTCTCAGCACCATGACGCTGAACACGACTGCGCCCTCCGGCAAAACCTCTCTGCTGCAGCGTGACAGCGGCTTTGTCTACTGCTTCCTGCTGCCCGGCGCGCTCGGCCTGATTGGACTAGCCTTCGGCCGCAACCGCGGCCTGCGCATGCTGGCCATGCTCTGCGTGGTCGGCAGCCTCATCGGCGGCGCCAGCTCGTGCGCGCAGCGCTACCGCTATCTCAATTACGGCCCGACGCCCAATCCCGGCACGCCCGCCGGCGAGAGCATCATCCGCATCTATGGCACAGCCGTGAACGGCGCGCTGTCCACTTCGAAGTGCTTCCAGGTCACGCTGAACATGACCTCCACCAACACCTCCGGCAGTTCGGGCAACATCCTCACCCCCTGCAGCTAGCCACGGCATCCACCGCGGCCTGCTGGATCGCCGCATCGTCGCCAAAGCCTGCCAGCCATCGCACCTCCGGCTCGCGGCGAAACCAGGTGAGCTGGCGCTTCGCATAGTTGCGATGTCCGCGCTGCGCCGCCTCGATCGCCTGCGCCTCCGTGAGCTCGCCGGCCAGAAGCTGCCGCGCCTGCCGGTAGCCCAGCGCATCGAATACCCGCCGCTCGCCCCCGTACTTCGCGATCAGCCGCTCCGTCTCCGCCACCAGCCCGCGCTCGAACATCGCCGCAGCGCGCACATCGATGCGCTGGTAAAGCGCCGCACGCTCCGGCGCCAGCCCGATGCGCAGGATGCGGTAGCCGGTCAGCGGCTCCGTACCCGCCATCCACGCCTCTGTAATCGGCCGCCGCGCTTCGAGCGACACCTCAATCGCGCGGATCAGCTTGGGCGTATCGTTCGCATGAATTCGCTCTGCCGCCGCCGGATCGATCCGCTCGAGAATGCGCGCCAGCCAGCCCGCGCCATGCCGCGCCGCGGAGCGTCGCAGCCGCGCCCGCAGCGGCTCCGAGCGCTGCGGCCCATCAAACAAGCCCTCCAGCAGTGCCCGCAGATATAACCCCGTCCCGCCGGTCACGACAGGCAGCCGTCCCCGCGCCGCGATCTCGACAATCGCCGCGCGTCCGTCGCGCTGATAGTCACCCGCGCTGTACTCGCGCTCCGGCGACACGATGTCGATGCAGTGATGCGGCACGCTCGCCTGTTCCGCCGCGCTCGGCTTTGCGGTGCCAATCTGGAAGTCGCGATAGACCGCGACCGAATCGCAACTGACCACTTCTCCGTTAAACCGCTTCGCTATTGCAAGGGAAAGCGCCGTCTTGCCGCTCGCCGTCGGCCCCAGCAGGACCACCAATAGCGGCAGATTCTCCGTCGATGCGTTCTCTACCACCGCCACCAGCCGCGCGGGAACAAATCTCCGCGATGCACGCGCACCAATGCAATCATCAGCACCGCCAGCGCCAGCAGCAGCAGTCCGGCAATCTGTCGCTGTCGCAGTTGCACATCGCGCGGCTTCACTCGACGCGGCTCATCCGCCATGACTGCATTCCATCACGGTTTGGGCTTATTTCTCTTCGGGAACGTTGTAGTAGAAGCCGAAACGCAGCGCCAGGTACGGACCCTTGAAGTCCTTCGGCAGCGGCGGATAGGGCGATGCGCCGGTGATGCCGCCCCACGCCGCGCGGTCCAGCGCCACGTCACCGGAGGGGAACTTCAGCACCATCTCCTTCACGCTGCCATCCGGGTTGATGCGGAACTCGATCCCCACCTTGCCTGACTTATCCAGCGGCGGTCGCGCCGACTCCGGAATCAGCGGAATCCACGAGCGGTACGTGGCCGCGATCACGCGCTGCATGTAGGGGCCAAAGTCCACTCCCATGGTGTCGCTCAGGATCTCCACGCTGCCGTTGAGCCCGGGGTGCTGTGGCGCGCGTCCCGCACCGTAGTTGCCGCTGTTGTCCTGCGGCTGCGCGGCGCCGCGCGCGGCCTGGCGGATCGACTCTCCCGCCGTCATCCCGGTATTGAAGTTCGGCTTGCTTGGCTGCGGTTTTGGCTCGGGCGGCGGAGCCGGCGTTACCCCCTGCAACTGCGGCTGCAGCGGCTGCGGCTGCGAAGGCGCCGCCTTGGGCGGAGCGGGCTGCGCCTGCTGGGGCGCGGCTTGTTGCGGCAACGGCGTCGCCGGCTGCTGCGGTTCCGGTCGCGGTAGCGGCGGACCGGCACGCCGCATCGCCTGCAACTGCTCCAGCGTCTTCTTGTCCAGCGTCGGATGCTGCGACTGCGCGATGCGGTTCTTGTCGGAAAGCGCCTGCGGGTTCTTCGGCCGGATGTTCTTCAGCGCATCCGGCGGCAGGCTCAAATAGGTCATCTCTTTCTTCTGCCGGTCCGTCAGCACCTCGAATGGGCTGATGACCTTCGGACGGTGCAGAATGTAGCGCGGCCCAAACAAAATCCACAGGAAGATAAGGACGTGTGCCAGCAGCGAGATGTAGATCCCCTCGCGCACACGGGCCCGCGACCGCTCGTCTTCCAGGTTGTCGATGAGATGTAGCAGCTCATCGGCTTCCATACCCTCATAGCGAGTGGAGGATTTTCGGCGAAATTTGGGACCGACTGGCGGCTCGGGCGGCGCGCTCTGCGGTGGTGGAACTTCTGTAATCGCCATGCTCTCTGTGTGGAGGCCGGACGCGGTCTCTCACCTGGACGGCCCCGCCAGGAACCCGCATTGCCGTTCGCATATTGTCTCATTCTTCGCCTGATTGGGTCCTGACATCCTTTCGACGCGTCAAACGTAAAAGGGTTTCCCTGCAACACGTTCCACCCCGCCCGCCACTCTGTTCCCAGGGGTGCCCAAACGGGACGGGACCCGGAATTGCCTCTCACACCCGCGACGCCCCGGGGCGTATGCTGTGCCACGGGTCCCTGCAAAAATGGAACAGGAGCGACACCCACGCTGGCCATGCCCCGCACTCTCGGCACATCCCGATCCGCATCCCGGCGCAAGCCGCGCACCATGCCGCACAGTCCGCGCCCCAGCGTTCACAAGGGCAGCGAGTCGGTCGACGATTATCTCAAGGCCATCTTCGCCCTGGCCGGAGCCGAGGGCCGCCGCGTCGGCTCGACCGCGCTGGCCGATCGTCTGCAGGTAGCGCCCGCCTCCATCACCAACATGCTGCAGAAGCTCGCCGCCGCCCAGAATCCGCTGGTTGAATACGAGCGGCATCACGGTGTCCGCCTCTCCGCCGCCGGCCGCCGCCGCGCCCTGGAGATCGTCCGCCACCATCGCCTCATCGAGACCTTCCTTCACCGCATGCTCGACTACAAAGTCGACGAGCTGCACGACGAAGCCGAGCGCCTGGAGCACTTCATCTCCGAGCGCTTCGAAGCCCGCATCGACGCCAAGCTAGGCCACCCCGAGCGCGACCCCCACGGCGCCTGCATCCCCGCATTAGACGGCACCATGCCTCCCGGTCACCGCATCACCTGCAATTGCCCGGAGTGATGCGCAAGGTCGCCTTCGCAGGTCTCTTTACTGCCGGCAATCATTGAACGGGAAGTGATACTTTCTGTTCCACGTCGCCGGCGCCCATCAGGATGAGCGATCGCTGTGCGAAGGGCGAATAAACGAGCAACGCCATGCACGCCAGCGCCAGCCCATAGTTGATGTGGTGCAGCAGCAGCGTGGGAGAAAGCGCCCACAAAATATCCAACGGTAAGAGAAATGGCCACAGCTTCAGAAACTTGCTGCGGAATCCGGGCGCATGGAAGAGCACCGCGCACAGCAGGAAAGCGCGAACCGGAATCAGCACCGCAGCCGTCACGACCAGCACTGTGAACACCCAAGTGTCCGGCGGCAGAGCTGACATCAGTTCTTTGATCTCCGTCAGGTTCGCCAGTGCCCCCACGTAGAAGCCGAGGTACATCAGTTGCAGCAGCAGGAAAAGTGTCTGAACCAGGGTGTGGGAACTCTTCGGCAAATCCTCCGGGGTAGCTAGAACCCGGCCAAACCATCCCGCGGCGCTCTCCGCCCGAGGTGCCGCCGGCTCTTCCGATATCTCCGCCGTGGGGCCGGTCGTCGAGCCATTTTCCGGCAGCGCAGTTCGCTCCACCTGGGCCACGAAGCGGTACCCGCGACGAGCCAGCGTTTCGACAAATCTGGAGTTGTTCGCCTTGTCTCCAAGAGCTTCGCGGATGCGATTTACGGCCGAGTTCACGCCGTGTTCGTAGTCGACGACGGTTCCGTCCGGCCACAGCTCCCGGCAGATCTCTTCCCGCGTCAACAGCTCGCCCGGCCGCTCCAGCAGCATGAACAGGATCTGCAAGGGTTGCGAGTGCAGCTTGATCCGCAAACCCTGCCGGCGAAGCTCCCCAGTCGTCGAGTCTGCTTCAAAAACGCCGAAGCGATAGAGCATTTTCGGTAATCCTGTGGGCTGCGGAGATTCACTCGGTGTGGCTTTTCCGTTAAGAAAAGCACGATAGCAAACGCTGGACGCCTAGACCTATGCCGAAAATGCTCTAACGCCTGGATGGCCGTGGCTCGGTCCTGTTGGCGTTCAGTCTATCCGACACGGTACGCCGTCTGTGGCTTTTGCCTAAGCGAGAACTCCCAGGAAACGTCGTCTCTTCAGCGACTTGCGCCGTGAGGAACAATCCTCCTCGCTTTGAGGCTGCATGCATTGCATCGGCTGCCGGCGTAGTCCAACTTCGAACGCATGAAGCGATGCTTCTTCACACAGATCTGCACCGGGCTGCTGCTCCTCGGCGCGTCGCAACTCGCGATGGCGCAGCCAGCACCCGAGGCGGTCGCAGCCTTCAACGCATATGCCGGCGCGGTGGAGTCACGTCTGGCCCAGCAGCATCGGTCAGACGATGCCTTCCTTGCTGCCGCGGCTTCCGGCCCCGCGAGCGAGACGGTGCGCCTGCGCAGCGGAGAATACATTGTGGAGCGGCTCACCCCTGCCGCCGGCGCGGAAGTTTCCGGATCGTTGCTCCACCACTGGCGCGGCTCCGCCTTCGTTCCCGGCGCGACGGCTGCGGATTTCGAGCGGTTGATGCAAAACTTCCAGGCCTATCCGCAGCACTTCTCTCCTCAGGTGCTCCAGGCCGCGCTGATCGCGCAAAACGGCGACCGTTTGCAGGCATCCATGCGCGTGCGCCAGAAACACATCCTCACGGCGGTGCTGGACACGACCTACGACATCACCTACGGCCAACTCGACAAGCAGCATGGCTACAGCGTCTCGCGGAGCACGCGGATCGCCGAGATCGACTCGCCAGGCACCGCCTCCGAGCGAGAACTGAACGCCAGCGAGGAGCACGGCTTCCTATGGCGGCTGAACACGTACTGGAGCTACGAGGAGAAGGACGGCGGCCTTTATCTGCAGATTGAGGCCATCTCGCTCACGCGCTCCATTCCCCACGGGCTCGGCTGGGTGATCGGGCCATACGTCGAAAGCATTCCCCGCGAATCCCTGGAGTTCACATTGCGCTCCACATGCAACGCGCTGCGCAGGTAGTGCGCATCGCCGTCTCGAAGAAAGGACACACAGATGAATCAGCAAGCGGTCGCAACAACAGAGGATGCAGTGAGCTTTACACCCGCGCGCCGGGTGAACCAGGCGCTGACCGCTTCGCTGGAGAAGCGTGCACTGCAGTGGATGGCGCAGCGCGCACCGCATTGGCTTACCTCCGACCAGCTCACGCTGCTGGGGCTGATCGCGCAGATTGCAGCAGGAGCCGCGTATGCCCTCGTACACTACAACCGTTACGCGTTGCTGCTGGTGAACCTTTGCCTGGTGCTCAACTGGTTTGGAGACAGCATGGATGGAACCCTGGCCCGCATACGCTGCCAGCAGCGCCCGCGCTTTGGCTTCTATGTCGACCACATGGTCGACGTCCTCGGAGCCACCGCGCTGATGTGCGGACTCGGCTTCTCCGGCCTGGCGCACTGGCAAACAGCGGTCGCGATGCTGGTCGGCTTTCTACTTCTGTCGAGCGAAAGCTACCTGGCCACCTATACCTTGTCGCGTTTTCAACTCTCGCAGGGCATCTTCGGTCCAACGGAGATCCGGATTCTGCTGATCATCGGAAATCTGGCGCTGTTGCGCAGCCCATATGCGACAGTCTTCGGCCACAAGATGCTGCTGTTCGATCTCGGAGGCGCCATCGCAGCAGCCTGCATGTTTGCAACCGTGATCCTGCTCACCGCTCGCCATACGGCGCAACTCTATCGCGAGGAGCCGTTGTCCTGACAAAACAAAGGGAGTACACATTTCTGCGAAAGCTCCACAGACATGTGCACTCCCGGCATTTCTACTTAGCTGAAAAGAGTAATGAAAGTTACGAGTTTTTTAGCGACGCCATGTCGATGGAGAAGCGGTACTTCACATCCGCTTTCACTAGCCGTTCATACGCCTCGTTCACCTTCTGGATGGGAATCACCTCAACGTCCGACGTGATGTTGTTCTTGCCGCAGAAGTCGAGCATCTCCTGCGTCTCCGCGATGCCGCCAATAAGAGAGCCGGAAAGGCTCCTGCGGGCGAAAATCAGAGTGAATGAGGAAACCGGGAACGGTTTTTCCGGTGCGCCTACCAGGCAAAGATTGCCGTCGCGGCGCAGCAGATTGAGCAATGCGTTGATGTCGTGATCCGCGGAAACAGCATCAAGGATGAAGTCGAAGCTGCCTGCCTGCTTCGCCATTTCGTTGGAGTCGCGGGAGATGACAACCTCATCGGCGCCGAGGCGGAGTGCGTCATCCTTCTTGTTGGGCGATGTAGTGAAGAGGACCACGTGCGCGCCGAGAGCATGGGCGAACTTGACCCCCATATGGCCGAGCCCGCCGAGACCGACGATGCCGACCTTCTTTCCCTTGGTCACGCCCCAGTGATGGAGCGGCGAGAAGGTAGTGATACCGGCGCAGAGTAGCGGAGCCGCCCCGGCCAGGTCGAGATTCGAAGGAACCTTCAGAACGAAGCGCTGGTCGACGACAATGCTGTCCGAATAGCCGCCATAAGTAACGCCTCCGGTGTGCTTGTCCGGAAAGTTATAGGTCAGCGTGAGGTTGGGGCAGAACTGCTCCAGACCCTCTTTGCAGTTGGGACAGGTGCCGTCGGAATCGACCATACAGCCGACAGCGGCGATATCTCCCACCTTGAATTTCTTAACACCGGAGCCGACTTTGGTGACACGGCCAACGATCTCGTGGCCGGGAACGCAGGGATACACCGTGGGCATCACGCCGCTCCACTCATTGCGCACCTGGTGGAGGTCGGAATGACAGATGCCGCAGAAAAGAATCTCAATCTGGACATCGGTATCGGTTGGATCGCGCCGCGCGATCTGGGTGGAAGCAAGCGGCGATGTGGCACTAGCAGCGGAAAATGCTTTTGCGTTGTACATGGGCTTATTTAGGATGCGCCTTTCCTGCGCTGTTCTTCAAAAGATCTCAGCGCAGCCTGCACTGGTAGCCCAGGGCGGCGCCGGCATGGGTCTCGAATGGATTGGCTCCTCCAGCGGCTATACTCTCTCGCACCAACAGGAGATCCAACGTATGGCTTCGAAGCCGCAATCGGACCTGATAGTGCGTCCGGCCTTGCCGGAGGACGGCCCCGTTTGCGGCGAGATTTGCTACCGGGCCTTTTCTGCAATCAACGCGGCGCACAATTTCCCGTGCGATTTTCCCGGGCCGGAGGCCGCCACCGGGCTCCTTTCGGAGATGTTCTCCAGCACTGACTTCTACTGCGTGGTGGCCGAAAGCGGAGGCCGCATCATCGGCAGCAATGTACTCGACGAGCGCTCGATCATCGCGGGTGTCGGCCCCATCACCATCGATCCAAGCGTTCAAAACCTCGGCGCCGGGCGAAAGTTGATGCAGGCAGTCATGGATCGAGCGAACCAACGCCGGGCCGCTGGCGTTCGTCTGGTGCAGGCCGCATTTCACAATCGCTCGCTCTCGCTATACACAAGCCTCGGTTTCGACGTCCGGGAACCCCTCTCCTGCATCCAGGGGCGACCTCTGGAACGCAACGTTCCGGGATGCGTGGTTCGGCCCGCACAATCCGCCGACCTGGATGCTTGCAATCTCTTATCCCACCAGGTGCATGGATTCGATCGAGGCGCAGAGCTGGCGCAAGGCATCCAGGACAAGACCGCGGTCGTTGTGGAGCGCGCTGGCCGCATTACCGGCTACGCCAGCGGCCTCGCCTTCTTCGGCCATGGCACTGCAGAAACCAACCTGGATATGCAGGCGCTCCTCGCCTCCGCGGAATCCTTCGCTGGTCCCGGCATTCTTCTGCCATCGCGAAACACCGCTCTGCTGCGCTGGTGCCTCGCAAACGGTCTGCGCGTTGTTCAACCCATGACCTTGATGAGCATGGGGCTTTACAACGAGCCCGCCGGCGCATGGTTTCCGTCCATCTCCTTCTGACCCGGCCCGAGAGAGGTCGCCCGTACAATCGAAACCATGTCTGCAACCCTGCCGCAGCCCGCACGGGCTGTGGTCCTCACCATCAGCGACTCGCGCACGCGCGGCGAGCGCCCGGACACCTCCGGGCCCGCGGTAGCCGCATCTCTCCAGGCAGCAGGTTTCAGCGTGGAAGGCCCACATCTCGTCGCCCGACGAGCAGCCGCAAATCGAATCCGCGCTGCGCACCCATGCCGCGACGGCCGCGCTGGTCGTCACCACCGGCGGCACCGGCATTGCGCCGCGCGATGTCACACCGGAAGCCACCCGCGCCGTCTGCAACCGGATCCTCGACGGCTTCGCCGAGCGCATGCGCGCCGCCGGAGCGCGTCGCACCCCGCTAGCCGCGCTCAGCCGCGCCATCTCCGGCACCTGCGGCCGCGCCCTCATCGTGAACCTGCCCGGCTCGCCGGAGGGCGCCGTCACCTCGCTCGAAGCGGTGCTTGACCTGATCCCACACGCGCTCCTGCTGCTCAGCGGCGAGGACGCCCACACCGAAGCCGCCCACAGCAAAACTCCCCACGGCAAAACTCCCCACAGCAAAACTCACGGAGCGCCGCGCACGTGAGCCACTTCCTCGCGAAGTGGATCGCCCGCTACAAGGGATTTGTTCTCGGCGTGCTCGGTCCCTTGGGCATCTGGGGCGCGGCTCTCGCCGGCCTGGTGGACTCGGGCACCATCCCCATCCCGATGGACCCGCTCATCGCCACCTGGGCCTGGAACGATCACCGGCACGCGTATCTCTATGTCCTCATGGCTGCCGCAGGTTCGGCCGTCGGTGGGCTGATTCCATTCCTGCTTGGCCGCGCCGGCGGCGAGCTCTTCCTGCTGCGCCGCATCGATCGCGCCCGCTACGAAGCCATGATGGCCCGCTTCGAAAAGCAGGAATTTCTGGCCATGGCGATCCCATCTGCCATGCCGCCGCCCACTCCGTGGAAGGCCTTCGTCTTCGGCGCCGGCGTCTTCGAAATGAATATCTGGCACTTCCTGCTTGCGGTCTTCGCCGGCCGCGCGGTCCGCTTCGGCGTGGAGGCCGCCCTCACCATCAAGTACGGCCCGCAGATCGTCAACGTCGTCGGCGACCTCTTCAAGCACCACCTGACCATAACCCTGGTCGTGCTTGCCTTGCTGCTGGGACTGCTGCTCTTCTGGGTGATCCGCAAGCGCTATAGCAGATCGGGCGAAGAAGCGAACGATGTGAACGAGAGCGGCGAACCACGCCGCAAACGCTCCTGGCTATGAAAGGCCGGCGCAATAAAAAGGCCCCGGTAAACTCATGAACCTCGCCAACCTCGATCTTGACACGCTCCGCACCCTCGTCGTCGCCAATGACCTCGGCGGCTATGCGCAGGCCGCCGACCGTCTCGGCCGCACGCCCTCCGCCATCAGCCTCCAAATGAAACGCCTGCAGGAAGACCTCGGCGCACAACTCTTTCGTAAGAAAGGCCGCATATTGGCTCTCACCGAAGCTGGCGAGACCGCCATCCGTTACGCGCGTCGCATCCTCGCACTGAACGACGAGCTTCTTGATACTCTCAGCGCGGCTGCGCTCTCCGGCCTCATCCGCCTCGGCTGTTCGCAGGATTTCTCAGGTATGCTTCCTGCCGTCCTCTCACAGTTCTCCACGCTCTATCCGCGGATGCAGATCGAGCTTCGCATCGAAGGCAATGCCGCGCTCGTCGAAGCCATTGAGAAAGACCAGATCGATCTCGCCCTCGCAATCGGCCACGAGGACCGTCCCACCGCGCAATCCTTCGGCGAACTGGATCTCGTCTGGATCGCCGCTCGCAACTTTATCGCGCCATCCAGCCAGCCGCTCCCGCTCGCTGTCCTCGGCCCTCAATGTCCTTTCCGCAAAGGCGCCACCCAGCAACTCGATCAGACCGGCACCCCATATCGCATCGCGGCCACCAGTCCAAGCCTCAACGGTCTCTGGGCCGCCCTCCTCGGTGGCCTCGGCATCACCGCTCGCACCGCGCTCGGCTTGCCGGACGGCCTTATTTTCGCTAAGTCCCTCTTCGGACTGCCGCCGCTTGGCACACTCCCTGTTACCCTGCACAAACAGCCCGGGGCTCCCGTCGCCGCCGTCGAGCGCATGAGCATCCTCCTCGCCGAAGCTCTCACCTTGAGCCGTCAATCGCACCCAGAACCGAAGACCCTCCGCATCGTCCGCAAAAGATAAGCCGCACTCACGCATCCCCTAAAAACAATCAAATTGTGCCTGTCCATGTGTGTTGCTAGCTTAGCCCTCATGAACACGTCTCTTCCTCTCCTCGCGCTCTCTCTTGTTGCGTTCCCTGCATCGGCGTACTTCCAGCCCAGCGTCCAATCGAATCCGCTCGTCGGCACCTGGACCCTCATTGCCGCCGACAAGATACTGACCAATGGTCAGCAGGTCCACGATTACGGGACCGATCCTCAGGGTTTGGTGATCTTGACTGCAGATGGCCACTATGTCGTCGAGATCTTTCGCTCAGACCGCACAAAATTCGCCTCCGGGGACCGCAACAAGGGAACCGCAGACGAGTACAAAGACGCTGTTCTCGGCACGAGTTGCCACTTCGGCCGCTACACCATCGATCCCACGAAAAACACGATCAGCTTCTATATCGAGCGCGCCTCATTTCCAAACTGGGACAACACCACGCGCACCAGTCCCTTCAAACTTGAAGGCAATCAACTCACCTGGCGTCTCCCACCCCGCCCGGATGGCTCCATACCGGTCTCTATCTTCAAACGTCTCCAATGATCCCGGAGATAGACGACTCCCACGGACAAAGAAAAAGCCCGGCAATCGCCGGGCTTTTCTGCTGATGTCTGAAGCGGTCTGCCGTTGTCTTAGACGGTAGCGGGTTTCGCGGCGGCATCCTTCGCCGTCTTCACTAGCGCAGAAAATGCTGCAGCATCGTTGGTCGCCAGGTCGGCCAGGATCTTGCGATCCAGCTCGATCCCCGCCACCTTCAGCCCATGGATGAGCTGCGAGTAGCTGGTGCCGTTCTGCTTGGCGGCGGCGTTGATGCGCACGATCCACAGCGAGCGGAACTGGCGCTTCTTCTGCCGGCGGCCGCTGTAGGCAAACTTCAGACCGCGCTCGACGGCCTCCTGCGCTGCCTGGTAGAGCTTCGATTTGGTAAGGAAATAGCCGCTTGCCCTCTTCAGAATCTTTTTGCGGCGGGCAAGCCGTTTGGTTCCACGTTTTACGCGGGGCATATCTCTAGTTCTCCTTTGCGTACTTCGTTATGCGGCTGGAGGCAGGAGGCAGCGCCCGGGAGGGCATTGCTTTTGAACCTCTTCACTCGCTCATCGCTCTGATTTCGGCTACAACGTGTGGGCTCACAGGGAACGCGTTACCCCGGCCCCGTCCGAAAGATCAGGCGTACGGAATCATGCGCTTCACCTTCGGCAAGTCGGCTTCCGAAACCAGCACAGTACCACCCAGCTTGCGCTTGGTCTTGTTCGCCTTCGAGGTCAGAATGTGGCGCATCTTGGTCTGCCCACGGAGCACTTTGCCCGTAGCAGTCTTCTTAAAGCGCTTAGCCGCGCCCTTGTGTGTCTTCAGCTTAGGCATGGATATCCAATCAATCGCCGGTATGGCGACATCAGCCAGTATACCTGAGTCCCTTCATCCCGGCGAGCCGTTGCGACCTCGTCAAACCGGTGGTCTTCCCCGATTCAGGGCAATAAAAGCCTTCTCATACGCAGGATCCGCGAACTGAAGCCGTCGCTCTTGGGCGGACCATTTACTCAATATCTCGATTCCCGCCGGCGGCCACCGTTTTGATAAGTCTATCTGCTTCCAAATCAGAGCGGCACCCGAAGCAAAAACAGGATCGAGAAGCATGAGGCACGAATGAAAGCCCGGCGAAAATGTTAAGCCGCAAGAACACAACAAAGGAACCAGCGACCGCGAACAGTACAGAGTCATTTCCGCCCAGCGGCGCGCCCCACTGACCGTGCGCATCTCCGGCAAAAAGGCACTGAATAGCTACAGAAGAGGTACCGCCATAGCCGGACAAAATGACTGCGAGGATGAGACCCCCGGAGTTATCACACACGATTCTGATGAGACTCCGTCAGCACGGCGACAGGCACCGCGGACAGATCTTCGGAAAGACCAGTTCGCGAGAAGGGACGACGACCTCGTTTCCTTCTTCCTCGTCTTCTTCAACGTGAACGCGAGGCTCCTCAGGATTCGCGGGCATCCGGATCAAAGCCCCTGCTCCGTCTTTTATGAATCTCTACATCCAGGGCCTCACGCGCCTCATCGATGAGATTCTGCCGCTCCGCGATGAGCAGCCGAATCTCGTCATCGGTACGTCGTGCGTACTCACCCGCGAAATCCAGATGCATGATCACCCCCGTAGACCCTAATGTCCCTGAGACTCCAGCTGCCGAGTGGAGAGAAGAAAACGACCCTCTTGAAGGGCTGCACGAACCGCAGCAAGCGTGTCGTCAGGACTATGCCCAGCCGTATCAATAACATGCTTTTCCAACTCGCCCAGCATGGAAAACCGCGTGTGCAGGGCGCTTATCGGCACTGGATCACTCAGCGTGTCGCCGCCCCGTAATCGACAACGCTCGATGGCGACAGCGAGCGGCGGCCGGAGCGCGATGTAGTGAAGGGGCCGGGTCACCTTCTTGAAAAAGTGAAGGAACCAAGGTCCTACGACGCCGTCCAGGGCGGTGAAATAGTTGCCCTCGGCATATTTCTCGGCCGCTGCTGCCAGGACAGTCATAATGACCTCATTCTGCGTGTGAGCTTCGGGCAGGTACGGTGGAATCATTCCCTTCCGGATGAAATGCCAGAAGTCATCCGAATGCAGATGAACAGCCGGTTCACCGGATGCCACAACAAGGCTTCGTGCTGTGGTGCTTTTTCCAGCACCGGGTGGGCCAGTCAAAATGAGGATGCTTCCTGACAGGTCGGACATACGAAATTTTCTATCAGCAGGAGGGAAGTCCAACGGGATTGGAGCTGAAATCAATGAGCGAAATTCACCCGTGACCATTGTCCGATTCGATCCCGCTCATGTGCGGGCGAAATGGCCCCGCACCGTCTCCGCAAACGCCTCTGCGGTCGCGCTCACTCCTGTCGCCCGCGTCCCAATATCTACCGAAGTCCAGCGCTTGGACCGGAGCGGCCGGAAGATCGCGCCCGGAAACACGACCGTGGCCACGCACGCCGGCACCAGCGAAATCCCCAGCCCGGCGGCCACCAGCCGGATCAGCGTAGGGAACTGTGGCGCCTCCTGCACGATCTCCGGCTGGAAGCCGGCGTCCAGACAGCAGCGCATGGTTCGGTCATAAGCCAGGTTGCCCATGCGCCGTGCAAACAGCACGAATGGTTCACCTTCAAAATCCTTCGGGTCGACGGTGCGCTTGCCTTTCAGCCTATGCTCCGCCGGCAGCGCCACATGGAA
Organism: uncultured Acidobacteriaceae bacterium; assembly: GCA_963712845.1. Taxonomy (GTDB): domain Bacteria; phylum Acidobacteriota; class Terriglobia; order Terriglobales; family Acidobacteriaceae; genus KBS-83. The sequence continues at coordinate 109,760 of CAVQJM010000023.1, forward strand.
CGGCTCACGCAACAGCGGCGTGATCGCCAGCTCCGGCCGCCGCTCGCCATCCCGAAGGAATCCCACATCGATCGATCCGTCGGCCAGCGCGCCCAACTGCTCGGAGGTCCACATCTCGCGCAGCCGCACCTCGACTCGCGGATACGCGCGCCGGTATTGCTGGATCGCCGCCGGCAGCTCGGTGAACATCACCGAGCCTGAGAACCCCACCGTCAGCCGGCCCTCCTCGCCGCGCGCAACGCGCCGCGTCTGCTCCAGATCGTCGGCCAGCCGTGAGATTGTCGCGGTAGCGCGCTCGCGCAGCATGGCTCCCGCCGGCGTCAGCCGCACGCCGCGCGTGGTGCGCTCAAAAAGCGGCGCGCCGACCAATGTCTCAAGCCGTTTGATCTGCTGACTCAGCGGCGGCTGCGCCATGCCCAGCTTCGTCGCTGCACGGCCAAAGTGCAGCGTCTCCGCGACCGCCAGAAAATAGCGCAGGTGCCGCAGTTCGATCATGTTTTTCATATCCAGATCGTCTCAATCAAGAGCATTCAAATATTGGACATATCGTGCTGCTGATCCTACCCTTGAAATCATGGATTAGGAAAGAGGCGAATCCAAACGCAGGCAGGAGGACCCGAGCCCATGTCCGATGTCATGTCCGATTTCATCGTCAGAGAATTTCAGCCCGCCGACGCAGAGGCCTTCTTTGAACTCAATCGCGAATGGATCCAGCGCTACTTCTGGTTGGAACCCGCCGATCTGGAGGTACTGTGGAACCCGCAGACCGCGATCCTGGATTGCGGGGGCCGCATCCTGATGGCCGTGCGCAACGGCATCCCGGTCGGCTGCTGCGCGCTCATCCCGATAGGCCCCGACGAATACGAGCTGGCCAAGATGGCGGTCACTCCAGAGCAGCGTCGCAGCGGTATCGGCCGCCGGCTGATGGCCACAGCGATCGAGTTGGCCGAGCGCATCGGTGCCACGCGTCTCTATCTCGAGACCAACCACACCCTCACCGGCGCCATCGCGCTCTACGAATCGATGGGCTTCCGCCACCTGCCGCCGTCGCGTGTGAAGCCGTCCCATTACACGCGCGCCGACGTCTACATGGAGCGCATGGTCGGACAACCGATGCCGCCGCCTTCCGCATCGGATCCGCAGGCCGCTTCGCCGTGCTGTTAGCGATCAGCGCGGAAACTGCTTCTTGAACGCATCGATGCAGCCCTTGCCGGTGGCCTTCTGCGTCATGCCGCCGCAGCCATCCTGCCAGAAGGGCAGCGATCCTGGTCCCGGGCCATGCCCCTTCAGGTACGCGCGCGCCGTCGCGCCGGGAGAAAAGCTGGCGCCATAACTCGTGTCGCAGCAGGTGCCATCCTTCTTGTTGTCGCTCTTCTCCGTGTTCTGAATGCCGTTCTTGGAAAAGATCAGGATGATGTCGGCACTCGCCTCATCGTCGGCCAGCGCGAACCGCCCCCACTTCGACAGCTCCTCGTCCGCCGCGTTCTCCAGCTGTGCGCCACCGGCGTTGTTACGAATAAAGATGGTCTTCGCCCGGTAAGCCTCGGGTGGTACGCCCTGCGCCAGTGCGCCGGCGGAAGCAAAGAGTGAGGTTGCAGCAAGAAGCAGTGCCAGGCAGGAAAATCGTGCAGACATGGTGGCCCCCGGGAACCGAAAGTGCCCACCACTGTAACTCACTTTTATTTCTGCGGTGCTAGCGCTTTCTTTGGCGGCGCAGCCTTCGCCCGTTTGCGTTCGCCGATCTCCTTCAGGCGGTACCTGGCGATGCGCTCAATCAATTTCACCGGGACCGGCACGGACAGCGGAAAGCGGAGCGTTCCCTTGCTGGCCCTGTACTTCTCGAGCTCGCCACCGAATGCCGCCACCAGCTCATCGCTTGCCGGATAGAGCGAGTAATGCTGTTTCCATCCGGCGAAGTACAGCACAACCGCTCCGTTCAATGTATAGGCGGGAATCTTGTAGGAGATCCCTTCCTCGGCTCCCCAGGCGGCCGCGCGGATGGCGCACCGTATGCGGCCCAGCGCCACCTGCGACGCCGCGGGCTGTGCCGCAATGTATTCATCCACGGATTTGAATTCGGGTCTCGGCATCGCAGGAGTCTGAGGTTATCGCATTGCTGGAGCGCTCGTCAGCCGCTTCTCCATCCGCACCACCGGCAAGCGTTCGCCCCCCGGCAGGTCTACCAGAATATCCGCTACGCGCCGATATCCATGCCGCTCGTACAGCGGAACACCACTGAGTGTCGCACCCATTTCGCAGCAGCGAAAGCCCGCATCCCACGCTGCCCGCTCGCATGCTGCAAGCAGCCGCGTGCCCAGCCCGTGCCGCGCCCATTGCGGATGCACAAAGAAGGCACGGATCTTCGCCGCGTCCGTCGCCGGATCCAGCCGTGCCGCATCGCGAGATTGGTGATGATGGTCGCCGCCATAGAGCGTCCTCCGCCAGCTCCATCCGCCGCACGCCGCGAGCGTCCCGTCGGCCACTTCGAGAATGAAGTAGCTTCCGTCCGCAATCAACTGCGTGTCCGGCGTAAACACAGAGGCCAGCGCCTGTTCGCGCTGGCCTTCGCTGTATTCGTGTTGCAGCCCGCGCACAGATACGGCAATGAGCTCGCGGATTGCGTCCCGGTCGGCGGTCGTCGCCGTGCGCAATGTGGGCTCGCGCAATGCGTCCTCGCCGTTGTCTATCCCCAGGATCGCTCAGGACTGCGGCTTAGGACTGCGCCGTAACCTGTGTGTTGACTGGGGCCTGCTGGGCCGCGGGCGGCTTCGGCGTTGGGGCCGCTGCGGCAGGTGGCTTCGGCACGCGCTGTGCCTCGGACTTCTTGCCCGGCGCCAGGATGGCGTGCAGCGTGGTGCCTTCCATGCGCGGCATGAACTCCACGATGCCGGTCTCGCCCATGTCCTGGATCAGGCGGTTGATGATGGCGTAGCCCAGCTCGCGGTGCGCCATCTGGCGACCCTTGAAGCGCAGTGACGCCTTCACCTTGTCGCCTTCGTTCAGGAAGCGGACGGCCTGGTTTTTCTTGGTCTGGTAGTCGTGCTCATCCACGGTGACGGAGAATTTAACCTCCTTCACCACGATGACCTTCTGCTTCTTGCGCGCAGCCCGCTCGCTCTTGTCCTTTTCATAAAGGAACTTGCCGTAGTCCTGGATGCGGCATACGGGCGGCACGGCATTAGGGGAGACTTCCACCAGATCCAGTCCGCGCTCCCGCGCGATCTTCAGGGCCTCAAACGGCACCATGATGCCGAGCTGTTCTCCCTGGTCGTCGATCACGCGAATCTCCTTCGCGCGGATACGTTCGTTGGTGCGGATAAAGGATTTGGCCGATCGTTTGTCGAGTGCTATGGGATTCCTCCAAAGTTTTGCGAAGGCGCACCCTCGCGGGACGAGTATAGCATCCGCCCTGAAACGGCATTGCTGTGCTGACCCTCAGTTGGGGACGATGCGCCACATCTCGGCGGCGCCATCCTCACCCTTGCTTGGATGAGATACGTCAGCCCAGAGCATCTGGTTCGCAGGAAATACACCGTCAATTTCGATAGCAAGAAAGTTATCGCTTAAAGCTGGAGTTACGCCGCGCCGCGCGTGCTGCTCGCCGCGTTTCAATGTAACCGCGGACAACTTGCCTAAACCCGCTCGCTGGCGAAACTCCGTCTGCTTGATGTCCATCAGCGCCCGCAGCCGCGCCATCCCCTCACGCACCGCCTCACCCCGCACTGGCCGCTCCTGCGCCAGTGTCCACGCCACCGTACCCGGCCGCGCGCTGAACGGAAAGAGGTGCAGATACGTGAACGGTTGCTGTGCGATGAATTGATAGCTCTCCTCGAAGAGCGCATCGGTCTCGCCCGGAAAGCCGACCATCACATCCGCGCCAATGGCCGCGTCCGGCATCGCCTCGCGGATGGCCGCCAGCTTCTGCGCGTAATGCCATGGCCGATAGCGCCGGTGCATCGCGCGCAGGATGGCGTCGGAACCGGACTGCAGCGGCAGATGCGCATGCCGCGCCAGCCGCGGTCCGGCCGCCGAAGTATCCTCGCGTCCATACTGCCGATAGAGCAACAGCAGATCAGCGCTCCAGTCCATCGGCTCCACCGAGCTGATGCGTAGCCGCGGCAGCGCCGTCCGCTCCAGGATGGCCGACACCAGATCTTCCAATCGAGCCGGACGCTCGAAATCCCGACCCCAGCGTCCGAGATTGATGCCGGAGAGCACCAGCTCCTTTCCGTCCGCATTCACAAAGCGCCGCACGCGCTCCAGCACGGTCTCCAAAGGAACCGAGCGGCTGCCGCCCCGCGTCGTCGGAATGATGCAGAACGAGCAGCGATTCCCGCAGCCATCCTGCACCTTCAGGTTCGGCCGCGTGTCATTGGACGCCGCCAAATCCTCCGCAGCGAGGTTGGCGTGCGCAAAGCGATCGTCCACCAGCACCGGCACGCCGCGCACACCGGCCACCTCGCGCAAGGACACGAAGCCACTCGCCGCCGGAAGCGCAGCCGCCTGCTCCCGCATCCGCGCAATCACATCGCCTAGCAATCCCTTGTGGCTGTTGCCCACCACCGCGTCCACTCCGGCCAGCCGCGCCACCTCCTCGGGAGCGCGCTGCGCATAGCAGCCGGTTACAACCACCCGCGCCTGGGGATTCTCCCGCTTCACCCGTCGCAGATAGCCGCGCGCCGTACGCTCGGCCTCGGCCGTCACCGCGCAGGTATTCAGCACCACTACGGTTGCATTCGCTGCCGGGACAGCCCGGCCTCCGGCACGCGAAAGCTCTGCCGCCAGTGCATCACCGTCCGCCTGGCTGGCCCGGCAACCGAAGTTTTCTACGTGATATCCTTCCACGTTCCCCAGTCTAGTTGGAGTTGCGGAGAGAGTCGCCGCAAGGCTTGCACCGGGCCCTTGCTGGTATGGTGAAGTGAGGAAGTTACCTATGAAACGACGCATTCTGCTAGTAGATGACGAACTCGCGATCCTGCTTACGCTGAAGGCTGTTCTCGAGCTTCACGGCTTTGATGTGGAGACCGCGGCCTCCGCGCGAGAAGCCAAATCCAAGATTCGTGCCCACCCCTACCACATGGTCATCACCGACATGCGTATGGAGAACGAGCGCGCGGGCATTGAGGTTGTGCGTGCCGCTCGCGAGGCCGAGTACGATCCCGCCGTTGCCATGCTCACCGCATTCCCGCTACCCGGCGAAGAGTGGGAGAATGCCGGCGCCGACCAGATGCTGGTCAAGCCGATGAACACCAACGACCTGCTGTTGCAGATTGAAGCCCTGCTGGTGACCCACGAAGACAAGAAGCAGAAGGCCAAGGCGGGCGTCCAGCCCGACTACGTTGCCGCCTCCCGGAAGGCCAACGGCGTACGGCGCAAGGCTACAGCCTCAAGCTGACTTGCAGCTCGTGCCGACGCCCTGACTTGCAGCTCGTGCCGGCAGCCCGACCGCGCAGCTCCGCAGAAACCGATGAAGACGCCCCGTTTCTGAAGGAGCACTGACTCGCCGCTCGCGGAGGCACGGGCGCACCGCCGCCGGCGAGTCTGCTTTCACGTCATCCCGACACCCGTCCTGAGTGCGCTGGGCCAGCCGTCCTCGCAGAGGAACTCTTCTAGCCCACCGACTTCACCTCGGTGCCCACAGTTTCAGCCGAATCGCCCGGCGGGGCCATCGCTGCAACGATGGGTTCCCCTGCCGTCCCAACGACCGATTGCCCGGTCGATGGAGCTCGCCGATTCTGCTCGAAGCAGGACCGGCAAAGCACCGGCCGTCCCTGCGTCGGACGGAACGGGACCGTGGTCTCCTGCCCGCATACCGAGCAGTGCGTTCGGGTCTCCGCCCGCACGCTGGAACCGCCGCCCCGCTTCAGCTTGCACGCCTTACAGCGTTTCGGGTCGTTGTGAAACTGTTTGTCGTGAAAAAACAACTGCTCGCCGGCGGTGAAGATGAAGTCCTTCCCGCAGTCCACGCATTTGAGTACCTTGTCCTGGAATTCCATGACCCGGTTGATTGCCGCTTCGCCGTTTAGCCGGCAATTTCCCGCCCTCCTCGAAAATCGAACCGAACTGAATGGGGCCCGGCCACCGAAGCGGCTTACAGCAACTGCGTCAACCTTGGGGGAGGTGAAGCTCGAGAGGGGGATGGATGGTGCGAACGCTGTGAGACGAGCCGGAGACACCGAGGGCCCGCGATTGTTAAACGAATCTGCGGGCCCGGGGGATGTCTACTGCCTTACTTAGTCCTGCTCTTTACGCGCCTTTTTCCGGTTACGTTTCCGCGCGAGTGCTTCCTTGACGCGCTTCCGCTCTCCGGGCTTCAGGTAAAAGGAGTGACGTTTTACTTCCTTGATGATGTCCTCCTGCTGCACCTTCCGCTTAAAACGACGCAACGCATTCTCGAGCGGCTCGCCTTCCTGCACACGAACCTCTGCCAATGAACTACACCTCCAAACTTCCCAATGGGGTCAATTCCTAGAATACGGCAAGCTTATCCTCGCCAGTCAAGGATTTCCTGCGACATCGGATCGGCTAGTTTGGTGCCGATACGCGTCTAAACGGATTTTTGACGTTTTTCCCGCGAAAACCGTAAGATTCCATACGATCCGGGATGGCGAGGGTGTGCCTCTTTCACGCGCAAGTCATCGCTATCGATAACTCAGGTAATCCTATCGGTATCCAGCGAACGAATAGCTCGCTAGTAACGGAGAGCGGTTACCGGGTCGACCTGCGAGGCACGCCGGGCCGGCACCGAGCAGGCCACGAACGCCACCAGGCTCAGCAACAGCGCCGCCAGGACCACGACCAGCGGATCGCGGGAGCTGCCCTCTGCCCAGTGCGCCAGAACTCGCTGCAAGGAAAACGTCAGCACCAGCCCCGCCATCATCCCGCAGCCCACGCTCAAGAGCGTCGATGCGAAGACGATGCGCAGCACATGCGCCCGCGGCGCGCCCAGCGCCATCCGGATGCCGAACTCGCCCGTCCGCTGCGCCACGGTGTAGGAGACGACGCTGTATAGCCCCACCGCCGCCAACGCCAGCCCCAGCGCCGCGAACAGTCCGAAGAGCCACGCCACCAGATTCTCCTGCTGTATCTCCGGCTGAGTGGTGATCCAGTGCTCCAGATCCAGCACCTGGCCGTTGATCTGCTGGTCGGCATCCACCGAATTCACCTGTGCGCCCACCGAGTGCAGCAACGTGAGCGGTGAGACCTCTGACCGCACCAGTATCTGCGTGTACATCCCCATGAATGTCGTGGACGGCACGAAGACCTCGGGCTGGATCGGTTTGCGCAGACCGTCATCGAGTTTGTCCGCGACCACGCCGACAATCTGCAGCCATCCCGCCCCACCGGGCGGGGTCAGATTGTAAGGTGGCTGGTCCTGAAGCTCCGGCGCCTTCAGCGAGTGCCCAATCGCATCGCCCCTGGGGAAATAGCGGCGCGCCAGCGTCTGATTGATCACTGCCAGATGCGCGCCGTTCCGGTTCTCCGTCTCGTCCCAGATGCGCCCCTGCGCCAGCGGAATACGTAACACCGGAAAGTACGTCGGGCTCACGAAGTTCACCCGCACCTTCTGCTCGTCCTGCGCAGTTTTGCCCAGGAACTCCACGCGTGTCGGAAACCCGTTCACGGGAGGCGTGGCGTTGCTGGAGATCGCGGTCATGGTGACACCGGGAACCGTCGCGACCTTCTTCTGTAACTGATCGAAGTACGCGGATCGTTCGCCCCATGTCTTGTAGGTGCCGTCATGCACCGGGATGCCCACGGACATGATGTTATGGGGGTCGTAGCCCAGCGGCGTGTGCATGGTGCGCAGAAAACCCTGGATCGCCGCGCCCGCCCCGGCCAGCATCAGCAGGGTCAGCGCGATCTGTCCCGCGATCAGCGTGTTGTTGGTCGCGCGGCTACCCAGCCGTCCGGCCACCCGCCGGGAGCCGGACTGCATCACCTGGCCTACATCCGGTCGCGAGAGACGCAGCGCCGGCCACAGTCCGAAGACCACGCCGGTAAAGAGCGCCACCCCGACGCTGAACAGCAACACCGGCAGATTCACCTGGATCGCCGCCTCATGCGGGAAGGAATATTGCGGCAGCAGCGCTACGATCATCGCGACGCTCTTGTAAGCCAGCAGAACGCCCAGCGCAGCGCCGGTGAAGGAGAGCAGCAGCGACTCGGTCAGCAACTGCCGCACGATGCGCCACCGGGTCGCGCCAACCGCCGAGCGCAGCGCCAGCTCATGCTGCCGCGCCGTGCCCCGGGCCAGCAGCAGGATCGATACATTCCCGCATCCGATGGCCAGCAACAGCGCCACCGCGCTGAACAGAAGAGCAAACGTGCCGCCCAACTGGTTGATGAAGTCGTCGTTCAGCCCGGCTACTTCGAAGGTGAAGCCATCGAGCGGGAAATGCTTCGGCGTCTCCTTGGCAAACTGATGGATCAGGGGCGTCAGCGCTGCTGCTGCGGCGGCATGGCTCACTCCCGGTTTCAGCCGAAGCTCTGTCAGATAGGAGGGCACCGGATCCTGCGTCACCTTCAGCGGCAGGTACACCTCGGCATCATTCCAGGTGAAGCGCGGTGCGGCGACGCCCACGATGGTGTAGCTCTTGTGGACCAGTTGTATGGTCTTTCCCACGACATCGGGGTTGCCATTGAAGTGCCGCTGCCAGAACTTGTAACTCAGCACTGCCACCGGCTGCGGATCGTGGCCGTCGATCGCGTCGGAAGGCAGCAGGCCGCGACCCAGCACCGGCGGCACACCCAGAAACTGGAAGGTGTTCGACGTCGCATAGACGCCCTGCACATCTTCGGGCAGGTCGTGCCCGGTGACCGTCAGGTTCCACCCGTCGGTCATGAAGGCGTCTTCAACACCCGGAGCGTGGCGGATCACCTGCCATTGCTGGCCGGTCAGCCCAAAGTAGCGATACTGTCCGTCCTTGTCCGTTATCTTCATATGCGCCATGCGGTCGGGCGCCGCATACGGATAGGGATTCATCAGCACCGCCCAGACCACGCTAAAGACGGCCACCGTCGCGCTGATTCCCAGCGCGAGCGAAACAATGGCGGCCAGCGCGAAGCCGGGACTATGAATGAGTTGGCGCAGGGAGTAGCGAAGGTCCTGAAGCAGCGTGTGCATGATCGCTCCGGTGTGTCGAACGAATCTGTATCGAACGAATCAACGGCTGGCCCGTCCTGTACAGAGGGCACGCCGATTGCCACCTCGTGGTTCGGCTAACTCTCTGATTCCTAAGTGAGCTTCCCAGGAACGCGTCGCAACTGTGTCCGCTTTCGCGACTGCCGGTGTTCGCAAACGATGCACCTCCGGCCCTGCCGTGGGAGCGCGCGTGTAAGCTGATCGAAATGGACGGCATGCAAATCCATCGCCGCCGCAGGAGGATGCAGTTCATTCTGGTCCTTTGCGGGCTGGCGATTCTCTTCGGGCTGGACTATCTGCTGCTCATGCATTCCATTCCGAGCTGATGGATGCTTGTGCCCGGTTTGCAGCAGCATGAGGGCTGCCTATCCACCGCCCGGGAAGCAATTCCGGACTAGGCGCGCGTGGCCCCCATCGCGTGCGATGCCGCTTCAGGATGGTTTAACCCCTCCGGCCGCAAGCTAAACCTATGAGCCAACCACTGCCCCCCGCCCTCCTCGCAATCGCCTTTTCTGCGAGCATGATTGCCGCCGCCACCGCATACGCAGAGAGTCATGTGCCCTGCAATGCGCTTCCTGCTGTCGTTCTCCAACACGCAAAGCTCGAGGCCGGGGACGCAACCGTCCGCGGGTGCGTCAAAGACAGAGAGAACGGTAAGCTTACATATGAGGTAGAGACGTTGAGGGACGGCAAGAGTAAGGACATCACGCTGGACGTCTCCGGGACAGTACTCGAAGTAGAGCAGGAGGTCGCGGTCAGCAGCCTGCCGCCCGCCGTCTCCGATGCCATCGCGAAGGCCGCACACAGCCGCAAGGTAGGCAAAGTCGAATCGGTGACGCGGGATGGCGCGATCGCGAGCTACGAAACCACGATCACGAGCAACGGAGAGCGGAGGGAAGTCGCCTTCAGTCCCCAGGGTGCTCCGGTAAAGGCCGATTGATTTCAGACTTCCCCATTGCTGCAGTCTCCACACGGCTTGCGCGATCGCGCAAGCGGTGCCTGTCCGCGTGGGCGCACGCTCCCTGGCCGCTTCGAGCGGTCTTCCACAGCACACTCCTTGTGTTCGTGCTAGTGCTCGTGCTCGTGGCGGCCAGCCAGCCCTGCATGGGGCAGCCTCCGCCGGCGCAGCAGAGCCCGTTACAGGTGATCACCGCGATGGTGCAGAACGAAAAAGAGGCGCGGCAGCATCGCACATATTTCCGCTACACCTCCGTCGAGCGCTCCAGCCGCACCGGCGGCCATCTCTGGAAGGAGAATGTCGTCGAGACTCCGGACGGCCTGCTGCGCAGGTTGGTCGCCGAAGACGGCAAGCCGCTATCCCCCGATCGCGCCGCCCAGGAAGATCGCCGCATCGCCGCCCTGGTCCGGGACCCCTCCGCCCTGCGGGCGGCCAATGCGGATCGCCGTGCCGACGAGGCGCGCATGGGCAAGGTTCTCGACATCCTGCCCAGGGCCTTTCTCTTCAGCGCGGATGGCATGGAGGGCGGTTGCGTGCGCATCGTCTTTCGCCCCAACCCCGCCTTCACCCCCTCCAGCTACGACGAGCGCGTCGTCCATGGCCTCGGCGGCACCATCCTCATTCGCATGCGTGCCGAGCGGCTGTGCGGCATCGAAGGCCACCTGCTGGACCGTGTCAGCTTCGGCTACGGATTGCTCGGCCACATCGACAAGGACAGCCACTTCCACGTAGTGCGCGCGCCGGTGACGGAGACAGACTGGAAGAACGCGCACATCGACGTGCACGTGGACGGCAAGGTGCTGCTGTTCAAGAGCATCTCCCGCGACCAGGAGGCGACCCACTCCGGTGCCGTGCCGCTGCCGCCGAATCTGTCGCTGGCAGAAGCCGCATCCCTCACTCAACCGGCCGGCCTATGAAGTAGGCGCAGTCATGCTGAAGCATCTCCATCACACGCGCCGCGTCATCATCGTTCTGCTCAGTGCGTGTATCCCCGGCGTTGCATGGGCGCTGCCGCCACCAGCCGCACAGTCATCCTCTCCGGACCCGATCGCCTCGCTTGTCATTCCCGCAAACGTGCCGCTGCGCCTCAAGATCACCCACACTCTCACGCTCAAGGCCGGCACGCCGTTTCGCGGCGAGCTTACCGAGCCGGTCTATGGCCCCGACCGCTTGCTGCTGCCTGCAGGCACCACGGCCGAGGGCTTTGTCTCCGCCACTCCTGCAGCCGATCGCAGCACCCGCGTGAACGCAAAGCTGGACGGCGACTTTACCCCACTGCGCGTCCCCGTCATCCGCGTCACGCAGCTGGTGCTCGCATCCGGCGCTGCTCTTTCGGTCGATGCCGTCGGCGGCATGCGCAACGCTGCCACCATCTCGCTTGCGGCGCATCCGCCGCGGTCCTCCATCCTGGGTCGCGTCAAGGGCATGATTCACCAGCAGATCCAGCAGACGCGCCAGATGATCCGCGATCCGCACAAGGGCGACCTGTTGAAACAGCTTCTCTATCACCAGTTGCCTTACCATCCGCAGCGTGTCTGGGCCGGCTCCGAGTTCGATGCCGTGCTGCGTCAGCCGCTGCGTCTGCCCTCCGCATCCCCACCCATGCCGCACGCTGACGCAGTGGACCTCACCTCCGGCACCATGCAGGCGCGCCTTACCGCAGGCGTCAGCTCCGCGTCCGCGAAGAACGGCGATGCGATCTCCGCCGTGCTCGTCAAGCCCTTCTGCAATCCGCAGGGCCGCGTCGAGCTTCCCGCCGGCACAGCGCTTCACGGAGTGGTGCTGCAGACGCGTCCGGCACGCTCCTTCGCGCGCAACGGACGCCTCCGTTTCTCTTTCCGTTCCGTGGGCACACCCGCCGCTGGGGCAGGCCAGAACATCCAGAGCAGTCTCTCGTCCATTCAAGGCCAGCAGGGACAGAACGTCGCGATCGACGCGGAAGGCGGCACGCGCGCTCAGGCGGACAAGGGCCGCTTTCTCGCGCCGCTGGTACTCGGCGGCCTGGCCGCCATTGCCGCCGGGGGCGACAACGACGACATCATCAACCACGGCGTCACCAGCAACGGCTTCGGCATCCCCGCCCGCATCCTTACTATGGCCGCGGCCAATAACGACGCCTCCCTTGGCTTCGCGATCTTCGCAACGGCGAAGTCCGTCTATCGCCGCTTCCTCGCACGCGGGCACGAGCTCAGCTTCCCGACAAATACCGAGCTCTCGATCGATCTGAGCCGGCGCTGACCGCTGCGGCCACCTGCAAGCGAACTGGCCGCAATAAACTGGAAGCATGATCCGTCCCTATCTCGGCCATACGCCCGTTATCCCCGCCTCCTGCTACGTCGACATCTCCGCCCAGATCCTCGGCGACGTCACGCTGGGCGAGCACGCAAGCGTCTGGATGAACGCCGTGCTTCGCGGCGATGTGCACTCCATCCGGCTCGGCTCCAACTCCAACGTGCAGGACTGCGCCGTACTCCACGGCATGCGCTACAAGTGGCCGGTCATCGTCGGCGAATGGGTCACCATCGGCCACAACGCCACCGTGCACGGCTGCGTCATAGAAGACACCTGCCTCATCGGCATGGGCGCCGTCATCCTGAATGGTGCGCGCATCGGCGAGGGCTCCATCATCGCCGCCGGCGCGCTCATCCCCGAAGGCACCATCGTGCCGCCGCGTACTCTCTGGGCCGGCCTTCCCGCAAAGCAGCGCCGCGAGCTCGGCGACAAAGATCGCGAGCAGATCCTGATGTACGCGAGCAACTATCTCGACTACACCAACACCTATCTCGAAGAGCAGAAGCAGTGGAAAGATGTAGCGGAGTAATCTCGAAACAGAGGAGGGAAGCGATGAAACGCTGCACACATCTCGACCAGATTCAGAATGTCGAGCCGCATACCAAAGGCTGTGAAGAGTGTTTGAAGATGGGCGATCCCTGGGTCCACCTGCGCCTTTGCATGGAATGCGGCCACGTCGGCTGCTGCGACTCCTCGAAGAACAAGCACGCGACCAAACACTTCCACCACACCAAACACCCCATCATGCGCTCCATCGAGCCCGGCGAAACCTGGGGCTGGTGCTACATCGACGAGGTGCAGCTCAACTTCGGCTGATCTCTGCCACTCTGCGGGGAATCGTGATGGACGAGATCGATAAGAACTTCGGCAAGCCTAATCCGAACGCGCCCGCTGCGCTCTCGCAATTCGCATTCCTCATCGGCCGATGGCGCTGCGAAGCAACCATCACGCTGGCCAACGGCGAATCGCAAAAATACGAAGCCGCGCAAAAATATGAAGCCGCATGGATCGGCCGCTACATCCTCGACGGCTATGTCATCGCCGATGAGTACGGTATGGCCATTCCCGCCGGAGAGACCCCCGCCGGAGAGACCATCGTCCTCGGCATGAACTTCCGCACCTATGACTCCGCGCGGCAGCAGTGGAATATCAAGTGGCTGAACGCGCTCACCGGTACATGGACCGACCTCGGCCCGGAGGAACTGGGCGGCGTCCGCTTCGACGGCCAGTCCATCGTCTACGCCTTCAAAGAACCGCAGGCCGCACACGCCTACACCCACGCCACCTACACTCGCGCTACCTACACCAACATCTCTGCGTCGCACTTCACCTGGCAAGGCGAAAAGTCCGGCGACGGAAAGGCCTGGACCGCGTTCATGGTCATCGAGGCCTTCCGCGTCGCCGATTAACTAACTCTTCGTCTGTGTCGCCCGCAACATCTGGAAGAACGTGTCGCCGCGAACCACCTGGAAATCTGGACTCAATGAGGCGACCAGATTCTTCGCGTCGGTCGGCGTCATGTTCCACGATTCGAGTCCCGCTGCCACAAACAGCGGCGCCGTGCCGTTCCACGCCGCCGCCACCGCCGCAAGCTCTGTCTGCCCGCTCGCCAGATCGTTCACGCCCAGCAGCGTCGCCAGTGGCATGCCATCGATGAAGGTCACCTGGCTCGACGACTCGTAGTTGTACACAATGCCCAGCAGCCCTGGAATGTTGCGCTCATAGCGATCGACGATCGACGCGGTGAACGGCAGATCGGTCGTGGCGTTGCGGTTGTAGGCAAACAGCGTGTCCATGCCGGTAGCTTGCATGTAAGCGTTGCTGCGTTGCGTGTAGCCTTCCAGCGCCGCCGCGGGCCACACCGCGGGATACGTATAGCCCGCGCCGGAGGGCCCCGTCATCAGCAGGTCGTTTGCCGTCGCGGTGCGCTGGTAGTAAGCGAAGATCGCCGGGCCGATGTCGTACAAAAGCGGGCTGATGCTCCAGTTCAGCACTACCGACCCGCGGCCGGGATCGTCCCAGATATCGCGCATGCGGTGCTGGTTGTACTGCGCGTTGTCGCCTTCCACCATGGTCATCGTCAGATAAATTTTCTTCGCCACCTTCGGCACCGGCGGATGCGTGATGCGTGAGCTGATGGGCGCAGGCGCACCGCCGGCAAAGACCGATCCGTTGATGTAGAAGTCCGCCGCCACCACCGGCGAAGCATACTGCCCGCACAATGCCACGCCCGGCTGCTCGTGTCCCTGCGGGAACCAGCCGAGATACGGCGTGTCCGGTTGCGCGCGTTCGAGGATCGAGGTGAACAGCGCCATCTGCGTCGGGTCTTGGGGATCGAGCCAGAAGACCGGCGCCTGAGCCGCAACGATGTAATCGCGGAAGTTCGGATTGCCCTGCTGCACGCTCGGCGCGGTGCTGGTTGCCGACAGTACGTACTCATTCCACATCTCGCACGCGATCGTCAGCTTTTTCGTGCCTGCGGGAGGTACGAATTTGTAGATGAAGTACTCCGTGCCATCGGCGAAGCGCCATCCGCTCGCCGTCTGTGAGCTGTCCAGGTCGAAGACATATGGTGTCTCTCCCGAACTGCCCGGCTGGAAGGACGCGATCGCATTGCCATCCGCGGTCACCGTCACCTGATCGACCGACGGACCCCAGCCATCGTTCGGATACGCATCCGTCCAGCGCACATACACCGCGCCGCCGTTGGTGAGAAACGGCGTCAGGTCCGCAGTGTAGACCGCCTTGTTCGAGCCATCGGTCACCGGCTGCGTCACCTGCAGCAGCGTCGTCCACTGCACATTCGTCACCTGCACGGAGTTGGTCCCGCCAATAGCCGTCAGGATGCGCTGCGGCATCTGCGGCCAGATGTTATCGAAGGCCCATTGATACGCGGCCATCCCGTTCGCAAATTTCCCCGTCAGGTCTTCGATGACATTCAACTGATGCGCCTTCGCCAGATCCGCCGTGCAGATCACGCCGCCGCGCATGCTTGCGATCGCCGTAGCGACGTTCACCGTGTCCGGCACATTCACGTCGTACACCACCGCGCCGCGAATCTCCGAGCGATACTTCGCCAGAAACTCCCACGGGTCTGTGCTCACGCGATGCGGCACCGCGATCGTATTCAGCCAGGTCTGGTTGGTAGTGTCGGTGCCCCAGTAGAGATAGAGCCGCGGCTGCTTGCGATTCACCTGGCCTTCCAGGCTCACCAGCAAACATTGCTCATCGCCGGTCAGCGCGGTCAGATCGGCGGCGTCCAGAAAATCCGCGCGAGGGAATGTGGGCAGCACTCCCGTGCGGTTCTGCGGGCTGGTGGTAGCGGCGAAGCTGGATAGCGCGCGGCTGCCGGCAGCCGCGCTGCTCAAAGCCAGGAATGTACGGCGAGACAGGGCGAAACGTGTGGACATGCTCTCTCCTCAGGGGGGTTGGAGGTGGCAGTTGGCGGATATTTTCGCGGCTCTAAGATAGCGTTATCAGAGAGCAGGCGAACGATAGAAAATCCCGCCCACGCTTGTCAAATCCACAGCGATATTTTTTTCGACACCATGCATCAAGAATGCAGTGCCGGCAACACCTCATACGGCCGCATCATCTCGTTGTCCTCGTGCTCCAGGATGTGGCAGTGCCACACATAGCGCCCCGCATAGCCCTCAAACGGCACGATGATGCGCGTCACCATCCCCGGGTCGGCGCGCACCGTATCTTTCCATCCCGCCTCGTCCGCCTCCGGTGGCAGCGCCGGCCCGGTAAAGCGCAGTGTGCCCTTGGCCTGATACTCGAACTGCTCGAAGCGGCGCCGATCCAATATCTGTAACCGCACAAGATGCAAATGGATAGGGTGCGAATCGTCCGTCAGGTTCACCAGTTCCCATATCTCGGTTGTGCCCAGCATCGGCTTCTCCGAGATCGGCGCATGCCACTGCGTGTTGTTCAGCAGCATGCCCATCGATCGCTGAATATCATCCAACCGCTCATCCAATGTCAGCCGTCGTGCGCGTACTGCCGTCGCCGGATCAAGACGCAGCGCCGGCCGCAGTGTCGCAGGCAGCGCGCTCGTGTCTATGCCTCCGCCCTTCGGACTATCCTTGCCAGCCACGCGAAATTCCCCGACCCGAAATTCGAGGATGTCGAACGAATCGCTCACCAGCTTTACATGCGTGCCTGCCATCGCTGCAAAATCCACGACAATATCCACGCGTTCCGCCGGCGCCAGCGGCACACGCTTCACCGCAACCGGCGCGCTCAGCAATCCCTGATCGTTTCCGATCACCTGCATCTCTGCTTTATTTGCGAGCGACAGCCGATAGAATCGCCCATTCGATCCGTTCATGATGCGCAGCCGATAGCGCCGCGGCTCCACATCCATGTAAGGCAGCAGCTTGCCGTTCACCAGGATCGCGTTGCCAAAGACCTCCGGCACCCATGGCCGCTCCGGATGCTCCGACACCGGATAGACAAGCTGGCCATCCTTGCGCAGCAAGCGGTCCGCAATCAGCAGCGGCACCTCATACTTGCCAGAAGGCAGATGCAACGCGGCTTCCTGCGCATCGCGCACAATAAACAGCCCCTGCATCCCGGCATAGATGTTCAGCCGGTTTATCCCCATCGTGTGGTCGTGATAAAAGAGCAGCGCCGCGTCCTGCTTCGACGGATAAAAACACGTCTGCGTTTTTCCTGGCACCACCCAGGCCTCGGGATAGCCGTCACTCGCCGCCGGCGTCCTGCCGCCGTGCAGATGAATCACCGACCGCACCTCCGGCAGCGACCGGTCCGCCCCATGCAGCGTGTGATCGATGGGCAGAAAGTGCCGCGCCGGCAGCTCGTTCGCCCACTCGACCATCGCACCCTCGCCGCTGTTCACCTCAATCGTCGGCCCCGGAAAGCTGTTTTCAAAACTCCACATCCGCGTCGGCGCCAGGTCACGGTGCACCTTCTGCCGCACCTCGCGCATCGCCATCCGGTAGTAAGGAATCCGTTGTCCCACCTGTTCAGGGTGCGCGCGCGTTCCCGCCGGCTTCATCATTCGGGGAATCGGCAGCGCATCGACAAACGGCGTCAGCGTCGATGGATCTAGAGCGTCGGCTCCGCTAGGCATCGCGAGGGGCGCGCCCATGCGCGTCCCCGCCAAAGCAAGCGCGCCGGTCTTCAGAAAAGCGCGCCGTGTAGAACGAAAGAAGTCAGTCATCGAAATTGTGAGTCCAAAAGAAAGAGGATACCCGGCAGCGCGGGTATCCTCGGTAGTTTTAGTCAGCGAATGCGAGCACTCGTTCTGGCAACCTAGAATCTGCCGTTAAAGTTGAAGAGAGGAAGCCCCGTATTCGGATCCAGGAACAACCGTGAGGTGTTGGCGCGGTGCGAGAAGTCGAACATACCGTTCAATGATCCCGCAATCGCGTCGAACGAGCCGTTGCCAATCCGCTCTCCGTCCAGCCAGTTGTCCTCGATAAACCGGATGATCGAGGTCTGATCGGTCATCACGTGGTCTACGTAGTTCTGCTTGGCGTAGGGCGAGATCAACAGCATGGGCAGGCGAGGACCGTAACCGCATCGGCCCTGTGCATGCGCCGCCGAAGGACCGGCCAATGCCGAGTTCGTTCCATCACCGCAGGCGCCGGGTCCGGTCAGAGCATCCATCGCGGTCGTCGACTGGTTCACGATCTGGCCAAGCTGGTGGTCATACCAGCCGTCCGAATCGTCGTAGTTGATGATCACCGCGGTCGAGTCCCAATCCGGCGTCAGTTGCAGGAGATCGATCACCTGCGTCACGAACGTCTGCTCATCCAGCGGATCGGAGTAGCCGGCATGCGCATCCTGGTAGCCCGGAGCCTTCAGGAAGCTGACTGCCGGAAGATTCCCCGTCGCGATTGCGGTGAGGAAGTCATCCGTGTCGTACTGGTGATTTGCCTGGTCGGTCCGCCCGATCATCGACTTCGAGGATGGCCGCAGATGCTTCGGATTGGCGGTGGACAGATAGTACTGGAAGGGCTCGTGATGCGGGATGTAATCTGCCTTGAGGGTTTTGGTGATAGCCGAGGTGTGCGACCGCGCGCAGCCGGTGCTGCCATTTGGATTCTTCGTGTTCAGATTGAAGCCGCCCTCGAAGAAGCCCCAGGTGAGGCCGCGCGAATTCAGCAGATCGCCGATATTTTTCCCGGAGAGTTGCACCGCCGCGCCGGTTGTCGTCGAGCAAAGGTCCCCGATCGGGTCCGCATCGCTCACCAGCGTGAAGCCGCCGTCGCCGTCCTCCACCACATCCCCGCCCGCATTCGACTGGTCGGTCACGCCATTGGTCTGCCCGGAAACCAGGTTGATCGCTCCCGGTGTCGAAGGCCCAAAGTTCGTGTCGTACGAGTTGTCATTCATCGCGAAGCGCTGCGCATAGTTCCAGAGCGCCGTCACCGTATTGCCGTCGTAGTAGCCCATCACCAGCCCGGTGGTCGCCTGCCCGGTCGGAGGAGGTCCAGGCGTGCCCGTGAACTCCGGAAACGAATCCATCAGCCCGCCATGGAAGGCCTGCTGTTCCGGTGTGTAGTCGTGGTCCTGGTCCGCCGTGGCTGCCTGCGAGCGGTCCAGCCGGAAGGGATTGACCGCGCCGGTCTTATTGCCCGCCTTGTTCAGCAGGTTCGGGTTGCTCGTGAGCAATCCGCCAGCAATCAGGCCATTGACCGAGGGGGTGCCCGGCGCCGCCACAAACCGTGGCTCGTTGCCTGGATTCGTCGCATAGGGGTACGTGCCGAAGTAGTGATCGAAGGAAATATTTTCGCCGAAGATGATGACAACGTGCTTGATCGGGGTAGCTGTGGAACTATTTTGCTCCGCCCGAACCGCAGCGGGAGCTAGGATTTGCGTGGCGACCATGAGCGCTGCCACGGATGTTGCCAGTACTTTCTGCATCACTGTCCCTCTTATTGCGGCCGTTTTGTTTCACCTTCAGCCGACATAGCAGGAATAGGCTGCCTCCCCACATCGAGGTGTGATCACGAGGTTACAGTTCGAAGAAAAAACTTCGATGTACCGAACGAATCAGCAGCCGGGCGAGTCGCGAGCCTCCAGTCCGGGGTGATGAGACAACAAATCACGATGCCGGATCCGCCAGCCTTGCCATCCCGCCACTGCGGTTGCTAACGTTTCCGCTGACCAAGCGGCAGACGCCTCCGCCCGCCGGAAACAGATCGTGTTGCAGCACAGATCCCGCAGGAGTCCGAAAACGATGAGCAAGGTACGCGTACTGGTCGGCACCCACAAGGGCGCATTCGTCCTCACGTCAGACGGCAAGCGCCAGCAGTGGGAGGTCAGCGGTCCCCACTTCGCCGGCTGGGAGGTCTATCACCTCAAGGGTTCGCCCGCCGACCCGAACCGCATCTACTGCGCGCCGTCCACCGGCTGGCATGGGCAAGTGATCCAGCGCTCGGACGACGGCGGCAAAACATGGGAACCCGTCGGCAATAAGTTCAGCTATGAAGGCACGCCCGGCACCCACCAGTGGTACGACGGCACGCCGCATCCGTGGGAATTCAAGCGCGTCTGGCACATCGAGCCCTCGCTCACCGATCCCGACAAGGTCTACGCCGGCATCGAAGACGCAGCCATCTTCGAATCCAGCGACGGCGGCAAAAACTGGGCCGAGCTTCCCGGCCTGCGCGAGCACGACACTGCCAACGGCTGGCAGCCCGGCGCGGGCGGCCTATGCCTGCACACCATCGTGCTCGACCCTGGTAATCCCAAACGCATCTTCATCGCCATCTCCGCCGCCGGCGCATTTCGTACCGATGACGGTGGCACATCCTGGAAGCCCATCAATCGCGGATCTGCACTCGCAGTACATCCCCAATCCCACCGCCGAGGTCGGCCACTGCGTGCATCACATTGCCATGTCCGCACAGCGTCCCGGCGTCCTCTTCATGCAGAAGCACTGGGACGTCATGCGCTCCGACGACGCCGGCGACAACTGGCGCGAGATCAGCGGCAACCTGCCCACCGACTTCGGCTTTGCCATCGACGTTCACGCGCATGAGCCGGAAACTATCTACGTCGTCCCCATCAAGAGCGACTCCGAGCACTTCCCGCTCGACGGCCAGTTGCGCGTCTACCGCAGCCGCACCGGCGGCAACGAGTGGGAACCGCTCACCAAGGGTCTTCCGCAGAGCAACTGCTTCGTGAACGTGCTGCGCGACGCCATGGCCGTCGACACCCTGGACGACTGCGGCATCTACTTCGGCACCACCGGCGGCCAGGTCTACGCCTCCGCCGATGCTGGCGACAACTGGGCTCCCATCGTGCGCGATCTGCCCGCGGTGCTCTCCGTCGAGGTGCAGACGCTCGCCTGAGCCAGAAAATCATGATCCAGACATCGTGATCGAGACTGCGACAATCCGCGTCATGCTGCCCGCCCACCTGCGCAATCTAGCGCGTGTGGGCGCGGAGGTCACGATCGAGGTCGCGGCTCCGGCTACCATCGCCTCCGCGCTCGACGCGCTCGAAGCGCGCTATCCCATGCTCTGCGGCACCATCCGTGACCACGACACGCTCCAGCGGCGCCCCTTCATTCGCTACTTCGCCTGCGAAGAAGATCTCTCGCACCAGCGCACTGACACGCCGCTGCCGGAGGCCGTGGTCGCCGCGCGCGAGCCGTTCATCGTGCTGGGCGCCATCGCCGGCGGCTAAGGCGAAAGCACGTCACAGTCGCTGTTTCTTGCTCGTCTTCCACCGGATGTCCAAAACGTTGCCATCGCGGCGCGATGATCGGATGCGCATGACCATCAAAAAGTGGCCCCGAACCCCATTTATTTCGACTATCTCGTAGCAATGTTGAGCACATGCATAACGCTGCACGAATTTCCAGCAAACCGGGAACTATTCGCTGCGCCATCGGTCATTTCTTCGCGTAGTTAACGAAGATCGTGCAGCGGCTGCGACATTTCCTCCTCTCCGACCATCATTCGCGGCATATCTCTGCATCAGATTTTGCAGAGGGTCACCACGATGGATACCAGGATTTTGATTCCCATAGTCGTCATCGTCGCCATTCTCGTCGTCGTAGCCGCGGCGCTTGCCATGCGCCGCCGCAGAAACGAACACAGAACCGGTCAACTGAAACGCCGCTTCGGAGCGGAGTACGACCGCACCGTCCTTCAGCAGCACGGCGACTCCCGCCGCGCCGAAACAAATCTGGCCGATCGCGAGAAGCGTGTGGAAGCCTTTCCTCTCCGCTCCCTCTCGGCAGTAGATCGCGAGGCCTACGCGATGGAGTGGGCCGCCGTGCAGCGCCGCTTTGTCGACGACCCGTCAGCCGCCGTGGGCACGGCAGACCGCCTGGTCGGCCGCGTCATGATTGACCGCGGCTATCCTATGACCGACTTCGAGCAGAGAGCGGCAGATATCTCTGTGAGTTATCCCACTGTCGTCCAGAACTATCGCGCGGCGCACGACATCGTAATGCGCCACGCCGACAGCAGGGCCACCACGGAAGACCTGCGACAGGCCATGGTGCACTACCGGTCGCTCTTCGACGAATTGCTCGAACCCGGCAACGTCGAAACAATCGACCGTCAACGCAGAGGAGTTGCTCATGAGCGCGCTTCGTAAGCAGGAAGAACCATTGACCACGGCAGACATCGCCAGCCGGCAGCGTGTCGGCAAAACGTCGGGCGATGCCGTCGTGGACGAAACGGATATTGATCCCGCCGATCGCCGTCCGCCGCAATCCGCCGCCGCCCGATCTGCAGCAACCGGCGATACGGTCGCAGACGATACACCGACGATACTGATACCAACGATACTTATGACGGAGAGATCGTGAACTCGAGCGCGGAACCCGTATCCAGCCCAAACGACGTAAACGCTGTGCCATCGTCGGCGGCGCCATCTGGCATCGGGCGCCAGACTCCCAAGCAGAGGTCCGCGTCTACATTTGGAGGGGATTCCGCCGCATCGCAAAACACCGCTGCGGGCGCGCACGTCAACGGCCGGCACGAGAGTCCGCTCTTCGCCGAAAACGAATTGCGCGACTTCCGCGCGCGCTGGGACCAGGTGCAGACGTCGTTCGTCGACGAGCCGCGCCATGCCGTGGAGCAGGCCGATACACTGGTTGCTACCGTAGTCAAGCGCATTGCGGAGCAGTTCGCAGAAGAGCGCAGCAAGCTTGAAAAACAATGGGACCGGGGCGACAACGTCTCCACCGAAGAGCTGCGCCAGGGCTTCAAACGCTATCGCGCCTTCTTCGACCGGCTTCTTTCCTTCTAGGCTGCTCGCTTCGAGAAGTTCCCCCAAGGGCGTGGCCATCCAGCCGGCGCCCTCGGCGTTTCTATGGTGTGATGCGCACTCGCTTCTGCGCCGTGGTGTGGCCGTGGATCACTTCCACATTTCGCTTCGGCACGTCCAGATAATCCGCAAGCACCGCGCAGATCTCTTCGTTCGCCCGACCCTTCTCCGGCGCTGCCGTCACCTTTACCTTCAGAACGCCATTCGCCATCA
This sequence comes from uncultured Acidobacteriaceae bacterium, assembly GCA_963712845.1. GTDB lineage: Bacteria > Acidobacteriota > Terriglobia > Terriglobales > Acidobacteriaceae > KBS-83. The sequence continues at coordinate 132,631 of CAVQJM010000023.1, forward strand.
CGTCGGAGACCTCTGCCGTACGCGACCGCGGCACCGCCTTGATATCCAGCACCAGGCCGCCGTCATGCGCCAGCTTGCGGCGCAGTTCCACGGCATGCTCCGCAAGGTTGGTCGCCGAATCGCTCATGCGCTCCTTCTACGGCAACAATCCCGCGTAACTCTCAGAAACGATATCTCGCCACTTCACGCAGTTATTACTCCTGCAGTTACTTCATAGACTCGCGCAGCGAGATCAGCGTCCGGTCGCGATCGCCCAGGCGAATCAATCCGCGTCGCGGATACTCCACATCCAGAATGGTGTACACGGTCAGCGTCACCGCCATGGCCAGCGCAATCGAGTACAGCCAGTCGCGGCCCCCCGGCTTCATGCTGTATCCGGCCATCAGCGCGGCGCCGCCGCTGAACACAAACAGCAGCCAGAACACCACCGGCGGCGGATGCATGTTGAAGGCATTCTGCCGCGTGGAGGTGATGTCGATCATGTCGTTGATCGCAGGCAACAGCAGCTTTGCAGCATCCGGACTCGCGCCCGGCGATGATGCGGCGGCCGTGGCCCGCTGCCATATCGCGCGTTGCAGCCCGGCCGCCTCCGGCGTGATCTCGGCTCCCACTTCATCAAACAGATGCAGTCGCGAACTGGTGTAGTCGCGGAAGAGCTGTCGCAGCTCCGGCTGTATCTGCGACGGCAACAGGTCCAGCCGCAGATACGCGGTCCCGATGTCGTTCACCTCTTCGGTCAGCAGCAGGCGGTGATTGTCAAAGCGCGAAATCGCTCCCGAGAAGGTGAATGCCAGCAATAATCCGAAGAGTCCGAAGATCGCGCCTTCGATCGCGCTGCTTCCCTCGGCTCCGGCGTGCCTTCGCCGCAAACGCCGGCCCAGCTCCAGCAGCAGGATCATCGCCGGGAAGAGCAGCAACGCGCTCGTCGGATGGAAGTTCATCGCATGCGTCACTGCAGCGGATACACTTTGATATTGCGGAAGTACACCTCCGCGCCCTCGGACTGAATCAGTATCTTGCCTTCCTTCGGAAACGGATCGGTGCCCTCGTTCGCCAGCTTGCCGTTCACGTACTGCCGCACCGTATTGCCCTCGGTCACCAGCTCCAGCACATTCCACTTGCCATGCGGCCGCTCCAACTCGCCCACCGGATCGCGATAACCGACCACGTTCTGCCATGGCCCCTTGCCGAAGCGATCGATCTTCTCCGCCTTCCCCGGCGGCCCGGTCACGCGCTTGCCGTCGCGTCCGGTCAGTGCCGCGCCGTCCGTCATCCAGAAGTCGCCCGTGCCGCCCTCGACGATCTGGAACTCAATCGACCGCGGCCACACCTTCTGCTCGCCCTGAATGTTGTACAGAATGCCGCTGTCCCGCGCCTTCCCCGCGCGCTCGCCATATGTGCCTTCGCCCCACTTGAACTCCGCCCGCAGATAGAAGTCGTGGAACGGCTGCTTCGTGATCAGATAGCCCATCTCCTTGCCCGAGATGTGGATCACCCCATGCTCCACTGTGAACACATGCTCGGGATCGGAGTTCAGCCCCTTGGTCTTCAGAAAGCTGTCGAACGCATTCAGGCTCTTCCCGTCGAACAGCACCTCCGCCGGCCCATGCGGAGGAATCGGCGGCTTGTCCGCAGCCCTTCCGGTTGCAACAGCCGCGCAGAATCCAACCGCCAATGTCGTAAACAGTGCAACCTTGCCGCGTCCCATCATGCGTGCCTCATCTCCTGATTATTTCTGTTCTGCATTATGAACAATCACCGCGCCCCAATCCGCCGGGCTCACATCGCGTGCGTGTCGCGAGAACAGCCAGTGGTGCCCATCCAGATCTTCAGCGGCATACTGAAACTCCCCATACACCGTCTCGTGCGGCTCTTCTAGAATCTTCGCGCCGGCAGCCTTCGCCCCGGCATAGTGCGCCTCCACATCCTCGACGAAGATTGTCAGCGACTGCGTTCCAAAGCCCAGCTTCGCCGGTGACGCATGCCCCTGAGCCTGTTTCAGCATCACGACTGCCCGCCCCAGATACACCTGCGCGCCGCTCATTGGCTCGCCATAGTGATAATGCTCCACAAAACAAAACGCCTTGCTCAGCCACGCAATCGCCGCCGGCAGGTCCTGATACAGCACATGCGGCAGCACCGTATCCACCGGTACAGAACGGTTTGCGGTCATGTCCGCCATTCTAACGGCGCGCCTCTCTCCTTGACGTTCTACCTATCGCGGTGTTTATATGTAGAACGTCATAGAGAGAGGCCTCGATGCCGCCTGAAAAACCGGAACCTGAAAAACGGGATAAAGAGAGATCCGATCTACTGCAGGGAACTCTCGACATGCTTATCCTCAAGATCGTCGCCCTCGGCCCGGTCCACGGCTACGGCATCTCGCTGCGCATCCGGCAAGTCTCGCGCGACGTTCTCCAGGTGCAGCAGGGCTCGCTCTATCCGGCGCTCCATCGCCTGGAAAAACGCGGCTGGCTGCTCGCCGAGTGGGGCGAATCCGACAACGGCCGCGAGGCCAAGTTCTACCGCCTCTCCGCTAAGGGAAAGAAGCAGCTCTCCGAAGAAGAGGCAACCTGGCGCCGCCTCTCCGAAGCCATAGGACTGGTGCTCGAAACCGCCCACTAACAGGAGGTCCAGGCCCACGCCAGGAGAATCAGGCCCACGCCAGGAGGATACAGATGCGGTGGCTCTCGAACGTCTCACGCAGATCCGCAAAGCGCGATCCCGACGCTGATTTAGATCGCGAAGTCGTCTTCCACATCGACGCCCTCGCTCGCGACTACGAAGCTGCCGGCATGCCGCCCGGACAAGCTCGCCGCCAGGCACGCATCGACTTCGGCGGCCGCGAGCAGGTCACCCAGCAACTTCGCGAAGTCCATATCTCCGCGCTCGCCGAAGCCATCCGCGCGAACGCCCGCGCCGCCTTCCGTTTTCTGCGCAAAGCTCCCGGGCTCTCCGCCGCCGTCATCCTCACGCTCGCGCTCGGCATCGGCGCCAACACCGCCGTCTTCTCCGCGATCGACGCCGTCATCCTGCGCCCGCTTCCCTTTCCCCAGAGCGATCAGCTCATGGCGATCCAGCAATACGACACGAAAGGTAAATCGCCGGTCACGTTCACCGCGCCCATCCGGCTCGAAGAGTGGAACCGCCTCAATCACACCTTCCAGGCCATCAGCGGCTACGACACCGAAGACGAGTCGGAGACCTCCGGTCCGCTCCCTGAGCACCTCTCCAACGCCATCGTCGCGCCGCGCTTCCTCCAGGTCTGGGGCACCGCCCCGGAGCTGGGCCGCGACTTCACGCCTGCCGAAGAGCACTTTGGCGGGCCGGACGCCGTACTCATCAGCAATCGCCTTTGGCATCGCCGCTTCCACGCCGATCCCGATGTGATCGGTAAGCAGCTTCACTTCGGCGATCACGCCCGCACCATCGTCGGTGTCATGCCGGCCTCGTTCCGCTTCCCGGATCGCGATGTCGATATCTTTACTCCAGGTCCCGCCAATGCTCCCTACGCGCAGGACCGCAAGTCCACCTGGTATAGCGTCGTCGGCCGCCTCAAGCCCGGCGTCACCGAACAGCAGGCACTCGCCGATCTCTCCACCGTGCAGCATCAGCTCGGCATCCAGTTCCCCAAAACCGACCGCGACCTCGGCGTCCGCATGGTGCCGCTCAAGTCCACCATCGTCGGCGACATCGGCTCCTCCCTCTGGCTTCTCTACGGCGCCGTCTCCCTGCTCTTGCTCATCGCCTGCATCAACATCGCGGCGCTGCTGCTCGCCCGCACCGCAGACCGCGAGCGCGAAATCTCTCTCCGCTTCGCACTCGGCGCATCGCGCCGGACCATCGTTACGCAGCTGCTCAGTGAAGTTCTCCTCCTCGCCGTCCTCGGCGCCGCCCTCGGCATCGCGCTCGCCGCAGGAGCCGTGCAGCTCTTCCATCACTTCGCTGCCACGTTGCCACGCGCGGCAGAGATCGCGCTCGACTGGCGTCTCCTGCTCTACACCTTCGCCACCGCGCTGGCCGCCACCCTGCTTTCCGGCCTCTATCCCGCGCTGCGCAGTACCCGCCGCCAGCTCGCCCATACCCTCGCGCAATCCAGCCACAGCCAGGTCTCCACGCGCGGCAGCCTGCAATGGCTGCTGGTCGGCGCACAAGTCGCCTTTGCGGTTACGTTATTGGTCGGCGCTGGACTCCTCTTGCGCAGCTTTCAAGAGCTCGGCCGCGTCTCGCCTGGCTTCGACATAAGTCATGTCCTCACTCTGCAGATCAGCGGCGGATGGGGCGAAACAGCCGACATGAAGCGCCTCAACCAGCGCATTCACACCGATCTGGACGCGCTCCGTTCCATCCCCGGCGTGGAGGCAGCGGCCACCGGTGGCTGGCAACTGCCCGGCGTCTCCGGCCAGGCGCAGATCGAGCTGAGTCTCGTGGAAGGCGAACAGGACGAAGCCCATAAGATCATCGCCATCACCCACATCGTCTCCGCCGGCTACTTCCACACGCTCGCCATCCCTATCCTTGAGGGCAAGGATTGCGATGACAACGACGGCGGGCCGCCCTCCGTGCTCGTCAACCGCAGCTTTGCCAACCGCTATCTGCGTCAGGTCACGCCAATCGGCAGCCATCTGCGGACCGTTGTCCAGGACACCATGATGCCGACCGCCGTCATCCGCGGCATCGTTGGGGACGCACGGGAAGACGGCCTCAACAACGCGCCCTCGCCCATCGTCTATCCCTGCCTCAGCGCCCCCACGCCTTCGCCGTGGTTCCTCGTGCGAACCCATGGCAATCCCATGGCGCTTGCCCAAACCGTCCGCCTCAAGCTTCACCAGGTTGAGCCCGGGCGCTCCCTCTTCGCCATCTCGCCGCTCGAAGAACACATCAGCGACTCCCTGACGGAAAACCGCCTCCGCACCACTGTCCTCACCTTCTTCGCCGGCACCGCCATCTCGCTCGCATGCCTCGGCCTCTACGGCACGCTCAGCTATCTCGGCCGCATGCGCCGCCGCGAGATGGGTCTCCGCCTCGCCATCGGCGCCACGCGCCCGCAGATCGTCGCCACCCTCGTCGCCCAGGGACTCCGCATCGTCGCCATCGGCTGCCTCGCCGGATTAGCCATGGGCCTCGCCGCCAGCCATCTCCTCCAGGGAATGCTCTACGCCGTCAGCCCGACCGACCCCATGACCTACGCCGCCATCCTTCTGTTAGTGGTCGTCGTAGCGGTCGTCGCCAGCGCCGGCCCCGCCCTCCGCGCCGCCACCACCGATCCAGCCAGGGTGTTGCGCGAAGAGTAAACAGAACAGGTAACTCGGCACTGTAACTGTCCTTGACAGTCACTCGGATTGCGCCCAAGATGAAGCTCCCCTGACGAAACCCTTCCCCGCATCGGGCCAAAATTTCATCTTCAAAGGCAAAATCATATGAAACGGTACGGCATGAGCCTCTGCGCTCTCGCGTGTTTTACAGCCCTGACGCTTCCCTGCGTCGCGCAAAATAGCAATCCCTGGAACGGATCGTGGAAGATGGATAAGTCCACCCTCAAGTACGACGGACCCACCGCCACCATGGCCACGGACGCCGATGGTTTCACCGTCACCCGCGACGGCAAGGCGATGCCCAAGGTGACCTGCGACGGCAAGCCGAACGCGCCCGTCAACGGCACTGTGACCACTTGCACCAAAGACGGTACCGGCTATGCGCTGGAGAACACCCGCGACGGCAAGACCGTCAGCAAGGTGAAGGTCGAGTTCTCGCCCGACGGCAACAAGCTGACCAGGACAGTGGACATCACCCCGCCAGAGGGAGACCCGTACACCATCACCATGATGTCGAAGAAGGTTTCCGGCGGAAACGGCGCGCCCACGGTATGGAAGGAAACCGGCTTCACCGAGTCGCAGGACACGGGAGTGCTGTCCATAGCCGTAAACGGCGACAGCATCGACTTCAAGGAAACGGATAACAACAAGCCGATCACCTGCAAGCTGGACGGAACGCCCGTGAAGTTCGGACGTGGGACCATCTCCGTGAAGCAGGACGGGCCCCGCACCCTGAAGGTGACCTACAGCGACAACGACGGGAAAGTAGGGCGGGAAAACACCTTCGTCCTGAGCCCCAACGGCAAGATGGTCACAGAGACGGATGTCACCCCAGCGCCTTCCGCATCGACCATGTCAGTAAAGTTCCACAAAGCAGCCTAGCCACCAGCGAAGTGGGGTACCGCCCGGTACCTCACTTCCACGAAGCAGGCTACGTCTCGCCGGGCACCCACATCTCGTCATGCTCGGCGTAATCCTGGCAGTCATGGCCAGCGCCGACTCAACGAAGGTGTAGGACGCGGCGTGAGCGCAATGCGTTTACTGCAACCGTCAAGACTCGGCTCTTGCCACAGATCCGGGACTTACCAAGTTCGGGGCTTCGTGAATGTTCCGTGCGCGTCCGTGAGTGTGTCGGGGAATTGAGCAGCCCTCAGAACACCGGCGCGTATCTGTTTAATGAAATCAACGTGCGGCAGAAGTGCACGGCTGGGGTGCGGATGTGGGTTGAGAATCCCGACGGTTTTTCCGAGTTCCTGTCGCACGATTTTCATGGGTTCTAGCAGATCGGAATCGTTCGAGATGACGACCGCCACGTCAAACCGCGCCATATGAGCGTCGTGGAGCAAATGAGTAGCGAGGTTAACGTCTGAGCCTTTTTCCTCGGTCTTGATAGCCCTCGCGTATCTTTGCGGCTGCCCCGGTGGTACGTCGAGTGCCATTGTCACTGGATGGGTGAGAAAGTGACCCAGGTGAATCGATACCGTGGGTAACGTGCGTAGTGCTCGCAAGTAAAGCTGCTGCCTTACGGGTTGGTCAGGGTCATTCGGTCGAGCGGATACCAACGCTGTGAAATATCGGATTTGAGCGATAGTGTTGCGGGGCAGTAGAAGCTGACAAAGGGCCTCTGGGTTGAGCCAGCGGTAAAAAGTGTTCCGGAGTGCCCCGTAGTAGAAATTAAAGCCGTCTATGTAGATGGTTGTCGTCAATCGGCCCTTGTTAGAAATGCAGAAGCCGCCCCTTAAAGGGCGGCTTCGCGCCCGGTCACCGAAGCGACCGGGGGGATATCGACTCCAATTTTAGAGAATTCCCCTGCCTAGGTCAATGGATAATTGCCCCCGTCAGGCGCCAAAGTCCCAAGCCGAATTTCCTCAGAATCAGTGGGTTGCGCGGCTCCGGTTGCATTTTTAGGGCAACGTGCAACGCGGCGCTGCACCCTCACCCGAGCCATTTTAAGTTAAGCTCTATGCCGCAAGCTTGGCGATAGGCTTAGCCTTGATCTTCTTCTGGCTCGCTTCCCAAAGATCTCCCTGCACCTGCACCCGGACCCAAATCTCTGGACCCGTGGTGATCCGGAGAATGTTACGGACGTCCTGTGAATGGCGTGAGCTCTATCTGCTTCGCAAGCCCATAGGCATTCCCGAGGTCGCCGTCGCTGTACACGAGCACTCGCCCAATAACCAGTACCGAATTGTTCGGCGAGGATATCTGCTTCATGCCGCTCGGTACCTGTCCTTTCCAGTTCGTCCCAGTAATGAGATAGTCGCCCGCTTGCGTGCCCGTGGCGCGCGTGCCGACATACGAGAAGTCAACGTTAAACGGGTCGGTGAACTGCACGCTGTAATAGCGCCCGGAGAAATTCGGCACATGCAAAATCTGCGGTCCTTTACTGAGGTCCAACCAGCCGACCGTAAGGAGCGTGTCGTGGTTCACGCCAGTAGTCATCAAGTTCGGGCGGCCTGAGCCAGACTGCGAAGCGAGGGGCTCCGCAAAGAGTATTGGAGGCTCGGTATAGAGCGTATTGATCGGGACTGGGCCGCCGCGGAACCCTTGATCGGCGATTGCTCTTTTGAAATGATTCGTCACCAGGTGCGGCCAAAAGTAGATGAAGAGGAACGTACCGAGCACCCATGCCACGACCATGACCGAGCTGAATGTAATGAGATGCTTGTGCTTCATAGGCGATGTCATCGTGTCTCGACGACCGGCGGCACCTTGTACTGTTTATCGAGAATGGCTTTGCCGGGCAGATATACGCGAAGCCAGAGTATGAAGTTGCTTGCGGGTGCGGGCAGCCAGTTGGATTCATGGCCAGCCGGAGCGGCGTTCTGGATGTGAATGTCGACGGAACCGTCGGCATTCGGAACGAGGCCGGTGCGGTCACTGACGCTGTACCGGTTGATCGGATTCTCCACAAAGTGATTCCGCGCGTCGCCCATCGTGAGCGACCAGAACGCGTCGTTGGGTGGAAGGCCGCCCGGCGGAAAATGCATGACGTAGGCGCGCTGGCCGGAGAGTTTTTGGCCCGCGCCATCGGTCCTCGTGGTCCAGTACATCGCCTCTCGTGGCACGTTTATCGGTCCGGGGAATATGGCGCCACACGCGCCGCGCAAGAGAATGCCATTGCCGGGCTCACCGCATCCGTACATGGTGGTCCAGCCGTTGACCTTCGTAACATAGGCGTGCGCGATGATCTGGAACGTGATGAACGCCAGCACGCTGCCCACGATGATGCCCTGCACGACGTCCGAGACAATGGATCTCCGGCGGATATCCGGACGCGTCATATTTCAATTGTAGAGACATGCTGATGGGCCATCAGAGCGGCAACAGCAAACAAACCCCGCTGCAAAAACAAAGGCACCCCAGGCAAGAACCCCTGACTCGTCCGAATAAACTCCAGCCGCGCGATCGGGTTGCGCGGCAGCCCATCCTTTGCCGCGCCGCCCGCCTTCGCCGCGTACGCCATCTGGAACGCCGCCACCACGCCGCCCGGCGGACGCGTCTCCACCGTGAAGGTGGTCCACTCATCGCGGTCGTTGCCGAAGGTGTGTGGCTGCCCCATCTCCGCGGTCAACTCTGGCCCGGAGCGAGCGTCACCCGCCGCCGCTCACGCCCCAGGTAGAAGTCGAGCGCGCCCTCCATCACCGTAAATCTCTCCGTGAACGCGACGTGATAGTGCAGCGGCGGACTCGGCCTTCGCGGTGGCACCCGCACCGCATACAACTGCCGCACCCCGCCGCTCTCCTGCTCGCCCCCGAGCATGGTCAGCGTCTCGCCCGTCGCATGGTTGCAGATCGTCTCGCCGCTCCGCATCGCTTTGAACTGAATACCTGTTCGATACTGCAGCGCTAGCCGAGTCTCATTTCAGGAAGGCTTTCAAAACCCACACAAAATCCTGCCATATCCATCCACCCAATTCGCTACACTGGAAATAGAAGCCATCAGAGACAAAAGCCACGGCCTGCGCCGTGGCTTTTTCGTGCCCATAACTCCTTTAGAAAGACGAATTAAGCGATAAGCCATCTGGAATGACGATTTTAGCCCTCGGGACAGCTGCTAAACTTCACATTCCAGAAAGCTTACAAGCCAGCTTCCCGTGACGGGAGGGGGGGTACCCCTCCCCCGGCGACTACTTCCCGATCGGAACCGGCGGCGGATTCCGCTCCGCAAACTGCCGCTGGTGCCAGTACGGATAGATCGCCGGCCGGTCGCTGGCCTTGTCCAGCGCCGCCACTTGCGCTTCGGTCAGCTCGAAATCGGCCGCCGCCAGGTTCTGCTTCAACTGCTCCTCGTTGCGCGCTCCGATGATCACGCTCGAAATGGTCGGCCGCTGCAGCAGCCAGTTCAGCGCCACTTGCGGCACGCTGCGCCCGGTCTCCTTGGCCACCGCGTCCAGCGCATCGACCACGTCGTAGAGATACTCGTCCTCCACCTGCGGTCCCTGCTCGGAGGTCTTGTGCAGACGGCTGGTCTCCGGCAGCGGCTGGCCGCGGCGGATCTTGCCCGTCAGCCGGCCCCAGCCCAGCGGACTCCACACCAGCGTCCCCACGCCCTGGTCGAGTGCGAGCGGCATCAGCTCCCACTCATACTCGCGACCGATCAGCGAGTAGTAGCCCTGGTAGCCCACATACCGGGCCCACCCATACCGCTCCGACACCGCCAAAGACTTCATCAAATGCCAACCGGAAAAATTCGAGCACGCAATGTAGCGAACTTTTCCCGAGCGCACCAGCGTGTTCAAGGTGTCGAGCGTCTCTTCGATCGGCGTCAGCGCGTCGAAGCCGTGCAGATGATAGACGTCGATGTAGTCGGTTCCCAGCCGCTTCAGGCTGGCCTCGACCGCGTTGATCAGGTGATAGCGCGAGGAGCCCTTGTCGTTCGGCCCATCGCCCATCGGAAACGTGGCCTTGGTCGAGATCAGCAGATCGTGCCGCTTGCCCTCGATCGCCTTGCCCAGAATCTCCTCCGAGAGACCGCGCGAGTACACATCCGCGGTATCGAAGAAGTTCACCCCCGCATCGACACACAGCCCGATGAGGCGCTTCGCCTCCTCCACATCGGTCGCGCCCCACGCGCGGAAGAACTCGGTACCGCCGCCAAACGTGGCGACGCCAAAGCACAACACAGGGACCTTCAAACCGGAGCGGCCAAGCAGTCGATATTCCATACGAATGCAGATGAGGCACGTCGCCGCGAGGATGCAGCCTACGGAGCAGCGACCTTGTGGAAGGCGGTGTCCATGCCCGGTGGCGACGGCACCGGAATCTGCTGCGCATCCACCTGCACCAGCCCGTCGCCATCCATGCGGTAGAGCGATGTCTCGCTGCTCGCCGTCAGCCTGTAGATGGTCGCCGACGGATCAGCCGTACCCTTGCTGGTTGCCCAAGTGCCGGTCATCACGCTGGTCAGCGTCCCCCCGGGTGCGTCCTTGTAGGTGCGCCGCAGCACAAACGGCATCTCGCCCGGCGCACGCTCGCCGTGGGCACTGTAGAGCACAAGTTGCTCCGCAAGCCCGCTGCAGTCGCCGCACGGCTCCGTGCGCTCATAGACGGCAACCTGCTCCATCTGCGAGACCGCCGGCGGATGCGCCTCCTCCGGCCCCAGCGCTTCGCCAGCAACGGAGAGCTGGATCGTAACCGTCTTCTCCGGCTTCGCGGCGCGCGCAGTCGCCGTGCCGTAAACCAGCCTGAGGTCGCCCTCGCCATCCCCGATGGCCCGCCAGGCAAAGCTGCTGGTCCCCTGGTCGCTCATGCGTCCACCGAAGACGCGCTGCGCCGCGCCCAGCTCCATGAGCTGTGGCGGCACATGCCCCCGGAGGGCCCACTGCCGCCCGGCAGAAGGCTCCGCCGCCAGATCGATGCGCAGCACATCCCCCGGGTGGAGGGCCACCTGCACACGCGCCCCATCCGCCGCCGTGAGGTGCACCGTGACGGCACGCGCGCTCACAGTGAGCGACACGCAAAGCAATGCAAGCAGTAGACGAAAGCGCATCGACAGCGATTCTATCCGCCGAACAGAGGCAAGGCTGTGCGCAGATACACTAAATATTGCACCTCTCATGAGCGAGACCACGAAAACTGTCCAGCCGACGAAGGCCGCCATCAAGGCCGTGCGCGGCACCCGCGACCTGTTGCCACCGGAAACCGAGCTGTGGAACTACATCGACGCCACAGCGCGCCGCGTCTTCGCGCGCTACAACTTCGGCGAGATCCGCACCCCCATCTTCGAGGACACGCAGCTCTTCGCCCGCGGCGTGGGGGAAGAGACGGACATCGTCTCCAAGGAGATGTACACGTGGGAGGACAAGGCCCGCGCGCAGTCGGAGAAGGCGCAATCGCTCACCCTGCGGCCGGAGAACACCGCTGGCGTGGTACGCGCCTACATCGAGCACAAGCTGGGCGAGCAGGGCCTGCTGCAGAAGCTCTACTACATTGGGCCGCAGTTCCGCCGCGAGCGCCCGCAGAAGGGGCGCTATCGCCAGTTCTTCCAGATCGGCGCAGAGGTTATAGGGCCCCCGAGCGCAGGCTCGGAGTCGCCGCTGCGCGATGCCGAGGTGCTGGAGATGCTGGCCACGCTGCTCGATGAGCTCGGCATCACCGGCTGGCGGCTGCTGATCAACTCCGTGGGCACGCCGGCGGACCGCCCCCGGTACATCGCGACGCTGCGATCTGCCCTGCAGCCCGTCGTCGGGCAAATGTGTACGGACTGCCAGCGCCGCGCAGAGACCAATCCGTTGCGTGTGCTGGACTGCAAGCATCCGGAAGACCAGCCGATCATCGCGACCCTGCCGCGCATCTGGGACTCGCTCGACGAGGCGTCGCGTGCGCACTTCCAGCAGGTATGCGAGGCGCTGGACGCATGCGGCGTGCTCTATGAACACGACCATCGGCTGGTGCGCGGGCTGGACTACTACACGCGCACCACCTTCGAGTTCCAGCACGGCGGCCTGGGCGCGCAGAATGCACTGCTGGGCGGCGGCCGCTACGACGGTCTCTCTGAGGCGATCGGTGGCCCCCGTGCTCCAGGCATCGGCTTCGCTATCGGCGAAGACCGCCTGGTGCTGACCTTGCAGGCGCAGGTCGAAGCGCAGACTGTGCGCGCCGACGCCTATATTGCGCCAATAGGCGATGCGCAGAACTCGCAGGCGCTGACATTGGCGCGTGAACTGCGAGCCGCAGAGCTCCGCGTTGAGCTAGGCGATGGCAGCTTCCGGCTGAAGAAGTCGTTTGAGGTCGCGGACAAGCTGGCGCGCAAGATCGTGATACTCGGTGAGGATGAGGCCGCCTCCGGTATCCTGACAGTGAAAGACTTCGCTACCGGCGAGCAGACAAAGGTGCCCAAAGCGAGCCTGATTCAGACATTGCGCCCACCGCAGCGCTAATGGGGAAATCAATAATGAGTTCTCATCGGCGCACTAACCGTTATCACTGCGACGCGTGCCTGGAAATGGACTATGAGATCTATAGACATGCTCGGGTTCACGAGTCAATGGATCGCAATGAGCGCTGGATGGAGCAATTCAAAATCGGCAGCTGGCCGCGGTGGGATCGTGACTTCGTGTCAAGAACCCTAACTTTCTCGGAAAATGGCGATCCAAAAGTCATCGCAGATATCGTAGTCACCGGAACCGTTCATGGGAACGAATGGGAATGGGCTTGGGGCAATCGGCATTTGCCCGCCGAATTCCAAGCTCAAATGGGTGTTCTGCGAGATTTTGGAGCCAATAAGAATTGGCCGAAACTCACCACTTTATTTCTGGAAAGCGATGAATATTTAGGGTGGGAACTGACTGCCATAGCAGCTCATATCTTAGAAGCTGACGGCGTATATAGGTGCCCAGACAGCGACAGTCCTGGAAACTTCGTTTACGTTCTGGCATTCAACTCTAGGTTTGTTCAGAAGTAGTTTTAAACTTTCACATCCTATGTCTATAAGGGATTCAGTGACACTCGACTTTCTTGGAACATTGCAGCGCACCCATACCTGCGGACAGCTTCGCGCCGGGGATGCGGGCCAGCAGGTTGTGCTGATGGGCTGGGTCAACCGCCGCCGCGATCACGGCAACCTGATCTTCCTCGACTTGCGCGACCGCACCGGCATTACTCAGGTTGTGCTGGACAAGGACCTTGCGCCGGCGGGGCACGCGAAGGCCGAGCATGTACGTCCCGAGTACGTGGTCGCGGCCAAGGGCACGCTGCGCCGGCGTGACGCGGGTGCGATCAACCCGAAGATGCCGACGGGTGAGGTGGAGCTGGTGGCGGATGAGCTGCTGGTGCTGAATGACTCGCGCGTGCCGCCGTTTTCGCCCGCGGAAGAGGCTATCGCGAACGAAGAGGTGCGGCTGCAGTATCGCTATCTCGACCTGCGGCGGCCGGAGATGCAGGCTAACTTTGCGCTGCGCCATCGCGTGGCGCTCGCCATTCGCAACTATCTTGCAGCGCAGGGATTTCTGGAGATTGAAACGCCCTTTATGACGCGCTCGACGCCGGAGGGCGCTCGCGATTATCTGGTGCCGAGCCGCGTGCACCCCGCGCATTTCTACGCGCTGCCGCAGTCGCCGCAGTTGTTCAAGCAAATCCTTATGATCTCCGGCTTCGACCGTTACTTCCAGATCGTGCGCTGCTTCCGCGATGAAGATTTACGCGCCGATCGTCAGCCGGAGTTCACGCAGGTCGACCTCGAGATGACCTTTCCGCAGCAGGAGACGATCTTTGCGGTGGTCGAGGGCTTCCTGAAGGCGGCGTTTCACGAGGCGGGTGTTGAGTTGAACGGCGGTTTCCCGCGCATGAGCTTCGATGAAGCAATCCGGCTCTACGGCATCGACAAACCGGACATGCGGCTGCCCGCGATGACAGACGTACGCAGCGCGCTGAGTGCGCAGACCGCCGCAACGTTGAAGACGACGGCGGCGCTACCGGTGATCGCAGTCCGCATCCCGAATGTGGGCGAGCTATCGCGCAAGGAGCGCGACGACCTTCGTCTTCTGTATCCGCAGAAGTTGCAGGTGCAGAAGATCAAGGTGTTGGACGACTTCAAGCGGCTGGAGAAGTCCTTCCCGGAGGAGATGGCGAAGGTGCGCGCCGCCGCAGGAGCAGCGGAGGGCGATCTGCTGGTGCTGGTCGTCGCCGACGGCGAAGATGTGCCGGAGCAGAAGGTGATCGGCAAGCGGCTGCCTGCACGCGACCGCGAGCTTTTTGAAGCTGCGGGTCAGGTGCGGCTGGCGCTGGCACAGCAGTTTGCCGCGCGCCATCGGGCGTTTGAGAAGAAGGGCACCGCGGAAGACTACAAGTTTCTGTGGGTGACCGATTTCCCGATGTTTGAGTGGGATGAGGAGACGAAGACGTGGGTAGCCGCGCACCATCCCTTCACCTCGCCGGATGAAGAGGACCTGAAGGCAGGACGCCTTTCCACCGATCCCGGCGCGGTGCGCGCGCTTGCGTATGACATTGTGCTGAACGGGACGGAACTGGGCTCGGGCTCGATCCGTATCCACCAGCAGGCGGTGCAGAAAGAGATCTTTCGCGCGCTCGGCATGACGGATGAAGAGGCGAAGGAGCGCTTCGGCTTCTTTCTGGAGGCGCTCACCTATGGCACGCCGCCGCATGGCGGCATCGCGCTCGGGCTCGACCGCATTGCGATGATCCTCGCGGGAGCGCCCAGCCTGCGCGAGGTGATTGCCTTTCCCAAGACGGCGAAAGCGATCGACCTGATGGTCGATGCGCCGACGCTGGTCTCGGATACGCAACTGCGCGAGTTGCATATCCGGCCGGTGTTGAAGGGATAGCTGCGGCGTCAGTGGCCGACGCGCAGGTGCGGATACCAGGTCATCTGGACGGAGGCGGTGAAGTCGCTCTTCTGTCCCGGTGCGAGCACCGGGACACTCCAACGCTCATACTGCGCCAGCGCGTTCAACTCCAGATCCTTTTTCACGCGCACGATGGCGTTCGCCGCGATCAGGTTTTGAGTGGTGCCGCCGGGCACGAAGTCCTTCGCGGATTTGGCATTGCGATAGCTCAACTGAATACGCTCCTGCGGTGAAAGCCAGTACGTGAGCCACCCCTGATAGCCCTTACCCTCGCGCCCGATCCAATTGCCGAACATGTACCCCTTGTTGGTGTAGACGTCCTTATAGATTCCTTCATAGTAGATGTAGCCGCCTCCGACGCTGTGCGACGTAGGCGGATCGGTGTTAACCGCTTCGGCGCGGAAGTCGAGCTTGGGCGCACCCGGAAAATGCGAGATATAGATGCCCGGGTTGATGGCCGCGTGGCGCGGCGCATCGATGGGTGACACATCGTCGTGGATGATGGAATCGGAATATAGAGTCACCCAGTTGCGCAAAAACGGAAGCCGGTAATTGAAGTCGAAGCTGGCGTGGCGTGCACCGGGATCGTCTCTCGACGATTTGTCCTGAGGCGAGACGTTCTGAAAACTGGTGAAGCTGCGCCAAAACGATCCGAAGGTGAGAGGTACGTGGCCTTCACCGGCAAACACCACCACACGCGAGAAGCCGAACTCCAGATTGCGAGTCGGCTTGAAGTTGATCTTCTCCGCGTGGACCCAGGGCGAGTTGGGATAGCGATGACCCTTCAGGTCGCCAAATATCCCCTGATAGCGAAACGGCCCCAAGATCCTGGACAGCAGAGGGATCTGCAGTGGCTCGATGCGATTGATGCTGAATTCGTATATCGGCTCTGCATTGGTGCTCCAGGCCATCGCGCCGCCTTCGCCGGGTCCCCACCAGTTCTCGGTTTTACCAACGGAGATTTCGTGATTGAGTATGTGGTACGAGAGGGTTGCGTCGATCAATCGAAATTGGTTGGTTGTGTCGACTGGGATCGCCGGCAGCAACGGGGCTTGATCCATGTTCGCGATGGTCTGTCGAACGCTTAGCGGATACGCGGCGCGGCCGGGTGCATGCTCGAACTCGCCGCGCACCTTCAAGGAAAGGCGGACATCTTCCGCGCGGGCGCTGAAGCCGGTCAGCCCGTTAAAGCCGCCTTCGTAGGCGCGGCCGTAATCGTTGATCAATGTGGAGCCGAAGTGCGAGGAGTCGTTCAGCGGGCGTCCGCCGATGTACATCGCGCGCGCATAGAGGCGATCGACCTCGGCGTGCAGGTTCGACCGGTCGGGATCGAGCGCATCGCGATCGTCGGAGAGCTCACGCCCGAGGTCATTGAAAATCTGGCGCGCCTCGCTATTGCCGGGCGAATCCGCTGATTCGTCGAAGATCTTCGCCTGCGACTCTTCGAGCATGTGGAGACAACTCAGACGCGTCCAGGGGCGCAGGCCGAGGAAGGCGGTATCGATGTAGCCGAGGGAGTAGAGCCGCTCCATGGCGGGGTAGATCCAGCTATCCATCGAGATATAAACCGAACCAGAGATATGGTCGTTCGTCGGCGAGAGAGTGACAGGAGCCGCAGACTGCTGTGCATGGGAGGGAAAGCTGAAGACCAGCGCGGCGGCCAGGGCCGCAAAACCAGGCAAACGACTCAGGGGACCACCTCGAATGCAAGACTGCTAACTTATCTTACTTTGCTGACCTCACCCTTGCAGAGCCGAAGGGAGCTCTGCATGAACCATCCGGCCCGCCCGCATGGTGAGATGTACTTTGCCGGGGAGCGACCAGCCGTCGAAGGGCGTGTTGCGGGAGCGGGAGCGCGATTGACTCGCGCGGAATGCCCACTCTGTTGCCACTGCGAAGAGCACCACGTCCGCGCCGGCGCCGACGGCAAGCGTGCCCGCGCGCAGTCCAAGAACCGCAGCAGGACGCGCACTGAGCAGCGCAAGGACCTGCGCGAGCGGCATACCGTGCTGACGATGCAGCATGGCGAGGCTCAGGCCGAGCGATGTTTCCAGGCCGGTGATGCCGTTCGGTGCGCGTTCGAACTCCTGCTCCTTTTCATGTGCGGCGTGCGGCGCGTGATCGGTGGCGATGCAGTCGATAGTGCCGTCCAGCAGCCCTTCGATCATCGCATCCCGGTCCGCAGCCGAGCGCAGCGGCGGATTCATCTTGGCGTGCGTGTCGTACTCGCCGACCGCCTCTTCGGTCAGCACGAAGTGGTGCGGCGTCACCTCGCAGGTGACATGCAGGCCGCTTTTGCGCGCGGCGCGCACGTGGTCCAGAGCCTTCTTCGTGGAGAGATGTGCGACGTGCAGGTGGGCGCGGTCATCTTTTAGTTCACATAACAGTGAGATGTCGCGTGCGACGATGCCGGCCTCCGCCTCGATAGGCATACCGCGCAGCCCCAGACGAAAAGCAAGCGAGCCGGCGTTCATGGAGCAGCCGCCGGTCATGCGCGTGTCCTCTGCATGCTGGATCACCGGCAGCCCGGCGGCGGTGGCGGCACGCAGCACGGCACGCATGGTCTCATCGCCCAGGATCGGTTTGCCATCGTCGCTCACCGCGACAGCCCCGGCGTCGCGCAAGGCCTCGTAGTTTGCGAGAACCTCGCCCATGCTGCCGACGGTCGCCGCGCCAATGGGATAGACGCGCGCCTGCGCGCTGCGCCCCGGCGCCTGCATCCACCGCGTGATCTTGGCGGAGTCGTTGACCGGAAGAGTGTTGGGCATGGCGGCTACGCTGGTGAAGCCGCCGGCCGCTGCCGCCGCAGTGCCGCTCGCAATGGTCTCCTTGTAACTCTGTCCGGGTTCGCGCAGGTGGACGTGAATATCAACGAATCCGGGAGCGACGACGAGCCCGGTTGCATCGATGACCTCCACGTTTTGCGCATCGATTTTGAGATTCGCTTCGACTGCGGCGACGCGGCCATCCTCGATCAGCAGATCGCGCGGCGCATCGATTTTGGCAACAGGATCGACGAGACGGCCGCCCTTGATCCAAATCCTGTTCGGACCTCTCTGGCTCATGCGGATGCCGCCTCCGGCATCGCGTCCAGCGCACGCGCAATCAATGCGGTGCGTATGGCGACGCCATGCCGTACCTGTTCTTCAATGGCAGATTGCGGCCCGTCGGCTACCTCGCTCGTGATTTCAAGGCCGCGAATCATTGGACCCGGGTGCATCACCAGCGCGCGGGGTGCGTTCTCTGCCAGTCGCGCCGTATGCAACTGGTAGTTGGCAATGTAGTCGTCGAGATTGAGCTCGAGTCCTGCCAGCCGCTCCTTCTGGATGCGCAGCATCATCACCACCTGCGCGCTTCGCATCGCATGTGCGAAGTCCCGCTCGACGGAGATGCCCGGGCCTATCTCTGCAGCGTACTCCGGCAGCAACGCCTCCGGTCCGCACAGGATGACGCGTGCGCCTAGCCGGGGGAGCAGTTGCGCATTCGATCGAGCCACCCGGCTATGCAGGATGTCTCCGGTGATCAGCACGGTGATGCCGGCGAGCGTGCTCTCGTCGATGGATGCGGTTGCATGCTTTGGCTGCAGACGATGCAGAATGGTTCGCAGATCCAGCAGCGCCTGCGAAGGATGCGAATGCATGCCGTCGCCGGCGTTCAATACGGGCAGTCCGGTGACGCGCTCCAGCAGGTAGGGCGCACCGGAGTTGGGGTGGCGCAGAATGATGCACTCCGCGCCCAGCGCGCGCAGGGTGAGGCCGGTATCCTTCAGGCTCTCGCCCTTTTCGATGCTGGAGGAGAGCGCGCTCACCAGCGTGGTGTCCGCGCCCAGGCCCTTCGCGGCCAGTTCGAAGGAGGTGCGGGTGCGGGTGCTGGACTCGTAGAAGAGCAGGGCAACCCGGCGCTTGGCCAGCCGGTGGGCGCGCTGCAGTGGGTCTTCCTGCTCCAGAAAGGACGCGGCATGCATGACAGCGGCAATGTCGGAAAGCGATAGATCGCGGATAGAGAGCAGCGATCGGGATCGCGAAGGGACGGGCAGCAGACTGGAGCGATCGTCCTGTAAGTGTGGCTGCATGACGGTTGTCATCATGGCTCTTCCGTCAGGAAGGATTGCACCGCGCCCGGGCTCCGGAATGCATCCATCGGAAAATCTGCTCTAGTCAACCCGCTCCACCAGCAGCACCTGCTCGTCTCCATCCACCTCGTGCAGCTTTACCTCGATGATCTCCCGCGAGGTGGTCTGCACTTTGCGGCCGACGAAGGTCGCCTCGATGGGCAGCTCGCGATGCCCGCGGTCGATCAGCGTAAGAAGCTGGACGCGGCGCGGGCGGCCATGATCGAAGAGCGCGTCCAGCGCGGCGCGAATGGTGCGGCCGGTGTAGAGCACATCGTCGACCAGCACGATATCGCGCGCGTTCACATCAAAGCCGATGGCGCCCGGCAGCACTACCGGGCGTATGTCGTGCGTGGAGAGATCGTCGCGGTAGAAGCTGATGTCCAGCACGCCGCTGTCCACCGGATGTTTCTCGATATTTGCGATCATCCGGGTGAGGCGCTGGGCCAGCGGTACGCCGCGGCGCTTGATCCCCACCAGGCCGAGGCCGTCCGCCCCGGCGTTCTTCTCTACGATTTCATGGGCCAGCCGGACGAGCGTGCGATCGATCTCCGACGCCGACATGATCCGGCCTTTTTCGCGCAGTTGCGGTGTGGTTGCAGTCATTTCGTGTGGGTTCCTGCCGGATTCCTGCCTGAGTTCTTGGCCGATGATACGAGGTGACGCAGACGCGAGCAACCGGGGCCGCGCTATTGGGGTGCGGAGCGGCGGGTCAGCCGCGCCCCCAGCATGCCGCCCAGTCCCGCGAGCAGCACGATTCCGAAGGCCAGCACTGCGGTGTAGAAGAAGGTGTAGGTAACGCGGCCGTCCGGGGAAAGGAAGAAATCCAGCATGGCGCGTGCCTGCTGGGCATTCATGCTGTTGCCCTGCGCCATCCGTTGTGTCGCCTCGGCAGACTGCTGCACCTGGATTGCAAATTGCGCATCCAGTGCCGAGCCCTGGTGCAGCGAATAGCGCTCCAAAAGCTGCCACCCGGCCAGCCCGAAGGCGGAGATGTAGGCGGCCAGCAGACCCAGGAGAGTTCCAATGCGGAATCCGGCCTTTCCATTCAGCGGAGTCCCCGGCTGTCGTCTCTGATACATGGAGATCAGGACGATTGGGCCTGCAATGACCAGAGGAAAGAAAACCGGCGCGATAAGGCCCACCGGGATCGCGATCCAAAGCGCCAGGCGGATCACGCTGCGCCAGTCGATGGATCGGCGGTCGCGCACGAAGGTATGAACGGCGCCGGAGGCAGGCTCCCCTGTCTCCTCTGGAGGAACCACCCTTAGTTGCGGCGCCGCGCAATGGGGGCAAAAGCTCGCGTCGTCTTCGAGCACGCCGGAACAACGGTGGCAGTGGGCAACCATGCACTGTTGAAGCTACAGGAAGGGGAAGCCGCGAGCAATTTGCGGTCGCAAGCGCCGTCAGTCGGTCTGGCGGTCCTTCTTCCAGGTCTCGGCGGGAAGATCGAGGGCGATCAGGGTGAACTTCGTCGGCCCGGAGGCGGAGTCCGCGTCGTCCTTGTCGAAGGCCACGATGTGCTGGTGACGCCTCGAACCGGCGCGCAGGGTCAGGCCGTGGTCGCCGGTGTCCACCTTCACGTGGCGGTCCTTATCGTTCTCCGAACAGGTTAGTCCTTCAGCGGTTTTCGCTGGAGAACCAACCGGCTGGTCATCCCGGCATTCGATGACATCGCCGTAGCGGCTCAGCGATTTGCGATAGTAGGAGAGCACCTTGTCGCGATCGTCGATGGTGTTGAAATGGGCGACCTGCACCCGCATCTTCCATTCCCCGAAGCCGAGCTGGACATCAGCGTCCTTGTCTCCGTCGTGATCCGGCTGTGCGATGGCGCCGGGATAGAGCGCGATGCCCAGGCTGCCGGACGGTTTATCCGCGTTCACGTGGATGTTGCCCAGCGGAGTGTCGATCTTGACCTTCTTATCTTCGCCATTGGCGCCCTTGTCCACGTTGATGGAGCAGCCGACCGTCACCAGCGGTAGAGCCAAAAACAGGAGCGATGCGATGGCGCGGTGCGGTGCTGTGGGCATGACGAAAAACCCTCCGCGAGCAAGATACGCTATGCGGGAATGCAGCGTTCCCAAATTTCTTAGGGCGGTTGATGAGGGGGAGCCGCGAAAAAGGTGCTATCTATCGCGATCAGCGCCTATACTGCCGGGGAAACGTGCTGTCGGCCTGGGCCGCGGCGCAAGTTATCGAGACTATGGCGAGTAAGTCCTCAACAGCGGTGAGCCGGACGACAGCGGGCAAAGCGGCGGTGAAGAAGGCCGCGGAGCGGCACGGGCAGGGGCGGCACAAGAAGCAGACTCTGCCGGAGGTCCCGGACAAGCTCTACTACCGCATCGGCGAGGTGGCGCGGCTGTGCGGGGTCGAGACCTACGTGCTGCGCTTCTGGGAGACGGAGTTTCCGCAGCTCAAGCCCAACAAGAGCGGCGCAGGGCAGCGGCTGTACAGGCGGCGGGAAGTGGATCTGGCACGTCGGATCCGTCATTTGCTGTACGAAGAGGGCTATACGATTCCTGGAGCGCGGCAGCACTTCCAGGCCGAGGCGCGGAAGCCCGCGGAGACTGAACAGCTCCAACTGGCGGCGGGCGGCATGAAATCCGCGCCCAAGCTGGGCAAGCTGCGCAGTGAGCTGAAGGAGATTCTTGGCATGCTCTCTACTGCGCCCGGCGCCAAGCGGCAGTCGGCCGAACCGCCCCGCACGACGCGGCGTGAGAAGGCGCGCGGACCGGAACTCTTCGACTAACAGCCGGCCGGGTCATCTTCAGACCCGATTTCACAGAAACGATGCCGAGGTGGTGTCGGACTCCTCCTCGATCTGCATGGCCCCAATCTCCGGGGCGGCGTTTTCTATGGCGGCGGCTCGGGGCGTCATAAAGCGCTCCAGGGCCTGCATGGCGCAGCCCTTTCCGCACAGATGGCGCATCTCGGGATTGCGGCTCTGCTCTGCGCTCCAGGGCATGATGGAGAAGCGCTGTGGCACCTGGTCGTCTTCGTCGCATGCGCACTCAGCATGGGAGAGCATCCACCAGTGATTGGCCTCGCCCTTCTTCTTGCCGCAGATATCGCAGGTAAAGGAGACATCCCAACCCATAGAAGACCTCCATTTGGCACAAGCTTGGCTGCCCGGGAAAGAGGGCCGGCGAACATGGTAGCGTGAATGGGAGGGCGATTCCTACGTTCCGGAGGGCCGTCGTGGTTTCGTCGGTAACCGGATATCGCCCATAAACAGGAGCTGGGCTCGTGACCTGTCTGGAATGTTCCTCATCGAGCTTCCGGTTATCGCGTTTTCGCTGGAGCGACCTGGAGCGTCTGGCGCTGCTGCAGTACCCGGTGCGGTGCCGGAATTGCCATAGCCGGACCTTCGCCGGCTTGCCGCTGGCGCTCGCGCTCTATCAGGCGCGACGGGCCAAGCGCGTCAAATTGTCCTGACCTGCAACGGTCTTTCGGGCGCGGGAGCCACTGCAGACGACGGATCGATCGGCCGCAGGTCCATGCAGAAGATCAGTTCCCCGCGCAACTGGCGCTGGCAGGTGTAGGAGGCGAGCGCACGATCGAACGCGGCTTCGCACTCCGGTCCATGCAGCTCAATGCTCAGATTGCGGACCTGAGGGAGCCACCGCTCGGTTCCGTGCGAGAACAGCTCTACCTCCGCGCCTTCGATGTCTATTTTCAGCAGATCGATTTCGGGAAAGCCGCCGAGTTCCATCAATGCAGGCACATCCCAGCCCTCTAGGATTTCGGCGGAAGCGTCTTCCGGCAGTGCTTCACGCACGTGGGCATCTGACTCATTCTGCCGGCGAACCAGGGCGAGCGACGCTCGCCTCCACCACACGCCGCCCTGCACAACGGTTGCGCGATCGCCATAGGGTTGAAGGTTGGCTTCGAGCGAGGCGTGGTTGTCGGGGTTGGCTTCGATGGTGACGACCTTCGCGCGCGGAAAGGCGTTCAAAAACCATGCGCTGGCCAGCCCGATGTTTCCGCCGAGGTCGACGATCCTGGAGAAATTCTGCTGACGCAGCGGTGCAAACTCCCGGTCAGCGAAGATCTGGGCGAAGACGAAGAGATCGCCGCGTCCGCCGCGCAGCAGGAGTGGATGCGCGAGTCCCCGTGGATGCAGGTGATAAGTGCGAGGCCGTGTGCTTCCCAATTTGCGCCGCAGATTATCGGAAAGAAAAGCGCAGGCCGTCGGAGGGCCGCCGAGGCGTAAGCAGGCCAAGGTCTGACGCACAATGCGGGCGATGCCGATCGGGGTCATAAAGCGAGAGACGCGGCACTCCGATCGAGCATAATGAAGCCTATCTTACTCTGGAGAAAGCCTGATCTCCGGTCTCTGGAAAGCGAGAAAACCAAGCCATGCCGGGAAGGTCAACCGTCAGCATTGCCCTGGCAACGTACAACGGGGAAGCCTATTTAGGCGCGCAACTGGAGAGCTACGTTGCGCAGGAGCGGCTTCCTGATGAGCTGATACTTTCCGATGACCGTTCTACCGACGGGACGGTGGAGATCGCGCGAGAGTTCGCCGCGCGCGCGCCGTTTCCCGTGCGAATCGTTTCGAACCAGTATGCCCAGGGCTATCGGGGAAACTTCCAGACGGCAATCGAGGCCGCTGAGAGCGACTTGATCGCTCTCAGCGATCAGGATGATGTGTGGCTGCCCGCTCACGTCGCGCGTCTCGCGGAGAGGCTGGAGCGGGAGCCTGACGTACTGGCCGTGGCGGGCGACAGCGAATGCGTGAGCAGCGATCTGAAGTCGCTTGGTTACACAATTCGGGAGAGCGAGCGGCTTCCCGACTCGCTGCTCAAGGCAACAATGCGACGAGGTCCGGATCAATTCGCTCTCGTGCTGCGCCATCGCGCCGCGACCGGCCATGCCATGGCCTTTCGCCGGTCTTTCGCGTCCGCCGTACTCCCATTTCCGGATAGTTGGGGTCACGATCATTGGATCTTCCTCATCGGGGCCGCGCTGGGGCAGGTGGACTACGCGCCGGAGACGCTGTCGAAGTATCGCCAGCATGGCAGCCAGGTGGTGGCCGCGGAGATGAAATCGGTGGCCAAGTGGGCGTCGCAAATGCATGGCCAGCCGGCATCGGCCGGCGCGGCGGAGGTGGCGCGCTGGATGGAGCTGCTTTGCCGCATCCGAGATCTGGGCGCATCGGAGGCGGCGATTGCAACATTGCAGGAGAAGACGGACTTCCTCGCGTTCCGGACTTCGGTGCGCGGGATGCCTGTTTCGGCAAGAACAGCTCGAACGACAGTAAACCTTCTGCGAGGCCGGTATCACCGCCTCGGCCGGGGGTTTTACGCTTATGCCCGGGATCTGCGTGGATGACGGCGAGTTAAAGTTTTGCGGCCGGCCCGTCCGGCATCGATCGCCTTCCAGATAAGCCGGGTTCTTCAGCGGCGTGTTTTTCTCGTCTGAAACATCCCGCGCAGCGTGCGGAAATAGCCGCCTTTGATGTTGTAGGCTCTGCGCCAATACGCAAGTCGCGAGTAGTCCGTGCTGTGCGTGCGAAAGACGGTGTTCTCAACCGCGCGCGCATAGAGATCGAATCCCAGATGCATCTTTCGTCCGCCAAGATCCCATGGCTTGGGACTGCCGACAAAGTGATAGATGCCTGGCTGTTGCGATGGATCGGGCACCGGAGTGGTGGGATACATGTGCAGGTTGTATTTCTGGTCGAGCCTGGTGAAATTCCCGGCGCAGGTCGCGATGAGTGCGGTTTGATCGCAGCAGATGAGATCGTCACGATACCTGCGGCAGAACTCGAACAGGCTGGCCGCGCGATCTTCCGCTCGCCAGGAGGCGAGATCAAACAGCATCACACCGGCGTTCAATGCGGCGGTATCAGGTGGCAATCCCAATCGACTGAAGAAAGCCTTCTCCGGCTGGCGGCTGACGACGCCGTAGTCTACGAATCCCGAGGCATACGGCATAGGGACACGGGCCAGCGGGGTCACATCGATGAAGCAGATCGTGTCGCAATCGACATAGAGCAGGCGGTCGGATTCGACCAGGCCAGGCAGAAGAAAGCGGTAGTAGGTGATGAGGTTTCCGTGCAGCGACCGCATGCCGGCGAAGGTGCTGTCTGGCGGCGCAGGCGGGAAGTGCACCTCATAGTTGCTTTTCCCGGTCAGTTCGAGCGTTTGCAGCAATCGGTCGCGCTGCTGCCGGCTGAAGTCGGACAGGATGAAATGGAAGTCGATCGTCCAGTCGCTGGAAGCATGAGCAAGAAGCGACGAAGCGGCCACATGCAGCGGCGCCTCCATATTCCGATCGCCACAGTAAGCGACAGAAAACTTCATGGAAGCGGGTCTTCCGCAGCGGTCAGCCTGTCCTCGCACCGGAGCATGAGGCTCATGGTAAATGAGGCCGGAATTCCCGCCGCGGCGGCGCACTGCCGTCGCGCGAACAGTGGGCACGGACCTTTTCTCACCGCGCAGGCGTAGTCCTATTGCCAACCCATAGGGGATGTGACAGCATACCTATGGGAAGCGCATAGGAGACGGTATGGGCGATCGGGCAGATGTGTGGCAGGGGACGCTGGCGCTGATGGTGCTGAAGACCATCGAGGCGATGGGGCCGATTCATGGCTACGGAATCGCGCGGCGCATCGAGCAGACCAGCGGCGATGTGCTCTCGCTGAACTACGGAACGCTCTATCCTGCGCTGCTGAAGCTGGAGCAGGAGGGCGCGGTTTCGTCCGAGTGGGGTGCTTCCGAGAACAACCGCAAGGCGAAGTTTTACAAACTGACGCGCGCCGGCCGGAAGCGGCTGGAGCAGGAGGCGCGCGAGTGGGAGCAGGCGACGGCGATTGTGGCCCGGTTCTTTTCGCCTGGAGAGGAGCCGGCATGAGACAGCTACGCGCGTGGTGGCAGCGGATGCGTGGCATGGCTCGCGACTCTTCTCGCGAGCGGGAGATGGCGGACGAGATCGAGAGCCACATCCAGATGCAGGCGGAGGCGAATGAGCGGGCGGGGATGAGTCCCGCTGAAGCGCGGCGCAGGGCAATCCTGAAGCTGGGCGGAGTGGAGCGGACGCGGCAGGCCTATCGCGAGCGGGACACGCTGCCGCTTATCGAAAACCTGCTGCAGGATTTGCGCTTCGCCTTCCGGCAACTGGTGAAGAATCCGGGCTTCGCGGTGACAGCGATCCTGATCCTGACGCTGGGAATCGCGGCCAGCGTAGCGCTGTTTGCGTTTGTGGATGCGGCGCTGCTGAAGCCGCTGCCCTACTGGCAGCCGAACCGGCTGATCGCGGTGTATGAGAACAGTGCGAATTTCGCGCATTCGAACCTCTCGTATCCGGATTATCTGGACTGGAAGCGGATGAACAAATCGTTCCAGTCCATGAGCGGGTGGTCCGGCACCGGCTATGCGCTTGGCACACACGACGGCGTGGAACCGGTGCAGGCGATACGGGTGACGGATGGATTTTTTCGCACTCTCGGCATCGCGCCGGTACTCGGGCGGGACTTCTATGCGGGCGAAGACCTCCCCAGTGGGCCGCGCACCGCCATGCTGAGTTACACAACCTGGCAGCACCGTTTCGGTGGACGACGCGACGTGATTGGCCAAGCCGTTTCGCTGAGCGATGTGCCTTACACCGTTGTGGGGGTGCTGCCGAAGGGCTTCAGCTTCGCGCCGCGCGGCGCGCCGGAGTTCTGGACTCCATTCCATGCAGAGGGTGAGTGCGATCTGCGGCGAAGCTGCCACGGTATGTATGGAGTGGGGCGTCTGAAGGACGGTGTCTCCCTGGCTCAGGCTCAGCAGGATCTGCAAGGCATCGCGACGCGGCTCGCGAAGGTGTATCCGGGATCGAATCTGGGACAGGGCGCGGCGATTCTGCCGCTGAGCGAAGCGATTGTGGGGAGGGTGCGGCCGATCCTGCTGGTGCTGCTGGCGGGAGCGGGACTTCTGCTCCTGATCGCGTGCGTGAACGTGTCCAGTCTGCTGCTCGTGCGAGCGGAGAGCCGGCGGCGGGAGATGGCAGTGCGCGGCGCGCTGGGTGCATCGCCGCTACGGCTGGTGCGCCAGTTTGTGACCGAGGGGATAGTGCTGGTGGCGATTGGCAGCGTGGCCAGCCTGGGCACGGCGCTGGGCGCGATGCAACTGCTGCTACGGCTGATCCCCAAGCAAATGATGGATGGGATGCCTTTCCTGAATGGGTTGGGACTAAACCTGCATATCGTGCTCTTCACGGTGACGATTGCGGTAATGGCGACGATGCTGTTTGCGCTGACGCCGCTGGTGCGGCTGCCGACGCGCGAACTGCACGACAGCCTGATCGAGGGCGGACGTGGCGCTGCGGGCACGCTGTGGCGGCGGCTGGGATCGAACCTGGTGATTGCCGAGCTGGCGATCGCAATGGTGTTGCTGGCGGGAGCAGGGCTGCTGGGCAAGAGCCTCTATCGACTACTCCATGTCGAACTGGGCTTCGCGCCGGACCACCTGGCGGCGTTCGAGATTTCAGGGTCGAACGCGGTCTATGGCAAGGACGCGGTTGCGCGCCAATTGGACCGGGAAATCTTCAATCGCTTGAACGCGGTACCCGGCGTCGAATCCGCTGCGCTCACCTCTGATGGGGTTGTGGGCTCCAACGGCGATACGGATTGGTTGCGCTTTGAGGGACATCCATACAGCGGCGAACACAATGAGTCGCTGGAGCGCGATGTAACCCCGGATTATTTCAAGACACTCAAGGTAAGACTGCTGCAAGGGCGGGTCTTCACTCCCGATGACGATGCAACACATCCGAAGGTGGCGATTATCAACCAAGCGCTGGCGCGAAAGTATTTTCCCCGCGAGGGTCCGGTTGGCAACCGGGTGGGCAATTTGGATCTGAAACCGGATTCGATGAAGACCATCGTGGGGGTCGTAGACGATTTCCGCGAAGGTCCGCTGGATGAGGAGATCTGGCCGGCGATCTATTATCCGATGTATCAAAGCCCGGACATCTTCGTCTCTGCGGTGGTAAGGACGAAGGGTTCGGATGCGGCGATGTTGCCGGATCTTACGGCGGCGGTTCGCGGGATCGATCGTGACCTGGGGATAGTCAACCAGACGACGATGAGCCTGCGTATACAGGAGTCTCAGGCAGCATACCTGCACCGCTCCGCTGCATGGATGGTTGGTGGCTTCGCGACAATGGCCGCGCTGCTGGGCGTGATCGGCCTGTACGGCGTGGTGGCGTATTCCGTAGGGCAACGGACGCGCGAGATTGGCGTGCGGATGGCGCTGGGTGCGCAGCGCGGCACGATCTATGGCCTGGTGTTGAAAGAGGCGGCGCGATTGACAGCGCTGGGAGTAGTGGCAGGCCTTATATCTTCGGTGGCCGTGCTGTCGCTGATGGGCAAGCTGCTGTTTCAGGTGAAGGCGTGGGATGTGCCCACGCTGCTCGGCGTGTCGCTGCTGCTCGGCGTGGCGGCGTTGGTGGCAAGTTATCTGCCCGCGCATCGTGCGGCTTCGGTGAATCCGGTGGAGGCGCTGCGGGCGGAGTGAGTGCTTGCCGCACGGGCAGATGCGCCTTTGGCGCGCTCCGTTTGGCTCGCGTCCTTGGACACTCACATTCTGCTACCGCGTGAGACGTTCGATCATCGCACGGTGCTGCGGATAGTGGGCGATGAGCTCCGCGCGCTTCGCCATCTCGAAGTCGGCGAAGTCGAAGCCGGGGGCGACGGTGCAGCCGACGAGCGCGTAGGTGTCCGGATGGCGCAGCGAGGAGCCGAACCAGCAGCCGGAAGGCACAACGGCCTGGAACTGCTGGCCGGCTTGCATGTCGTTGCCGAGCAGGATTTCGCTATAGGCGCCATCGGATTCGATGACGTGGACGATCAGCTCCGATCCTGCGTAGAAGTGCCACACCTCGTCCGAGCGCAGACGGTGGAAAGCGGAGAACTGATCGCCGGCGAGCAGAAAGTAGATTGCGGTGGAGGCGGCGCGGTCGCCGGCATGGCTCGGCAATGCGGCACGCGGCAACGTGAGCGTGGCGCGATAAGTCTCGCGATACCATCCGCCTTCGGGATGGGGCTGGAGCTGTAGTCGCTGGATCCACTGCTGTGCTGCTTCCATCTCACCGTTCCCCTATTCGCGTGCTGCCTATCAGCAGGATAGTGGTTGCCGCTGGACAGATTGTGAATCTGCATGTGTGATGACGCCATGCGTCCAAGGCATGCGTGGCTTTCACTGGTGGTGATTGTTCTGCTGTGGTTGTTCTTTCGAGCGTCGAATCACGGCCCCTCCACTCCTTCCAATCCGTCGCCGGCTTCCACTGTCGCCCCTGCTGCGTCTTCGCCGGCAGTCTCGCGGAGCGGGCGCGATGTCGCGGTTCCGCAGAGCTGCACGCCTGAGGTGAACCAAAAACTGGCGGGCTTGTTGGCGGAGCAGACGCAGAACAACGTAGACAACGTGATGGTGTGCGGGACGACGATCAGTCCTTCGCGCACGCAGCGCGGCGGCGAGCATGGCAGCCATGCGGTGCTGCCGCTGGTAGTGAATCTGCCGGGTGCTGGATCGAAGCTGGTGGAAGTGGTGACGAATGACGATCTGGATGGCGTGGTGACGGCCCCGAAAGGCGCGCTGGTCTATGCATACGGGCAGGCGTTCTTCGATCAGGGCTCGCGATTTGTGGCGGGGATCCATGACGTGCACTGCTCGACGCACCGCACGGCGGACAATGGCTGGGTAGTGGTGGATGGCGTGAAGTCTCCGGCGAGCTGCAATACGTATCCGAACCGCTGAAAGTTCTGTATAGCAAATACCGCTGAAGACCCTATATAACAACACAGCTAAGGGCTCTCTATAACAACACCGCTGAGGGTTTCGCATGAAGACCGCTGTGATTGTCAGTTCGGTGAACCGGCCACAGGTGCTGCATAAAACGATGGTTGCCATCCGCCGGCAATCTGTTTCGCCGATCGCGGTCATTTTGTCCCTGTGTGACACTTGCAGCGTATTGCCGGAGACCGCGCGTCTTCCGGCGGTCACGATCGTCCAGGGCCAAACGGGACTAACCAGGCAGAGAAACGCCGGGCTGAGCGCGGTGCCTTCTACAGCGGAGTATGTTCTGTTTCTGGATGACGATACGGAGCTTGCCCCCAACTACCTGGCGAGCATGGAGCGGCTGTTCGACAGTCGAGGCGATCTGGCGGTTGCCAGCGGCATCTTCGCGATGGATGGCCTTCGCATCGGACGCCCGCTGACCCGGGAAGAAGCCATGGCCGCGGTCATAAGGCAGCCATTGGAGAACAAAACAGAGCCGGCGGAAGCCGTTTCCGGATGCAACATATTTGTAAGGCGTGGGATTGCAGAGAGCGTGCGATTCGATGAACGGTTACCGCTCTCCGGCTGGCTGGAAGACTTTGACTTCTCGGTCCGGTCGAGAGCGCATGGGCGGGTGGTGTGGAATTTCGAAACGTGTGTTGCCCACCTGGGCGTTCAGCGGGCAGACCGCGAACGCGGATTCATGGTGGGTTATGCGCAAGTCGCAAATTCTTACTATCTCCGTCAGAAAGGCGTGATTCCGTCCTTCGGCACGCTGCTTGGCACCTACTGGGTGCCGACGTTTCGGGTGAACTTCCATGGCATGCTTCGCTGTGCTGTCCGCAGAAATTCTCCATGGAACCTGGTGTTTGACCACCCCGGCCGGATGGCAGGAAGCGCCCAGGCGCTGCTGGATGCTGCCCGGCATCGACTGACACCTGAGCGATTACTCGATTTTGCCTAGAGCATTTTCCCGATCACTGGCCGACTGAAACTAACCTGGCTCGCCCTGCAGAGATTCGCGCATACTGCTGCGCTGCGGATTGACGCGATACGGACCGTAGCAGAGCAGGAGCAGGATGGACGTCGTGCGCAGGTGCCAGTTTGCCCAGCTTAGCGGCGAGTCGCCGTGTGCGTCTTTCGCATCGAGTTTTGCGGCGGCGTCGAGCAACAGCTTAATCGCCTCTGCGTCGGCGAAGGCGGCGGCGCGGTGAAGCGGGGTCTCGCCGCAGGTGCGGACGTCGCGCATGAAGCCGCTGGTCTCCACGCCGTCTTTTGTGGCGCGGTTGGGATCGGCTCCGTGGGCAGGTAGCACGCGCAGGACGCGGTTGTGCGCGATGCGCTCGGTGGTGCAGAGCGCGGAGTGCAGCGGCGTCTCGCCCGTGTCGGGATCGGCGCGGTTGGGTCGGCACCCTGCTCCAGCAGGCACTGTGCCAGCCGCCAGTGGCCGTGGAAGCAGGCACCATTGAGGCCGAGATCGTCGACGAGCGCGCCAAGGGATGCACCGTTGGCGAGCAGGTGGCGGATGGCGCTGACATCGCCGTAGTAGGTGCAATGTTGCATGAGCGAGACGCCGTTGGCGTCAGCTGCCGTGGCCGGGTTGCCGGCGGCGAGGTAGTCGAATACCAGGTCGGTGCGGCCGTTGGCGATCCGCTCAAGCAGAAGCGCGGTTTCGGTGGGCATGGGTGGACTCCGGGGAACTTTTTAGTGGCCGCCCGGCGTTCATCCTCTCATAGGGTTCGAAGAGGCCTTGGAAGCGTAAGATGTGGGCCACCGGAGGTCTGCCATGAACTTTACGCCGAGCACGATTGCGGCGCTGGTGATTGCAGCGAGCTTTGCCGCGGGCCTCAATGTGTATGCCACGGTGTTGACCCTGGGTGTGCTGGCGCGGCTGCACTGGGCGGTTTTGCCGGGCGGTTTGGAGATGCTGGGCGACTGGTGGGTGATCGGCGCGAGCGGGGCGCTGTTTGTGGCGGAGTTTGTCGCGGACAAGATTCCCGGACTCGACCTGGTGTGGAATGCGCTGCACACTTTTGTGCGTATCCCGATTGCGGCGCTGCTGGCTTATGGGGCGACGACGCACCTGTCGCCGCCGATGCAGCTGCTGGCTGTCGCTGTCGGATCGGGAATCGCGCTGGCGGCGCATGGGTCCAAGACCGCAGTGCGTGCCGCGGTGACGCCGAGCCCGGAGCCGATCTCGAACATTGCACTGAGTACCAGCGAAGATGCTGCCGCGGTGGGGCTGAGCTGGCTGGTGACGGTGCATCCGTGGGCGAGCGCGTCGATTGCGCTGGGTGCGGTGGTGGTGGCGATCTTTGCCGTGCGCTGGGTGGTGAGGGCGTTCCGGCGGATGTTCGGACGTACCGGCGGTGCCATGGCGGTCAGGCCGCAGACGAAAAGTGCTTGATTCAGATGAATTAAAGGAAATTGGTCGGGACGGGCAGATTCGAACTGCCGACCCCTCGCACCCCAAGCGAGTGCTCTACCAGGCTGAGCCACGTCCCGACGACGGTGAGGCAAGGGTCCTGCTCTGAAGAGTGTATCAAGAGTCGCTCTCCCGATGCCCATTCCTATTGGGCTGGCTTAAAGCCGGGCAGGATCCGAGACTCTGAGCGGAATACTTGGTAGTGATCGAATGTCATGTCGTTAAGCGCTGTGACATAGGGCCCGAAGACTCCAAGTTTTCCACCCGAGCGCGAGAGAGGGATGACGGATCGCCCTCGCCACAGTGAGACGCTCCGCACGGGGCAGATATAGGTCTTATCTCCAATATCAACCGGACCATATTCGACCATGATGTCGGAACGGACGAGGGGTGGGATTGCTGTAAGATCGGCGCGGAAAACAAGACGAAGGATGGCCCCGCTCAGCGGGGCGATTGCGATCTCTCCGGAATATCCAGCGGTCTTGATAAAGCCCTTCACTTCGCCGCCGTCGGGCAGACAGCAGCCCTTTATTTGAAATCGGGACTTCTCGACAGGGACGTGGTAGCGAAATACGGCGAGTAGTTCGTTTCCGCTTTGCTCCCAGCGGCTCCAAGTCAGAGAGCCAGGCACGGCTATCGCGTCGGCAACCCACCCGAGAAAGGGACCGAAGGTGCCGCGAGTGATGAGGTATCGGTCTTCAGGGCCCAGCGTTTTGTTTTTCTGGGATTCTGCATTCGTAACCTCGTGACCGTCACGATAGAGCACCCTTTCCTTGTATCGATCCGATAGATACAGGGCCTGGTGAGCGACTCGCATGTCTCCTTCGCCAGATTGCGGGGTTTCTTCGTAGCTGACGACCGTTCGCGCTGCAGTGAAATCCGGCAGTTTGAGGATCGTCCTGCTCAGATAGTCCCCTGTGAGGGAAATCATGCGTGCTTGTGTTGGGCTGTCTGGCGGTGCGTTTGCCGGGATCTCCGCCTCGGGCAGATCGAGAAATTCAGACATGTCGGCGATGGCCATCAACGCCTGACGCGCCTTCTTGCCACGTAGCTCAGAGGTCACCATTGCAACCTTCCGACTGCTGAGTCGTTCAGTCAAATCCAGACTGGAAAGTTGCTGTGCAAGTTTGGAGTCAGATGCACCGCGGGATGCGATCAGATATTGTTGTAACTCTTCAACTGTGACCCGGGTGAGCACTTCGGCCCTGGGAGGTTGTGTTTCTGTTTTCGGACGATTCGCAGGATTGGAAACAGAATTGGAAAAGGGAACGACCGGAGCCTGAAGGGAGAATGCTTCGGATGGCCCGGTTGCGGAAGCGGTGGCGCAGAAATAGATCTGACAGCAGAGGACGAAGGCCGCCGGGCATAGACATGACCATGGACGAGGCAATGGCCCTCCTTCTTTCCAGGTCACAATCGTAGACGACCGAGTCCGCTCAAAGTTGAAGAGCTGAGATCTGAACCCAGGACTCTAGCCGGCGGGTGGAATGTAGTCCTGGGGCAAGGCGGAACCTTCGCCGAAGAAAAATTGTTCCATCTGCTCGACCAGGAACTCCTGGGCTTCGCGCGTCCAGGGCTGCAGACGGTATTCGTTCAAGAGCATCTTCTGGCGGTCGACCCACTCCTGCCAACTTTGCTTGGAGACGTTGTGGAAGACCTTGTTGCCGAAATCGGAGTCGAAGGGCGGCTCATCCAGTCCTTCCATCTCTTTCTTGTAGCGGGAATCCTGGACCATGTGGGCCATCGGTGCATTCTCCTCGTGCGCGCGGTGTTCTTCTCATTGTAAGCAAAGCGGCTGGCCCGGCGTGCTGCGATAGCATCGAGGCGTATGGACTCATCAAAACCACGGGTGCGCTTTGCGCCCTCACCTACCGGCATGCTGCATGTCGGCAATGCGCGGACGGCGCTCTACAACTGGCTGTTTGCGAAGCACAACGGCGGGACCGCGATCCTGCGCATCGAGGACACGGATGTGGAGCGCTCCGAGCTGCGCTACGAGAATCTGCTGATCGAAGACCTGCACTGGCTGGGGCTGACATGGGAGGAGGGCCCGCAAATGGGTGGGTCGCACGGGCCCTATCGGCAGAGCGAGCGGCTGCCAATTTACGCGGAGCACACGGAACGACTGCTGGCCGAGGGCAAGGCGTACCGCTGCTTCTGCACGCCGGAGCAACTGGAAGCGGAGCGCGCGGCGGCCACGGCGGCACATCAGCCGCAGGTCTATAGCGGGCGCTGCCGGGCGATATCGATGGAGGACTCGCGAAAGCGCGCGGCAGCCGGCGAATTGTATGCGGTGCGATTACGTATTCCGGAGCACTCCATCCGCTTCCACGACCTGGTGCGGGGCGAGGTGGAGTTTGCTGCCGAGGCGGTGAGCGATCCGGTGCTGGTGCGGTCGAGCGGCATGCCGGTCTACAACTACGTGGTCGCAATCGATGATGCGCTGATGGAGATCACACACGTGATCCGCGGTGATGATCACGTCTCGAATACGCCGAAGCAGGTGGCGGTCTATGAGGCATTCGGATGGAAGGTGCCGGAGTTTGCGCACCTATCGACCATCCTGGGCAGCGATCGCGAGCGGCTGTCGAAGCGGCATGGGGCTACATCGATTGCGAGCTTTCGCGAGATGGGCTATCTGCCCGAGGCGCTGATGAATTATCTGGCGCTGCTGGGATGGGGTGCGGAAGGCGGCACGCGGGAGACATTCGCGCCGGAGGAACTGGTTCGCGAGTTCAAACTGGAGCGGGTGACGGCGTCGCCGGCGGTGTTTGATGTCGGCAAGCTGGGCTGGCTGAACCGGCACTATCTGAAACTGCGGCCGATTGCCGATGTGGCCAGGCTGGCGTGGCCGTACTTCGAGCAGGCAGGGTATCTGGGGTCACGGGAAAAGGCAACGGTGGAGATTACAGATTGGTTTGAGCGGCTGGTCGCGGTGTTTCTGCCAGGCGTGGATCACCTGGATCAGTTGCCGGCGAAGGCGGCGTTTGTGTTCGCGTCGGATTCGGCAAGGACAAAAGCCGATCCAGAGAATGCGGCGATACTCGCGAGCGATGTGGGGCAGCGTGTCATCGGTGCATTCGCGGCGCACGCTCTGGCGGAGCCGGGACCGATCACGGCGGAGCGCTTCAAGGCCTTGATGAACGAGGTGAAGGCGGAGACGGGCGCGAAGGGCAAGGAGCTGTTTCATCCGGTGCGGATTGTGTTGACCGGGGCGCACTCGGGTCCGGAGTTCGACAAGATCATTCCGTTGTTTGAAGAGGGTGCGGCGCTGGGGATGGGCGTGAAGAGCGTTGCGGAGCGTGCGGCTGCGATTTTTTAATGCGGATCAAGCCCACATCCCAAAAGCGCGATGTGGGTCCCGTCTCTTTCGCAATGCATAATGCGGCATGGTCCAGTTGAGGGAAGTGAACCCGGCGCGTAGCTGGTCGCGGGTCGATGGGATCGATCTGTTGCGTGGGCTGGCTATCTTCTTCGTGTTGATGAACCACGTCAACATGCAACTGCTGTTTGCACATGTTCCGTACACGCGTGGGCTTCCCAGGCAACTGGTGTCTTCGCTGGTGTGGAATGGCCAGCAGGGAGTGCAGATTTTTTTCGCCGTCTCGGGCTTCCTGATTACCGCGACGAGCCTGCGGCGATGGAAGAGCCTTGCACGGGTCTCCATCGCGGACTTCTACCGGCTGCGTTTTGCGCGTATTGCGCCGCTGCTTTTGGGGCTGCTGGCGATTCTGAGTGTGCTGCACGTGGCGCATGTGAAGCATTTTGTTGTCTCTGCACAAACAGGCGGGCTGGGACGCGCGCTGTTTGCCGCGCTTACCTTTCATGTGAACTGGCTGGAGGCGAGCCGCGGCTATCTGCCGGGGAACTGGGACATCCTGTGGTCGCTCTCGGTGGAGGAGACGTTCTATCTTGCCTTCCCGTGGGTGTGCCGCTGGTTTGGCCGGAAGCTGCTCATCGCGCTCCTGCTGGTGTTTGTTGTGCTCGGGCCATTCGGGCGGTCGGTGCTGACGCATGGCAATCCGGTATGGCGGGAGTATTCGTATCTAGGCGGGATGGATGCGATTGCGATGGGGTGCCTGACCGCGATTGTGCTCCATGGGCACCGGCTTTCGCGAAGATGGCTGCGATGGCTTGGCGGCGTGGGCGGGGCGCTGCTCGCATTCTGCCTGCTGCTCTCGCGCACAGCTTACGCGTGGATCCCGGAACGTACGGGACTGTACATGACGCTGGTTGGTATTGGAGCGAGCATGTTGATTGCAGTTGCCGCGCAGACCGGGTGGCGTAGTCCGCGGGCTCTTGCGCCACTGCTGCTCGCGGGACAGCGGAGTTATGAGATCTATCTCATGCATATGTTCCTGGTGGTTGGCGGCGCTGCGCTCTTTCTAAGCGCGGGCAGGCCGATGGCCGGGGTGCCGGTACTCTTTCTGGCGGTGATTGCGGCCGCGGTATTGGTGGGGGAAGTGGTGGCGCGTTTCTATTCCGAGCCGATGAACCGCCGGCTGCGCGGGCGTTGGGCCGACGGAGCGCAGAGTCTTGGCTCGGTGGTGGAAACTACTCCGCAGAAGGAAGCGACGCTGCCCTAGCCGGCATTGCTGATAATCCAAGTCCCGATACAGGGCGATGCGGCGCCGTTGTGGGGGCGCCGATCAGGCCGATGCCAGATGCGGCGCGTGTTCCAGCTTCATCAGGAGCAGGGTCATGTCGTCGTGCTGCGGTGCGGTGGCGGCGAAGCGGTCGGCCTCGGTGACGATGTGGCGGAGGATGGTGCTGGCGTTCTCCGGCAGGCGCGCGCGGGCGGCAGCGACCATGCGCTCCTCGCCCCACTCCTGGTCCTGCAGGTTGAGCGCTTCGCTGATGCCGTCGGTGTAGGCGAGCAGCAGGTCGCCGGGTTGGAGGAGCAGGCGGCATTCCTCATAAAGGGCATCGGGCAGCAGTCCGATGACGGGGCCGCCGCCTTCGAGGGCATGGATTTCGCTCCCGCGGATCACGTACGGCGGATTGTGGCCGGCGTTGACATAGCGGAGCAGGCGCTGCACCGGCTCGTAGATGCTGAAGAAGAATGTAGCGTAGCGATTGGTGGCGGAGGACTCGTAGACCAGGCGGTTGACGCGTGACATGAGCACAGCCAGATCGGCGGGTCCGTCCATGGTCATGCCGCGAAGGGATGCGCGAAGGCTGGCCATGAGCAGCGCGGCGGAGATCCCTTTGCCGGAGACGTCGCCGATGGCGAGGCCGAGGGTACCGTCGTCCAGCGTAAGGACGTCGTAGTAGTCGCCGCCCACGCCCTGCGCGGGACGGCAGGCGCCGTGGATCGAGTGGCCGGGCAAGGTGGGGAGCTGCTGCGGGAAGAGGCGCTCCTGCACCTCGCGAGCGATCTCGATTTCGCGATCAATGCGTTCGCGGCGCGCAGCCTCGCTGGCGAGCGAGTGGACCAGGGCGCTGATTTCCAGCGCGAGCCCGGCCTGAGTGCTGACGGATTGCAGCAGGCGCAGGTCGGAGGGGGTATAGGGTTCCTCGGAGCGCTTGGGGCCGAGGCTGATGAAACCGAGCAGCTTATCGCGGCCGGCGAGCGGGAGCAGGAGTTCCGCGCCGAGCGTGTCGAGCGCCTGGCGCTCGCGGTCGTCGGCGAGGAGGAACCAGCCGTCGGGGTTCTCGCGGTAGAGGGTGGCAGGCTGGTTGGAGCGGGCAAGATTGCGCACGGTGGAGGAGCTCTCCTCGAAGCGCTTGGGCACGTCGTCGCTGACGCCGATGCAGTGCTCGAGGCCAAAGCTGCGGCCATGGCGCAGATAGACGGCAATCGAGGAGACGTGCAGGACCTCCGAGATGCGGCGGCTGACGGTGTCGACGAGCGGCTTGGCCTCGGTGAAGCGCCGTGCCTGGTCGGAGAGCTCGCTGAGGACGAGCTCGGCGTCGTAGGCTTCGCGGAAGAACTTGCGATCGAGCCAACGCTGCAGGCGGTTGCTGATGGAATCGTGCGAGGCGAAGAGCTTGATGAGGCCGGCGGCGAGCAGAGCGAGGACCGGAATCGCCACCGGCAGGTTTTCCTTGTGCCGGACCAGGGGGAAGACGAAGCGGAAGATGACGAAGGCGACAACGGCGAACTCCGCAACCAGCAGCGTATAGCGGGCGAGGGCATACTTGGTGCCCATGCGAAGGAGGAGACGGACATCTAGGGCGCGCTGGACCACGACGACGTAGGCGAAGGAGAAGGGCGCAGCGAAGAAGAGCAGGAATGCGGGAAGGCCGATCCAGGGACGTTGGCCAGGCTGGACGCCGAAATGCGGCAGCACCATAAAGACCAGCAGCAGCGAGCCGATTCCGACGATGGAGCCGGCAGCCAGCACCTGCATACGGCGGCGCGCGTCCGCGGTAGTAGCAGAGCGCAGCTTGTCCAGGAGGGCTACAACGTACACGATGACGCAGGCGAGGTTGAGCGGGCCGACGATGTGGTCAAACCAGAAGGCGGCGCGATCGCTCCAGTGCCCTAGCTCCGGCGCAGCGAAGTTTTGAATCGCGAAGATGGCACCCACCAGGAGAAAGCAGGCTGTCAGAGGACCGAGGATCAGCCATTTTGCCCAGGGAGCTTTCCGGTCAGCTCGCCAGCGCTCCGGAAAGTAGATACCGAAGAGCAGCAGCGCCGGGGCCATGAGGTACTGCATCAGGTTGTACCAGGCGCCGAGCCATACCACCCATGCGCCGGGCCACCAATTCGGGGGGTCGGAGATGACAGAGGGTGCGGCAAAGAGGAAGAGCAGCAGCCAGGCGTTGGGATCGCGAATGCGCACCGCGGCGACCCAGTAGCCGATGAGCAGGCAGATGAGCGGTGGAGTCACGAGCAGGAGCCGGATGGTCCAGTCTGGGTTGGAATGAGGCGGGGAGGGGCCGTGGCCGACCGCGTGAATGCTAGCGCGGTGGAGAGTGCCGTCGACGCGGCGAACGAGGACCTGCAGGGTTTCACCGGGATGCAGGAAGTCCCTGCCGCCGCCCTTCATGGCGATCATTTGCTGATGTCCGTAATAGTGTTCGCCGTGCACCTCGAGCAGGCGATCGCCGTTTTTCAGACCGGCGGCGATGGCTTCGCCTTGGAGATTGTTGAGCGTCAGCAGATCGTCATCGACCTGGAAGGGCATGCGGGCGTGCTCGCTACGATGTATCAGCTCCTGGAAGAGCGCCGTGGTCTGCATGACGTAGTAGGTCATGCTCGCCACGATGAAGAGGCCGAAGGCGAGATAGAGAAACCGGGTTGCGGTCTTGCTGGTCATCGGCAAATTCGGGTGCGGTGGACTGGGATCCTGCGCGCGGTGGTGCCCAGCGTCCTTTAGGGCGTCTTCATCATAGCCCGGTAAGTCAATCAAAACGGCGGGCATGGAGGGTGGTACGCACCTGAGGGCAAGCCGGTTCCGGGAGACAACGTTGCCTCAGCGGTTACCCTCGTTGATACGGCTTAGGCGCCGCCGTGGGCGGTGAGCTTGACGTCGATGTTGCCGCGGGTGGCGTTGGAGTAGGGGCAGGTGCGGTGCGCGTCAGCGACGAGCTTTTCGGCGGCGCCCTGGTCCAGTCCGGCGACGTGGACGTCGAGGGCGACGGTGAGGGTGAAGCCGTTGTCTCCTTCGGCCGGGCCGATGGAGACTTTGGCGTCGATGGTGATGTCGCCGGGCCTGAGCTTCTGCTGCATGGCTTGGTACTGCATGGCGCCGATGAAGCAGGCGGAGTAGCCGGCCGCAAATAACTGTTCGGGATTGGCGCCCGGCTTACCGCTGCCGCCAAGCGCGCGTGGGGCGGAGAGGTCGAGGTCGACACTGCCATCGGAGCTGCGGACGTGGCCATTGCGGCCGTTTTTGGCGGTCACTTCTGCTGTGTAGAGCGTCTGGACGAGGGCGAGCATGGTTCGGTGTCTCCTGGATTGCCTTCTTGAATAGCCTTCTGGAATCTCCGCTGGCGGCGGAGCACTTGTTAGATTCGCATAAGCGACGAGGGGAATGATGGAATGGCATTGACGATCGACCAAAGCTTCGCGGCGTCATGGACGGCGGAAGTGCTGACGGCGCGGCCCGTGATCCTGCCGCGGCGGCACTTCGTCTATCCGGCGGCGGTGGAAGAGGTGGAGCGCGGGGCGCTGGAGTTGATGGTGCGACCGGCGCGGGACGAGGCGTTTTTGGCTACCTGCGCGCTGGGCTTTGCCAGCCCGGCGGTACCAACCGGGGTATGGAACTGTCCCGACCCGTCAACGATGTGCGCAGTGGCAGGAGGATATGCCTACATGATCGATAGCCGCGCGCCGGAATCCTGGCAGCAGGTGGGATATCGCCCGGTAACGGAGCTGCGAGCGCTTCCGGCGGCGGGACTGTTGATCTTTGCGAGCTTCCACTCCATGGAGGCATGGGGCGCGGCGGGGCGGTTGTGGCAGACGGCGCGGCTCTCCTGGGAGGGTCTCCGGCTGGGCGAGGCTTCGGCGACAGAGTTCCGCGGCTGGGGATGGGATATGCGGACGGACACGGAGATGGAGTTCGTGGTGGACCTGCGGACGGGGAAGCATACGGGCGGGCCGCTCTTCGGGTGAGCGAGCGGCGAGTGTGAGAGCGCTGGCTGGCCAGTGTATTCCATCCTTCGCTCTGTTCAGGATGCGGCATCCGCAGTTTCGTTCCCTGGCATTTGCCGGTAGAAGCTGAGGGCAGCGTCTCCTTGCTCGAGCAGACGATAGCGTTTGAGAACGCCATAAGTATCCGCAAGGGCGACAGTTGCACGGCGCGCATGTTCGGCGATGACGATGGCTTCCGGCGCGAGCAGTGCGGCGGCGGATTCGGCCAGCAGGCTAAGGGATTGCGTGTAGGCGGCGGCGTCTTTCCAGGGCGGATCGAGGTAAACCAGGGTGAAGTGCTGTTCACGGCGGGCGAGTGTTCGCAAGGCGACCGGAACGCTGCGCTGCTCGAGTTGGAAATTATCGTGGATGCCGAGCGCGGTGAGATTGGCGCGCAGCGCGGCAATTGCATTGGCGGCGCTTTCGACGAAGGTAACGTGCGCGGCGCCGCGGCTCAACGCCTCGATGCCGACCGCACCGGTTCCGGCGTAGAGATCGGCGAAGCGTGCGCCTTCCATGTGTGGAGCGAGGATATTGAAGAGCGTTTCGCGCAGGCGATCGCTGGTGGGACGCGTCGCCGAGCCACGCGGCGCGGTGAGCGGGCGGCTGCGATAGGTGCCGGCGATGACACGCATGCAGACAGAAGAACACGGACTGACCGTCCGGTGCGATCGCGCCTTCGGCGCACTTACTGGGTTCGCTCCCCCTGGTCGCTCACTCTTAGGCGCTCGCATACAATGAAGCGATGGCGGCGCGAAAACCGCGCAGTGCCGCTAGCGCGATGCGATGGATGCCTCGTGTGTAGAACCGCAGGGCCGAGACGATAACCCGGCAATTCATTCGAGACGAAACGAGCAAGAGAACGTAGATGCGTGGCTGGTCATTTCCGCTTGGACGGTGGTGGGGGATGGATGTTCGTGTCCATACCTTTTTCCTACTGCTGCTGGGCGTGTGCATGGGCTATGCCAGCATGCTTGGGATGCCGCAGTGGCATGGCTTCATGCTCTGGATGTTGCTGTTCTTCGCAGTGGTGGCCAGGGAGGCCGGGCGCGCGATCGCCGCGGCATACAACGGGCTACAGATTCGCAGCGTTCTGCTGCTGCCCATCGGCGGGCTGATGTCGTTTGCCAATGCCGATAGCGTGGAGCGGTCGAACGAGCTCTCGATGCAGATCAAGATGGCGGCGGTCGGGCCGCTGGTGAGCCTGT
This sequence comes from uncultured Acidobacteriaceae bacterium, assembly GCA_963712845.1. Lineage (GTDB taxonomy): Bacteria > Acidobacteriota > Terriglobia > Terriglobales > Acidobacteriaceae > KBS-83. Next base: position 174,839 of record CAVQJM010000023.1, read on the forward strand.
CCATGGCGGCGCTGTGCGTGCTCACGATAGAGGGCGCCGCGCCGGCCTTCAACCTGCTGGCGCGGCCGCTGATTACTCCGGCACACATGATCCGCTCGTTCGTTTGGTTGAACGCATTTCTAGGTGTGCTGCATCTGCTCCCAGCCTATCCGTTGGATGCGGGGCGGGTGCTGCGCAGCCAGTTCTCGCGGGTGCAGGGGCGGGTACAGGCGGCACGGGCCGCGGCCGGCCTGGGGCTGATGATTGGGGTGATCGCTATCCTTCTGGGCATTCTGCTGCCCAATTTGTGGCTGGCGACGGCGGGATTTTTCATCTTCATCGGCGCCCAGCTCGAAGACCAGGGAGCGGTGTTTCAGAGCGTGGTGGACACTGTGCACATGCGCGACATCATGCTGACGGACTTCTCGTTGCTGTCGCCTTCCGACACACTGGAGGATGCGCTGGCCAAGGCCATCCACTCGCTGCAGGACGATTTCCCGGTGGTGCGCGGCCGCAACGTGGTCGGTGTCGTGAGCCGGCAGGTGATAGCCGATGCGCTGCGCGCTGAGGGCAACGGCTACGTGCAGGGCATCATGCAGCGCAGCTTCCATGTGGCCAAGCCGGAGGACTCGCTGGGCACGACCATCAGCCGCTTCAGCGGGCGCGGCATGTCGCTGGTGCCGGTCACGGATGGCGAGCGCGTGGTGGGCATCGTGACCTTGCAGAACCTGATGCACTCCATGACGCAGTTCGCGGAGAAGCGCAAGCGGCATGCGCAGGCGGAGTAGCGTGGCCTCGCGACGCGGTGTTGAGCAATGACAGACCTTCCGCCGGGACTGTACCTGGTCGGCACCCCAATCGGAAATCTGGAAGACATCACTTTGCGTGCGCTGCGCGTGCTGCGCGGCGTGGACCGCGTGCTGTGCGAAGACACTCGAGAGACGGCGCATCTGCTGGCGCACTACGAGATCCAGGTGCCAATGCAGAGCTGTGATGAGCACAAGGAGCATGCGTGCGCGGCGGACGCAATGGCGCGCATCCACGCCGGCGAGCGACTGGCGCTGGTGACCGACGCCGGGCTACCGGGGATCTCCGATCCGGGGGCGCGAGTGGCGGCGGCAGTGGCGGCCGCGGGGCTGCCGGTAGTGCCGGTCCCGGGGGCGAATGCGGCGCTGACGGCGCTGGTGGGCTCGGGGCTGATGGCGGAACGGTTCCTGTTCTGCGGCTTTTTGCCTTCAAAGGGCGGCGCGCGACGGACGGAGCTGGAGCGGCTACAGGCGATGGTAGCGGCGGGTGCAGAGCCACTGGTGCTGGTCTTCTATGAGGCGCCCCACCGGATCCTGGAGATGCTGGAAGATGTCGCCGGCCTTTGGGGAGAGGGATGCCCGGTGGTGCTGGCGCGCGAGCTGACCAAGCTGCACGAGGAGTTCCTGCGCGGCGGCGCGACCGAGGTGCGGGCGCAACTGGCGGAGCGGGAACGGGTGCGGGGCGAGATGGTGGTGCTGGTGGAGGCTCGGCCTTCCGTCGCTTCGAAGGCTGGGGCCGAATCGATCGTCGCGCTGGTCGAGCGGCTGATGAAAGACCAGGGGCTGAGTGAAAAAGATGCGCTGAAGCGCGCGGCACGGGAGCGCGGGATGGGGAAGAGCGAGGTATACCGGGAGTGGCAGCGAGCCCGGTAGCGAGTCAGCGATTAGTGGTCGTTGGCGGCGGGAGCTTCGGGTTCGCGGCCTTTGACGCGGTCGTACATATAGCTGTTGCTGACGGTGCCGAGTGACTCGTTGTAGAGGCTCGGCTCGCCGATCGCTTCGCGGAGCTCTTCGCTGAAGCGATGGATCGCCTTGAGGGCGTCGGCGGTGGCCGCGATACGGGCGGTGGGGGTCTCGAAGAGCTTCTGGTTGCCGTGGTCGACCAGGCGGGAGATTTGGCCGCGCAGGACCCATCCGGGCGAGGTGATCCAGATGACGGGGTGCTGCTCGCCGTCGGCCGCGGTCTTGGCCGTGTATTTCGGGTTGGCGGCGAGGACGGCCGCCGCGCCGTATTTGCCGACGACGATCTGGCCTGCGACCCCGGGCACCTGGCGGACATCGAATCGGTTATCGCGAAGGATCTGGAGCACTTGTTCGAAGCTGCGGACGGTGATTTTGGTACGCATGGCGGGCGGAGTTCCTCTGGTAGGTGCCGGACGCGCGCAGCGCTTACACTATGTAGAAAGGGAGAAGGCGCTGCCGGTCCGAACCGGGTGTTTTCAGTGTCGCATATCGGATATGCCGTTTTCACAACAACGATGTACCTGTTGTAAGTACTGCTGACGCAGCTGGCTCCGCTTCAGAAGCGGATGACGTCACGGCATTTGTGAAACGGATAGAGGATTCGACGATGGCTACATCGACTGAAACACGACAAATTCTGGGCACGACATTGGCGGACCGCATCGGCAATACGCCCTTGGTGCGGTTGGACCGGCTGACGGCAGAGCTGCCGGGCGTGAGTTTGCTGGGCAAGGCGGAGTGGGCCAATCCAGGCGGCTCGGTGAAGGACCGCGCGGCTTCCGGGATTGTAGGCGCGGCGCTCGAGCGTGGGCTGCTGGGCGGTGGAAGGCATCTGCTGGATGCAACTAGCGGTAACACCGGCATCGCGTACGCGATGCTGGGCGCGGCGTGGGGATTTCCGGTGACGCTGTGCGTGCCGTCAAATGTGTCGTCCGAACGCAAGCGCATCCTGGCCGCTTATGGCGCGAATGTGGTGTGGACCGACCCGAACGATGGTTCGGATGGAGCGATCCGCAAGGCTCGCGAGCTGGCGAAGGACACCGTAAGGTTCTACTACGCGGACCAGTATGGAAACGACGAGAACTGGAAAGCGCACTATCGCGGAACCGCGAATAACCCAGGTACGGCGAACGAGATCTGGAAGCAGACCGACGGGCAGGTTACGCACTTTGTGGCGGGCCTGGGAACGAGCGGAACATTTGTAGGCACGACGCGGAGGCTGAAAGAGCTGAACCCGCGCATCCAGTGCGTGAGCATGCAGCCGGATTCGCCATTCAACGGCTTTGAAGGCCTGAAGCACATGGCGACCGCCATTGTGCCGCCGATTTACGACCCCAACCTGGCCGACCGCGACATCGGGATGGAGACCGAAGAGGCGTACTCGATGGCGAAGCGGCTGGGACGGGTGGAAGGGCTGCTGGTGGGCGTCTCGGCAGCGGGCGCTACGGCGGCAGGGCTGCGCATAGCCGAGGAAGAGCATGCGCACGGCCGGGAAGCGGTGATTGTGGTCATCCTGTGCGACGGGGCGGATAAGTATCTGAGCGAAAGGTTCTGGGAAGAGTGAGCGAGCAATTGGAAAGCCCAGCGACGCTGATGCAGACAACGCTGAGAATCTCCGGCGAACTGTACGAGACCATCCGCCAGCACGGCGAGCGCACGTATCCGCACGAGTGCTGTGGAGTACTGTTGGGCAGGAGTGGCGAGGATGGCAATGCAGTGGAAGCGGCGATTGAGGCGGGAAACACGCGCACCGATTCGGCCCACAACCGTTACAACATCGCGCCGCAGGAGCTGATCCGCATCCAACGGCAGGGGCGCGAGCGCGGACTGGACATCGTTGGCTTCTATCACTCGCACCCGGATCACCCGGCGCAGTGGTCGAAGACGGACTTCGAAGAGGCGCACTGGATCGGCTGCTCGTATGTGATCACCAGCGTGGAAAAGGGCACGGCGAAGATTACGAATTCGTTCCTGCTGGCCGGTACGGGCGAAGAGGACAAGCGTTTTGAAGATCAGCGTGTGGTGGTGGGGAGCGCGTCCATGACTGGCGCTCAGGTCCGATGTTGACCGCTGGCTGAGGAGCGGGCGGGCGCGCATCAACGACATCGATCATTCACATAGAAAGTCTGAGGACAGATGAAGATTTTTATTCCTACGCCGCTGCGGGCGTACACAGGCAAACAGGACACGGTGGTAGTGGGCGGCGCAACGATTCATGAAGCGCTGGGCGGGTTGACCTCGCGCTATCCCGACCTGCGCAAGCATTTGTTTACCGATGAGGGGAAGCTGCGCTCGTTTGTGAACGTCTATCTAAACGATGAAGACATCCGCTACCTGGATGCGAAGGAGCAGACCGCGGTGAGCGATGGCGATTCGCTGTCGATCATCCCGTCCATAGCCGGCGGCACTAGTCGTACCGGCGGACGCGCCTACGGCGCGATTTGTTAGGTTCGCTTCCTTTGGTCGCTCACGTGGATGTTCACTGAGTGGTCCAGATGGCGCGGGATGTGTAAGGCATTGACGGACGGCATCGGCCGTTCAGAGGAGATAGGTTATGGCAACAGTGGCAGAAGCAACAGCGGCAGTATCGTTGCCGGCGCTGACGCATGAAGAGATTGCGCGGTATTCGCGGCACCTGATCCTGCCCGAAGTGGGGATGGAAGGACAGCAGCGGCTGAAGGCCGCGAAGGTGCTGCTGGTGGGCACGGGCGGACTCGGCGCGCCGATGGCGCTGTATCTGGCGGCCGCCGGGGTGGGCACGCTCGGCCTGGTGGACTTCGATTTGGTGGATGCGAGCAATCTGCATCGCCAGGTGATCCACAGCACGCCCGATGTCGGCCGGCCGAAGCTCGACTCCGCCGCAGATAAACTCAACGCGCTGAACCCGGATGTCAAGGTCGTGAAGCACAACACGATGCTGACCTCGGCGAACGCGATGGAGATCCTGAAGGACTACGACATCGTGGCGGACGGCACGGACAACTTTCAGACGCGTTACCTGGTGAACGATGCTTGCGTGCTGAGCGGCAAGCCGAACGTGTATGGATCGATCTTCCGCTTCGAGGGACAGGCAAGCGTCTTTGCGACGGAGGAGGGCCCCTGCTACCGCTGCCTGTATCCGGAACCGCCGCCGCCCGGCCTGGTGCCTTCGTGCGCCGAGGGAGGTGTGCTGGGGATTCTGCCGGGTTTGGTGGGCATCATCCAGGCAAGTGAAGTGGTAAAGCTGATTCTGGGCAAGGGCGAGCCGCTGATTGGCCGTTTGCTATTGGTGGATGCGCTGGGCATGCGCTTCCGCGAGCTCAAGCTGAGGAAAAATCCCGAGTGTCCGGTATGCGGCCCGCACCCGACGGTGACGGCGCTGATTGACTATGACCAGTTCTGCGGCATCACGCCGCCGACAAAGGAGACGACGCAGGTGGCGAGTGTACAGAATGGGATTCCGCAGATTGGGCCGGAGGAACTGAAACGGCGGCAGACGGCAGGTGAGGATGTTTTCGTGCTGGATGTGCGCGAGCCGCACGAATTTCAGATTGCGAATGTCGGCGGCCACTTGATTCCACTGAACGATCTGCCGAAGCGCGTCGGTGAGTTGGATCGCGAGAAAAACATCGTGGTGCATTGCAAGTCCGGCGGCCGCAGCCAGAAGGCTTCGGAGTTTCTGCAGCAGCAGGGCTTCACGCATGTCGAAAATCTGGCGGGTGGGATTACGGCGTGGTCGGAGAAGGTGGATCCTTCGATTCCGAAGTACTGAATTAGCAGAAAAGAACTTCAGGCAAGCGGGAGGATGATTCCTCCCGCCTTTGTTTTTACGGGGCGAGAATGGCGAGGTCGAGGTGACGCAGGCGCTCTGGGTCGCCGATGACTTCGACTGCGGCGATTTTTCCTTCCGCCAGGGTGAAGCGCAGTACGCGGAAGAGGCGTCCTTGCGGAGCGATGACCAGGCCGACTGCGCCGTCGATGAGTGCCGGTTGTGCGGCGCGAGCGCCGCGGGCGGCCGCGATTGCGCCCTTCGCCCAGTTCTCTGCGCCGCGGATTTCTCGCTTGGCCTCGACGGGCTGGGCGACAGCGTCGGCTGTGATGACGACATTGGGGTCGAGCACAGCGACGAGCGCCTGGAAGTCGCCGGCGCGCAGGGCGGCGAGAAAGGCGTCGACGACTTTGCGCTGACCGGCGAGGTCGGCGCCGGAAGCGGTGTCTGCTCCCTGAATGCGCCGGCGGGCGCGACTTGCGAGTTGACGAACGGCGGCGGGTGAGCGACCGACGACGTTGGCGATCTCATCGAAGGAGACTGCGAAGAGGTCGTGCAGCACGAAGCTGATGCGCTCGGCGGGAGCGAGCGTATCGAGGACAACGAGCAGGGCCAGACCGACGGATTCAGCGAGCAGCGTCTCCTGTTCGGGATCGAGACCATGCGATCTTACCGCTGGCTTAACCGAGGCGACGATGTGCTCTTCCAGTGATTCTTCGCGGCGCGACGTGCGGGCGCGCAACATGTCCAGGCAAACGCGCGCAGCCACCGTGGTCAGCCATCCGCCAAGATTCTCCACGCGACTTGCGTCCGAGCGGTTGAGCTTAAGCCAGGTTTCCTGAACAGCGTCGTCGGCTTCGCTGAGCGAGCCGAGCATGCGATAGGCCACAGCACGCAGATGGCTCCGATTGTTTTCGAATTGCGCGGCCAGCGAATCAGTTTGGTTCATCCTGTCACATTCTCTCCCAGCACTTCGTCATCGTAGTGACGGACGAAATCGATCCGATGTGACGAAATCCAACTATAGGAGAAGCGATATGCAGGCGAGAATGACAAATCCGATCATGCTGGTGCCGGATGCGATGCAGTTGGCGATGGCGCTGGGCAATGCGTCAAAGAAAGGAGATGTGCCAGCGAAGACGCTCGATCTGGTCCACCTGCGCGTCAGCCAGATCAACGGCTGCAGCCTATGCGTGGATATGCACGCGCACACCCGGCAGCACGGCGAAACCGATGAGCGGCTGTTCACAGTCGCGGCCTGGCGAGACGCGCCGTACTTCACCGATGCCGAGCGCGCAGCGCTGGCGCTGGCCGAGGCGGCAACGCGACTGAGCGACCGTTCCGATCCGGTGCCGGACGAGATATGGAACGAAGCCGCGAAGCACTACGACGAGCCGCAGCTCGCGACGCTGGTGCTGAGCATCGCGATGACCAACTTCTGGAACCGGCTGAACATCACGACCCGGCAGGTCGCCGGCGAATGGATGAAGTCGACCGAGGGCGAAGCGTGGCTGAAGGAGCGCGCGAGTGCGTAATAAACCGGCGGTCACACCGCCGGTTTTCATTTCACGAAAAATGCTTCTTTTCATGCAGATTTTAAGGAGGCATTCATGAACGGGGTGTGACCGTGCGCCTATAACGGTCGGCGCCTGCCTCCGGGCATGCCATCTCCCTTGGAGGCTCCCCCATGAGTGTGAATCGCAGAGACTTTCTGCGTAGCGTGGCCAGCATTTCCGGCGCAACAATTGCGAGCGCTGTTGCTCTTGGCCAGACGAAACAGATCGAACAACTGGATGCTGCGCTGCCCGATCCTGAGCAATCGGGCATCGAGCATGTGGTGGTTGTGATGATGGAGAATCGCAGCTTCGATCATCTGCTCGGCTGGATGCCCAACGCCAACGGACGCCAGGCGGGACTCAGCTATCTGGACAACAGCGGGACGGCGCACGCGACTTACCGGCTGACGGATTTTGTCGGCTGCGCGCATCCGGACCCGGATCATTCCTTCGCAGGTGGACGTTCAGAGTACGACGGCGGAAAGATGGACGGCTGGCTGCGCACCAGCACGAATGACATCTTTTCCATCGGCTACTATGCGGAGGAAGACCTGCCGCTGTTCAGCACGCTGGCGCGCAACTACACCACGCTGTGCAACTACTTCCCTTCCATTCTCTCTTCGACCTTTCCCAATCGCGTCTTCCAGCACGCTGCGCAGACCGACCGGCTGAGCAATACGCTCAATCTTTCAACACTTCCGACGATCTGGGACAGGCTGCAGCAGGCGGGCGTAAGTTCGAAATATTACTACTCGAATGTGCCGTTCCTGGCTCTGTGGGGCTTGAACTACATCGGCATCTCGGATCTGTACGCGCAGTTTCTGCTCGATGCTGCGGCGGGCACGCTGCCCGCAGTTTCATTTGTCGACCCATGGTTCACCATTCTCGATGACGGCTCGGGCAACGACGACCATCCACACGCCGACCTGCGCAAGGGGGAGATCTTTCTACGCGAGGTGGTGACGGCACTGGCCAATGGCCCGGACTGGTCAAAGACGGTGCTGGTTATCAATCGCGATGAATGGGGCGGTTTCTTCGACTCATGTGGTGCCGCCGCGGGTGATTGCTCCGAATGCCGTCGACACCGATCTGGTCGATGGCAAGGCGCTGCTGGGGTGCCGTGTGCCGGTCCTGGTGGTGTCGCCCTTTACACGCGGCAACCCGGACAAGCCGCGCATCGACTCTCTGGTCTACGACCACACGTCGGTGCTGAAGCTGATTGAATGGCGCTGGCAACTCGCGCCGCTTACTTCGAGAGATGCGTCAAACGAAATCGCAAATCTTGCCCACACGCTGGATCTGAACCAGCAGGACACCGCGTTGCCCGATCTGCCGGTCATCGCCACTCCGCCGTGGGAGCCCTGCTTCAACGACTTTACGCTCGCCGTGGGCCAGCAGCCGGGTCCGGCGACCAGCGACCAGGCGATGGCACTGGCGAACCGGATGCACAGCAAGGGCGTCGATAACGAGACCTACGACTTCTATCTGCTGTTGAAGTCCGAACGCACGAATGGCTGGCATATTCCTGAAAATCTGCGCGCCAAGTGAGGTGTCGGAGGAGGACTGGAAATTCGCTCCCTATATACGCTTTTCGTCAGGCTGGCCGCGCAATGTAGAAGGTCGCTGGGAAGCGGAGGTGGAGTGCGCCGTCTTTGGTGTAGTTGTCTAGCTGCCCCTCGCATGCATCGCCAAGGGCGGCGTGCTGCTCGGGAGGAAGCGCTGCCAATCTAGAGGCCAGCGGAGTGGCGTCCAAAAGTCGGCGTCCGTCTGCGGCGTGCCAGGTGCCATCGGGAACGATGTCGACGGCTTCCTGGTGCTCGATGACGAAGCCGCCCTGCTTAAGGATGCCGTTGACGAGCGCCGGATTGTGCAGGCGGTGCACCTTGGTAAGGAACGCGGTGAAGTCCTTGAGGCCACATTCGAGCAGAGCTCGCTGCATGGCCATGGTGAGGTCGTGCTCTTCTTCCGAACCCCAAAGTGCGACGTGGAGGCGGCCCTCCGGCTGCAGCGCCTGGCGAATGCGTGCGAGGGCCCGGCCCGGCTCTTCGAAGAACTGCAGCGCCTGCTGGCAAAAGGCGGCGTGAAAGGCGCCGGAGGCGAGCGCAGCGTCCTCGATGGCGGAGTGGATGTATTCGATCGGCGCGGCGCCGGGTGCTGCGGGCTGGCTGCGCGCGATGGCAAGCATGCTTTCGGTCCCGTCGATGGCGGTGACGCGGCCGGTGCTGCCAACGGCCTCAGCTGCAGTGCGGGCGACGACGCCGGTGCCGGTTGCGATGTCGAGTACGTGTGCTCCCGTGGGGAGTTTTGCGTTCGCCACTAGTTGGCGCGCGGAGGGTGCGAACATGAGCGGCACCAGGGTCTCCTGGTAGCGGCGTGCCCCTTCTTCGGTAGTGAACATTGCGTGTCTCCGAACCGGGATGCGGGGAGTGACAAGTCTACTTTGCTCTAGTGCTCTAGTGCTCTAGTGCTCTGGGGCGGCTGATTCTGTGGGTGTACCCTCCGGCAGCGGGTTCGCTTGGGCAACCTGCGGTGGGGCATGGAGGATGGTGAGCAGCTTCTGGTTGAGGCGCGAGCGTATCTCGAAGCGATCCTGGGCGCGCGTGATGTAGCGGAGGACGACTTCAAGACCTGCGCTGGGCCGCAGTTCCACTATCGGTTGAGCGGAGAGCGTGCTGAGGCTGCCGTGTAGCTGGCTGAGGCGCAGCCATTCTCGGGTGGCGCGCTCGACGTCGTCGTGCGTGATCTCTTCGACGGCGCCGCGGATCGCGTCACGCAGTGCATAGGGGTCTTTGCCCGAGGGCAGCGCGACGTGCAGCTCTTCCCAGAGCCACTGGCCGGAGGTAGAGAAGTTGAAGTAGTGGTCCTCGATGGCGTAGCTGTTCATGAAGGCGACGCGGCGGCCGGTGGGGCGGCCACTCTCTGCCCAGTTGCCGCTTTCAAGCAGTGTGGTGCGAAGCAGGCCGATTTCGACGACTTCGCCGCCGACGCCGTTGATCTCCACCCAGTCGCCGACACGTACGCCGTTTTTGCCCATCAGGACGAACCAGCCGAAGAAGGCAACGATGAAGTCCTTGAGCACGACGGTGAGTCCCGCGGTGGTGAGTCCGATGACAGTAGGGGTCTGGCGCGGCGTGCCGAAGATGACGATGAGGATAAGCAGCGCGCCGACCAGCTGCACGCTGAAGGAGAGGACGAACTGCAGTGTCTGCTGGCGGCGGCGGTCCAGCAATGCGCGTCTGCTAAGCAGGTAATGAAACAACCGGCCGATCAGGATGGTGAGGACAACGATGGCGATGATGAAGGCGAAGACACGCAGGATACGTTGCGTGATGGTGCGCTCCTGCGCGCGGACGAGTGCGTCCCATTTGCCGTAGGTATCGGCGAGGTTTTCGAGATCGTGGATGCGGTGCTCGTATTGGGTGAGGGCTTCGCGATTGGCGGCGAGGGCGCGAAGACGAGCGGTCGCCGTGATTGCATCGGCGGTCTGGGGTCCACTGGCAGATCCGTCTTCGGCGGATGAATTGGCATTCGCCGAATTCGCGGTTTCAGTGTCGTTGGACAGAGCATTGCGCTGCTTAAGGAGCTGCGTGGCCAGCGATTGCGCCGCGTTGCGCGCCTCGACAAGTTGCTGGTGGCGGCTGCGCAGCGAGCTGAGCGCGCGGAACTTGCCGATCAGCGAGGTCAGCGCTGCGGGCGCCTCCAGCGCTTCGGTCTGGGACGCGACAGCGCCGGTCTCCTGTTTGTGCACAGCTTCATGCTCGTCGAGCGCCTGCTGGATGAGCGCATGGCGGTCGCCGCCGAGGCGGATGAGGGTCTGGTGCAGCTCGTCGGCTTCGTCGGTATCGAGCGCGAGCTGGGCCTGGGCGAGCTGGAGCTGAGGATCGTCGTCCGCGGTGCCGGGTCCGTGCTGGCGGGCGGTCACCTCGGCCTGCTCGGCCTTGATACGGGTGTTCAGCGCATTGAGCCGCTGGGAGATTTTCAGGGCCTGGCCGGTGAGCGGCGGTGCGTGCTGGGTGGCGCCGCGCAGCGCGCTGGCGAACGCCTGATCGACCTCGCTATCGGCCAGCCGTAGCGCGTCCTGCGCATATTGGCGCTCCTGGGGCACGGCAGCCTGCGGAGCCAGTTGCCGGGCGGTGTGGAGCGGCGACTGGTCCACCAGTCCGCTGGCAGACGGCAGGGCGGCAGGGGGCGTTGAACTGCAGGGACGGATCGCCGCCGGAAGCCAGATGCTGGCCGATGAGCAGGCCGATGAAGAGCAGCGCCAGCACGCCGAGGATCCCGAAGCGGCGGAAGTTCCGGAATCGGGAGAGGCGGGTCTGGGGGAGATCGGTCATGTAGGGGTCGGGGACAGCGGTGCTGCGAACAGGCGTCGGTTCGAGAGCCCTGGGGGGGTGATTCCCTTCATTGTAATGAAGCGAGGCTGAAACGATCGATACCGGCTGGGTCCAATGCCGCATTGACTCTTCTGGGGACGTGGGTACAATCTCCTGCATACCGGCACGACTTGGCAGGACCAGTCGGCGCCGGCCAAATCATTCAAAATCCCCAATTATTGATCATGCAACGAGTCTGCAAGCATCCCAAGGTGCGCGTGGTAGCGCGCGAAGACGATGTGGAATACGTCGAGTGCGAGGAGTGCGGCGAAGTGTTTGACGCCGACGAGTACCAGGAGATGTCGCTGGACAGCGGCGAAGAGACGCTGGCCGAGAATGACGACGCCTGAGCCCCGTGCCCACCGTGCGGGGCGCGGCTACGCGCTTCATACGGGGCTGCGCGATTCCTCTGAGCCCAGCCGGCGGGTTTCCCGCAAGGTGTAGTGAAACCACGAAATCAGAGTGAGCGCGAAGGTGGCGGTGAGCGACAGCTTGCGCACGAGCACAAGAAACGGCGGAGCGTAGAAGGCCGTCCACAGCGTGCTGGCGATGGCGATGATCTGCGCGACGGTGTTGGCCTTGCCCCATATGCTGGGGCGGAAGTCGCGCGCGCCGGTGGTGGCGAAGAGCAGCGCGCCTACCACCACGATGCCGACGTCGCGGCTGAAGACCAGGATGGTGACGCGGCGCGGAATGAGCCCCTGGTGCATGAGCACGAGAAAGAGCGTGCTGAGCAGCAGCTTGTCCGCGACGGGATCCAGATATTCGCCCAGTCGCGTGCGCTGGTGCAGAATGCGCGCGAGCAGGCCGTCGAGGCCATCGCTGATGCCGGCCAGGATGAAGAGCGCAAACGCGGTGCGGTAGCGGCCGTCCAGCACGGCGGTGACCAGGAAGGGAATGATGCAGAGCCGCAGAAACGTCAACTGGTTGGGCGCGGCGCGAAGGTCTTTCAGCACTGGTGGCGTGTCATGTCCATCAAGTAGGGACGAGGCGCGAGGGAGTTCGTCCTTCTGGAAACCCATCGTACCGCAGCGGCAGTAGGGCTTCCAGCCGGCGCCACGAGTGCACTCGAACAGCGAGCCGAATTGGTATACTTAATTGGCTGTTCCCACCAGGCGCAGGCGCGTAGCTCAGTTGGTTAGAGCGCTACCTTGACACGGTAGAGGTCAGGAGTTCGAGTCTCCTCGTGCCTACCATTCCTTTCAAATACTTACAGCAAGCTCCTCGGAAGAGTTTGCGGCTTTTTGTGGCAGATCCTTCAAAGTGTCTTCGGACTCCCTCCTTTTGTGAGCATGGCGTACACGTCTCCGACCATCCTCTTCACGCTCTCCGGCAACTCCTGCATGTACTCGTTGGCCGTTGTGTCGGCCTTCGCGTGCCGCAGGTGCGCCTGAATGTCGTTCACCGAACCCATGCTCGGCGCCTGTGTTGCCATCGTGCGACGCGGGATCTGAAAATTCAGTTTGGGCAGCTCCAGCCTCTTCTGCGAGAGGGTTTAGAACGCGGTTCCGATAGTTCCCGGTGTCCCACAAACGAAGCTCTTCAACTAGACCCGGAGGCAGGTGAATGTCTGGATCTTCTTCACCTTCGCCGTCTCCGGTCGCCAGTCCCCCTCTCGCAGCGGGAAATAGCGGTTGCGAACAAACCATCCGAAGGTAGTCGAACTGTCCCTAAGGACTCTGCCTCCGAGATTCTGGCCAGTCTGTTTTGTGACCTCCATCCGCAGCGCATCGCGCGCTTCGGCCCTGGTCATTTGATTTGAGGGCGAGTTTGACGCAAACCTTCTTTACTCGTCCCTCGTTGCTTTCAGGATCGAGAACCGTCTGACAGAAATAACCAAACCAGCGTTTCCCGCGCAGCGATACCCATCCTGCTTGGTGCGACTTGCCCATTCGTTCCCCAATATCTGTGGCGGAAGAATTCGTGGGCCGCTCTTATTCTGCCGACGCCGGGACCGTAGAGCAGAGAGGCGTTCCCGTTCGCTGATGAATTCCTCCACTTCGCTTGGGCGATAACGGAGTACGCCATCGCTCATCCGGATCACGGGCAAATACGGAGCTTTTCGGGACGAGCGATCCCACACCCGGTCCTTCGTCACGTTGAGCCGGGCGGCGACATCCTCGACAGTCAGAAGAGGGTCGCGGAGGGGATTCGTTCGACGACTGCAGCCAAAGCCATAATTGTCTCCAGAGCTGTGACGTTGCCGTCGCAGGATGGGCCAGCGTTTGCTCCAAGCCCCCGGCCTATTTGGCACTGTGTCTAATACTTTTCATGTATCAGGTGATCGTTACGAATGATCACTTCTCTGACACGATGGGAAGAGCGGGTAAGGACCATTGGTTTCGTGTCAATAGGTTCGATTATCAGTCTCTTGAACCTTGGTCTAGGCGTGCATTCTTAGCCGCGTTCAGTTGTGTTGATGCAAACGCCGCTTTGCACTTCTATCGGTTCCTTCGGAACGGCGCCAATATTCTCGAAAAGCTGTCATAACTTGGGGCCAAGCATTTCCTTTTGCATAGTCAGCACGTCCCGAAAAACGCACCAGCGATCAGCTTTCTAGTTCGGCTGGGTCGTCAATTTACGGAGATTAGACCAAAAGGGTAAGTTTTGGGGAAGGCGCTGCGCCCTTCCCTCGCTGCAACAGCCGGTACAGGCGGGCGTTTTTCGCTCCCCCTCCCTGCGGGCCCGCTGTTACGAAACTCTTTGATCGGACGAAATCGTCGCTGGTGCAACTTTCGAGTTGGCGACAGGCCAGAGCCAAGTGACGAGAAACGCGTTTCGCGGTATCGACTTCATACTCATGGGGCCGCAGCGAAGGCGGGCTGCGTGACGGAACTTTCGAGAGGATTTGCTGAGCTGATCAAACCGCCTACGTTATTCTTTTGCCGGTCTGAATCAGGGTGCTAGCCACATGAGTACCAGCGGCCAAAATATCTTCGGAGAAAGATGGATCATCTACAGCGCGAGCTAGCTGCAGAGTTCCGATCAGAAGACCCAAGGTCCCGATGGCGATCTCACGTGCCTTGGGTCCCCTCGGCATATCTGGCATTTTCTTTTCTACAGCATGCAAAAGCCTTTTCACACTCTCGGTATAGACGTGCCGGGTAGCCGGCTCCTGACGCGAAATCTCAGGCAGAAGGGCGGCAGAAGGACATCCGGAATCGGAATGATCCCGGTGCTGCTCCGACAGATAGGCGCGGATGATGTCGAGCAAGCGTCCCGAAACGATTTCTTTCTCAAACTGCTGCCACTGCTCATCGGTAGCCCGTTCGACGCTCTTTTCGACCATCTCGCTCTTGGAAGAAAAGTGGGCATAGAAAGCACCGTTCGTCAGACCAGCCTCTGACATGATGCCTGCCAGACCGGACGCCGCAATCCCCTCCCGACGGAATCGCCGTGCCGCGACCTCCAGGATGCGGTCGTGTGTGGTGTCCTTATGACCCTTCTCGTATCGCATGATTTTTTGCAACTCGGTTGCCGTTCTCATCGAAATCACACTCACCTTGGCTTCCTTGTATGTCGCACGCACCAACAAAGAATAAGGAGATTATGAAGGCATTCATCGTCGATCATTATGGAAAGAAAGATCAAGGCCGGATTGGCGAAATGCCAGATCCGGAACTGCGGTAGAACGATGTACTGGTCCTGGTCTACGCCGCTGGTGTAAACCTCTTGGATTTCCAAGATCAGAAGCGGTGAGTTCAAACTTATTCTGCCTTATCATTTACCGCTCATTTTGGGCAATGATGTGGCCGGAGTCGTGGTTCAGGTCGGACGTCGAGTGCGGCGGTTCAAAATTGGCGATGAGGTTTATGCGCGGCCACCCCAGGATCGAATCGGTTCCTTCGCCGAACTCATCTCGATGAATGAAGATGCTGTGGCAATGATGCCTAAGAACCTCACTATGGAAGAGGCGGCTTCCATTCCTCTGGTCGCCTTGACCGCATGGCAAGCGTTGATCGAAAGAGCAAACCTAAAGAAGGGGCAAAAAGTCCTCATCCATGCTGGCTCCGGTGGTGTGGGAACATTCGCGATTCAACTGGCGAAGCATCTGGGTGCGACCGTGGCGACGACAACGAGCACGGCGAACCTTGATTTGGTCAAGAGCATTGGCGCAGATATCGCGATCGACTACAAGACGACCGATTTCGCGAAAGTCCTACGTGATTACGATGTCGTTCTGAATAGTCTCGGAACGGAGACGCTCAACAAATCTCTATACGGCAACTTGCCGAAGACGCAGACCGATCTGAGCAGGTTAATGAGCGACTCGGCCTGAAGCCAAGTTGCGAGTCGAAAGCCATGGAACGGCGGATTCTGTGGCCGATTACCAACCCATTTGGCGCATCCGCTCAAGGATGATGGCACTGTAATGATTCATGCGCTCAGGCCGTCGCTTTAGGGGAGCCGGCAAAATCGCGGCGAGCTGTGCTGACTGTTCCCGGCCGATATTTCGGGCCGAGGTTCGGTAGTAGGAACGGCACGCCGACTCTGCCCCGTAAATTCCTGGACCCCATTCGACTACGTTGAGGTAGAGCTCCAGAATGCGCCGCTTGCCGATGACCAGTTCGGCCACCGGTACCAGTGTGAACTCCACGCCCTTGCGGAGGATCGAGCGGCCCGTTCCGAAGAACAGGTTCTTTACTAGCTGTTGCGTGAGGGTGGATCCTCCGCGAAGGCGACCGCCTTCCATATCATCTTCAGCAGCGAGCTGAATCGCATGCCAGTCGAAACCATGGTGCTGGTAGAAGCGAGCATCCTCTGCGGCGATGACAGCATGCTGGAGATCGGGCGAGATCTGATTGAGGGGTACAAATTTGTAACGTTCGTGATACGGCGTGCTGTGGATCCAGCCCTGCAAGCGACGCTGGATCTGCACCGCGGTTGTCGGTGGGTTGACCCACCGGACGGCTACGAGCATCAACACGGCAAGCAACCAAAGAAACGCTGCACCGAGGCCAAACCATCGAACATAGAAGATAAGAGCGCCCTTTCGAAGTGTGGTCTTGCGGGGTGTGGTTGGACTTTTGGTCACATTTCAGAATAATTGCCGGTGCCCCGGTTGTTACCGATGACGGCTGATATCGTGTCGGTGCTGGACAACAAGTTTCCCGACAATCGCCGAAGGAGCGGCTAGATTCGCGAAAAGGCATTCCGAAGCGTTGAGGGGGCCGCATCCGCAGTGTTGCCAAAGTCACAGCTGGATGTCATCAGCTGCCAGATAGATGATCCTGAGCTCCGCCCGCTCGTTCTGCGCACAAATATTTTGGGGAACTTGTCCCGCAATGTTTACAGGCCGAGTGCCAGTTTGCGGTGAAAAACCGAGAGCATCATGCTCTTGAGTTGATGTTCCAGTTCTGGGTCGTAGCGGTAACCTTCATCGCGCATGAAAGCGTGGGCGCCGTTGACCTCGACCCACTGGTAGTTGGCTCCAACTTCGTCTAGGCGAGCGAGGATCTGCCGTCGTCCTTCGACTGGGACGTGGGGGTCTTGTCGACCCCAGATGTGGAGCAGTTCGCCCTTGATATCCGAAGCGCGTGCCAGCGAGTCATCCTTCTTGCCAGCACCGAGGGTGCCCGAGTGAATGTCGGTCGCGTAGAAACAGACCGCTGCGCGTACCTCGGGATTTGTCGCGGCTCGGAAGGCAAGATGTCCTCCGAGACAGATGCCAACGACGCCCAGGCGCCCGTTGCACTCGGGCGTTGTAGCCATATGGTGCAGCAGAGAGCGCGAGTCGTCATCGTAGGCTGCAAGTTCTTTTGCGAACTTATCGTAGTTGCCCTTGTCGGAGCCGGCCTGGTCATAGGCGAGCACGGTTCCAGCAGGCTCAAGCTCGTGGTACACCTCAGGCACAGCAACCAAATAGCCATGCCCGGCAAGGAACGTGGCAAAGCGGCGAATCGGTCCGGTCATCTGGAAGATCTCGGAATAGAGGATGATGCCGGGGAACTGCGTGCTTTCAACAGCGGGACGGAAAAAATAGGTCCGCATCGGACCGTTGGCTGTGGGAATGTCCTGAACGAGATCGTCTTTGAGGATCATGTGCCTACCTTACGAGATTTAGTCGCGTTCCAGGATCGCGTTCCGCTGACCTGACCTATACCCAACCACTCTCCAGCCCGTGGGATCCGATCCAGATAGGGGCTCAAGCCGGGAATAAAGCAGTCCGCGAGGAGTCTTCCAAAATTGCTGTTCGGGCTTAGGAGAGATCGCCAAGTCAGAATCTAGGGATGACAGGCGACTTTACGGTATCTGAGTCTAGGAGAGTCGCGACAACCCCGCCGGAATCACAGTTCGAGCACGCGAGACTGTTCAGGCCAAAGTATTGCCGCCATTCACTGAAAACTTCTGTCCGGTAATGAAGCCCGCACCATCGCTTGCGAGGAAAGCAACCAACTTGGCAACATCCTCCGGCTTTCCCATTCGTTTCATGGGAACACCTGCTGTGTAGCTATTCAGTTCTTCCTGGGCCACGTCTACGTGGCGCTCTGTAGGAATCCACCCGGGCGCCACGAGGTTGACAGTGATGCCGGTGGGTGCGAGCTCACGTGCCCAGGAACGGGTAAGCCCCAACTGAGCACCCTTGGCTGCGACGTAATTCGCAAAGCGGGGATTCCCAAGCTCGAAGACTTCGCTGCCAATGTTAATGATCCTGCCGAAGCCGCGCTCTTTCATTCCCGGCAGGACCTCCTTCACCAACAACAGAGGAGACTTTACGAAGAACTCCAGTTGATCGAGATAGGAACTCCAGGTTTGCTCCTCGATGGAGAGGAATGGCTGGGGACCGGTCGCATTGACAACAAGAACGTCGATCCCCCCGAAAACATCCGTGACCTCACGGACCAGGCGGACGATCTCGATTTCGCTACGCGCGTCCGCCTTAAATGCATGGGCGTAGCCGCCGGCCTGCCGAATGCGCTGGCAGAGCTGTTCAGCCGCATCGCCGCAATTGAAGTAGTTGATGGCAACATTCGAACCGGCCGCTCCCTGCTCGAGAGCGATGGCGGCTCCAAGACCACGCGATGCGCCGGTAATGAGGGTGGTCCGTCTTGAGGTTGAACTGTTCATGTCTGCCTCACCATGCAATGGTATGCGACCCTGTATTGAAGGAACACCCATCGAAGGCGCAGTATGGCGATCGCGACAACCCTATCGAGATGCGCCTGCAGTCTCCTCGCAGAATCTAAGGCTTCGATCGCCAAATCGCCGAGTATCAAATCGAGCCGTTTGAGGATGGAAATTTGCCTTGGCCTGCTCTCAAGAACTGAGAATTGTAGTTGCCGAAAAGCCGACTTTAGGGGCACGTACAGTGATGGATTGCGGCTGGACGTTCTGACGAAGTGGCAGAGAGCTCAATTCGCTTCAGCCCTCATGCTGACCCAGGACATCGTTGCGTGTAATGAAGGCGGTTCTTTATTTTGAAAGCCGGCCAATGAGAGAGAGGTCGATCGCGACGTCGTTGTCCGCTTTCCAGATCAAAAAGCTTGGATTCTTCAGTCCCCATTGGACATACGGTACGACAAAATGAGCCTTGGCTGCTGCGGTTGTGCTCTCAAGATGGACAAGGATGGGGATGGTGATCTCATGAGGCGTGCCGAGGAGCGTGAAGATGCCAGTTGCCTGGATGGTCGAGTCTCCTGATGGCGCGATGGTGCCAGCGTAGGACTTCGGCTCAAACGAGACAGTTGCGTGCTGTTCGACCTCCAGGATGTTCTTGTTCATCTTCTTGTCGCGACTGCCATTGCCGGTCTTGCCGCTGCCGGCGAGGACGACCACCGAACCCGACAACTTAGGAGTGCTGCGGTCAAACTCAATCGATCCGGATTGGACGTGAAAGGTTCCGTTGACGAGCTCGTGGGTTGTTTTGAGCGTTATCTTGACCTCGCTGACATCGGGATTGACGACGAAGGTCTGATGCTGGGCGAGTCCGGCTGGAGCGAGTATGGCCGCGAGGGCTAAGACTGCGAAGGACTTCATTGCGTCTCCCTATGGTGTTCTGACAACCGAGAGTTGTTTCGGCGTGGCTCGATTTCAGCTGGCGACTGCTTGTGGAGCAAGATCGGCGTGCTGGGCGACGCGTGTGAGCCTAGCCGTCACGCGCATCACGCCGGGCCAGACCCTGAGGCAGAACGGCAATACAGCCCGTGCGAGGGAGTTGTTCAAGCCGTCGGCGGCGAACTCGGCAAGACGCATCTGGGCCAGCAGTGCGGAACGCAGTTTAGCCTGGAAGAGCGGCGCCGGCTCTGCTGCAAGACAGGCAGCAGCGGCACAGCGGGCAGTATGCAGCGCGATGGATATGCCGTCGCCGGTGAACGAGGGGATGACGGCTGCCTGATCGCCGATGCAGTAGAGCCCATCCTCCGTTGTGCGGCGGACGTAACCGTACGGGATATGGGTGATGGCGATCGGCTTGACGAGCAATGGCTCCGCACCGGCAAGCCTCATCGCGAGGTGTGGACAGTCCTGCTGCATCTTCGCGAGGAAGTTCTCCCAGCGATGACCCGCACGTGCGAGATGCCTCTGCTGCACCACGCAGCAGAGGTTTGCAATACCGCCTTCGACCGGCTGAATACCACCATAGCCTCCGGGATAGAGCATCAGCTCAGAGGCGCGCTCCAGCTCAGCGGCCTGCGCGGGCGCCAGGCGAAAATACATCTTGAAGGAGACCCATCGCTGTGGGTCCTTCGGACGCGTGTGGCCGCGGAGATCATGCTTGCCTGTGGCTAGAAAGACAGTCGGCGCTTCATAAGTGGTACCGTCGTCGAGCGTCGCTTGCCAGAGGTTGCTTGCCGTGCGACCGAGCGCCTGCACACTTCGACCACGCTCTACGCGGACTCCCGCGGCGAGGGCCTCGGCGATGAGCGCTGTATCAAGCGCCTTGCGCGTGAGCGACGCTGCGGGAAAAGGCAGGGGAGCCTCCGCGGCGTGCCTGGCGGCGGCGAGGCGAACGTAATCGATGGGCACGGCGCCAAGCGAGGCTACGTCGATGCCAAGCGCATGCAGGTCCTCAAGGGCCTCACCGCTTAGGAACTCTCCGCAGACCTTATGTCGCGATGTGGGCTCGCGTTCAATCAGCGTGACGTGCCGTCCTTTGCAGGCGAGCGCGATCGAAGCGGCACAGCCTGCCACTCCACCACCCAGGACGAGCACTTCGTCTTGCAAAGGAATCTGATTCAGATTGGGGGTTGTAACGGGAGTCTCCTTTTCCGGGCTTTCTAAATATCTTAGACGGTTAAGACGTCTTCTTGACTAAATGAATCTTAATGAATTAAGAATTGTAGTGCGAGACGTTTCGACAACCGAATGCAAACCTCTGCGGCCATCAGCTAAACATAATTGGGCAAGCGCAATGACAGTGCTTGGGATCATGGTCAAACATAATTGAATCCGACATGTCGTTCTTATCCTCAGGTTGAGGGCCTATTGCGCATTGAATAGGGCTTACCTGAACCGCATCGCTACTGCCGTACCCGAGCACGATGTGCATGACACCTTCGTCGTCTTCGCAGAGAAGATGCTTGCCGACCCGCGGCTGCGCCCGGTCTTCCGCCGCATGGTGAGCCGCGCTAACATCGCGCATCGCTATTCATTTCTCAACCCAAACAACGATTCAGGCCAATTCTCGTCGGATGACGCGCATGAGTTTTATCGGCTAGGCAACTTTCCCAACACGGCGCGGCGTATGGAGCTGTTTGAGCAGAGCGCTCCGGTGCTGATGAGGAAGGCTGTGGACCAGCTTGCGCTCAATGAGCAGGAACGCTTCGGCATTACGCACGTGCTGGTGACCTGCTGCACGGGGCTCTATGCGCCGGGGCTGGACTTTGAGATCGTCGACCACCTCGGGCTTCAAGACGGTGTGGAGCGCACGATGATTGGCTTCATGGGCTGCTATGCGGCGATTAACGCGCTGAAGCTGGCGCGGCACATTGTGCGCTCGGACCCGAAGGCGGGTGTCCTTATGCTCAACCTGGAGCTGTGCACGTTGCACTTCCAGGAGACTCAGGAGCTGGAACAGGTGCTCTCGTTCCTGGTCTTTGCCGATGGCGCTGCGGCGAGCCTGATTACCGCGTTCGAGCAGGGCTTTGCACTGGACAGCTTCAAGGCGGTGATGGTGCCCGAGACGAGGGGGCTGATTACGTGGAAGATTCGCGAGCTGGGCTTCGACATGCTGCTCTCTGGGCGCGTGCCGACAGAGTTGGGACGCGCGTTGCATGAAGGCGAGCTGATGGGGGAGCGCGATGGCATCGACCTGTGGGCGGTGCATCCCGGCGGACGGTCGATTCTGGATGCGGTGGAGAAGGGACTGGGGCTGCCGGTCGATGCGCTGGCGGCGTCTCGACAGGTGCTGTCGTGCTTCGGCAACATGTCATCGGCGACGGTGATGTTTGTGCTGCAGCGGATAATGCAGCAGGCGCGGCCGGGGCAGCTCGGGTGTGCGATGTCGTTCGGGCCGGGGTTGACAGCGGAGACAATGCGCTTCCATGTGGTCTAGTGCCGAGTTTGATTTCAGTCGGCGGGTCTCTCCGCGCGAGTTGCCGGAGCTGATGGATGGCTACTGCAGCTATGAGGATTTCCGCGGCTGCCTGCGCAGTCTGGAACAAGTCAACCGCTGGTTGGTGGGATATCGACCCACGCTGGCTTGGCTGGAACGGTTGCCGCGTGAATCGGATGAGCCAGTGCACATCGTCGATGTGGGCAGTGGCGGCGGCGACCTGTTGCGGCAGATTGCAGGGTGGGCTCGGCGACGGGGAACTGCTGTGCAGCTAACAGGAATCGATCTGAACCCTTACGCAGCGCGGGCGGCAGCGGAGTCCACGCGGAAGGAACTCGGAATCGCATGGGTGACCGGCGATGCTCTGATGTATCGACCGAAGAAGCCGGTAGATATCGTCGTGAGCTCGCTGATGACGCATCATCTGGAGGATCAGGAGATCATCGCGCAGCTGCGGTGGATGGAAGCGACCGCGCAGGTAGGTTGGTTTATCAATGATTTGGAGCGGTCGGAGTGGGCGTGCCGGACGTTTGAGTGGGTGGCAGGGTTGGTGGGGTGGCACCGGTTTGTGCGGCATGATGGGCCGGTGTCCTTCCGGCGGGCCTTCCGGGAGGAGGACTGGGTGCGGTTGCTGGCGGCGGCTGAGGTTCCGCGGGAGGCGGTGACGGTGGAGCATTGGCGGCCGGGACGGTTGTGTGTGGGGCGGTGGAAGTGAGGTATTTGATAGAGCGAAGCAATATCTTTGTAGCCGCTTTTTTGGCGATAACGTTTTGCATCGCAGCGCCGGCAGAACGAGTTTCAGTGAAACATATCCAATGCCCGATGCATCGATTTATGGTGGCGCACTCCGAGACTGGAAAAATCATCGCCAGTGGTGAGTTTTCGCAGGTCGTGCAGGGCGATGAAGTGACGATGCGCCTGACCTATCACTTTTTGGATGGGTCGATTGATGATGAGACGACGACGTACAGGCAGCAGAGCACGTTTCGGTTAGTGCGCAACCATCACATACAGAAAGGGCCGTTCTTTGTGAAGCCGGTCGACTTTACGGTGGAAGCCTCTAGCGGGATGGCGACCAGCCGCATAGCGGACAAGAATGGCAAGATACACGTCGAGAGCCACCACATCGACCTGCCGGATGATCTGGCGAATGGATTCGTTGGAACGTTGCTGCTGAATGTGCAGCAAAATACGACGCCGTTTCGGGTGGGGATACTGGCGCCAGTCGGCGACGGGCGATTGATTCGGATCCTGATCTCGCCGGAGGGCGAGCAGCCGTTTCACACTACAGGACAGACCCTTAAGGCGACGGTGTTTCGCATCCATCCAGAGTTGGGCGGCATCGTCGGCATGATTGCGCCGCTGATCGGCCTTCAGCCGAAAGATGTGATGGTGTGGGTACTGGAGGGTGAGCAGCCTGCGGTGGTGAGGATAGTTGGACAGCTAGGTGGTTACGGGCCTGTGGTCAGCTCGGAGCTGGAGGGGACCAGCTTCGGGAAATAGGACACTTTGCAAACCCACATCTAAGAGGCGAGATGTGGATCACCCGCGTTTATGACGATGCCCTGAAAATCTCATGGCCTCCTAGCCGACGATCAGGCACGACGAGTGGTGAGCTCACGCCAGTTGAGGCCGAGGTCCACGATAAGCAACGAGGCAAGAGTGAAGGCGATGACACCGACGGCGGCGAAGGTGTCGCCGAGATGGCTCCAGTAACGGGGCCACAGGTTGAGCACACGGCTGGAGACGAAGGTAAAGGTCACGGCGTAGGAGCGGGCCATCCATTGGCGATGCTGGATGATCTCGCGGTTGCGCGCGGTCAGGAAGGCGGCGGTGGTGCAGACCATCCAGGCGGCGGCCTGCATGGAAGTTCCGGGAAGACCCGGCCGCCCGGCTGCGAGAGCGATCCCCGTGAAGGAACCAATAAACACTGAAATGACGTAGATGCGGCCGAGGATGCGATGGAGTTGGAGGTGACGGTGGCGGATCCGCGAGGAGAAATTGATGGGGCCGATCAAAAGAGCGAAGAGTCCGGCGAGTGTATGCGGGATGAGGAGATGGCGGTCGGCAATGACCTGCAGACGGTAGGCGTGGTACATCGGATAGTCGGTGATGAGGAGAACTTCTGACGTAACGAAGACGAAAAGCGCGGTGAGGCCGAGGGAGATCCAGAGAACAGTTTTGAACCTGGAACGGGTGGAGTTGGGCGCTAGCAGCGTGGAAGTTGGCACTATTCGCCTCTCAATGGTTAGACGTGATGAGGTGCGCCACGAGGATCTTAGGACGACTTACCAGCGCAGTCTTAATTATATAAGACCTGTACGCGATGGTTCTTTCATTTTTGCCGTGCGCAGGAGAAGCCGAAGGCTGTAAAGCTTATACCCGAGAGATCTGAAGAAGTAGCGAAGCGCAGCAGGGCCCCCAATTTCTTTCGGGAGGTGCTGACAATTCATATTGGCCAGGAAAGTCCGCCAGGCTGCTCGATCTCCAGCGCTCGCATCAATCCGTTCTTAGGATGATGGAGTTCGCGAAGGATGCTGACCGTATATTGTGCAGACATATTCATTTTCATCGGGAATGAGGCAACACCACGGACTCGCGCTGGCCCGTCAGGTTTCATCATCCGTGCGCGATAGGAACTAAGCGAAAAGAGAGTGAGCTTTCCGGAATCGCCAAACGAGATACGGCAGCGCGATCATCGGGAATAGCAGCATTTGCAGCAGGCCGAAGGGGCCGCCGTGAATGGTTGCCGCAAAGGCAAAGCTCATGCTGATGTGCCCCAATCCACGCGGAATGGCTGTGCGACTCGCGTGGACTTGGGCCGTCCCCCCAATTAGCGCGATCAGGAAAAAACCGATACTGGGCCAAATTGCCTTCAATCTTTGACGGGCGGCGAGGAGCCCGATTCCCCAGCCGACGAGCACCGGGGCAGCGAAATAGAGCAGCCTGTCGAGTTGAAAATAGATGTTCGCAAGCTCGAAGATTCGGTGTGCGCCTGGGTGATGGCCGAACGGCGTATCGGTTCCGGGAAGAAAGACTTGCCATCCAAACCACAAAATCAGCAACGAAACGAACCAAACGCCAGCCAGAAGGAAGAGCGGGGCGAGACCGAAAATCGCCCACGGTGCCCGTGCGCTCCAGGATTGGAACTGGCGCTGCTCGATCATTGATTTGGCGAGATCATTCATCCCGCCGAGCCGGATGAGCGCCGCGGATTCCGCATCCTCCGGGCTACGGCCCGCGCGTTCCTCTTCTGCCCTCAGGTCGGCCAGATGATCGGCAAGTTCGCTCAGATAGCGGCGCACATGGCGTGGCGCTGCACCCGCCCGCAGCAAGCGCTCGCGAAGTTCATCGAATGGCTTCGCCATATTGCCCTCCTGTCAGCATCTTTTGGATGACAGTTGCCAGACTAGTCCAGGTCGCCGATAGATCCGCCAATCGATGCGATCCGGCGGGCGTTACGGTGTAGTAGATACGGCTACGGCCGTTGATCGCTTTCCGCCGCGACTTGAGCGCCCCATCGCGTTCCAGCCCATGCAATACCGGATAGACGACACCTTCGCCCACTGCGATGACCGCATCGGTACGGCTACGGATGGCCTGAACGATCTCATAGCCGTACATCTCCTCTTGCTGGAGGAGCCTAAGGATCAGAAGCTCCGGAACCCCATTCATAAAATTCGGATTGGTTTCGCGTGCCGCCATCGAGAACCAACAATACCTTGCGGTTCGATGTATAGCAAGCTAATTTTCTAATGAGAGCCGTTGCAACTCTTTCGAATGCCCTCGTCCTTCGCCTACCGAGATGGAGAAGGCCTCGTCCCATTTTTTGGTGTGTTCAATGGAGTGCGAGTCGGCGTCGTCGTAATTTCGATGCGCGTGTTTTTCACAAACACAACATCATGACCGCGAGCCAGCCAAAGGTCGTAAAAGGAAAGCGCGGCTCCATAGATTCCTATACCGGCCGCAACGTTTCGTGAACTTGCCGCCATACCGATAACCCTTCCCACAATTCCGAAACCATTGGATGCAACAGCGCTTTGGGCGACCTGACTTCCGTCGTCATCTAAAGCACGCCCGGCGAGTAGCGTCAGTACTAGCGGCGCGATTACACGGTTTTGCGATTTTGGCTGTACGCCACCTTCGGAGTCCATTTGTAAATTTGCCGATTTGTTTGAATCGGCTCCGGAAAGAGTGCCTTCGACAGGTTGGGAAAACCCGCTGGGAAACTTCAATTCCCGAAATCGAAAGCGCAGTTTCCCTTGGCGGCCGAATGAACGGGCTGCTTTAGCCTGTGTGATCTGTCCAACTAGTACGGACCCGTCGGGAACCAGAAGGGTATGGTTTGCATCGAAAACTGGTTCCGCGATGAGGGCTTGGAAGGTGTCACCTGGCTTTTCGTGGGCGGAGCTGATCGTTTGCTGCAGATATGCGCGTAGCCGCCATTCTATGTTTTGATCTGACGGTGGTTTTGTCGCATCGAGTTTTGCATTGACCCTTTGCTGGCTCTCTTCGTGAACGACTGGATCGGTCCCATCCTCCGGTGGATCATTCTTGACCGTCAGATCGAGAGGCTGAGCCAATTCAACTGTCCATGAGGTAGCGGTCTCGATCCTCTCTGGGTGATACGGCAACTGCGTGTAGATGAATTGAACAAGGCGATCACCTCGACCGGGTTTGGTGAACAAGGCGACGGCATCTTTCGCGCGCTGTTTTTCTTCAGCGATCTGCCTGCGGATGAAGGAGCCTTTTGGCTTTCCGGGCGGAGGTGACAGGCGCAAAATCGGGACGCCATCTTTCACGCTATCGCTGATAATCGGTTGGACAGTGCCGCTGGGCAGAACCAACTGATCGAATCGAACGACCGGGATGTGAAATGGCGTGAAATCCCCTCGGAGACGGGAATGGATCCTCCGACTTCGGTCTGAATCGAGTTGAATTACACTGCCGAGAAGAACGGTGCCTGCGGGCACAGCGATCCGGTTCTCGACGTAGACCGGATAAAGCAGGCGGCCTTTCAGTGGTTCCCCAATCTTCATGGGTACGTGTTGGAGCAATTCAACCGATAGCGGAGTTGTCGACGGGATCTGGACCGATGCCGCCTGACCACGCAACAAACCTGGAAGGAGTGCTACAAAAGACACGAACGCGAAGAAATAGAATGTTGATCGCGCACATGCAGGACATCTCATGCTAACAATGCGGCCTTTAGCACTCATTGTGCTTGGACCATGTCTTTAGCGAGCGCAACTTGGGCCGGCAAGCCGCTTGGCCGACCGGTCGCATTGCCGTTCGGCTCTCTCGGGAGTTGGCGGAATCGAGCTGTCCGTTTCGTGAACCGCGTTGTAAAGATGCAATCCCGTTCATCACATAAAGATCTTATTTCGCTAAGAGTTGAAGCAAATCTAATCTTAAACCGTTAAGATGTCTTGGCGAGGCTCCTATGAGAAAGAAACTGTTAAAGGTTGGGCGAGAAAAGCAACAGCTTTCCGTACCGACTCCGGGCGAAATGCGTCTTCTGCAGGTGCTATGGGACCGAGAAGAAGCCACCGTCGACGACGTTGTGAATGCTCATCCTGAAAAGGAACGGCCCAACTACAAGACTACACAGACCCTGCTCCGCATCATGGAACAGAAGGGCTTCATCACACATGAAAGCCGAGGTCGCGTCTTCGTTTTCAGGCCGTTGGTTTCCCGCAAGACCATCGACCAACTGTCAATACAGGCACTTGTATCCCGAAACTTTCGCGGATCGGCCTCCGGGCTTCTTATCAATTTGCTGGAAGCCAGTCCAATCAAAAAGAAACAGTTGGATGAACTCGAAGCGTATATCCGAGAGTATCGTAAGAGGTATCAGCTAGGCGATCGCCAGTGATGCAGGGATGCTATGAATCCGGACCTCTTGCTTGGTATTGTGGCCGCACTTGCCGGCTTTGTCTTGAAGACGGCGCTCGCTTTCGGGGTATGTCTCGCCATTAGTTGGCTCGCCGGTTCGCCAAACCGAAGATTTACGGTCTGGCTGGGTTTTCTTTTCGGCGCGGCGGCATATTGGCTCTGGATGGCGAACGGCTTTCTGGCGGGTGGACACCTAGACGTAGACGCGAGCGCTCCCCATGCTCCGATTCAGCCGGTGGCTTCGACCATCGGCGTCCTACATATTCCTGGCTCTTGGGCCTTTCCGCTTGGTCTCGCGCTTCGTGTGATCGGAGTTGCCTACCTACTGGTCTTGACCTGCATTCTCTTTACTCATATCAAGAAGCAGCGACAGCTAAGATGGGTTCTCCGTTTCACCACCAAGCCACCGGCCGAGGTTGCGGCAGTTTTCCAGTCGCTTGCAAAGAGCCTTCATGTCGGACGTTCAAGACTGCTCGTGCTTTCGGGGGTAGCGTCGCCGGCGACGTTCGGGTGGATTCGGCCAACGATCCTTTTGCCGGACGTTTGCCTCCAGCAGGATCGCTCCGAGCTTGAAGACATTCTGCGTCATGAACTCCACCACGTTCGCCGTTTGGATTTTGTCTGGAACGGGTTTGCTGTCGCAGCCCGTGCGCTCCTCTTCTTTCATCCTGCGGCCTGGTATGCCGTCCGAAGGATGCAGTTCGACCGTGAGTTCGCATGCGATCTCGCAGTTGTCTCTGACTCCCCAGGCCGAAGAGCCAAATATGCGGAATGTTTAGTTCATTTTGCCCGGTTGAATTCATCGCAAGATCCCAGGGCATGGGGTATAGATTTCGCAGCCTCGTCTGAGCATTTGAAAGCTCGGGTTCAGTCCGTCTTGGCCGGGTCAAAGACATCTTCGCCCTGGTTCCTTGGCGTGCGCATTGCTTGTGGACTGATCTGTCTTATGGGTTTTCTCGGTGTTGCACCGTCTCTGGCAGTCCTCCTGTCCTACACACATCTGCAGACATCGCAACCTGTGGCATCGATGATTGCTCCTTCTCGCTCGGAGGTGGAGCCCGAAACTCGAGCAACGAGAAGAGGCCGGTTGTCCAGTCCGCCAGTGCCAACGAGCGGGGATTCAGTCGTTGCAAGTGTGAGCCAGACTGACGCTCCTCAACCCGTGATGATCCCTTCTGCAGACAGTGAGGCTGCGGGTCCGTCTTCAACGCAAAACGGGTCGGGGCCGCAACTCCTCCGTCGTTCTTCGTCGGCCTCCGGCAGCAAGAATTCAAAGCAGCAGTCAGTAGCCTTGGTAGACACAGATGCTTCGGGCCAAATTGGTAAGACTGGGGGCCACGATACAAAGCAGGCCCTCCAACAATCTGTTACTGCAGCCGCCGGCATATATAAGCGACTGGGTGCGGTCGATCGCCACTAGCCTACTTCCCAACGATTCAGACATCAATCTGCGTGAGGACCGGTATCCCATCATCGCCCGCAAGCCTGCGGAGCCGCTATTGCCGTAAACAATGCACACAGGTTGTCCGCAACTGCTTCGGCAGGGCGCCCAACCGGAACTAAAGCCTTGGCCATTTCCCATGCACGCGAATCTTTTAGCTAGTGGAAGATGATGAAGAAGGTGCTGGCCGCTGCGGCGGCGATTACTAAAATCACTGCGATTGCATAGAGCAGATACGTGGTCGGAAGATCGTCATCGTCTGCTGCCATCCGACTCTCTCTTATTTTTCGCTTCTGACCTGTTGGACTTGAGCTTTTGCACTCATGAGCGAGAAACGCGGCATAAATAATGAGCGGTATGGGAAGGTCGGGAGAAACGGCGCCTTCCAACAGGGGCACGGGAAAAATTTTACCGCAGGCGGAGCATTCGTATGCAACAACCTTTCCAAACAACGTTGTTTGGGGTACTATCTCTGGCTTCGCAATCATTCTCCCAACCAAAGCGACCCGCTACTGTTGTCCTATTCACTTAGTGCCTCTACCTGCGAGCACTACCTTTGCAAAGTAGGAGGCAGCGTTTGCAGCAGACGTTCATTTCGAGCTGACGCTAGCCGGGAGTGGCACCCAAAACCCAACCACTAGCCCCAAGTCTTAATGTGTTAAGAGATAATGTCAAGTAAAATCTTAATACGTTAAGATATCCATTGAGTTCACGGCGTATACCGACGTTGCCTGAGTTCTCCTACATCGTTCCGGATGTGAACGACGATGCACACAACGGAACGCCACAGCAGGCAGACTCCTGGTTGCAGTCGAATGTCGTCATTCCGTTGTCCAACTATCCGGCATTCGCACCCGGCGGGGACGGCGCGCTGATCGTGGACTTCGACGGAGCGGCAGACAGCGATACCACGAGCGGAGGCGGCCATGTCGCGCCCGCCCTCTGGGGTCCCATCGTGAAGGTCGGCTACGCCCAGACATCGAGCACCTTTCATCAGCACCAGAACATGTTGCGTACCGTGATGAAAATGCTGGGCCTGCCGAATCCTCCGGCAGCGGCGGCAACTGCACCCTCCATGACCGAGTTCTTCGTGCAGAAGTGAGCCTGACCATCTACCCCCTGGCCGACGCGATGATCAACAAGTCTGCCGCTGACAAGCGAGGTTTTGTTTAGGGATTAGCGAAGTGGGCAAGCTTGCTCTTCACCCCATCACTCTGGCCGGTGGCCTGCATCGAGTCCACCGTGTAGTAGTAGGTGGTCTGCGGCTTGAGGCCGTCCACACGCACGCGAAAAACCGTATAGGAATGGTTCTGGTTCAGCCTGATGTGAGATTTCGCCGTCTGGTCGAGGTGCTCAGGATCGGTACCGTAGTGGACGACGCCGAAATGCTCATCCGTACCGCCCGGATTGTTGCTCGTCCACGTGATAATGGCGTCGTTGTTTCTCACCGATTCGAGTTTCGGCCCTTCGGTGATATGGACGCGCGTGGCTCTTCTGGCAGGAGGAAGTATCTGGGTCTGTATCTGGGCCTGGGTGAGCACGATGCCGGCGGTGGTCGTGACCGCCAGCAGTAGAAGGCGTCTATGTGTATATAGACCTCTCATGTGCAGACCTCGAAGGAATGGGCAATTCAAGGGCGCATGGAGGGGAGCCTCCATGCGCCCTGTTTTACGAGTGCGGCGCATCCGCCGTTTAGCGGTGCATCGAGAATGCCGAAATAATTGTAGAGTTCCCCTGGGTTTTAGCATTCCCACCCTGCATGCAAGCTCCTGTAAAGGTGTTGCGGTCAGGGTAGGGAGTTGTGTAACCGTCGCTGAGTGTTTGCAGGAACTTCACGATCTGATTTTCCTCCTGATCCGTCAAGCCCAGCTTTCCGACCGTCATGTCCTCGTTTGCCGACACTTCGGGCACTGGCCAGCAGTTCACTTTTTCGACTGTTCCCGCCGGGCAGTTTCCTGATTGCACGCCGAACTGATACACGTCACGCGTGTTATAGAAATGCACGAGTTGCTTGAGACTCTTGATATAGCCGTTATGGAAAAACTCCTTCTGGAAGTATGGGCCGGGGGCCTCGGTGGTGGGACACTGCGACGGAGCAAGCCCCGCGTCGCGCGCCGTAGACGTCTGCATTTGGCCGTCGGAAGCGGACGCAAATCTTCTCCATGTCAAATTCGGGTTGGGAGCGGAACCGAAACCACTTCTGAGGAAAGTCCCCAGCCCGAGATCGGTGTAGGTGAAACCTCCGGGATTCGGTGTGAAGCCGAAGGAATCGGGCGTGGTCTCGTAATAAAACGAGTCCCTGGGATTCTTGGGTAGGCCGAGATTGGCCGAGCCGAAGCAGGTGAACAGAGGCGTTACGTCTGCGGCTGTTCCGGTGTCTTCGCTGCTGGGAGCGGTGGGTGAGGGGGCCGTTGACCTGCCATCCAGATGGCAGGAGTTGCAGTTGCCTTTGCCGCGGAACAGATTGTAGCCAGCCATCTCGTCTGCGGTCAGTGTCGCCTTGCCCTTCAGGAAAGCATCGAACTTCGAGGTGAAAGGACTGACAGAGTCGCTTTTCTCGAATGCGCTAAGGGACTGGGCCCAGTGATCGTACACTTGATTCGAACGGGTGCGGTCAGCCGGACTGAGCGGAACTTGCGTAGCGCTCCCGCCAATATTCGGCATGGCGCATATCTGTGCAGTGTCGGGTGGGAAATTGATGGCGAACGAGCCCTTTCCCCATACTTCCTCAAAAAGCGGCCTGTACACAGCCAGTGAAAGCTTGAACGTGATGCAGGCGGTGTCAGAGTTGCCCATTTCCAGAGGATCGACCGGAGGAAACTGTGCCTGCTCGGCATCCGGAGCCCTGAGCAGATATCCGGTTGCGCGTGAATCCCAGAAGTTTCCGCCAAAGAAGGCGGCTTGGGTGGTGTTGTACTGCAGGGGAGGGAAGTAACTCGAATACGTGTATCGCTGCGCCGTACGCTTGCCGGCGCGGAAGTGGAAGGACCCGGGATACGCGATCATGGTCAGATTCACCGACGGAATCGGCCCGCTGAAGGCCGCGTACGGCATGTGGCACGACGCACAGGCTACATTCTCGTTGGGCGAGATATGTTTGTCGAAGTTCATGAGTTTGCCGAGTACCTCTACCGACTGCACTCCGGTGTTCTGAAGTATGGGCGGATTCCCTGTCAGGGTCGGAGGCGGTATAGCGTGCCACTGCCCGATCGCTTCGTTTTCGATGAAATCCACTTCCCGCTCAACGCGTGCCAACTCAGAACTGATATTCGAAGGGAGAATCCCCGGTGGATACGGGTTGTAAACCGGCGTAGACGTGGCGTTCATTTGACCGCGGACAATGTGAGTGGTGATCGACATGGCGGCCGCTATCACTACACAGCCAGCGCCCAGTGCTACCAATCTGGATTGTTTCAAGGGGGACCTCCTCAGACTTGCAAGGGTTCGGGCGGCCGGATAGATCGCCGGCGAGAAGGCCGCACATGAGCATTCTCATCGCGCTTTATGTATTTACCCGAACAAGTTGGACCGCCGGACCGCTATTTCCCTCAAAAGCCAGGCAGCGAATGAGTCATCCATGAATGCACCGCAAGGGATGACGCATCGAGAATACCCGGGGGATAATGAGCAACAAAGTACGGTCGGAATGTTGATCCTGCCGGGGAGGCGCTGTCAAGGTGGATCTCGTCAATTTGACCCATTTTGATCTCATAAATCTCGTCAAATTTGTAACCGTCCGATTCTCGCCTCAGACGGCAGCGGGTTTTCCTTTTGGGAGTTGTTGCGTTCATGCTTCTTCGTAGCCCCGTCATTGTCTTCGCGTGCGTCTTGACTGCGATGACCATCTGCGTGCCGTCCGTGTCCTTTGCTGGCTCAGACCAGCGCAGCGCCTGATCGTAACAAGATGACGCTGAAGCAGGTAACCAATCTGGCGCGGTCAAACTATCCGGCGATTCAGGCAGCACAGGCGCAACAGAGAGCAGCTCAAGGTGCGGTCGGCGTCGCGCGCACGGCCTATCTCCCTCGCACCGATCTGCTTTGGCAGACTAATCGGGCAACAGCAAACAACATCTACGGGTTGTTGTTGCCCCAAGGCGTAATCCCCAATATCTCAGGACCAGTGATAGCTTCCGATGTGTCGCGCAGCGCCTGGAGCAGTGGTGGCGGCGCGCTGCTAAGCTGGCAGCCTTTCGATTTCGGAGTTCGTGCTTTGAAAGTGAATGCCGCTCAACAAGGAAGTGAAGCCGCGAAGCAAGCGGAGGCCTTAACCGACCTTGAGGTCAGCACACGCTGGTGACAACGGATTCGACCGTCACGTGACGCTTCGACTCTCACAGTGGTCGCCGAAGTCCGTCAAAGCCTCGGGCGTTTTCAGTCGCTTGTTCCGGATGACATCAAGATCACGTATGAATTCGATCAGTCGCAGTACGTTCGCGATGCGCTGATGTCCGTCCTGCGCGAGGGCTTGCTGGGGGCAATCCTCACCGGTCTGACCCTGCTTCTGTTCCTGCGCGACTGGCGCTCGTCTTTGATCGTCGTTATCACCATTCCGTTCGCGCTCCTTACAGCCGTTGTTCTCCTCAAGATGGCCGGGCATTTCCCGCAAAGTGCACGGTAGTCACTCAACTCAACTCCGAAAGAAGACTCGATCGTTTCGAAGAGGTCCCATATATCCTCGCCCAGCACTGGATCGGCCTTTTTGTCTGAGTCTAGGAGAGCCATGTATTTCGCAACCCCACCGCGAAATTCTAGCGCAACCACGCATACCGAGTGGATCACCGCCAACCCGGACAGAACTCGAAAACCGGGTAATGTCCGGATAGCCCACAATCCAACCGGAACTCCGAAAAGTTGGTTGGATCGTGGCTCGAAGAGCCACTCGCCTTGTTCTCAAAAGCTGGAAATCGTAGTTACTGAAAATGCGACTTCTGAGGCACTACGCAGGATTGCTTCCGCGTAACCGGTAATGCTCCCATCACACTGGGAATCGGACACATTCAGTGCCTAATGCGTTCATCATCTTGCAATCCCAACCTCCTTCTTTGGCCCGCTGCGTCAGTCGGTCCAATTGAAGATGTGCTTTGTGAACGACTGACGGGTCATTGCTGGACCAGCCTATCTCGCGTTCCCACCATTCTGACAATTCTCGGGGGCTGCACAGCCTTGCAATCTTCCGGATCAAATTGTCGGCTTCTTCTCCGTAAACAGAAATGGAATGAACGAGAATATCGGTCAACGGATGATCATGAGGTCTTCCATTCGCCATACGTGCTTGCTCCAGAGATGAGTCGCACTCTCTCGTAACGGTAAGGGTCTCAGTGAACACAGGCTCGCGCCGGGCGAGTCGCCGGCAATCCGGAAGTTATCCCCCGACAGTCATACCTCGCTGTCGTTGTTCCCCCAAAACGGGGTTTGCGGTAGGTGGCAGGTCCCAGCTCTGCGAGGAGCAGGCATGGCGCACACGACCAGGGAGGGCATGTTCTAAACGAGGCGTTGTCCATCGAAGGTGTTGGTGAAGGAGCGTGTTCTGCTGCTACCGCTACGCCAACTTTGCAGACGGGGTTTTACCCAACCGCGCCGCACTGGGCGCCGACTGGGTCGCCAGCCTTGCCGTGAGTTCGCGGCGGCGTAACTTTTGCTTCCTTAACCTGTTGAATCTCGCTTTGTCGCCATTTTGTGATGACATATGCCCTCGTTCTTCCAATTTATTCGTGACTCAGGGTGCCGAAAGTAAGTCTGTCCGTTCCTCCATACTCCATGCCACCGACGGAAGAAGCGAGGCGAGGGCAGGTTGAGGAGAAACCCATTGCAGCGCCTGCGGTCGATTGCTCGGCTTGCTCCCTGGCTGCCGACAAAATGCCCTGCGGCATGCCCGCAGCATACTCTACTTTTCGAAAGACCTGCCATGTCGTTGCGGACTCGGAAACTTGGCCCAACGCAGCGGCCGTCGCGAGGTTCCCGAGAAAAGGGGTTTGAAGTAAAAGTGCGGAGATTCGGCAGATCATGGAGCGGCGGTTTAGGAAACCGCGCCCATGCAGAAAAAACGCAAATCAAAGCGCGGGTCACCTATAGAGTGTCCTGCGCCTGCCAGACCTGGATCATTCCAAGGCGTCTTTGCTCCAGAGCCGGGATCTCCTGCCTCAAACGAACATACGGCTTTGCAATCGATGACTTCATTTGTTGGTACTGCTCAGAACCTCGCCTAGCCTTTGGCAGGACCGTGGTCTTGCGCTATCGCTATGAACTTGAAGCCCGTCGGCTCGCCCCCGCAACCATCAATTTGCGCTTGGCGGCTGTGCGGCGGCTCGCATATGAAGCTTCCGACAATGGTTTGCTGAGCCCCCGCATGATCTCCGGCGTACCTGTGCCATGCTATGCCATTCCGCTGGAGGCGAACTGGAACAAATCCAATTCTTGCTCGGACATCGCTCGGTCGAGACGACCGAGCGTTATCTTGGATCTCGTCAGAGACTTGTGGATGCCGTCAACGACAGGTTAGGGATCGAGCCCGTGTGTGGCTCGTCCTGAGCGAAGTTTCCTTAAAGCGGACATTGCAAGAACTATAGTCAACGACTCAGCCAGTGTGACCTTCCCTCAGGCAGCGCAAACTGTGTGCCAATGGCGATATGGCGGTTTGTCATTCGAGTCCTTCACCGTCGCCCCTGCAACGTGCGCATGACGTCCCATGACGGCGATCCCATGAACATTTCCGTCGAAACGATGTAGGACCGGCGCTCCAGACAGACAGGGCAAAGGACGGCGATGGATCCTGTATGAACCCGGACTTCGACGGGTGTGGGCACATTCCGACCGCAGCCGATTCCTTTACAGCGCACTACCTGGACGTGATTCCGTTCGGGGACTGGCATACCGGCAGGGTAGCGCGACAGGGTGTGGAAAGGCAAAGAAAAGGCGAAGACAAGGACCATTGGAAGCTGAGCTAATGCTATTTGCAGGACTCTGGATGAAGATCACGGTCTCAACACTGTTCAAACAGTCCTTCCCTGTGTCGCGCCCAAAAGGCGAGACGCATCGATCAGAGATAGACGCTGCCGTACAGGCCAGGCGGTGACCATTTCAGGGATTGTTCGCAATCAATCCTGCAAGTTGCCAGTAAGTCCCTGTGCCGTGCAAGCTGAATCGCATGCCGGAGCTGCCGGACATTGCCGCTTATCTCAGCGCGCTCGAACCGCGCATTGTTGGACAGAGGCTGGACCAGGTGCGTGTAGCGAGCGCATTTCTGCTGCGCACGGTGCATCCGCCGCTGAGCAGCGCAGAGGGTCGCACGGTGAGCGAATTGCGACGAGTCGGCAAGCGCATCGCGATCGGGATGGAGGGCGACCTATGGCTGGTACTCCACCTGATGATTGCCGGGCGGCTGCACTGGCGGCCGGCGGGAGCGAAGCTGGCAGGACGGAACAGCCTGGCGGCCTTCGATTTTCCAAACGGCTCGCTAGTGTTGACAGAAGCGGGCACGAAGAGACGCGCGTCGCTGCACGTTCTGAGCGGAGAGGAGGGGTTGCAGTCCATCGATCCGGGTGGCATCGAAGTCTTCGAGTACAATCTGGATTCATTTCGCACAGCTCTGATGACCGAGAACCGCACGCTGAAGCGAGCCCTGACCGATCCACGGATCGTGAGCGGCATTGGCAACGCTTACTCGGACGAGATACTGCATGCGGCGCGGCTCTCGCCGATCAAGCAGACGCACAAACTGGAGCCCGAGGAATGGGAGCGGCTGTTCACGGCGACGCGGGAGACGCTTCAGCTCTGGATCGAACGGTTGAAGACAGAAGCGAAGGTCGAGTTTCCGGAGAAGGTGACGGCCTTCCGCAAGGAGATGGCGGTGCATGGGCGTTATGGGCAGCCGTGTCCGCGATGTGGCCAGCCGATTCAGCGCATCCGCTATGCGGACAACGAGACGAACTATTGTGCGCGATGTCAGACGGAAGGTCGTGTGCTGGCGGATCGCACCCTGTCCCGGCTGCTGGGGAAGGACTGGCCGCGCACACTGGACGAACTAGAGAGCATGACCAGACGCGCGCGCGGAGATCGCGTGCCGATGGCGGCATCTACTACGACGAGGCGCAAGCCTTGAGCGTTTAGAGGTGGCCGCTGTAGTGATAGTGGAGCAGCTCTTCTACGGCGATGAGAGCCAGCGTAGCGACGGAGAGCACGATCTGCAGACGCTCCATGCGGAGCTTGCGCGCGCGCGGCGGCTGCTGACGCCAGAGCGATGCAGGACGACGGCGCAGCCTGCGAAGCTGGCCGAGAATGGCGAGATTTAGCAGCGAGCCGATCGAAGCAACGCCGACCATGGGAATGCGGAGCGCGTCCGCATGGAAGCGGTCCACCATGGCGCCCGCACCGGCACTCAACACGAGTGAGCCGAGACCAACGACAAAGCGCAAACCATTTGCCGCGGTGAAGAAGGTGCAGACGCTTTGCAGAAGAGCAAAGAGCAGACTTGACCAGGCGATTGCGCCCCGGACACCCGCCGCATCGTCTCTCGCCGTATTTTCTTTGGACGGGAAAGGCCGGACTGGAGTCGTGGTCACGAGAAAACTCCGGGGAAGGAAATTGCGCTTCGGCCTCAATTCTACATATCTGCGATGTCTCCGAAGGTCATCAGAGCTGCGTCGAGCGGTAGCACCGCCGCTGCTCCAGTTGTTAGAGCTGTGTGAGAGTCCGAGGACGCGGCGATTGCGGAAGACCTCGCCCATCTTCACACAACGGACCTTCGACAGCGACAGGGATGCTGGACCTACATCAGTGCTGCGGAACTGACTTCAATTCCAGCTGAAGCCAACATGGGGCTTTCGTGCGGAAATCCAACTGCCATTGCGTCCATACGTCCAGGCGAAGTGGTCGTCGATCTAGGATCAGGCGGCGGGATCGATGTTTTTCTCGCGTCACCCCTGGTTGGCCCTTCACGGAAGGCCATCGGCATCGACATGACGCCAGAGATGATCGAGCGCGCCCGCACAAACGCCGAAAACGGCGGTTACCCGAATGTCGAGTTTCATCTCGGGACCATCGACCATCTTCCCCTCGCCGATGGCTCGGTCGATTGCGTCATCAGCAACTGCGTCATCAATCTCGCTCCCGACGAGGCCGCCGTCTTCCATGAGATCGCACGGGTTCTTAAACCAGGTGGGAGACTGGCGGTCAGCGACATTGCACTCAAGGCTGAGTTGCCCGCTGCAGTGGCACAGAGCATGGCAGCGTATGTCGGTTGTATCGGCGGAGCGATCAAGATAGATGACTACCGCAACGGGCTACTCGCTGCCGGCTTTGATCACGTAGAAATTGTGGACAGCGGAGCCGATCTGAACTCCTATGCCAAAGTCGAAAATCAGGCCGGATGTTGCTTCCCAGTGATGGCGCCGGCCAATGATTCGACGGTGCTTGCAGATACTTGCTGCTCCACGAACGCGTCCACATCAGCCAGTCTCCACGAGGACTTGACGAAACTCCTTTCTGAGTACGACGTGAAGCGGCAGCTGCCAGCGTCAAGGTGTACGCGGTAAAACCACTGCAAAGGGATCAAGAGAGCTGCGGTGGGCCAGCCTGCTGCATCGGCACGGCGGCGGAATGACACGGACTTCCATATCCATCATGGCCGAGGCGATCACTAGCCTTCTGCATCCTCGCAGACAACGTTGCCGGCATTGAGATTGAAACAAACTTAGATGCTGAGACGTCGACGGCGTAAAAAGGGTGGTGGGTCGGGTCGACCCACTGCCACGTGGAAGACCCTTCAAGGCTACATTCCTCTGGATGGCGACGCGCGTCGGACGGCCCATGTGGCTAATGCCTGAGTGCCATCGGTCTTAGAGTAACTCGAAGCCGATTTCACTCGAACTTTAACGCATCGATGTTCTGTGAATTATCATCCAAAAAGTGTTTGCCACACGATTCAATGCACCCATGAAGCTGACCATTAATCGCAACCCGGAGACCCTTCGGTCTGATGAATTGCTGATCGAACTTATTAACCGCGGAGAAGTAAAGATTCCGCATGTTTGCTATCACCCAGAGCTGGGGCCAAACCAGAAGCAATTGCACAAGCATGGCGCCTTTGAGTTGTTGGGTGGTGCGCTCAGTGCCAGCGCCTGGGTGGTGGCGGATTCCTACCGCGGCGTGCCATGGCTGGCCATCAACAAGCGCTAGCGCGATGGAAGAGTAAAGCAGCATTAGCGGACTACCACATCCGGACCGCTATTAGTTTGCAATTAGCCTACAAGGGCTGAACCAGTGTCCGGACGCCTCTCGCGAGATCTGATCACCGTGCTGCAGAACTCCGCTCGATCGCCAAGGTGGACGTCAAGGCCATCCTTTATTGCGAGCAATACGGGCTGCTTCTATTGCGAGCAATACGGGCTGCTTCAAACCGGTTGGAAGCGTGCAACTTTGAGATCGCCTCGGAGAGATAGTTGCGTACGGTCCCCTCTGTCAGTCGCAGCGACTGGGCCAGGTCAGCGGTAGTTTCACCGTCGCCCGCGCGGCGCAGGATCAAGCGTTCTCTATCGGTGAGCGGGTCTTTTTCCGTGCTCCATATCTGCGAGGCCAGTTGGGGATCCACGATGCGAGCCCCGCGACTGACTCCCCGGACCGCGTCGGCGAGTTCTTCAGAGGGCCGGTCCTTGAGAAGATAGGCAGACGCTCCCGCTTCCAGTGCTCGGCGCAAG
The DNA here is from genome assembly GCA_963712845.1 of uncultured Acidobacteriaceae bacterium. GTDB lineage: Bacteria > Acidobacteriota > Terriglobia > Terriglobales > Acidobacteriaceae > KBS-83. Next base: position 214,783 of record CAVQJM010000023.1, read on the forward strand.
TACCCCGGACGCGCGAAGGTCGTTAGTATCAGGACGCGTGTGTTTGGGTAAAGCTCTTTTACACGAGCGGTGAGTTCGAGGCCGCTCATCTTCGGCATCTCAATGTCTGTTCCCAAAACGTCCGGCTGGTGCTTTCCGACGGCCTGAAGGGCCTGCTCTCCATCAGAAAAAGATCCGAGCACCTCAATATCGGTTTCGATCGAGAGCAGCGCGGCGAGTGCGCCCCCGCAACATGCTTTGGTCCTCCGCCAGCACCACGCGTATCTTTTGCGTCAAAGGGTATCCGCCTCTCCCACAAATCGTGAAGCCGATTGTGCCGAAGACTCACTCTCTCTATCGGCAACGTCAGCTCAAGGCTTGTTCCTCCATTTGCCAAGCCTGTCAGCTTTACGGCCCCGGCCAGGGATTGAAGCCGCTCTCGCATGCCACGCAGGCCATTGCCTTCACGAATCTCGCCGCCCAGCCCATTGTCCTCAATCGTGAAATGAATCGTCCTGTCCTTTTCGAGGAGCGCCACGTGGCAGACCGTTGCGTGAGCATGGCGGACGATGTTCGTTACGGCCAAGGCAAAGAGCGTTGACCTGGCTCGATGAGAGATTCACCGGAGCGAGAGTCGTGGTCAGTTTGACATCGGCGGAAAGCAGGCTTCGCCGGGCGTGGCTGATCTCTGCATCCAGTCCTTCGGCGCGGTAGCCGGACACGGCTTCCCTCACCTCGGCGAGGGCACTCCGAGCAGTCTGCTCCGCTTCCACGATCTCGTGTCGGGCGCGGACTAAGTCGTGGTTGAGGTCGTGGGATAGGAGCCGCCGGGCGAGATCGAGCTTCACAGCAATAAGCGTCAGGGTATGGCCAAGGAGGTCGTGCAGATCGCGTGCGATGCGCTCGCGCTCCGCTTCCGCCGAGAGACGTTCGATCTCAGAATTTGCGCGCTCCAGAAGAGAATTGGCTCGCGTCTGCTGGGCGAACGCAAAATTGCTGAGCCCAAAAATCACGCAGAGGAAAAGGACATTGTCGGCTGTGGCAAAAGGGCGACCGAGGTATCGGGTCTCCGCCACGACTCCTACCATCATCGCAATCAGCACCAGGAACAGAGTGCGCAAACGAGTGACGAAAAGGCAAAGCATCGCGAAAGGGTAAGCGAACACTCCATAGGCTTTCTCGCTGAACGAGTAATAGAGAAAGGCATGGAGGAAGAACAACACAAACGCGATTGTCTGCCAACGTCCCGTTAGCTCGGCGACAAGAAAGTAAAGAATGAGGACCACCGCGTAAAGAACCGCGAATTCCATCCAGACCGCAAAGGAGTGCCGGTAGGTCGGCATGACAAAGAAATACACGGAATAAAGCAACGCCACCCAGCGCACGATCCAGCGGCCACGGACAAACTCCCGCATCGAGGCGATGATGTGTGTACCCCGGGCCACCGCGTTTCGTTCCGGTGCGTGTAACTGCGCCTCGCTCATACCTTCATGATTCCACCAGACAAGCAGTTCCCGATAGCCAGAGCTGTCATATGAGACGCATGACGAGTGTCACGGTGATACCAGTCATCTCTCATCGATGACAGCTGCTACTGTTTTCCCCGGGCCGTCCCGGGCATTCTTTTCTTACCGTCATGCAGGGGGACAATTATGAATCTCGAATTCCTTTTTAGTGCACTGACAAGTGTATGGGGGTGGGAGAAATCCTGCTCGCCGTGTTCACCCAAACGCGCCAGGGTGAAGGCAAGATACAAGATCGCGGAACGCAGATCATTCTCTGGGTTGTGATTATTGCATCGTTCAAGATCGAGGAGTGGATGCAGAGCTTTTTCGCGGTCGATATGCCCGGGAGTTATAGCTGGCTGCTGCCTGCGGCCCTGGGAATTTTGATTCTCGGCCTGGGAGTTCGTAATCTTAGCAATCGTTACGCTGGGCGGGGCCTTCAGCACCAACGTAGCGACGCGCGCCGGACAAAGCCTGCAGCGAAGCGGACTCTATAGCCTCGTCCGTCATCCTTCCTATCTCGGCCTGGAACTGATTCTCCTGGCGTTTGCCCTTCACGCACGCACATGGGCCTGTTTTGCAGTTGTCCTCGTCCCACCGACTCTAGCCGTGTTGTATCGCATTCATATCGAAGAGACTGCGTTCCGCCTGGCTTTTGGAGCCGATTATGAAGGCTATAGCCGGAGCACAAAGCGGCTGATTCCGGGCGTCTATTGAAGTTGAGTGCTTTGCAATGCGATTCCCTGGGGCTCTTCGATCTGGCCCTGCACCACTGGAGGCAGCCCTATCGAGTGGATTCAGGTCCGTGGAGGAATGTCATCCAAGCTTTTGAAAGGAGTTCGTTTGGATCTGCTGCGACCGCGCTGGCGATCAAGCGCGGCCGCATCCCCCATACTCTGTTAAAGTTCTTCGCCATGGCACTCTCCATCCCTCCCTCCGCCGCAAAACATGCGCTGCTCCCCTCACTGATCGTTCTGTTGCTGTGCGTTGCACCGCATCGATTGGATTCGCAGGCGACGCAAACCCCGACAAAGACAAAGTTGGTCGTTCCCGCGTGGGCGCAACCAGGTCTCCAACGCATGAGCAGGTACCGCCGCCGGCAGACTTTCATCGCCCCAGCAAAAACTTCGATATCCCAACCGGCGTATTCGATGGCCAATCGGATATTGGAGCGGCCTTGGTGCCGGGTAGTGGAACATATGATCCCGGCAGCAAGCGATATACCATCCGCTCCGCCGGATACAACATCTGGTACTCCCGCGATGAGTTCCGTTACATCTGGAAGAAGTACAACGGAGATGCCTCGCTCGCGGCCGATGCCACGTTTCCAGATCCGAAGGGCTATGACGACCGAAAGGTGGTCCTGATCATTCGCCAGAATCTGGATGACGACTCCCAGGGGGCCATGATTGGTGAGCACGGCAGCGGCATGATCCACCGTGCGCAGCGTCCAAAGAGGGGCGCAATGATGACGGACATGCAATACCGGTTCGGAGGCAGCCTGGAGGGCGTGCTGGCCAAGCGAATCGGCATCGAGAAGCACGGAGATTCCATCGCGATCTTTGTCAGCCTGAAGGGTGAGCCCATGAGCCAGCTGGGTCCGCCGATCCACCTGCACTTTGATGGTCCGTTCTATATTGGCCTGGGTTTCTGCTCGCACCTGCCTATCAAACCGGATACTGCTGTGTTCTCAAACGTTGTCCTCGAGAACTCGGCTGGTAAGGTGCAGTAATGGCATAG